>NZ_QOCW01000001.1 GCF_003318295.1 Bacillus taeanensis
TTGGTTCGTAACCTTGAGCCAGCCACATCATACGAATACTGTCTTTTAAAAGTGCTTCAATTTTACGACCTGAAAAGACGGATTGCGTATAAGCGCATAAAATAATTTTTAACATCATTCGTGGATGATAGGCAGGACAGCCTGTATTTCGAAGAAATGGTTCCAGCGCTTCTTGTGGGATACTTTCCACTAAATGATCAATAGAAAAGGCAATATCATTCTTTTGTAATTTCACTTCTAAATCTAAAGGTAAAATCAATTGATTCGTGTTATAATCTTTAAACATAAGGACACTTCTTTCTGGTTTAAATTTTGGTAGGGGTACTTAAATTTTATCAGAAGATGTCCTTTTTATTATGAAAAAAATAAAAGCATGTGAAATTTTACTGAGCGTAAAATTTCACATGCTTTTTAGGTTTTCAGACTAGGGTTTTGTCCCAGCCTCTTTTTTTAATAATAAACTTTCAATATAAAAGCTACATAGAAAAATTATTTTCAGGAAGCTTTAGAAAAAGAGACACTTTTATATGTTGAAATTGTGGGATTTCTTTTGACATTTTAAGAAGAAAGCCTCTTTTTTTGTGAAGATTGAAATGAAAATGTAATATTTTTTTGTCTCAAATTGACGAAATTGAATGTTATAATGATTGAGGTACTAAGTTGAACCTTCAAAAGTAACAAGATGAAACAGCACATTGAAAGGGACATCGAAATGAGAAGGGTAGGAAGTGATGAATTGTGATTGAAATGAAAGATGTTTACAAGTCTTACCCTAATGGAGTAAAGGCTTTAAATGGAATAAATATAAAAATTCGAAAAGGTGAATTTGTCTATGTTGTAGGGCCAAGTGGTGCTGGTAAGACAACATTTATTAAATTAATATATCGAGAAGAAAAACCAACAAAAGGCGCTGTGTATGTAGATGGTGTCAATTTAGCGCAGTTAAAAGAGCGTCATATTCCACAAATTCGTCGTAAAATTGGAGTTGTGTTTCAAGATTTTAAGCTCCTTCCAAAGCTTACGGTTTATGAAAATGTCGCATTTGCGCTTGAAGTAATTGAAGAAAGCAATTCAAAAATTCGCCGCCGTGTCATGGATGTATTAGATTTGGTACAGCTCAAGAATAAAGCGCGTTTTTTACCAGACGAACTTTCTGGCGGAGAGCAGCAGCGTATATCGATTGCACGTGCAATTGTTAATAATCCGGCTGTTCTTATTGCAGATGAGCCGACGGGAAATCTTGATCCTGATACATCATGGGGAATTATGGAAGTGTTAGAGCAGGTTAGCAATCGAGGTACAACTGTGCTGATGGCAACACACAGTAAAGAAATTGTAAATACGATCAAAAAAAGAGTCATTGCCGTCGATGACGGCAAGATTGTTCGTGACGAATATCGAGGTGAATACGGCTATGAAAGCTAAAACGTTTGTTCGTCATGGAAAAGAAGGCTTAAAAAATATTGGTCGAAATGGCTGGATGACCTTTGCTTCAGTAAGTGCGGTTACGATCACATTATTATTAGTTGGCGCATTTTTAGTCATTTTAATGAACTTAAATGCGGTGAGTGAGCAGCTTGAAGAAAGTGTGGAAATTCGTGTTCATGTTGATTTAGCGACAACGCCTGAAGATACAGCAGCTTTACAGAAAAAAATTGAAGCTCTTAGCAAAGTAGAACAGGTAACCTTTCAGCCAAAAGAACAAGGCTTGAAAGAACTAATTGAAAGCTTAGGAGATGAAGGAAAAGTATTTTCATCTCTTGAAGGAGAAAATCCACTTCCAGATGTTTTTATCGTAAAAACGGCAAATCCACAAGACACAATGGAAGTGGCTTCGCAAATTGAAAAGCTTGAGCATGTCAATTCCGCTCAATATGGGAAAGAAACGATTGAACGGTTGTTTAAAGTGATAAATACAGCGCGAAATATAGGTCTTATCTTTATTATTGGGCTGATTTTTACGGCAATGTTTTTAATTGCTAATACAATTAAGCTTACAATTGTCGCTCGTCGTAAAGAAATTGAAATTATGAAACTTGTAGGTGCAACCAATTCCTTTATTCGCGGTCCGTTTTTTGTTGAAGGCTTGCTGTTAGGGGTATTAGGATCATTTATTCCGATTACGATCATTATTACAGCTTATATTTACTTATATAATCAATTTAACGATAAACTGAGTGTGTTTTTCTTAGAGTTACTTCCAGTCACACCGTTTATTTATCAATTATCTGGCTTATTAATGTTCATTGGCGCCTTTATTGGCGTATGGGGAAGTATTGTTTCAATTAGAAAGTTTTTAAGAGTGTAGCAGGTAGATAGATTAAACTTAAGAATTTGACATCCAAACAGAGATTTGTTGAAGGGATATAGTTAAGGGGAGGCGTTTTTGTGAAGCGGAAGGCAGCGGTAATCACGCTAACAGCAGCTTTAACGTTTAGCGGGGTTCTACCAATTGGTGATGTCCGTTCAGCTGCGGCGGCATCAATTGACCAAAAAATTGAAGAAGTACAAAAGCAGCAGGAACAAAATCAACAAGAACAGCAGCAATCAAAAGAGGAAATTACAAAAATTCAAGAAGAACAAGAGCATGTTGAAAGTGAAATTAAACGTTTAGATACAGCGGTAATGGACACAAATGATAAGCTCGATAAAAAGCAAGCAGAAATCGATGAAACAAATCAGCATATTGAAGAGTTGAAGCAAGAAATCACGATTTTAAAGGAGCGTATTGCAGAGCGTGACGCCCTTTTAAAAGATCGGGTGCGTGCCATGTATGAAAATGGCGCTGTTAGCTATTTAGATGTATTGTTAGGTGCAAAAGACTTTGGGGACTTTGTTGAACGGGTTTCTGCATTGAATGTCATTGCAGAACAAGATCGCACCATTTTAGAGGAGCATAAAGCGGACAAGCTTTCATTAGAAGAGAAAAAAGTAGAAGTAGAAGAAGAGCTTGCGGCGCTTGAAGTAAAGCTTAAAGAGTTAGAAGGATTAAAACAGCAGTTAAACAGTCAAATGGCTGAAAAACAAACGTTAATGGAAAGTTTAGAAAAACAAGAAGGTGAACTGCATTCACATGTTGAAGAATTAGAAAACGCAGAACAGCTTCTTGCAGCTCAAGAAGCAGCGTTTAAAGAAGAAAAAGCAGAAGCAGAACGGCTTGCACGCGAAGAAGCAGAACGTCGTGCACGTGAAGAAGCAGCAGCTCGTGCCGCAAGCGAAGAAGCAGCAAAGCAGCAAAGCAGCAGTAATACTAGTAATGCCAGCAATTCACAAAGCAGCAGCAATACCAGCAGTACTCCAGCTCCAGCTCCAAAACCATCTGGGTCAAGTACATTTATTTGGCCGGCAAACGGTTATGTGAGTTCTGGCTATGGAAGCCGTTGGGGAACACTGCATGCCGGTGCTGATATTGCAGCAGGTGGAACAGTTCCAATTGTTGCAGCAGCGGGTGGTACGGTTATTCGTGCTGAATATTCATCAAGTTATGGTAATGTTGTCTATATTGCGCATAATATTAACGGGCAAAACTATACAACCGTTTATGCACATATGAGAAGTTTAAATGTTTCTTACGGTCAGCGTGTTAGTCAAGGACAGATGCTTGGTTATATGGGCAACACAGGCAATTCCTATGGGCAGCACCTTCATTTTGAACTTCATCTTGGGGGATGGAATGCGGCAAAATCAAATTCTGTTGATCCGTTAAGATATTTACCATAAGGCAAGTTTCTGCTCCAAAATACCAAACATAATGTAAACAAGCTTTTCATATAGTAAAATAAATGAAAAGGCATCACATCTTGATGGTGTGGTGCCTTTTCCTGCAAAGAAAAATGAGGTGAACAAAAATGAGACTAAGCGCAAAAGTGGTAAGCCTTCTCATGGTCCTTTCCCTTTTAGTTGGCGCAGGCGCTGCATACTTTGGTCTTTCTTTCATGAATGACAAGCCTTCGTTTGAACTAGCGAAAAATGGAACATCTCAAGACAATGGGGCTAAACGAGAAGCTGTCAATGAAGAGTTTGAGAAGCTCGAAAAAACGTATAACTATATTTCCGAGCGCTATGTCAAAGAAATTGGGGAAGAAAAACTGCTTGAAGGTGCCATTCAAGGAATGGTTGATGTATTGGAAGATCCTTATTCGGTTTATATGGATGAAAAAACAGCGGAAGAGTTTATGAACTCATTAGATTCTTCTTTTGAAGGAATTGGAGCAGAAGTAACGATGCGAAATGGACGAGTTACAATTGTCGCACCGTTTAAAGATTCACCTGCCGAGCGATCAGGCTTAAAGCCAAACGATCAAATTATTACGATTAATGGTGAAAGCACTGAAAAACTTGACTTATATGAAGCTGTATTAAAAATTCGTGGAGAAAAAGGCACGGTGGTTACGCTTGGAATTGAACGTCCAGGTGCGTCAGACGTCATTAAAGTAGATGTGACGCGTGACCAAATTCCGATTGAAACCGTTTATTCTGATCTCCTTCAAAGCGATGGAAAGAAAATTGGTGTGATTGAAATTACTTCATTTTCAAGTGATACAGCAAAAGATTTTCAAGCGGCATTAAAGGATTTAGAACAGCAAGGAATGGATGGACTTGTCATTGATGTCCGCGGTAATCCTGGTGGTTACCTTGAGAGTGTTGATGCGATTTCCAAACTGCTAATTCCAAAAGATAAACCATTTGTGCAAATTGAAGATCGAGACGGAAAGAAAGAGCGTTATTTTTCTGCAAATGAGGAAAAGAAACCATATCCAATTGTTGGCCTAATTGACCGCGGCAGTGCATCTGCTTCTGAGATTTTAGCTGGTGCGTTAAAAGAAGCTGGCGGATATGATCTTGTTGGTGAAAAATCATTTGGTAAGGGAACCGTTCAGCAAACGATTGAAATGGGCGATGGAAGTAATTTGAAGCTTACGATGTTTAAGTGGTTAACACCAGACGGTAATTGGATTCATCAAGAAGGTATTGCTCCAACAGTGGAAGTACAGCAGCCAGATTACTTTTATGCTAATCCGTTAACAGTGGAAGAAGAGCCGCTTGGTTATGATATGAATAATGAGCAAATTCAAAGCGCCCAGCTTATGCTGAAAGGCCTTGGGTTTGACACAGGACGAACAGATGGTTATTTCAGCAAACAAACGGAAGAAGCGGTTCAAGCTTTTCAAGAGAAAAATGAATTATCAGTAACAGGGAAGATTGATGAAAAAACGGCTGGAAAGCTGCAGGAACTTATTATTGAAGAAGTTCGTAATAAAGAAAATGATATTCAGCTGCAAAAGGCTGTAGAACTTCTCGTAAAGTGAAAGTTCTAGCAGGATGACAAGTGAAAATGTCGAAATGGATTCCGTAGGATTTTTTTCTGCGGATCTTTTTTTGTAGGTAATTTTTACTAATAAATTTAATGTTTCATTTCATTTTAGTGGAATCCGTCCGTTTCGACTTTTCTTATGGTAAAATAAATGAGTTTCTACGATTCCTTTTGATTTTTTGAATTTGGAGGATGTATAATGGTTGAATCGCTGTTAATAGCATTTGTGAAAGGGTTTATCGCTTTATTTTTTCATCCCTTATTTTATGGTTTTTTAATATTATCTTTTTTTCTTGGATTAAAACGTGTAAAGAAAGAGCGTGCTGTTTTTAATGTACGTGTATTTGATCGGCATTTTGAACTGCTGTATGCCATTCTGCCTGGCTTTGCGGCAGGGATGCTTGTATCGCTTCTCTTTTTAATTTTAGGCTTTTTTATGTCTAACAGTTTCTTAATGCTTTTGTCAATCTGTGCTTTTTTGTTAAGTCTGTCTCTACAAATTCAAGCTGTGTCGCCAAGTTTAGTGATTGCTTTTACAATGATTGCAGGATATGTGCTTGAAATGGTAAACCCGTCAAACGGATTTTTGAAGAAGCTAACAAGCGGTTTTCAAGAAACATCTGCAGAAAGTGTCTTCTTTTTATTAAGCGTACTCATCCTAGCAGAGGGGCTGTTAATTTATTTTCAGGCCAAAAAGCGTACGTCACCAAGACTGTTAAAGGGAAAGCGCGGCAAACTAATCGGGGCACATGATGTAAGCAGATTATGGCTTTTGCCAATTTTCTTTCTCGTACCGGGGACAGCGGTTGAGCGTCTAAATTGGTGGCCGCTTTTCACTGAAGTTGGAAGTGTAAGTATGCTTTGTATTCCATTTGCGATTGGTTTTAAGCAAATCGTGCGTCATACCGTTCCTGAAAGAGCGGTAAAAGAAATGGGGAAAAAGGTCATTACTCTTGGAACGGTTGCCTTTCTCACCGCTGTGGTGATCACGTTCTTTATAAACAGTTCAATTTTTGCGATGGTTGGATTATGGCTAACTATTGCGATAAGAATTTTTATAGGGTTAAAATGGCGCTTGAAAGATCGGGATGCACCTGCCTATTTTACAAATCGGAACAATGGATTAATGATTTTAGGCATTTTACCGTACACACCTGCTGCAAATATGAATTTAAAAATTGGAGAAATTATTCATAAAGTAAACGGTCAGCGCGTAAAAAGCCCTGAAGAGTTTTATCAATCTCTTCAGTTAAATGGTGCGTTTTGTAAGCTTGAGGTGTTGGATGAGCAAGGGGAAATTCGTTTTGAAAACCGCTCATTATTTGATAACGAACATCATGAGCTGGGATTATTATTTGTAAGTGAGGATTTAAAAAATGGCAAAAGAGTTGGTTAAGAGAAAGGGGCCTGCCAACAATGAGTGAGATTTTGGTAGCGATAGCGGTTGGCGCCCTTTTACCGCTTTTTTTTACGCGGATTACCTACAATAAATACGTAGGGATTGTGTTATCACTTGTGCTGCTGACTGCTGTATTTGACGGCTTTCACCGCTCTCTTTCTATTCAAATGATTGCGCTTGTCTCAGTGATTGTAGGCTTTTATTTCAGTATTAGAATCGAGAAAAAATTAAAACGTAAATAAATGTAGATTTATTGATAAGAGCTGTCTTTCTTTTGTTTAAGAAGGGATGGCTCTTTTTTAGTTGATATTGTTTAACAATGAGGGGATTTTACACGTCGGAGTTAAAGTTACTTAGACACTTTCCAAAAGCTTTTTTTTAATCATTTTAGATTTCGATTAAAAAGGGAAGAAAGGAAGTAATGAGGTAAATAAAAAAGGGAATATCAGTTCGTTTTCTTACCAATCATGAGTATTCCCATGTTATAATGAGTCATACGAAAAAGAAGAACGGGGGATGTCTGTCTTGAATAAACCATTTGAACTCGTTTCGAATTATTCTCCTCAAGGCGATCAGCCAAAGGCGATTGAAAAACTTATCCAAGGAGTAAAAAACGGCAAACGGCATCAAACGCTTCTAGGTGCAACAGGTACCGGAAAAACGTTTACGATGTCAAATGTCATTAAAGAAGTAAATAAGCCGACGCTAATTATTGCACATAACAAAACATTAGCGGGCCAACTATATAGTGAATTTAAAGAGTTTTTTCCAAATAATGCAGTCGAATATTTTGTCAGCTATTATGACTACTATCAACCAGAAGCATATATTCCGCAAAGCGATACATTTATTGAAAAAGACGCAAGCATTAACGATGAAATTGATAAACTGCGCCACTCGGCAACAAGTTCCTTGTTTGAGCGCAATGATGTGATCATTATTGCCAGTGTTTCGTGTATATACGGGTTAGGATCACCAGAAGAATACCGCGAGCTCGTTGTATCGCTTCGAAGCGGAATGGAAAAAGATCGCGATGGCCTGCTTCGTAATCTTGTTGATGTACAGTATTCAAGAAATGATATTAACTTTGTACGCGGAACATTTCGCGTCCGCGGTGATATTGTTGAAATTTTTCCAGCATCACGTGATGAACATTGTATTCGTGTTGAGTTTTTCGGTGATGAAATTGATCGGATTACAGAAATTGATGCGTTAACAGGAGAAATACTCGGGGAACGCGATCATGTGGCAATTTTCCCAGCTTCACACTTCGTAACACGGGAAGAGAAAATGAAAGTGGCGATTAAACGAATTGAAGAAGAACTTGAAGAGCGTTTAAAAGAACTGCATGAGGCTGGAAAGCTTCTTGAAGCACAGCGTCTTGAACAGCGTACCCGTTATGATCTTGAAATGATGGCGGAAATGGGATTTTGTTCCGGGATTGAAAACTATTCACGCCATCTAACATTACGTGAAGCAGGATCAACGCCGTATACACTTTTAGATTATTTTCCAGATGATTATTTAGTTATTATTGATGAATCCCACGTTACACTGCCGCAAATTCGTGGAATGTATAATGGAGATCAAGCGAGAAAGCAGGTGCTTGTTGATCACGGCTTCCGCCTTCCATCTGCAAAAGATAACCGTCCGTTAACATTTGCGGAGTTTGAAGAAAAATCGCATCAGCTCGTTTACGTATCGGCAACACCTGGACCTTATGAGCTTGAAAACTGTCCGGAAGTGGTAGAACAAATCATTCGTCCAACAGGATTATTAGATCCAACGATTGATGTTCGGCCAATTGAAGGACAAATTGATGACTTGCTCGATGAAATTCATGAGCGGGTCGCTAAAAATGAGCGTGTGCTTGTAACAACGTTAACGAAAAAGATGTCAGAAGACTTAACGGATTATTTGTTAGAAATGGATATTAAAGTGCGTTATCTGCACTCTGAAATAAAAACATTAGAGCGAATTGAAATTATTCGTGATCTCAGGCTCGGTGTGTTTGACGTATTAATAGGTATTAATTTACTGCGAGAAGGCCTCGATCTTCCAGAAGTATCACTCGTTACAATTCTTGATGCTGATAAAGAAGGGTTTTTACGCTCAGAACGCTCGCTTATCCAAACAATTGGCCGGGCCGCACGAAATGCCAATGGTCATGTGATTATGTATGCCGATAAAATAACAAAGTCAATGGACATAGCCATTTCCGAAACGAAGCGCCGTCGTGAAATGCAGGAGTCTTACAATAAACAGCACGGCATTACGCCGATGACAATTCAAAAATCTGTACCAGAGCTGATTCGCGCCACAAAAGCAGCGGAAGACAATACAGCCTACAATGTACAGAAGTCTCTGAAACAGATGACAAAGTCTGAACGTCAAAAAACAATTGAAGAGATGGAAAATGAAATGAAAGAAGCAGCGCGCCAGCTTAACTTTGAACGCGCAGCGGAGCTTCGAGATATTTTACTAGAATTCAAAGCGGAAGGATGACGAAACCATGAAGAATAAAGCAATCGTCGTCAAAGGAGCACGTGCTCATAATTTGAAAAATGTTGATGTATCCATTCCGAGAGATCAGCTTGTTGTGTTAACTGGTTTATCAGGATCAGGAAAATCTTCTCTCGCGTTTGATACGATTTATGCGGAAGGACAGCGCCGTTATGTCGAGTCGCTGTCTGCTTATGCCCGCCAATTTTTAGGGCAAATGGACAAGCCGGATGTTGATGCAATTGAAGGGCTGTCGCCTGCGATTTCCATTGATCAAAAAACAACAAGCCGCAATCCACGCTCGACAGTCGGAACTGTAACTGAAATTTACGACTATTTACGCCTTTTATATGCGCGTGTTGGTCGTCCAATTTGTCCCCGTCATGGTGTGGAAATTACTTCACAGACGATTGAACAAATGGTTGATCGTATTTTAGACTATCCTGAGCGAACGAAGCTGCAAATTTTAGCACCGGTTGTGTCAGGAAGAAAAGGGGAGCATGTAAAAGTATTTGAAATGATTAAAAAGCAGGGGTATGTGCGGGTTCGTGTAGATGGCGAAGTGCGCGATGTCTCAGAAGAGTTTCAGCTTGAAAAAAATAAAAAACATTCAATTGAAGTAATGGTGGACCGAATTGTTGTAAAAGATGGGATTTCATCACGTCTTGCTGATTCGCTTGAAACAGCGTTAAATCTTGCGGAAGGTCGTGTCATTGTTGATGTGATTGGAGAAGAAGAGCTCCTTTTTAATCAGCAGCATGCTTGTCCTTACTGCGGATTTACAATCGGTGATCTTGAACCGCGTCTCTTTTCATTTAACAGCCCATTTGGAGCATGCTCGGCTTGTGACGGCCTTGGAACAAAACTTGAAGTAGATTTAGATTTAGTGATTCCTGATTGGGAGAAATCATTAAATAATCATGCAATTGCTGTATGGGAGCCGACAAGTTCGCAATATTATCCACAGCTTTTAAAAAGTGCTGCTGATCATTTTGGGATTGATATGGATGTACCGGTAAACGAACTGCCAAAACATCAAATGGATAAACTGTTGTTTGGTTCAAACGGTGAAAAAATTTATTTCCGCTACGAAAATGATTTTGGACAGGTGCGTGAAAATCATATTCCATTTGAAGGAGTCGTCGCCAATGTTGAACGACGCTATCGTGAGACGAGTTCTGATTACATTCGCGAACAGATGGAAGGATATATGGCACAAAAGCCTTGTCCAACATGTAAAGGGCACCGCCTGAAAAAAGAAGCGCTTGCTGTTAAAGTGAATGATAAACATATTGGTGAGATAACCGCGCTATCTGTTCAAGAAGCGCTCGAGTTTTTTGAAAGTGTCACACTGACAGATAAAGAAATGCAGATTGGCCGGATGATTTTTAAAGAAATTTGCGATCGTCTTCGTTTTCTTGTCAATGTTGGGTTAGATTATTTAACACTAAGCCGTTCGGCTGGTACGCTCTCAGGCGGAGAAGCGCAGCGAATTCGTCTTGCTACGCAAGTTGGTTCACGTTTAACGGGTGTGTTATATGTGCTTGATGAGCCTTCCATTGGTCTTCACCAGCGCGACAATGACCGCTTAATTTCAACGTTAGAAGAAATGCGCGATCTTGGCAATACGTTAATCGTTGTTGAACATGATGACGATACGATGATGGCGGCCGACTATTTAATTGATATTGGACCGGGAGCAGGTGCTCATGGCGGTCAAATTACTGCTCAAGGAACGCCGGAAGAAATTATGAATGATAATAACTCCTTAACAGGACAATATTTATCAGGGAAAAAGTTTATTCCGCTTCCAGATAAGCGAAGAGAAACAACCGATCGTTTTATTGAAATTATCGGTGCGGCTGAAAACAACTTAAAGCATGTGAATGCAAAAATCCCACTCGGCATCTTTACGTGTGTAACAGGGGTGTCAGGTTCGGGAAAAAGTACGCTGATTAATGAAATCCTTTTTAAGAAGCTGTCACAAACGCTTCATAAATCAAAAGAAAAACCTGGTGAGCATAAGGAAATTAAAGGCTTAGAACATTTAGATAAGGTAATTGATATTGATCAATCACCGATCGGTCGTACACCGCGTTCAAATCCAGCCACATATACAGGCGTGTTTGATGACATTCGCGATGTATTCGCGCAAACAAATGAGGCGAAAGTACGCGGCTACAAAAAAGGCCGTTTCAGCTTTAACGTAAAGGGCGGCCGTTGTGAAGCATGCCGCGGTGATGGGATTATTAAAATTGAAATGCACTTCCTGCCTGACGTCTATGTTCCATGTGAAGTATGTCACGGCAAACGCTATAACCGCGAAACATTGGAAGTGATGTATAAAGGAAAAAACATTGCTGATATTTTAGGAATGACGGTTGAAGAAGCATTAACTTTCTTTGAAAACATTCCGCGTATTAAGCGAAAGCTGCAAACATTGTTTGATGTCGGACTAAGCTATATTACACTCGGACAGCCGGCAACAACGCTGTCTGGTGGAGAAGCACAGCGTGTCAAGCTTGCCAGTCAGCTGTACCGCCGCTCAACAGGAAAAACGCTCTACATTTTAGATGAACCAACAACTGGTCTTCACGTTGACGATATCTCACGTCTCTTAGTCGTCCTGCAGCGCCTTGTTGAGAATGGTGATTCTGTTCTTGTCATTGAACATAATCTTGATGTCATTAAAACAGCTGACTACTTAATCGACCTCGGTCCAGAAGGTGGCGATAAAGGCGGCCAAATTGTTGCAGCCGGTACACCAGGAGAGGTCACAAAAGTAAAAGCCTCTCATACAGGACGCTACCTTGCACCAGTGTTAGAGCGCGATCAAAAACGGATGGAAGAAAAATTAAATGAAATGCAATCAGTGTGAAAAATGGATCCCTTTAATGAGGGATCTATTTTTTTCCTTATAGGGGTCTGACCCCGCAAAAAGACAAACACCCCTTATTTGTCCATGTGGAAAAGACATTTGTTTCAACAGAAATTTTTGAAACCTTTCATAATCTCTCTTCGTAAATAAGAACAGAAACCATTGAAGGAGATTGATTACAATGTCAACTGAAAAGATATTAGCATCCCTTTGTTATTTCAGCGTTTTTTTTGCACCATTTTTACTGCCAATTATCGTTTGGTTTGTCGCAACAGATACGTTTGTAAAAGATCATGCGAAGCGTTCGCTTTTATCACATCTTGTGCCATTTTTAGCAGTTGTCCTGCTTATTATAGGAATCTTCTCAGGAGCAGCAGATTTCTTTGGAATTGCTGTAATTACTACCTTTGTTTTGTTTGGTTTATTATCATTAATTATTACGATTTGGAATATTGTCCAAGGTATTCGAATTTTAATGCGCTAAAAAGGAGTGGATCAGATGAGCGATGAAAAGAAGATGATTTTAAAGATGGTGGAAGACGGAAAGATTAGTGTGGAAGAAGCAGAGCGTTTGTTAAAAGCGGTTGGGGAGAAAGAAGCGCTGAAAGATGAAGAACCAGTAAGCAGCTTGTCCACTTACATTGATATGGAATCTAAGAAAGAAAAAACAGAATCCTATAAACAATCCTCCTCTGTTTCGAAAGTAACACAGTTTCTCGGCAGTTTAGTGCAAAAAATTAAAGATGTGGATCTTGATTTTAACTTCGGCCCGTCAGAAGCTGTAAATCATATTTTTCATCAAGAAGTGAAAGACCTTCAAGATCTTCATGTTTCATTAAAAAATGGGGACGTTCACTTTGTACCTTGGGAGCAGGCGCATGTCCAAATTGATTGTAAGGCAAAAGTTTATAAAGTAACGAACAGTAAAGAAGCACGGCAAAAGTTTTTACGAGAAGCCGTTGTTTCTGTAAAAAATAACAGCTTATCGTTTATATGTCATGAAGCAGAAATAAAAGCAGCAGCAACTATCTTCATACCGATGAAGGTTTATGAGACCATTGCTGTGAAAATGTTTAATGGTCATGTGTCAGGGAAAAATATGAATGTGGAAAAGCTGAAAATTAAAACAGTCAATGGAAATCTTGCCTTTACAAATATTAAAAGTCATGAAGGGAATTTTGAAACTGCCAATGGTGCATTGGAAGTAGAGGATAGTGTTTTTCATAAAGTTGAATTGGAAACGGTAAATGGCGCAATTAAAGCAGCAGGCTGTTTTAAAGAAATTGAGGCAGAGTCATTAAATGGAGCGATTATCATTGAGATGAAACATGATGGGATTGTGAATGTGAAATCAATGACAGGAAGCGTGAATGTTTGTGTACCTGAAAAATTTCGAGTAGACGGTGAGTTAAAGTCAGCGGTTGGCGCTCTTTCATGTGAATTATCGTCATTTGAAATAGAAGAAGAGAAAAAAGAAATGGCTGCCCGTTTCCTGAAGTTTTACGCCAACAAAGAATTCGAAAAGCAAATTACTATTACAGCAAATTCAAAAGCAGGCTCGATTTCAGTGAAAAACTTATACTAAAGGGGATTTATTAAACATGAAAAAGTTAGTTCGTTCTGAAACAAACCGAAAGATTGCAGGAATAAGCGGGGGATTAGGTCACTACTTTCATATTGATCCAACACTTATTCGAATTGGACTAATCATCGCGCTCTTTTTAACAGGATTATTTCCAGTAGCCATTCTCTATGTGATCGGAATGTTTGTTATCCCAAATGAAAGTGAAGTTGTAAAATAATGCTTCGAAATTGGATTGTTTCCCTTCTCGTTAACAGCCTTGTCTTAATTGTTGTGGCTGGATATTTAGATTCATTTTACTTAGAAAGTGTCACAGCGGCCATCCTGGCAAGTATGATTTTATCGGTCATGAACATTCTCGTAAAACCAATTCTTGTCTTATTAACACTCCCTATTACGTTCTTAACGCTTGGGCTCTTCCTAATTGTCATTAATGCAGTTACCCTCATGTTAACAGCCGCAGTAATGGGAGATATGTTTGTGATTGACAGCTTTGCTAGTGCTGTATTAGCATCAATTATTATCAGCCTGTTAAACGTAATGATTCAAAAGGTGATTATTGAACCGTTTCAAAATAAATCAAAGAGGTAATCTTTTTAAAACGAGAAGGGAAGAAACTCCATGAATAAAAAGGATATAGAAGAAAAAGTCATTCAAAACTATCAGCAGGATGAAAATATGATGATCTTAGTATTTGCCCAGTGGTGTATAAACAATGAGCTAGATCCGCTTGAAACATATAAAAAGGCTTATCCGGATCAAGGTAATAATCTCGCTCTTCATAAAACACTTGAATTAACTGTACCAAAAGAAGAAGCAGGCGAGATTGCTGATCAAACTGTTCTTGGTGTGCTTTCCCTGTTTGGCAACGATGACCTTGCCTTTGTCGTTTCACAGGAAATTGAAAAGCGTGGTAAAAAATAACAAGCAGACTCATCTGAGTCTGCTTGTTACTTTTTGTATTAAAGATTACGCATTTTATTTAAAATTAACCGCTGTTCAACAGAGGCAACGAGTCGTCTTGTGTAGGCGACTGTATCAGGATTAATGCTGACGCTGTCGATTCCCTCTTGAACGAGGAATTCAGTAAATTCAGGGTAGAGCGATGGACCTTGACCGCAAATTGAAACGGTTTTACCGTGTTTATGAGCACCTTTGATTAACATTTTAATCGCGCGCTTCACTGAAATGTTGCGCTCATCAAAATAACCCATGCTGTTTAAAATACCAGAATCACGATCAGAGCCAAGAATTAATTGCGTTAAATCATTGCTGCCGATGCTGAAGCCATCGACAAGCTGCGCAAATTCTTCTGCAGCGAAAATAACAGACGGTACTTCTGCCATAATCCAAATTTTAAAGGAATTGTCCTGAACAAGACCTTCTTCTGCCATAATCTTCTTTACTTTTTCTACTTCCCATGTTGTTCGTACGAATGGAAGCATCGTCCACACATTTGTTAAACCGTATTCGTCACGAACTTTTTTAATCGCTTGGCATTCTAAGCGGAAGCCTTCTTCGTATTCCGGTGAAATGTAGCGAGAAACACCGCGCCAGCCGATCATTGGATTGGCTTCAATCGGTTCGACTTCATCTCCGCCTGTTAAGCCGCGAAATTCATTGGAACGGAAATCGCTTAAGCGCACAACGATTGGTTTCGGGTAAATCTCTTGGGCAACCTTTGTAATTCCTTCTGCCATTTTCTCAACAAGCACATTGCCTTGCCCTGTTTTTAAAAGGTACATCGGATGGGCGCCAACAAGATTTGAGAAAATAAATTCAGTGCGCATTAAACCGATTCCATCAAATGGAAAGTTTTTGTATTTCCCAATCATATCCGGCTCACCAAGGTTCATGTATACTTTCGTTCCTGTAATTGGTGCGAGCTGGTGGAGCATTGCTTCATCAACTGCCTGCTGTGGTTGTACGTGAGAACTTGCTTCTTTTTTCTCTTCCTGCATAATCGTTCCTCTATACACTACCCCGCGGGTTGCATCCACGGTTACGTCCATTCCATCTTCTAATACATGTGTTGCTGTATTTGAGCCAACAATACAAGGAATACCAAGCTCGCGTGAAACGATTGCCGCATGACATGTGCGTCCGCCTTCATCTGTTACAACGGCTGCCGCTTTTTTCATCGCTGGAATCATATCTGGGTTTGTCATAATTGTTACGAGAATATCGCCTTCTTGAACGAGCGAAATTTCGGTAATATCTTTTATTTTTCTTACTTTTCCGCTTCCGGTACCAGGAGATGCTGCAAGACCACGAACGAGCATAATGCGTTCTGTTTCAACTTGTTGAGCCATTTCTTTCTTTTCCTCCTTTAATGTTGTAATCGGGCGTGCCTGCAAAATGTACAATTCTTTCGTATCAGCATCTAATGCCCATTCGATATCCTGCGGGGCATTGTATAATTCTTCAATGCGAATACCGCTTTTGGAAAGGTGAATAATTTCTCTTTCTGATAAACATTGGGCACTTACCTGCGCTTGACCGAGATACTCTTTTACAGCAACTTCAGCTGTTCCAACTGTATTTTGTTTCTTTACAACAAGTGTATTTTTTTCAGCGATATGCTTTTCGACAATCTTTAACCGCTTTTTATCAACAATGTATTCATCAGGTGTAACAATTCCAGAAACAACAGCTTCACCTAACCCCCAGCTTGCGTTAATCATCATTTCATTGCGTTCATTTGTAATCGGGTTTGCGGTAAAGAGAACGCCAGCTTTTTCGCTGTTTACCATTTTTTGAACAACGGCGCTTAACGAAACATCAAAATGATTAAATCCTTGATTTTCACGGTAGTAAATAGCACGTGCTGTCCAAAGGGATGCCCAACATTTTTTTATATGGTGAAGGACTTCAGTAATGCCGTTAATTTCTAAATACGTATCCTGCTGACCTGCAAATGAGGCTTCAGGTAAATCTTCAGCTGTTGCTGAACTGCGGATCGCCACAAAAGGA
Source organism: Bacillus taeanensis (assembly GCF_003318295.1). Classification (GTDB taxonomy): domain Bacteria; phylum Bacillota; class Bacilli; order Bacillales; family UBA6769; genus Maribacillus; species Maribacillus taeanensis. Next base: position 16,649 of record NZ_QOCW01000001.1, read on the forward strand.
TCGCTAAGTCCAACATGACGACTAAACTGTGCATACGCCTCGCGAATTTCCTTTTCAATTGTTTCTAAAATATCTGTTTTATGAATCAACTCACGAATTTGCGCACTTTTCGTTTGCAGTTCATCATTGTTTTCTAAATCTATGCTTTCAATGAGATTGATAATGGTTCCATCAAGCTCGCGTTCTTTAATAAACTCGCTGTAAGCTTCAGCTGTTACGCAAAATCCAGGCGGAACATTGACGCTTTTTTGAGTAAGCTCTCCTAAGTTTGCTCCTTTTCCTCCAACAAGTGGAATATCTTCTTTTCCAATTTCATGAAACCAACGAATGTAACGATATTGCATCATCTGATTTTCCCCCCAACAATATGTATGTGTTTTATATAATATAACATATATTTTTAAATGTGTTATACTTTTTTAATTATTTTCTAAATTTTTTTTGTTTTTTTATAAAAAAGTTCTTTGATAAGTGTCGTTTATTCGTAATAAGGTTTTATTTAGACGAAAAAGAGATTAATTAGCATTTAAAAGATAAATATGTTATACAAAACAAAATCGATCGTTATTAAAAAAATAAATTCTTTATAAATTCCCTTTGATAAAAAATGGGGAAGAGAGAAAAAATTTGTTAAAATAGGATTTAGGTGCTTTTTGAGTATATTACCGATCTTGAAGGGAGAAACAAACATGGCAAAAGTACGCACGAAAGATTTAGTAGATAAATTTAATTTAGAGCTTGTTCACGGAGAAGAGGGTCTTCATCGCCCAATCGTAACGAGTGATATTTCACGTCCGGGACTTGAAATGGCTGGTTTTTTTACTTATTATCCTGCCGATCGTCTGCAGCTGTTAGGAAAGACGGAGTTATCGTTTTTAGAGAACATTTCTGCTGATCAGCGCAAAGAGCGTCTGGAGAAGCTTTGTACAGATGAAACACCAGGTATTGTCGTTTCTCGTGACTTAATTGTTCCTGAAGAATTAATTGAAGCCTCTCGCAAAACAGGTGTACCGATTATGCGTTCAAGTGTTACAACAACGCGTTTATCAAGCCGTATTACAAACTATTTAGAAAGCCGTTTAGCGCCGATGACAGCGATTCACGGGGTGCTTGTTGATATATATGGGGTTGGTGTATTAATTACAGGATCAAGCGGTGTTGGGAAAAGTGAAACAGCATTAGAACTTGTTAAGCGCGGGCATCGTTTAGTTGCTGATGATTCAGTTGAAATTCGTCAAGAACAGGAAGATACACTCGTTGGCAGTGCGCCTGAACTGATTCAACATTTATTAGAAATTCGTGGCCTAGGCATTATTAATGTAATGACACTATTTGGGGCGGGAGCGATTCGCAACTACAAAAAAATCTCACTCGTTATTAATCTCGAACTTTGGGATTCAAAGAAAGTATATGATCGTCTTGGCTTAGAAGAAGATCGAATGAGAATTATTGATACAGATGTTACAAAACTAACGATTCCAGTGCGCCCTGGTCGTAACTTAGCCGTTATCATTGAAGTCGCTTCGATGAACTTCCGTTTAAAACGAATGGGAATGAATGCTGCACAGCAGTTCTCAGAGCGCTTAACACATGTGATTGAAGATGAAACAGAACATGATTTATTTTAAGAGATAAGATACAGAATAGGAGTGGGAAGTATGGAGCTTGCGATGGTTCAACCACTTGACCGCACAGCACTTGAACTAGGGCCGCTTACCGTGTATTGGTATGGCGTTATTATTGCCACAGGCGCTCTTCTAGGGTTATGGCTTGCAGTTCGTGAAAGTGAACGCCTCGGCTTAAAAAAAGACACATTTGTTGATCTTGTAATGTGGGCCGTGCCAATTGCGATTCTTTCAGCAAGATTTTATTATGTACTGTTTAGCTGGAGTCATTATAAAGACAACCCAGCTGATATTATTAAAATTTGGGAAGGCGGCATTGCCATTCACGGCGCATTAATTGGCTCTGTTGTCACGGCGGTTGTATTTGCGAAAAAACGAGGATTATCGTTTTGGAAAATTGCTGATATTGCAGCCCCTAGTATTATTTTAGGGCAGGCAATTGGTCGTTGGGGGAATTTTATGAACCAAGAAGCCCACGGTGGACCGGTATCACGCGAATTTTTAGAAAGTTTAAACCTTCCTGAGTTTATTATTAACCAAATGTATATTGATGGCACATACTATCATCCAACTTTTTTATATGAATCGCTTTGGAATATCATTGGTTTTGTAGGGCTTTTACTGCTGAGAAAAGCAAACTTACGGCGGGGAGAGCTGTTTTTAACGTATGTGATTTGGTATTCAATTGGCCGCTTTTTTATTGAAGGACTTCGTACAGACAGTTTAATGCTGACAGAAACATTGCGAATGGCGCAGTTTATTTCAATTGTCCTTATTGGTTTAGCTGTTGTCTTAATTTTGTATCGCCGTTTGTCAGGAAAAGCAGCTAAGCGATACAAAGACCTTTAATAAGAAAGAGAGGAGCCTCTCACATGGTAGGAACATTGAAAAAAGGCTTTTTAGTCGGGCTTAAGACAACGTGGGATTTAGGAAAAGTTATTTTTCCTGTTACATTAGTTGTAACGATGCTTCAATATACGCCTATTTTAGGTTGGTTTATTTCAATCCTGACACCTTTAATGAAGTGGATTGGTCTTCCTGGTGAAGCGGCGATTCCGCTTGTAATCGGTAATTTTTTAAACATTTATGCGGCGATCGGTGCGATTTTAACGCTTGATTTAACCGTAAAACATGTATTTATTTTAGCGGTGATGCTGTCGTTTTCTCATAACCTTTTCATTGAATCAACGGTTGCTGCAAAAGTTGGCGTGAAAATATGGATTGTGATGGCGGTAAGAATTGGACTAGCGGTTATATCTGCCTTCTTTATTCATCTAGTTTGGAAGGGCGGCAGTGAGCTTGCAAAGTACGGTTTTATTTCACAAAATAATGATGAAGTAAACGGATGGGGGAATATGATCGTACAGGGAGCTGAAAAAGCCGGTTTAGGTGTGCTTCAGCTTGCGATAATTGTCATTCCACTAATGATCTTTATCCAAATTTTAAAAGACCTTTCTTGGCTGGATGTGTTTTCAAGGTGGATGGCACCTGTTACAAAAATGCTCGGGATGCGTGAAAATACATCGACAACACTTGCGGCAGGCTTATTTTTTGGATTAGCATTTGGAGCAGGTGTGATGATACAGGCGGCAAAAGAAGATAATGTGTCAAAAAAAGACTTGTATTTAGCATTTATTTTCCTCGTTGCTTGTCATGCGGTTGTCGAGGATACATTATTATTTATTCCACTTGGCATTCCAGTCTGGCCGCTCCTTTTAGTTCGGCTCGTTGCTGCAATTTTATTAACAATTGTTGTCGCATTTGTGTGGAACCGTATTGGAAAAAAGAAGCTAAACTATCAACGAAAGGAAACAGCTTATGACCATTAATACAATTTTATTTGATCTAGACGGGACATTAATTAATACCAATGATTTAATTATCGCTTCATTTACTCATACGCTCAATCACTATTATCCTGGCGAGTATGGCCGCGATGATATTGTAGGATTTATTGGTGAGCCGCTTTATGAAAGCTTTGCCCGTATGAATAAAGAAGGGGCAGACGATATGGTGGCAACCTATCGGGAGCATAATATTGCAAATCACGATTTATTAGTAACAGAATATGAAGGTGTTTTTCAAACAATTGAAATCCTTCATAAACGAGGTTATAAATTAGGAATTGTTACAACAAAAATGCGCAATACCGTTGAAATGGGATTAAAGCTGACAAAACTTGATCAATTTTTTGATGTGGTTGTCACACTTGATGATGTTAAAAACGCAAAACCTCACCCTGAGCCGCTGCAGCAGGCAATGGAGAAGCTTGGTGCTAAACCAGAAGAAACGATGATGGTTGGCGATAGTCAGTATGATATTAAAGGTGGGAAAAATGCGAATGTAAAAACCGCTGCTGTGGTCTGGACAATAAAAGGAAAGGACTTTTTAGCTGAGTTTAATCCTGACTATATGCTTGAAACGATGCCTGATTTACTTGATATTGTTGGAGCAAGTGTGAAGTGAGAAATACGGAGCGTTATCCGGTCAAAGGAACGAACTCGCTTTGGCAGATTTACAAAACCGTATCCTTTTTTAAAGTAATGAAAAACTTTACCATTATTCAAATTGCGCGCTACATGCCATTTGTATCGGTAAAAAATGTGTTGTATCGGAAATTTTTAAAGATGAAAATTGGCGATCACACTGCGGTAGCGCTTATGGTGATGATGGATATCATGTTTCCTGAGCGAATTACAATTGGGAAAAATACGATTATCGGCTATAATACGACCATTCTTACCCATGAATATTTAATAAATGAATATCGTCTCGGTGATGTTGTGGTTGGAAATGAAGTAATGATCGGTGCGAACAGCACGATTTTACCAGGGGTAACAATTGGAGATGGGGCTGTTGTTTCAGCAGGCTCGCTCGTTCATAAAGATGTCCCTCCTGGCGCCTTTGTTGGCGGTAATCCAATGAGAGTTATTTATACGAAAGAAGAAATGGAAAAACGGAGTAAACATAAGGGGTTGTCTCAATAGGGTCTGCCCCCCATAACCTCACACAAGGTGTAGATGCGTTTTATAAATCGCATACTATATATGAGGCGGGGAGAGTCGGGCTCTATGCTTTTGAGACATCCCCTTGTTTCTTATTTTCTATATTAGCTTTTATGGTAGTATTTAGATATTGATAAGTTTGTCAAAATTTTTACATAGTTTCGGTTGACGGTGATGAAAATGACGTGTAGACTACTAATAAAGTTCTTTATTTTGGTAGCACATTAGCGAACTAAAGTGCAGAGGAGTGAACGAGTCGTGTCAAAACCATTCGTATTTGAAAAACCTTTAGGTATGCGTGATACGCTTCCTTTACTATATGAAACAAAGAAAAAAATTCGCAATAAAATTGAACGTGTGATTCAAAGCTGGGGTTATCAATTTATTCAAACACCAACACTTGAATATTACGATACAGTTGGGTCAGCTTCATCAACACTTGAGCAGCAGCTGTTTAAGCTTTTGGATCAGCAGGGGAAAACACTTGTCTTAAGACCGGATATGACAGCGCCAATCGCCCGGGTGGCAGGTTCAAGCTTAAAAGAAGTAACATACCCGCTTCGCCTTGCGTATGACACGCAGTTATTTCGCGCCCAGCAGCGTGAAGGCGGTCGTCCTGCCGAGTATGAGCAAATTGGTGTTGAGTTAATTGGTGATGGAACAGGCAGTGCCGATGCTGAAGTAATCAGCTTAATGGTCTCGATCTTTAAAGAAACAGGCTTAAAAGATTTTCAAGTTGCAATCGGACATGTTGGCTTTATTAATTCATTATTTGTTGATATTGTCGGCAATCAGGAGCGCGCGGATATTTTGCGCCGCTATTTATATGAGCGCAATTATGTTGGTTTTAAACAGCATGTAAAAAGTTTGCAGCTTTCTTCTATTGATAAGCGCCGTTTACTCTCATTATTAGAGCTTCGCGGCGGGAAAGATGCGATTGCAAAAGCGTATGAAGTTTTTGGTGAAAGTGATCGTGACGGAACGATTGAACAGCTGGCAGCACTTTGGGATGTGCTTGAAAGCTACGGTGTCACTGATCATGTGAAAATTGATTTTACACTTGTTCGTCATATTAATTACTATACAGGGATTGTGTTTGAAGCATATGGAAGCAATCTTGGCTATGCGTTAAGCGGCGGCGGTCGCTATGATCAGCTGTTAGAAAAATTTAACCGCCCGGCGCAGGCAACAGGGTTTGGGATTCGGTTAGATCATTTAATTGAAGCACTTGGCATGACAGAAGAAGAGCCGGAAATTACGTGTGTCATCTTTAGTCCAGAGCGCCGTTCTGAAGCGATTGATCTTGCTGCTAAAAAGCGCCGCGAAGGAGAACGCGTTGTGCTTCAAGATCTTACCGGTATCGGCGATTTAGATGCAGTAACAGAGCGGTTTTCAGAAGTCGTTTATTGTATTGGGAAAGCAGGCAAGGGGGTCACATCATGAAAGAGCAGTTAACAATTGCAATGCCAAAAGGACGTATTTTTATTGAGGCCGTTGAGCTGCTGCGAAAGGCAGGTTATGATTTGCCGCCGGAATTTGATGATTCAAGAAAATTAATTCTTGATATTAAACAGGAAAATATGCGTTTTATTTTAGCGAAGCCGATGGATGTTCCTACATATGTTGAACATGGTGTGGCGGATATCGGAATTGCCGGAAAAGATGTTATGCTTGAAGAAGAGCGTGACGTGTATGAAGTGCTTGATCTTAAAATTAGTGAATGTTACTTAGCGGTGGCAGGGCTTCCGAATACAAAAATTCAAGATGTTGCCCCGAAAGTCGCGACGAAATATCCAACCGTTGCTTCAAAATATTTCCGCGAACAGGGCGAGCAGGTTGAAATTATTAAATTGAACGGATCAATTGAGCTTGCACCGTTAATTGGCTTAGCTGATCGCATCGTTGATATTGTTTCAACAGGCCGAACGTTAAAAGAAAATGGTCTTGTCGAACTTGAGCATATTGTGGATATTACTTCCCGTCTTATTGTCAATCCAGCAAGCTACCGCATGAAGTCAACAGAAATTGACGATATGGTTGACCGTTTATCGGTACTGATTGAAGGAGAAGATGCATCATGAAAATACTTGCTGTAGAGAACACAGTTTCCTTAAAACGCGATATCGAGCAGGGAACAGACTCCCAAAGAGAAGCAGTTTTAGAAATTATCGAGCGCGTCAAAGCAGAAGGTGACACTGCTCTTTATCAATTTACTGAAAAGTTTGACGGTGTGAATCTTTCTTCTTTAAAAGTAACCGAAGAAGAATTTGAAAAGGCGTATCAACTTATCGATGAAGAACTTGTTGGTTATATTCGTGAAGCGGCGTCCAATATTCGTGATTTTCATGAAAAACAAAAGCGCAACTCGTGGTTTACAACAAATCCAGACGGCACCATGCTTGGTCAAAAAATCACCCCGCTTGATTCAGTTGGTGTTTACGTACCAGGGGGGACGGCTGCCTATCCTTCGTCTGTTCTGATGAATGTTCTGCCGGCTCAAGCAGCAGGTGTTGAACGAATTGTGATGGTTTCACCTCCTTCAAAGGAAGGAACACTGCCGGCGGGTGTACTCGTTGCCGCTCGTGAAGTTGGCGTAACCGAAATTTATAAAGTTGGCGGTGCCCAAGGGGTTGCGGCCCTTGCGTATGGAACGGAAACGATTCAGCCTGTTGATAAAATCGTTGGACCCGGAAATATTTATGTGGCACTCGCAAAGCGTGAAGTGTTCGGACACGTTGATATTGATATGATTGCAGGACCGAGTGAAATTGTTGTGCTCGCAGATGAAACAGCAAAAGCGGATGCTGTTGCAGCCGATTTATTATCACAAGCAGAACATGATATGCGTGCCTCAGCTGTACTTGTAACGCCTTCGCAAAAACTTGCTGAAGAAGCAGCAGAAGAAGTAAACCGTCAGCTTGAAACATTACCGCGAAAAGAAATTGCTGCAGCATCGATTCGTGATTACGGAGCGGCTTACGTAACGAAAGACCTAGAAGAAGCGATAAAAGTAGTCAATGAACTGGCCCCTGAGCATTTAGAAGTGATTATTGAGGACCCGATGAGTATTCTTAGCGATATTCGACATGCAGGCGCAATTTTCTTAGGACCATACAGCTCAGAACCTGTTGGCGACTATTTTGCAGGACCAAATCATGTGCTGCCGACAAACGGCACAGCGCGTTTTTCAAGTCCATTAAATGTGGATGATTTTCAAAAGAAATCAAGCATTATTTCTTACAGCAAAAAAGCGATTGACGAAAATGGCTATAAAATTGCCACCCTTGCTAGATTAGAAGGTCTTGAAGCACACGCAAGAGCGGTTGAAGTACGATTAGTGGAGGAGAAGAAGAAATGACACGTGAAGCATCGATTGAACGCAATACAAATGAAACGCAAATAAAGCTTTCATTAAACATAGATGGTGAAGGACAAGGAGAGCTTGAAACAGGAGTTCCATTTATGACCCATATGCTTGATCTTTTTCGCAAGCACGGGCAGTTTGATTTAAATATTGCTGCAAACGGTGATACAGAAATTGATGATCATCATACAACAGAAGATATCGGCATTTGTCTTGGACATGCGTTAAAAGAAGCGCTTGGCGATAAAAAGGGAATTAAACGATATGGTAGTGCATTTGTACCGATGGATGAGGCGCTTGCGCAAGTTGTTGTTGACTTAAGCAACCGCCCGCACCTTGAGTTTCGCGGCGAACTTCCAAGTCAAAAAGTAGGCACATTTGATACAGAAAATGTGCATGAATTTTTATGGAAATTAGCACTTGAAGCACGTATGAACCTTCATGTTATCGTTCATTACGGCCACAACACGCATCATATTATTGAAGCAGTATTTAAAGCATTAGGACGTGCGCTTGATGAAGCAACAAGCATTGATCCTCGCGTTAAAGGTGTGCCTTCCACAAAGGGGATGTTATAAATGATCGGCATTGTTGATTACGGAATGGGCAATCTTCACAGTGTTAGTAAAGCACTTGAACGTTTAAATTATGACTATGTTCTGTCCGATAACCCAGAAGAATTAAAAGAAGCGAAAGGATTAATTTTACCAGGTGTAGGAGCATTTAAAGACGCTGTTGAAGCATTAGAGTTTACAGGATTAAAACAGTTTGTTGAAGACTATGTCGCAGAAGGAAAGCCGCTTCTTGGTATTTGCCTTGGCATGCAGCTGTTATTTGAAGAAAGCGAAGAAAATGGCTTTTCAAAAGGATTTGGTTTTTTACCGGGACGTGTCGAGCGCTTCTCGGGGGCGACACAAGACGGTGAAGCGTATAAAGTGCCACATATGGGTTGGAATTATTTGCATTTCAATGATCCGAGTTCTGTTCTTTTAAAAGGCTTAAAAGAAGATTACGTATACTTTGTGCACTCGTACGTTGTTAAGACGAAGAATGTGGATGTCACACTTGCAAGTGCTGATTATTATGATGTTAAAGTGCCGGCGGTTGTTGGACGTGAAAATGTTTTCGGTACACAATTTCACCCTGAAAAAAGCAGTAAAACCGGTCTTGCGATTTTACAAAACTATGCAGATTTTATTGAAGGAAAATAAGCAGTGCTGAAAGGGGCAAAAAATAATGTCATTTACAATCTATCCAGCGATTGATATGCGCGGTGGTAAGTGTGTTCGATTACTGCAGGGCGATTATAATCAAGAAACAGTTTACGGTGACTCACCGTTTGATATGGCGAAACAATTTGTTGAACAAGGAGCAGACTGGATTCACATGGTCGATCTTGACGGGGCGAAAGCAGGGAAACGTGTCAACCATGAATATGTGCTTCAAGTTGCAAAAGAGCTTCCTGCGAAAGTGCAAATCGGCGGCGGAATCCGTAATGAGGAAGATGTGGCGTTTTACTTAGAGAAGGGTGTTGACCGCGTCATTTTAGGAAGCAGTGCGATTTCAGATCCTGACTTTGTAAAAAAGATGTTAAAACAGTATGGTGAAAAAATTGCGATCGGTATTGATGCACGTGACGGCTATGTGGCGGTTGAAGGCTGGTTAAAAACTTCAGAAGTAACAGCAGAAGAGCTAGCGCTTGAACTAAAAGAACATGGGGCAGAAGTGTTTATTTTCACAGACATTTCAAAAGACGGTACATTGTCTGGTCCAAATGTTGAAGCAATTGTTAAGCTTGCAGAAGCAACGGGAAAAGAAGTAATTGCTTCCGGCGGTGTTAGTCAGTTATCTGACCTTGAAGTGCTTTCTGAAAGCAAAGAGAAAGGTGTTGGCGGTGCAATTGTCGGTAAGGCGCTTTATACAAACCAATTCTCACTTTCTGATGCGTTAAGAAAGGTGAATGTGTAATGCTTACAAAACGAATTATTCCTTGTTTAGATGTAAAAGAAGGACGCGTTGTAAAGGGCATTCAGTTTGTTGGTCTTCGCGATGCCGGTGATCCTGTTGAGCTTGCCGCATTTTACGATGAAGAAGGAGCAGATGAGCTTGTCTTTTTAGATATTTCAGCTTCCCATGAAGGACGGAAGACAATGGTTGATGTTGTTCGTGAAGTAGCGGCAACACTTGCGATTCCTTTTACAGTTGGCGGCGGTATTAACGCGTTAGAAGATATGAAACGCGTGCTTCGCGCTGGTGCTGATAAAGTATCGGTAAATACAGCAGCGGTTCTAAATCCCGAACTTATTAAAGAAGGTGCCGACTATTTTGGCTCTCAATGTATTGTTGTTGCGATTGATGCGAAATACGATGAAGAGTTGAATTCTTGGCGCGTTTATACACACGGCGGCCGTAAGCCGACAGAATGGGAAGTTGTCGAATGGGCAAAACATGCGGTAAGTCTTGGCGCGGGAGAAATTTTACTTACAAGTATGGATCAAGACGGCTCGAAAACAGGCTTTAATAATACCTTAACAAAAGCGGTAAGCGAAGCAACTTCTGTACCGGTCATTGCTTCAGGCGGTGCAGGAAATGCCGAGCATTTTTATGACACATTTACAGAAGGAAAAGCGGATGCTGCATTAGCTGCGTCAATTTTCCATTATAAAGAAACGTCTGTTACAGCTGTAAAAGATTATTTAAAGAAACAAGGGGTGACGATTCGATGATAAACGTAAATGAACTAAAATTTGATGAAAAAGGTTTAATTCCAGCGGTTGTTCAAGATGCAGCAAGTAAAGAAGTGTTAACCGTTGCTTATATGAATGAAGAGTCACTCACAAAATCATTAGAGACAAAAGAAACATGGTTTTACAGCCGTTCTCGTCAAGAGCTATGGCATAAAGGAGCAACCTCAGGAAATACACAGCGTATTGTCGATATGCGCTATGATTGTGATCAAGACGCACTTGTTGTGTTAGTAACGCCGAGTGGTCCAGCTTGCCATACAGGAAGCTACAGTTGTTTTTCTAAGTCTTTGTTAAATGAAGAAGCGGCAGTTAGGGAAAATCGCTTTGATATTGTGAACGAATTAGAAACAGTAATTGCTAAGCGTGAAGCGGAACGACCTGAAGGGGCTTATACAACATACTTATTTGAAAAAGGTGTTGATAAAATTTTAAAGAAGGTTGGCGAAGAAGCTGGCGAAGTGATTATTGCAGCAAAAAATCGCGATCCTGAAGAATTAAAGTGGGAAGTAGCTGATTTACTTTATCACCTGCTCGTATTACTTCGTGAACAAAAACTGCCGCTTGATGATGTGTTACAAGTGTTAGAAGAGCGTCATAAACCGAAAGAAGAGAAGTAAGCATATGCTTATTTCTCTTCTTTTAGTTTAGCTTTTTCTTCTTTTGTATTATATTTTACATTTTTAAGGTCGGTATCATTTTCTTCATATTGTTTATTTTCACCGTATTGAATATCGCCTTCTCCTGCAGCAGGTTCTTCAGTGCTGCAGCCTGTTATTGTAAGGAAAGAAGCGATAATAGCAAATAAAAATATCTTTTTCATAGAAAATCCTCCAGTATTCTCGTTTTCATTTACATGATGTCAACCTGCCTGCTTGTAACATTCGTTGAAAGTGTACAAAGGAACAATTTCGCACGAATGAGTCAAAATCAACATATCCATCTTGGAATGTTAAGTCTATCTATATTGTTTACGAGCGATTTGAAAATATCCTTGTCCATGATGTTGAAAATGTTGTAAATGTGTTATACTTTCAAAGGTATGATTAAATGAAATGGAGGCCAGCATGAAAAAAGAAAAAGTAACGAACGAAAGCGGCCAGTTGATTCCATTTATCCAGAGTGGAGACTATTACTTTGAGCGCGCATTATCTTTTTATAAAAAGCGTGATTTGCATAAAGCGAAAAAATACTTGCAGCGTGCGGTTAAGCTAGAACCGCATGAAGCAGCCTATATATGTCAGCTTGCAGCCGTGCAGGCTGAACTTGGTGAATACATTGAGTCAAACGAATGGTTTGAAAAAATTATGCAAGAGATTGACCCTGACATGAGTGAATGTCATTTTTTTATTGCAAATAATTATGCACATCTCGGTATGTTTGATGAAGCTGAAAAGCAGGCAAATTTATATTTAACAAAGGATCCGGATGGTGAATTTGCGGAAGATTTAGAAGAGCTTCTATGGTTTATTGAAGAAACATTTGAAGGAGAAGAAATCGAATCACCGCTCGTTGATTACGAAGAGGAAATTATCCACCAGCATGAACAAGCGAGAAAGCGCCTTGAATCAGGAGATTTTTATAGCGCGATTTCCCTTCTCGAAAAGATGACGGCAGAACATCCAACTTTTTGGGCTGCCTATAATAACTTAGCACTTGCTTATTTTTATTCGGGACAATCGGAGGAAGCATTAAGTGTATTAAAGGAAGTATTAACAGAAAACCCTGGGAATTTGCACGCGTTATGTAATGCGGCGCTCTTTTATCATTTTTTAAAAATGGATGAAAAAAGCGGAATACTTGCCGAGCGTTTGAAAAAAGTGTATCCGACCCATTTAGAGCACCGCTATAAGCTTGCGAGTACATTTGGGATGCTTGGAGAGCATGAAATTGCTTATGCAAGGCTTACAAAACTAAAAAAATATGGATTTGAGTGGGAACCGAGCTTTTATCATTGGTTTGCGGTTTCAGCCTTTATGACAGGGCGCAAAGCACAAGCGAAAAGGGAGTGGAAGCGACTTAAAGAAATTGACCCACACAATCAAATTGCAGAAGAGTGTTTAGCACGTTTAGAAAAAGGAACACTCCATCCTGAGCACCTTCATGAGCAAAGCGCAACCTTTTCCCAGCACCCTTATGGGGAACAATCGCTTGAAGATGTGAGAAAAGAAACAGAAGCGAAAGTACTTCAGCTCTTTCTACTTCGCGACAGTGGAAAAGCAAAAGATTATGAAATGTTAAAACAGTTTTGTGAAAATAGAGAAGAACCTCTTTTATTAAAAGAGGTTGCCGCTTTTACAATGCTTGAAATACATCCACACGAAACAGTCGTTGTGAAAGAAAAGGCAAACAGCATCCTGTATAAAGCAAAAGAAGAGCTTCCCGCTTTTATTCATCATGCTGTTGATATAAAAGATAAGCTTGCAAAACGATTTTCTGCTTTAGAATTAGAGCAAGTAATGACGTGTATCTGGTTAAAGCTGTTTGGATATGCTCGTTTAGAAAACATGCCCCTTCAAAACACGAACGCATGGGCAGCAGCGGGTGAGTATGCGTGGCGAAAACAATACGCTGATCCTATTTCTCAAAAAAAGCTTGCAAAAGAATATGAGCTTTCCCCTGTGACGATTTCGAAATATGTGAAACAACTGCAGCAAATTATCGAAAATGAACAATGAAACAACAAGGGGCTGTCTCAAAAGCATAGAGTCTGACCCTCCCCGCCTCATATATAGGATACGTTTTATAAAACGTATCTATATCTTATAGGAGGTTGTGGGGGGTCTGATCCTAATGAGACACCCCCTTGTTGTTTTCTGCAGACAGACTTTTCAAGAAGTTTTATTATTTGCAGCCAAGGGAAACTTAAAATATCTGCTTTTAACATCCGTTGAAAACGCGCGAAATGGCTTCTTTCGCTTTTTTGTGAGCAATTTCATAGACTTCTTATTCAGTATTTTATAGGATAAAAACAGATAAACTAAACAAAAACAGGATAAATTGAAACGTGCTTTTTTATTTAGAAAATGATACTTTTATTTAGTAGATGTTAATAAAGGAGTGAACATTGGTGAGTGAAGAAAAAATTTATGATGTCATTATTGCGGGAGCGGGACCAGCAGGGTTAACTGCAGCGGTTTACACATCACGTGCAAATTTAAGTACATTAATGATTGAAAGAGGAATTCCAGGCGGACAAATGGCGAACACAGAAGATGTGGAAAACTATCCAGGATTCGACCATATTTTAGGTCCAGATCTTTCAAATAAAATGTTTGAACATGCCAAGAAATTTGGTGCGGAATATCAATATGGAGATATTAAAGAGATTATTGATGGGGAAGAATACAAAACGGTTGTTGCTGGAAATAAAGAATATAAAGCACGTGCAGTGATTGTAAGTACGGGTGCTGAATATAAGAAAATCGGTGTGCCGGGAGAAAAAGAACTCGGCGGGCGCGGTGTTTCTTACTGTGCTGTATGTGACGGTGCTTTCTTTAAAGGGAAAGAGCTTGTTGTGGTTGGCGGCGGCGACTCTGCTGTAGAAGAAGGTGTTTATTTAACACGCTTTGCCTCAAAAGTCACGATTGTTCACCGCCGTGAAGAACTGCGTGCACAAAAAATTCTTCAAAAGCGCGCATTTGAAAATGAGAAAGTGGATTTCATTTGGAATCATACTGTAAAAGAAATTAATGATAAAGATGGCAAAGTGGGCAGCGTCACACTTGTTCATACGGAAACAGGAGAAGAACAAGAATTTAAAACAGAGGGTGTATTTATCTACATCGGGATGATTCCGTTAAATCAAGCGGTTAAAAACTTAGGAATTACAAATGAATCAGGTTATATCGAAACAAATGAAAAAATGGAAACGAAAATTGCTGGTATTTTTGGTGCTGGCGATGTACGTGAAAAAACGCTTCGTCAAATTGTAACAGCAACAGGTGATGGCAGTATTGCCGCACAATCGGCACAGCACTATATTGAAAACTTAAAAGAAAAGCTTAGCCTTAAGTCATAATAAATAAAAAAGATGTTAATTAACAAAAATTACAAAAAAGTCATTTGATATTAACACATCTGTAATCATTTTGAAATAGAAGTAAGTTATAATGAAAGCGAAATTGACCCCCTTTTATTTTATATAGCTTTATTAGCACAGGTAGATCCTGTGCTATTTTTTTGTGGGTTTTAAAAAATAATTGAATCTTTCCTTAAAGGGGTTAAGGAGATTTTTGTCGAATATATACTATAATTAATAGCTATGTTTATTGTGAGGGAATCTAAATCATAGTATACTTAATGCAGAGGTGACGCTTGTGCAGCGAGTAACAAACTGTATTTTAAAAAAGGGTAATCAAGTTTTACTGCTTCAGAAACCTAGGCGTGGATGGTGGGTTGCACCAGGCGGCAAAATGGAACCTGGAGAGTCAGTAAAGGACTCTGTAACAAGAGAATTTCGAGAAGAAACAGGTATTTATTTAAAAAACCCGACATTAAAAGGGATTTTTACATTTATTATAAAAGAAAATGAAAAAGTTGTATCAGAGTGGATGATGTTTACGTTTTATGCAGATGAATTTGATGGCGACGCCTTAGATGAATCGGAGGAAGGAAAAGTAGCATGGCAACCTACAAATGCCATTGGAGAACTGCCGATGGCACCTGGCGATCATCATATTCTTGATTATGTGTTAAAAGGAACGGGAATTATCTTTGGGACGTTTACCTATACACCTGATTTTCAGCTGTTAGCTTATCGATTAGATCCATCATAAGCTTGATTGTAAAAAGGGGGAGAGGAAATAATGACAGAACAAAAAGAGACGCAGATGGTCATTATTACTGGAATGAGCGGTGCAGGAAAAACCGTCGCGATGCAAAGTTTAGAAGACCTCGGCTTTTTCTGTGTGGATAATTTACCGCCTGCACTTGTACCAAAGTTTGTCGAGTTAATAAATGAATCGCAAGGGCGTCTTGATAAAGTAGCGCTTGTAATGGATTTAAGAGGGCGCGACTTTTTTGACGATTCTTTTAAAGTGATTGATGAATTAACAACAAATGAGCATATAAAGGTACAAATTTTATTTTTAGATGCCAAAGATTCTGGTCTTGTCCGCCGTTATAAAGAAACAAGAAGATCTCATCCTCTTTCGCCTGAGGGACTTCCGTTAGAAGGCATTAAGCTTGAACGTGAAATCCTGGAAGAATTAAAAGGCCGCGCTCAGCAGGTTATTGATACAACAGATTTAAAACCGGTGCAGTTAAGAGAAAAGATTATTGAGCGTTTTACATTTCAAACAAAACATCCGTTTACCGTCAATGTGATGTCATTTGGTTTTAAATATGGCATTCCAATTGATGCGGATCTTGTTTTTGATGTACGCTTTCTTCCTAATCCGCATTATATTGACCATATGCGTCCCAAAACAGGTCTTGATGAAGAAGTATCTTCTTACGTCCTAAAATGGTCAGAAACACAGCAGTTTATTGAAAAATTATCAGAACTCCTCTCCTTTATGCTTCCTCAATACAAGCGGGAAGGGAAAAGCCAACTCGTTGTTGCGATTGGTTGTACCGGAGGGAAACACCGTTCTGTTACATTAGCTGAGTATTTAGGAAAACAATTTGCTGAGGAATATCGGACCCATACTACGCACCGAGATGTTGAGAAAGGAAGGCATACATGAAAGAAACCCAGCCGAAAATTGTTGTCATAGGAGGGGGAACAGGGCTTTCGGTTCTGCTTCGAGGATTAAAACGCTTCCATGTGGATATTACAGCGATTGTCACTGTTGCAGATGATGGGGGAAGTTCTGGTCGCCTGCGGGATGAATTTCATATTCCTCCTCCAGGCGATGTTCGAAATGTATTAACCGCACTTTCTACGGTGGAGCCTTTATTAGAAGCTGTCATGCAGCATCGTTTTAAAAATGGCAGCGGACTTTCAGGACATTCGCTTGGAAATTTACTTTTGGCAGCGATGACAGATATTACGGGTGACTTTGTAACCGCCATTCGCGAGCTTAGTCGTGTGTTAAATGTAAAAGGAAAAGTACTGCCTGCAGCAAATCAAAGCATCGTATTAAAAGCAGAGATGGAAGATGGATCGATTGTTGTAGGGGAGTCCAAAATCCCCCAATCAAACAAAATTATTAAACGGGTTTTTTTAAGCCCAGAAGAAGTTGAACCGCTGTTTGAAACATTACAAGCGATTCGGGAAGCAGATTTAATTGTTTTAGGACCTGGCAGTTTGTATACAAGTTTACTGCCGAATTTGCTTGTTCCAAAAATTAGTGAAGCGGTACGAATGGCAAAGGCGAAAAAAGTGTATATATGTAATGTGATGACACAACCTGGAGAAACAGAAGACTATACCGCTTCTGATCATGTGCAGGCCATAATTGACCATGTTGGCGCTCAATTAATCGATACGATTGTTGTAAACGCGTCCAGTGTTCCGAAAGAAGTTTCCGATCGCTATGCATTAGAAGGAGCAAAGCCTATTGTTTATGATGAAGGGCGGCTTAAATCCTTTGGTTTTGAAGTGATTAGTGATAAAATAATTCAATATGATAATCTATTAATTCGACATAATGCAAGAAAAGTTTCAAAAATTCTGCTCTCGCTTATTCCAACTTCTTCGGAACAAACAACATGATGTAAAAGCAGAGGGAAAATAAAAAGCCCCTGCGGGTATAAAGGGGGGTGAAATGGTGTGTCATTTGCAGCCGAAACAAAAAAAGAGCTAACACAGCTCGAGATCAAACCTTGCTGTACAAAAGCGGAACTGGCAGCACTGATTCGTATGAACGGTTCTATTTCATTTGGCAGCAATCAGCTTATATTAAACATACCAACAGAGAATGCGGCCATTGCAAGGAGAATTTATACGCTCATTAAGCAGATGGATTCTTATCACGTTGAACTGCTTGTGCGAAAGAAAATGCGCCTTAAGAAAAATAATGTTTACATTGTCCGCTTAGCCGATCGAGCGAGAGAACTGCTTGAGACATTAAAAATTATTGATGAGCACTTTGCCTTTACACGGAAAATTAATGATGAATTAATTAGAAAAACGTGCTGCAAACGCTCCTATTTACGCGGTGCTTTTCTAGCGGGAGGCTCAATCAATCATCCTGAAACTTCTTATCATCTAGAGATCTTTTCAATGTATGAGGAGCACACCGCTTCACTTTGTGAGTTAGTGAACAGTTTTGGGTTAAACGCAAAAATGCTTGAGCGTAAAAAAGGGTATATTATTTATTTAAAAGAAGGCGAAAAAATTACTGAGTTTTTAAACATTATTGGTGCTCACCGTGCCCTGCTTTATTTTGAAGATGTACGAATTATGAAAGATATGCGTAATTCCGTAAATCGTCTGGTTAATTGTGAAACAGCCAATTTAAATAAGACAGTAGGAGCAGCAATGCGTCAAGTCGAAAACATTAAATTAATTCAGCGAGAAGTTGGCCTTGAAATTTTGCCTGACAAGTTAAGAGAAATTGCAGAGCTTCGCGTTAAACATCAGGATGTAACATTGAAGGAGTTAGGAGAAATGGTGGAAAGCGGACAAATTAGTAAATCCGGGATTAACCATCGTCTCCGTAAGATAGATGAAATTGCCAACAAAATTCGTCTAGGACAGCCGCTGTCCTAAACGAATTTTAGAACATACATGATAGCGTTTACTAGTTGTTTATTTAATTACAATGAGGGAGGAATATACTAGTGATTGAAAAAGATGTGGTTGTAAAATTAAAAACAGGTTTACAAGCTAGACCAGCTGCATTATTTGTGCAAGAAGCAAACCGCTTTAATTCAGATGTTTTTATTGAAAAAGATGGTAAAAAAGTAAATGCAAAAAGCATTATGGGAATTATGAGTCTTGCTATTTCTTCAGAGTCCACAGTTACTCTAATTACGGATGGAAAAGATGAAAGCGATGCACTCGAAGCGCTTACTGCCTTTATGAGTAATGATGCATAAAAAAAACTCTCTCACGTTGTGAGAGAGTTTTTTTATAAAGAAAAGAGACATTTTCTGTCTAGTTTCAGCCGTCGATAAGCGGGCGTCTGAAACTTTTCTTATTATCCAGCTCCAGGTGCCATCGGCTCGAGGTCATAAGCCAATCCGTCCAGAAGGTAAAAGACAACCTTCTGGACGTTTTGTCTTATGCTTGTCGTCGATAAGCAGGTGCCTTACGCTTTTCTTATTATTTTTGTGATTCATCATAAAGTACGTGGTCAACTAGACCGTATTCTTTTGCAGCTTCAGCTGACATAAAGTTATCGCGATCTGTATCACGAGCGATTACTTCAAGTGGTTGACCTGAACGTTCAGCCATAATTTTATTTAGCTTTTCACGCATTTGGATAATGCGGCGCGCATGAATTTCAATATCTGCTGCTTGACCTTGTGTACCGCCTAATGGCTGGTGAATCATTACTTCACTGTTCGGAAGAGCAAAACGTTTGCCAGGTGCTCCTGCAGAAAGTAGGAACGCTCCCATTGAAGCTGCCATACCAACACAAATTGTTGATACTTGTGGTTTAATGTGCTGCATTGTATCATAAATAGCCATACCTGCTGTAATGGAACCACCAGGGCTGTTAATATAAATTGAAATATCCTTCTCTGGATCTTCTGCAGCTAAGAAAAGTAATTGTGCCACAATAGAGTTTGCGACATTATCATCAATTGCACTGCCTAACATAATAATGCGGTCTTTTAAAAGACGAGAGTAAATGTCATAGGCGCGTTCACCACGATTTGTTTGTTCAATAACTGTAGGAATTAAATTCATGTTTTTGTCCTCCCTTATCAATCTTTATCATTCTTTTACATAAAGCAAATGGTCTGTATGTATTTCCATCATACCTATTTGGTCAATATAGGTCAAATAAAAACTCTTGCTTGTCTATTATATATTATTCAAGTGATAAACGGAAAATCCTTTTAGAGAAACTGTCGTTTTTTGTTTCTTCCTTAATTTTTTATGTATAAAAAATTCCGAACGGCACCATATTCATAATTCCCATATCTTTTGGTTTTAAACCAAATTTATATGGTGTTAAAAAGAAAAAAGAGGATTGTCCTCTTTTTTATGCGTTGCGAAGTTGTTTTAATTCTTCTAAAATGCCGTCCATTTCATTTACACTAAATGATTCTTTTTTCATCACATAATCATAAACATCTTTTAGTTCTTCATATTGTTCTTCTCTGAAATGAGTTGATTTAATAACACCCATATTCACAACTCTTAATTTTTTTTGAATTTCTTCAACCATAAAGGCTGCATTTTCAACAGATGGTTTGTTTAAATCCATATTTCTCATCCTCTCTTTCATTCATATCTTTATTGTAACATTGTTTTTATGTAATTTAACCATTGAGGTGTAGAAAAGATAAGAAGCTGAAAAGGGAGGGCGTGTGCAGTTGAATGACTGCACACGCCTTCTTTGCAGTTAATGCTCTTTAATTTGTTCTGCTTTATTTGCTTTATTATACTCGCTTCCTAAGTTCCTGCCATACTCTTCTCTAAAGTAATCAGCATTCGGTGCTTTACGATTTTTTGTTTTGCGATAACCGCCGCGATTTGTCATGCTGTGCCCTCCATCATGTATAAAATTTGGAGCGGTTAGCCCCATCATTAGTTTGACCTTATAATAGAAATTCATGTTTGATTTTTATATCATGCCTATGAAAAGGCGCTGGAAAAAAAGCATGCTATAATATGGGCGGAGGTGGAAAAGATGACGGAACAAGAAGCACACGTGATTCTTGATGAATTAAGAAATGGATCGATTGAAGAATATAGAGTAGGCAAAGAAGACTTTTTATTTTTTCGGACTCAATTAACAGCTCAAAAAGATTTTATGCACTTTTCTGGTCGAGCAGAAAAAGGTGGTTCGGCTGTTTATACGTATTCAGAGACACCGCGTAAATAACTTAATTACTTCTATAATAAAAGTGATTTTAAAGTGGAAACAAAAAACCTCCGATCTGATTTTTTATCAGATGGAGGTTTTCTCTTTCGTTATATCGACAACGATTATGTAATTTCAAACAATGATCCGGCATATGATAATTTACACATATAGGTTGTGAAAATATCGCCGCGAATTTTATTTAGTTCTGTTTTTATGTCTCTTTGTGCTGCAAATTATGGTGAAAAACAGCATCATACAATTGGCGCGCTCGGAGGGATTCGAACCCCCGACAGACGTGGTACCGGAAACCACCGCTCTATCCAACTGAGCTACGAGCGCATTATTAAGAGCAACAATCCTATTATATGAAACATAAATAAAAATTGCAAGAGAGATTTTTAACGTAAAAATTGGCTTTATTTTTCATAGAAGAATTCAATATCATCTCTTCATTACTTATAGTAAAATAAAAATGAGGGGG
The DNA here is from genome assembly GCF_003318295.1 of Bacillus taeanensis. Classification (GTDB taxonomy): domain Bacteria; phylum Bacillota; class Bacilli; order Bacillales; family UBA6769; genus Maribacillus; species Maribacillus taeanensis. The sequence goes on from NZ_QOCW01000001.1 coordinate 37,800, forward strand.
AGTTTTACATGGAATTAGGCTTGTTTCAAAAACAAACACAAAAATTAGTAATGACTACTGAGTTACGTCAAGCAATTACGATTTTGCAATATTCCACGCTTGAACTCTCAAATTTTATTAAAGAACAAGCGCTTGAAAATCCATTAGTTGAATTAAAAGATTCAACATGGGAAGAAAAACAAACATATGAACCATCATTTACAGCGAGTGAGCCAAGTTATGATGCAAGGCCATATGAGGGAGATCAAACGCCCAGCCCTTTTGATTTTATTAGTCATCGTGAGGATGATTTGCATACACATTTGATGCAGCAGGTTCGTTTTTTAAAAATTAAAGGCCAAGAACGCAAAAATCTCCTTTATCTTGTTGAAAATGTGAATGATGCTGGTTATTTAACGGTAAGTTTTGAAGAAGCGGCAGCATCCCTTAACGTTTCTTTAAACGATATGGAACGAGCGCATAACCGTTTAATGCATTTTGATCCTCCGGGAGTAGGGGCGCGTACTTTAAAAGAATGTTTGCTTTTTCAGCTCTATCATGTTGCTGCGGATAATGAATTAGCAGAACGAATTATAATAGAAGATCTTACGCTTCTGGCAGAAAAAAAGTGGAAAGAACTCTCAAAGAAATACGATGTGACACTCCAAGACATTCAAGCTGTCGCTGACCTTGTTTGCTCACTTGATCCTAAGCCAGGGTCATCATTTGGCGGGGATACACCGCGCTATCTTGTTCCAGATATTACTGTAGAAAAGATTGAAGGAGAATATGTTGTTTCGGTTAATGATTATTTGCTTCCGAAAATTCAGCTTAATAAACAATATCAATATATGCTCACCCAAACAAAAAAAGATGAAGCAGCCTCTTATATGCATGATAAGTATCAAAAGATGATGTGGTTAATTAAAAGCATTGAACAGAGACGATTAACACTTTTAAAAATCACTGAAACCATTATAAATAAACAAAAAGATTTTCTAGAAAAAGGACCTCTTTATTTAAAGCCTCTTACAATGAAAGAAATTGCCGATGAAATTGATGTGCATGAATCGACAGTGAGCCGCGCGACAAAGCATAAAGTTGTGCAAACACCAAAAGGAGTGTATGAATTAAAAGAATTTTTCACTTCAAAACTTTCTTCAGAAACAGGTGATGACGCGTCTTCCTCAACCGTAAAGCTGCACATTAAAGAGCTGGTTAATACAGAAAATAAACAAAAACCGCTTTCCGATCAAAAGATTGCCCAGCTTTTAAAAGAAGAGAAAGGACTTACTGTATCAAGGCGAACAGTCGCCAAGTATCGAGAAGAAATGAATATCCCAGCTTCATCGAAAAGAAAGCGTTATCGATAAAACTACCGAATGATCCTGTAAAAGAAGGTGCAGGATCCTTCTATTTTTATTACAATAAAATAAGTTTTCGGTGTTTTCTCGCCGAAAGGAAGGCAATCAAATAATAGAACGGAGCTTGAATAAATGAAATCCATTGAGGTTATTCTATATTCGAAAGAAAACTGTTCATTGTGTGAACAGGCAAAGGGGGTTTTGCATAAGATAAATAAAGAGATCCCTCTTTCAATAAAAGAAGTCGATATTTATAAAGATGATGCATTATTAGAAGAGTATCAAATCCGGATACCAGTCATTGTAAGGAATGATGAAGTCCTTGATGAGGGAATAATTTCAGAAAATACTGTAAGAAAGCGTTTACTTTTAAAAATAAAGTAATTTTTGTTGCCACAGCTGCGCACAACTGATAGAATAAACAACGTAAGAGATCTTTTTTTTACTTAACAGGGACAAAAAATGTCTCTACGGGACTTTAAACGTCCCGAATTATGCATAGCATACTTTTCTTAGGATAGTATTTCTTAAAAATAAGTTATGCATGTCTGGTCATTGGAAAAAAGGTCGTGAAGGAGAAGGCTTGATGCGATCGTTACTAAATGTGCAAAAAAAACTAGTGCCCGATCTCTTTGATGTGATGACCAAGCGCTATCGTATCCTTCAGTACATTCGACTTATGGAACCGATTGGACGCAGAAGTTTAGCTTCCAGCCTTGATATTACTGAGCGGGTGCTGCGCAGCGAAGTTTCTTTTTTAAAAGAACAGGGGCTTCTTGACATTGCGCCGCAAGGAATGTCGCTTACAAAAGAAGGCAATTATCTTTTTCATCATTTAGAAGAAGTGATGAAAGAAATATCGGGATTAAAGGCACTCGAAGAAGCACTAAAAAAGCGATTGCAATTATCTGAAGTAATCGTTGTGCCAGGGGATAGTGATGAGGCATCATGGGTAAAAAAAGAAATGGGCCGATTTGCTGTTGCGATTTTAAAAGCAAGACTCAAGAATCAAGCAGTAATTGCAGTAACAGGAGGCACTACGCTTGCAGCTGTTGCTGAAATGATGACGCCAGAACCGCGGCTTGAACTTTTATTTGTTCCAGCACGAGGCGGTTTAGGAGAACAAGTGGAAAATCAAGCAAATACAATTTGTGCAAAAATGGCAAGTAAAGCCATGGGCGATTACCGCCTGCTTCATGTTCCCGATCAATTAAGCGAAGAAGCCTATCAGTCACTAATTGCAGAACCAAATGTGAAAGAAAGACTGGAATTAATTCAATCGGCTCGCATGGTTATCCATGGGATTGGTGAAGCTAATACAATGGCAGTGCGCAGAAAATCATCACAAAAAGTGCAGGATAAAATTGCTGAAAGTGAAGCAGTAGCCGAAGCGTTTGGTTATTACTTTGATCAAGAAGGAAAAGTCGTCCACAAAGTAAAAACAATCGGTCTGCAGCTTGATGATTTGGAAAAATGTGAAACAGTTATTGCAGTCGCTGGAGGAACATCAAAAGCAAATGCAATTGATGCTTACATGAAGCGCGGCCCAAAAAGCATACTCGTCACAGACGAAGGTGCAGCAAAAGCGTTATTACGGGAGTAATCCCATAATTATATAACCCTTATAAACCAACATTTTTAAATCATTGAAGGAGGAATTTTTCATGGCAACAAAAATAGGTATTAATGGTTTTGGTCGTATTGGACGTAACGTATTTCGTGCAGCATTAAACAACCCTGAGGTAGAAGTAGTAGCAATCAACGATTTAACTGATGCAAACATGCTTGCTCACCTTTTAAAATATGACACTGTACACGGTCGTTTAAGCGTAGAAGTTTCTACTGACGGTACAAACTTAGTAGTAAATGGTCAAGAAATTCAAGTGCTTTCTCAGCGTGACCCTGCTCAATTAACTTGGGGCGAGCTTGGTGTAGAAGTAGTTGTAGAATCAACTGGTTTCTTTACAAAGCGTGCTGACGCAGCGAAACACTTAGAAGCTGGCGCGAAGAAAGTTGTTATCTCAGCTCCTGCATCTGACGAAGATATTACAGTAGTAATGGGTGTTAACGAAGACAAGTATGATCCAGCTAACCACCATGTTCTTTCTAACGCTTCTTGTACAACTAACTGTTTAGCACCATTTGCTAAAGTATTAAACGATACTTTCGGTGTTCGTCGTGGTATGATGACAACAGTTCACTCTTATACAAATGATCAGCAAATTCTTGATCTTCCACATAAAGATTACCGTCGTGCGCGTGCGGCTGCTGAAAACATCATCCCAACAACAACGGGTGCAGCAAAAGCAGTTTCACTAGTATTACCTGAATTAAAAGGTAAATTAAACGGTATGGCAATGCGTGTTCCAACTCCAAACGTATCATTAGTTGACCTTGTTGCTGAATTAGATAAAGAAGTAACAGTTGACGATGTAAACAACGCGTTAAAAGAAGCTGCTGAAGGTCCATTAAAAGGCGTGCTTTCTTACAGCGAAGAGCCGCTTGTATCAACTGACTACAACGGTAACACAAGCTCTTCTACAATTGATGCATTATCTACAATGGTTATGGAAGGTAACATGGTTAAAGTTGTTTCTTGGTATGACAACGAAACTGGTTACTCTAACCGTGTAGTTGACCTTGTTAATTATATTGCGAAAAAAGGTTTATAATAAATAAATAGCAAAAGGGGTAATTTTTACCCCTCTTTTGCTTGTCTTATGGTAAAGTTATATTGTCAAATTATAGCGATTTGACCTACTTTTTGCTCGTTAAAGGATAGGAGGCTAAGCAATGAACAAGAAAACAGTTCGTGACATTGAACTAAAAGGTAAAAAAGTGTTTTGCCGTGTTGATTTTAACGTACCGATGTCTGAAGGTAACGTCACAGACGACACGCGTATCCGCGCAGCACTTCCGACAATTCAGTACTTAACTGAACAAGGTGCAAAAGTAATCTTAGCAAGTCACTTAGGTCGTCCAAAAGGTGAAGCTGTTGATGAGTTACGTCTTGATCCTGTTGCAAAGCGTTTAAGCGAATTATTAGGACAAGTTGTCACAAAAACAGATGAAGCTTACGGTGAAGAAGTAAACAAAGCAGTTGCTGATTTAAACGATGGCGATGTCCTACTTCTTGAAAATGTTCGCTTCTATCCAGGTGAAGAGAAAAATGATGCAGAGCTTTCAAAAGAATTTGCAGCACTTGCAGATGTATATGTAAATGATGCGTTTGGTGCCGCACACCGTGCTCATGCTTCCACTGCTGGCATTGCAGAACACCTGCCAAGTGTCGCTGGTTTCCTTATGGAAAAAGAGCTTGATGTATTAGGTAAAGCATTATCTGATCCGGATCGTCCGTTTACAGCGATTATCGGTGGTGCAAAAGTAAAAGATAAGATCGGTGTTATCGAAAGCTTACTTGAAAAAGTGGATCATTTAATTATCGGCGGCGGTCTTGCTTACACATTTGTAAAAGCATTAGGTCATGATGTTGGGAACTCACTTCTTGAAGAAGACAAAATTGAGCTTGCAAAATCTTTTATGGAAAAAGCAAAAGCAAACGGTGTGAATCTTTACATTCCTGAAGATGTAATCGTTGCAGATGATTTCTCTAACGATGCAAACACAAAAGAAGTATCCATTTCAGAAATCCCTTCTGATTGGGAAGCATTAGATATCGGTCCAAAAACATGCGAAACATACCGTAAAGTTGTGGCTGAATCGAAGCTTGTTATTTGGAACGGACCTATGGGTGTATTTGAACTTGATACATTTGCAAATGGTACAAAAGCAGTTGGACAAGCTCTAGCAGAAACAGAAGGATACACAGTAATCGGCGGCGGTGACTCTGCAGCAGCTGTAGAGAAATTCGATTTAGCTGATAAAATGGATCACATTTCAACTGGCGGCGGTGCTTCATTAGAGTTTATGGAAGGCAAGCAGCTTCCTGGCGTTGTTGCACTTGATGATAAATAAGCACAGCGTATTAATATAACAAGGTTTCTTATTAGAAGCAATGATTTTATTGGAAAGGGTGGAGAGTCATTATGCGTAAACCAATTATTGCTGGTAACTGGAAAATGAACAAAACACTTTCAGAAGCAAAAGGGTTTGTAGAAGAAGTAAAAGGACAAATCCCAGCGGAAGATAAAGTAGATTCTGTTGTATGTGCTCCTGCACTATTTTTAGATGCACTTGTCAATGATACAAAAGGCAGTGCATTAAAAGTTGGCGCACAAAATATGCACTGGGAAGAAAGCGGTGCATTTACTGGAGAAATCAGCCCTGCTGCATTAAAAGATCTTGCTGTTGACTATGTTGTAATCGGTCACTCAGAGCGTCGTGAATTGTTTGCTGAAACAGATGAAACAGTAAATCAAAAAACACACGCAGCGTTCAAACACGGATTAACACCAATTGTTTGTGTTGGTGAAACACTTGAAGAGCGTGAAGAAGATCGCACAAAAGAAGTTGTAAAAGAGCAGGTAGAAAAAGGCTTAGCAGGTCTATCTGAAGAGCAAGCAAAACAAACAGTTGTTGCTTATGAGCCGATTTGGGCAATTGGAACTGGTAAAACAGCTTCAAGTGAGCAGGCAAATGAAGTATGTGCGTATATTCGTACAGTACTTGCTGAACAGTTTTCTCAAGAAACAGCTGACGCAATCCGTATTCAGTACGGAGGCAGTGTAAAGCCTGACAATATTAAAGAATTACTAGAGCAATCTGACATTGATGGTGCACTTGTTGGCGGTGCAAGCTTAGAGCCGCAATCTTTCCTACAATTGTTGGAGGCTGTTAACAATGGCTAAACAACCCGTAGCATTAATTATTCTTGACGGTTTCGCATGCCGTAAAGAAGAAAAAGGGAATGCGGTTAGTCAAGCTAAGAAGCCTAATTTTGATCGTTATTGGAACAAATTCCCTCATGCACAGCTAACGGCTAGTGGTGAAGCGGTAGGACTTCCAGAAGGTCAAATGGGGAATTCTGAAGTTGGTCACTTAAACATTGGTGCCGGCCGTATCGTTTACCAAAGTTTAACGCGCGTAAACTTGTCAATTCGCGAAGGAGATTTTTTTGAAAATCAAACCTTTAAAGAAGCAATGGATCATGTGAAAGATAAAAACTCAAATCTTCATATTTTTGGTTTATTATCAAATGGTGGGATCCATAGTCATATTGATCATATTTTTGCACTGTTAGAAATGGCAAAGCGTGAAAACGTTGAACGTGTCTACATACACGGCTTTTTAGACGGACGCGATGTGGGTCCGCAAACGGCAAAACAATTTATTGAACAAACAAAAGATAAACTTGCCGAAGTAGGAGTAGGAGAAATTGCAACAATTGCCGGTCGTTATTATTCAATGGACCGCGACAAGCGCTGGGAACGCGTTGAAAAATCTTATCGTGCGATTGCGTTAGGTGAAGGACCAAGCTATAGTGATCCGACCGCTGTAGTAGAAGATTCTTATAATAACGACATCTATGATGAGTTCGTCATTCCATCTGTTATTACGAAAGAAGATGGAAGCCCAGTTGCAACAGTGGAAGACAATGACGCTGTGATTTTTGCAAATTTCCGTCCTGATCGTGCCATTCAAATTTCTCAAGTATTCACAAATGAAGACTTTAGAGGATTTGAGCGCGGTGACTATCCAAAAAATGTTCACTTCGTATGTTTAACGCAGTTTAGTGAAACAGTAAAAGGGGAAGTCGCATTTAAACCAACAAACTTAGATAATACATTAGGTGAAGTACTTTCTCAGCAAGGTTACAAGCAGCTTCGCATCGCTGAAACAGAAAAATACCCGCACGTAACATTTTTCTTCAGCGGCGGACGTGAACAGGAATTTCCTGGTGAAGAGCGTATTTTGATTGACTCCCCGAAAGTCGCAACATACGATCTGAAACCGGAAATGAGTGCTTATGAAGTAACAGATGCTTTAGTGAACGAAATTGAGGCAGACAAACATGATGCTATTATTTTAAACTTTGCAAATCCGGATATGGTAGGTCACTCTGGTATGCTTGAGCCAACAATTAAAGCAGTAGAAGTAGTTGATGAATGTCTTGGCCGCGTTGTTGATAAACTGCTTGAAAAAGGCGGAAAAGCAATTATTACAGCTGATCACGGAAATGCTGATGAGGTAATTACACCTGAGGGCACTCCGATGACAGCTCATACAACAAACCCTGTTCCTGTTATTGTGACAGAAGAAGGCGTTACGCTAAGAGAAGATGGCATTTTAGCTGACTTATCCCCGACAGTACTTGCCCTTCTTGGTGCAGAACAGCCAAAAGAAATGACAGGTAAATCGTTAATTAAAAAATAACCTTTTAAAAAATAATGATAAAAATTAAGGAGATGAAATAAGCTATGACAATTATTGCTGATGTATATGGTCGTGAAGTACTAGATTCTCGCGGTAACCCAACTGTTGAAGTTGAAGTTGTATTAGAAAGCGGCGCACTCGGTCGCGCATTAGTACCAAGTGGTGCTTCTACTGGTGAATATGAAGCAGTTGAACTTCGTGATGGCGATAAAGAGCGCTACCTAGGTAAAGGTGTTCTTAAAGCTGTTGAAAACGTAAATGAAATTATCGCTCCAGCATTAATCGGTGAAAATGCATTAGATCAAGTTGGTATTGACCAACTATTAATCGAGCTTGACGGTACTGAAAACAAAGGTAAATTAGGTGCGAACGCGATTCTTGGCGTATCAATGGCAACTGCTCGTGCAGCAGCAGAAGCACTAGACCTTCCTTTATACATGTACTTAGGCGGATTTAACGCAAAAACATTACCAACACCAATGATGAACATTGTTAACGGTGGTGAGCATGCTGATAACAACGTAGACATTCAAGAATTCATGGTAATGCCTGTTGGTTCTCCAACATTCAAAGAAGCGTTACGTACAGGTGCGGAAATTTTCCACAGCCTTAAATCTGTATTAAAAGACAAAGGCTACAACACAGCTGTAGGTGACGAAGGTGGATTTGCACCGAACCTTTCTTCTAATGAAGAAGCGCTTCAAACAATTATTGAAGCAATCGAAAAAGCTGGCTACAAGCCTGGTGAAGAAGTTATGCTTGCAATGGACGTTGCATCTTCTGAGCTTTACAACAAAGAAGACGGCAAATACCACTTCAAAGGTGAAGGTGTTATTCGTACGTCTGAAGAAATGGTTGCATTCTATGAAGAGCTTTGCTCTAAATACCCAATCGTTTCAATCGAAGACGGTTTAGACGAAAATGACTGGGATGGTCATAAGCTATTAACTGAGCGTCTTGGCGATAAAGTACAGCTTGTTGGTGACGACTTATTCGTAACAAACACGAAAAAGCTTTCTGAAGGTATTGAAAAAGGAATCAGTAACTCGATCCTTATTAAAGTTAACCAAATCGGTACATTAACTGAAACATTTGATGCAATCGAAATGGCTAAACGCGCTGGTTACACAGCAGTTATCTCTCACCGTTCTGGTGAAACAGAAGACAGCACAATCGCTGACATCGCTGTTGCGACAAACGCTGGTCAAATTAAAACAGGTGCACCATCTCGTACAGACCGTGTTGCGAAATATAACCAATTACTTCGCATCGAAGACGAGCTTGCAAATGTTGCACAATATGCTGGTAAAAAAGCATTCTATAACTTATCTAAATAAGTAAGACAAAATCCCCTTTGCGCCCCGAACCAAAGGGGATTTGTTTTTTATTTCTAGCAGTAAAGGCCAGTGATTCGAACTATAAGCGAAACCCCTTTAAAAGGATTTTTCGTCTTATGTTAGTCGGCGATAAACGGTCAGATTCCGCATTTCTTTATGTCCAGCTTCAGCTGCCATCGGCTCGAGTCATAAGTCAATTCGGCCAGAAGATTAAAAAGCAAAGCAATCTTCCAGCCGTCTCGCCTTATGCTGGTCGCCGATAAACAGGCAGCTTCCGCATTTCTTAGTTGATTATCTTACTTTTAATGTGGTACATTAAAAGTATTGGAATGCGTTTTAAAGGAGGTTAACACCATGTATGTTGCTGCTGTTACGTTATTAATTATTGTATGTATTGGACTTATTACACTTGTTCTTTTACAATCTGGTAAAAGTGCTGGTTTATCTGGTTCTATTTCCGGTGGCGCGGAGCAGCTTTTTGGCAAACAAAAAGCACGCGGTATCGATGCGGTGCTTCATCGTATAACAGTTGTACTTGCTGTATTATTTTTTGTGTTTACAATTGCAGTTGCTTATTTTATTTAACATGAGACATACAAACAGCAGGAAATCGCCTGCTGTTTTCTTTATCTCTACATAAATTACCAATATAAACCTTAATATGATAAGTTTGGTTGTTAATACTATTAACACGAATTGTAGTAGGAGGAGAATTCATTATGAAACTTGTTGCCCCAAAACCATTTACATTTCAAGGAGGTAAGCGTGCTGTATTACTGCTGCACGGTTTTACAGGAAGTTCTGCCGATGTTCGCATGCTCGGGCGTTTTCTCCAGGATAAAGGTTATACATCTCATGCCCCACAGTATAAAGGACATGGTGTACCACCCGAAGAGCTTATCCATTATGGACCAGAAGATTGGTGGGAAGATGTTCAGAAAGGGTTTCAAACACTGCAGGAAATGGGTCATGATGAAATTGCCATATGCGGATTATCGCTTGGAGGGGTTTTTTCCTTAAAATTGGGTTACACTTCTAATGTAAAGGGTATCGTACCTATGTGTGCTCCCATGTATATTAAAAGTGAAGAAACGATGTTTGCGGGTATTGTTGAATATGCGACCGAATATAAAAAGCGTGAAAAGAAATCAGAAGAGCAAATTGCAGCAGAACTTGAGGAATTTAAAAAATCTCCAACAGGAATGATTAAGGATCTTCAAAACCTTATTTCCGATGTACGGGATAACATTGATATGATTTATACACCGACATTTGTCGTGCAGGCCCGTCATGATGAAATGATTAATACAGACAGTGCCAATATTATTTACAATAATGTGGAATCAGATAATAAGCATATAAAATGGTATGAAAACTCTACACATGTTATTACGCTCAGTAAGGAAAAGGAACAGCTTCATGAAGATATTTATCAGTTTCTTGAAAGCCTTGACTGGTCGAATTAAGTAAAAGATAAAGGAATGAAATATAAGGAGGTGCATGTAAATTGAATCAACAAAAAATTGATCAGATTCTTTCGTTTATGAAAGAAGATGCGTATAAACCGCTTACGATTCATGAACTTGAAGAAGTATTTGGACTTGAGGATTCGAGTGAGTTTAAAGAATTTGTTAAAACGTTAAATTATATGGAAGAGGAAGGTTTAATTGTACGTACGAGAAGCAATCGTTACGGAGTGCCAGAGCGGATGAACCTTGTAAAAGGTCGTGTGCAGGGACATGCAAAAGGTTTTGCGTTTATTATTCCTGAAGAAGATCTCGGCAGTGATATTTATGTAACGCAATCCGATTTAGGTGGTGCAATGAACGGAGATACAGTACTTGTTCGTTTGCATCCAAAATCATCAGGAACAAGACCAGAAGGAACAGTGATTCGTATTATTGAACGCGGAGTTACTGAAACAGTGGGTACATATTCTGACAGCAAACATTTTGGCTTTGTTGTCGCTGATGATAAACGGATTGCTAATGATATTTTTATTCCAAAAAGTGCTGCTAATGGGGCGGTAGACGGGCATAAAGTTGTGGTGAAAATTACAAAATACCCAGAAGGGAAAATGAGTGCAGAAGGAGAAGTACTTCAAATTCTTGGTCATAAAAATGATCCTGGCGTCGACATTCTCTCGATTATTTACAAACATGGTCTGCCGCGTGAATTCCCAGTTAAAGCACTCGAACAAGCACATAACACACCGGATATTATTGACCCAAAAGATATAGAAGGACGTCGTGATCTTCGTAATGAAACAATCGTCACAATTGATGGAGCAGATGCAAAAGATTTAGATGATGCCGTACATGTGAAAAAGCTTGAGAACGGCAACTACCTGCTCGGTGTGCATATCGCTGATGTCACCCATTATGTAAAAGAGGGATCACCTATCGATGTAGAAGCATTAGAGCGCGGCACAAGTGTGTATCTTGTAGATCGTGTTATTCCAATGATTCCGCATCGTTTATCAAATGGGATCTGCAGTTTAAATCCAAAAGTGGATCGGTTAACGATTTCTTGTGAAATGGAAATGACAGCTCAAGGGGAAGTTGTTAATCATGATATTTTCCCTAGTGTCATTAAAACGACCGAGCGGATGACGTATACCGATGTAAGAAAGATTTTAGAGCGAGAAGATGAAGAAGTACTTGAACGATACAAATCACTCGTTTCATTTTTTGATTTAATGGGAGAGCTTGCCGATATTTTAAGACGCAAACGAATGAATCGCGGTGCCATTGACTTTGATTTTAAAGAAGCAAAGGTACTTGTTGATGAGGGCAGTAACCCAACAGATGTGGTCATTCGTGAACGTTCAGTTGCAGAAAGATTAATTGAAGAATTTATGCTTGCTGCAAATGAAACGGTTGCTGAGCATTTTCATCATATGGATATTCCGTTTATATATCGTATTCATGAAGATCCAAAAGAGGAAAAGCTTGCAAAGTTTTTTGAATTTATTACAAACTTTGGCTATATCGTCAAAGGAAGCGCAAATAACGTTCATCCACGAGCACTTCAAAAGCTTTTAGAAGAAGTGCAGGGCGAGCCTGAGGAAGTTGTTATTAGCACGGTTATGCTTCGCTCGATGCAGCAGGCAAAGTACGATCCAAAAAGTTTAGGACACTTTGGATTATCAACAGAATACTATACGCACTTTACATCGCCAATTCGCCGTTATCCTGACTTAATTGTGCATCGTTTAATTCGCACATATTTATTTGAAAAGAAAGTGGACCAAAACACACAAGCAGAATGGAATGAAAAGCTTCCTGAAATTGCTAGTCATTCATCTGAACGCGAGCGCCGCGCTGTTGATGCGGAACGTGAAACAGATGACTTGAAAAAAGCTGAGTATATGGAAGATAAAATTGGACAAGAATTTGACGGAATGATAAACGGGGTTACAAACTTTGGTTTATTCGTTGAACTCCCTAATACAATTGAAGGGCTTGTTCATGTTAGCTATTTAACAGACGACTATTATCGTTATGATGAGCGACATTATGCGATGATTGGGGAGCGGACAGGCAATGTGTTCCGCATTGGAGACGAAATTAGAATTCGCGTCATTAACGTAAATGTTGATGAGCGTTCCATTGATTTTGAAATTGTCGGTATGAAAGGAAATCGGAAGCGTACCGCAAAAGAAGCACCAAAAGTAATCAATGCTGGCTCAGGTTCAGGAAGACGAAACAACCGTAAAAAAAATAACCGCAATGGTTTATCTTTAGGAGACAGCGGACAGGACGAAAAAGATAAATCTAAAAAGAAAAAGCCGTTTTACTATAACGTTTCAAAAAAGAAAAAGAAAAAGAAGCGTAAATAAGACAGCTAAATAATTTAAAGATAAAGAGGCCTCTTCGTAGAGGCTTCTTGACTTTATTTGACTATTTTTGTTACAATTAAATATGTCGTTGAAAGAGAGGGATTCGTGATGCCAAAAGGTGATGGAAATGTGATTGCACAAAATCGAAAAGCTAGTCATGATTTTTTTATTGAAGACACGCTTGAAGCAGGCATTGTGCTGCAGGGAACAGAAATTAAATCGATTCGTGCACGCCGGGTAAACTTTAAAGATTCTTTTGCACGTGTTGAAAACGGTGAAGTGTTCCTTCATAATATGCATATTAGCCCTTACGAACAAGGCAATCGTTACAATCACGATCCACTGCGAACACGTAAACTATTGCTTCATCGTGGTGAAATCAGTAAGTTAATTGGAATTACAAAAGAAGCCGGCTATTCGTTAGTACCTTTAAAAATGTACATTAAAAATGGTGTAGCAAAGGTGTTAATTGGTATTGCAAAAGGTAAGAAAAATTACGATAAGCGTGAATCATTAAAACAAAAAGATGCCAAACGTGAAATCGAACGTGCCTTTCGTGATCGCCAAAAGTAATAAATTACCATTTGAAATCTTAATGTTCTCCTGCTATAATAAACACATAACGTTAATTAAATATTGCTGTTACAAGCAATTAAGCTTAGATTCATCCGAACATTTTCCTATATGGGGACGTTACGGATTCGACAGGGGTGAATCGAGCTTGAGTTGCGAGCCGAGTCGGCGAGCTCGTTAAAACGCCAAAGCCTATAACTGGCAAAGAAAACAACAACTTCGCTTTAGCTGCGTAAGCATGCTAGCGGTTCCTCCCTCCATCGCCCATGTGGTAGGGTAAGGGACTCACTCTAAGTGGGCTACGCCGGATTCCACCGTCTGAGGATGAAGGAAGAGATTAATCAGACTAGCTGCGTAGAAGCCCGTCAGCAGGCCGAAGCGTTCGCGAATTGCTAATATGTTGACTACGCTCGTAGACGCTTAAGTATCGACATTTCTGGACGTGGGTTCGACTCCCACCGTCTCCACCAAATACATAAACTTGGTGGAATTTTTATTTTATAGAGCTGAAAGCATAAGTTTCCCTAATAAGAGGAGCTTATGCTTTTTTATTTTTTTAAGCTAGATCATCATGTAAGTGTGACGGAAAAAAACCTGTGATATAATATTTAGCATATAAAGATTATAGAAAGCTTTTTAAAAATAAGAAGAGGAGAAAGAGCGTGGTGAGATGAAAACAACAATCTATGATATAGCAAAGGAAGCTGGGGTATCGGCAACGACTGTTTCAAAAGTAATAAACAATAAAGGAAGAATAAGTGAAAAAACGCGCAAAAAAATCATGAAAATTATGGATGATCTTAATTATCGCCCGAGCATGCTTGCTTCTGCGATGAAAGGAAAATCAACCTATACAATAGCCCTTTTAATTCCTGATATTGATAACCCTATTTATGCGCAATATATGAAGTATATAGAAGAATATGGCCAGAAACTAGGATTTAGTATTGTAATGTGCAGTACAGGAAATGATCGCGAACGAGAAGAAAAGCACCTTACCCTTTTAAGACAAAAAAGTGTTGATGGCTTTATTATTGCTTCTCTTTTTAAAAATGAAACAACTCTTAAACAGTTAATTAAAGAAAAAGTTCCGCTTGTTTTTTTTAATAATCCAAAAATAGAATATAGTATTGATAGTGTGATCGTTGATGACTATTTAGGCGGCTATCAAGTAGGTGAACATTTATTATCTTTAGGTCATAAGAAAATTGGTGTCATTGCAGAGGAGCATACAAGTAGTGAAGAGCGAATAAGAGGATACCGCCAAGCATGTGCTGATAAAGGCGTTTCTGTGGATGACCGCTTAATTGTTACGTGTGATTCTACACTTGAAGGAGCACAAATACAGGCTGAGAAATTACTTAGCAAGGAAGAGAAGCCAACCGCTATCTTTGGATGTAATGATGTATTAGCCATTGGAACAATGCAGGCAGCTAAGGCGCAAGGTATTTTGATCCCAACAGAACTATCTATTATTGGGTTTGATAATACAATGATGTCTAGAATTGTAGATCCTCCACTATCAACAGTTACTATGCCTCTTGATGAGTTAGCAAAGCAAGCGATGGATATATTAGTTCAGAAAATTGAAAAAAACAATAAAATTACGCAGCGTATTTCAATGATTCCAGACCTTGTGATTCGTCAAACAACAGCACCAGTAAATAAAGCTGTGCAAACGAATTTTATAAAGTGAATTTTTAAGTGATGTTTGGAGAATGAGAAATACAGCGTTGAAAGAAAATGAAACCAGCAAGACAGGGTAATCGAAAACTTTTTCTCTCATTTAGCTGAAGGAAATTTCTTATTTAGTTATTTTCTACTTATTTAAAAAGCAATATGAGATGAAAAACGTAATAATTATATAATTTAAGGAATTACCCTGTTGAAACAGAAAAGGTAAGTGAGCGGTTATTTTTTGAAAAGTGTTGAAATTATATTAAACAGCGAGTAGAATATAAATAAAGGTTATCGATTACCCTTCTTTATCTTTTCACCCTATTTGTTAGCCCTATTAACCCAATAATCAAATAAATGTAATCGCTTTATTTTTAGAGGCTCTTATTTTAGTACATATCATAATCGAAGACTGACCTCTAAAATAAAAGAATTCCAAGCTGATTAGAGGGTTTAATTATCTGAATTATCATAATATGATAATTTTTCTGAAAAAAGTATTGAAAGACGATTGAATATAGAGTAAGATATAAACAGGTTGAAAGGGTAATCGATAACCCATATTTTTCACCTTACCGCCTTGGCATAGGGTAAACACCATTTTAAATAAAAATTGGGGGTTGAGAAAAAATTTCTATACTAACAGATGTAATCGCTGTCATAAAACAAAATGTTTTTTTTAACTTAGAACAAAGGCCTTATGATAAAAATGTAAGCGTTACCTTAAGTCTTATAAGGGGAAATAAAAATGAACTCTCTTATGTGTTGGTCATTGTACGTAGGTTGTTAGTAAAAAAATCAAGGGGGATTTTATGATGAAACTAAAAAAAATAATCAACTGCTTTATGATGGCGATTTTACTTATCGGCTTACTTGCTGCATGCGGCTCAGATGAAACAGCAGGTAGTGGCGAAGGAAAAGACCAAATTAAAATTGGTGCAGCAATGCCGGTATTTGATGATAAATGGTTGTCTTACTTATACGATGGAATCACAGAATACGATGAGCAAAATGATAATGTAGAAGTAATCATGGTCGATGCGAAAAATGATGCTGGTAAACAATTTTCACAAGTTGAAACATTTATCGTTCAGCAAGTGGATGCGATTTTAATTAATCCAGTTGAAACAGACTCATTAGGACCAATGGTAGATGCAGCAAACGAAGCCGGTATTCCTGTTGTTGTTGTTAACAGACAGCCTGATGAAGAGGTTATGAAGAATATTTACGCATATGTTGGTTCCGAATCTCTTGAAGCTGGTACGATTCAGATGGAAAAAGTAGTGGAGCTATTAGGTGGAAAAGGAAACGTTGCCATTATGAACGGTACGTTAGGTCAAGAATCTGTAGTAAAAAGAACACAGGGAAATAAAGATGTTCTTGCGGAAAATCCAGATATGAAGCTTGTACGTGAACAAACAGGTGATTATCAACGTGCTTTAGGAATGACAGTTATGGAAAACTGGATTCAAGCTGGTGATCAAATTGATGCCATTGTAGCAAACAATGATGAAATGGCAATTGGTGCAATTATGGCTCTTGAAGCAGCTGGTCAGCTTGAAGGAAAAGTGATTGCTGGTATTGATGGAACAATTGATGCACTGCAGTATGTAAAAGATGGGAAGTTAAATATTACTGCTTTCCAAGATGCGTATGGTCAAGGGAAAGGGGCAATTGAAGCAGCAGTAAAAGCAGTAAACGGAGAAAAGTTAGATAATAACTTTATCAACATTCCTTTTGAGCTTGTAACAGAGGAAAATGTGGACGAGTATATTGCGAAGTGGGAAAAGTGATCTGAAGTACTGAAATAAGAAGGAGGGCATGATTGTCCTCCTTCATAAAAGGTGAAAGAGGTGGGATCCGGTGAGTACAAATTATATTTTGGAATTAGAAAACATTACAAAGGAATTCCCAGGGGTAAAAGCGTTAGATAATATTCAGCTTAAGATTAGAAAAGGAACGGTTCACGGTTTAATGGGGGAAAATGGTGCGGGAAAATCAACACTGATGAAAATTATTTTCGGTATTTATACGCCAACTGCCGGCACGATCAAGTTTAAAGGACAAGAATTGAAATTATCGGGTACGAAAGATGCATTAAAAAATGGCATTTCAATGATTCATCAAGAGTTAAGCCCGGTGCCTCATATGACGGTTGCAGAAAATATTTACTTAGGAAGAGAACCAATGATTAGTAAAACAGGTTGGGTGAACAGCAAGAAAATGGTTGAAGATTCGAGGGAGTTATTTGAGAAGTTAGAGATTAACATTGATCCAAATACAAAAATGAAGGATTTAAGTATTGCGAATATGCAGATGGTGGAGATCGCTACTGCCGTATCATATAATGCTGATTTAATTATTATGGATGAACCGACTTCAGCAATTACTGAGAAAGAAGTTGAGCAATTATTCGAAATTATACGTTCCTTAAAAGCAAAAGGCGTTTCCATTATCTATATTTCACATAAAATGGATGAAATTTTTGAAATTTGTGACGATCTTACTGTATTTAGAGACGGGCAATATATTGGAACAAAAGAAGCGAAAGACATTGATTCGGATACATTAATTCAAATGATGGTTGGAAGGGAAATTAAGCAGGTTTTCCATAAAGAAGAGGCTGAAATTGGGGAAGTGGCCTTAGCCGTTAAAAATTTATCGCGTGAAGGAAAATTTAAAGATGTTAGCTTTGAAGTAAGAAAAGGGGAAATTTTGGGGATTGCAGGGTTAATGGGTTCGGGAAGAACGGAAGTCATTGAAAGTATTTTTGGTATTGACCCGCCTGATTCTGGTGAAATTCACATTCATGGAAAAAAGGTCGACATGAAATCTCCGCAGCATGCCATTAAGCATAAAGTGGCGTTATTAACGGAAGATCGAAAATTAACAGGGGCATTTCTGCCGATTTCTATTCGTGATAATATGATTACTTCCAATATCAATCAGTTTTTAAATTTTGGATTTCTTAAAAGTAAGCAAGTTAAGGAAACATGCAATGAACAGGTAAAGCGCTTAAATATTAAAACACCTCATATTAACCAGTTGATTATGAATTTAAGCGGTGGAAATCAGCAGAAAGTATTGCTGGCAAGATGGCTGTTGAATGATCCTGATATTTTAATTTTAGATGAACCTACAAGAGGCGTTGATGTCGGAGCGAAATCAGAAATTCATAAATTAATGTCTAAGTTAGCACAAGAAGGAAAAGCAATCATCATGATTTCCTCTGAGATGCCGGAAGTATTAGGAATGAGTGACCGGGTCATGGTTATGCATGAAGGAAAGAAAAAGGGCGAGTTAAGCAGAGGAGAAGCAAATCAAGAAAAAGTATTAGAAGTGGCTTACAGTTAAAAAAACGATTTCTAAAATTATAAGGAGGTTTTAAGATGAACAATCCAGTTGGCAGTCCGGCAACAAGCGTTGGCGCTAAAGGCAATAAAATTGATTGGAAAGAAAAAGGGCCTCAAATTCTGAGTAAGTATGGCATTCTATTCGTTCTCATCGCAATGATGGTTGTGATGTCCTTTCTATCAGATGCGTTTCTTACAACTCAAAATCTATTAAACGTTGTTCGTCAAATTTCGTTTATTGGTATTGTCGCAATGGGTGTTACAATGATTATTATTACAACGGGAATTGATTTATCTTCAGGTTCATTGATAGCCCTCGTATCCATTGTCACAGCAAGTTTTGCCCACCCAGGAGAATATCCATTAGTTGTAACCATTTTAATTGGTATTGGTCTTGGTGCAGCAGCAGGTTTTATTAACGGGGCTGTAACAGCGAAAGGAAAGATTCCTGCGTTTATTACAACACTAGGTATGATGATTGCAGCTCGTGGTTTAGCGTTATTATATAGTGATGGAAGACCGATTCCGAACTTATCTGAATCTTTCTTATTTCTTGGAAAAGGCGAAATTCTAGGTATCCCATTCCCGATTATTGTGTTCATTGCAGTTGGAATCATTTCTCACTTAATGTTAAGTAAAACAAAGTTTGGTAAGTACACATATGCGATTGGCGGCAATGAACAAGCAGCAAGAATTTGTGGAATTAACGTCGATCGTTACAAAATTATGATTTATACGTACGCAGGTATCTTATCTGCGATTGCCGGAATGATGTTAACAGCGCGAATTAGTGTTGGTCAGCCGAGTATGGGGGTTATGTTTGAGTTAGATGCAATCGCGGCAGCGGTTATCGGTGGAACAAGTTTAGCCGGTGGTGTCGGAACAATTGCAGGAACGGTTATTGGTGCGTTAATTATCGGTGTTCTGAATAATGGACTTGATTTATTAAGCGTATCGTCTTACTGGCAGCAAATTTTAAAAGGAGTTATTATTGTAAGCGCTGTATTAATTGATGCTCGTAAAAATAAAAAATCTTAATAGAAGTAATAAGACGGCTGCCTAAAGACAGCCGTCTATTTATCTATTAATTGTTTTCTTCTTCAGAAGGTTCCTCATCAACATCTGGTTCTACTTCATCGCCGCCTTCAGTATCTTGTGGATCTTCAGAAGGCTCTTCATCTAAATCTGGTTCATCTTCATCAGAGCCGAGGTTGCCTCCTGGATCTTCAGAAGGTTCTTCATCTAAATCTGGCTCTTCCGCATCTGGTTCTAGAGTGCCTTCTTCACCGATATCTTCTTCCATTTCTACATCCTCTGTTACAGGGTCTTCAGTTTCTGTATCGCCGCAGCCTGCTAATAATAGTCCTGCTCCAAGTGGGATAGATAATAGCAAATTCTTCTTATTCATCTTAACACTCCTCTTTTCTATTTTTTTAGTCTATAAGTAACATTCCCGATAGAAGGTGAAGCAAACATCTAATTTATAGACTAAAACTCCTAATTTTTTGTATAAATAAGCATAATAATTTTATTTTAACAAAAAACTTATAAAAACTTGATTTATTACTTATAACTACTTATAATAATCAGTGAAATACAAATAGTGGAAGTGATGGTTTTGTATCAGCAGGAACGACTATTAGCAATTATTCAATATTTAAAAGAACATAAAAAAATTAGTGTTGAGCAAATTTGTGAGAAATTTAATGTGTCCCGTGATACGGCAAGACGTGATCTTGTAAAACTTGAAGAACAGGAAATGATTATTCGAACACGCGGCGGGGCAATGCTGCCAACTTTAAAAAAGGAAATAAAAAATTATCAAGACCGTCTTCGTTATGTGTCTAAAGAAAAGAAGGCAATTGGAAAACTAGCGGCATCTTTAATAAAAGATGGAGACAACATTATTATGGACACTTCAACAACCGTGCAGGCTTGTGCGGAGTTTATTAACACGGACTGTTCAGTTATTACAAATTCAATTAATCAAGCAGATATTCTATCAAACAAGTCTGGGGTTGATATTCACTTATTAGGAGGACAGCTAAATAAAGAGCACCGCTTTTTATATGGAGCGGGAACTCTGGAAAAGCTCAATGCTTATAACGTTAATAAAGCATTTATCGGCGTTGTAGGGATTACAGAAAGAGGTCTTATGATCGCTCATGAGGAAGATGGTTTTATTAAGAAAAAGATGATTGAGCAGGCAGAGCAGGTAATTGTGCTTGCTGATGCTTCAAAGTTTGAAAATAATGCTTTATTTACTTTTGCTAAGCTATCACAAATCGATGTAATTATTACAGATCAAGAACCAGATGAATCGTTTCTAAAAGTATTAGAGGAGTATGAAGTAGACGTATTGTTTGCTTTCGATTAAATAAAAAGGAGACCATTACAATGAAATTGATTGCCATTGATTTAGATGGGACGCTTTTAAATCATCACAGCGAAATCAGTCAAGAAAACATAAAGGCAGTGAATTATGCGCGCACTCAAGGAATCGAAGTTGTCATTGCAACGGGGAGAGCTTATTTTGATGTTTGCCGAATTTGTGACAGGGCAGGACTTTCTTCTATAAAAGTGATTAGCGCAAATGGAGCTGCTCTTCATTCAGAAAAAGGAAAACCGCTTCGTTCCATTCCGATGGAGAGAAGTGATGTAGAAATGAGTTTAAAGTGGCTTGAAGAAAATGAGTTTTATTATGAAGTATTTACAGAGAAAGCGATTTATACGCCTCAAAACAGTCGTGACATCATGAAGATTGAAATTGACCGCTTAAAAAGCGCGAATCCGAACATTAATGAAGCAGCACTTCATGAAGCGGCCAAAAAACAATACAGTCAAACAGGTTTCGCCTTTGTGGATGGCTATCAAGATATTTTAAACACTCATGCTGAAGTTTATAACATTTTAGCTTTTTCATTTGATGGGGAAAAGCGAACGGCTGGATGGAAGCACTTTAAACAATATAATCATTTTACACTTGTTTCTTCAGCAGATCATAATTTTGAGCTTGAACATAAAGAAGCATCAAAAGGAAACGCGTTAGAAATGCTGGCAGAATCTCTAAACATTCCGCTTAAAGAAACGATAGCGGTTGGAGACAGTTATAATGATGTGTCGATGTTTCAAAAAGCAGGTGTGAGTGTTGCGATGGGTAACGCCAAGGAAGATATTAAAGCATTATGTAGCATGACTACCCTTACAAATGATGAAAATGGGGTCGCCCATGCAATTTATAAGATCGTTGATCAAGCTGTAAAGGCTTGAATCTATAAAAGATAAAAGCTGACCGGCGTCACCTAACGGGCGTAACGGTGAGCTTTTATTTTGTCTGCTTTTCTAACATTAACAATCAATTTATTTCCCTACATACTTTTCCCATTTTTGTTCATATTAAAGATAGGTGAAAAGAATTGGAAAATTTGATGTTTTATATACCGAATTGGGATATTTGGTTAGGTGCATTATTTGCATTTTTTATTCCACTAAGTATTGCTAAAATTTCAAAATGGTTGCGCGGTAAAATCCAAAGTTAGAAGGCAGGAAGTGAGATGTTTCGATGGAATAAAACGAAAGAAAGCCATAAACAAAGCAATCAACAAAGTAATAAAAAAAGCCATATACATTTAGAAAGCTATACAGCTGAATTGACAAATCTTTTGGCTGATAATTTAAACATTATTAAACAATCGATTGGCCAAAGCCCAGATGTTGTGATAAGAGAATTTAAAATTGCAAGTCTAGGTGTAAATGCTGCACTTGTTTATATTAGTGGACTTGTCGATAAAGAGACGATTAATGAACAAATTATGAAATCAACAATGCTTGATCTTTCAGCAGCAAATGAAAATATTGATGTTTTAAAAGCGGGCTCTTTAATAAAAGAAAACATTAAAAATTATGCAATTACAATTAGTAAAGTGAAAGACGTTCAGACGTTGGATGAATGTCTTTTAAACATATTGTCAGGAAATATCGCTTTATTTATTGATGGAACTCGCGATGTTTTAATTCTTATCGCTCCTGGATGGGAAACGAGAAGCATTGAGGAACCAACTACAGAAGCACTTGTTAGGGGTCCGCGTGATGGATTTGTGGAAACATTAATCTTTAACACAGGGCTCATTCGTCGGCGAATTCGTGATCCAAACCTTACAATGGTTCCTTATAAATTGGGACAGCGTTCAAAAACGGATGTAATGGTTGTTTATATGAAGGGAATTACAAACGGAAAACTTGTGAATGAGGTAAAGCGGCGTATCGAACAAATTAATATTGATAATGTATTAGAATCAGGAATTGTTGAGCAGTTAATTGAAGATGATCCGCTTTCACCATTTCCCCAAATCCAAATGACGGAGCGTCCAGATAAAGTAGCTGCCTGTTTATTAGAAGGACGAGTTGCTATTTTGATTGATAATACTCCATTTGTACTGATGGCTCCCGTTACGTTTTCATCATTGCTTCATAGTCCCGAAGATTATTATGAACGCTGGTTTGTAAGTTCGTTAATTCGTCTTATGCGTTTTGGAGCCATTTTTATATCATTATCTGCGCCTTCGCTTTATGTTGCCTTAATTTCTTATCACCAAGGATTAATTCCAACAAATCTTGTGATTTCGATTGCAGCCAGCCGTGAAGGAGTTCCTTTCCCTTCTATTTTTGAAGCGCTTCTGATGGAAGTTACAATTGAACTATTACGAGAGGCAGGGGTTCGCCTTCCAAAGCCAATTGGTCAAACAATCGGAATTGTTGGAGGTCTTGTCATTGGTGAAGCAGCTGTAACTGCAGGGCTTGTTAGTCCGATGATGGTAATTGTTGTTGCGTTAACGGCCATTTCATCATTTGCTTTGCCGCAATATGGATTAGGAATTGCGATTCGAATTTTACGATTTGGAATGATTCTTGCAGCGGCATTTTTAGGATTATATGGTATTGTCATGACTTACTTAATGATTAGTATTCATCTTGTAAAGTTAAAAAGTTTTGGCGTCAACTATCTTGCACCATTTGTTCCATATTGCCCAAGCGATTGGAAAGATTCTCTTATTCGAATGCCGTTAACAATGATGAAGAAACGGCCGGAAATGTTGAAAACAAAAGACCGCAAACGAATGACGAAGCAGTATGGAGGAAAAGGGTAATGATTACTCATCCAAAAGATCAAATTACTTTATCACAAGCAGCTGTTACTGTTGCTGCAGCAATTATCGGCATTGGCATTATTACGATGCCTCGAGCGGGCGCCGAAGCAGTAGGAACACCAGACATATGGATTAGTACGATCATTGGGGGGCTCATTGCGATTGTTGTAGGATATGTGATCGTAAAGTTAAGTCAGAAGTTTCCCGGTAAAACATTTTATGAATATAGTCAATTATTAACAGGAAGCTTTCTTGGACGGATCTTAGGTTTCTTTGTAATTGTCTATTACACTTTATTAGCAGCATTTGAAGCACGGGCAATGGCGGAAGTAACTCGTACTTATTTAATGGATCAAACTCCAATTGAAGTAACGGTTATTATTTTTATAAGTGTTGGGGCATACCTAGTTTTCGGAGGAATTAATTCCATTGTTCGTTTATTTGAATTGTACTTTCCGGTCATGGCGTTTTTTTTCTTTCTAATTATTGCTTTAAGTGTGGGAAATGTTGAGCTTGATAATCTTCGTCCTGTGTTGGGACAAGGGATCATGCCGGTTGCCAAGGGATTAGAGCCGATGGCGCTTTCTTATTTAGGTGTTGAGGTGATGTTAATTTTAACAGCTTTTATGAAAGAGCCGAATAAAGCGCAAAAAGCTGTTTTTATTGGTGTTAGCATCATGATTATTTTTTATTTAGCAATGATTGTTACGGTTATTGGTGCTTTAACTGTAACAGAAACAAAGCTTTTAACATGGCCAACAATGGAGTTAGTAAAATCGATTGAATTAAAAGGTTTTTTCTTTGAACGGTTTGAAACCTTTTTCATTATGTTGTGGATTTTGACAACGTATACAACATTTGTTATCTCGTTTTATCTTGCTGCCCTTGGGCTCAGTCAAATATTTAAACAAAAGATCAATTATTTTATTTATGGCCTTTTACCATGTATGTATATTGGAGCGATGTACCCTGAGAATATTAATAGCGTTTTTAAATTAGGGGATTATCTTGGTTATATGGATATAGTTGTAGCAGTAATATTTCCATGTGTATTATGGGTAGCTGCTTTAGTGAGGAGAAACAGACATGAATAAAAAAGCCGGTATCCTAGTCTCGTTTTCTCTCATGTTATTAACAGGTTGCTGGGGGCGACAAGAAATCGAGAATATTGGTCTTGTAGTAGGTGTAGGGATTGATATAAAGGAAGAAAAACTTGAAGAGCGTAAGAGACCTTCCTTAATTTTTACGAATCAATTTGTTGTACCAGGAGTGATTGCTGGAGAAAAAACAGGAGGAGGGTCTGCTGATAAGAAACCTTTTGATAATCTTACTCTTGAAGAAAGCACATTGTTTGAAGGAGTTGTTGAAACGTCTAATATGACAAGCCGCTCCCCAAGTTATGCTCATTTAAAAGTTATAATGATTGGGGAAGATGCAGCACGTTCTGTAAATATGCTGCAGCTGCTTAGCTTTTTTTTCGTGATCATGATGTTCGCCGGACGATACATATGATTATTGCAAACGGAAAGGCAAAAGATATGCTTGAAATTGAACCGACTAAAGATCAAATCCCTGCATTAAAGTTTCTTGCTTTATCAGAAAATGTGGGTGAAAAAATGTTAAGAGCTGCACAACCATTAACAGTCGGAGATTTATCGGAGAAGCTGTCAGCAGAGTCAAGCTTTTTAATGCAGTACCTCGTTGCAACAGAAGGTGAAGAAACAAGACTGACTGGTGCAGCTGTAATTAGCGGCAAAGAAAAGAAGATAGTTGGGCTGCTGAACAAGGAAGAAGTAACCGGTCTAAACTGGCTTTTAGGTGAAGGGATTGGTGGAGTAATAGAGGGAATTGATAAAGAAACAGGTGAATCGATTTTATATGAGATTGCTGATATTAAAAGTAAAATTAAAACAAAAGTAGAGAAAGATGACATATCTTTCAATGTAACAGTTGAATCGGAAGGCCGTTTAAGTGAAGATTGGGTGCTTTATAGTGATGCATTTAAAAACGAATTTCTTAACAAAGCTGAGAAAGCAATTGAAAATGAGGTAAACCATTTAATTAAAAAAGGATTGGAAAAAACGCAAAAAGAATTTCACGTTGATGTAACCGGATTTCGCGAACAGCTTCGTATTCAATATCCGAAAGAATGGGAAAAGGTGAAGGAAAACTGGGATGAACGGTTTAGCGAAGTGCCAATTAACATTAAGGTTAAAATAAATATCCGGCAGTTTCAAACTCAAGGTAGAAAAATAGATAAAAAAGAGTAATAAAGATGCGCTGACAACAATGTCAGCGCATTGTGTGAATGTAACTTATGATGAGAATCTTTACGCTTGATGGACAAGGTAAACTCGTGTTTCAAAGGGCTTAAGTTCAAGCGATTGCGCAGAGGTGTCAAAAGAGTTAACTTTATAGTTTGAAATAAGCAATTTACTATTTTCTAAAGAAAGATTATTTAATTCACAAAAAGCATTGTTTTCCGTTAAATTACACATCACGACTGCTTTTTGATTTTCTAGTGTTCTTGTATATGTGTAAACTTGTTCATTATCTCGATCAATTAAATCATAAGTGCCGTATACAAATACATCATTTTCTTTGCGGATCTTAATCATTTTTTTATAGAAATTTAAAATAGAATGTGGATCATTTTGTTGGGCGGCAGCATTAATTTCTTTGTAGTTAGGATTTACGCCAATCCAAGGTTCATGTGAAGAAAAACCGCCATATGATTCATTTGTCCACTGCATCGGTGTACGAGAATTGTCGCGCGTACGCTTCCAAATAACTTTCATAATTTCCTCGTCTGATTTACCTTCTGCTTTCCATTCTCGGTATAAGTTTTTAATCCCGACATCACGGTAGTCTTCAATGGATGGAAACTGGACATTCGTCATACCAATTTCCTGTCCTTGATAAATATAAGGTGTTCCCTGCATAAAGAAATAACAAGCTGCCAGCGCTTTTGCAGACTCCGTTAAATATGTTGTATCATTTCCAAACTGTGATACGGAGCGAGGTTGATCATGGTTTTCTAAATAAAGGGCATTCCAACCTCGGTTCTCTAGGCCTTTTTGCCATTTTGATAAAATATCTTTAAAGCGGACAATGTCAAACGTACCCTCTGTATCTTCATAATCCCAGAGTCCCATATGTTCAAATTGGAAAATCATATTAAATTTCCCGTCTTTTTCGCCTACCCATTTTTCTACATCTTCAATTGATACACCATTTGCCTCGCCGACTGTCATAATATCATAGTTAGCAAATGTTTTTTCTTTTAACTCTTCTAAAAAAGTATGAATGCCTGGTTGGTTCATATGTCCTGCAAACGAAGGAACATATTTTCGTCCATGAGGATTTGGCATATCGGGAAATCCTGTTGCTTTTTTAATATGAGAAATGGCATCAACACGGAAACCGTCAATTCCTTTATCAAGCCACCAATTAATCATTTGATAAATGTCTTGTCGAACGCTTTCATTTTCCCAGTTTAAATCAGGCTGTTTTTTTGAGAAAACATGCATGTAATATTGATTCGTTGCTTCATCATACTGCCATGCTGATCCGCTGAAAATGGACTCCCAATTGTTTGGTTCTTTGCCGTCTTTGCCGTCTTTGCCGTCACTCCAAATATAGTAGTCACGATATCGATTTTCTTTTGACTGACGTGATTCAACAAACCATGGGTGTTCATCAGAAGTGTGGTTAACAACTAAGTCCATAATTAACTTCATATCACGTTTATGAACCTCTTCAAGCAGCTGATCAAATTCTTCCATTGTTCCAAACTCATCCATAATGTCTTGATAATCGCTAATATCATAGCCGTTGTCATCATTAGGAGACTTATAAATAGGGCATACCCAAATCATATCAATTCCTAAATCTTTTAAATAATCAAGCTTTGAAATAATACCGTTTAAGTCGCCAATTCCATCGCCATTTGAGTCTTTGAAGCTTCGCGGATAAATTTGATAGACAACACTTTCTTTCCACCAGTTTTTATTCATACCACTCTTCCTTTTCCATAAATTATCCATATACCATACCTAGTTTATTTGAGTATATAAAACTATTATAAGGTTATTTGCTATGTTTTGGAAGTCGTCCTTTTAGAACAGAAGAATATAAAAAAAGCATGCTGCACTAGTAAAACACAAAACGGCAAGTTGTCTTTACACAGTGCATCATGCTTTTTAAGCAGTTTTATAATTCAATTCCTCTTGCTTCGGCAGCTTCTTCAATGAGTGAAAGTTCCTGCTGCATACCAACAACCATAAATCCTTTTTCAATAATGTTTTGTACCTTGTTGTAACAAGCTTGTAATTCTTCAACAGTGAGATAGTGGTAAAAAGACTTCACGCTAAAGCCCTCCTAAAAAGGTTGATTTTGGTTTGTGTGCGGTTCATTGATGCTTAAAATAGAAGCGGGTTGTATGTATCTTGTTGTTATTAATCATAAAAATTTTCTGAATCTTTTAATTTCATCACTTCTCTATTATGTTATATTTTGTGACAATTTATCAAACTTTATGAAAACGGAAACAAAAACAAAGAAAGCGTTAACAAAGCATTAATTCTCATATATACTCATTTTATCTTATTTTTTTAAGGTAATATAAATTTTGTTAAGAAATTATTAACTTTTTCGACAAATTTCGCTTTGTAAATCGTAATCATTATTGTTAAACTAAGTGTAACTAATTTAAAAGTAGTTTAAGAGTTAATTGTTCTTTAGATGTTGAATATAAGCTTACTTTGGGAGTTCGACATTGCAGCACACGATTTCTGTAAATTAAGTTTGAGTGTATAGGGGCAAGAGACAGAGGGGGATGATCCATGAGTGTTCAAGAACATAAGAAAGAAGCACCAAAAATTGTAAAGTGTAAAGTGATTACCATTAGTGATACGAGAACAAAGGAAACGGATAAAAGTGGAAATCTTATTCAGCAATTGCTTGAAGAAGGAGGTTTTTCTATTTCTGCTTATGAGATTGTAAAAGATGAACAGGCAGAAATAAAAGAAGCGGTTGAAGCAGGTGTTGCTTCAAATGAAGTAGAGGTTATTCTTTTAAACGGTGGTACAGGAATTGCGAAGCGTGATGTAACAATTGAAACCATTCAACCGATGCTTGATAAAGAAATTGTCGGTTTTGGTGAACTGTTTCGAATGTTGAGTTATACGGAGGATATTGGTTCTGCTGCAATTTTAAGCCGCGCAATTGGAGGGGTTTCAGAAAGCACGGCCATTTTTGCAATGCCGGGCTCAAGTGGTGCTGTTCGTCTTGCCATGACAAAATTAATTGTGCCAGAGCTTGGACATGTTGTAAGGGAAATTCGAAAAGATTACTAAACGGTAGGCAGCTGTCTAGACAGCTGCCTATTTTAAAATTTTCAGAAAAAAACGGTTGCATTTTTCTTTTTCTGTTATATAATATAATTAAATATAATAAACTGTATTAATACAGAACGGGTAAACAATAAAAGGAGGAATGAAAATGAGCCGTCAAGAACGTAAAAATATGATTCAATTTATTGAAAAAACACGAGGATTTGGTCACGAAAAATTGATGTATATGACAGACGATGAGATTGAACATATTTATAATCGACTGTATTCAAAATATGAAATCGAAATGCTTGGATAATAATCGTAAATAATAAAAACTGGACTTCGCTTTAAAGAGAAGTCCAGTTTTTATTATTGAAGGGCTGTGCGCAGTGTTTCAATATTGCTGCGCATCAGGCTGAAATAATCTTCCTTGTTTTTAACATCTTCCTCTGTTAATACAGATATATCATGGAGCTGCAGTGCATCGGCTCCAATTTCATTTTTAAGCGCTTTTGCCACTTTTGAGGTTACATTTTGTTCAAACAGGACATATTGAATGTTGTATTCGTTGGCATATTCAATCATTTCTTGCAATTGTTTTTGTGAAGGTTCATTTGATGGTGACAAGCCGGAAATACCAATTTGTTGTAAGTCATAGCGATCTGTCCAATAACCAAATGCAGCATGAGAAACGATAAAAGTATGATTCGGGGCTTCTTCTACCATGTTCGCAAACTCTTGATCTAATGTTTCAAGCTCTTGTTTTAAACGAGTAAAGTTTTCTTCAAAATCCTCTTTTGCTTCAGGTTTTAACTCAATAAGAGTTTGTTTAATAGTATCTGCAAGTGTAATGGCACGAATAGGATCTAACCATAAATGCATATCATGCTCTCCATGTTCCTCGTGGTTTTCTTCCTCATGCTCATCATGTTCTTCGTTAAATTCTATTAATTCAATTCCTTGAGAAGCTTCTACAAAGACTACTTTTTCATTTTGAAGGGATTGTGTAATAGATTCAACATATCCTTCCATTCCGGCCCCGTTATAAATAAAGGCATCACCTTTTGCGATATTTACCATTGTTTTAGGTGTTGGTTCAAACGAATGGGCATCAGCGCCAACTGGAATAATATTTGTAACCTCTACATGTTCACCGCCAATTTTTTTAGTGAAATCTTCAATAGGAAATAAGGTTGTATAAATTTTTAGTGTCTTGTTTTCTTTATTATTCGAGGAAGTAGTTGGTGTTTCAGTATTGCTGCCGCAAGCTGTCAAAAGTACTAATAAAGTAAGAATAATAGCGATTATAATGGGTGTTATTTTTTTCATTTTTTACCTCCTTCCATTTCGTCTGCTGAGTACTTAGGAATTATATCGTAATCGTTACGATTTGTAAATAGAATGATTACGATTTAGAAGGAGTAGTAAGTTATCAAAAATGAGCGGTGCTGTTAGGCCCGCTCATTTTGATTGATTGGCAGTTTCATTTGTACTTCTGATTTGATTTCTTTTAGACTTTCACCAATTTCTTTCGCAGACGTTATCGTAAATTGAACGGCCGCTTTTTTTTGATTTACATCTTCGCTCAGTGTTGTTGTTCGCTGTTGTAGTTCAGTTGTTTCTTTATTAACATCGTCAATTTGTGCTTGAATATTGTTGGAAGTGGATTGCAGTTTTTCTAATGTTGGTTTTGTTTCTTTTAACACCTGCACAGCTTTAACAGCAAGGAAAACAATGGCGAGAACAATAAGGGCAATACTTCCGTATAAAATCCATTCCATTTTATCGACTCCTTTACCAATCATTATATACTACGGTATACCCTATTATGTAAAAGCTCAAAACAATAGAGGTTAACTCTATCAAGGATGTCCAGAGTACCCCTTCTTCAAGCGTGAAAACGATAAGGAGGGGTGAATGGACAGGTCTTCATAGGTCTTATTCCTTGTTTTTTAGAAAAAGCTTCCTGAACCTTCATTTAAGAACAAATGTTTGGTATAATGATCTTAAAGGGGGTGAAATCATGGAAAAGGAAAAGCACCACATTATAAAACGCATCAAATCTGGATTAAAAAAGGACATCGGATGTATCCTTATTTTAAAGAAATGGCCCAGAATGCTAAAAACATGACCAACACCACCAACTTTTACATCCGACAAGTGTATACAGGTTTGACGTAGGAAAAAGAACTTCAACCGCTGCAAAAAGAAGTCACCTGTTATGTATTTGAAGCCCCTTCGAACGCACATCCTTATGTGGATTACAACTTCTTAGATTGTTTATTTAAAGAGACCGCTCAAAACGATTATCGTTCCCTTCCTACGCAAACAAGTCAATCGATTATGAAAACCGTTTTTCAGAACTGGAAATCTTTTTTTTCGAGTTTAAAAGAGTATAAGAAAAAACCGGCTAAATACAAAGGAAGACCGAGAATTCCTGCGTACAGCCGTGCTCAGGAAAAAGAAGTGCTGTTTACAAATCAAGATTGTGTGATCAAAGAAAAGAAGTTTTTAAAGTTTCCTAAAACAAAGGAACGCTTAAACATTGGAAAACTGGGAGCTGGGGAAGGAAAGCTGACACAAGTTCGGGTCATTCCTAAATACGGACAATATGTCGTTGAATTAGTGATGGACATCCCTTTGAAAAAGGAAGAATGTCAAGAGATCAACCGTTTAATGGCGATTGATCTAGGAATTGACAACCTTGCGACCATGGTGACGAATACGGGAAGCAGACCTGTATTAGTCAAGGGCAAGCATGTCAAATCCATTAATCAGTATTATAACAAAATGAAAGCTCATTATCTTGGCATTTTAAGACGGGGAAAGCAGCCAAACGAAGGGCCTTTTACGTCAAAACGCTTGGAAAAGCTTCACCAAATCAGGCATCAAAAACTAAAAGATCTTTTTCATAAGATCAGTTTTTATATTGTGAAGCATGCCCAAGAAGAGAACATTGATACGATCATTATCGGCAAAAACAACGATTGGAAGCAGTCCTCAACCATCGGGAAATGTAACAATCAATCGTTTGTAAGCATTCCGCACAGTTTGTTCATTCGTATGATTCAATACAAAGCGAAGGAACAGGGAATCAAGGTGATCGTAACCGAAGAATCGTATACGTCCAAAGCGAGCTTCTTGGACGGAGATGAGATTCCAACTTATGGGGAATGCGAGTCAAAGAAGATGTTTTCCGGAAAACGGATCAAAAGAGGGTTGTATCGTTCAAAAGCTGGCTTCATCATCAATGCCGATGTAAACGGAGCTGCAAACATTTTGAAAAAAGCGTTTTTACGTTTAAAAGAAGCAGCGATTTTTCATAAAGAAACCATTCATGTATGGCATCCGCAATCAAAAATTGTCTAAAAGAAGTACCGAATGCATGGAAAACATGACAAACGGTATAGAGGGGTTGGGCGTTTTCAGCACGCCGCTGTGTCAACTCCACTAGTGTTAAGCTTAATGGAACTTAAAAGGTTTAAGAGCCATTGAGAAACATTAGAAACCCCCACTTCAACCGTAGGTAAGTGGGGGAGGTTCATGAGCTAACCTCTAAGTAATAGTTTAAATTATTACGCTGCAGTCGTTTGCGGCATTTCTTTTAACTTTGCTTTGCGAATTTGATTTACATACCAAACAAAGGTAATCAGTGTAAGAACTGTTCCAATTGTAAGTGACGTTTCATATGGAAGGGAGAATCCTTCTGGCGCATAGAAAATATACGTGCTGATTACACCTGTCATAAACAGACCGGGGACTCCGCAAATCCAATGAAACTTATTATTTTGTAATAGGTACATCGCTCCTGTCCAAAGCATGGCTGTTGCGACAACTTGGTTTGTCCAACCAACATAGCGCCATAAGAAAGAATAATCAAGCTGTGTTAATAAAAAAGTAAATACAATGACAGGAATAGAAAGCAGTAGATTTTTTGATTTTCCTTCGAAGTTTCCAAATCCGCTTAATAACTCCACAAAAATCATTCTTGAAGAGCGAAGGGCCGTATCCCCTGTTGTAATAGGTAAAATAATAACACCTAAGATTGCAAGTACCCCGCCTAAAACACCTAATAATGAAGTGGAAATTTCATTTACAACCCCACCAGGTCCTCCAGCTGCTAACGCTTCTTGCAGTCCACCGGTACTTCCAAAGAACGTCATCCCAGCAGCCGCCCAAATCATAGCAATAACAGCTTCAGCGATCATTGCACCGTAAAATATTTTTCGTCCGTCTGATTCTTTTTTCATCGTACGAGCGATAATTGGACTTTGCGTACTGTGAAAACCTGAAATCGCTCCACAGGATACTGTGACCATTAACAGCGGCCAAATGGGTAGTTCCTGAGGATGAAGGTTTTCAACTGTTAAATTTGGAATAGGTTCTCCTTGGGAAAATAGTCCGATTCCAATCGCAACAGCCATAAAAATAAGAATGGCACCGAATATTGGATAAATTTTCCCGATAACACGATTAATAGGTAAAACTGCTGCAATAATAAAATAAGCAAAAATAAGAACTAATGCTACTGTAAAACTTAGTGGTGTAATTTGTGCAATTAATTGTGCAGGTCCTGATGTAAAAGCGGCTGCCACAAGAATCATTAATACGAGTGAGATAATATTAATAATCAGTTTTACACCTTTTCCTAAATAACGTCCAACGAGTGTTGGATATTGTTCTCCGCCATGACGAAGTGAAAGCATTCCTGAAAAATAATCATGTACAGCTCCTGCAAAAATTGATCCTATGACAATCCAAATAAATGTAATGGGTCCATACAATGCACCCATAATCGCACCGAAAATTGGACCAAGTCCTGCAATATTTAAAAGTTGGATTAAGCTTCCTTTCCACCAACTCATCGGCATATAATCAAGACCGTCACTTTTTGTGTATGCAGGGGTAGTACGATGATCATCAATGCCGAAAATTCGTTCAACCACCTTAGAATATACTGTATAGCCTACGATTAGTAGTGCAATGGCTGCAGCAAATGTGATCATTTTTTTCGCCCCTTTCAATTACTTGTTTCATTTTTTATCTATTTTTAGAAGATGAAAATTATTCTACTATCTATTTTAGGAAAACACAACTATTTTTTCAGAAAAATTTAATTATTCTATAAAATGAAACGTTTCCAAGAAAAATAGGGTAATAATAGAAGATGAAAATGGTAAAAATGAGCGTTTAGAAGGAGTTAAATAATAAAGAGGAAGGGAAGAGTGATAATGGGTGAATGGGTGAAGAAAAGGTTAGCGGAAATAGAAGTTCAATACGGTGTAAAAATAATCTATGCAGCAGATGGGGGCAGCAGAGCGTTCGGCTTTGCTTCTGAAACGAGTGATTATGATGTGCGGTTTATTTATTATTATCCGTTAAAGAAGTACCTATCTGTTGATCAGGTAACAGAAGTAATTGATAAAAAAGTTGATGAAACACTGGAGGTGCATGGGTGGGATTTATTGAAAGCAATGAGGTTATTTCAAAATACAAATCCTTCTTTTATTGAATGGCTGTTTTCTCCTATTGTTTATTTAGAAAAAGGTGAGTTTGCGTGGAGATGCCGTGATTTGGCGATCGAATGCTGTTCATTAAAAAAGCTTACGTATCACTATTTGAATATGACAAAACAAAATTGCAAGAAATATATAGAAGGGAAAGAAATGGTGTCTGTAAAGCATTATTTATATGTGCTTCGTTCAATCTTATGTATTAAATGGATTCGTGAGTTTTCTGCTCCGCCTCCGACATCTTTTCTTGAGTTGATCGAGGGGAGTAATCTTCCGAAAAAATTTTATGAAAACATTAATAACCTTATTTTCATAAAGAAAAAGGGTATGTCTGAAATAGTTCCTTTCAATGACATGATAAATAAATTTATTGAACAAGAGATAGCGATTAGTGAACAAATAGTTGAAACTCTTTCACATAGGGTTTTTAATAAAGAAGAATTGAATAAAATGATGTGGTCAGTAGTAGGAGTGCAGCAGCATTCATAATACTTTTCGATTTGCTAAACATGTGGCAAAATGTATAAGAGAAGGAAAGTGAGGGATCGTAATGGAGTTATTACAATGCATTAGTGATGTACATGCTCGAGTCACCTACGATTATATTGAAAAACTCCCGTCATCTATCTTATTTAAAAAGGGATTTGTTTATCCAGTATTTAAAGATGAGGATAATAATTGGTTAACGACTGATGAAGACGGTGAACAGCATATGATTGCTTCAAATGTAGCGGATGTTATAGAAGATCCATGGTGTCAGATGCATTTTCGTAAATTATAAATTAAATAATTCACTCGCATACAGGAAACAGCTGTATGCTCTTTTTATGGTTGAAAATCAACACGCCATGTTTTGATAATAAATTTTTAAGGTAAATGATAGATAATTGCCGTTTATTAGATGATAGCGTTTTCTGAAGATCTGTAGGTCGAGATTTTACAATTTAGATCGACTCTCTCTCTGGTTATTTTATAGAGAAGGCGCTAAGATAGGTAAGGTTAGGAAAAGAATTAGTAGAAAGGGAGATGAGCGGCAGTGAAACATCGACCTGTATTGTATTTAGGGATGTTTTTATTTTTCTTTCATTCGGCTGTTAATATTATCATTGGTTTTTTACCAGTTTATTTTCAAAATCAAGGTTTATCAGGTTCTAAGATTGGATTGCTGCTTGCGATTGGTCCTTTTGCAGCCATACTTTCACAGCCGTTTTGGGGTTATATGAGTGATAAATATAATACCGTCAAGCGGATGATTTTAATTTGTTTAATCGGGCTGTTAGTAACAAGTGCGATATTTTTTCAAATGAATACATTTGTGGCCTATATGATAATGGGGGCCTGTCTTTTTTATTTTATGTCACCGATCGGAGCACTTGGAGACAGTTTAGCTCAAAAAACATCAAGACAAGCGGGAGTTTCATTTGGAAGCATTCGCACATGGGGATCAATTGGCTTTGCTTTAACCGCGCTTGTTGGCGGACAAATTCTTTCAATCATTGGCGTTGAAAACATGTTTTTCCCTTTTGCGGCATATGCATTGGTTGCCTTTTTCGTCTGCTGGAAGCTTTCAGATATTAAGACAAGTCATAGTAAACCAGTCACTTCCGGAGATGCGCTTAAGTTAGTTGGAAATAAGCGTTTGCTTACCTTTCTCGCGCTTATTATGTTTATTACGATTACCCATCGTACAAATGACAGCTTTGTTGGACTTTATGTTGTAGAACTTGGTGGAAAGGAATCATTAATTGGCTGGGCTTGGTTTGTTGGCGTTGCTAGTGAAGCGCTTATTTTTGCATTAAGTGCCATTTGGTTTCGACGTTTTCATGTTTTAACGTTTATTATCATATCCGGTATTCTTTATACATTGCGATGGTTTTTATTTGCAGGGGCGAATAACCCTGGCGACATTATTCTGTTTCAAGCTGCACATGGAATCACGTTTGCTGTTATGTATGTTGCGGCAATGGAGTTTGTCTCACAGCTTGTTCCTGAAGAGCTGCAGGGAACGGGACAGCTTTTATTCATTTCCGTGTTTTTTGGGCTGTCAGGCATTATTGGATCATTAGGCGGCGGTATTGTAATGGATTACTTTAATGGAACGATGCTTTATCAAACATTAAGTTGTTTAGCGTTAGTTGGAAGCATTGGCATGTTTATTTTTGCGTATATTGATCGCAAGCATTCTGTCAAGTATCCAGCAGTCTCTCAATAAATAAAAAAATATATAAAGAATGAACGTCAAAAGCTTCAAAACATATAGTTAGTGGTTTCGGTAAAGAAAAAAGGAAAGGGACTGTCTCAAAAGCATAGAGACAGTCCCTTTCTTATGGAAGTGAAATCTTCATAAGGCGATCATCTTCCGGAGCAGGGCTGCCGCGTCCGTCGCGGTTACTTGTGACGATATAAGCGTAGCCATCACTAATTAAAATAGCTCGCAATCTGCCAAACCCTTCTAAGACAATAGATTGTTCCCCTGTTTCTAAATCAAAGCGTCTTAGCTTTGAACCGCGTAGTTCTGTTACATATAAGGCCCCGTCTTTATAGGCGATTCCTGCGGGGGCCCATGTATCATTTCCTGAATGAAAAAGCGGCGTTTCCAGCCCTTCTTTCGTTTGATCGCCAATAACAAGCGGCCAGCCGTAATTTTTCCCCGGCTTCACTAAATTAATTTCATCATGCGCCTCTTGACCAAATTCTCCTGAAGGACCATGCTCTGAAGCGTATAGTTGTCCGCCTTCATCCCATGCGAGGCCTTGGGGATTGCGGTGACCATAGGAGTACACATAAGAATTTACAAAAGGATTATCAGTTGGAATGGAGCCATCAAGATTCATTCTTAAAATTTTCCCGCCAAGACTAGTTAGCTGCTGTGCCCGTTCAGGCTTTGCGCCATCACCAGTTGTAATATAAAGCTTTTGATCAGGACCAATCGCAATTCTGCCGCCATTATGAATCATAGAACCAGGTATTTCGTTAAGCAGTTCTGTTTTTTCCTGCCAGCCGTCTTCCGTTTGTTCAGCAAGGATGACTCTGTTTAGTATTTCACCATTTTTTCGGTACGTATGGTAAATATAAGCTTGTCTAGAATTAATAAAGTCAGGTGCTAACGCTAAACCAAGAAGCCCGCCTTCTCCTTCTGAGACGATTTCTTTTGTTGTAATCACGTTGTCTCGCTTTCCTGTGACACCTTTAATGGTGATGATTTTCCCGCCGCGTTCTGGAAGATAGAATGTTTCCTCAACCTTTTCAATTTCCCATGGTATTTTTAAGTTTTGCGCCAGAACCACAACTTCATTATTTATGGCTTCTTGTTCGGACACTTTTGATGGCTCTTCTTTTGCAGCACAGCCAAAAAGTAAAAAACTCATTAATAAAAATAAAAAGATTCTCATCTCCACGCCTCCTTTAAAGAGATTAATTCTTGATCATAAAGACGTTTCCTACAAGAAAATCATACATAGAGGAATGTTAGACATAAAGTAAAAGGTATATATTTTATGGAAAGCAGAAATTTAAGAAGTCGTTTTACATTGTCTTTACAAATTTAAAAACATAAAGCCATTTTGGATGTTATACGTTATATTAGAAGATACGAGAGATTTAGTAAATTAGGTAGGTTAGAATATGAATGAAGAAAAAGTTTCCAGGCGTACCTTTCTAAAGCGCAGTTTGTATACAATAATGAGCACAATCTTTGCAGGAAGTTTTGGTTATTATTATGCGCGCCATATTGAGACAAAGTGGTTAACGATTAATAACCTCGAATTAAGGTCACCTAAAATTCCAAGCGCATTTGATGGTTTTACAATTGTTCAGTTTAGTGACATTCATTTAGGTCATAACTATACGCTTACACAGTTTCAAGGCTTAGTAGAAGAAATAAACAGCCTAAAACCTGATCTTATTTTATTTACAGGGGATTTAATTGATTCGCCCCAAGATTATAAGCCGTTAAGGAAGATTTCTTCTATTTTAGGACAGCTTTCCGCTCCGCTTGGCAAATTTTCGATTTATGGCAATCATGATCATGGTGGGTATGGAACAGAAACATATCGCAAAATTATGGAACATGCCGATTTTAAGCTGTTGATGAATGAAACGAGTACGATTGAAAAAAGTGGAGAAAGGCTTATTTTAGCAGGAATTGATGATGCGATGCTTGGAAGACCTGATCTCCATCAAACATTATCTTCTTTGTCCGTAGAAGATTATGTGATCGTAATGGCACATGAACCTGATATTGCAGATAATGTAGCACGCTATGCAGTAGATGTTCAGCTTTCAGGACATAGCCACGGCGGACAAGTTCAACTTCCGTTTATAGGACCGTTAGTCACACCTCCGCTTGCTAAAAAAT
Source organism: Bacillus taeanensis (assembly GCF_003318295.1). Classification (GTDB taxonomy): domain Bacteria; phylum Bacillota; class Bacilli; order Bacillales; family UBA6769; genus Maribacillus; species Maribacillus taeanensis. Next base: position 76,610 of record NZ_QOCW01000001.1, read on the forward strand.
ATTATGACGGAATGTACAGTGTGGGGGAAAGTGCGATGCAGCTCTATGTAAACCGTGGAATTGGGACAACGCGAGAGCCATACCGCTTTTTATGTGTACCCGAGCTAACGGTGTTTACATTAAAAAATGAGTAAAGGAAAGAGGTTGACTGATCAGTCAACCTCTTTCTTTTATTGTAATTCTTCCCCTGTTTCTTCCACTTCTTCAATTTTTTGCGTTTCTTTATTGTCTATCCCACTGTTTACTTCATAAGGGGTCGTTTTTAAGTTTTCATAAATCTTTAACACATGCTCAGCAATCGTTCTATTAACGGGCACCTCTGTATGCATCTTTGGAACCATAATCGAAAAGGAAATTTCAGGATTATCATATGGCGAATAACCGATAAAGACTTCATTCACTACTGGTCTCCCGTTTTTTTCTTCCTGTGCTGTTCCTGTTTTACCTGCAACAGGATAACTTCTTAAAGCTGTTGCTGTTCCTTGGGAGCCGTGGGTTACTTGATAAAATCCTTGTTTCACTCGATCAATGTATTTTTGATCCACTTTAATTTGATTTAATACAGTTGGTTCAAAACGATATAATAGTTTGCCAAGCTCTTCATCTGGACGTGATTCGCGCACTTCTTTTAAGAGGTGAACCTGCAGACGATAGCCGTTATTTGCGATTGTTGAAGCATATTGTGCAAGCTGCATCGGTGTATACGTATCAAACTGTCCGATGGAAAAGTCCATTGGGTGACCGATGGCATTCGGTTTTCCGCTGTTATAACCAATTGATTCATATGGAAGATCAAGACCAGTTGGCGCCCCAAGCCCAAATTGTTGAAAGGAACTGCGCATTTTATTAATGGCAATCTCTAAGTTTGTTTCACTCGTGCAATTTTGAATCGTACATTGATAACGATCAAAGTCAAAACCGGCAATACGCATGCCGATATAGTCCATATAGATATTTGAAGAGCGTTCTAGTGCTTTAATATCATTTATATGTCCAAGTGACCGACCGCCATATGATTTTTTTATCGTAGTACCCCCGAAGTGAAGCGGTCTGTCGTAAATCACTTCACCAGTGCTTAACACTTCATGTTCATAACCTGTTAAAATCGTTGCTCCTTTAATAGAAGAACCAGGTCGGAATGCATAAAGGTATGTGCCGTACATTTCATTTTTAAATGTGCCGCCCTCATATTTTTTCCCAACCATTGCAAGAACTCCGCCAGTTCGTGCATCAAGTACAACTGCATAAGCACTATCAACACCTGCACCGCGAAATTTTAAAATTTCTTGTTCTACTGCTTGTTCAAGCTGCTGTTGAAACTGCATATTAAGGGTTAAAACAAGATCTTTCCCGCTTTCGCCTGCTAGTATTTCTGGTTCACTAATCGGTTCGCCGGATTTATTTGTAATGTATTTTTTCTTTTCTTTTACACCATTTAACAGTGTTTCATATTGAAGTTCTAATCCACTTGTTCCAACATAATCATTTAAGTCATACCCCCGAACGGCATAGAAATCCTGCTGTTCTTTTGGGATTTGCTTTGTTGTTCCAATGATGGCAGCGACAGAATCTTCATAAGGAGAAATGCGGGCTGCATCTGCATGAATATCAATGCCGCTTAGTTCACTTAAATTTTCACTTATAACGGCAATTTCTTTTTTATTAAGATCTTCTTTAATAACTTGTGGGCTTAACGCAAAACCGCGATCCATTTCTCGTTTAATTGCTAGAATTTCCAGTTCGTTATCTGCAATCTCGGCTAAGTCTTTTTCTGTAATTCGTTCTAATAATAAGGTGTAAATTTCTCTATCAGCATCTTTTACTTCTTCATGTTTACTCTTAATTTCTTCTAGTTCTTGCGCTGTGAACTTTTGATCGACTAATGTTTGCTGCCCGCGCGTGATAATATAGAAATCTTTTTTATCGCGTTCTGTAATTTTACTAGTATCTTTATCAATCATTTTTGCCAGTTTTTCAGCAATTTCAAGTTTCTTTGCATGAGAATCTGTTTGAAGAGCTGTATATGTTAAGTTAAAAACGGGACTGTTATCAACAATAATATTTCCCATCTCATCAAATATTTTCCCGCGTGGTGTATCACTTTTTGTGACGATATTTTCTGTTTCTTCTGTTTGCTGCTCATACATATCCCCTTCAACAATTTGCACAATGCCAAGACGAAGGATAAGGGCAGAAAAAAGGATAAATACAGTTAAAAATAAAACATTAAGCCGCATGGGAAGCTGTTTTTTCTTCTTTTTTTTCTCGTTTTGATCCATTTATGACGCGCCTTTCTAACAGGGTTTATAAAAAGTAATTTAATAGTTTCTCTTTGGTTTCATCTTAACATAAAGAGGAGTTTTATTGAGTAGTTTTTTTGACGAAATGGAAAAAAATTGATCTTAGGAAAGTGTTTTAGCTGCGTGTTTCTTCTTGTGACTTTTCCTGAATGAATGTTGTTAATTTTATAAAAAATGTTAGACTAAAGGTGGATAATAATTTCATAAATTTTTACCACTAGGGGTGCTTTTAAGCTGAGAGAGGTGAGCTGCCTTAACCCTTTGACCTGATCTAGGTAAAGCTAGCGTAGGAAAGTGGAAGTTGGCCCCGATAACTATTTAACGATAGCCGCTTCTACTTATAGTAGAAGCGTTTTTTATTATAGTTAGATACACAATAAAATTCAATATAAAAACATGGGGTCCACGAACTAATTTGAAGTTGGCTAGAGGGGGATTTATGTGAACGAACAACTGCATCATGTTATTAAAAGTATTGATGAAAGACAGGAAGAGCTGCTTAACCTGTTAAAGACGTTAATTCGTTTTGAAACACCAAGTCCGCCGGCACGCAATACAAAAGAAGCACAAGATTTTATTGCCGGCTATTTAAAAGAACTAGATTTCTCCATTGATCAATGGGATGTTTATCCAAATGATCCGAATGTTGTTGGTGTATTAAAAGGCAGCAGCTCAGAACAATATAAAAGTTTAATTATTAATGGTCACATTGATGTTGCAGAAGTTGATAACCATTCGAACTGGGAGAAAAGTCCATTTGATCCGTTTATTCGGGATGGACGTATGTACGGACGAGGTACAGCGGATATGAAAGGCGGGTTAGCCGGAGCGTTATTTGCAGTTAAACTATTAAAAGAAGCCGGCTTAACACTTCCGGGAGATCTTACGTTTCAATCTGTTATTGGCGAGGAAGTGGGGGAAGCGGGGACACTTCAGTGCTGTGAAAGAGGCTATACAGCCGATTATGCTGTTGTTGTCGATACGAGTGAATTACATATTCAAGGCCAAGGCGGCGTAATTACAGGTTGGATTACAATTAAAAGTCCGCAAACCTATCATGATGCCACACGAAGAAAAATGATTCATGCGGGCGGAGGTTTGCACGGGGCAAGCGCGATTGAAAAGATGACAAAAATGATTCAAGGACTGCAGGAGCTTGAACGGCATTGGGCTGTGACAAAATCATATCCAGGTTTTCCGGCGGGAATGAATACAATCAATCCAGCAGTTATAGAGGGAGGGCGTCATGCTGCATTTATAGCAGATGAATGCCGTCTATGGGTAACCGTTCATTTTTATCCAAATGAAAATCATGATGAGGTTGCCAAAGAAGTGGAAGACCATCTTTTGCAGCTTGCAAAAGCAGATCCGTGGCTTCGCGAGCATCCGCCAACATTTAAATGGGGCGGTACCTCAATGATTGAAGAACGCGGTGAAATTTTCCCATCACTTGACATTGATCCAGACCATTCTGGAACAAAAGCGTTAGCAGCGGCTCATGAAAATGTGCTGAGCGAATCTCCTAAAATTGGCATGTCGCCGACTGTCACAGATGGCGGTTGGCTTGGTGATGCAGGAATTCCAACTGTTATTTATGGACCTGGTGATTTAGAAAATGCTCATGCGGTCAATGAAAGTGTCTCAATTAAAGAACTAATTCAATTTACAAAAGTACTGACATCGTTTATTTACAACTGGTGTCATACAGAAAAATAGTAGAGGAGAATGAACAATGAGATTTACAGAACGTCTTCATAAAAAAGTGATGCCCATTTGGAAAAAAAGTCATGATCATCCGTTTGTTCAAGGAATTGGACATGGAACCCTTGATCAAGATAAGTTTCGCTTTTACATGATTCAAGATTATTTGTTTTTAATCGATTATGCAAAGCTGTTTGGGATTGGTGCCATTAAAGCAAATGATTTAAAAACAATGGGGCAGTTTGCTAAGCTTTTAGACGCGACATTAAATGAAGAAATGGCTCTGCACCGTGAATATGCAAAGAAGTTTGGAATTTTAGAAGCAGAACTTGAAAATGCACAAGCTTCGCCAATTACGCTTGCTTATTCTCATTATATGCTTCATGTTGGTCAAAACGGTTCATTGGCAGAACTTGTCGCAAGCCTTTTACCATGTATGTGGAGCTATTCGGAAATTGGAAAAGAACTTAGTAAACTAAACGGCGCCCTTTCACATGAGTTTTACGGGGAGTGGGTGCAAATGTATTCTTCTGAAGAATTTGGCGAACTTGCGGCTTGGTTAATTGGATTATTAGATGAACTTGCAGAAGGGAAATTAGAAGCAGAGCTTTCTCGTCTTGAAGAAATATTTGTAAACACGAGCCGCTATGAGTATATGTTTTGGGATATGTCGTACCATCAATCAATGTGGCCGACAGAATAAATGAAAGAACTAAATAAAGAGAATCAACACAGAAACGCCAACCGATAAAGAGTTGGCGTTTTTTTGTAATGTTCTTTTTGTCTATCTTAACGTAAGTGCTAACTAGTGGCGTTTTTTGTTATTGTTTCATATTTGTATTGTATGGGAATTGGTTTGTATAACCGGAAAACTGCTGATAAGATTGCTGTAATTTTTGATCTTGTGCTGCATCAAGACTGTACCAACCTTTTTGGAACATTAAATTGTATAAATGACGTTGACAATCTTGTGTTTCGTTAAAAACAGCTGATAAATCCCGATAAAGCTGTTCATGACTTGCTTCATTTAATGCTGTGCTGTAAGAAGCAGTTAAATACTTTTCAGTGGCAAGCATATCATTGATCAAATCACGATCATTCATCTGCGGTGTTTTTGGGATCATTGTTTCTTGATTCTGAATTTTACTTTGGTTCATTAAAATACCTCCCTCGTAAATAGTTGTAGAACTTATTGTTGAAGTTGTTTATTGATGCCTGCAGGCTGAAGATGCGACAAAATTTTTTCATAATGGCGTTGATGCATTTGACCTGCTTGTTCGAGGGCTGTTTTGATTTCTTGATCTTGGCAGTGCATCGCAAAAAAATGTGCTTTCTTCATTGTTAATAAATTCCATGAAAGCATATCGGTAATGTACATTTCATCTTTGGTTGAAACAACATTTGGCGGCTGCGGCATTGTTTGCTGTGCGGACTGTTGATTTATTTGCTGTTGATTCATATTGGAACCTCCTTATATGCTCATGCCTGAAAGTAAACAGGCTTATGGGTAGTTTGATGAAATAGGTCTAAAAACATGCAAATTATTTTCTTTAACTAAAAATTTACGAATGTATCGGTATGAAAATCAACTATTAGATTTGCTAATTGGTAAAAAAATTATTGAACATTGGAGCGTGTTCGCGATGGAACAAATGATGCGAAATGTATTTTTATTTTTAGGGAAAAACAAAGTGTGTACAACATTAGCAAAAAAATACGGACTTCGTTTTGGAGCAGGACGTTTTGTAGCAGGAGCCTCACTTGAAAGTACAGTCAATGTAATTCGAGAACTAAATGAAAAAGGACTTGACGCAACAATTGATCATCTTGGTGAATTTATTACAACGAAACAAGAAACAAAGGAAATGGTTGATCACTGTATTAAAGCTGTTCAAACCATCCGCAGAGAAAATTTAAATTCACAGCTTTCATTGAAATTAACATCCCTTGGATTAGATATTGATCAAGAACTTGCGTTAGAAAACATGCGGAACATTTTACGAGAAGCGCAAAAGCATAATGTTTTTGTAACCATTGATATGGAAGATGAACCGCGCTGTCAAGCAACATTAGACTTATTTAAAGAACTTCGAAAAGACTTTGATTGTGTTGGGACGGTTATTCAGGCTTATTTGTATCGTTCATTAGGGGATATTCACGATTTGAAGGATTACAACCCTAATTTAAGACTTGTAAAAGGGGCTTATAAAGAGCCGAAAGAAGTTGCTTTTCCAAAGAAAGATGATGTTGACAGCTCTTTTAAAAAAATGATCAAAGCCCACTTGTTAAATGGAAATTATACGGCAGTTGCCACCCACGATGACGCCATTATTGACTATACAAAACAACTTATTAAAGAGCATGATATTCCACATGATCAATTTGAATTTCAAATGCTGTATGGAATTTGTGTGGAACGTCAGCTTCAGTTGGCGGAAGAAGGCTATCGAATGCGGGTTTACATCCCCTATGGAAAAGATTGGTATGGTTACTTCATGCGCCGTCTCGCTGAAAGACCTGCTAATGTAACGTTTGTACTAAAAGGAGTATTTGGAAAATGAGGAGATAAACTCCTCATTTTTTTAGTGATTCGGACAGTTAAACAGTAAGGATGCCGCATATTAAATATAGAAGAATGTCTTTCTTTTTTTGTACATAAAATGAATGAGTGCTTATTTATAAAAAGGGGGAGGACGATGGCAGTTCAAATTTATAAAGCAGCCGTGTTAGGTTCAGGAGTTATGGGCTCAGGCATTGCGGCACACTTGGCGAATATAGGAATCCCAGTGCTGCTTTTAGATATGGTTCCAAAGGCATTAACGAATGAAGAAAAGGCAAAAGGATTGACATTAGAAGACAAAATCGTGCGCAATCGAATCGGAAATGAAGCAAAACAAAGGTTATTAAAACAAAAGCCGGCTTCGCTTGCCGTAAAAGAAAACAGCAGTCTTATTGAGATTGGCAACTTTGAAGATGATGTGCAGCGTCTTCATGAGGCGGATTGGATTATTGAAGTTGTGGTCGAAAAACTTGAGATTAAGAAAAAAATTTTTGAGCAGGTTGACCGCTATCGCAGACAAGGAACCATTGTTAGTTCAAATACATCAGGTATTTCAATAAAGAAAATGGCTGAAGATCGATCAGAAGATTTTAAACAGCATTTCCTCGGAACGCATTTTTTTAATCCTCCTCGTTATTTAAAATTGCTTGAACTGATTCCAACAAAGGATACAAAACCTGAAATTGTGACGACCATGCATAAATTTGTAGAAGAGGTACTCGGCAAAGGGGCGGTACTTGCAAAAGATACGCCAAACTTTATTGCCAATCGTATTGGAACATATGGCCTCTTAGCGGCTGTACAGGAAATGATAAAAGGCGGCTATACAATTGGCGAAGTAGATGATATGACGGGTCCATTAATAGGAAGGCCGAAGAGTGCTACATTTCGTACGTTAGATGTTGTGGGTCTCGATACATTTATTCATGTCGCTAATAATGTTTTCGACCAAGTAGATGGAAAAGAAAAAGAGATGTTTAAAGTACCTGAATTTATGAAAAAAATGGCTGAAAAGAGCTGGCTTGGCAGTAAATCAGGGCAGGGATTTTATTTAAAGAAGAAAACCAAAGATGGCAGTGAAATTTTTGAACTTAATATTTCTTCCCTCCAATATGAAAGAAAGAAAAAAATGAAAACGCCCTCAATGGAAGCGGCAAAACGAATGAAATCTACTTCTGAAAAACTAAGAACACTTCTTTACAGCGGGGACCGCGCAGGAACATTTTTATGGGAAATGACAAAGGCAGTTTTATTATTTTCAGCGGAAAAAGCATATGAAATTTCAGACAGCATTTATGCGATCGATCAAGCAATGAAATGGGGATTCGGTTGGGAGCTTGGACCGTTTGAAATCTGGGATGCTGTGGGTGTTGAAAAAGCTGTAAGAAAAATGAAAGAAGCAGGAGAAGAAGTGCCGGAATGGATTGAAGAAATGCTTGCGGCGGGCTTTTTTTCTTTTTATTCAGAAGCTGAAGGGGAACGATCGTATTATCACCATGGTAAGTATGTGCCAATTGCGGAAAACAAAAAGGTAATTCGTCTTTCTACCTTAAAAAAACAAACGCCTGTTTTAAAGAAAAACAGCGGTGCAAGTCTTGTTGATCTTGAAGATGGGGTGCTTTGTTTAGAATTTCACTCAAAAAGTAATGCGATTGGCATCGATATTTTACAGATGATTAATGCGGCGATTGATGAAATAGAACAAGGCTATGCAGGGCTTGTAATCGGCAATCAGGGAAAAAATTTTTGTGTTGGAGCGAACCTTGCTTTGATGCTTATGGAAGCACAAGATGACAACTATTTTGAAATTGATTTTATGATTAAAATGTTTCAAAGAACAATGTCACGCATTCGTTATGCGAAAAAACCTGTTGTTGCCGCGCCGTTTGGTATGACATTAGGCGGCGGAACAGAAGTTTGTCTTCCGGCAGTAGGCATGCAGGCATCTTTTGAAACGTATATTGGTTTAGTAGAAGTAGGCGTTGGACTCATTCCGGGCGGTGGGGGAAATAAAGAGCTTTATATGAGAATGAGTGAAGGGCTTCCGCATGGAATAAACCTTGATTTACAAAGGATTGCGAATAAAACGTTTGAACAAATTGCGATGGCGAAAGTTTCATCCTCCGCTCAAGAAGCAAGAAAAAATGGATTTTTAAGAGAAAGTGACGGCATTACGATAAATAATGACAGCCTTTTATATGATGCAAAACAAAAAGTGCTTCAGCTTTATAATCAAAACTTTCAGCCGCGGCAGTCGAAGAAAATTCAAGTTGTCGGCGAAAGTGGTTATGCAGCCATGCTGATGGGAGCCCAATCGATGAAATACGGCGGATATATTAGTGATCATGATATGAAGATTGCTAAAAAGCTAGCTTACGTAATTGCGGGCGGTAAAGTGGCATACGGTACATTTGTAGAGGAACAATACTTACTTGATCTTGAACGGGAAGCCTTTTTAAGTCTGATTGGTGAACCGAAAACGCAAGAGCGGATGCAGTATATGCTTGTAAATGGAAAACCGCTTCGAAATTAACGAAGAGAGGTGAAGGAAACGTTGAGAGAAGCAGTGATAGTTTCAGGTGCAAGAACACCGGTTGGGAAAGCAAATAAAGGAACACTTGCCAACACGAGACCTGATGACCTTGGCGCGGTTGCTGTAAAAGAAACATTAAAGCGCGCAGGAGAATATGACGGAGAAATTGATGATCTTATTATCGGCTGTGCTGCTCCCGAAGCTGAGCAGGGACTGAATATGGCACGTAATATCGGTGTTCTGGCGGGTCTTCCTCACACTGTGCCTGCGATTACAATTAACCGCTACTGTTCATCAGGTTTACAAAGCATTGCCTATGCGGCTGAACGAATTATGCTCGGGCAGGCAAAAACCGTTTTAGCTGGCGGTGCAGAATCGATGAGCTTACTGCCAATGGGTGGTCATGTGATGCGGTTGAATGCTCAAATTGTTGAAAATACGCCGGAATATTATATGGGAATGGGCTATACAGCCGAAGAAGTTGCCAGAAGATTTGGGCTGAGTCGTGAAGAGCAAGATGCATATGCAGTCGAAAGTCATAAACGCGCAGCAAAAGCGGTGAAGGAAGGGAAGTTTACAGAGGAAATTGTCCCGGTTGAAGTCAAGAAACGGTATATAAATGAAAAAAATCACTTTCAGGAAGAAGTGATTTCTTTCTCAGAAGATGAAGGAATAAGAGAAAATACCTCATTAGAAATACTCGCAAACCTACGTCCGGCCTTTTCAACTAACGGAAGTGTGACAGCGGGAAATGCTTCCCAAATGAGTGATGGAGCAGCTGCTGTACTCGTTATGGACCATGAAAAAGCAAAAGCGGAAGGATTAACTCCACTTGCGAAATTCCGATCATTCGCGGTTGCAGGTGTTCCGCCAGAAATAATGGGGATTGGTCCTGTTGAAGCTGTCCCAAAAGCCCTTCAATTAGCAGGTCTTTCTCTAAGCGATATTGGTGTAATTGAATTAAATGAAGCGTTTGCCTCGCAGTGCTTGCAGGTAATTCGAGAACTTAACCTTGATCGTAATAAAGTAAATGTAAACGGAGGTGCGATTGCGCTTGGTCATCCGCTTGGCTGTACAGGAACAAAGCTAACAATAACACTTCTACATGAGATGAAGCGGCGAGGCGAGCAGTTTGGCTTAGTAACGATGTGTATTGGCGGCGGTATGGGAGCGGCGGGAGTTTTCGAACTTTTGTAAAGGGGGAAGCGTGTGTGTCATATCAAACAGATGAGCCGTTAAAAGGCGGCAGTTTTTTAGTAGAAGATATAAAATCAGAACGTATCTATACCCCAGAAGATTTTACAGAAGAACATAGGATGATTGGAAAAACAACAGAAGACTTTATTATAAGAGAAGTTGTCCCTGTTTTAGATCAAATTGAAGAACACCAATTTCATCTTTCAAGAAATTTGTTAACAAAAGCAGGGGAATTGGGCTTGTTAGGTGCAGATGTTCCCGAGGCTTATGGTGGACTTGGTCTAGATAAAATCAGCTCGTCATTAATTACTGAAAAATTTTCAAGAGCGCGCTCTTTTTCGCTTAGTTTTGGTGCTCATGTTGGAATTGGCTCACTGCCAATTGTGTTTTTTGGTACAGAAGCACAAAAACAAACATACTTACCTGCACTTGCTTCAGGGGAAAAAATTGCAGCCTATGCGTTAACAGAACCAGGTTCAGGCTCGGATGCGCTTGGTGCGAAAACAACGGCAGTATTAAATAAAGAAGGAACCCATTATGTTTTAAATGGTGAAAAACAGTGGATTACAAATTCAGCGTTTGCTGATATTTTTATCGTTTATGCAAAAGTAGCTGGCGAGCATTTTAGTGCATTTATTGTAGAACGCGATTTTGAAGGCGTTTCAACAGGACCAGAGGAAAAGAAAATGGGCATTAAAGGTTCATCAACTCGCACGCTTATTTTAGATGAAGTAAACGTTCCGAAAGAAAATGTATTAGGTGAAGTTGGCAGAGGACATGTTATTGCCTTCAATATTTTAAATGTTGGCCGCTATAAACTAGCGATTGGAACAGTTGGTGCAGCAAAGCGCGCCATTGAACTTTCGTCAGTTTACGCAAATGAGCGCAAGCAGTTTAATACACCAATTGCGAAATTTCCGCTTATTGGCGAGAAGCTTGCTGAGATGGCGGTTCAAACTTATGCCGCTGAAAGCTCTGTATATCGAACAGTAGGCTTATTTGAAGAAAGACTCGGCAACCTTTCAGAAGAAAAGCAAAACGATGGAAAAGAAATTGCTAAAGCGATTGCTGAATATGCGGTGGAATGTTCATTAAATAAATTTTTTGCAACGGAAATACTTGATTATGTGGTCGATGAAGCTGTGCAAATTCATGGTGGTTATGGATTTATGGCAGAATATGAAGTAGAAAATATGTATCGTGATTCACGAATTAATCGTATTTTTGAAGGAACTAATGAAATTAATCGTCTTCTCGTACCGGGAACACTGCTTAAAAAAGCGATGAAAGGAGAACTTCCGCTTATTGAAAAAGCAGAAAAGCTGCAGGAGGAACTGGTGATGCTTATGCCGGAAGAAGTGGAAGATAGGCCGCTTGCTCAGGAAAAATATCTTGTCAAAATGGCCAAAAAGATTTTTCTATTAATCGCAGGATCAGCGGTTCAAAAATACGGAAAGAATCTTGAGAAAGAACAAGAAATTCTTGTGAACATTGCTGATATTGTCAGCGAAATTTATGCAATGGAATCAGCGGTTTTAAGAAGTGAGAAAGCCATTGCAAAAACAGGAATTGAAAAAAATAAACAAAAAATTCTTTTAACAGAAGTATGTTGCCAAGAAGCTTTTAACCGTATTGAAGCACATGCAAAAGAGTCGATTCTAACAATCGAACAAGGAGATATGCTCCGAATTGTTTTATCTGCCCTTCGAAAGTTAACTAGACATACTCCGATTAATGTTATTGAAAAAAAACGGAAAATTGCCAACAAAATTTTTGAAGCTGAACGATATATATGTTAAAAAAGATATCTGTAAAGGAGCCGATTCTAGAAGTTGGCTCCCTTTCTTATAGTTAAGTTCCTTATCATAAACAAGTTTGTAAGCTATAATAAGGGGGTAGACTGTTCAGAAAGGAAGTGAGCTGATGGGACTAACGTTTTATTGGTATCCAAAATGCGGAACATGCCGCAAAGCAAAAAAATGGCTTGAAGAACATCACATTGCATTTGAACCTGTACATATTGTTGAAAACCCGCCTTCAAAAGAAGCGTTAAAAGATTTTTATGAAAAAAGCGGGTTAGAATTAAAAAAGTTTTTTAATACAAGCGGACAAAAGTATCGCGAGTTAGGGTTAAAAGACAAGCTTAAAACAGCTTCTGAAGAGGAAATGTTGGACCTGCTTGCATCTGATGGTATGCTGATTAAGCGGCCGATTGTCACAGATAGTGAAAAGATCACAGTTGGCTTTAAAGAAGAAACCTTTGACAGCACATGGAAATAAGAAAAGCGCAAGCGCCTTGTTCACCCCTGACAAGCAAATGTTCTTACGACGAAAAGGTGTTTTTTACCTTTACGTCGTAAGGTTATTTGACTCGAAGGGATAGGCGCTGAAGCTGGACACCTAATTTTATGCTTTCTTATCTTTTGAGAAATGCTGTTGCTGAACTATAATTCATATAATATTATATGAATTATAAAATACTGATTTTGGGAACAAAGCATTCAACAACAAAAACTTGGAGGGATTAACATGAACATACCAAAAGAATTACGTTATTCAGACGAGCACGAATGGGTAAAAGTTGAAGGAGACAAAGTCCGCATTGGCATTACAGACTTTGCGCAATCTGAGCTAGGAGACATCGTATTTGTTGAACTTCCAGAAGTAGGAGATGAGATAGAAGCAGATGAGCCGTTTGGAAGTGTTGAATCTGTTAAAACGGTATCAGAGCTCTATGCACCAATCAATGGAAAAGTTGTTGAAATTAACGAAGATCTTGATGACAGCCCAGAGTTTGTAAATGAATCACCATATGAAAAAGCATGGATGATTGTGATAGAACCAAGTGATGTTTCTGAGATTGAAAAGCTTATGACAGCTGAACAATATGAAGAAATGATTAACCAAGAAGACTAATTCATACATATTGCCTTATCTAATATGATGAATAAATTGTAAACGCCTGAAGGGTCATTATAACCTTCAGGCGTTTTTAGATACCTTAACTTCAACTAATACGAACCTATTTTAATATCAAACTTTTATTTAATAAAAGTTTCTGACAACTCCCACAGCTAAAGCAGTGGGGTTCTAGGATACAGTGAATACTTAGTATCTGGCACACTTCTCAATGGTACCCTTATCTTTCCTTATCGGAAGAGTTTCTACCAAAGTACTGGTGTGCTTTCTCCTAGAACATTAACGGACGTATTGCGTGCAGCAAGACACTTCTCCAAGCAAGCCCTTAAGGACTCCTTGTGTGTTTATCGTTCCGCTTTCTCTTGGGCGTTGTCACGACCAAGCATTTCGTTTTATGCGACAAACCAGCGCAATGTTTTACCTGCTGATTGTTTTAGCCTTGCAATCTCACGGTGATGCAGTTCAACAAAACGATCCCATTGTGCACTGCATAAATCCACATCAACGGAATTGAGCGTTTCATTTGTGTTTTCGATCAAAAAGGCACTATATAAATCTCGTTGAATCCGAAACATGCCAACATCATTCCAACGTTCCGACAGCTGTTTCTTCGTGTATTCACCTGTTATATGATTGAACTGACTTGCTTTTGCAGCGTAGGTATCTATTTTCTTAACAACTCTTCCTTGATAGCCAAGTTTTCGGTCAATGATGGTTAGGAGCATCGCTGGGGCATGGTTAGCGAGTGATTGACCGAACCTTTTCTTGCAGTTCATCTTTCCATTCTTCTTGTTTCGAGTTGTTTTCTTACTGCGTTTTTGAAGGGATTGAAACCTCATTGTTTCAACTCTTATATCAGAACCCATAGATAGAATATCATTCGCTAATTTTTCGTGTGACATCTTTCGTTTAACCCGAATCTTTCGATAGAGTTCCTTACGTTTTTGACGCAGCTTTTCGTATCGGTTGGAGTAGTTCCAAGTCAATCGACCCTTTTTAATCCTTCCATTTTCGTCGAAATGATGAGGGTGCGTTGTCCGTTTTGATCGATCCATTTTTCGTTGGATCCGCTTTAGTTCCTTTCCATCCATGCTGCATCCTGGCGCAAGCTCCCGAAGTTCTACTGCCTTTTCACTACTAATGGCAATTGTGGATGGACCGATATCAAGCCCGACACGTTTTGTTTCATCATCCGCTATTTTACGGTTGTGTTTTGTTGGGGGATATCCTTCTTGAATGAGCTGAACAAAGTAGCGAACCTTCCCGCGAACGTCACGCTTTAAGAGGCGTACATACTTTGTTCGATCCATTAAAGCTAAATGGGCATAGGCATCATTGGCTTTTGGGGCAATTGGCATACATATCCAGCTCTTAGGTTTAGGATTTTTCTTTGTTGGCTGATTGCCCCAAAGAATGCAGCCATCTTGATATCTCAAACCAGTGGTATTTGATTTATTTTCTACTGAAATATCATCTTTCCAAGATTTAAAATGAACGTTCTTCGCTTTTCCATAGTGTAGTTTTTCAACGGCTTGAAACGCTCTCGTAGCCAATTTTTGCGCCTCAAAACTACCAATATGTTCTTTAAATTTACGTTGAACAGACTTCACAAAATGGTGCAAACCATATTCAGAAAAGCCATAAGCTAAACGAATCGCTGCTAGTTGTTGATCACGTTCTTTCGACTTCGATTCTCGAAGCCATGCACGATACTGCTTATCCATTTTTACTGCTTTATGTCGTTTTAGAGCTTCACCTAGACAAGAATTATAGACCATTCGAGCAATCTTGAATTTCTTTTCCAAACGATGCTGCTGCCAAACAGGAATGGACAAAGGGAATTCAATGGTATAAGTTGCTTTACTCGTTCTTGCCATCGGCTTCAACTCCTTTCTAATTTCTTTTCTTCTGATTTTCAACATATCGTTTAATCGTTTCACTTGATACATTTCCTGCGGTAGAAACGAAATAGGAACGTGTCCACAAACTCTGCAAATGCGCGAGGTGGGGAAATTCTTCACGCAATTTTCTAGAGGTCACTCCTTTAATTTTTGCCATGATATCCGCAGGACTTAGTGAAGGGAGTGCATTAAGAAATAGATGCGTATGATCCTTATCACATTCAATAGCGATAATTTGTATTTGCAGTTCCTTACACACTGCCTGCACCCACTCTTTAAAACGTTCCTCTACATCAGCACGAAGAAAGATTTTCCTTCTATAACGAGGACAAAAAACAAAATGATAATTTAATAACGAAACGGTTGTATGCGTTCTTCTATATTTATTCATATAGATAATTTTATCAGTATATCCAATAAACTACAACGATCATAAATAAAAAAAGTGAATTTTCAAATACTTGAAGCACCACAAACCTTTGGTTTATCAGTGGTACTTCGTATTTGACCTCACTATCATCCCACGTCTAAAGACGGGCTACGCCCTGCGTGGGCTTTCTCGTTCGGAAAATCTGTAACAAAAACGTTTGATATATTTAGGAAAGTAACATAAACTCTTTATACATCATCTTTTAAAAGGTAGTTAGACACAATGTTTATTACAAGAAACGGCTGAGGAGCGATTGTATGATTTTTGTGAATAAAGTAATCATCGTCGAGGGAAAAACAGACCGTAATCAACTTGAGCGTGTATTAAAAGAACCTGTTGAGATTATTACAACCTACGGAACGATTGGTAGAGAGAAGCTGGATGAACTTGTTGACTCCATTGAAGGTCAGGATGTCTATATTTTAGTAGATGCGGATGAAGCAGGAGAAAAGCTCCGCAAACAATTAATTCGTGAACTTCCAACCGCAACTCATTTGGAAGTGCCTAAGAAATATCGGCAAGTAGCTGAAACTCCTCTTTTTTATTTAGCAAAAATTTTAAGTGACGCTCATTTTGATGTTTATTCTATTGAATAAACTATGCTAAAATAAGCGAATGAAGGAATGAAAAGTGGATGTTACAAGAAGTAAGTGAAGAGAGATTTAAGGAACTTCTTACAGCTGAAGAACCTGTCATTGTCTTTTTTTATACACCCTTATGTGGAACGTGTAAGCTCGCTGGGCGTATGTTAGACGTTGTATTAGAAACACTCCAGCTTCCTTTTCCTGCTGCAGCATGTAATTTAAATATAATGCCAAAAGCAGCTGAAAAATACCAAATTATGAGTGTACCTTGTTTAATGGTTTTTCATCATGGCAAATTAAAGGAGAAGATGTTTCGTTTTCAGTCAGTTGAACATTTATATTCAAGCTTAGGGGTTTATGGGCAAAAAAATAATTGAAACTTATTTATGGCGATTCTCGTATTATTACTAGCGAGAGTCGTCATTTTTAGTAGTTTAATGGATGTTTTAAAAAAAGAGGTTAACTATAAATCTAATTTGGGTAAAAGTACTTAGGACTGCTGGGGATTAAGAGAAATTTCTAACAGTTTCAAGAAATTATGTTAAAAATATCTTGTAATAATACAATCTTATTACAAACATTAAATACGTAGTAAATTTGTCATGAAATTGTATTCTCTACAAAACTAGTTATCATGTTATAACTATAAGAGTAATTCCTTAGAAGCGTTATTTTTAATTTTAAAACAGTAGAAACTCACCTGCAGAACCTCAACCCGGATGTTCAAGCAGTGAACGTATGAAAGAGCGAGGTGTAAATTATGGCATCATTACAATTAAAATCAATCATTATTAATAATAAAAAACAAAAAACTGAAACCCTTGAAGATAAAGTTCTTGAAATACAAAGAGGCAATCAACAGTTAAGAAATGAATTTATTGAAGATTATCAGCCGTTTATAAAAAAGGTTACTTCGAAAGTTTGCAATCGTTATATAGATCAAACGATGGACGAATTTAGTGTCGCATTGTATGCTTTTAATGAGGCGATTGATCAATATCAGTTGGGACAAGGGAGTCGATTTTTAACATTTGCTGATTTAGTTATTCGCCGTAGAGTTATTGATCATATACGCAAAGAAACACGTCAAAATCGCTATGTATATTTGCAAGCAGAAGAGGAAGATGAAGAAGGTAGATTAGAAGAGTCGTATGCAGAACAAAGAGCCGCGCTTAACAGTTATGAAGAACAACAGCAAATTGAGCATCGAATGTATGAAATTGAGGAATACGAAAAAATGCTTTCGAAATTTGGAATATCTTTTAAAGTATTAAGCAAACAATGTCCAAAACATATTGATGCGCGGGAAAATGCAAAACAAATTGCAAAAATGATTGCAGAAAACGCCGAGTTTTCAGCTTATTTATTGCAAAAAAAACAGCTTCCTACAAAAGATTTGTTAACAATGGTTTCCTGCAGTCGTAAAACGATCGAACGAAATCGAAAATATATAATAGCGATTGCGCTAATTCATTTGGGCGATTTTCAGTCCTTAAAGGCGTATATTGAATACTAAATATAAATAGAGGGGGGGAAACTAACTGGTGACAAAACGCGGAATCGTTGTCGAAGTGCAAAAGCATAAGGCTATTATTCTAACAAAAGACGGGTCATTTGAAACGATTTCTATTAAAAAGAAACAGAATCTCTTGATTGGACAAGAAATAGATACAGCGTCTTTTACACCAGCGAAACGAATAAAAACATGGATTATTCCTTCATTATCTGCTGCAGCGGCAGCTTTAGTTGTGCTTCTTTTATTTGTAAGCAGTATCTTTCCATTTCAGCATAATGATGCCGTTGCAGCATATGTTAGCTTTGATATTAATCCAAGCATTGAAGTGGGTGTAAATCAGGAACTGGAAGTTATAACTGTTCGTCATTTAAACGAAGATGGACAAAGTCTGTTTAATGAGGACGAGATAGTAAAGTATATACCACTTGCAGATTTTTCAAAGGATTTAATACAGCGTTTTAAAGATAACGGCTATTTTAATGCTTATGAAAATATGTTAATTGCAACGGCTGTAGAGGCAAACAGCACTCAAAATAATTTAAAAGAGTCATTAGCAGAAGTGTTATCAACTGTAGAAACTGATCCTGTTGTGCTGGCTGATGAAATCCAAGTTACAATGCTTGAAACCGCTCCTGAAAAAAGAGAAACTGCTAATCAGCATGGCGTATCTTTTGGAAAATATGCTTTATATGAAGAAACACTTGATCAAGAAAATGTTTTATCAATTAAAGATATTCAAGATTTATCTTATGATGAGCTCCGTGTTAAAATTTCAAACAATCATCATGTTGTGACAGCGGTCAATGAAGCATCACCTTCAAGTGCAAATGAAAGCAGTGGGAATGAGGAATCTAGCCCCGAAGTTGAGGAAGACCTTGAAAATATTGAAATCCTGAAAGAGAAAGACATTAAAGCGACAGAAGAGTCAGTAAGCGATTCAGCTGGGGAAGACACACTTAAACAAAAAGAAGAAGTGAAGAACAACTCTGATCACTCTGTAAATCATTCTTCAGGAAACAATAAAGTGGAATCTATTTATAAGTCCATTGAAGAAGTAGAAAAGCAAGCAGCACTTAAAGCAAATGACAAGCAAGTTGTCATTGAAAAAGGCGATGATGACAACGATCAAGAAATGGAATATCTTGAGGAAGATGAATCGAATAAAATTGAGAGAAATGAATAGTTAATAAATATATTCCTTAAAAAGCAAAATGTAAACCATAAAATGGAGACATTTTGCTTTTTTTATTTGAAAATAAAAGGAAATGAAGTAATTCTCTAGAATATTAGAGTGATAAATGACAGAAAATTCTAATAAATAAGGGGGGTGAAAATGATTGAGGAAATCGTGCATCAGTTTATTGAAGCTGTAAACATTGCTCCTCACCTTTTACCATTATATGCCCAAAAAGAATTAAATCTTCTATTCAAGTGTGAAGAAAAACAAATAGGATTGGCAATTTTCCAAGGGCAGTTGAAAATAGAAGAGCTTCAATTCTCGGATGCAAATGTTACGATTACTGGCTCTAAAGAAGCGCTTAAACAACTGCTGTTTGGAGAGGACAAGCTGCTGCTCATGAAAAAAAGAAACGACCTCTCTGTGGAAGGTCGTTATCGGGATTTACTTCAGGTCGAAGCTCTTTTTTTACTCACTAAATTTCGAATGCAGCAGCTTAATTCGTCACATCAATTTGCTTAATCCAGTTAAAATATCTAAAAAGGATGCTTTGTCATCAAACGTGTTTACAATTTCATGATACTCATTTAAAAGAATGGTTGTCGGAACGCTTGTACATCCGAATGCATCATATATTTTTGTCCCCTCATCTAGTAAAACAGGAAAATTAAACGAAGCCAGTTTCATTAAATCGATTCCCGCCCGTGAATTTCCCTCTCTGCCGGTCACATTAATCGTTATAAAAGCAAGTTCTTCGGTTGAAAGTGACTGATAAAATTGATTTTTTTGTGGAAGGTCCTGTAAGCAGTCTGGACACCAAGAGACCCAAAAAGTAATCATTATTTTTCTTCCCTTAAAATCAGAAAGAGATACGATTTCATTTGTTTTCGCATGACGCAGTGAAAAATCTGGTACTTTCATTTTCCCTCATCCTTTCATCGTTATTTAGTGTAGCATGATTGAAACTTAATAAAAAAGTTTTGAACTGCTTGGTAAGGGAAAAGATTCGTCTCAGCAAATGAAATATTAATAACATGCATCCGTATGTGCGGGTGCTTTTTGCATTTTGCGACAAAGTGCCTAGGTTTAAGGATGAAAATTAGGGGTAATAAACTTGTAAGCAAAAAGTAAATGAAAATTTAAAAGGAGGAGAGCAAGTATGTTGTCTTTCTTATGGTCACTCATTATCGGCGGGATTATCGGATGGATTGCTGGACTTATTGTAGGTAAGGATATTCCTGGAGGGATTATCGGAAACATTATCGCCGGCTTTATTGGGGCATGGTTAGGCAGTTTAATTCTTGGAAGTTGGGGGCCTACTGTTGCTGACTTTGCAATTATTCCAGCCCTTATCGGCGCGATTTTATTTGTCTTCATTTTAAGTGCGATTATGAAAGCTGTTCGCAAAACGGCTTCATAAGCTTAATAATGAACAAATATTTTTAAAAGAGCAGGAATTTTCCTGTTCTTTTCCTTTGTCTTTGGAAAGTATATTAGGGTAAAATAGATTTTTTAATGATTAAATAAACGTTTGTTTGAAAATAAATATTTAAATTACAGGATATTTCTGAATTGACGGAATTTTTAAAAGATATTCTAAAAAAACTTTTAATTGACACTATTATTTTAAGCATGCTACAATGCAATCTGTACTAAGATAAAGTAAATATTTCATATGCTTGACTCTTATTAAGAGAGGTGGAGGGACTGGCCCTGTGAAGCCCGGCAACCGTCAAACAATGTTTGAAAAGGTGCCAATTCCTGCAAAACAGCTTTTGTTGTTTTGGGAGATGAGAGAAAGGGATTATCCAATAAACCTTTCTGCTCATTTGTGTAGAAAGGTTTTTTAGTTAATTTTTTAATTTAATAACTATAGTCAATAGATTGTTTAGTCGGTGCAGTACCATTATTTAAAGGAAGTGGAATAAAATGATCATTCTCGATCACATACAAAAAGTTTTCCAAACAAAAAATGGACCTGTACAAGCTGTAGATAATGTAAACCTTACAATTGAAAAAGGTGAGATTTTTGGCATTATAGGATACAGCGGTGCGGGGAAAAGTACATTAATTCGCATGCTTAATATGCTTGAACGGCCTTCTTCTGGAACGGTTTCAGTAGCAGGGAAAAATCTTTCAAGCTTAAATGGAAAAGAACTGCGAGCAGCAAGACAAGAAATTAGTATGATTTTTCAGCATTTTAATTTATTGTGGTCCCGTACAGTAAAAGAAAATATTGCCTTTCCGCTTGAAATAGCGGGCGTTTCAAAACAAGAGCGTGAAAAGCGGGTTGAAGAGTTAATTAAATTAGTAGGACTTGAGGGGCGCGGTGATTCTTATCCATCACAGCTTAGCGGCGGACAAAAACAGCGTGTTGGCATTGCAAGAGCACTTGCTAATAATCCAAAAGTGTTACTTTGCGATGAAGCAACGTCTGCACTTGATCCAAAAACAACCGATTCGATTTTAAACTTACTTGTTGAAATTAATGAAAAGCTCGGTCTTACAATTGTATTAATTACACATGAAATGCACGTTATTCGGAAGATTTGTCACCGTGTTGCTGTTATGGAAAACGGACAAGTCGTTGAACAAGGACCCGTTCTTGAAGTGTTTCGTCAACCAAAGGCTGCAATTACGCAAGACTTTATTAAACAAGTGACAGAGCCTGAAGAAACACAAGAAACAATTGAGCATTTAATTAAACAAACGCCGAACGGACAAATTATTCGCTTAACATTTGTCGGTGGTATTGCAAAATCTCCGGTTATTACAAAGTTAATTCGACAGTTTGATCTTGAGGTGAATATTTTGCAGGGGAAAGTATCGCAAACAAAAAATGGCGCATACGGGACTTTGTTTATCCAGCTTGACGGAAAAGAAACAGTCATTGATGAAGGGATTACCTTTATTAAAAATTCAGGCGTAGAAGTGGAGGTGATCAACCATGCTTAGTGAACTATTTCCAAACTTAAAAGTTGAAAAATTATGGGAAGCAACGGTAGAAACGATTTATATGACAGCCATTTCTGTATTCGCAACATTTATACTTGGAATTATTCTTGGATTGTTGTTATTTTTAACATCACGGGGAAACCTATGGGAAAACAAAACAATTAACAAAATTGTCGCAGCTGTTGTAAACGTCTTTCGCTCGATTCCATTTATTATTTTAATTATTTTACTAATCCCGTTTACAAAGTTCATGGTTGGCACAATGCTTGGAGCAAACGCGGCACTTCCAGCTTTAATCATTGGAGCGGCGCCGTTTTATGCAAGAATGGTTGAAATTGCATTAAGGGAGATTGATAAAGGTGTTATTGAAGCCGCTCAATCAATGGGGGCGACAACTTGGCACATTATCTCTAAAGTATTGCTTCCAGAATCCATGCCTGCTCTCATTTCAGGGATTACTGTAACGGCGATTGCCCTTGTTGGTTACACGGCAATGGCGGGTGTTGTTGGAGCAGGAGGACTTGGCAACCTTGCTTATTTAGAAGGATTTCAACGAAGTAATCCTGACGTCACGTTTATTGCAACTGTTGTGATTTTACTTCTTGTGTTCATTCTCCAATGGCTTGGAGACTTTGCAACACAAAAGTTAGATAAAAGATAAATTTAAGGAGGAATAATGAATGAAAAAGTTAGTAAGTTTACTTGCATTACTGCTTGTTTTAGTACTTGCAGCATGCGGTCAGCAAAATGAAGTTGAAAATACTGGTGAAGGTGAACAAGCTGAAGGAGAAACAACAAAATTAGTTGTCGGTGCTACAAATGTACCCCATGCTGAAGTTTTAGAAGAAGCAAAACCTCTTTTAGAAGAAAAAGGGATCGAACTTGAGATTGTAACATTCCAAGATTATATTTTACCGAACAAAGCATTAGCTGATGGAGAATTGGATGCAAACTATTTCCAAACGGTTCCTTATATGGAATTACAAATGAAGGAAAATGAAGACTACAAATTTGTAAATGCGGGCGGCATTCATATTGAACCAATCGGTGTATATTCTCAAAAGTATAAAAGCTTAGAAGAATTGCCTGAAGGTGCCACAATTATTATGAGTAACTCTGTTTCAGATCATGGCCGTATTTTATCAATGCTTGAAGAAAAAGGATTAATTAAGTTAAAAGAAGGCGTTGAAAAATCAGCAGCTCAAATTGGTGACATTGTAGAAAATCCTAAAAATTTACAGTTTGAAGCTGAAGTGGATGCAGGCCTTCTTCCTAAAATTTATGAAAACAATGAAGGGGATGCTGTATTAATTAATGCAAACTATGCATTAGATGCTGGCTTAAACCCAAGTGAAGATCCAATCGCAATTGAGTCACCAGAAAATAACCCATATGTAAACATCATTACAGTTAATGAAGGTGATGAAAACAATGAAGCAATCCAAACATTAGTGGAAGTGCTTCGTTCAGAAGAAATCCAAAACTTTATTAATGAAGAGTATAACGGGTCAGTTGTGCCTGTAACTAAATAATAAGAGAGCGAGAGCAGTCATTGAGATGACTGCTCTTTTTTACTTTTTAGGATAGTTGTTTTAAATATAACTCATACTAAATTCGAAATCTTTAAAGAAGGAGTATGATGAAAATGGAACATCATGCAGAACCGAGAAATCTTACCGAAGCAGCCTTACATGATTATAAAGAGGGACTTGGACTTTTTACTCAAAAAATGCCGGCCATTGCTGAAAAATTTAATGCTTTTACAGAAGCATGTTTTAAAGAAGGTGAGCTTTCTAAAAAACAAAAGCACCTTATTGCACTGGGAATCGGTATTTATGCTCAAGATGAATACTGTATTATTTATCATACAAAAGGCTGTTTAGATCAAGGATGCAGTGAGAAAGAAATTCTTGAAGCTGTCGGTGTAACGGGAGCATTTGGCGGGGGAGCAGCAATGAGTCAAGCTGTCACCCTTGTTCAAGAAGCAATTCATGACTTAAGCAGTATACAACATTAAATCTTATAAAAAGCACCCTTTTTTTAAGGGTGCTTTTTATAAGATTTAAGATAATAATGAAGGTAATGCTTCACAATAGTAGGGACTTATATTATCATGAAATAAAATATTCATTTTTCAAATTTTAAAATTGTCTGAAAATGAAATCGTTACCATTATAATGAAGGAAATGAATGGGGTTTTTTAAATGGGCTCTTCTATATTTAAAAATTGTATGATTGGTTGAGATAAAGGTTTATTAATGAATGAGGGTGAAATACAATGACTGAGCATGAAGTATATGAACGTATGGCTAAGAAAAAGGAGAAAATGAGCAAATCGCAAAAGAAAATTGCTGTTTATTTATTGGAACACCCGGAAAGTGCTCCATTTCTAACTGCTTCTAAACTGGCACGAAATGCAGGTGTTGGAGAAGCAACAGTGATCCGATTTGCTGTTTTTTTAGGTTATAATGGGTACCCGGATTTACAGCGCAATCTTCAAGAGGCAATGAAACGAAAATGGACCTCAGCAGAAAAATTTATTCAAACTACAGATCAAAATGAAAAGCCGCAGAATGTCTGGAAAGAAGTATTATCAGACGATATTCAAAATATAAAGGATACACTGGATTTAATTGACCCTGATACGTTTCAAAAAGCGATTTATGAAATTATTAAGGCAAAGCGTATTTATATTATTGCCTACCGCAGTACACAAAGCTTAGGTACTTACTTAGAATTCTATTTGGATCTTGTGCTTCAAAATGTTGAACTCATTCGTCAGGCGGATGGGGTATCCGAGCATTTGCTGGGAATTACAGAAGATGATTTAGTGATTGGGTTTGGTTTTTCCCGTTATACAAAGCGAACTGTTGATTTGCTAAGGTATGTAAAAGACAAGGGGGCGAAGACGTTAGTAATTACCGACCATGCAAAATCCCCGTTAACAGCGTTAGGAGACTACAGCCTGTATACAGCAGTAGAGATTAACTCATTTATTGATTCGTTTGCTGCTCCACAAAGTATTGTAAATGCCCTAATTACCGGTGTTACGCGTTCTGAGCAGTCAAAAGTAAAGAAACGTCTTGAACAGCTTGAAGAATTATGGGATAGTTTTGGTGTTTTTTATGAAGAATTATATGAAAGTTCAGAATAAGGACAGGTTAGTAAAACGCTGTAAAAAGCTAAAATAAAAGGAATGAATTAGGTGGGAGGGGCAGATCGGTTTAGAAAATAAATTATGAGAGATTATCTAACAATTCAGAAATTGCTTGATTTTACAGCGGGTGATAAAGTATTACATGTAAAACAAATTACATCAATTGAAAGGATTGATTCATTATCCACTCGCTTCAATTATATTATACGGCGGACATGGAAAAGGCGATGTACCAATCACATGGAGTATGTTATGCACAATACAGCCGGTGCTTACAGACGCGTATGCGTGTTGAAGAAGCAAGACAGCGAGATTATTTGCAAAGTTTAGCATTAGTTCAAAATCAAGATCAAAAGATTGTTGGCTAAGTTCATTATAATAATAAGTAAAAAACCAGTCACTAGGCTGGTTTTTTTATATTTAACATCAGAATGGTTAGAATTTTTTTTCAACAGAACGCTCAAATTAATAAAGTTCATATCAGAAATATGAGGGGAGTTTTAGAATTGGTTTTTATTTAAAAGTTATTCAAAGATCACTCTCCGTTTCTTGATAATTCTTTTTATTTGTTATAAGATTGGAATGAGAATAGATTGAGAATAAACTAGAGACAAATATAGTGTTCATCATTATAAATGAACGACAATCTAGAATAAGTCATTGGAGGTATTTAATATGTCAGCACCACACTTAAAGATCGAAAATCTTAGCATTTCTATTGAAGATAAAGAAATTGTTAAAGGTTTTAACCTTGAAATTAAAGGTGGCGAAATTCATGCCATCATGGGACCAAACGGAACAGGTAAATCAACATTAGCTTCTGCGTTAATGGGACATCCAAAGTATGAAATTACAAAAGGTACGGTAACTTTTAATGGTGAAGATTTACTTGAAATGGAAGTAGATGAGCGTGCAAAAGCAGGTTTATTCCTTGCGATGCAGTATCCAAGTGAAGTAACGGGAGTAACAAATGCAGACTTCTTGCGTTCAGCGATTAATGCGCGTCGGGAAGAAGGTGATGAAATTTCTTTAATGAAATTTATTCGTACATTAGATAAGCAAATGGGTATGCTTGAAATGGATGAGTCATTTGCACAGCGTTATTTAAATGAAGGATTCTCTGGCGGTGAGAAAAAACGTAATGAAATTCTTCAACTTCTTATGCTTGAACCTAAATTAGCGATTCTCGATGAAATCGACTCAGGCCTTGATATTGACGCATTAAAAGTAGTTGCAAAAGGATTCAACGAAATGCGCGGCGAAGAGTTTTCAGGATTAATTATTACACACTATCAACGTTTATTAAACTACATCAAACCAGATAAAGTGCACGTGATGATGCAGGGACGTATTGTAAAATCAGGCGGTCCTGAACTTGCACAGCGTTTAGAAGCAGAAGGCTATGACTGGGTAAAAGAAGAGCTAGGAATCGAAGATGAAACTGTAGGTCAAGAACAACAAGCGTAAGCAGTAAGGAGGATAACTATGTCAGTTGAAACGAAGCTTGCATTCGACAGCGAGTATGTTCGCGAATTTTCACAAAAACGCAATGAGCCCCAGTGGCTGTTAGAACTTCGTCTGCGTGCATTGGAACTCTCTACAGAACTTCCAATGCCGAAGCCGGAAAAAACAAAAATTGATAACTGGAACTTTACTTCATTTAAGCATCAGGTTGAAGCAAAGCCATTAACAGATCTTTCAGAGCTTCCTGAAGACATTAAAAGTCTAATTGGAAAAGATGAGCAAGCAGGGAATGTGCTAGTGCACCGTGATGCAAGTCTTGCTTATGAAAGCCTATCTGAAGATTTAAAATCACAAGGTGTTATTTTTACTGATATTCATACAGCAGCAAAAGAACACAGTGATCTTTTGCAAAAATATTTTATGGCAGATGCTGTAAAAGTAGATGAACATCGTTTAACTGCACTTCATGCTGCGTTATTAAACGGTGGTACATTTGTTTATGTACCAAAGAATGTAAATGTAGAAGTGCCGCTTCAAGCCGTTTATTGGCAGGAAGATCCGGAAGCTGGACTTTTTAATCATGTCATTGTCGCTGCCGAAGACAACAGCTCTGTCACATATATTGAAAACTATTTATCATACAGCAATGAGAAGCAATCTGCTGCAAATATCGTTGCAGAAGTATTTGCTGGTGAAAATGCTCGTGTCTTATTTGGGGCAGTCGATAACTTTGCAAAAGGTGTAACAACATATGTAAACCGAAGCGGTCATGTTGCACGAAACGGTAAAATTGACTGGGCATTAGGGCAGATGAATGACGGTAACACTTACTCTGATAACACAACAGAATTAATTGGTGAAGCGTCAATGGCTGATTCAAAAACAGTTGCAATTGGGCGCGGCGATCAAAAACTGAATTTTGTTATTCGTGTCAATCAGCATGGCAAGCATTCTGATGGTCAAATGCTTTCCCATGGTGTAATGAAAGACAGTGCTAGTGCAATCTTTAACGGCATTAGTAAAATTGAACATGGGGCAACAAAAGCAAATGGTGAACAAACAGAACGCGTTCTTATGCTGAGTGATAAAGCACGCGGAGATGCGAATCCGATTCTTCTTATTGATGAAGATGATGTAACAGCTGGTCATGCAGCATCTGTTGGTCGTGTAGATCCACTGCAAATTTTCTATTTAATGAGCCGCGGCATTTCGAAAAAAGAAGCAGAGCGATTAGTGATTCATGGTTTCTTAGCGCCTGTTGTAAACCAGCTTCCAATTGAAGGAGTGCAGAAGGCTCTTGTAGAGGTTATTGAAAGGAAAGTAAACTAATGAATGTCCAAGAGATACGTAAGCTGTTTCCCATTCTTGATCAGCAAGTAAACGGTAATCCGCTTGTTTATCTTGATAGTGCTGCGACATCCCAAAAACCCATACAGGTCATTGAGACATTAGAAACATACTATAAAGAATATAACTCAAATGTGCACCGCGGTGTTCATACACTAGGTACGAAAGCAACAGATGGGTATGAAGGGGCTCGTGAAAAGATTCGCCGCTTTATTAATGCGTCATCTGCAGAAGAAGTTATTTTCACAAGGGGAACAACAACTGCTATTAATACAGTTGCAGCAAGTTATGGCCGTGCTAATTTAAGCGAAGGTGATGAAATTGTGATTACGCCTATGGAACATCACAGCAACATTATTCCATGGCAGCAGCTCGCAAAAGCAACTGGCGCAGCGTTAAAATATATTCCACTTCAAAAGGACGGCAGCATTTCTCTTGAAGATGTGAAAAGTACGATAACAGCTAACACGAAAATTGTTGCTGTAATGCATGTTTCGAACGTATTAGGAGTAATTAATCCAGTCAAAGAGATTGCCCAAATTGCCCATAAGCACGGTGGGGTTATGCTTGTCGATGGTGCTCAAAGTACCCCACATATGAAAATAGATGTCCAAGACCTTAATTGTGACTTTTATGCTTTTTCAGCTCACAAAATGTGTGGTCCAACAGGAATAGGGGTACTATATGGTAAGCGTGAACTTCTTAATAATATGGAACCTGTTGAATTCGGCGGTGAAATGATTGACTTTGTAGGATTATATGAATCTACTTGGAAAGAGCTTCCTTGGAAATTTGAAGGTGGTACGCCAATTATTGCAGGTGCAATTGGACTTGGAGCAGCGATTGATTTCTTAGAAGACATCGGCTTAGAAAATATTGCTCGCCATGAACATGAATTAGCACAATACGCATTAGAACGTTTGAGTGAAGTTGAGGGCATGACGATTTATGGACCAAAAGAACGAGCAGGGCTTGTTACGTTCAATTTAGAAGAAGTTCATCCCCATGACGTGGCAACTGTACTTGATGCAGAAGGAATTGCCGTTCGTGCCGGGCATCATTGTGCACAGCCATTAATGAAATGGCTCGATGTATCATCAACAGCTCGAGCAAGTTTTTATTTATATAATACGAAAGAAGAAATTGATGTTCTCGTTAAAGGACTACAAAAAACAAAGGAGTATTTTTCTGATGTCTTTTAATAATCTTGATCAATTGTATCGCCAAGTGATCATGGACCATTATAAAAGTCCTCGTAATCGCGGTGAGTTAACAGAAGATGCGTTAACAATTAATATGAATAATCCAACTTGTGGAGATCGGATTCAACTCCACTTACAAGTTGAAGATGGCAAAGTAACAAATGCCAAGTTTACTGGAGAGGGCTGTTCCATCAGTCTTTCCTCTGCATCAATGATGACTGAAGCGATTAAAGGATTACAAATAGAAGATGCATTAAACCTTTCACAACTGTTTTCGGATATGATGCAGGGGAAAGAATATGATCCTGATCAGTATGATTTAGGGGATATTGAAGCACTGCAAGGAGTGGCGAAATTTCCTGCTCGTATTAAATGTGCAACACTTGCTTGGAAGGCCATGGAGAAAGGCTTAAAAGAAACGGATAGTAAGTAACGATGGGAAGCTGCTTTTCTGATTGGCGATAAGCGAGCTAATTATAAGACAGTAGTGAAGGCGCAGGCAATTCGGTGACATTATATGTCAAGGAGGAGATTTACCAATGGCAAAAAAAATGCCTGAAATCGGCGATTATAAATATGGCTTTGCTGATAAAGACGTATCCATTTTCCGCTCTAAGCGCGGATTAACAAAAGAAATTGTAGAAGAAATTTCTCGTATGAAAAAAGAACCGGAATGGATGCTTGAATTCCGTTTAAAATCACTCGAGAAATTTTATGAAATGCCAATGCCTCAATGGGGCGGAGACCTAAACGATCTTAATTTTGATGAAATTACGTATTACGTAAAACCATCGGAAAAGTCTGAGCGTTCTTGGGATGAAGTACCTGAAGAAATTAAAGCAACGTTTGATAAGCTTGGAATTCCTGAAGCAGAGCAAAAATATTTAGCAGGTGTTTCGGCGCAGTATGAATCAGAAGTTGTTTATCATAATATGCAGGAAGATCTTGAAGAAATGGGTATTGTCTTTAAAGATACGGATACGGCTCTTAAAGAAAATGAAGATATTTTTAGAGAACATTTTGGTAAAGTGATTCCACCAACAGATAACAAATTCTCTGCTTTAAACTCTGCAGTATGGTCTGGTGGTTCATTTATTTACGTACCAAAAGGTGTGAAATGTGAAACGCCACTTCAAGCATACTTCCGTATTAACTCGGAAAACATGGGGCAGTTTGAGCGTACATTAATTATTGTTGATGAAGGCGCATCTGTACACTATGTAGAAGGCTGTACAGCACCAGTTTATACAACGAACTCGCTTCACAGTGCCGTTGTTGAAATTGTGATTAAAAAAGATGCATACTGTCGTTATACAACAATCCAAAACTGGGCAAATAACGTTTACAATCTTGTAACGAAACGTGCTGTTGCAGAAGAAAACGCAACAATGGAATGGATTGATGGAAATATCGGTTCGAAACTAACAATGAAATATCCTGCTGTTATTTTAAAAGGTGAAGGTGCACGTGGATTAACACTTTCAATTGCAATTGCAGGGAAAGGGCAGCACCAAGATGCTGGCGCGAAAATGATTCATTTAGCACCTAATACATCTTCAACGATTGTATCAAAATCGATTTCAAAACACGGTGGTAAAGTAACGTACCGCGGTATTGTACACTTTGGACGTAAAGCGTCAGGCTCTCGTTCAAATGTGGAATGTGACACATTGATTATGGATAATCAATCAACATCTGACACAATTCCGTACAATGAAATTTTAAATGAAAATATTTCACTTGAACACGAAGCGAAAGTTTCTAAAGTATCTGAAGAGCAGTTGTTTTACTTGATGAGCCGCGGGGTTTCTGAGCAAGAAGCAACAGAAATGATTGTAATGGGCTTTATCGAGCCGTTTACAAAAGAACTTCCAATGGAATATGCGGTAGAAATGAACCGTCTTATCAAGTTCGAAATGGAAGGTTCGATTGGTTAAGAGAACCTAAACAAAAGAAGCGAATCCAGGGGATTCGCTTCTTTTTTATATAAAATTGCTAAATAAGGTTAATGATTTTAAATGTACTTTCAAAAGGAATGAATCTCTTGCATCTGACGTTTTATTTAGTGAATAACCCCTCCTTATCAACCTAACGGTCTGATTGAAGAAGGGGCTTCCTGCTTCATTGACCATTGCATAGCGGGGTGCCCCAGTATGTCTTATACGGTCTCCACAGGCGAAGATTATACTGTTCGGACATAACCTTGCCCTACAGTTTGAGTCATTCAGTTTGTCACAAGGAGCTGTTCTAATCCTTTTTTGAGAATATTTAGACTTGCATTGTAGTCTCGGTCCAATACTGTTGTACACTTTGTACAAATATGAGTACGTATAGAAAGAGATTTCTTTACACGTTCCCCGCAGGAAGAACAGTCTTGTGACGTGTAGTGGGGTTCTACCTTGATAAATGCCCCACCATACTTCTCACATTTATAAGCTAGCATATTTCTAAACACCCCCCAGCCAGCATCAGAAATGGATTTCGATAATTTTCTGTTTCTTACCATGTTGCGGATGTTAAGATTCTCAACAGTGATAACCGAATAGCTTTTTGAGAAGTTATAGCTTAATTTATGGAGAAAATCACGTCGTTGATTTGCGACTTTCTCGTGAAGCTTCCGAACAAGTTGGACTTGTTTGATGTAGTTTGCAGACCCTTTTTTTCGCTTGGAGAGTTTGCATTGTGCTTTCTTAAGCTGTTTTTCTTTTTTTCGAAGAAATCTTGGATTTTCGTACTCCAATCCATTCGAAAGAACGACATACTTATTTAGTCCCACATCAATGCCGATCGCGTTCGTCTGATCAATAGACAGTGGTAATGCCTGTCTTTCGACACAAAAAATGGCGTACCACTTTTCCCCCTGACGTTTAAGGATAAGCTGTTTAATGGTGCCTTCTAATGGACGATGAAGCAGAATACTTATTTCTCCTAATTTCTTATTGTATAACTTGCCGCTATCAGTAAATGACATTGCATATCTATGTCCTTTGTTATTGAATCCAAACTGTGGAAAAGTCATGCTGTTATAGTCTTTGTACGTTTTTAGTTTTGGGTATTTTGTATCCTTACGAAAGAAACTATCAAAAGCTTTTTTTAGACGTAGAAAAACTTCCTGCAATGGTTGAGAGGGAACTTCTTTTAGAAATGGGTATTTCTTTTTATCCAACTTTAGTTGTTTTTGCATATCCTCACGTGTATAAGATTCTTTTGATTGATGGTATTTACGCTGCTTGTCCAGCAGAGCAGAGTTATAGGTTTGACGACAATACTGGAGCCAACGGTCTAACAGTTGTTTTTGTTCTCCTGTTGGATAGATTTCATATTTTTGATTCAACAACATTGTCATCACCTCCATCATTTTTGCCCTTGCGTTTCAATATACTGTTTTAGAATATCCAATGGTGCCCCACCGACGGTTAGTAAACAATAGCTTTGAGACCAAAAATATTCTTTCCATAACTTCTGTTTCATTTGAGGGAATTCTTTTGGAATTTCGTTAAATAACAGGGAAAACATTGCTTGCTATTTACGTATAAACG
Source organism: Bacillus taeanensis (assembly GCF_003318295.1). GTDB lineage: Bacteria > Bacillota > Bacilli > Bacillales > UBA6769 > Maribacillus > Maribacillus taeanensis. Next base: position 109,092 of record NZ_QOCW01000001.1, read on the forward strand.
TTCCAAAATATAATTACGGATAAAATTGAAAAGGAGTTCATGTATGATTTATATTGGATTAACAGGATGGGGTGACCATTATTCTTTGTATCCTTCTTCTGTGAAAGCAAGTGATAAATTGCCTCTCTACAGCGGCTATTTTCCGATTGTTGAAGTTGATTCTTCTTTTTATGCGGTGCAGCCGAAGCGGAATTTTGAAAAATGGGTAAAAGAAACACCTGACAGTTTTCGATTTGTAATTAAAGCATATCAAGGAATGACAGGGCATGATCGAAATGAGAACCCTTTTGAAAATAAAGAGGAAATGTTTGATGCGTTTTTAGAATCATTGCAGCCAGTTCTTGAAGTCGGTAAATTACAAATGGTTCTTTTTCAATTTCCGCCTTGGTTTGATTGTAAAAAAGAGAATGTAGAGATGCTGCGTTATATTCGCAGCAAGTATAAAGGATTACCGCTTGCGCTCGAATTTCGCCATCAATCATGGTTTCATCCAAAATTTAAAGAAAGAACATTAGCTTTTATGAAAGAAGAGAATTGGATACATAGTGTCTGTGATGAGCCTCAGGCAGGAGTTGGATCAATCCCTACGGTTCTTGAAGCAACAAATAAAGAGATGACACTTGTTCGATTACATGGACGTAATGTTCATGGGTGGAATAAACAGGGAAGAAGTCGAAATGATTGGCGGGAAGTTCGCTATTTATACCGCTATTCAACAGCAGAATTAAAAGAATGGGCAGCGAATTTAAAAGCACTTGAAAAGCAATCAAAAGATGTTTATGTGTTATTCAATAACAATTCAGGCGGCGATGCAGCAGACAATGCCAAAGAAATGATTGAGTTGTTAGGGTTGGATTATGATGATCTTTCCCCGAGACAACTTGGTCTTTTTTAAGAAGGAAAGAGTATAAGGTTTTGTGTCTAGCTCCAGGCGCCATCGGCTCGAGGTCACAAGCCGATAGCAGGAGCCTTGCACTTTTCTTAATAAGAGAGGAAAGATTTGATGGATTGGGTCATACTTGTAATAATAGGGTTTTTTGGAGGGACGATTGGCAGTTTAGTTGGTCTTGGGGGAGGCATTATTGTTGTGCCTTCACTTCTTCTGTTTAGTTATTACACGCCCTTTTTCCCTTCTTTAAGTCCGCAAATTATTGTTGGCATATCTATTATTATCTTAATTGTAACAGGGCTTTCTTCCACATTAGCGTATTTAAAACAAAAAAAGGTGGATGTTTACAGCGGGATTATTTTTTTTATAGGCAGTGGACCTGGAGCATATATAGGAGCTCTTATTAATAAAACCATTAGCTTTCAAGGTTTTTCTATTTATTTCGGCGGATTTATGATTTTTATTTCTTTATTATTAATGATAAGGGGACACTTAAAGCCGCTAAAGCTGTCAATAGGGAAAGTTCATTCTTTTAAAGATGAAGAAGGTAGAGAGTATACGTATCGTTATTCCGCAGTTCTTGCTGTTTTCATAGCCTTTTTTGTGGGCGTTCTTTCTGGGTTGTTTGGCATTGGCGGTGGTTCGTTAATGGTGCCGGTCATGCTGTTGTTATTTGGCTTTCCGACGTCTGTTGCGATAGCCACGAGTATGTTTCTTGTATTTTTATCAGCGCTTGTTGGTTCGATTGCTCATATTCGTTTAGGGAATGTACACTGGCTGTATGTTTGTGCTTTAATTCCTGGGGCTTGGTTTGGCGGAAAATTTGGGGCTTATTTAAATGAAAAACTTGCGGATGATACGGTTGTAAAAATTTTAAGAGGATTGTTAATGCTTGTCGGGGTTCGCTTAATATGGCAAGGATTCATGAATTAAGAAAGGGGGAAAACCGATGTCCCTAGAAAAAATTCATGTTTATCATACAAACGATTTACATAGTTACTTGGGGAATTGGCCAAAGGTAGTTTCGTATATAAAACAGCAGCGAAAGCTTCATAACCTGCAGAAAGAAGATATGCTTTTATTTGATATTGGTGATCATGCTGATCGAGCGCATGTATTAACAGAAGGTACAAAAGGAGCAGGAAATGTTGCTTTGTTAAATGAAGCAGGATACGATAATGTGACGATAGGAAATAATGAAGGAATTACCTTTCCGACAGAAGATTTAGATTCTCTGTATAAAGATGCAAAATTTAACGTTCTTTTAGCAAATTTATTTTATGAAAATGGAGAACGTCCAGCTTGGGCTAAACCTTATGAAATTCACCATTTAAACAATGGAATTAAAGTAGGAGTTATAGGAGCAACGATTCCATTTTCCGCGTTTTATAAAATGCTTAGATGGAAAGCTGTTGATCCTTTTGAACTGCTTCCTAGTTTAATTCAGGAAGTAAGAAAGCAGGCGGATATTGTAATTCTGCTTTCCCATCTAGGTTATTACGATGACCTGCAGATTGCTGAAAAGTTAGAAGGGATTGATGTGATTTTAGGTGGACATACGCATCATGTTCTGCAGCATGGAAAGAATGTAAAAGGTACACTTATTGCACAGGCTGGGAAATTTGGCTTTTATGTAGGAGAAGTAACAATGAGTTATGATACATCCTTAAAGCAGCTTGTCTCCTGTGAGGCGGCATGTGTGGCAGTTGAATCGATAAAAAATGATGGGCAAACAGAAGAATTAGTTAAAAAATGGACGAAAAAAGGACAAGACGCTCTAAAGGAAACAGTTATTGCATTAGAAGAACCCCTTGAAGTGTCATGGAAGGAGCCGTCTCCTTTTACGAAGCTTCTTGCCCAAAGTGTAAAAGAATGGTGTGGGGCAGAAATCTCAATGGTGAATGCTGGTCTTTTGCTCAAGTCTTTACCAAAAGGAATTGTAACGAAAGAGGACCTGCATCGTGTATGTCCGCACCCAATTAATCCATGTAAAGTAAAATTAAAAGGCAGTGAATTAAAGGAAATCATTTTACAAGCATTAACAGATGAAATGGTGAACTTACAAGTAAAGGGATTTGGATTCCGTGGGGAAATGATGGGTGCAATGATTTACGATGGGATTGAAGTAAAAGCAGAACGACTTGAAGATGGCCTTCTTCATGCATCTTCTATCTCTGTGCTTGGCAAACCAATTAATGCTGATAAAATATATGATGTAGCAACTGTTGATATGTTTACATTTGGACATTTGTATCCTTCTATTGCCCATGCAAAGGATAAAACATATTATTTGCCAGAAATGCTTCGTGAAATATTGGCGTGGAAGTTTATGAAAACGACCTTGAGTAAAAATTAGTATCCCTTCACCTGCTAATCACATACATATAAAGTGATTAGAAAGGAGTGAAGGTCGAATGATTTCAATCACCCCGATCATGATTGAAGGGTTTTCATTTACCGCTGTATCTGTGAAGCTGCCAAAAACAAATTTTTTATCCGTTAGCAGTGAAAAAGGCTATATTATGTGCGGGGCGCTGGATGTTGCACTGTTAAATGAAAAACTTAGTGATCGAAAAATCATTGCAGGTCGAGCGGTAGGTGTCCGCTCCATTGAACAGCTGTTAGAAGCACCGCTTGAGTCCGTGACTCTTGAAGCGGAAGCGTTAGGAATTACAATTGGTATGAAAGGAAAAGAAGCTCTGTTAAAAATGCTTTAACACTGCTTTTTTAAAATAAAACATAAAAATAAATTAAGCGATACAACCTCCTTTTATGCATATAGATACATAAAGGGGGGTTTTTCTTTGGTTCGAAAATTTAAGCGCCTTCGTCGACGGAGAGGGCCGCTTCCATTTCGGCATGTGTTTGTTTTGTCATTTTTTATCTTTGCAGTTTTAACGGTGCAGGGATTGTGGATTGTTGAAAAAGGAATTGAACCAACATTGATGAGATATGCAGAAACAAAAACGCGCCAAATTGCAGAGAAAGCGATTAATGATGCGATCTCCAAAAAAGTAGTCTCAGAGGATATGGATATGAGTGAGTTAATTATTACTCATCGAATTGAAGGTTCCGATCAAGTAGGGTTTAGCTTTAATCAACAAGTAAATAATCGAATTTTATCTGAAGCGACAAATCGTGTTCAAAAACATTTAGATTTAATTGAAGAGGGGAATTTAGACGAGTTAAAAGCCTTTTTAGAATCTGAAGATCTTGAACTTGAGTTTGAGGAAACAGAATCCGGCACCGGGCTGATTTATTGGATCCCGTTAGGAGCAGCAACAAATAACGCTCTATTATCAAATTTAGGACCATTAGTGCCAATACGCTTTCAATTTATTGGTGATGTGCAATCAGGCATGGAAACAAAAGCTACATCAGTTGGAATAAATAACACATATTTAGAAGTTCTGCTAAATTTGAGTGTTGACGTCAATTTAGTACTTCCGTTTTCGACTAAAACAGCTCCAATCTCTACGACGGTAAGGGTAGGGGATTTGTTTTTACCAGGAAAGGTACCAGATGTTTATTATCAAGGCCAAGGAGGGACGGCCCCGCCTCCATCTATAAAAGTTAATTGAGTATTTTATCGATATAATGTATAGGTATTCAAATTTCAGAAATAACAGAAATTTATAAAGATTAAATATCTTTATTTTAGGTTTTTATCGGAAGTGGAACAGTAAGAAAATTTGTTTGAAATCAAAAAAACGTTCTGTTAAAATAATAATCAATAAAATAATTTGTCCAACTTATCCCATGATGGGGTAGAGGAGCAGTGTTCATAAGTACATGTTGTGAGGATGACAACGGTGATCAACATGAAAAGGGAACAGTGCCGAAACAGGGTTCACTGTCACGTGACTGCTGTTGGGGTTATTGCCGAATAGGAATAACACTGTCACTGCAAGAGGAAGCTTTGCTTGTGGTGGAGAACTACTTATCGTGATAGACGTTGCCAACATTGCTTATTAAAAGCGATGATAGGTAATTTTCCTATCATCGCTTTTTTGTGTGTTCGAAAGACAAATTAAGAGTTTAATAAAAAATAGGAGGGAAAAAATGGAGCATTCAGCATTATCATTAATTCCGCCGATTTTAGCGCTTATCATGGTAATGGTTACACGAAAAGTGTTATTATCATTAGGCATTGGAATTATCGTTGGCGCATTAATGATTAATCAATACAGTGTAGGGGATAGTGCCTTACAAATTTACGAGATTGTAAAAGGAATTATCATTTCAGACGGCAGCTTAAATACGTGGAATATATATATTATTTTCTTTTTACTGCTTTTAGGAATGATTACATCACTTATTTCAATGGCTGGTGGAAGCCGTGCATTCGGTGAGTGGGCAATGAAGCGTGTGAAAACACGTGTAGGGGCGCAGTTAATAACGATTTTACTAGGTATTATTATTTTTATTGATGATTATTTTAACAGCTTAGCTGTTGGAAATGTGAGCCGCCCGTTAACAGACCGTCACCGCGTTTCACGTGCAAAGCTTGCTTATTTAATTGATTCAACAGCCGCACCGATTTGTATTATTTCTCCCATTTCGAGCTGGGGGGCGTATATTATTGCGATTATTGGCGGGCTTTTAGCGACGCATGGCGTAACTGAAATAAGTGCACTGTCCGCATTTATGACAATGATTCCAATGAATTTATATGCCATTATTGCAATGATTCTTGTGGTTGCAGCAGCGCTTTATAATATTAATCTCGGTTCAATGAAAACTCATGAAGAACGTGCTGTAAAAACTGGAGAAGTATTAGATCCGCAAAAAGGCGAAGTGCCGGGTGAAACATCTGATCTTCCGGAAAGTTCAAACGGGAAAGTGCGTGATCTTGTTTTACCGATTCTTGCATTAATCGCTGCGACAGTGGCGTTTATGATGATAACAGGCGCGCAAAATACAGAAGGTACTGCGACGATTTTAAGTATTTTTGAAAATACAGACGTTGCGGCATCATTATTATATGGCGGCTTAGTCGGTTTAGCTGTAACGATTGTCATCTTTTTAACAAAAGGAATGTCAGCCGGTAGCTTTGGAAAAGGATTGTGGAGCGGCATTAAATCAATGCTTCCTGCTATTTATATTTTGTTTTTTGCATGGACATTAATTGAAATCATCTCTGGTCTCGGTACAGGTAAATATTTAGCAGGTCTTGTAAACGAACATATTAACATTGCTTATTTGCCGTTTTTATTATTTATTATTGCTGGATTTATGGCATTTGCTACTGGAACGTCTTGGGGAACGTTTGGAATCATGCTTCCGATTGCAGCGGACATTGCAGCAGCAGCGGATATTACAATGCTGCTTCCTGTAATGGCAGCAGTATTAGCGGGTTCTGTGTTTGGGGATCACTGCTCACCAATTTCAGATACAACGATTCTTTCCTCTACCGGAGCGGGCAGTCATCATATTGATCACGTAATGACACAGCTTCCATATACAGCTGCTGCTGCAGTTATTTCAGCAATTGGCTATCTTGTGTTAGGTTTTACAGGCAGTGTATTAGCTGCTCTTCTTTCTGCGCTCGTTCTGCTTACGATCTTTATTTTTATTACAAAAAATAAAACAGCAGTTGTTTAAATTGAAGCAGCTCAAGCAAATGCTTGAGCTGTTTTTCTGATATAACAGTACCTCCATTAATTACCACGCATAATTCGACAATTTTTAAAGGAAAATGCAAATAATGCTTTGACAGAGGTTTACGATCGATATATACTATTTAACGTAGCACCTGTAAATATACAAAATAGTCAGAAAAAAGATAAAATTTAAAAACCTTTTTCTGGAAGGTGTACCATAAAGATTCTCTCTTTATAAAATTATATTGAGCAAACAAAAAAAGGAGGAAGATTCAATGGAGAATCGTGCACAATTTGGAACGCGGGCAGGCTTTATTTTAGCTGCTGTTGGTTCCGCAATCGGGTTAGGAAACATTTGGCGCTTTCCTGCCACAGCATATGAAAATGGGGGAGGGGCGTTTTTTATTCCCTATTTATTTGCGCTGTTAACAGCAGGAATTCCGCTTTTAATTTTAGAGTTTACAATGGGACATAGATATAGAGGTTCAGCGCCGTTGGCATTCTCTCGCTTAAATCGTAAAACAGAATGGATCGGCTGGTGGCAGGTTGCCATTTCATTTGTTATTTCTACTTATTATGCTGTTATTATTGGTTGGGCAATGTCTTATAGTATTTTCTCGTTAAAATTATCATGGGGAGAAGATACTGGTACATTTTTAATGAGCAATTACTTAAATCGAGTGGATATTGCTAGTGGAGGAGTTCCTGGTGACTTTGGAGGTCTTGTACCGGGTGTATTTATTCCACTTATTATCGTGTGGGTTATTGCGTTAGCTGTGTTATTAAAGGGTGTTAAAAAAGGGATTGAACGAGCGAATAAAATTTTCATTCCAACATTAGTTGTATTATTCTTTATTATTGTTGTACGAGCTCTTACCTTAGAAGGTGCAGCAGCAGGATTAGAAGCATTCTTCAAACCGGACTGGTCGCAAATTTCCAACGGTAAAGTATGGGTAGCTGCTTACGGACAAATTTTCTTTAGTTTATCAATTGGTTTTGCGATTATGATTACTTATTCAAGTTATCTTCCTAAAAAGTCTGATATTACAAACAATGCGTTTATTACAGGGTTTAGTAACTCTGGATTTGAATTATTAGCAGGTATTGGCGTATTTAGTGCATTAGGGTTCATGGCAACATCACAAGGTGTTCCTGTAAAAGAGGTTGTAACAGGTGGAGTAGGACTTGCTTTTGTTGTCTTTCCGCAAATTATTAATGAGTTTCCTGCCTTAAACAGTTTATTTGGTTTCTTATTTTTTGCATCACTTGTTCTTGCTGGTCTTTCTTCATTGATTTCAATTGTCGAAACATATGTTGCAGCGTTAACAGAGAAATTTAATATTTCTCGTACAAAAGCCGTTCTTTTCGGTGGTGGTTTTGCAGCAATTGTCTCGGTAACTTATGCAACTCAAGGCGGCTTATTTTTCTTAGATGTGGCAGATTATTTTATTAATCAATTTGGTGTTGCATTAGCAGGACTAGTTGAAGTAGTTGTTATTGCATGGGTATTAAGAAAGCTTCCAGATCTTAAAGAACATGCAAACGGTATTTCTGATATTCGTCTTGGCGGTTGGTGGAATATTTGTTTATCTGTGATTACACCGGTTGTATTAGGATATATGATGTTTGATTTAATTAAGCAGAACATCGCTGAAAATTATGAAGGATATGAAACAGCATTTATTATTCAATCAGGCTGGATGGTTGCTGCAGGAGCGGTTGTTGTTGGGATAATTCTTTCATTAGTAAAATGGAATAAAAGCACTGCAGCAAATGATAAGGAGGTAAGCTAATATGAGTGGAAGTGCAATCGTAATGATGCTTGCTGGTATGGTCATTATCTGGGGAGGTCTTGCTGCAAGTATTTTAAATGCAGTGCGTGTATCAAAACAAAAAGGATAATTTAAAAAGAGATGACTCATTTGAGTCATCTCTTTTTATTTTTTGCGGAGCCTTTGCTTTTCTTCTCGTTCCCATGCTCTTAAAGAAGGATATGGATCAAATGACCATTCTTTATAGCCGTTATCACGGTACATGCCGTAATGAAGATGTGGTGGGAATTTTCCAGAGGTGCCAGGAGGACCGTATCCTGAGCTTCCTACATATCCAATTACATCTCCAGGTTTTACAATTGTTCCTTTTGCAATATTTTTTTCAAACCCGTTTAAGTGAGCGAAGTAATGATACACATTATTTAAATCCCTAATTCCGATTCGCCACCCGCCGTATCGGTTCCAGCCTTTCATTTCTACCACGCCGTATGTCGTTGCTTTCACCGAAACGCCATGATTTGCAAAAATATCAGTTCCTTCATGGATGCGCAAACCTCCCCATCCTCTTCTATCTCCCCATGTATTACGATAACTGTAGTTTGCTTTTAGGGCGACTGGAAAGGCACGCTCTGTTAAGGCAAGCTTTCCAAAATGCTTATAAATTTTAGCGTTATTCATAATAATACTAACCGCTTGATCACGATGATAATAGTCCCATAATCCAATTTTAAGATCTTCCATTTTTGTGCCGTACTGCTCTAAATGATGGGCAAATGTATATAAAATATCTTCATCATTTTCACGGTCTGCTTTTCCATCTCCATTACCGTCACGCCCTATTCCCCCGAATGTGTTAATTGTTAATGAATTTGTATCATTTAAATCTGGATTTAGCGGACCAACCCATTGTCGTGGTGAGAAATAAATCCCAATATGGCCTTTTTCGTGGGGTAAGTCATTGCGGGTACGTCTTACATTGAGTTCATATTGGTCAATACCAGCAAAGATATACCAAGGGATTTGTGAAGCTGCTTCCATCTTATGATATAAATTCATGCGCTCTTTATAAGTATCGGCTTCAGAAGCACGAACGTTTTGAAGTGGGGAAAGGGTTAGTAAAAAAGCAAAGAAGAACAGTAATTTCTTCAACCAAAGCACTCCTTTCATTTCACTTATCCATAGTTTGAGTGTTGCTCTTGAAAAACATGACAAATAATTGCTGGAAATTTTTTAGAAGCATGCTTTTGTGGCGAAATAGCGTAAAGTGTGTTACATTGACATATGAATCGAACATAACAAACCACTGTTTTTAGAAAACTTTTCACTTTGATGATTCGCTGATCATCATTATAATAAGTAATAGACAGTATCGTATTGGAGTGAGCGAGATGGCTAAAAAAGAAGAATACTTACGTAAGCCCGAATGGTTAAAAATTAAATTAAATACAAATGAGAATTATACAGGCCTAAAAAAAATGATGCGCGAAAAAAAATTACATACGGTCTGTGAAGAAGCAAGATGTCCGAATATTCATGAATGCTGGGCAGTGAGAAAAACAGCAACTTTTATGATTTTAGGAAGTGTATGTACGCGTGCATGCCGTTTTTGTGCGGTTAAAACAGGACTACCAACAGAACTTGACCTGCAGGAGCCAGAGCGTGTAGCAGAATCTGTTGAGCAAATGGGATTAAAGCACGCGGTTATAACAGCGGTTGCTCGTGATGATTTAAAGGATGGCGGCGCGCAAATTTTTGCAGAAACGGTTCGTGAAGTAAGAAAACGCAATCCACTTTGCAGTATTGAAGTATTGCCTTCTGACATGAATGGGAATTATGAAGATTTAAAAACATTAATGGATGCAAAGCCAGACATTTTAAATCATAATATTGAGACTGTTAAACGTTTAACACCAAGAGTTCGCGCACGTGCAACTTATGAGCGTTCACTTGAATTTTTGCGCCGTGCCAAAGAAATGAATCCATCCATTCCGACAAAATCTAGTATTATGATTGGTTTAGGTGAAACAAAAGAAGAAATTATTGAAACAATGGATGACCTTCGTGCAAATAATGTAGACATTATGACGATTGGTCAATATTTGCAGCCAACAAAGCGTCATTTAAAGGTGCAAAAATATTGGAGTCCAGAAGAGTTTGCTGAATTAAAAGAAATTGCGCTCTCAAAAGGCTTCAGTCATTGTGAAGCAGGTCCATTAGTGCGCTCTTCTTATCATGCGGATGAGCAGGTTAACGCAGCAAATAAAAATGTAAAAGCAAATTAATTAATAAGCTAATTTGAAAGAGATTGACTTAAAAGAGAGGATGTCCCCTTGTTAAAAAGGTGCATTCTTTAATAAGTCAATCTCTATTTCGTTGTGTTTATTGCATTGTATTTGAATCTTCCGTCATCTTACCTTCATCTGTTTCTCCATCCATCACACCATTTGGGTTTTCTCCGTCGCTTACTTTTTCCCCTTGAGGCGATTGTTTCATTTTTTGGATAGTAGACTGCAGATAGCTATCGATATTGTTCGTACGAGTTGTTAAGTTTTGAAAGCGTTCGATATCAGAAATAACAGTATCATCGTCTGATACGTAAACATGATAGTAGCGCGGAATAACAGAAAGCGCTGTTTTCTTAACTTGATCGGCTGTTTCAAAGCGTCCTTCTGCATCTGTTTGGTAGCCGATTAATACCTTATCATCCGTAACAAGTGTTGCCGCTTCATTTACATTTGGCAGGTTAACGGCCATACGGGTAATCATGTCTGCCACAGCATCTCGATCAATAGCACCAATTACACCTTGCTGTGTGCTGTCGTTTTCATTTTTTTGCAGGCGCACATATCCAAATTGATCCGTATCTTGATTTGGTATTAATTTTTGGGTCGTTTTATCTGCAAAGTTGTAGGAATCTGTATCTGACACATTTCGCATTCCAAGATCATTATCATATGCTGTATCTCCGTTATTATCTGCTTGACAGCCTGTTATCATAAAAGCAGCTGCAGCCGCAAGAAACCACTTTTTCATTTTAAATGTCACCCCCATATCGTTAGGATGACCAACTCAAAGGTTTTTATTTTTACAATTGTTGGCTCGGGAAAGAGAAAGAAATGTGGTAAACTAGAAGGTGTGAATGGAAATTACGTATAAAGGTGGAAGCCGTCCATGATTGTTGTACAAGGAAATCAGTATGAATTAGTTGAAAATTTTAAAGAAGGTTGGAACGAAGAAGAATTTAAAGCGAGATACAGTGATATTTTAACGAAATATGATTATATTATTGGCGATTGGGGTTATAATCAGCTTCGTTTAAAAGGCTTTTTTGAAGATACTCATCCAAAAGCCACATATGATACGAAAATCAGCTCATTGTCTGAGTATGTATACGAATATTGTAACTTTGGCTGCGCATTTTTTGTGATTAAAAAAGTGAAAAATAAGAAATCACAAAACAAACCTTCCCCATCTTAATAAGAGGGGAAAGATTTGTTTAAAAGATAAGAAATTATAAAATGTGGTGTCCAGCTTCAGGCGCCACCGGCTCGAGGTCACAAGTCAATCCGTCCAGAAGATAAAAAGCAACCTTCCAGCCATCTTGCCTTGTGCTTGTCGCCGATAATCGGGCGCCTTGTGCTTTTCTTATTTAGGTGAAACATCATCATAAGGAGCTTCATCGCTTTCATTCGGATTATCGTGTGTTGGATGCGATCCTGGGTCTTGACGAGGTAATCCTTCATGAAGTGTTTTATTTTCATAATTAAAGGCGCTGTAATAACGTTGATCTTCGTCAAACGGTGTTGATTTACCAAGTTTACGGTTAATAGGTGAGCCATAAGGTCCTTCAGGTAAGTCTTCTGGAAGCACATAATTATGCATCGTTTCAACAACAGCGAAATCGTTATATTCTTTTTCTGATTTGTTATTTTTTTCTTCGGGCATAAAAAAAACCGCCTTTCTTTAGAAGCTCATTCAAAAAGGAAAGATCCTTTAAGTTGTAACGTGTCCCTAAAAGGCGATTTTAATGCAGGCTAAAGCTTTAGAAGGCTTAAACAGTAATCACTTCTTCTAAAAATTCTCGCAGTTCTTCGGCGTCCTCTTCATTAAGCTGAAAGGCGTGCTCTAAGTATCCGGGCTCTTCAAGATCGTCTCGACCAATAATCGCAAATCGTCCGCTCTGAATGTCAAAAACAATTGATTTACCATAATGGCGATCTGTTTGAAGAATACCTAAATCAAAACGATGATTTTCACCCATAAAGCTTACAAATCGTGTGCGTGTTTCATCTGTTTCATCATAAAGATAAAAACGCTCAGCCATGATACCACTCCTTTTTTATGTCCTTCTTTGTTTGATTGTATCAAATCATTGTTCTGCTGTGTTACTATATTATAAAATTAAACAAGATAATGAAAGGGGATTCACCTAAAAAATTCTCTTACATATCACTTACACATTTCTAAAAAAGCAGGTGATGGGAACATGTATTTTGTTGATCGAAAAAACATTGAAAAACATCTTTCTTACATAGAAGAATGTTTAGCCGTCTTTCAGAAACAACCTTCTTGGCAGAAACATGTTGAAAAGTTAGCACTCGAACGTCTTGCTCAAGTTGTTATTGAAGCAATCATTGATGTCGGAAATGATATTATTGATGGGTTTATTATGCGTGATCCTGGAAGTTATGAAGATATTATTGATATTTTACTTGATGAAAATGTGATTAATCGTAATGAATCAGCTCGGCTTAAAGAAGTTATTGCCTATCGTAAAATGCTTGTTCAATCTTACACAGAAATTGAGGCTGATCAATTATACGATGTGCTTGCAAACAGTTATGAGGTCATTGGTTTATTTACAAAGCAGGTTCGCCGCTATTTAGACGAAGAGTTAGGTCCTGTTTCTGCATTTATGCCAACTGAATAAGGCATGAATCGTCCTTTCTTATTGTCCAGCTTCAGCACCTACCCCCTCGAGTCAAATAACCTTACGGCGTAAAGGCAAAAAGCGCCTTTTCGTCGTAAGAACATTTGCTTGTCGGGGGTGAGCAAGGCGCTTGCGCTTTTCTTATTGTCCAGCTCCAGGCACCATCGGCTCGAGGTCACAAATCAATCCGTCCAGAAGATAAAAAGCAATCTTCTAGCCGTCTTGCCTTGTGCTTGTCGCCGATAATCGGGCGCCTTGCGCTTTTCTTATTACAGTTGGTAATTTTTAAACATTTTTGTTTAGAAATTTACGATACTGTAAAAATAAGCTACAATAGTGGAAAGGATGGTGAAGCATATGGTACAAAAAACCACCTCAACACGCGATCAAATTTTAGCGCTGTTAAAGAAAGAAGCTCGTATGACAGTTACAGAGATGGCTTTGCAGCTTAGTGTAACAGAAATGGCTGTTCGTCGTCATTTAAATACATTAGAACGTGACCATTTAGTTGAGACAACGCTTGTTCGACAGGCGATGGGAAGACCGCTTTATGTGTATCACCTTACAAAAGCAGGTGATGAATTATTTCCACGCAAGTATTCAGCTTTAACCTTAGAATTTTTAAAGGATTTAGAGGAAATAAGTGGAGAAGAAACGATTGATAAGCTCTTTGAACGAAGAGAGGATCGTTTAAATAAAGCATACAGTCAGCGTATGGAAGGCAAAACATTTGAAGAAAAAGTAGCAGAACTTGCAGTTATTCAAAACGAAAATGGCTATATGGTGGAATGGGAAAAGCAGGATCAGGATACGTATCTGTTAAAAGAGTTTAACTGTCCTATTTCGCAAGTTGCAAATGCGTATCAAAAAGCATGTGCATGTGAACTTTCGCTTTTTCAAAGAGTTCTCGGTACAAATGATGTAGACCGTGTTACATGTATGGCAAAAGGCGGCGACAACTGTCGTTATATTATTAAACAAAATAAAAATTAAAAGGGGCTGTCTCAAAAGCATAGAGTCAGACCCTCCCCGCCTCATATATAGTATGCGATTTATAAAAAGCATCTACAGCTTGTATGAGGTTGTGGGGGGTCAGACCCTATTGAGGCACCCCCTTTTAGTTTTGCGCGTTGGAGTAAAGCCTGATTTTAAAAAGTTTTACTCGTTAATAGCGGAAAGCGTTAAAATGATTTGATATACTATAGAGTGGTACTATATGATTTCTTGGAGAGAAACGTTACATAAAAGGAGAGAGAAAAGTTGAAAAAGTATAAAGGGTATTTAATTGATTTAGATGGTACAATGTACCGCGGTACAGAAAGTATTGAAAGTGCTGTTGCTTTTGTGAAACGCCTTGAGGAAGAGGGAATTCCTTATTTATTTGTAACAAACAACTCTTCGAAAACACCTGAACAGGTAGCAGAACATCTTCGTGAATTTGGCGTGCCTGCGACAGAGGAACATGTATTTACAACAAGTATGGCAACAGCAAGCTTTTTAAGAGAGCAAAAAGAAAATGCTTCTGTTTATATTGTTGGCGGGGAAGGAATCCGAAGTGCTATTACACAACAAGGAATGACGATTACAGATGATCATCCTGATTATGTCATTGTTGGTCTTGACCGTGAAGTAACATATGAAAAACTTGCAAAAGCGTGTTTAGCAGTGCGTGCAGGAGCAACATTTATTTCAACAAATGGAGATGTAGCCCTCCCGACTGAAAGAGGGTTTATGCCTGGAAATGGTGCGATTACATCGGTTGTTTCTGTATCAACAGGAGTGACGCCAATTTTTATTGGGAAACCGGAATCGATTATCGTAAATCAAGCTTTAGAAAAAATCGGCACACCAAAATCAGAAACAGTAATGGTTGGCGACAATTATCATACAGATATTTTAGCAGGGATTCGCGGCGGTATTGACACGCTGCTTGTTTATACAGGAGTAACAACAAAGGAGCATATTGAAGAAGTAGACGTGAAGCCAACCCATGCGGTAGATTCTTTAGCGGACTGGGATATTTAATCATAAAAAAGAAGCTGCAAAAAAGCAGCTTCTTTTAATTTGTCACAGTTAACCAATGATGCTCACCCTTACTCTTGCCCAGCCTCGCGATGAGCTAATCGACTGGAAGCCGCAGCAGCAATTGCCCCGACAATATCATCTAGAAAGGTATGACATTCTCCGCTTGATTTATCATTTAAACGTTCTAAAATACCGGGTTTTTGCTTATCGATATATCCATAATTTGTAAAACCGATAGAGCCGTAAACATTAACGATTGAAAAGGCAATAATTTCATCGACTCCATACAATCCTTCATCTCTTTTAACAATATCTTCAAGAGGAGGATCTAGTAATCCTTTTTCAGCAAGACGATCAAGTTGTATGCCTGTTAAAATAGCATTTTGCACTTCACGTTTTGAAAGCACTCGTTCTACATTTTCACGACACATATCTAACGTTAAATTTGGATGGTATTTTACTTGAAGAAAATAGACAAGATCGGCAATGTCATCTATTTTAACGCCTCTCTCCTTTAACCATGTTAACGCAGTTTGTGCAACAGGATCTTCTTTTTTTTGTCCCACGTCACGTTCACCCAACTTTTATTTGTAATTTTTCTTCCTATAAACAAAAATTTGCTCAAAAAGAAGAAAATAATCTCTCATTAATATATGCAGATATAGGTAAAAGTATGAAATTTTTTTAGGAATTGATCGCTCTTTAATAAGAAATGATTCTTAGAATGAATCACTCAAAATTAATATGTCCATGTTTCGATATCGAATTCTTAAGGTGAATCTAGATACTTGGATGAACGCCTAGATTATTCATACATAAACTATTACAAATGGTCTTAGGAGTGAGGAGTGTGTTTATTCACGATATATATAAGCATTATGGGCTGTCTGCTGGAGGTCGTTTTCGACTTGCAGGTTATGAGGCGGCTGTAACAAATAAAGGAGTATTTATCATTGTTCCAGCAGATCACGTTTCAAAACCAATCATTGAAGAGTGGAAAATGATTGGCAGTCATCTTCAATATAAAGGGGAACGAAACGCAGCGCTTGTTTATTTAAGTAACCGTCAACAAGCTGTTACAACAATTGAGGGAAAAAAAGCAGTGCTGCTTCACTGTCAGTTTTCAGAAGCTAGACAGCATAACAGCTTAGCTGAGCAGCTTGCACTTTTTCACGAGAGAGGAAAAGGATATAGAGGAATTGAAAAAAACAGCTACCTGCCATGGAATAAACGATGGGAAACAAGAATTGATCAATTAGAGCACTGGTTAACAGAAGAAGTATCAAAACAGGAAAAGAAAGCAGTGTTTGACGAGGTATGTTTGCAATCTTTTTCTTATTTTCAAGGACTTGCTGAAAATGCGATTCAATATTTTGTTGATACTCAAATTGAACAGGGGTGGATTCAGGGCCAAGACTTAACAATTGCCCATCATCGCTTTCATGAACAGAGTTGGCTCTTCATTCCTCAGCTGAATCAACGCCTTAAATTACCTTTTCATTGGCTTATTGATCATCCAATGAGAGATCTTGCTGAATATATTCGACCAACCCTTTTGAAAGCTAACTCTTTTGACAAGAGTATGAGAATGATCCACCGCTATACAAAGCGATCACCGTTAACTTCAAAAGAGTATCGTCTCTTGTTTAGTCGGCTGCTTTTCCCGCTGTATTATGTGGAATATATAGAAGGGTATTATTCAAGCAAGGAAGATAAACAAAAGCAGTGGTATGCGAAAAAAATGAATGAATTACTAGAAAGAACGGGTGAAATGGAGGAAGCACTTAAAAAATTACAGCACCATTTCTCGCAGTTAACGTCCCTTCCAAAAGTTGAATGGTTAACAAAAAAAGCAGCAACATAATGCTGCTTTTTTGTTGGATAGTTTGTGAAAATATTCTAATTATTTGTTAATAAGATCAAAAGGGAAATTAGAGAAGCTGACAACTATTGGAGTAAATGGCGTTTTTTAATCTTCAAAATATTTTTACTGTTATTGAGTAAATGAGTAGTTTATGAGAAAATGAGAAGGTATGAGTGATCAGAAAACAAACCTTATCAACACCGCCGCATAAACTAGTATCATTAATTTTCAGAAGGTTAAAGCTATTTTAATACGATGAAAAACATTATAATTATGAATTATATGAAAATATCTCTTGTCATATGGGCGAAAGCTTACTATAATGTTTCGTAACAACAATTATGTCCACTATAAAAAGACACATGTTTTTTTAGGAGAAACACAAGGAGTGTGAGAAGATGATTGAAAAAGTATCAGTAGGATTATTAGGATTAGGAACTGTCGGCAGCGGTGTTGTACGAATGATTGAAGCAAACCAAGAAGAACTGCAGCATAAAGTGGGCTGCCCGGTGCATGTTGAAAAAATTTTAGTGAAAAGTTTAGATAAAGCACGTCAAGTTGAAGTTGATGAATCATTATTAACGACAAATGCAGAAGAAATCGTTGATAATCCAAATATTGATGTTGTAATTGAAGTAATTGGCGGGATCGATCTTGCCAAAAGTTATATTTTAAAAGCATTAAGCAATAAGAAGCACGTTGTAACTGCAAATAAAGATTTAATGGCTCTTCATGGTCATGAACTTTTAGCGGCAGCAAATGAAAATGGTTGTGACATTTATTATGAAGCAAGTGTGGCTGGCGGTATTCCAATTTTACGCGGTTTAGTGGACGGACTAGCTTCTGACCGCATTACAAAAATGATGGGGATTGTGAACGGCACAACAAACTTCATCTTAACGAAAATGAGTAAAGGTGAAGGAGCTTATGATGATGTATTAAAAGAAGCACAAGAGCTCGGTTTTGCAGAAGCAGATCCAACATCTGATGTAGAAGGCTTAGATGCAGCTCGTAAAATGGTGATTCTCGGTACGTTAGGCTTTTCAATGCCGCTTACATTAGAAGATGTATCAGTAAAAGGAATTTCACAAGTTGATCTTGAAGATATTGAATACAGCAAACAGCTTGGTTACACAATTAAGTTGATTGGTATTGCACAACGTGATAATGGAAGGGTAGAACTAAGCGTACAGCCGACACTTCTTCCAAACAGTCATCCGCTTGCTGCTGTAAACGATGAATACAATGCTGTTTATGTTTACGGGGAAGCAGTGGGAGAAACGATGTTCTACGGACCGGGAGCAGGACAGCTTCCAACGGCAACATCTGTTGTTTCGGATCTCGTAGCGGTAGTAAGAAACATGCGTTTAGGCGTAAATGGAAAGACGATTGTAAGTCCGCAGTTTGAGCGTGAGTTAAAAGCAGATGAAGAAATTCAAGCGAAATACTTCTTGCGCTTCTATGTAAAGGATGAAGCGGGAGCATTTACAAAAATTTCATCTCTATTTGCAGAGCATAATATTAGCTTAGAACAGCTTATTCAGCAGCCTGTAAAAGATAAAGATATGGCAGAAGTTGTCATGGTAACACACAATGCAAGCAAAAAGGATTATAATCAAGTATATAATCGTTTAAGAGATCTTGATGTAGTCTTTGAAGTAAAAAGCCACTACCGTGTGGAAGGAGAATAATAAGATATGTTGTGGAAAGGGTTATTACACCAATATAAAGATTTTCTACCTGTTACAGATCAAACACCTATGTTATCCCTTAATGAAGGAAACACACCGCTTATCCCTCTTGTAAGATTATCTGAGGAGTGGGGCGTTGAATTATATGCAAAATATGAAGGTGCCAACCCAACAGGATCATTCAAAGACCGTGGGATGGTAATGGCTGTTGCAAAAGCAAAAGAAGAGGGCAGTGAAGCAATTATTTGTGCTTCTACAGGAAATACTTCAGCGGCGGCAGCAGCTTATGGAACACGGGCTGGAATGAAAACAATTATTGTAATTCCTGATGGGAAAATTGCCTTAGGTAAGCTTGCCCAGGCGATGATCTTAGGTGCTGAAATTTATGCAATTGAAGGAAACTTTGATCAAGCATTACAGATGGTGCGAAAAATCAGTGAAACAGAACCCATTTCTCTTGTGAATTCTGTAAACCCTTATCGATTAGAAGGACAAAAAACAGGTGCATTTGAAGTGTGTGACCAATTAGGAGAGGCACCGGATGTGCTGGCAATTCCTGTCGGTAATGCTGGAAACATTTCTGCTTACTGGAAAGGTTTCAAAGAATATCATGAGAAAAAAGGAACAAAACTTCCTGAAATGCGCGGATTTGAAGCAGAAGGAGCAGCGGCGATTGTACGCAATCAAGTAATTGAAAACCCAGAAACGATTGCCACTGCGATTCGAATTGGAAATCCTGCAAGCTGGAATTTAGCTGTAAATGCAGCAAATGAATCCGGTGGTAAAATTGATGAGGTAACAGATGCAGAAATTTTAGAAGCTTATCAGCTGTTAACAGGAAAAGAAGGAATTTTTGCTGAGCCTGGATCAGCCGCTTCAATTGCAGGTGTGAAGAAGCAAATTGAATCTGGTGAAATTAAAAAAGGTTCAAAAGTTGTAGCGATTCTAACTGGAAACGGCTTAAAAGATCCGACGACAGCGATGGATATTATTGAAGCAAAGCCAACTGTTATTCCAAATGATGAAGCAGTCTTTCTTGAAAAGTTAAAAGGTTGTGTACGCCAATGAGCAGCGAAAAAATTTTAATTAAAGTTCCCGGCAGTACATCCAATTTAGGACCGGGCTTTGATTCAATCGGCTTAGCTGTGAATCGTTATTTAATATTAGAGGTAAGTAGAGCAGAGCAGTGGCACATTGAATCATCTACACCGGGACTTGAAAATCTTCCAAAAGGGAAAGAAAATTTAATTTACCAAGCAGCTGAAGTTGTTGCAAAAGATGCAGGTAAAGAATTACCTCCTTGTCATATTCACATGACAAGCGAGCTCCCGGTAGCGCGTGGACTTGGGAGCAGTGCAGCAGCGATTATAGCAGGAATTGAGCTTGCTGACTATTTGTTAGAGCTTGATCTTACAAAAACGCAAAAAGCGCGTTATGGCAGCCTGTTTGAAGGTCATCCAGATAACGTTTCACCATCTGTGTACGGAGGACTCATTATTGCAAGTCATAGCGAGGAAGAAACGAATGTTATTTCAGTTGGTCAGCCCGACATTGAAATGGTCGTTATGATTCCTTCGCATGAATTAAAAACAAGCGAAGCACGCAGTGTACTTCCAGATTCCCTTCCATATAAAGAAGCGGTAGAAGGAAGTGGGATTAGTAACGTGCTTGTTGCAGCAATGCTTACAAATGATTGGAAAACAGCTGGTAAAATGATGGAACGTGATTTATTCCATCAGCCTTACCGAATGAAGCTTGTTCCCGCTTTAAAAGACATTGTAGCATACAGTAAAGAACTTGGTGTCTATGGTGTTGTATTAAGCGGTGCTGGTCCTACAGTCATTTGTTTTGTCGAAAAAGGGCAGGGAGAAAAAGCGGCCGAAAGCTTAAGAAACGAATTTCCTGAATACTTATGTGATGTGGTTGTTCCTGATTCGAACGGTGTAGTAACGAGTGCAGCAGCAGAATAAAAAGATTGTGGAAAGTAAAAAAGGGTGACCCTTAAAGGGCACCCTTTTTAACGTGTTTAAAACACGAAATGGTTTAAATTAGAATACTTGCTCAATTTCTTTTACGCCAGGTACTTCTTCAAGAAGTGCGCGTTCAATACCTGCTTTTAATGTGATTGTAGAGCTTGGGCAGCTTCCGCAAGCTCCCATTAGACGAACTTTTACAATTCCGTCTTCGATGTCTACTAACTCAACATCTCCGCCATCGCGAAGTAAGAATGGACGCAATTTTTCAAGCACTTCTTGTACTTGTTCATGCATATTATCTTGTACTTGTTCAGTCATGTATATCGACTCCTTTCTATTCTATATTATAATGGTTATAAGATAAAAAATCTATCCGTTAAGCTCATGTTTTTAATAAATGGTAAAAAATGTGCATTTGCTGTAGTACAGCTGAAATTGTAAAGGAGAGGGAACATGGGAATTCAAGAAGTAGAAATTTTAGTGTATGGAGCGGAACAGCGCTGTGCAAGTTGTGTCAATTTACCTTCTTCAAAAGAAACGACAGAATGGCTAACAGCTGCCTTAGAGAGAAAATATAAAGATCAGCCCTGTGTCGTTCGGTATGTAGATATTTTTAATCCAACTGATGAAGTGGAAAAAGTATTTGCAGAACGCGTTATTGAAGAAGAGTTATTTTATCCAATTGTTGTTATAAAGGGAGAGATTATTGCAGAAGGCAATCCGCGGTTAAAAGATATTTATAAGGTGATGGAACAATACGGCTATAAACCAACAGAATGAATAAATGAAAACAATAAGAGATGTACACGTTAAAGGGTGACATCTCTTATTGTTTAGTTTCACGCACAGGATGCTTTTCTTAATGTCCAGCTGCGGGGCCTATTCCCCCTCTGCTTTTCTTTTACCCGCTGTGGTTTTTGTACATCCAAAGAATTCCGGATTTTAACAAACGCGGCACTCGTCCTGTCAGCGGGCGGTTTGCCATTACTCCAAAACCATGTTTTTTTCCAAGTGAACCGAGGACGCCTTTTAACTTAATTTCCGGAAGCTCAGGAAGCGCCTCATTATTCCACGTTTTTTGAAGAACTAACGCAATTTGTTCTCCTTGTTCCTCTGCTAATTGTGCACTTGGTGCATGAGGCAGGCTGGCACAGTCACCGACAACATAGACGTCTTCATACTTCGGAACTTGGTGGTGCTTATTTAAAACAACACGTCCGCTGTTGTCTTTTTCTACATCCATTTCGCGAACAATACGATTGGCTTGAATACCAGCTGTCCATACAATCTTATCGCAATAAACGGCTTCGTCATGATTGAAAAGTGTGTTTTCTTCAACTTTTGTAATATTTGAACGGTTATAAATTTCAACACCACGCTCAATAAACCAATTTTGAACATAGCTGCCAAGACGTCTTGGAAACATCGATAAAATGGATTCGCCTCGATCAAATAATTTAATCTTTAAATCCGGACGACTTTCGTGAAGTTCACTTGCAAGCTCAATGCCGCTTAATCCTCCGCCGACAATGCCAATTATGGCTTCCGGTTTAGCGTTGTTTAATGCTTGATATGTTTCTCTTGAAGCATCAATTGTTTGAATGCTGAGTGTATATTCATCTGCTCCAGGAACATTATGATACTTATCTTCACAGCCCAGTCCAATAATAAGCTTATCATAATCAACAGGTTCATCTTCTTTTAACAGCACTTGCTTTTGATTAAGATCAATTTTTGTAATCTCTCCATACTTGATCATCAAGCGCGGATCATCAGGGAATGAGACTCGGATATGTTGATCAGATGCAGTTCCCGCTGCTAAAGCGTAATATTCTGTTTTTAAACAATGATATGGTAAACGATCAATAAGTGTAATTTGAACATGATCAGGAAGATTTTTATCAAGGAGCTTTTGCATAATACGCATTCCTCCATAACCGCCACCGAGTAAAACGAGTTTTTCCATTGAATTGTTCCCCCTTTTGATTGCAATCGCTTCCAGTGAAGAAGAAATTAAACGTGTTATTTCACTGATAAAGCGCTGCTTTGTTTTCGCTTCTGTTGAAGTGGATAAAATATAATAAACATGACTATTTAAAATGTCACACCATGTTGTAAAATCAAGATTGTCATAAAACTCGCCTCGTTGTATTCCTCTATGAATTAGAATACCCCAAAGCTTGTGGAACGCTTCATCGTTTTTAATAACTTGTTTCCACATTTGTTCTGTTAATGAATAATCAATATGATAGTATGCAAATAAATGATTAAGCAGGGATTCGATTTGTTTTTGAATCGGCATGGTCACAATAAACCCTTTTTCTAATAACTCAAGCGCGGTATCAATGCGCTCTTGAGCAAGTTCAATCATAATTGACTTTTTGGTTGGAAAATGATTAAAAAAAGTTCCTTTTGCGACGTTTGCTTTTTTAGTAATTTCCTGCACTGTTGTATTGTTAAACCCTTTTTCCCGAAAAAGGGTAAGCGCGGCTTTTAAAATCTTTTGTTTTGTTTGTTTCTTGCGATCTGCCCGTTTCAATATATGTATCTCCTTTTACGACTTTAAAAGTTGATCATACTTTAACTGACCGTGGTCAGTTAAAGTATAGACGATCTCCTCTAAATTTACAACAAAAATTAATAGAGATTGTGGAAGGTGGAAGAAAGAGAGCCTTTTATAAAAAATTAATTTGGTTGACGGTTGTACTAGAAAACGATAGGATATGAACAGGATGAATAAGAGGTGAGAGTAATGAGGCCAATTATTGAGTTTTGTATTAGTAACTTAGCGAGCGGCTCGCAGCGCACAAGAGAAAAACTTGAAAAGGATCCTAATTTAGATGTCATTGAATATGGATGTTTAGGAAGCTGCGGGGAATGTTATCAAAATCCATATGCACTTGTAAATGGTGAGCTAGTCTCAGGTGAAACGCCCGAGGAACTTTATGATAACATTATTGATTATCTCGAAGAAAATCCAATGTTTTAAATACACAAATAGTGCTGTTGAAAAGCAGCGCTATTTTTTGTGCTTCCATGTTTAATAGACTGCGCAAAAGCATAATTTTTTAAATGAAA
Source organism: Bacillus taeanensis (assembly GCF_003318295.1). Taxonomy (GTDB): domain Bacteria; phylum Bacillota; class Bacilli; order Bacillales; family UBA6769; genus Maribacillus; species Maribacillus taeanensis. The sequence continues at coordinate 132,920 of NZ_QOCW01000001.1, forward strand.
TCCAATTGTATTTTAGGAAGTATGTTTTAAAAAATAAGAGTGATATTAAAGGAAGAAGAGCATGATTTTCGTTAATTTTCATGTTTTTTAAAAAAACTTTCGACAAATCTCTTGCTTTTTTAATGAAATCTGTTATGATTAATCTCGGGTCTTATGACAGACGTCTGACATCATTTTTAAATAAAAGTAAGCGGTTACTATAAGGCTTGAAAGGGTATAATTACTGTCGATTGTCTTGTGAAATCATTTGAAATAGGGGTGTTAATCTTGAACATCATTTGGGGACTATTAGGTATTTTTGTTATTTTTGCAATTGCCTTTTTATTTTCAACAAACCGTAAAGCAATTAATTTAAGAACAATTCTTGTAGGCCTTGTTATTCAACTTTTATTTGGATTTATTGTATTAAAATGGGAAAAAGGAAAAGAAGCGTTAGAAAGTGCATCTCTAGCCGTTCAAAACGTTATTAACTATGCCGGAGAAGGAGTTAACTTCTTATTTGGAGGACTGTTCGCAGCAGAAGGAATTGGATTTGTATTTGCCTTTCAAGTATTAACGATTATTATTTTCTTTTCTTCTTTAATTTCGGTTTTATATTATTTAGGCATTATGCAGTGGATTATTCGCATTTTAGGCGGCGGCTTATCATGGATGCTTGGTACAAGTAAATCGGAATCACTTTCAGCAGCAGCAAACATTTTCGTGGGTCAAACAGAAGCACCACTTGTTATACGTCCTTATATTGATAAAATGACAAATTCTGAATTGTTTGCGGTTATGACTGGTGGACTTGCTTCTGTAGCCGGTTCTGTATTAGTTGGTTATTCTCTATTAGGCATACCTCTTCCATATTTACTTGCAGCAAGCTTTATGGCTGCGCCTGCAGGATTGATTATGGCAAAAATGATTATGCCGGAAACGGAAAAATCTGAAACATCTGATGAAATTAAAATGGAAAAAGATGCTGAAACAGTTAATGTCATTGATGCAGCCGCACGTGGTGCTTCCGATGGCTTGCGCCTAGCGTTGAACGTTGGGGCAATGTTACTTGCATTTATTGCTTTAATCGCTCTTTTAAACGGTATTTTAGGTGGAATTGGCGGTTGGTTCGGTCTCGCGATTACGCTTCAGGATATTCTTGGATACTTGTTTGCACCACTTGCATTCGTAATTGGTGTTCCGTGGGCAGAAGCTGTACAAGCAGGTAACTTTATTGGTCAAAAACTTGTTCTAAATGAGTTTGTAGCTTACTCATCATTTGCTCCTGAAATTGCTAACTTATCTGACAAAACAGTTGCAGTCGTTAGTTTTGCGCTTTGTGGATTTGCCAATCTTTCATCATTAGCGATTTTATTAGGTGGTCTTGGCGGTCTTGCGCCGAACAGACGTAACGATATTGCACGTTTTGGAGTACGGGCCATTCTGGCAGGAACGCTTGCAAACCTTTTAAGTGCAGCAATCGCTGGTATGTTAATTTAAGTTAAGTTAGGGATAAAGGGTCTTCCGATAAATAGGAAGGCTCTTTTTTTTTTATTGTGTTATAAGAGAAAAATGTTATTATATTTAAAAAAGTAGCGTTAGGATTTAAAAATGTAACTGCTAAAAAAGGGGGCTGTTTGATGTATTCATTTGATCATACATGGCCATATGAAAAAGTAATGGGGGATATTTATTTACATCAATGTCCTTATTGTTGCGAAGAAAATGTACTAACTGGAATGAAAGAAAGAGACTTTGAAAAAGCAAAAGAAGAAATTAAAACCATTTTAATTATGCCTTGCTGCCATCAGAAAATGACAATTATAAAAGCTGATGATGATTACTTTTGGACAACAGAAGCACTTAGAGCTGCAAAATAATAGGAAAAAGGATGAAAAAAGATGAGAGAGCTGCGTTTTACGAAAATGCATGGATTAGGAAATTGTTATATTTACGTAAATATGTTTGAAGAAACATTGCATGAAGAGGAAATGCCAGAGCTTGCACAGAAAGTATCAGATCGAAATACAGGAATTGGTTCTGATGGGATGATTTTAATTTGTCCTTCTGAATCAGCACCAGTAAAAATGCGTATTTTTAATAGTGACGGCTCTGAAGGGAAAAACTGTGGAAACGGCTTACGGTGTGTGGCAAAATATGTATACGAACATGGAATGGTAAAGGAAACAGGTTTTCATATTGAAACATTGGGCGGTCTTGTTTACGCGCAAGTTTTTGTGGAAAATGGGATTGTAAGCAATGTCCTTATTGATATGGGGGAACCGCGTTTAAAGCGAAAAGAGCTGCCGATGAAGGATCGAGATGAGGAAACGGTTTTAAATGAAGTGCTGACAATTGATGAAGGAAGTTTTGCATTTACAGGTGTTTCGATGGGGAATCCTCATATTATTACGTTTGTTGAAGAAATTGAACAGGCTCCTGTGACAAGTGTCGGACCAAAATTGGAGAAACATGAGCTTTTTCCTGAAGGAGTAAATGTTGAATTTGTTGAGGTTGTTAATGAGACAGAACTTCATTTTCGTGTATGGGAGCGCGGCTCTGGAGTGACTCAAGCATGCGGAACGGGTGCCTGTGCCGCAGCAGTTGCCGCAGTATTAAATAAAAGAGCGAAACGAGATGAAGATATCATTGTCCATTTAGCAGGAGGAGATTTAACCATTCGCTGGACGGAAAAAGGCAATGTGTTAATGACAGGTGCTGCTGAAACGATTTGTACAGGAACATACTATATATAAAACGAGTCAAATTGGCTCGTTTTTTTAGATAAGCTAAATAATGGAAGTGTATATAAAGCGTTAATAATTGTAAAAGGTTACATAAAACTGTAAAATGAAAGTGTTCTTATACCTTAAAGCAGGGAGGGATCAGATGATTTGTTTGCAAAACGTAGACAGCTGTGAAAATTTTAAAATCAATCTTCAGGAATTTGAACGTTTGCGTAAAAAAATGATCCGTACAGCAATGCTTTTAGGTATGGACCATCCAGATGTATTAAAGTACAGTCAAGAGCTTGATAAGCTGCATAATATATTATTGAAAAAACAGCTTCAGGAGCAGAGCTAGTGTTTCCTTTTTGAAGGTATTTCTTAATTCAGCACCTCCTATGCGCTTTAAGTGTTTTCCTTGAGATAAGATGCCTAGATTTGTATACTATAGATAAGTGACTTTTTGAATTGGAGGGTGAGATAGTATGATCACCATTACGGAATCAGCGGGAAACCGCATTAAAGAAATGATGCAAGCAGAAGGTGTAAGTGATGTTTATCTTCGCTTTTCCATTAAAGGCGGAGGGTGCAGCGGTCTTTCTTATGGAATGGGATTTGATAATGAAGTAAAAGAAGATGATACAACAGTTGAGCAGCAGGGGTTAAAAGTTCTTATTGATGCGGACAGCGCATTAATTGTAAAAGGTACTGTTATTGATTATCAACAAAATATGATGGGTGGAGGATTTACAATTGAAAATCCAAACGCCATCGCAAACTGCGGCTGTGGTTCATCTTTCCGTACAGCGACGAACGAAGGTACGCCTGAAGAGTGTTAAAGTAAAAGAGAACAGCCCTTTTGTAGAAGGAAAGAGCTGTGGTGAAATTTTACCACAGCTCTTATTTATTTAGATAAGAAAGAAATTTTAAAACAAGCTTGTACTATGAAGCGGCTGCACGCGAGCTTTTGGATCAATGAGTGCTTTCGCATTATTAACAGCAGTCGGCGCTTCCCCAAAGCCTGAGGCAATTAATTTAACTTTTCCTTCATATGTGGCAATATCTCCTGCTGCATAAACGCCTTTTATATTTGTTTCCATTTTGGAGTTCACCACAATACAATTTTTTTGAATATCTAAGCCCCAATCTTTAATAGGTCCAAGCGAAGAAACAAAGCCGTAGTTAACGAGTAAATCGTCAATTTCCATTGTTTCTTGCTCTTTTCCTTTTACTTCCTGAAGAACCACTTTTTCTATTTTATGATTATTACCAATAATTTCTTTTACATTATAAGAAGTTTTTACGTTCACTTTAGAATTCATTAAGTTTTCAACGCTGTGCTCATGGGCGCGAAATTTATCGCGGCGGTGAACGAGTGTGACTTCCTTAGCGATCGGTTCAAGCATTAGTGCCCAGTCAACCGCAGAATCTCCTCCACCGAGTACAACGACACGTTTACCAGCAAATGCATTTAAATCATTTACAAAATAATGAAGGTTTTTATTTTCATATTGCCCGGCATTATCTGTTTCAATGCGGCGAGGTTGAAAAGCACCAACGCCCGCAGTAATGATAACAGCTTTTGTATAGTGAATATCATTTGTATTTGATGTTAATTTGAAAACGCCTTCACCTTTTTCAACTAGTTGAACGGATTGTTCTAGTACAACTGTTGGATTAAATTGCATCGCTTGTTTTTTTAAGTTGTTAACAAGTTCTTGAGCAAGTATTTTTGGAAAGCCGGCAACATCATATATGTATTTTTCAGGATATAATGCAGAGAGCTGTCCTCCTAGCTGCGGCATACTTTCAATAATTTTTACTTTCATTTGGCGCATTCCGCCGTAAAAAGCAGTAAATAGACCAACTGGGCCTCCGCCGATAATGGTAATATCAAATACATCTTGTTTATTCACAGTTCTTATACCTCCATCTGCAAATTATAGTTGTTTCTATTATAAGTAAGGGTGTCTGAATATTTATCCTTTAAATAACAGAGAGAACAGAAAAATTTCACTGACAGCATGCCATACCTTTAAATAAATTCGTCATTACATTACCTATCCCTGCAATTTTTTTAAAAGAGGGTTGAAAAATACGAGCAAAAGGAATAATATTGAGTGTGTACATTATTATATAATTTATTGTTGTCTAACGTCTTTTGGTGTAGGTGTGTTTTTTTTTAGCAAAGAACGTGAAAAACGTAACAATCTTTGTAGGTTTTCTTTCAGCCTTAGGGGAATACTAATGTTTAAAAAAATGAATAGGTGGGTGTGAGTGTAGTGAGTACTCCAAAAATTGTTATCTTAGGTGCAGGTTATGGCGGAATGATGACCGCTACTCGTCTCCAAAAACAAATGGGGGCAAACGAAGCGGAAGTAACGCTTGTAAACAAGCACAATTATCATTATCAAACAACATGGCTGCATGAACCAGCAGCAGGAACGCTTCATCATGATCGTACACGTATCGCGATTGAAGATGTAATCGACAAAAACAAAGTGAAGTTTGTGCAGGATACAGTTGTTGAAATTAAGAAGGATGAGCAAAAAGTTATTCTTAAAAATGGCGAATTAACATACGATTACTTAGTAATTGGACTTGGTTTTGAGCCTGAAACTTTTGGTATCAAAGGGTTAAAGGAAAATGCATTCAGTATTCGCAGTGTTAACTCTGTTCGTAAAATTCGTGAGCATATTGAATATCAATTTGCAAGCTATAATAACGATAAAGAAAAACAAGAAGAGCGCTTAACATTTATTGTTGGTGGTGCAGGTTTCTCTGGAATTGAATTTATTGGTGAATTAGCTGACCGTGTTCCTGAGCTTTGTCATGAATTTGATATTGATCGTGAAAAAGTTCGCGTTATTAATGTTGAAGCAGCGCCAACCATTCTTCCTGGTTTTGATCAAGAGCTTGTTGATTATGCAAAAACATTGCTTGAAAGCAAAGGAATTGAATTTAAGCTTGGTACAATGATTAAAGAATGTAAAGAAGATGGCGTTGTATTAAGTAAAGATGATCAGCTTGAAGAAATTAAGGCAAATACAGTTGTTTGGACTGGTGGAGTACGCGGGAACTCTATCTTAGAAAAGTCTGGATTTGAAGCAATGCGCGGACGTATCAAAGTAGAAAAAGATCTTCGTGCTCCTGGCTTTGACAATGTATTCGTTGTCGGAGACTGTGCGTTAATTATTAATGAAGAAATCGATCGTCCATATCCGCCAACAGCGCAAATTGCAATTCAACAGTCTTACACATGTTCACACAACTTACTTGCGTTAATTCGCGGCGGTCACCTTGAGTCGTTCAACTACTCATCAAAAGGTACAGTAGCATCTCTTGGTAAAGGCGAAGCGATTGGTAAAGTAGGAAACAAACACTTATATGGTGGTACTGCGTCAGCAATGAAGAAAATCATTGATAATCGCTATTTATTCCTTCTTGGCGGACCTAGCTTAGTGCTTAAAAAAGGTAAATTAAAATTATTTTAATGTGTAAAAGAGTAAAGGTTTTTTCCTTTACTCTTTTATTTTGTCCAATAATGTTTAAAAATTCTAAAAAGTAAGTAAACAGAAGAAAAAATAATATGTATTCGCTTACATGAACCATAATGATTCCTATTAATCCTTTTCAATTCCAGACGATTTTGATAATATATTTTCAGAATATTTTAAAATATATAAATAGAGGTGAGATTGGATTGACGGTAAAAGAGAAAAAACAATTAAAAACAGAGGCTTGTCCATATTGTGAAGGAAAAGGTTATTTTCAGCTGATTTTAGGAGGATCAGAAACATGTGCCAACTGTGAAGGAACTGGAAAAAACGTATAAACTGATCTAATAAAACATGCCAGTGGGTTTGTTTTTTTCTTTTTATATTTTTTACATGAGAAGTGCGCAGTTTATGTATGATATGCAGCAAATGGTAAAAGGTCACAAAATAGAAGGAATTGTCCTCTTTAAGCCGTTGACGAGGTTTTTGGAATCGAGTAAACTAACATTGATATGGGGGTGAAAACATGCAGCTTCCACAATTAATCATATCAATGTTTTTGTTCATTGTATTATTTTTTGGAATCGGCTTCTTGTTAAATATGCTGCTGCGTTCAACATGGATAATGGCTGTTATTTACCCGGTCGTTGTCATTATGATTATTGATAAAATTCGCTTTTATGAATATTTTGTAAATCCCGGTCAATCTTTTTCGGCACTTGGAGAACGCTTTCTAGCTTTAGCTGCTGCTGATGTTCTTATTTTAAGCTGTGGTTTATTAGGTGCTGTTGTGGCTGGAATTGCTATTCGCGCACTTCGCGTGAGAGGATATCAAATGTTTTAGAAAGACTTCCGAATAAGGAGGTCTTTTTTTAGTTGAGAAAGTCTAAATTTTGGTGAACAAGTCGCTTGCGCTTTTTTATTGTCCAGCTGCAAGTGCCATTGGCTCGAGTCATTTTATTTTCCACTACGAAGGCAAAAGGCGCCTTCTATGTAAAAAATTAAAACGCTTGTTGCCAATACCCAGGCACTTTTCGCTTTTTTCCTTTTCACGACCTTTTTGAATAAATCTTTTTCTTTTAGGAAAGGATTAGTCAATGAAGGGAGTGAAAGGATGGAAATTGTTAAAACAATTATGCGCAGAACCTTGATGAGTTTCTTATTTTTCATTGCCCTATTAACGACTTATACTGCTATTACTGGTGTCGAAATAAGAGATTTATCAGAATGGGTCTCAGAACAATTACCCTTTAAACAAGGTGAGCGGCTAAATAAAGAACAATCCATCATAAGCTTGAAGAACAAAGTATATGCTGAAGAAGTGAATGTAGGACCTGTCACACTTGAAGAGTCTGTTGATTGGGAACAGTACCCGAAACATACTGTTATAGCAACAGGCTATACGGCAGGTGTGGAATCGACAGGAAAAGCTCCTTCTCACCCTGCTTACGGCATCACCTATTCTGGTGTTAAGGTGCGAAGAGATTTGTATTCAACGATTGCTGCTGATCCGACGATTTTTCCGATTGGAACCATTTTGTTTATTCCAGGTTATGGGTATGGTGTAGTAGCTGATACAGGTTCTGCTATTAAAGGAAATAAAATTGATTTGTATTTTAATACTGTAAAAGATGTGTATACAAATTGGGGGAAAAGGGAAGTAACTGTTTATCTTGTTGAGCAAGGAGAAGGAAGGCTTAATGAAGAGGAACTGCTTGCCTTAAATGAAGAGGAATCCATGCAGGTCTTTCGCCAGCAATATTTACAAACAGAAGCTCAATGATCAGGTGATCATTGAGCTTCTGTCATTCATTAAAGAGGCAAAAAATCAGGATAAATGAAGTGTGCAAACTTATGTAATACTTAAGCTGGTGTTTGCCATAGAATCATTTTTTACTGCTGAATAGAGAGATGTGCTGCTTTGTTCAAATGCTTTCAATCAACACAGGGGATATAAATCTATATTCGGAAAAAATAATGAAGAAGCAGTGTGAAAATAATGCCGAGTAACCCCCCGACCAATACTTCAATGGGTTGATGACCGAGTAGTTCTTTTAATTCTTTTTGTTTCTCGCGTTCTTCTTTTTTTTGCCAAGCTTTTGCTTCTTCGACAAAATAATTAAAATCAGCAATTAATCGATTAATGACAATGGCTTGTTCTCCTGTTTGGCGGCGTACCCCTGTTGAATCAAACATTACAATAACGGCAAATACAACAGCTACGGCGAAGATGGGAGAAGCTAATCCTTCTTCAAGTGCTACACCTGTTGCAAGTCCAGTTACTGCAGCAGAGTGAGAACTTGGCATCCCTCCTGTACTGTTTAAGAGCGACCAGTCCATTTTTCTTGTTGCGATAAACGTAATTGGTACTTTTAAAAATTGTGCTAAAAAAATCCCCGCTAATGCGGCCCAAAGTGGGAAATTAGTAAATAGCTCCATTATACAGTATCTTCTTCCTTTCTATTAGAATTTGCTCTATATCCATGGATTACCCTGCTGTTATCGTTGTTAACCGTAAATATGATATGATAAAAGCGGAGGAGATGAACATGAGTAAATTTCCGTATCCCATCGAATACTATGAATTTTTTGTTCAATTTAATGAAGGAAATTATTATACATGTCATGATCTGTTAGAAGAAATATGGATGACAAACAAAAGTAACCTATTTTTGAAAGGTCTCCTGCAAATGAGTGTTGCCTTATATCATTATAGTTATGGAAATGTAAAAGGAGCTCGCTTAATGATGAATACGGCTTATCGGTATTTAGCTCCTTATCGACCGTCTTTTTGGGGAATAGACGTTGCCGACTGTTTAGAATTTATTGAAAATTGCCTTCTTATTATACCACAGCATATAGAAATGGTTCCATTTGAAGAGGTAAAGGAGCTTCCTTTGCTGCCTTCTCTTATTCTTTATTTAAATTCTAATGAAAAGAGAAATTGAGGTGTTTGAATTGTTTACAATCAAAGAAAGTATTGAATGGTCACTGAAAACGGAAGCACTTGTCATTGGTCTCTATCAAGATCAAAAGAAACTGTCAGGCGTTGCTGAAGAAATTGATGCGCTTCTTGATGGGTATGTGACCGAATATTTACGCGATGGAGAGGTGCGAGCAGAATTTAAAACTGTTTCAAAAGTGCATACATTAGGAAAAATAGGTGCAAAACGAATTTATTTTGTTGGATTAGGAAAGAAGCAGCAGTTAACAGCAGAACGGATATCTCAAGTATTTGGAAAGCTTACAAAAGTATTATATAACGATGAAATAGAAGAAATGTCTCTTCTCTTCGATTCTTTTCAAGAAAATCATCTCAATCGTACAAAACACCTTTCAAAAGCAATAGCGGAATCAATTTTATTAGCGTCTTATCGGTTTGCTGATTATAAAGAGAAAGATAATCGTCTTATAAAAAAGCTTGAACAAGTAACGATTTATAGTAAGCAAAATAAAGAAGATCTTAAACAAGGGTTAAAAAAAGGAGCGGCGTATGGAGAGGGAACGAATTTTGCGCGTACCCTTGTTAATATTCCCGCTAATTTATTAACACCAACCGATTTAGCGGATTATGCACAAGAAATTGCTGAAAAGTATGAGATGGAAATTGAAATTCTTGAAAAAGAAGAGATGGAAAAGCTAGGTATGGGGGCGCTTCTTGCTGTTAATCAAGGAACAGATCAGCCTCCAAAAATGATTGTCTTGAAATACCAAGGACGTAAAGAATGGAATCAAGTTGTCAGCTTTGTCGGAAAAGGTGTTACATATGACTCCGGTGGACTAAGCATTAAAACGCGTGAAGGCATGATTGATATGAAAAGTGATATGGGAGGGGCCGCAGCGGTGCTCGGAGCAATGGATGTGATTGGGAAGTTAAAACCGGAAATCAATCTTCTTGCGGTTATTCCAACTGCCGAAAATTTAATTAACGGCAGCGCTTTAAAGCCGGGGGATGTTATTACATCGTTAAGCGGCAAAACCATTGAAGTATTAAATACTGATGCAGAAGGACGACTTATTTTAGCTGACGGAATTACATATGCAAAACAGCTTGGTGCGAATTATTTAGTTGATGTTGCAACACTTACAGGAGCTGCTGTTATTGCCCTTGGAGAATCAACAACAGGGGCCTTAACAAACAATAAAGAATGGTACGAAAAAGTGGAAAAATCAGCTGAAGTGGCAGGAGAATATATGTGGCTTTTGCCAAGCTTTGATTTCTATAAAAAAATGGTGAAGTCAAGCAGTATTGCTGATTTAAACAATTCACCAGGGCGACCAGCAGGCGCCATTACAGCAGGACTCTTTTTAGGTGAATTTGCCGGCGTCACCCCATGGGTTCATCTAGACATTGCAGGACCTTCCTATACAAAACGATCTTCAGATTTAAATCCAAAAGGCGGTACAGGAGTAATGGTACGAACGCTAGCTGAATTAGCGCTAACCTTCTCCTAGACAATAAAAGTGATCGATTCATTCGTTGAGTCGATCGCTTTTTTTACTATCTTAAAACAGGCGCAATTCTGACTATTGCTTATTATATTGACACCTTTATTATTGCATGATAATTTTATTGAGTCTTTAATAATTTATCAATTTATCAAACTAAAGGATTTTGGAGGTTTCAATAAAATGAATGCAGTATTGATTGCCGTATTAGTAATGCTTATTTTAAGCTTAATGCGTATACATGTCGTTCTTGCTCTTGTTGTAGGAGCAATAGTAGGCGGACTTGTAGGTGAGTTAAGTTTAACAAATACCATTGAAGTATTTAGCAGCGGGCTTGGAGGCGGTGCTGTCGTTGCACTAAGTTATGCGTTATTAGGTGGGTTTGCAGTTGCTGTTTCAAAAACAGGATTACCGAATTTAATGGTTGACTATGCTGTTAAGATGTTAACAAAGAAAGGTGAATCCCATAAAAAAACATTATCAAAAGTGCTGCTTTTATTTATATTATTAATCATTTCGTGTTTTTCACAAAATGTTATTCCCGTGCATATTGCTTTTATTCCGATTTTAATTCCGCCTTTATTAAAAGTGTTAAATGAATTGAAAATGGATCGTCGTGCAGTGGCAGCCGTGATTACGTTTGGTTTAACTGCGCCTTATATTTTACTTCCAGTTGGTTTTGGGAAGATTTTTCATGAAATCTTACAATCGAATATGGCAGATAGCGGACTAGTCGTTGAGTTATCGCAAATTCCAACAGCTATGCTGCTTCCGACAGCTGGAATGGTTGTTGGTTTACTAGTTGCCGTTTTCTTTACATATCGTAAAGAAAGAAGCTATGAAAATATAGAGTTAACAACAGAACAAAAAACGGTTTCGTATACACCAAGATCCATTCTTTTCGCTCTTCTTGCAGTTGCTGCGACACTTGTTGTGCAGCTTCAGACAGATTCAATGATTATTGGAGCTTTAGCAGGTATTATTATTATTTATTTCAGTGGGGCCATGAAAGTTCGTGAGTCAGAAGAGATTTTAACGGACGGCATGAAGATGATGGCATTTATCGGTTTTGTCATGATTGCAGCTTCGGGATTTGCATCCGTGCTTCGTGAAACAGGGCATGTTGATTTATTAGTTGAGCAGGCTGCGGCCATTATTGGAGAGAATAAAAGCCTTGCTGCCATCCTAATGCTTGTTATTGGACTGTTTATTACAATGGGGATTGGTTCCTCATTTTCAACAATTCCAATTATCGCAACGATTTATGTACCGCTTGCAGTGGAAATAGGCTTTAGTCCAATGGCAACTATTGCGCTTGTCGGAACAGCGGCAGCACTTGGTGATGCAGGTTCCCCGGCATCAGATAGTACGCTAGGTCCGACTGCTGGATTAAATGCTGATGGACAGCACAATCATATTTGGGATACGTGTGTACCAACATTTATTCATTACAATATTCCGCTTATTCTTTTTGGTTGGCTTGCTGCTATTATATTATAAATGTGATTAAAAAGAGGCTGGTTTTATAGAATCAGCCTCTTTTTATGGTTTATAATGGTGAAAACAGGAAAGATATAAAAGAAAAAATAGATGATGGGAAAAGAGGTGAGAGTTATGTTTTTTGGCAGTAAAAGAAAAGAGAAAAATAATGATCGTCTTCCACCAAATCAACGTTTAACAGAAGGGTGGCCTGTTCTTCATCACGGGAATGTTCCTTACTATAAATCACTTGAGAAGTGGGATCTTAAAATTTTTGGCTGTGTTCAACAAAATAAAGAGCTAACGTTTAATGAATTAATGAATTATCCGCAAATTCAGGTTCGAAATGACATTCATTGTGTAACAGGTTGGTCAAAGTTCGATAATGTATGGGAGGGGGTCTCTGTTAAAGCGCTTATAGAGGACATGAGTCTTTTGCCAGAAGCGAATTATGTAATTCTTCATGCAGAAGAAGGGTGGACAACAAATTTGCCGATCGAGGATTTTCTAAGAGAAACTTCTCTTCTTGCTCATTCGCACAGCGGAGAGCGGTTAACCCCTGAGCATGGCTTTCCGCTTAGGGCTGTTGTGCCGCATCTTTATTTTTGGAAAAGTGCAAAATGGCTGCGCGGCATTGAATTTGCAGCATCAAATACACCGGGTTTTTGGGAAAGAAATGGTTATCATATGTATGGTGATCCTTTTAAAGAAGAGCGATTTAGCTGGGACTAACATGATGCATAATCCTCGTCCCCATTAAATAAGATAGTACCACACTAAAATAACGGGGAGATTTGTTATGCAAATTCACTGTGATGGCTGTGGAAAAGTAATGAATGAACATGAAATTCTTCATATGGTGAATCTAGGTAAATGGTATTGTGGTCATAGTTACTGTTTAGAGAACTTAGAAGAAAAACTTAGTGCTGTTCGATTTATTGAATGGGCATGGATGTGGGGTGATGGCTGGGAAGTATAAATAAACGTTACCCCAACAATGATTGAATATGTTCTATTTCTGATTTTAAAAGGTCAATTTCTTCTGCATTTAGCTTTAGAGGGAATTGGTCATTTACTGTTAATACAAACGATTCTTCATTTTCTAAATGAGAAAGTTGATTGTAAATTTTATGGAGTTGAAATTCGTTTATAACGGATGCTGTGGAAATCATTTTAATTTGATCAACAATAAACTCTTCTTTGTTATAGTCAATTTTTCCGGAAAGAATTTGCCCGTTTATATAATTATTCACGATGATCGCTCCTTACATGTTGATTTTAAAAGTGTTCTTTACTATTATTATCTCACTTTTTAAAGACAAATATAAAAAAGCGTAAGGGGGTGTCTCATTAGGGTCTGGCCCCCCCACAACCTCATACAAGATATAGATCCGTTTTATAAAACGTATACTATATATGAGGCGGGGAGGGTCTGACTCTATGCTTTTGAGACAGTCCCTTATACATTAGGACGACTTTTTAATAACCTTAAATTCTTTGTGATGAAAAACTTGATTCATATGCTCGATGCCTAATTTTTCAATGTTTGGGGTTAGGGATATGTTTGCAACGACTGTGTTGTTTAACACGGAAATAACTTCTCCGATTAATCCATCTTTTGTTTCAATAATATCTCTTGGGTTAACTTCCACCAGTGACTCCCCCTCTATGCCTTTTTTGAAAAAAGACAATTTTTAGCAATCTTAATATATTATCTCATAAAATGCAATGAATTTGTTTGAAAAATAAAAAAAATCCTGCGAATTCGCAGGATTTTATTCATAATCTTGGTGTTCTTCAGAAGGTTCTTCTGTTAAATCAGGCTCTTGTTCATCCATATTTTCTTCTTCTTGCATCTCCTCAGAAGGCTCCTCTGTTAAATCAGGCTCTTCTTCATCCATTGCAGGCTCTTCTTCATCCATTGCAGGCTCTTCTTCAATGACATCTGTTTCTTCTTCCATTTCTTCTTCTACACCATTATTTACATCATCATCTTCTTCAGCGCCGTTACATCCTGTAAGAATACTAAAAGAGAAGAGAGCTGCAAATAAAGTAAGCAATAACTTTTTATTCATTTTTTACCTCCGAAATTTGGGAATTTAACGTTGCTTTAATTAGTATGACAATTTTTTGAAGGAATAATCATTAATTTTTAAAAAATCATAAAAAATTTTTGGAAGCAGTTTACTTGGATGAGAAACATAAATTTTTCGTACACTAACTACTGTTCAGAGCATAAAACCGTTATACAGCTTTTGAATAATTCTTGTACTAAGGGAGGGTTAAAAGTGGCAAATGGAATGACAAAAATGTTTCGAAAACGAAATAATAATTGGGGAACAGGCACTATGCTTTCTCTATTAGGGGTAGGAATTGGTGCAGCAGCTGGATATAGTATGGCAAGAGGAATGAACAATGAAACAAAACAAATTGAGAAGTTTGAAGATGAATTTATGAAAAAGTCTGATCAATTATCTCCATAAGCTCTATCCTTCTATCATGTAAATAATGATTTAAATAAAAACTTGGTTTTTGCTGCTTCCTTATTTGTGAAGCAGCTTTTTTTAATGTGTAAGACAGTTAACCTGGCCTGTTACATATATTTAGTACCTGCTGTACACCTTTTCGAAAGAAGGAAAATTAATTGAAATGGACGTTTTTTATTTTTAACGGAAGGGAATAGGGACATTTTAACGAAAAAATTTGTAAAGGAGGGAGTTGTGAACATGTTTGGTCAGCAGATTGCCTTAAAGTTAGAAGTTGTAGCGAGAAGAGCAATTAACATGAAAGAAAGCGGTGGATTAGGCGGAGTGATTGATGCTGATTACATTCAAAAACAAAGAGGTGGTTTTACCGTTATTTGTGCAGCTTTATCACCTTATTATTTACACGCCTCACCTGAAGCGCGAAAGGTATTAAATGACTTTATCGAAAAATACACTTATTTACAAGAGTGCCCTAGTGAAACATATTTTAAAGGAATTGAACGGGCCGCTGAGGAGCTCAGAGAAATATTGGATCATTTAGGCGTTCACAAATCCATTGAATAAAGAAAAGCCGCGATGTTAAGGAAAAACATTGCGGCTTTTTCAAGATTTGATTTTCGTTAAGTATAATCCTTCATCTTCTTTCCATTCCGCATAAAGAACTTCTTCGGGATGGTCAATTTTATGTTCCTTTAATTTCTTATGAAGCCATGTGTCATTAAACCCTGCTTTTTGTAAGTTTTCATAATCAATTTCTCCGTCGCTAATTAATGTAACAGGTAGGTAAACAGGCTTTTCAGCTATTTTTAAATCTTCATTTGTAGGATTTTCATATTTTGATTTTCTTAACACACTAATTGTCCCATCTGTTTCAAGAATGGCGTATTCTACTTCTCGGACTGAGAAGATGTCTTTTTGTCGCAGTAAATGCTGCATTTGATTAATATCAAGTTTATTGTTTTTTAATTGCTCACGATCAACTTTTCCATTACGAATAACGATAGAAGGCTTTCCTTCAAGTGCTGCTCTAGCCCCGCGGAATTTTTGTGTAATCATTTCAACAATATAAATCATTGAACCCCAAAGAACGATTGCGTAGAGGATAATAAGTACTGAGACTTCTTTATCGTAGATGCCATTTCCGACTAATTCTCCTAAAATGAGAGCAGAAATAAAATCGAATGGTGTAATTTGAGTAATTTGTGTTTTACCCAGCACTTTTGTCATCACTAACAATGCAAGAAATCCAATAACCAATTCTGTTGTAGCGCCTAGAAAATCCATTTTCCCCACCTACTTCAACCGAAATCTTTTTTCATGCTTATTATTATAAGGATTCTTCTTTTAAAGTATTCACGTTAACAGCAGATACTATCCGAAGTAAAAATCAAGTAAATATTTACTTAATAAAAAATACGATAAAAAGTTAAGAGGATTGGTTTTCATTTCCTATGTGTTTTTTTAATCTCTATACATAAGTATCATAACAGTTAGTGTTTAAAGGAATATTAGTAGTATAAAGTTATTTTTTAATTATTAAAAAATTTAAAAATTATTGCAAGCGCTTTATTTATTTGTTATTATTCAAATTAAGAGGTAAATATTTAGTAAATAAAAGAAATTAAGTTGTTTTGAAATAAATTGAAAATAGTGGGGTAATGATGATGGCCACAATTAAAGATATAGCTGTTCGTTCCAATGTCTCAGCTGCCACGGTATCCAGAGTTTTAAATAATGATCACACCCTTTCAGTTACCGGAGAAACTCGTCAGCGTATTTTAAATGCTGCACAAGAATTAAGATATAAAACTGTGCGAAAACGCCGAGTTGAACAAAAAATTTCAAGCATTAAAAGTCCAAGAGTAGGGGTTGTTCTTGTTCAGTCATTAGAAGAGGAAGTGGATGGATTAGATGATCCGTATTTTTCATCGATTAGACAGGGAATTGAGAATGAATTTTTAAATCGAGGAGTTTTTACAAATAAAGTAATTCGATTAACGAATACTAACTATGATCAAGTGGTTAATGATTTAGACGGTTTAATTGTAGTAGGCGGGATTAGTATTGATACTTTAAATAAGGTTAGCACGTGCTTAGATAATGTTGTTTTTGTGAACTATTCACCAGATGAGGACAAATACGATTCGGTTACAGTTGACTTTGAAAAAGCAACAAAACGTGCTCTAGAACATTTATTGACACTTGGATATAAACGTATCGGTTATATCGGTGGAAGAGAAAGGGAGCACTTTCCAACTAATACTCTATTAATTGAAGATAAGCGTCAAACAACATTTGAAATGGTTATGGAAAAGGCAGAGATTTATGATTCAAATGATGTATTTATTGGTGAGTATACGATGTCACAAGGATATGAGCTGATGAAGAAAGCAATAGAGCAGGGTGATCTTCCTGAAGCATTTTTTATTAGTAGTGATTCAATGGCAATCGGAGCTATGCGGGCTTTACAAGAATCTGATTTTCGCGTTCCTCAAGATGTAGCGATTGTAAGCTTTAATGATGTTGAAATGGCGAAATTTTCAATTACACCATTAACAACGGTAAAAGTTCATACAGAACAAATGGGAAGAATGGGTGTGCAGTTATTATTAGATAGAATTAATGGTAGAAAAGTTCCATTAAAAGTTACTGTTCCTACAGAGCTTGTTATTCGGGAAAGCTGTGGGGTTAAAAATAAGAAAGAAGTTAAAACATCTTTACAGAATGAGATCTCCTAAGGAATTACTTATTCTTTCTTAAATATGTTAGCAATTTCAATTTTAACCCTTGATAATATGTATCACTTTAAGGAGGTGATGAGCTGGCAAGAAAGCGCAGCGGTTTTACATAAGTATTAGTAAGGGGGGGATTACTTAGCAGGTTGGATAGGTTGTATGAAAAGACAGGGGAAGTTAAAAAAGTTTAAAAAGCCCTAGATTGTTTTCCCTTTATAGGAAAGGTTAGATAGTGATTGGTGGTCACTAAACTTCTCTAGAGCTTCTTAAGTTTCAAAGAGTTCCCTTGATAAAAGGAACTAAATTTCAAATTATATTATAAAATAATCTTATTTTATTCACAAGAAAAAAGGTTTATTTCTGTTTGTTTTCGAGCTTTAATCATACCTTCTATTAGTAAATTAAATTAATAAATTAAAGGAGGAGCAGTATGAAGAAATTAATTAGTTTATTAACGCTTCTTTTAATTATATCTGCATTTGCTGCAGGATGCAGTCGTAGTAAGACATCAGGAGATGGAGCTGGAAATGCAGATGGACAAGTTACACTATCACTTTTTTCGACAATGTCTAATGAAGGTGAAAAGAAAGCGTTCGAAAGTGCCATTGCTAAATTTGAAGAAGAGAATCCAGATATTAATATTGAAGCGAACTTGCCTGGTGGAGGCTATGAAGATATGCTGCGTGTAAAAATGGCTGCAAATGATATGCCGGATTTATTCGATACACATGGTTGGTCACAGCTTCGATATGGTGAATATACAGCAGATTTAAAAGATATGGATTGGGTAGAGAATCTTGATCCAGCCTTAGATGCTATTTTGAAAGATGAGCAGGGTAAAGTATATGCTTATCCATTAAATCAAGCAAAAGACGGTATTAGCTATAATGCGAATCTTCTAGAGGAATACGGCATTGAACCGCCAACAACGTTAGACGGATTGATGACAGCACTAGAAACAATTAAAGAAAAAAGTAATGGCGACGTTGTTCCACTTTGGATCCCAGGCGGTGATAACTGGACAATTGCACAAATTTTTGATGAGATGGCAACACCGTTATTAATTACTGATAAAGAAAACAGTCATGGTGAGCAGCTGCTTGATGGTTCATTTGATTGGTCTAATTATACGCTGCTAGCTGAGAAAATGAAAGAAATGCAGGAAAAACGATTATTGAATGAAGATGTATTAACAGCAAAATTATCACAAGCACCAGAATTAATGGCACAAAATAAGATCGGTTTCACATTTGTAGGTGGATCACTTGGTCCAGATGCGACAGAATTAAATCCTGAAGTTAAGGTAGGAACAATGCCGGTACCTGCTGTTCATGAAGGTGATCAGCCAAGTTGGATTGGAGGAGAACGCTTTACGCTGGCTGCTTGGAAAGATTCAGAGCATCTTGAAGAAGCGAAAAAATTCATTGAATTCCTTGCACAGCCGGAGGTTGCAAAGGAGATTGCAGAAGGAACATCATCACCAACAGGTTTAAAAAATGCAGAAGCAGACACTTATTATTCTAAATACTATGAAAATTTTGAAGAGGTTAAAGTACAGCCATATTTTGACCGTGTTTATCTACCAAGCGGTATGTGGGATGTGATGGCTACAACGGGCCAAGAATTGTTAGCGGATACTCTAACACCAGAACAATTATCTAAGAAAATGGAAGAAGAGTACAAACGATTAAGAAGTCAATGATTTCAAGTAACTAAAATACTCTAAAAGGGCAGGTAGGTTAGCCTCTGCCCTTCTTTCATAAAGCTCTCAATGTCTAAATATAGGAGTTGAAAATATGAGCGAGTTAGTAAGAAAAGAAAAGCTTTCCCTCTCAAAAAAGAGTCCGAAGCTAAAAGCTAAAAAAGAATCTTCCCTTTGGTGGATGTATCTCCCGGGATTAGTCGTTGTTTCATTATTCATTTTATATCCATTTCTTAACGGTATAAAAATTTCATTCACAAACTGGAACGGTTTTTCTCAATCTTATGATTGGATTGGCTTTGACCAATATAAAAGATTGTTTACCGACCCTACTACTTGGCTTGTTGTTAAAAATACGCTTCTTTACGGAATTGGAAGTACTATTTTTCAAAATATTGTTGGATTACTTTATGCTTTATTATTAAATCAAAGCATTAAAATGAAAGCCCTCACAAGAACAATCATTTATCTTCCAGTTATTATTAGTCCATTGATCATGGGGTATATTTGGTACTTTTTCTTTGCCTATCAAGGAGGGGCATTAAATGATCTTTTACTTTTCCTTGGATTTGATAAAATCAATGCACTAGGCAATCCAGAGTTTAATGCGTGGATTATTGTATTTGTTAATACGTATCAATATGTAGGAATTGCAATGATTATTTATTTAGCGGGACTGCAAAGTATTTCAAAAGATTTTTATGAAGCAGCACAGCTTGATGGAGCAAGTGCTGTGCAGCAGTTTAAAAACATTACATTTCCATTGTTAATGCCTTCTATTACAATCAATATGGTATTAAACATTATTGGCGGTTTGAAATTATTTGATGTTATTCTTGCCCTTACTGGCGGAGGACCAGGTAATGCCTCTCAGTCAATGTCAACATTTATGTATGATCTTTATTTTAAAAGGCAGGATGCAGGCTATGCAGCAACTCAGGGGATATTCATGGCACTTATCATACTAGTAATTAGTTTATCTGCTCTTGTTTACTTTAAGCGGAAGGAGATTGAAGCCTAATGGATCATCTTTCTAAAAAGAAAAAACAATTGTTAACAATATTGGCTGCGGTCGTGACATTATTTCATATCGTACCATTTTATATTTTAATTACAACTTCTTTAAAAGCAAAAGGTGATTTTAGTTCAAAATGGGCATTTCCAGATTATTTTAGTTTAACAAATTTTACAGAGGCTTGGGAGAAAGCCAGCTTAGGCAGTGCGTTTATAAACACAATCATTATAACTGTTGTTTCTGCCGTGTTATTAATCATGTTAGGTTCAATGGCAGCATACCCATTGGCTCGCCGCCAAACAAAGTTAAATAAGTTCGTTTATTTCCTGTTTATTGCCATAATGATTATTCCGCCATTAACTGCATTAGTTCCCTTATATAAAATGGTTGTAAACATGGGAATGATGAATACTTATGACATTGCAATTCTTAATAATGTGGCAGCATTCATGCCGCTGACAATTTTTTTGTATGCAGGTTTTATCCGTTCAACCATCCCAAAAGAGTTAGAGGAAGCAGCCCGAATTGATGGAGCAAGTACATTAGGTACCTTTTTCAAAATTGTTTTTCCACTATTAAAACCTGTGACAGCCTCTGTTTTAATTATTGCTTGTGTATTTATTTGGAATGATTATCAGTTTGCAATTTTCTTCCTTCAAGATAAAGAGATGCAAACTATTACAGTTGCTTTAGCAAGTTTCTTTGGCCAGAATCAAAATAACCTTAGTTTGGTTGCCGCTGCTGCATTAATGGCCATGCTGCCGATGACGATTTTATTCCTGTTTTTACAGAAATATTTCATCGCTGGATTATCTTCTGGATCAGTTAAAGGTTAATTAAATTAATTAACATTTACAAAAATATAGTAAATCTGGTTTTCAGAAATAGAGGAAATGGATAGGGAGGAAGTAGAACATGGCGATTTTTTATAATGAACAAACCCAAGAGTTTCATTTACAGGCGAAGAATGTAAGCTATATTTTTACCGTATTAAAGAACAATCAGTTAGGTCATCTTTATTACGGAAAGAAAATTCGTCATCGTGAGTCGTTTGCCCATCTTGTAAAAATGCAGGCAAGATCATTGACGTCATGTGTTTATGAAGGGGATTTAGAATTTTCCCTTGATGTATTAAAACAGGAATTTCCTTCATATGGAACGACAGATTTCCGTGAGCCGGCTTATCAAATTCTTCAAGAGAATGGCAGCCGTACGACAAATTTTGAATATAGAAACCATCGTATCTTTAACGGAAAACCGAAATTAGCCGGTCTTCCAGCGACATATGTTGAAAACAATGAAGAAGCAGTGACATTAGAAGTAACATTATATGATTCTGTTATGAATGCTGAAATCGCACTTTATTATACAGTCTATGAAAACATGAACGTTATTACTCGAAGTGCAAAATTTATGAATAAGGGTCAAGAGAAATTAAATCTTACAAGAGCAATGAGTGCAAATGTCGATTTCTCTGATGCCGACTTTGATATGGTCCATCTTTCGGGGGCATGGGCACGTGAGCGTCATGTGAAAACAAGAGCACTTGAAACAGGTATTCAAAGTATTTCAAGTGCAAGAGGAGCAAGCAGCAGTCAGCAAAACCCATTTCTTGCTTTAAAACGAAAAGATGCAGCCGAAAATCAAGGAGAAGTGTACAGTTTTAGTTTTGTATACAGCGGTAATTTCTTAGCACAAGTTGAAGTTGACCATTATAATATAGCGCGTGTTACGATGGGAATTAACCCCTTTGATTTTAATTGGCTTCTCGAAAGCGGTGAATCTTTTCAAACACCTGAAGTTGTAATGGTTTACTCTGACCAAGGGTTGAATGGAATGAGTCAAACCTATCACCAATTATATCGTACAAGACTTGCAAGAGGAGAATGGCGGGATAAAATAAGACCCGTATTAATTAACAACTGGGAAGCAACATACTTTGATTTTAATGAAGCAAAGATTCTTGAAATTGCAAAAGAAGCAAAAGATTTAGGTGTTGAATTATTTGTTTTAGATGATGGCTGGTTCGGTAAGCGCGATGATGATACAACGTCGTTAGGTGATTGGTTTGTTGATAAAATTAAGCTTTCAAATGGACTTGGATCACTTGCAAGGAAAATTAATGAACTTGGACTTCAATTTGGCCTATGGTTTGAGCCTGAGATGGTATCAAAAATAAGTGAGCTTTATAAAGAGCATCCGGATTGGCTCATTCATGTTCCAAACCGCAGACAATCACATGGACGAAATCAATATGTTCTTGATTTTTCTCGAAAAGAAGTGGTGGACTATATTTACGAAATGATGGAAAAGGTGTTGGAAGAGGCGCCGATTTCTTACGTGAAATGGGATATGAACCGTTATATGACAGAAATCGGCTCAGCAGCACTTCCTGCAGAACGTCAAAGTGAAGTGGCACACCGTTATATTCTTGGCGTGTATGACTTATATGAGCGTTTAACAAGTAAGTTTCCACACATCTTGTTTGAATCATGCGCAAGTGGAGGAGCTCGCTTTGATCCTGGTATGATCTATTATACACCGCAAACGTGGACGAGTGATGATACCGATGCAGTGGAACGATTAAAAATTCAATACGGTACATCAATCGTTTATCCATTAAGCACAATGGGAGCACACGTATCAGCTGTACCGAACCATCAAGTGCGCCGTATTACAAGTCTTGAAACACGCGGCAATACTGCTTACTTTGGAATGTTTGGTTATGAGCTTGATGTAACAAAAATGACAGAAGAAGAAAAGAAAACTGTAAAAGTACAAATTGACTTTTATAAGAAAAATCGAGAAGTCATTCAAAACGGTACCTTCTATCGTCTTGAAAGCCCGTTTGAAGGAGACGGTAATGTAACGAGCTGGATGGTTGTTTCTAAAGATCAAACAGAAGCACTAGTCGGCTGTTATCAAGTATTAGCAAGACCCAATCCAGGTTTTAGGCGCTTGCTATTAAAAGGGCTGAATACAAACTATGAATATCAAATAGAAGGTAGAAATCAAACAAATTTTGGAGACGAACTTATGAATGCTGGTCTTCAGCTGGAAAATGAGTTTTCTGGTTCTGTACCTCATGAACACGAGGAAACGGGTGATTTTACTTCACAAGTATTTAAGCTTAAAGCTGTTCAAACAGAAGTGATTTCTCATAAGCGAACAGAAGAAGCATTAGAAGTTTAATAGGATAAAGAGGGTTTAAGTGGAGCGAGGAGATCATGCAGCTCCACTTAAATGCCATTATTTTTTAGAATTTTCTATTGAGTCCTTTTATAGAAAGGTGTAAACTAGTAATAATAAATTAATTAAATTAATTAAGTAAATAAGATCGTTAAAAAAGGGGAGAGAATCAGATGGAACAACGATTAATTAAAGAATTTCTTGCTCGTTTTTCAGAAAGTGCTGAAAAAATAAGAATCTTCTTCGCGCCCGGCCGCGTGAATTTAATTGGTGAACATACAGACTACAATGGAGGCTATGTATTTCCAGCCGCGCTAACAATGGGAACGTATATGGTAGTAAGACCGCGTAAAGACAAGATGTTTTATCTTGGAAGCACAAATTTTGAACAAAAAGTTTCCTTTTCATTAGAAGAGTTAGTATATAAAGAGGAAGATGATTGGGGCAATTATCCAAAAGGGATAATTAAAGAACTGGCAGCTTTAAATGTAAACCTTACAGGAGCAGATATTCTTTATCATGGTACACTGCCAAACGGTGCTGGCTTATCATCATCAGCTTCAATTGGCATGACAACCGCTTACGGATTAACTGAGCTTTTTAATCATTCAATTAAAAGAGTCGATTTAGCGCTTGCTGTACAGCGGATGGAAAATACATTTATTGGTGTGAACAGCGGGATTATGGATCAGTTTGCCGTTGGTTTTGGTGAGAAAGATCATGCGCTTTTCCTAAACTGTGCGACATTAGAAACGGAAAAAGTTCGCTTGGCGCTCCCAAATTATAAAATTGTCATTACAAACACAAATAAACGCCGCGGTCTTGCCGATTCAAAGTATAATGAACGCCGCGATGAATGTGAAGAAGGATTAAAAACTGCGCAAACTGTTTATTCATCGCTTCAAAATTTAAGTGAGCTAACGGTTGAAATGTTTAATGAAATTGAGTCTAAATTTGAAAGCGATATAATTAAACGCCGCGTTCGTCACATTGTAACTGAAAACGAACGCGTTGTAAAAGCAAAAGAAGCATTAAACCACAGCAACCTTCGTGAATTCGGTGAACTGATGAAAGCGTCTCATGAATCTTTACAATTTGACTATGAAGTAACAGGCAAAGAATTAGATGTTTTATTTATGCTGCAGCGCCAAGTTGAAGGATGTGTTGGAACACGCATGACAGGTGCAGGGTTTGGCGGCTGTACGGTAAGTATTGTTCGTGAGGATGCGGTTAAAACATTTAAAGATTCTGTAAAAGAGGACTATGAAAAACAAACAGGATTAACACCGACATTTTATATTTGTGATATCGGTGACGGTGTAAAAGAATTAAAAGGAGTGATCGTGTAATGACAATTCTTGTAACTGGTGGAGCAGGTTATATCGGAAGTCATACGGTTCTTTATTTAAAAGAACAAGGTGAGGACGTTATTGTTTTAGATAATCTTCAAAAAGGACATAAGAAAGCTGTGTTAGGTGTGCCGCTTTATGAGGGAGATCTTCGCGATGAAAAGCTGTTAGATAATATTTTTTCAAAGCATACCATTGATGCAGTCATTCACTTTGCGGCAAACTCTCTCGTTGGCGAAAGCGTTGAAAAACCGCTTGAGTATTATGATAATAATGTACTTGGTTCCTATCAGCTCGTTAAAAGCATGGTGAAAAATAATGTGAAGAAAATCGTCTTTTCTTCAACAGCGGCAACGTACGGTGAACCGACATCCATTCCAATTCAAGAAAGTGATCCAACGCTTCCAACAAATCCTTATGGAGAAACAAAGCTTGCAATTGAAAAAATGCTGCGCTGGTCTAATGATGCGTATGGACTAAAATCCGTTTGCTTACGCTATTTTAATGCAGCCGGAGCAGATCCACAAGGGCGAATTGGCGAAGATCATACACCAGAAAGTCATCTTATCCCAATTGTTCTCCAGGCTGCACTCGGTCAGCGTGAGCATGTAAGTATTTTTGGTGATGACTATCAAACAGAAGACGGCTCTTGTATTCGTGACTATATTCATGTTTTAGATCTTGCGCAGGCACATTACTTAGCGCTTAAAAAGCTTGAAGAAACGAATGAAAGCGGCGTATACAACTTAGGAAATGAAAAAGGCTTTTCTGTAAAAGAAGTGATTGAAACATGCCGCACTGTTACACAAAAAGAAATTAAAGCTGTCATTGGACCAAGACGTGCTGGTGATCCGGCTGTTTTAATTGCCTCATCGGAAAAAGCGAAAAATGAGCTTGGTTGGAATCCGCAGTATCCAGATTTAGAAACAATCGTAACGCATGCATGGAATTGGCACGTTAATCATCCAAGCGGTTATCAATCAAAGCAGTACAACTAAAGAGAATGTGAGATTAAATCTTAATGAATACATGCAGTCATAAAGTTGTCACGTCTCTTCACCAGCAGAAGGGCCCTCTGTTAATCGTTTGTATGTCTTGCAATAAAATTATGAAAGCTCTTAATAAATAAGTAAAAATAGCTGTTTTTTATAGGCAGCTCTGTCCATGTTTAAAGGAGATGGGAGTGAGTAAGGATGGCAAGTGTTTATACAGAAATTGAACGTTTGCTTCAATATGGATTAAAAAACAATTTAATCGGCAAATGGGATGTTGATTATACACGAAATGCAATTTTAGAAGTGCTTCGTTTAGATGATTATGAAAAAGTTGAGATAAAAGACGAAAGTTTAGATTCTCCTGTTGAACCGTTAGAACATATTTTAGAATGGGCTTTTGAAAACGGTCGATTAGAAGACAATACGGTCACATACCGAGATTTACTGGATACAAAGATTATGAGTTGTTTTGTCTCAAAACCATCGGAAATTATTCGTAACTTTTATGAAACGTATGAAAACCCAGGACCGGAACAAGCGACAAAAGACTTTTATGAATTCTCTAAGAACACCCATTATATTCGTCAAGATCGAATCGCCAAAAATGAACATTGGGTTGCGCCAACTGAATATGGGGATTTAGAAATTACGATTAACTTATCAAAGCCTGAAAAAGATCCGAAAGAAATTGCGGCAGCAAAAACAGCCAAACAAAGCTCTTACCCTAAATGTTTACTCTGTAAAGAAAATGTCGGATATGCGGGAAGAGTCAATCATCCAGCCCGCCAAAACCACCGCATTATACCTGTAGAATTAACAAATAGACAATGGTTTTTACAATACTCTCCATATGTTTATTATAATGAGCACTGTATCGTCTTTTTAGGTGAGCATGAGCCGATGAAAATTTCAAAACAAACATTCGAGCGTTTATTAGAGTTTGTTGAAAAATTTCCGCACTATTTTCTTGGTTCAAATGCTGATTTGCCGATTGTTGGCGGTTCGATTTTAAGTCATGATCATTTCCAAGGCGGAAGTCATGATTTTCCGATGGCAAAAGCTGAAATTGAAAAAGAGTTTATAGTTAATGCCTTTCCTCATGTAACAGGCGGCATTGTAAAGTGGCCGATGTCTGTGATCCGCCTGCAAAGCGAAGATCGCGCTGAACTTGTTGAAGCAGCAAACTTTATCTATGAAACATGGAAAGGCTACAGTGATGAAAGGGTTAATGTACTCGCTTATTCAGGCGATGAGCCGCATAATACGGTAACACCGATTTCTAGAAAGCGCGATGGTAAATTTGAATTTGACCTTGTTCTAAGAAACAATCGTACAAATGATGAACATCCGCTTGGTATTTTCCACCCGCATCATGAAGTGCATCATATTAAGAAAGAAAATATCGGCTTAATTGAAGTAATGGGACTTGCAGTACTGCCTGGACGCCTAAAAGAAGAATTAAAGAAGCTTTCAGAACTGCTTGTAAAAGAAAATGCTGCAGAAGAAATTGAAAAACATGAAGAGATCGTCAAGCATTTAGAGTGGGCAAAAGAGATAAAAGGAAAATATGCTGATCTCAATGGTTCAAATGCAGAGCAAATCGTGAAAGAAGAAGTAGGATTAAAGTTCTCGCAGGTGCTTGAACATGCTGGTGTATTTAAACGTAATGAAAGCGGAATAGCAGCATTTGAGAAGTTTACGGATACCTTAAATCAACAATAACATGCAAGAGAGCAATGATGAGTTAAAATCACTGCTCTCTTTTTTAGATTTCCTTAAAAATATCTTAATCAATGATTAAGTGATCAATCGGTACAATATCTTTTCCTTCCCGAAATTGACCTGCTGAAGTTCCGACAGCTTTTCGAAAAACTTTATTAAAGTAATTGCCGTTAGAATAACCGGTTTTAAGAGCAACTTCTTCAATAGAAAAATCAGTTTGTCGCAGTAGTTCAACTGCTTTTTCCATTCTTACTTTTGTTAAATAGTGAAGAGGGGTCATATTAAAGTGTTTACGAAATTGCTTTATAAAGTAAAACCTCGACAGTTCAACTTTTTCTGCAATATCATTTAATGTAATTTGCTCATGATAATGTGTATTCATATAAGTAATCGCCCTCATTATATTGTCAGGAATGGCATGTTCAACCTTTTCAATATTTTTAGCAAACCGATAGCATTCCATAATAAATTCATAGGCTTTTGCTGAAGCTGTATAACCATCCTTAAGCTGTTTCATACTTGTTTCTCTATAGAGATTGATAAGAAGTTGAATAACAGTCGAATGTGGTGACAAGGTAACGACAGGTCCTGCTTTTCTGTTAATAAACTCCCAACATCTAAAAGCTTCTTTTCCGGTAAGTGTAATAAAAATAAATTCCCATTCTTCACTATCTTCAGGGAGAAAGTAATGATGCTCGCTTGGAATTGTTACTAAAAAAGCTTGTCCTTTTGTTAAAGGATATGATTGACCTTCGATTTCTAACGTTCCCTTTCCAGAGAGGGTGTATTGAAAGACACACACTCCTAACTCTTTTCGTTTTAACCCATTCCAGTTATAAGCAGTAGAAGTTTGTTTTTCTAAGCCAATTGACCATATATTTGCAAGATTGTTTTCAGGTTGTTCTGAAAAACGAAATCCGTAGTTTCCGAAACTTATGTCACCTTTTGTGTAAGACAATATATTACCCTCCAATAACACTATATTACCGTTGTTATTATATTGTAAGCGATTTATTATAGTTATAACAGAGAAATATGAATAAATAGAATAATCTTATTCTTAGATCTCAAAAACAATTTATTACTTATAAGGAGGAAATGATATGTCTAAAATTACGTTTCTTGGAGCAGGAAGTACGATCTTTGCAAAAAATGTGCTTGGGGATTGTATGCTGGTGCCCGCATTACAAGGTTTTGAATTTGCACTCTATGACATTAATGAACAGCGCTTGAAAGACTCGGAAAATATGTTAATTAATTTAAAAAACAATTTTAAAAGCAGTATAAAAATTAAAGCATATGGAGATCGTAAAGAAGCATTAAGAGGTGCTAAATATGTTATCAATGCGATTCAAGTAGGCGGCTATAAGCCAAGCACGGTAATTGATTTTGAAATTCCAAAAAAATATGGTCTTCGTCAAACAATTGCCGATACGGTTGGGATTGGCGGCATTTTTCGTTCACTTCGAACCATTCCTGTCTTATTTGATTTTGCGAAAGATATAGAAGAGGTTTGCCCTGATGCATGGTTTTTAAATTATACAAATCCAATGGCAGTCTTAACAGGATCAATGCTTCATCATACGAATGTAAAAACAGTTGGATTGTGTCATAGTGTACAAGTTTGTACGAAAGATTTATTTGCATCACTTGGGATGAACGCAGATGGTATAGAGGAAAAAATCGCGGGAATTAATCACATGGCATGGCTTTTAGAAGTAAAACGAGATGGCAAAGACTTATACCCGGAAATTAAAAGACGGGCAAAAGAAAAGCAGCAATCAAAGCATAATGACATGATTCGTTTTGAATTAATGGATAAGTTCGGTTATTATGTAACGGAATCTTCTGAGCATAATGCTGAATATCATCCTTATTTCATTAAATCAAAGTATCCAGAACTTATTGAAAAGTTCAATATTCCACTTGATGAATATCCACGCCGCTGTATTGAGCAAATTGCCAATTGGGAGGAAATGAGAGAACAAGTTGTTCATAATAACCAATTAACACATGAACGCTCAAAAGAATACGGTTCAAGAATTATCGAAGCAATTGAGACAAATGCACCATTTAAGTTTGGCGGCAATGTCTTAAATACAGGCCGATTAATTAGCAATCTTCCAGAAAAAGCAGTTGTTGAAGTACCATGTG
The DNA here is from genome assembly GCF_003318295.1 of Bacillus taeanensis. Taxonomy (GTDB): domain Bacteria; phylum Bacillota; class Bacilli; order Bacillales; family UBA6769; genus Maribacillus; species Maribacillus taeanensis. The sequence continues at coordinate 162,397 of NZ_QOCW01000001.1, forward strand.
TAGCGGATAGAAGCGGAATTACGCCTTGTTATGTTGGCGATCTTCCGGAGCAGCTTGCAGCCCTTAACCGCACTAATATTAATACACAGCTGTTAACAATCGAAGCTGCTGTGACGAGAAAAAAAGAGGCTGTTTATCAAGCGGCGATGCTCGATCCGCATACGGCTGCTGAATTATCGTTAGATGAGATTGTGGCAATGTGTGATGATTTAATGGAAGCGCATGGGGATTGGCTGCCAAGTTTTGAAGGTAACAGATCGAAAATTTCCGTACAATAAAAACAAACACTCTTCCAACCCAATTGAAGCGGTTGGAAGAGTATTTATAATAACAATTAATTTGTAAATGTTTTTTGATAAAGTGTTACCCTTGTTAATTCATTACGCTTCACTTCAAATCCAATCCCGGGAGCTGTTGGTACATCAATCAGACCATTCTTTACTACAACTTCTGGTTCAATAATATCTTTATGCCAGTAGCGTGCTGAACCTGACGTATCTCCAGGCAGTGTAAAATGCTCAAGGGTTGTAAGAGCGATATTATGTGCGCGTCCAATTCCTGACTCAAGCATGCCGCCGCACCACACGGCAATATCGTGATCGCGGCAGTAATCATGAATTTTAATCGTTTCACTAATTCCGCCAAGTCTGCCAATTTTAAGGTTTATCACTTTACAGCTGTTTAACTCAATCGCTTTTCTCGCATCATCAAACGATGTAATGCTTTCATCTAAACAGATAGGTGTTTTTATTGCCTTCTGAAGTTTGGCGTGATCAACGATATCATCCACGCTCAAAGGTTGTTCAATCATCATTAAATGATAGTGATCAAGTTCCTTTAAAGCGTCTATATCGTTTAACGTATAAGCAGAGTTTGCGTCAGCCATAAGCGGAAGGTCAGGAAAATGTTTTCGGATAACCTCAACTTGTTCCACATCATAACTTGGTTTAATTTTAATTTTAATACGTTTATAGCCTTCAGAAAGATAATCTTCAATTTTATCAATCAGTGCATCTGTAGAAGACTGAATACCAATTGCGGCACCAACTTCAATTTGAGCTTTGTTTCCTCCAAGTGCTGATGCAAGAGTAATATTGCGGCGCTTGGCGTATAAATCCCATACAGCTTCTTCCAGCGCGGCTTTTGCCATGTTGTTGCGGCGAATGGGTGAGAAGAGTGTTGTTAACTCATTAGGGTGATCAATATTCGTCTTAAATAAAAGTGGAATTAAAAAGTCTTCCATCATATGCCAAGCTGTTTTAACCGTTTCTTCTGTATACCATGGCGAAGCGAAAGCAGCACATTCTCCCCAGCCAACAATTCCGTTCTCATCAATCATTTCAACGATAATAAAATCTCTGTCCGTTGTTTCCCCGTAACTTGTTGTAAAAGGGGAGACGAGCGGCATTTGAATATGATGCAGGATAATTTGTTTAATTTCCATGTTTCACCGCCTTATGTCATTGGAAGAAGTGGTAACAGCTCTCGTCGCAACAATTTGTTTGAAGCATTCCTAGGAAGTTCTTTTACAAAGTAAATCTTTTTTGGTACTTTGTAGCGCGCTAATCTTTCGGAGCAGTATGAGATTAACTCTTCTTCAGATAATGTATTGGTTTTTGAAACAATAAATCCGATTGGAACCTGTCCCCATTGATCATCCTTCAATCCAGTAACACCGGCTTCCAAAACATGTGGATGTGATAAAAGAACGGCTTCAATTTCAGCCGGATAAATATTTTCTCCGCCTGAAATAATTAAATCACTTCTCCGATCAATTACATATAAAAAGCCTTCTTCATCTAAATAGCCTAAATCCCCTGTATAAAGCCAGCCGTTTTGGATCGCTTCCTTTGTAGCACCTTCTCGATTTAAATAGCCTTTTGTAATCGTAGGGCCTTTTACGACAATCTCCCCAATTTCGTTTGGTGAAGCAGCTTTTTTATCTTTCTCAATTTTTAATTCATTTGTAAACAGCGGCTTTCCGGCAGAACCGAGCTTTGCTAACATATATTCAGAAGATAGTGTGACAACTTGTGAAGCCGTTTCGGTCATCCCGTATGTTTGATAAACAGGTATATTTTTCTCTTTACAAACTTCAAGAAGCGGCAGTGGAGCGGGACCACCACCTAACAGCGCACAGCGAAATGTTTTAGGATAGCTTTGATCGAGAGTATAAAGCATCTTTGAAAGCATGGCGCTGACAACAGAAACAATAGTAACTCTTTCATTAATAATCGCTGCATTTACTTTTTGAGCTTCAAAGCGTTCGTGAATAATGACCGAACTGCCGTAGATGACACCGCGAATTAAAATCGACAATCCGCTCATATGAAACAGTGGGACAGCACAAAGCCAGCAATCATTTTCATGAAGACCCAAGTTTAAGGATGAGTTAACAGCGCTCCACCAATGGTTACCGTATGTAAGCATGACTCCTTTTGGTTTACCTGTTGTTCCTGATGTATACATAATCGTATGAAGATCATCTAATAAAATTTCCGTTTGTAATGGTACTTCAAGAGGGACTAAGCTTGTTAACGTTTCATAAGTTGTGAGTTTTAGTTCAGGAAGATCTTTAGAAATTGTTTTTACTGATTCAGAAAATGATTGATCGTAAAATAGAAGATCTGCCTGACAATCTTTTAATTGAAAAATTAGTTCATTAGGTGTTAATCGATTGTTAAGCGGTACGATTACAGCACCGAGATATTGAAGGGCATGAATAATTGCTGCTGTCTGAATGCTGTTTTCAACAAGAAGAGCCGTAAAATCTCCTTTTTTAATACCAATTGATGCAAATTGTTTAGCGAAAGTTTGAGCGCGTTCATCGAGTTTTTTAAAGGTCCATGATTCATTCTCTGTACGAAGAGCAATTCGGTTTGGTGTGGCCGATGCACGTTTATAAAGCCAATTAGGAATTGTTTCTGGCATAAAAAATCTCTCCTTATAGACAAAATCAGCTTGATGAATGGTTCATCAAGCTGACTGGTTATAGATTCTATCATTTCGATTTAAGGAAAACGCGGGAACTGTTTGAAATCCGGTTTACGCTTTTCTTTAAACGCGTCGCGGCCTTCTTTTGCTTCATCTGTTGTATAGTAAAGAAGTGTTGCGTCACCACCGAACTGCTGAAGACCAGCAAGACCGTCTGTATCAGCATTAAAGGATGCTTTTAAGAAGCGAAGAGCTGTTGGACTTTTTTCAAGCATTTCTTCTGCCCACTGAATGGTTTCTTCTTCAAGTTTTTCAAGCGGTACAACTGTGTTAACAAGTCCCATCTTAAGTGCTTCTTCGGCATTGTATTGACGGCATAAGAACCAAATTTCACGCGCCTTTTTATGGCCAACGATACGCGCTAAATAACCTGCACCATATCCTGCGTCAAAGCTTCCTACTTTAGGACCAGTTTGGCCGAATACTGCGTTATCAGCAGCAATCGTTAAGTCACATATAACATGAAGGACATGACCGCCGCCAATTGCGTAACCTGCAACCATGGCGATAACTGGTTTTGGAACCGTACGAATTAAACGCTGTAAATCAAGTACGTTTAAGCGAGGGATTTGATCATCGCCTACATATCCGCCGTGACCGCGTACTTTTTGGTCGCCGCCGGAGCAGAATGCTTTTCCGCCTGCACCTGTTAAAATAATAACGCCAACTTCTGAATCGTCACGCGCATATGCAAATGCATCAATTAGTTCGTGTACTGTTTTTGGGGTGAAGGCATTATGCACTTCCGGACGATTAATTGTAATTTTTGCAATGCCGTTATATGTTTCATATAAAATCTCATCATAGCGGCGTTCTGCTTTCCATTCAACTGCCATATTGATTTCCTCCTTTTAATCATTAAAAACTAGGACACTGTATGTAAATAGTCCACTATTATTGTAACAAAAGTTTGTGGAGATTCTAGATGAATTGCATGTCCTGCCTGTGAAATTTTTTTAATTTGAGCATTTTGGAGCAGATTTTTCATTTTTTCTGCAATGACACAAAATTTTTCATCTTTTTCTCCCACGACGAGAAGAATAGGTATCTCCAATGAAGAAAGTTTGTCCCAAAGAGAGGGCTGAATTCCTGTACCCATTCCCTGCAGGCTGTTTGCAAGTCCAACTATATTATTGTTTAAACGTTCTTTTCTTAGCTTGTCCTGAACTTTGTCAGGTAATGCTTTTTGAGTGTTAAAAAGGGGAATGTTTTCCCATTTTTCCACAAATGCTTTAATGCCGTTTTCTTTAATAAAATTCGCTAAGGTTTCATCCTGTTTGACACGGGTCTCCTGCTCTTCCTTTGTTTCTAATCCAGGGGAGCTGCTTTCTAGGATCAATTTGTTTACACGTTCAGGGTATTTGTGCGCAAAATATAAAGCAAGACGTCCTCCCATTGAATAGCCAACTATATTGATCTTTTCAATTTCAAGCTGATTTAATAATGAAAGAAGATCGGCTGAAACATTTTCCATTGTATAACGTGCTGCGTTTTCTGGAGATTGAGAAAGTCCATGACCGATAATATCAATTGTAATAACTTTATGTTTTTTCGTCAGCATTGGAAGAAAAGGAGCCCATGTTTGAAGACTGCCGGTAAAGCCATGAAGAAGAAGGAGAGGAGGTCCCTCTCCTTCAATTTCAACATAATACGAAACATCGTTTAATGTTACAATCATGAATTTTCAGCTCCTAATAAAGTGCTTTTTGCAGCTTTTTTTACAGCTTCCCAAATTTCATGATGTTTAACGGCATTGTCATTTCGATCTGTTGGTACTTCAATGACATTTAGTCCTTTTCCGCTCAGGCTTTCTTTAACAACACTTCTAAAATCTTCCCACGAAGAAACTCGAGTGAAGTTTCCGTTATACATCGTAACCGTGTGTTCAAAATCAAGCCCAATTGGTGTGCCAAATAGTTTTTCAAAGTGCTCGCTTTCTTTTGATTGCGGTAAGAAAGAAAAAATACCGCCGCCATCATTGTTAAGAACAATAATCGTAATAGTTAATTCATGAAGTTTGGCGGCTAACAGGCCGTTTAAATCATGATAAAAAGATAAATCGCCAATTACAAGAACGAGCGGCTCGCCATTTGTGCTTGCTCCAAGAGCGCTTGAAATAATGCCATCAATGCCATTTGCGCCGCGGTTTGCCATTGTACGGACATTTAACTCATTTGTAAGAAAGAATGTATCAAGATCTCTTACAGGCATACTGTTTCCTACAAACAATGTGCTGTTAGGTGGAAGAAGTTTTGTAAGCTCAGGAAATACTTGTCCTTCAAAAAAAAGGTTAGTTTCACTTTTGAGCTCCAGGACTTCTTTTGCTTTTTCATTTATCGAAAGCCACTGTTGTCCCCAATTTGTACTTTGTGCTTGTCCATTTTCATTTTTATGGATACTTTCAATTAACCCCTCACAAAATGTTTCAGGATTTGTATAAATCATCTCTGAAGCAAGTAAAGTCGGCTCTCTCCATCCTTTTCCTTCATCTACAATAATTTGACGACATGCCGGGTGTTTCTTTATATATAAAAGAAATGCTTTTGAAACAGGCATGGCACCAAAGCGTATAATCACTTCTGGTTTTAGAGTTGTTGATACGGTTTCTTCTTTTAAAAAGGCGTCATAACTCTCAATGACCCAACGTTTATCATGCGATCCACTTCGAAGTTGTGAAAGAGGGTCAGCAAGAATCGGAAATTTTAGTGTTTCAGAAAGCGCTGTGACTGCCTGGATATATTGATTGTTATAATCGGGTCCGCATACAATTAATCCGCACTTTCCGTTTATTTCTTTCATGAGTTGGTCAAACTGATAGTTGGAAAGTGAATTTTTTCCTTCTAAAACGGTTGTATATTGCTGCCTCTTTTGACGGCCATTTTCCCATAAAGAGGGGAGCGCTAAGTTTGGTATTAACGGTTCGCGAAATGGAAAATTTAAATGAACAGGTCCAGCAGGTGCTGTTAAAGTTGCTGCCGCTGCTCGTGCTGCCATTTTTCGTGCATAGATTATCATATGACTGCTTTCTTCAGGAAGAGACATATCTGCAAACCATTTTGGGTATTTACCAAATAAATCAACTTGATGAATTGCTTGCGGTGCTCCAACATCACGCAGTTCATGCGGGCGATCTGCCGTTATGACCAACAGTGGAACTCGATCATAGTGGGCTTCAATAACAGCTGGATAATAATTTGCTGCCGCTGTTCCTGATGTACATAAAAGAGCCACAGCCTCATTTTTTGCTTTGGCGATTCCTAACGCAAAAAAGCCTGCAGAACGCTCATCAATATGCATCCATACATTGAGAGACGGATGAGCAGACATTAATAAGGCAAGTGGAGTGGAACGTGATCCTGGGCTGATCACGACATGAGTTATGCCGCTGTGAACGAGTTCATCGACAAAGGCGCCTCCGTAAGCTGCAAGTGTGTCTTGCATCGTCATGAATGATTCCCCCTTAATGCAGAGAGCATTGGCTGAAGTTTAATTTGTGTTTCTTTATATTCGCTGAGAGGATCGGAATCTCCGACAATTCCACATCCGGCAAAAAGAGAAGCTTCCTTGCCTTGGAGAAGACCGGAGCGTATTGCCACAGCAAATTCTCCATCTTGTCTATAATCGATCCATCCGATAGGTCCTGCATACCAGCCGCGGTCTAACTTTTCCATTTCTCGTAACTTTTTCACAGCTTCTTTCTGCGGATACCCGCCAAGCGCAGGTGTTGGATGGAGCTGTTCGACAACCGCGAGCAGAGAGTGGTTGTCTGCTTTAGCTGTAACAGGAGTATAAAGATGTTGAATATCTCTTGCTTTATATAAAATAGGCTCAGTTGGTGCATACACCTCTTCACAAACAGCAACCATTGCTTCTTTAATCATATCAACAACTAATTGATGTTCATGGCGGTTTTTTTCATCGTTTAAAAGCGATTCCCCTAATTGAATATCTTCTTCTTTTGAAACACCGCGGCGAATGGATCCTGCTAAGCATGTAGAAAGAAAACGATCACCTTCTCGTTTGACTAATCGTTCAGGTGAGGCACCTAAAAAGCAATCATTTTCACTTTCAAAAGCAAATAAGTAACTTTGTGGCTGCTGGTGATAGAGAGTAAATAAAATACTTTCCGCAGATAGGACTTCTTCTGAGTGAATCCTTACTTCTCGAGCTAGAACAAGTTTTTCGATGATTCCTTCTTGAATTTGCTTTGCTGTCTTTTCAACAGTACGCATCCATTCTTGAGGAACAATTTCTTCTATATAAAACGGTGCAGGTTCAGGAAGAGTAATGTCTGTATTTTTTAAAAGCATTTCTTGTTCTTTCATTAACTGATTTGCGATCGTACTTGGATGATTTTCTTCGTCAAGCAAGGCGTTTATCGTCAGCCATGTTTTTTCTTTGTTTACTGTTAGCATAAATGTTGGCAATGTCATGCGTGTATCAGGAAAACAGCGCCAAAGTTCAGTTTTTGGTTTTAAAGGATCAAATGAAAAACCACCAATTAATGTCGGTCCTGTTCCTGGTTCATTATTTGGTGCATGAATAATACTAGATTGAAGCAGTTCCTTCCATTCTTTTTCAACACCTCGAAAACGCTTGCTGAAGTTTGAGTTCAATGCGATGCACGTTCCAAGACCAACGAGTTGAAATTCTCCTGTAGGATCAGACCAGAAAGAACGACTTCCTTTATAATGAGATCCCGAAGTGAAAAAAGAGAATGGATGAACAGGTGTTTTTACTTCTATCGTATGACTGACAAGGACAGTTGTATTTTGTTTGCACGCTCGTTCAACTCCTTGAACAAGCAGGTTATGCAGCTCATGTTGTTGAATGCCAACCACAATATTTCCCCCCACGTTCATTCCATACACTATAGGCATCATAAATTAGCCTAAGCTATTCAAAGATACACCTTCATGTCTTTAATTGTCAATAAACAAGCATGTGAATGATATTTTTAAAAACAGTTTGAAAAAAGCTTGTTTTTCTATCGTTCACAATTTCATTCAGCTTAGGAAACGATTGACATGACATCGCTATTTTTCTAAACTTAGAATAGCTAATATCCGACCTGTATAACTGTCTTGCTTTATTATTTACACTTGTAATGTTATTTGAAGTTGCGTAAAATTATAAAATTTACTTGCGCTTTTCTTCATTTTATGCAAATTTCGACAATAGATACAGTAAGGTGAACAGGTACATTGTAACAATTTTATATGATAGGAAAGGAGTACCGTTATGCAGGAGCTTATGGAAGGTAGTAAATATCCAAAAACAAGCTGGCAGGTATGGTGGAAGCTGTTACGCCCTCATACACTAACAGCGGCATTTATTCCGGTAGTAATTGGGACAGCACTTGCCTTAGAGCTTGGTGAAGTTAATTGGCTGCTCTTTGCTGCGATGTTAATTGCTTCTTTATTGATTCAATCAGCGACAAACATGTTTAATGAGTATTACGATTATAAAAGAGGGTTAGATACAGCTGAATCTGTAGGAATTGGAGGAGCTATTGTTCGCGAAGGAATTGATGCAAAATTTATTTTAAAGCTTGCTTTTATTTTCTTTGCATCAGCACTTGCTTTAGGAATTTATATTTGTATAAACAGCAGCTGGTGGATTGGCGCTGTCGGAATTATTTCCATGGCAGCAGGCTACTTTTATACAGGAGGACCGTATCCAATTGCTTATTCTCCATTTGGTGAATTAGTTGCAGGGCTGTTTATGGGACTTATTATTATTTTAATTGCTTTTTATATTCAAACAGGGACGATTACGCTTGAAAGTATTTTAATTTCGATACCAATCTCGATCTTATGCGGGGCGATTTTAACCGCAAATAATATTCGTGATTTAGAAGGAGATAAACGAAGCGGCCGACGCACGATTGCAATCTTACTTGGTCATCATCACTCGATTCACTTTTTAGCAGGAATGTTTATCGTTTCTTACCTTTGGATTATTGGGATGATTCTTTTTGTTTCTTCCACACCATTTTTACTTCTTTCTTTTTTAAGCATCTCAAAGGCTGTGGAAGCAGTAAAAGGATTTGTAGGTAAAAAGAAGCCGATTGAAATGATGCCGGCGATGAAAGCAACAGCACAAACTCATACATCGTTTGGTTTTCTCGCTGCTGTAGGCTTACTGCTTGGCTATTTTATTTAAATGAAAGTCTGTTGACATGATTGTCAGCAGGCTTTTTTTAATTTTTTAAACAAAACACTTGAAAGTCAAATAAGGTCAGAGTATAATAAAGACAAAGTTAGTCAAAGATAGTCAAAGTCAAATAAAGACTGAACTTTTATTATAGATTTATAAAGGGAGGAATTTATGATGCAATGTCAAAAGTGTCAACTCAACCCTGCTTCTATTCAAATGAATATTCAAATTAATCATAATAAACAAAAGCTAAATCTTTGTGAGAATTGTTATAATGAAATTCGTCAAGAAATGAATCACCCAGCAGGATTTAATTTCTTTGATTCTAACTCAGCATTTGGTTCTTTCTTTGATCAAATGAATCAAGATGCTGTCAATAATCAAAGTCAACATAAAGGGAAAAATGGTCACAGCGGACTGTTAGATCAGCTTGGCCGTAACCTAACGGATGCTGCAAAAGCGGGGTTAATTGATCCTGTTATTGGTCGAGATAAAGAAGTGAAGCGCGTGATTGAGACATTAAATCGCCGCAATAAAAACAACCCTGTTTTAATAGGTGAGCCTGGTGTTGGTAAAACAGCGATTGCAGAGGGACTTGCCTTAAAAATTGCAGAAGGAAACGTACCTTCAAAATTAGTAAACAAAGAAGTTTATTTGCTTGATGTGGCCTCACTTGTAGCGAATACAGGTGTTCGCGGTCAATTTGAAGAGCGCATGAAAGGGTTAATTAGCGAGCTCCAAAAACGTAAAAATGTCATTTTATTTGTAGACGAAATTCATCAGCTTGTCGGTGCAGGTTCTGCTGAAGGATCAATGGATGCAGGAAATATTTTAAAGCCGGCTCTCGCACGCGGAGAATTACAAGTCATTGGGGCAACAACATTAAAAGAGTACCGCATGATTGAAAAAGATGCCGCATTAGAGCGCCGCTTCCAGCCAATTATCGTTCATGAGCCGACTGCTAATGATGCGATTAAAATTTTAAATGGTTTAAAGGAAAAATATGAACAATATCACGGTGTGCAGTATGACGAAGAAACGATTAAAGCATGTGTTACTCTTTCACAGCGCTACATTCAAGATCGTTTCTTACCAGATAAAGCGATTGATTTATTAGATGAAGCAGGCGCTAAACTTAATTTAACGCTATCTTATTCAGATGAAGAAGAAATTCAAAAGCAGCTTTCAGAAATTGAGAAGCAAAAGCAAAAAGCTGCTGAGCAGGAAGACTATGAAAAAGCAGCTAAATTAAGACAAAAAGAATTACAGCTTGAAGAAAAGCTAACAGAAGCAGCAAACGTTGAAAAGCCAGTTGTTACAGTAGAAGATATTCAGCTTCTTATTGAAGAAAAAACAACTATTCCTGTTCGTAAATTACAGCAGGATGAACAAGCAAAAATGAAAAATTTTGCGGAGCGCTTATCAGCTCATGTGATTGGTCAGGAAAAAGCGGTTCAAACGGTGGCAAAAGCAATTCGCCGCAGCCGCGCAGGACTAAAAGCGAAAACACGTCCAATTGGTTCATTCTTGTTTGTCGGACCAACTGGTGTTGGTAAAACAGAGCTCACAAAATGTCTTGCCGAAGAACTATTTGGTAGTAAAGATTCACTCGTTCGTCTTGATATGAGTGAATATATGGAAAAGCATGCTGTTTCAAAAATTATTGGGTCACCTCCAGGATATGTAGGTCATGAAGAAGCTGGTCAGCTTACAGAAAGAGTGCGCCGTAACCCATACAGCATTATTTTATTAGATGAAATTGAAAAGGCGCACCCTGACGTACAGCACATGTTCCTGCAAATTATGGAGGATGGTCGTTTAACAGATAGTCAAGGACGTACCGTTAGCTTTAAAGATACGGTGATTATTATGACGAGTAATGCAGGTGTTGCTGAAAAGAAAGTAAAAGTAGGTTTCGGTCAAGAAAAAACGGAAGCAGTGACAACACTTGAATCATTAAGCAGTTACTTTAAGCCGGAGTTTTTAAATCGTTTTGATGCCATTGTTTCATTTAATCATCTCGTCCAAGAAGATCTCATTCAAATTGTTGATTTGATGATTGCAGAAGTAGAAGAAAAGCTTGAAGAAGTAGAGATTACACTAGAAATCACAGAAGCTGCTAAAGCAAAGCTTGCTGAACTTGGCTATGATGAGCGCTTCGGTGCCCGCCCACTTCGCCGTGTGATCCAAGAAAAGGTAGAAGATGGTATTACAGACTTAATTTTAGATGAAGAACATGTAAAAACAATTAAAGTCGATTTAACAGAGGCTCATATTGTTGTTGAAAAAGTAAATTAAGCATCAAAAAAGAAGGACTTCACACGAAGCTCCTTCTTTTTTTATAAAGTTGTCTTTACTTTTAACAAGGTTCCTAGTACATTTATTTTTTAGATGCTGTACAAAAGCAGCGTTATTTTTTATGAAGTGAAAAATAAAGGAGAGAAATAATGGATCAACGAGAGCAGTGGACATCAAAGATAGGATTTATATTAGCTGCTGCAGGTTCAGCAATTGGACTTGGAGCAATATGGAAGTTTCCTTATGTAGCAGGAAACAGCGGAGGAGGAGCCTTTTTCCTTATTTTCATCTTATTTACCCTTCTTGTAGGACTTCCTTTATTATTAGCTGAATTTATTATTGGACGAAGCACACAAAAGGAAGCCATTTCTGCGTATAAGGCCATCGCTCCCGGTACAAGTTGGCATCTTATTGGACGACTTGGGGTTGTTACTTGTTTTATACTATTATCTTTTTACAGCGTTGTGGGCGGTTGGATTTTATTATATATTGGTTACGGAATTACTGGGAATTTAACAGGGCAAGATTATGAAGCATTGTTTGGTATGCTAATTTCACACCCAGTGTATGCTGTGATAGGGCAGTTTAGTTTTATGATCATTGTGATGGTTGTTGTGGCAAAAGGAATTCAAAGAGGAATTGAAACAGCAAGTCGTTATATGATGCCTGCCTTATTTATTGCGTTTATAATATTAATTGTCCGTTCATTAACATTAGAGGACGCCTTAGCGGGTGTGTCGTTTTTCTTAAAGCCTGATTTTTCCGTGTTATCTTCTGAAAGTATTTTGTTTGCAATGGGACAATCATTTTTTGCGCTTAGTGTTGGCGTATCTGTGATGGTCACATACAGCTCTTATTTATCAAAAACAGAAGATTTAACACGATCTGCATTCTCAATCGTTGTCATGAATGTATTTATTTCATTATTAGCAGGGCTTGCTATTTTTCCAGCTGTTTTTTCATTCGGATTTGAACCAGCGGGTGGACCGGGGCTTTTATTTATCGTACTTCCGGCTGTTTTTCAACAAATGCCGTTTGGCTTTATATTTCTTATGATCTTTTTAGGTTTATTTTTATTTGCAACTTTAACATCAGCGTTTTCCATGCTTGAAATTATTGTTTCCTCATTAGCTCGTGGAAATAATGAAAAGCGTGTGAAAGTAACTTGGGTTTCTGGGTTCATTATCTTTCTTGTAGGCATACCAGCGGCCCTTTCGTTTGGTATATTAGGTGAGATTACATTGTTCGAAAAAACAATTTTTGATTTAGCTGACTATTTAGTAAGCAATATTTTAATGCCAATTGGTGCATTGTTAATCGCTATTTTTGTGCCGCGCCGCATTTCTAAAAAAACATTACTGCAGGAAATTACAAAGGGTGCATCAAATCGTCTTCGCTTGTTTTCACTCTGGTTTTTGTTAATTCGTTATGTGATTCCTGTTATCATTGTCATTGTGTTTTTAGATGTAATTGGTATTTTGTAAATGCTGTTTTTAAAAAAATCATGATAAAATAGAACGAGCAGTCTAGTGTAAAGAGGGTGAAAGAAAGTGAATCCTATTCAAAAAACAAATTTGCAGTTATTAGACGTATTAAATCAGTGGGATCCGTTTCATTTAGGAGAAGGTACTTATGAAACAGAACATGTTGATGTGCTGCAGGCCGTTCATGAACTCGATTCTGTAAAAGAGCTTGCCGAAACAATTCAGCGTATCTATGAGTATTCATTTGAACAATTAATACCAATGAAAGAATGCAGCCGTATTGCAGGAGAGCTTCTCATAATTAAAGGTCAAGAATGTGAATTATCATAAAAAATAATCTGGCTGTCTCAAGCGGGTAGTGCCGAATGAGACAGCCTTTTTTATGATTATTGAAATGATCTGATAAAGTCACTTTTGTATAATTTTTATCTCACCACACCTGATTCAATTATTTTAGTTTTTATTTTTACTTTAATGCTTGCCTCAGGATAAACGTTTTTCCAATCCTCTTCTTTCCAATTCCTTGTTTTACTTTTAACAATATGACCTAATCCAAGCGGATCTACATTTAATTTTTGAAATTTATCAATTAATAATTTAGACTGCTTTTGGAGTTTCTCCTCTAGTTCTGTTTCGATTTTTTTTAATGTTTCTTTAGTTATTTTGGCCTCTGTATATTCTGAAATAATGCCTTTTAATTCAATATCAATTACAATTTCAGGAATATTGTTTACGTTGTTAATATGGTAATTAATATCAGAGTCAATTGGAAAGATTGTTGCGGCGTGATCGTTTTTCAAAACTAATTCATAATAACCATCTTTAAATTCACCTGCCAATGCCTGGAACGTAAACATGTATTTATATTCAAGTTTATCAACAAATTTTTCATCGTTGAATAAGGCAAGTCCTTCAATAAGAGCGTGATTGTGCTCCCCGTGTTTTTTGATAATTGGTAAATAAGGATCTATTCCTTTGCCAAAATATTGATACAAAAAGGTATGTAAATTTGTTTTTGGAAGGAGATGATACTTAATATTTTGATCAATGATATTTGATAAATACATGCCTGTACTGTCTGTTGTCGTATATTCTGATTCAAGCAGCGGTGCCGCTTCTCCTTCAGATACAGCGAGATGGACATGTCGGCCAATGCTCGGGTCACGCTGCAGGGTGTCAACAAGATGGATCAGACCTTTTGCAGCAAGTTCCTTGTTGAAAATAACAACCATTACTTTGCCGCTTACAACTGGTTCTGGTGATTCTGAGTTGATCTTTGAATTAATTCCTTTACTTGTATGAGCGCTGTTTGAATATGTTTCTGTCTTCACTTTTTGGTCTGGTGTGAAGATTGGGGTGGAGACCGTTCCTTTAATTTTTCCATCTTCCCCGGGGTCATAGGCGACAGCGAACATTAATTGAATGTCATCAATAATTTCTTCTTCTACACAACCGCTTAATAAAAAGCAGGCAGCTAACATAATAAGAAACTTTTTCATGCTTTCTTCCTCACTTTATTAACAATCCACTGCAATATTAATAATATAGGGATGTAGCAGTAAATTAAGTAAAAGCTTACTTTCGCAAAGTTGCTGTTGACCATATCAATCGCTTCCCTTGATGTTAATAAATTATTACTAACATAAATAATTGGAAGAAGAATTAATGCAATTGTTCGCTGTTTAATCGAAAAAATAACTTTACCAATTCTAGAAGCTCCCCATAATGCTAAACAAATGTTTGGTAAAACAACAATCGCCCATATTGAAATCCCGATATATTCAAAACGCTCTAAAAATGGAAACGATACAATTTTCCAAAGCGTTAAGGTTGGCCAAATGGTTTGCGCTAGCTGTCCTTCGCTGTAAAATGTGTATGTCACGAGGGTGACAACTAAGTAGATAAAAGTTGTAAAGGCAGCTCCATAATGGGTCCACTTTCGTGATTTCTCTGGATTTTTTAAAAACGGATAAACAATTAGCAATACTTCAAATCCTAAATAACTAAGGACCATTTCTTTTGTGGCGCCGAGGATCGCTGAAAAGGGATGATCCAACACCGGGAAAAGATTTGCGAAATGACCGTGCTGTAATGGAAATAAAAGGGTAACGAGCAATCCCATCGGGAGAATGACACCGAGAAAACAAATCCCAGCTACGACTCGAAAACCGGATGACACAATGTAATAGGCAAGGATGAGAAAGATCAAGCTAAATGTCCACATATTTAGTTGAGGGAAAAGCCAAACTTGAATCACTTCAAGATAGGTACGCAAAACGGTAAGGGCAATAAAGATAAAATAAATCATAAATACAAAGCTAAACAGCTTACCAATCCATTTACCAAATATGTTTTCATGAATGAGCATGAGATCATTTTGATGGTCGTTAAGAAGTTGGTACATGATCCAAACGACAAGATGGATTGTAATGCCTGCAAGTAAAACAGAAATCCATCCATCATATCCTGCTATTTCGGCAATATGACGTTGAAACCCTAATATACCGACACCGAGCTGAATGGAATGAACAATAAAAAATGCAAGGAATGGGGAAATAAGGAGTTCCTCTTTTACTGCAGTCGGCATCGGTCTCACCTCTCTTTATTCATCGATATCTTTATTTTGTTTATCACGCTTTACGTTAAAGCGCACAGGATTTTTGGTTCGAAGCTGCATTGGTCGTAATGATTGTCTAGAAAACGGCAGGCGAAATAAGGCATCTTTTAAATCAGGTATTCTTGGCGGATAAATAGGTGCCATATAAGGGCTTCCTAAAGACGTTAGCCGCAATAAATGCGTTAATACAAAACAAGTACAAATCATAATTCCTAATAGGCCCCAAAACTGTGCAAATATTATAAATGGAAACCGTAAAATTCGAATCGTATTACCCATCCGATAGACAGGTGTTGTAAATGACCCAAGTGCTGATAATGCGACAATAATGAGCAATACATTGCTCGTTAATCCAGCTTCTACAGAAGCCGTTCCAATAACGATCCCGCCTACGATCCCGATTGTTTGTCCGACTTTTGTTGGAAGGCGGGCTCCGGCCTCGCGCAGCAGCTCAATGGTGATTTCGAGAAAGATTGCTTCTAATACGGGCGGAAAAGGAATTTGACTTCTTGAAGACACGAGTGTTCCTAACAAATCTTTTGGAATGAGTTCATAATGATAGGTAATAACGGCAACATAAACAGGTGTTGCAAAAATAGAAAATGATACAGCAAATATTCTGACAAGACGAAAGAAAGAGGCAATATGCCATGATAAAAAATAATCTTCAAACGCTGAAAAAAATTCCACTAATGTTGTTGGTCCTGTTACAGCGTGGGGAGAGCCATCAACAAGAAAAGTAACTTTCCCTTCAGCAAGTGATGCAGCCACACGGTCGGGACGTTCTGTATCAATCAATTGCGGAAAAAGAGAACGACTGTTGTCTTCAATCATCTGCGTTAAATAGGAACTATCGATCACTTGGTCAAATTCAACACTTTCTAGCCGTTGAGAAAGTGTTTCTACATATTGATCGTTTGTAATCTCTTCCATGTACAAAATAGCTACTTTTGTACTAGATAAACTCCCGATTTCAATTTCTTTTACTTTTAATTGAGGGGTGGGAAGTCGTTTGCGTATTAAATTTAAATTCGCATCCAGAGATTCTACAAACGCTTCTTTTGGCCCGACAACACTAAATTCTACTTCTGGAAGAGATACTTGCCGTTCTTTATGCAGCGGCGCAGGAACTAGTAAATAATTCTCCTCGTCGCTTATAAGCTGTAAGAGAATATAACCTTGAAGCAGTTTTTCTCTCATTTCATTAGGGTCTTGTGAAATTTTCACATTTTCAATTGAAAGCTTACTTTTAAGCTCTTTTATTGTTTTTAATAAATCCCTATTAAAATGAGGAAGAACATCACGATGGACAATCTCCCCATCTATAAGGGGGCGATAATAACAAATCATATATGGGTTTAAACTTGTATGATTGAGATAGCAAAGAAAGTCAGCTGATTTCTTTAATTCTGCAATAAAATTAGGAATCGTTTCTTTTTCTCGTTCAGCTGAACGAGAAAAAAGCTTTTTTTTCATAACCTGTCTCACCGTTCTTCCTTTTTTGCTATTTTTATGATGAGACAACAATGCTATTTTTATACAAAAAAGAAGTAATCAACAGAGCTCGCTAATAGAGTATTCCTTTAATAAAGGTTAAAAGGTATGATTTTATATGCAATCGGAGAAAATAGTGGAAGTTATTTTTTATAAAGGAGTTGGGAACATGCATAGTCGTCATACTGTAAGATACATTTGTGAAGAATATCCGAGCGGGAATCGTTATTATTTTAAACAAGAGCTTATTACGCATGACTCTTGGCAAAACCCTGAATCCATTACTTGGTCAAGACCAAGACCGATTACAGAAAGAACGTACGTGAAACAAAAAGAAGCAGGCTTTCCAACACAATTTCATTACATTGAAAAGCCGCCTGCAGATATTCTCTATCTTGGATCATTGCGTGTTGAAAATTAAATAAAGGAAAGGATGTCTTTATAGAGGCGTTCAGGTTTTTCTTCACAAACGAGATGACCCGTTTTTTCATATATTTTAAGTTCGGCATGCTGCAAATCATGAACAAGTTTTTGACCAATGTTTACAGGGACAACCTTGTCTTCTTTGCCCCATATAAGCAGACAAGGTGTATTTATTTTTTGTAATTCTTCTGAAGAAAGATCTCCTTCACGATGACGAAGCAGACGAATCATACAATCAAGAAAATGTTTATCTTCAAAAGGCTTGCTGTATCCTTGAATGAGCTCGTCATCGACAAGGTTTTTATTATGCACCACAGTAAGCAAATTTTCTTTTACATCTTTTTTTTCAAACCATCTCTTCATAAACCAAGTTACAAATGGGATATAAGAGGAATAAACAGCAACACGTTTCGCTCGTTTTAAATAACTTGAAGCCCCGATTAAGATACACTTTTTTACAAGTTCAGGTGCTTGTTTAGCAACTTGAAGTGCAATTTGACCGCCCATGGAATGTCCTACAATAATAACGTTTTTTAACTTCAGCTGTTTTATAAAATCGACAACAAGCTTACCGTAGTTTTGATAAGAATAAATAAATTTTGTTGATTTTTCTGTCTTTCCAAAACCAGGTAAATCAAGTGAGATAGCTGAGTATTCGCTTATTAAAAATGGAAGCAGTTTGCGAAAACTAAATGTTGAGGAAAGAAAACCGTGTATCATTAAAAATGTAGGTTTGTTTTTTTGATAGGGATGATCATATTTTTCATAATAAACATCTACATTTTGCACATTTATTCGCAAGCCTTGTGAATAAAGATCTTTTTCATTTATTACCATAACTGTCACTCCGTTGAACTGTTTTCGGTTAGTTTTCCCTTTTTTAAAAAAGATAAAGCAAGAAATTATTGAAAAGATCAATGATAATTCCTACTAACGAAACCGCCAATCTTTGCTATAATGTACTGTAAAATGCTTTTTATTTTAAAAATACAAAATAAAAAGAGATAATAAAAAACAACTTTATAAAATCATGACTCAACATAATGATACTGTTTATTTTCTAAAAGGAGGAAAAAGAATGGGTGAAAAAGAGATTGAAGTGTTAGAAATTTTAGAAAGAAATGGACGTATTGATATTCAGACTATTGCTAAGATGGTTGATTTATCAGTGGAAGAGGTTCAAAAATTAATCCAATCTTTAGAAGAGAAAAATGTTATTTTAGGCTATTCAGCGGTTATAAACTGGAGTAAAGCCCCAATTGCAGAAGGTGTGACAGCGATGATTGATGTGAAAGTAGCACCGAAGCGAGGAGTAGGTTTTGATGAAGTAGCAGAGCGGATTTATCGTTTTCCTGAAGTGAAAGCTGTTTATTTAATGTCAGGAGCATATGATCTTTCAGTCCAAATTGAAGGAAAAACAATGACTGAGGTTGCATCATTTGTATCTGATAAGCTATCAACGCTTGATTCTGTGCTTTCTACAACAACACACTTTTTATTGAAAAAATATAAGCATGACGGCATTATTTTTGAGCCAACTAAAAAAGATAAACGTATTGTGGTGTCACCATGAGAACAGAACAAACAGCACAAAAAAATTATTTATCAAAAGTGGCACAAGAAATTAAGCCTTCAGGAATAAGAAAGTTTTTTGATTTAGCATCACAAATGGAGAATGTCATCTCACTTGGGGTAGGGGAACCAGACTTTGTGACACCTTGGAATGTGTGCGAAGCAAGTCTTGCATCAATGGAGCAGGGGTACACGGCCTATACAGCAAACGCCGGACTTCTTGAACTGCGTGAGGCAATCTCACAGTACTTAGAAAGCAAGTTTCAAACTGCCTATGACCCAAAAACAGAACTGCTTGTAACTGTAGGAGCAAGTCAAGCTATTGATCTTTCTTTTCGAGCGATTTTAAACCCTGGCGACGAGGTATTGGTCGTGGAACCAAGCTTTGTAGCGTATGCACCAACAGTCTCACTTGCAGGAGGTGTACCTGTTCCGGTACCAACTTCTCATGAAAACAATTTTAAGTTAATGCCTGATATGCTTGAAAGAGCGATTACAAATAAAACGAAAGCCATTTTACTTTGTTTTCCAAGCAACCCAACAGGGGCAACGATGACAAAAGAAGAGCTTGAACAAATTGCTCGTATTATAGAGAAACATGATTTAATTGTGTTATCTGATGAAATTTATGCAGAATTATCGTATGACCACGAACATTACAGCATCGCGCGTATTCCAGAGATGCGGGAGCGGACGATTTTAATTTCTGGTTTTTCAAAGGCTTTTGCAATGACGGGATGGCGTCTCGGTTATGTGGCGGGTCCACAAGTCTTTTTGCAAGCCATGCTGAAAATTCATCAATATACAATGATGTGTGCACCGACAATGGCTCAGTACGGGGCATTAGAAGCGTTAACGAATGGACTTGATGATGTACAGAAAATGATTCGCAGCTATAGACAGCGCCGTAACTACTTTGTAAAAGCTTGTCGGGAAATAGGATTAGAATGCCATACTCCAGGAGGAGCTTTTTATGCTTTTCCATCGATTCGGGCAACAGGTTTAACATCCGATGAATTTGCAGAGCGTCTTTTAGAAGAAGAACGCGTCGCAGTTGTACCGGGTAGTGTGTTTGGAAGCGGCGGAGAAGGACATATAAGGTGTTCGTATGCAAGATCGCTTGAAGAACTTCAAGAAGCGATTAAACGAATGGGCCGATTTGTACAAAAGTATGTAAAGCAATAAAAAAGGAAGATAAAGTCCCGCTGGACTTTATCTTCACACAATAAAAAGGGGGAATTTGCTAAACAGCTGTTAGCATTATTCCCCTCATTTATAATTTTATACATAGCAAAAAGAAAAAATAAAAGTTATGAGTGTAAATGTAGTGTACGAATCTAAAGAAGTGATTGCTTTTAAAAGCAATCACTTCTTTAGATTTTCTTAACGTTTTTTATAAAGAGGATAACGTATAAGTAGAAAGAATAGTATGTCATGAAGCCGTGTCCTTTACGGCAGTGATACAATATTTTAGGGGGAATTGAAACTCTTCTTTAGAAGGTAAAGTTATATAAAGGGAAGGGGCGGAACACTCATGAGTGAGGAAGAGCTAATTGCAATGGCAAAAAAGGGGGATGCTGATGCATTTCGAGCTCTCGTTGAACAATATGCATCAGTTACAGAGAGATTTGCCTATCAAATTGGTGCTTCTCCAAACGATATTGAAGATATTGCGCAAGAAGTCTTTATTCGTATTTATCGTTTTTTGCATCAATATAATGGAACAACCTTTACAACATGGTTATATAAAATTACGTTAAATGTGTGTCGTGATAGCTTTAAAAAGAAACAATCAACTCAAAGAAAACTGTTTAAATTGTTTAAACAGCCAGTGGAGGGTTATGAAGCGATCGAACCAGAAATTATAAAGGATGAAGAAGATCGTATGCTACATACTATCATTCAAAAGATGGACGAAAAGTATAGAATACCAATTGTATTGTTTTATTTTCATGAAAAAAAACAGGAAGAAATAGCAGAAATATTAAATATTCCTCTTTCAACTGTAAAAACACGCATTTCGCGCGGAAAAGCGAAATTAAAGCAAAAAATTGAGAAAAGGGAAGGAGAGCAGCATGATGTCTGATGAACAACAATTTGAAAAACGCATGAAAAAGTTAAAGTCGTCCTATCATGAAATGCCGTCCTTTTCTTCAATAGATAAAATTACAAAAGAAATAGCTGAAAAAGAAACAATGGAAAGCATTCATAAAATCTCTCACAAGAAAAAGTGGTTCAGGATTGGCGGTACTGCAGCGGCAATATGTATAGGCGTACTTTTAATAATGAATACCATGTTTTCTAACACAGATCAATTTGCAAATGAAAGTTTAGAATGGACAGAAGAGGAAGCGGCATCTCAGAAAAATGAAGCAAAAGAAAATACGATGCAAACAGAACTAGCCCCTCCTAAGGCACATCAATATGATATTGCTGAAACAGATCGCCCTCTAATAAAAGTAGATACCATTCAAATTGAAGGAATACCAGAGCAGAAAACTTTTCATCTCTATAAGAATGAAGAGCTTGGTTTTTCAACGTATTATCCTGATGACATGATAGTAGGCGTCGAAAGTACTGAACAAGAAAAAAGTGTGACGTTTTTTGCTGATTTTAATGAAGTGTCTCAAAAAAATACCTTTATTCGTTTTCAGCTTTTACCTAATCATCTAGAACCGTCTATTGAGTCTGCGGCGAATTACGTTGAAGCAGCATATGGAAGCAGCCAGCTTACAAAGAAGCCTCAGCATGATGAATTTTATTTATCAGAAATTGAATATGAATTTACAACAAGACAGGCGAACAAAGTAATTAACGGATGGATTTCGCTTTTTACTCACCATAATCAAATTTATATTCTTACTGTTCAGTATGTGCCGGAAGTAGGGGAAGCATTAGAAGGGCGTACTAATTATATTCTCAATCAAATGGTTTGGGAGGAATAATTATTTTATAAAACACATTTCTTAAACAGGGGATGTGTTTTATTTTTATGAAGAAATGGGAAATGATATATAAGAAAAATGCCTCATGTAATAAATTTCAATACTTGACAATTTGATCTTTTTTGTCTAATAGTCATTTCTATGTTATAATAACAAAGTTAAAAAATAGTTGGGAGTGTTTTGATGGGTAATTATGAAGCTGGAAATATTGTAGAAGGTAAAGTAACAGGCATTAAGCCGTTCGGTGCTTTTGTTGCACTTGATGATCAAAAACAAGGATTAGTGCATATTTCCGAAATTTCACATAGCTACGTTAAAGATATTAACGAACATTTATCTGTAGGAGATGAAGTAAAGGTTAAAATTCTGGATGTAAACCAAGATTCAGGGAAAATTTCTTTATCTATTCGCGCAACACAAGAAGCGCCGAAACGTGAAGAAAAACCAAGACGTCCAAAGCCTGCTCCTAAAGCAGCAAGCACAAATGCTGCCCCGCAAGGTTTTAATACACTTGAAGATAAATTAAAAGATTGGTTAAAAGAATCAAACGAACGTCAAGCACAAATTAACAAGCGTTTGAAAAAATAACCATAAAAAAGAAGGCAGCATCTTTGCTGTCTTCTTTTTTATGGTGTTAAAAGGTAAGCTTGATTTAAAGGGAATCCGTTTATTTTCAGCAGCAATCGCTTTAATTACCGTACTCCCCGTGGCTCTGTTCCTTCTTCAAGTTCAACGGATGGTTTAAAAAGAAGTGTTAAACAATAAAGACCGCTTAATCCAACTAATCCATAAACAATTCGTGCTAACGCAGCATTTTGTCCGCCGAATATAGCTGCAACAAGGTCAAATTGGAAAAAACCAATTAAGCCCCAATTGATGGCACCGATAATCACGAGTGCTAATGCAATTCGCTGTAATGTGCTCATATAGATAGAACCCTCCTTATAGTAGAAAATCATTACGTTCTTATTTTTTCATTCCCCTTCTCATTTTATTCAAACTTTTTATAAGTCTTATTGCTTTATTTTCCGAAATAAATGGGAGATAATAACGACTGTATAAAAGCTTTAATATAGTTTGTAACAGAATATTTAAAATGAAAGGTGATAAAAGTGGAAAATTTCACATTTCAAAATCCAACGAAATTAATTTTCGGAAAAGGTCAGCTTGAATCGCTTCAAGAAGAACTTGTCCATTATGGAGAAAACATTCTCGTTGTTTACGGCGGCGGAAGCATTAAACGAAATGGTTTATATGACGAGGTTATGGAACATTTACATAAATTAAATAAAAATGTGTTTGAGCTTTCAGGAGTAGAACCAAATCCGCGTTTAACAACTGTAAGAAAAGGTGTAGAAATTTGCAAAAGAGAAAATATTGATTTTATTCTTGCTGTTGGCGGCGGAAGTGTAATCGATTGTACGAAATCAATTGCAGCTGGGGCAAAGTATGATGGCGATGTATGGGAGCTTATTACAAAGAAAGAAATTCCAAAGGATGCGGCTCTAATTGGAACTGTGCTCACCCTTGCTGCGACAGGCTCTGAGATGAATTCAGGAGCGGTTATTACAAATTGGGAAACAAATGAAAAATATGGTTGGGGACATCCGCTTTTATTCCCGAAATTTTCAATATTAGATCCTGTGTACACCTTTACAGTTCCAAAAAATCATACTGTATATGGTATTGTTGATATGATGACACATGTTTTGGAACAATATTTTCATAAAACGACGAATACACCGCTGCAGGAACGGATGGCTGAATCTGTTTTGTTAACGGTTATGGAAGCTGCGCCAAAGCTTCTTAATGATCTTGAGAATTATGAGCTTCGTGAAACGGTCCTTTACAGCGGTACAATTGCCTTAAATGGTTTTTTACAAATGGGTTTACGCGGTGACTGGGCAAGTCATAACATTGAGCATGCAGTATCAGCTGTATATGATATTCCGCATGCGGGTGGACTGGCAATTTTATATCCAAACTGGATGAAGCATGCTCTTGATGAAAATCCAGCGAAATTTAAACAGCTTGCAGTCCGTGTATTTAATGTTGAGGAAGCTGGGAAATCAGATCGTGAAGTCGCTCTTGAAGGAATTGAAAAACTAAGTGCATTTTGGTCAAGCCTTGGTGCGCCTAACCGCTTAGCAGACTATGATATTGATGAGTCCAAGCTTGATGTAATAGCAGATCGTGCCATGGCTCGTGGCGAATTTGGTAATTTTAAAACATTAAATCGTGACAATGTGATTAAAATTTTAAAAATGTCATTATAATAATTGTAAGGAGCTGTCTCAAAAGCACAGGGTCAGATCCTCCTCACTCAATATATCGGTTACTATTTGGGAAGAACCATTATATATTGGACAGGCTTGAGGGGGACAGACCCTACTGAGACAGTTTCTTTTATTAATACTGTTAATACGTTATTATGAACAATTTATTAAAAATTTTAAAAATATTTAATGTATTCGCTTACATGGCGTTTGCTCACTTGATTAATGAAAAGGCATTCGTTAAAGTAAATAGTGGGGTACAATTAATTAATTAATTAATTAATTGTCAGAGCATCTTAATTGCGATGCCTGATTATAAGTAAAAATGGAGGGACAATCATGACACAAAAAGTTAGCTTTGATTATTCAAAAGCCTTGTCGTTTTTCGGCGAGCATGAAGTAACATATCTTCAAGATGCTGTAAAGGCGGCGCATGAAGCGTTACATAACAAAACTGGTGCAGGAAATGACTTCTTAGGTTGGATTGATTTACCGGAAAACTATGACAAAGAAGAATTTGCACGCATTCAAAAAGCAGCGGAAAAAATTAAATCCGATTCTGATGTGTTACTTGTTGTTGGAATTGGCGGCTCTTATTTAGGGGCACGCGCTGCAATTGAAATGTTAAATCATAACTTCTACAATTTACTAAACAAAGATGAGCGTAAAAATCCGCAAGTATTCTTTGTAGGACAAAATATCTCTTCTACTTATGTAAAAGATTTGTTTGCATTACTTGAAGGAAAAGATGTGTCTGTTAACGTAATTTCAAAATCAGGTACAACGACAGAGCCTGCGATTGCGTTTCGTATTTTCCGCAAGTTTTTAGAAGAAAAGTACGGCGTCGAAGAAGCGAGAAAACGTATTTTTGCAACAACTGATCAAGAAAAAGGTGCATTAAAAACATTAGCAAATGAAGAAGGCTATGAGTCGTTTGTTATTCCTGATGATGTTGGGGGTCGTTATTCAGTTCTAACAGCAGTAGGATTACTTCCGATTGCCGTAACAGGTATTGATATTGAAGCAATGATGCAGGGTGCTGCCGCTGCAATGAATGATTTTAACAACCCTAATTTAGCTGAAAATCCTGCTTATCAATATGCAGCAGTGCGAAACGTGCTTTACAATAAAGGAAAAACAATTGAACTTCTTGTGAACTATGAGCCTGCACTTCACTATTTCTCAGAGTGGTGGAAGCAGTTATTTGGTGAAAGTGAAGGGAAAGATGGCAAAGGGCTTTATCCTGCATCCGTTGATTTTTCAACCGATCTTCACTCTATGGGTCAATACGTACAAGAAGGCCGCCGCGATTTATTCGAAACGGTTCTTAACGTAGAAAATGTACGTGAAGAAATTAAAATCGAAGAAGATGAGCAAAACCTTGATACACTGAATTACTTAGCTGGTGAAACGATGGATTTTGTAAACAAAAAAGCGTTCCAAGGAACAATGCTTGCACATACAGACGGCGGTGTGCCGAACTTAATTGTAAACATTCCTGAGCTTTCTGAATATCAATTCGGTTATCTTGTTTACTTCTTTGAAAAAGCATGCGCAGTAAGCGGCTATTTACTCGGTGTAAATCCGTTTGATCAACCAGGCGTTGAAGCGTATAAAGTAAATATGTTTGCTCTTTTAGGAAAACCAGGCTTTGAAGAGAAAAAAGCAGAACTAGAAAAACGTTTAGAGAAATAATTGGAAAAGATCAGCGCACTTGCGCTGATCTTTTTTTGCTTAATTTTTTTTAAGTTGGAAAAGCTAACAGTAAGATAATTTGAGGGGGAGTTGTAATGATTGCAATTGAATCAAAAGTTACTGGATTACAAAGACAGCTTCAAGAATTAGAAGAAAAACTGAAGCCGCTTGGGTATGACATTGGCTCGAATTGGGATTATGATCACGGCTATTTTGATTATAAAATGGCTGATACAGGCAGTTATTTGTTTTTACGTGTACCCTTTACGGCCGTTGACGGACAGCTTGATAAAAATGGAGCTGTGGTTGAATTAAAAGAGCCGTTTCTACTTTCACATAAATATAACCGAGGCTTAGACGATCATGTAGATGTTAGCAATGTAACTGCTAGTATTGATCAGTTTTCAGAGCCGGTTGATAAAGATGCTACCTTTCCAAAAGAATGGATTGATAATGGGCAAGCACTTGTAAAAGAGCTTGAAGATGTTTTGTTAACTTAATTAGAGATAACAATATATTGATCTCCTTCTTTAATTTTTAATGAAGGAGATGGATTGATATAAAGCTGTTCGCCGCGCTTTATACCGAGCAAAATAATATTTTTTTTTACTAAAGCAGCACTTGCTTCTTGAAAAAGGCTATATGGCTCTTTCTCTTTAACACGCACATAATGAAGCTTGTTGCCTTCTAAATAGTTTAAAATATCAAATAATGTACTCGAAATGCCGTGCGAAAATAAGCTGTTCATCATTACTAAGCTTGCAAGGTTTGTTGTTTCAATAATTTCATTGGCACCAGCGCGTCGACAGTTGTTAATTTGTTCTGATGTTAATACTTCAACAATACTGTATATGTTAGGGTTGATCCCTTTCACCGCAAGAAGTGTTAAAATAGATTTCATATCTGCTTGCTTTTCATCATGGTGCTGATCAGCGGTAATGAGGATCATTGCCGCTTCTTTTGCATTGGCAAGCTCTAAAATCCTATCTTCACTTGCATTTCCCTTAATAAAATGAATATCGTGAGTAGTAGGATGCTTTTTAACTGTTTCATCAATAAGTACCACAGATAAAGCTGTTGGCAGTTGATTTAAATGATGAATGATTTCTCTTGCCCGCTGATTCCATCCCACAATAATTAAGTGCTTTTCCTTCTTAAAAGCAAGTGTTCCCTGCATAAATTGAGACTGACTTTCGACTGCAGTTGAGGCGAGCTTTGCCATATAAAAAGTTACAAATCCGCCGCCTAATAAGATTAACACAAAGGTTAACATTCTGCCTTTTGTTGATTCTGGGACAAGATCACCATACCCAACGGTTGAAGCTGTCACAAGTGCCCACCAAATGCCATCAAAAATCGTCGGAAAGGTAGATGGTTCAATAAAGTAAATTGCAATTCCAGAAATAATAATAATAAAAGAAATAATGAACATTAACTGAACTAACACAGGGAAACGAAAATATGATGGAAATCCTTTTTTAAAATAAAGCATATACAAATACCTCCAAAGTACGATAATACCCTGTAACTACTCTTATTATTCCCTGATTATTCTTTTACAATCAGTAAAGCGATTGAAAATATTGCTTATTCCATTGAACGAAGAGTTACAAAAAACTAATTTTTAAAAAAATTTGTTTGACAATCTATTTAAGGGGTGATAGTATTGCTATTAAATTCAAAACATTAGAAACTATCAAACACTCTTATTAAGAGCGGCGGAGGGACTGGCCCTATGAAGCCCGGCAACCATTCAGCAGAACGTCTTGAAAAGGTGCTAATTCCAGCAAAAGCGATTTGCTTTGGAAAATAAGAGAGGAATCCATTCGGTAATGAATGCCTCTCTATTGTTAAATAGAGAGGCTTTTGATTTTTTAAAACTTTATACGAAATGCAGCAAGGTGCTGTGCGTTATTTTACGCAGCTTAAAAGGGAAGTTCGGTGAAAATCCGGCACGGTCCCGCCACTGTAATGGGGAGCAGCTTATGAAGAAACCACTGTTTCATTTTGAAATGGGAAGGAATAAGCGGCATTGAACCTAAGTCAGGAGACCTGCCTGCTGTATGCGCTTTTGACCCTACGGGGATATAGGGAGGAGTGAGGAATGCATGTTGAGGATACAAGACTGTCTCAACTCTAGTTAACTATGGGCATAAACCTCTCTTTTCTATGAAAAGAGAGGTTTTTTTGTTGGGCATAAAAAATAATTTAAAAAGATATAAGGAGTGAAAAAGAATGAGTAAAGTAAAAAGTTCAAATATTGGATACCCAAGAATTGGTGAAAAGAGAGAGTGGAAAAAGGCTCTTGAACAATTTTGGGGAGGGAAATTAGAAAAAGAAGCGTTTCTATCACAAATTGAAGAAATTCGCCTTTCTCACCTTAAAAAACAGAAAGAACAGGGGATTGATCTTATTCCAGTTGGTGACTTTAGTTTATATGATCATGTCCTGGATACAGCTGTTATGTTTGGTTTAGTGCCAAATCGTTTTAACTACAGCGGTGGAGCAGTGTCTCTTGAAACATATTTTAATATGGCAAGAGGCAATAAAGAAGCAGTAGCCTCTGAAATGACAAAATGGTTTAATACAAACTATCATTATATTGTGCCAGAACTAGAAGGGGCAGTACCAAATTTAGTTGAAAATCGCCCGCTTCAGTTTTATAAAGAAGCAAAAGCAAAGCTTAACATTGAAGGAAAGCCTGTTATTTTAGGACCAATTACATTTGTTAAACTATCAAAAGGTTATCAAGACAACGAGTTTAAAGAAATTGTCTCTAAATTTGTCCCACTTTATGGACGAATTTTAAAAGAACTTCAAGAAGAAGGTGTTCAGTGGGTACAAGTTGATGAGCCGATTTTAGGAACGACGCTTTCAACAGAAGAGATTGCATTATTTAAAAGTGTTTATCAATCATTACATGACGCTGCACCACAGGTGAAAATTCTTCTCCAAACTTATTTTGAAAGCATTGATCATTATGAAGAAGTGATTTCCCTTCCTGCTGCTGGTATTGGACTAGATTTTGTCCATGATAATGGTGAAAATTTAGAAGCTGTGAAAAAATTTGGTTTTCCGCAAGATAAAGTACTTGCTGCAGGAATTATTGATGGGCGTAATGTATGGCGTGCAAATCTTCCTAATAAGCTTTCTATTCTTGAGGAGATTACGGAGATTGTTTCAGCTGAGCGTCTAATCGTTCAACCGTCATCAAGTTTACTTCATGTTCCGGTAACTGTTAAAAGTGAAGAAGCACTGCATTCAGTTTTAAAAGATGCTTTATCATTTGCTGATGAAAAATTAAATGAAATTGCGATTCTTACAAAAGGATTAAATGATGGAAAAGAAACAGTCCAAGCAGCATTAACAGCCAGCAAAGAGGCTGTTCAGGCATTAAACGAATCATCGTTTCGTAATAATGCTGAAGTACAGGAAGCAATTCAAAACTTACGTGAATATAAAGCAGATCGTAATGCGCCGTTTGCCGTACGTCAGCCGCTTCAAGCAGAAGCGTTTCAACTGCCGCTTCTTCCAACAACAACAATTGGCAGTTTTCCACAGACAAAAGAAGTACGTCAACAGCGTTTAAAATGGCGTAAAGGTGAGTTAACCGATCGGCAATATGAGAAATATATTGAGGAAGAAACGAAAGAATGGGTTACCATTCAAGAAGAAATTGGTCTTGATGTTTATGTGCATGGAGAGTTTGAACGAACAGATATGGTTGAATTTTTTGGAGAAAAACTAGCTGGCTTTCAATTCACAAAGTTTGGTTGGGTGCAATCATACGGATCGCGCTGCGTAAAGCCGCCGCTTATTTACGGAGATGTTTCATTTAAAGAACCAATGACAGTAAAAGAAACCGTCTATGCCCAGTCATTAACGAATAAGCCTGTTAAAGGAATGCTTACAGGCCCTGTTACAATTTTAAATTGGTCATTTGTACGTGACGATATGAAACGAATGGATGTAGCCAATCAAATTGCCCTGGCACTTCGAAAAGAAGTAGAAGCACTTGAGGAAAACAATATTCGGATGATCCAAGTCGATGAGCCGGCTATTCGGGAAGGACTGCCTTTAAAACGTGAAAAGTGGGATGCTTATTTGAATGCTGCTGTATATGCTTTTAAACTTTCAACAGCATCGGTGAAAAATGATACACAAATTCATACGCATATGTGTTATTCCAATTTTGAAGACATTATTAATGCGATTAAAGCATTGGATGCCGATGTGATTTCGATTGAAACATCGAGAAGCCATGGTGAATTGATTGATGCGTTTGAAAAGAACACGTATGATAAAGAAATTGGTCTTGGCGTTTATGATATTCACAGCCCACGTGTACCGAAGCTTGAGGAACTAACAAGAAATATTGATCGCGCTCTTCAAGTACTTGATCCAAAACAGTTTTGGATTAATCCAGATTGCGGTTTAAAAACACGAGGTAAGGAAGAAACAATTGCAGCACTTCGCGTCATGGTTGAAGCAGCTGAAAAAACACGAGAACAATTGCTTGTGAACAAAGAACAATAATGATAATAAGGAGGGTGACGAACATAAGTCATCCTCCTTGTTTTTATTTACTTTTTAACCCAATTATCATTGTTGTTTTTCGTATACTTCTTTTCTACAGCGCTCCATGCTACTTTATGGGCGGTTGCTTCTTTGTTATATTGTTTTGAAGCGGAATTAAATGCTTCTTTATAAATTTCTTGAGCATGGTGAGGAAGGTCGTCTTTTACGCGATCAGGAAGGTCTTCTAAGGAATCATAAGGCATGCCTATTGCCTCCTTTAAAAAGTGTCTTGTTTTGTATATTTCCAGTTTGTCAAAATGTTAAACACATTAACAATAATGAAATCGTTGACATAAATGAAATCTCCAATTACAATATTCTTAATAACACGGGGCATTAGCTCAGCTGGGAGAGCGCTTCGCTGGCAGTGAAGAGGTCATCGGTTCGAACCCGTTATGCTCCATTTTTAAAATAAGATTTCTCTGAATGAGAGATCTTATTTTTTGTCCTTGAAACCAAACATATGTTTGAATTAAGAGGAAAACTATTATATAATAAATTTGCTGGTAGCGTTTTATTAAATGCTGTTTTTTGTTAATGATTTACATAATAACTAAAAATTGAAGAGGAGTGTTAAGAATGAAAAACCAAGCAACGCCTTATCTAACTTTTAATGGGAATGCAAAAGAAGCATTAGAATTCTATAAGGAAGTATTTAAAGGAGAAGTGTTGGTTGTTCAAACGTTTGGTGAAGCTGATTACCCAACTCCTCCAGAAGCCGATGAGTTAATCATGCATGCCCAGTTTAAAAAAGACGATCTATTTTTTATGGTGTCGGATGCGTTTTTAAATCAATCTGTTGCAGTTGGAAATAACATTTCATTAGCACTCGAAATGGAAAGTGAAGAAGAAATTCAACAATTGTATGATGGATTGAAAGAAAAAGGGACGATCTTAATGGAACTTCAGGATACATTCTGGGGTGCGAGATTTGCGAAAGTAAAAGATTTTTATGGAGTTATTTGGGATTTAAATTATCCAAAGCCTCAATAATTATTTGGTTAACCACTGCTCATCTATATAAGAGTAGTGGTTTTTTATTATATAGACAGCAGAATATTAAATTCTTGTTAAAAGTAACCTTTCAAATAAATCTTTTCCATTATATACTTGTTAAAAAGCAGATATAGGGGAATTTAAAATGAGATATATGGGGAGAGTATTCGGAACAGGATTTGTTTTTGTTCTTGAACTATTTTATACATATTCGATTTACATAGGAGAGGAAACCATTACTCTTTCTCAAGTTGTCATGTCACTATTTTTTTTAGTTATTGCTTGGCAATTTGGAAAGAGTTATGACAATAAAACTTTACAGATAAAAGAACTGCAAGCAGCAAAATCAGAACTTGATTTCATTCTAGATAATAAAAATGTAGCGATTTGGTCTTGGAATGAAAAAGAAAATAAAACAATGTCTGTTTCAGCAGGAATTGAAGAACTGTACGGTTATACACGCAAGGAATTTAGTGAAGATCCTAGCTTATGGAAAAAAGTGCTGTATCCCGAAGATCAACATGTTATTGACAGCATTCGCCGTAATTTGTTATCAGGAAAAACGAGTTATGGGGAATTTCGTATCGTTCGCAAGGATGGTCAAATAAGATGGATTCAAGACTTTGGTACCCCTCTTTTCAATGAGGAAGGGAAGCTTTGGAAAACAAGTGGTGTTGCCATTGATATCACAGAGCACCGAAATGCCCAAGAAGCGTTAGAGCAGCGAGAAAGTCAGCTTCATACATTAATTAATGCGATGCCTGACTTTGTTTGTTTTAAAGATGGAAAAGGAAGATGGGTCACAGCAAATCCTTTTGGTTTAAGTGTATTTGGACTTGAAGGTGTAGATTATGAAGGAAAAACAGATACAGAATTAAGTGAATATGTATCATTTTATAAAGAAACCCTTCTGTATTGTCAAATATCAGATGAAGAAACATGGAGGTATGGAGCAATTACTCGCTGTGAAGAGACCGTACCGCAGCCAAATGGACAAACAAAAGTATTTGATGTGATTAAAGTTCCCTTATACTATGATAATCATGAGCGAAAGGGATTATTAGTCCTAGGAAGGGATATTACAGACCGAAAAAAGGCAGAAGCGCATTTAGAAGAAAGCAAACAGCGTTATAAATCATTGTTTGAACAACATCCTGATTTAGTATGTGCCATAGATACAAAAGGAAGAATTACTCAAGTAAATAAAGCGATTGAAAAAGTAACAGGATATACGCAAGAATATTTCCAAAAAATCACTCCAAAGGCTCTTTTTCCGCACCATTATGCTAAAAAGGTCATGCATTACTTTAATAAAGCAGTGATGGGACAGCCGAGTCATTATGAAATACAAATGAACCATAAAGAAGGTCACGTGATTGATCTTGAGGTGGAACATATCCCGATTGTTGTAAATAACAGTGTCGAAGGAGTATATGCGGTTGTAAAAGATATTACGGCACAAAAGAAAAATGAAGAAGTGATTCGGCGTTCAGAAAAACTGTCGGTTGTTGGCGAACTCGCCGCAGGGGTAGCTCATGAAATTCGTAATCCACTTACTTCTATAAAAGGGTTTATTCAAATGATGCAGGCAAATCAAGTTGGCAATGATCGGTATTTTCAAATTATGCTTTCTGAGCTTGATCGGATTAATTTTATTGTTAGTGAGCTTTTAATCCTTTCAAAGCCACAAGTATTAAGCTTTAAAGAGAAACGGATTACACCCATTATCGAAGAAGTGATTACCCTTCTTGATACACAAGCCATTATGAATAATATTAAAATTACGGCAAAAATGGACAGCGGTTTACCACCTGTAAGATGTGAAGAAAACCAAATAAAGCAAGTTTTTATTAATGTGTTAAAAAATGCAATTGAAGCAATGCCAAGCGGTGGTGAAATCTCTGTACATATTAAGGAAACATCATCTAATCGTATATTAATAAGAGTAATCGACCAAGGTGAGGGGATACCAGAAAATATAATAAAAAAACTTGGTGAACCGTTTTACACAACAAAGGAAAATGGAACAGGTTTAGGTTTAATGGTGAGCTATAAAATTATTGAGGACCATCAAGGAACCATTCATATTACGAGTAAAGTAAATGAAGGAACAACCATTGATGTCCATCTTCCGACTGCTGCGTTAACTTCATCGGAAAATTAGAAGTTTGAGAGGTATAAAGGGTGATTTCATAACGAACAATAAGAAAAACAGTAAAAAGGAGCATAAAAAACGTTATGGATATTCATCGCGCCAAACAAATTATTGCCTCACCTAAAGAAATCGATGTAACCTATCATGGAGTATCAATCTGGATGAAAAACTGTAATGAACAAAATGAGTCTGTCAGCGTTTATGAAAAGGCGAATCCTGGAAATATTAGAGTAGTGCCTGCTGCAGAGTTAGAAGAGCAAGTATAGTTAAAAGGCTTTTCATCATTGATGAAAAGCCTTTTAAGGTTATTAATTAAGCATTATAATTCCCTTTTCTTGAACTAATGGAAACGAGAAATTGATGAAATTGATCTTCTTGTTGATCGTTCAATTCCCTCATTGGGATAATAGTTTGATTTAAAGGGTCCTTTCCGCGAACTTCAGCAACAAGTGTTTCGTTCATATATACACGAAAGGCTGGATGACCGTCCGGTGTTTGTCCAGATGATTCAGTACGGAAAGGTTGTGTTGAATGATTAGAATGCATAGTATTATTAACTCCTTTAAAATGGGATTTTATATAGCCTTCAATAATTTTGTTGCATTCATGATAATGTCTTGTTGGTACTTGGTGTCTCGCTTTACTAACATAAACAACATCCGTTTTTTTTACTGCTTGCAAAAAAAGGTTTTTATAATGGTGAACATAGAAATCCATGGCACCATAAATTAACAGAAGCGGTACATCTATTTGTGAGAGGCGTTTCGTACAATTATAAGAAAGTCCTTTCGTATACATTTGATAAAGCACAGCTGGATTTGTTTTTTTAACAGAGGATTCAAGCTCTTTTTTAAAATCTTTTTCTGCACAATGGGCTTTTGAGAGAATTTTTCCGAGCAATGTTAAGCCCTTTAGTTTTGCAGTGGCAATGCCAAGCAGAAATTCTTGATAGAGAAGAAAGCTGTTTACTTCAGAAAAGCCTCCGCAAAGAATTAATCCTTGTGACCGTTCGGGATACGAAAGAACAAACTCCTGTGCGATTGAACCGCCGTTTGAATAACCAAACAGCACAGCTTTTTCAATAGATAAATGATCTAATAAAGCGAGAATATCATCGGCGAGAAGCTTTATTGTAATTTTCTCATTTGTTGTGCCGCTGCTGCCATGTCCCCTCATGTCAAATGTAATAACTTGACAGTGTTCAGCTAGTGGTGCTTGTTTTTTAAATGTAACATGGCCCATGGCAGGGGGATGGATAAAAAGTATGGGTATGCCTTTCCCTCTTACCTCATAATAAAGGGGCATATCACCATGGATCGCTGCATATGGCAAATAGTTCACCTCCAACAAGTAGACTTTACAAGTTAGTATGTCTTGTGATGAAGGAAGTATGTTAATGTTTGTTTGTATGTTTTTCTATAATATTCCAATATTAACTTTTGGGATATGAAGCTGTTTATGAAAAAAGATGAATGAAAGAAATTGAAATAAGGGGTATGGTCTGTGAAAGAGAGACAAAGGATAAAAAATGTTATTAAACGGTTATCAACATATAATGAGGAAATTGATTTACAAAATCCATCCTTGTTAAGTGAGGATTTAAAATATTATTTACAGTATTATAAGCTTCCCTTTCAAACCGTCAATTATCATTTTGGTGTGCTGAAAGTGAATGGCTCAGAGACGATGATGCAAGTATATGCACCTGAAAAATGTATAGGAACCATTTACTTACTGCACGGTTACTTTGATCATGTTGGCACATTAAAGCACCTTATTTTGTTTTTACTAAAGAAAAATTACCGCATTGTAACCTATGATTTAAAGGGGCATGGATTATCAAGCGGTCCAACAGCAGTTATTCAGTCTTTTGAAGAATATGTCCAAACATTTCAAGCGGTTATAAATAAAACGGAAGCACTATATTCAGAGCCTTGTTCTGTCATTGCTCACAGTACTGGTGCCGCCGTTGCAGTAGACTATCTTTTAAGGTCAAATACTCATTCTTTTAACAAAGTGATCTTAGCCGCACCGCTTGTTCGGTCGCACTTATGGCCCTTAACAAAAGTTGGTTTCTACATAATAAAACCCTTTCTAAAAGAAGTAAAAAGGAAATATCGGTTAAACTCAAGCAATAAAGATCATCAAACTTTTATAAAACAAGATCCCTTGCAATATGATGGTATCCCTTTAAAGTGGCTGGATGCCTTAATAAAATGGAATAAAAAAATACAAATAGCCTCACGATCAAATACACAATTATTCATTATTCAAGGAGAAAAAGATCAAACAGTTGATTGGAGATATAACATTCAATTTATTGCAAAAAAGTTCCCGGGTACAATTTTATCACTTCTTAAAGAGGGAAGGCATCAGCTGTTTAATGAGCGGGAAGATTTGCGACTGGAAGTTTTCCATTTAATCCACATGTATTTAACAAAAGAACTTAAATAAAGTGAATTTTGTTGAAAGGTGATTATAGAACAATAATATTGTTTCTATGTTTTTTAGATGATTTATAAGGATAAGTAACCAAAAAAGTCTAGGTGAATATCATAAAGGTGTAAAGGAGGCGATATTGTGCATCACAATGACTATTCACAAGGCCAAATGGGGATGCCTTATGACCAAACACAGGACATGAGCTCAGAGCATATGCATGATATGTGCAAAAAGCATATGTATTATATGATGACTTTAGAAACAAAAGACGGACAGCGTTATGACGGAATTATTGACAAGGTTGAAAAGGACCATGTTTATGTACTAATACCGGTTGGGGATATGGAGAGAGAAGACGATGATGTAAGACAGTATGGCGGCTATGGTGGTGGCTATGGAGGTTATGGTCCTGGCGGTGGTTACGGCGGCTACGGTGGTGGCTATGGTGGTGGCTACGGTGGCGGCTACGGCGGTGGTTATGGCGGCGGTTATGGTCATGGTTTCCCACGCAGATTCCGTCGGTTTAGAAGGTTTCGTTTCCCATTCTTTAGACTTAGAAGGTTTTTCTTCCCTTATTTTTATTAAAGTGAAAAAACGCGGTGAGCATCATCGCGTTTTTTTGTTGTTTGCTATTAAACCTTATCAATGGACTTCTACTAAAAACGTTAGTAAAATTTAACATGTAAACGTTATATAGAAGGGATTGAAAAAGGGATGGACACTCAACATACAACAATTAGTTTTATAGGTATCGGTGTAATGGGAAAAAGTATGGTAAGAAATTTAATGAAAAAAGGTTATCATGTTATTGTTTATACGCGTACAAAAGAAAAAGCAGAGGAGGTTATAAAAGAAGGAGCAGAATGGGCTGAAACAGCAGCAGGTGCCGCCAAAAAGGCAAATGTCATCATTACGATGGTTGGTTATCCAAAAGATGTTGAGGAAGTGTATTTTAATAAAAATGGAATTATTGAAAATGCAAAAAACGGTACATATTTAATTGACATGACCACTTCCAAGCCATCTCTTGCAAAGAAAATTTATGAGAAGGCAAAAGAGAAAGGCTTGCATGCTTTTGATGCTCCGGTTTCAGGAGGGGATATTGGTGCTAAAGAAGGCCGTCTAACAATTATGGTTGGCGGCGATGAAGAAGCGTTTGAAGATGTAAAGCCAGTTTTAGAGGTAATGGGAGAAAATATTGTCCTCCAGGGAGGAGCATCTTCTGGTCAGCATACAAAAATGTGTAATCAAATTGCGATCGCTTCTAATATGATTGGTGTTTGTGAAGCGATTGTGTATGCAGAGAAAGCGGGACTTGATCCTAGAATGGTATTAAAAAGCATTGAATTTGGTGCAGCGGGAAGCTGGTCATTAAGCAATCTTGCACCTCGAATGCTTAATGAAGATTTTTCACCAGGTTTTTATGTAAAACATTTTATTAAAGATATGACGATTGCCTTAGAAGCTGCAAAAGAAATGGACCTTATGACACCAGGACTGGAACTTTCAAAATCACTTTATGAAAAACTAGCAGAAACTGGGGAGGAGAACAGCGGGACACAAGCATTAGTGAAGCTGTTTACTTCCTAATAAAAAAGAGGATACCCTTTTGGGAATCCTCTTTAGAATTTAAGAGCTGCTCGCATTTTGAAGGGATACAGAAGAATCTGTTGTTTCCATTTCTTTAATTGGTGATTTTTTATAACGACCGATAATTGTACTAGCAATTGTAATACAAATAATCGAAATAAACGCGCGCTGCCAGCCAACCATCATTGCAGCGGCAAGAATAATTAGTCCATCACAGATGAAAATTACTACTCCACGGTTAATTTGAAATTTCTTGTCCATGTATAGCGCTAAAATATGAATGCCTCCGAGTGAAGAACCGTTATTTAAAACAAATGTCACACCGATTCCAATTAATGTGCCGGCAATAATAGATGAAACAATCATATTTAATTCAGGGAAGATGAGAAATTGATCGAAAATTTCTCTAACTAATGAAATGCCGGTAATCGACAATAAACTTGAAATTGAAAACCATTTTCCGAGTTCTTGAAAGGAAATAAAGAAAAAAGGTAGGTTTGCGATAAAAAACCATATTCCCCACGAGTACTCGGTAACAAACGTTAAAATTGTTGCAATCCCTGCTGTGCCGCCAAACGTTAAATGGCTTACAGCAAGTATTTTAATGCCGAGCGAAGTAAGAACAAGGCCAACAAAGACGAACAGCAGTTGTTTAATCAGCTTGTACATGGTCTCCTCCGTTCTATAAAAATAATCTCTACTAAATAGATTATAGGAGAATTTGGCGCTCGTCAATGGAGTTGGTCGTATTTTTATTCATTCAAATATTCTGATAATAGCTGATATAATATAATTATAAATATTTAACACGTTGTTTTTATGTATATATAATCATTTTATTGTATTTTTATAAAAATAAAAGTGCTGACACGTAATGAAAAGTCAGCACTTTACGATAAAAGTTTTTATTAATAACGTTTATTCCCACGGTTTTTTAATACCAGAGTTGTTAGCGAGCTGTCGGCTTTTTTCTCGACGTTCTTTTCGTGCTTTTGCACGGAATGGTGCGCTTTCATGAAGAGCAATTTCTTCTTCTGTTTCTGGAATAACCTTTGGAACAGCAATCGGTTTTTTATTTTCACCTAACGCTACAAATGTTACAAATGCGGTTGTACAAACTTTTCGTTCTCCGCTAAAAAGATCTTCTGAGATTACTTTTACGAATACTTCCATTGATGTATTATGTGTCCAACTTACAAAAGACTCTAAGCAGATTCCGTTTCCTTCTTTAATTGGATATAAAAAATCGACTGAGTCAATTGATGCTGTCACAGCAACCATGCGCGCATGTCGTGTTGCAGAAATAGCGGCAACTTCATCAATCATTTCCAATAATTTTCCTCCAAACATTGTATGGTAGTTATTAGTAGCAGAGGGAAGGACAAAACCTGATTTCACCGTGCGTGATTCATTGACACTTTTACTTTCAGGAACTTCTTTATTCATCTTTTCCATTCCTTTCTCATCATGTCATTATGTATTTTTTAAAAGTATAGCACAATTAGAAAAAAATGGCTTATTGTTTAAATTATAAGAAAAATAGCACTACTGGCAATTAAGTTGCTTTCATGTTTCAAACCGTGATAGATTAAATAATTATTGAGAGAAAGGACGTCAAATATGAAAACAGCTTATCTTAACGGTACAATTGTAACAATAGATGATCATAATACAGTTATTCATCATGGTGTTCTCGTTGTAGAAGATGGGAAAATTATTCATGTAGGTTCTGTTGAAGATTTTGATCAACAATCAGCAGAGCATACTGTTGATTTAAAAGGAAAATGGGTTC
This sequence comes from Bacillus taeanensis, assembly GCF_003318295.1. Taxonomy (GTDB): domain Bacteria; phylum Bacillota; class Bacilli; order Bacillales; family UBA6769; genus Maribacillus; species Maribacillus taeanensis. The sequence goes on from NZ_QOCW01000001.1 coordinate 201,907, forward strand.
TTCCAGGACTGGTAAATACGCACAGTCACATTTTAATGACCATTTTGCGCGGCATTGGCGACGATATGCAGTTAAAGCCTTGGCTTGAAACGAGAATTTGGCCAATGGAGCAGCAGTATACAACCGAAACAGCAAAATGGAGTACAGCGCTTGGACTTGTAGAAATGTTAAAATCCGGTACAACAACTTTTTCAGATATGTTCAATCCAATTGGCATTGACGCAGATGAAGTGGCGCGTGTTATTGGTGAAGCTGGTATTCGTTCTATTTTTTCACAAACATTATTTAGTTTTGGAACAGAAGAAGAACAAAAAGAAAATGTGCGCAAAGCGAGAGAATTTGCGAAAACGTGGCGAAATGAATTTGATGGACGCATGACAACAATGGCTGCCCCGCACAGTCCATATACGTGTTCACCAGACATGCTTCAAGAAGCAGCAAAACTTGCGGCAGACTATCAAATTCCGGTTCATATTCACTTATCAGAAACAGCACAAGAAGTTCAAAAAAATGTTGACGATTATGGAAAGCGTCCAGTTGCTCACTTAGAATCATTGGGTATATTTAATCAGCCGACAATTATTGCACATGGTGTTCATCTCACTCAAGAAGAGCGGGAAACACTGGCAAAATACAATGTTGCGGTAGCGCATAATCCAATTAGTAATTTAAAGCTCGGTTCAGGAATTGCCGATGTTACAGCGATGCTTACTAATGGGATAATGGTTGGAATTGCAACAGACAGTGTGGCGTCAAATAATAATTTTGACATGTTTCAAGAGCTTCGCATTGCAGCACTGTTACAAAAAGGGGCAAAAGAAGATTCAACAAAAATGCCGGCTGAGACTGTGCTAAGACTTGCGACAAAAGACGGGGCACAAGCAATTCGTCTTCCTGAAGTGGGTTCGCTTGAAGTTGGCAAACAGGCAGACTTTATAACAATTGATCCAACAAATCAACCACACCTTCAGCCGAAAGAGCATGTTGTTTCCCATCTCGTTTATGCAGCGTCAGGCAGTGATGTATGTGATGTGTATGTAAAAGGAAAAGCACTCGTGCAAAATGGAGAATGCACAACGCTCGATGAAGAGCGAATCTTATTTGAAGCAGATCGTGTCTATCGAAATTTGAAAAAGTAAATGCTGATAAAAGCCGCTTGATTTTAAGCGGCTTTTTATTTATTTAAAAGAAAAAAATTGCTTGTAGGAAGATAGTATGAGAGGTTTTCTAGCCATAATATAGATAATTTTTAGGTTATCCACTAAATTTTAATTAAGTTGGAATTATTTAATAAAGCTATAAATATATTAAATGTGTTTAAAGGGATTATTGGTTTTTAAAACTTTTTATTTAAAACTACATAGCTCGTTACCTTTAATAAATACTTCTTGGATCATCCGAGAGATATTTATAGTTTTGTTGTAAAAATTTCATCTTAAAAGGGGGACGTGAATTTCATGTCTAAAAAGCTTTTTTGCATTCTTATGTTGGTCGTTTTAGTTTTTGGTGTGTTGGCAGGATGTACAAGTAGTAAGAGTAATCAACCAGCCTCTTCTGATGGGGACTCTGCCTCTTCGTCTAGTCCAACTGTTATTAAAGTTGCGGCAGCAAGTCCATTATCAGGTAGTATTGCGACGCTAGGGGAAGCGATTAAGCTTGGTGCACAGCTAAAATTAGAAGAAAACAAGAAGAAATTTGAGGAACTTGGCTATAAGCTTGAGCTCGTTCCGTATGATGATCAAGCAGATCCTAAAAAAGGGGTAGCAAATGCCCAAATGATTGCAGCAGATACGGCGATCCTTGGTGTAATTGGTCATCTTAATTCAGGTGTATCTATTCCTTCATCAGAAACCTATCAGAAGTATAATATTGCAATGATTTCACCAGCAAGTACAGCAACCGACTTTACAGATCGCGGTTTAGCTGTTGTAAATCGCATTGTAGCACGTGATGACTTTCAGGGTCCAGCCGGGGCGGATTTTGCTGTAAATGAATTAAGTGCAAAGAAGATTTTTGTCATTCAAGATAAAACAGCATATGGTCAAGGACTGGCAGAAGCGTTTAAAAGTTCAGCAGAAGAGTTGGGTGCAGAAATTGTTGGCTATGAAGGCATTACGGTTGGTGAAAAAGACTTTAATGGTGTGTTGAATCAGGTGCTTTCCAAAAAGCCAGACCTTATTTATTTTGGAGGTATGTACTCAGAAGGTGGATTGTTAGTCAAACAAGCTCGTGAGAAAAATATTAGTGTCCCATTTATGGGTGGGGACGGCATTGACTCCTCGACAATGGTAGAAATAGCAGGAGATAAGATTTCAAATACTTACTATACGTCTGTGGCGGCAGATGTATCAAAAATTGAAGCAGGGGTGAACTTTGCAGAAAGCTATAAAGAAAAGTTTGGTAAAAATGTTGAGTCATATTCTGCGTACGGATATGATGCAATGGGCGTTATGTTAGCAGGGATAGAAAAAGCAATCGAGGATAATAATGGTAGTTTACCGACAAGAGAACAAGTAAGCAGCACAGTACGAGCAACCCAAAACTATGAAGGAGTCGTTACAAAAGTAGGTTTTGATGAAAAAGGGGATAACAAATATGCAAAAGTATATATCTTTAAATTTGATACACCGACATATCCAGGAGAACAAGTAGGAGAAGTGACAAAGTAAAGTCTTGCTGTATAGGAAAAAGGTATGACCTAGAGGGATTACCTTTTTTCTCTTTAAAAGAATAAGAAAGTATAAGTTTTGATGTCTAGCTCCAGCGTCTACCTCCTCGAGTCAAATAACCTTACGCCGTAAAGGAAAAAAAGCACCTTTTCGTCGTAAGAACATTTGCTTGTCGGGGGTGAGCAAGGCGCTTGCGCTTTTCTTATCCTATTAAATAAAGTGAGGCAAGGAATTTATGATAGAGTCGATCCTGCACACCTTACCGCAAGTATTATTTGATGGTTTAACATTAGGAGCTGTGTATGCTGTCGTCGCTCTTGGTTATACGATGGTATACGGCATTTTAGAGCTTATTAACTTTGCACATGGTGAAATATTTATGACAGGGGCGTTTATTGGAACAGCTGTTTTAATAACAAGCCAAACATGGGGATGGCTTCAGATGTTTCCTGTTTGGTTTACTTTGTTCGCTGTATTAGTCATTGCCAGTTTATCTACCGGGATTATGGGAGTAGCAATTGAGCGTGTTGCATACCGCCCGCTTCGTCATTTACCGAGGTTAATTCCGTTAATTTCAGCAATCGGCATTTCTTTTCTTTTACAAGATATTGTTCGATTTATAACGGAATTAAAGCGCGGCATCTATATCTTAACAGGGCCGACTTTATATGATGAGCAGCTAACATTAACTGTGTCATCTATTTTTAGCGGTTTTACGGATATCTATTTTAAAGCAACAACAATCATTTTATTAGGGTGTACGCTGTTGATGATGATTGGTCTTGATTTTTTTGTAAATAAGACAAAATGGGGAATGGCGATGCGCGCTGTTGCACAGGATCCTGAGACCGCTTCTTTAATGGGGGTGAATGTCAATAAAGTAGTTACATTAACCTTCTTTATCGGCTCGGCATTAGGTGGAGCAACAGGTGTGTTGTTTGCACAGCAATATGGAACCATTGATCCTTATGTTGGGTTTATTCTTGGTTTAAAAGCTTTTACAGCAGCTGTATTAGGTGGAATTGGCAATATACGCGGTGCGATGTTTGGGGGAATTCTGCTCGGGTTAATCGAAATGTTTGCAGCAGCTAATTTAGGTTTATTAACAAATGGAATGGTAGGTGCTGAATATAAAGATGTATTTGCATTTGCGATTCTTATTATCGTGCTAACTTTTAAACCTGAAGGACTTTTTGGAAAAGCGGCTATAGAGAAGGTGTAGGTGGAAAATGTGAAAAAGATAATGGAGAATATTAAAGAAAATGGTGTTTTCCAATGGTTTCTTCTTATTGGTTATCTTGTTATAACTAGCTGCACTCTCTATTTTTCACAAAAATCTGTTCTTGCCTTTTTATTAATGCTGTTCTCGTTACTGCTTCTTTATTATACAAGCATACCGAATCGATGGAAATGGAGTACAGCGCTCGCTATCCTTGTGTTTATTTTACCCGCTTCAGCCAGCGGGGGACCTGGCTATCAATCTTATATGGAAGTAGCTTCACAAGTAGGTATTTATGTGGCAATGGGACTTGGTTTAAATATTGTTGTTGGCTTTGCGGGGTTATTAGATTTAGGTTTTGTTGCGTTTTTTGCGATTGGAGCTTATACGTATGGAATTTTTGCAACAAGTCAAGCAATGGAATTTATGCCGTTTGGCAGCTATCCGCTTTCAGGGGGAAGCTTTTGGTTTTTTATTATCATCGGCTGCTTTGCTGCTGCGTTATTTGGTGTATTGTTAGGGTTACCGGTATTAAGAGTAAAAGGAGATTATCTTGCAATTGTTACGCTTGGCTTTGGCGAGATTATTCGAATTGTATTTAATAATTTAGAAAAACCTGTAAATATCACAAATGGTGCGATGGGACTTTCTTCGATTCAACCACCTGCCTTATTTGGCATGACGTTTTTATATCCTAATCAATATTACTATATTGTGCTTATGATTTTGGCAGCTGTTATTTTTTCTGTTATCCGAGTAGAGCATTCTCGTTTAGGAAGATCGTTTAAAGCGGTAAGAGAAGATGAAATTGCAGCTCAAGCAATGGGAATTCCTTTAGTGCTCACAAAGCTAACTGCATTCGCGATTGGGGCTTCATTTTCTGGCATGATGGGCGTTGTATTTGCTGCAAAACAAACATTCATTGATCCAACAAGCTTTACATTATTGGAATCAATTACCATTCTTGTTATGGTGCTTTTAGGCGGAATGGGGAGCGTCCCTGGTGTTATTTTAGGAGCGGCAGTTGTGACGACTTTAAATCTGCAAGTCTTAACGGAGCTAACAAATTGGTTGAATCATTTAAGCATGGAAGGAAGTATCGCTTTTCCTAATGCGCTTGCTCCAGCCAAAATGCAGCGATTTATTTTCGGAATGATTTTAGTCGGCTTCACCCTATACAAGCCATATGGGTTAATTCCTGCCAAAAAGAACTTTGTGAATGAAAAGAATTTAAGGGAACAAAGTAATAAAACTCAGAACTTAGAAACAGGGAACAAAAATCAGAATGATCCGAAAACAGAAAATTCTCTTCTTGAAATTAACAATTTGACGAAAAAATTTGGTGGACTTGTTGCTGTGAAAAATATTAATGTCGTTGTGAAAAAGGATTCGATCACCGCTGTAATTGGTCCTAATGGTGGTGGCAAAACAACCTTTTTTAATGTGATTACGGGAATTTATAAACCTGATCAAGGAACAATGCTCTTAGATGGTAAATCGTACAGCGGTTTAAGGACAAATCGAATAGCGGCTCTTGGTGTTTCAAGAACGTTTCAAAACATTCGTTTATTTAAAAACCTCACCGTACTAGATAATGTAATGATTGGTATGCATCCTCATTTATCTGCAAACCTTTTTGGCATTTTATTTTCCTTTCCATACGTAAAAAAGGAAGAAAAACTGGCGCAAATTAAAGCTTTTCAACTGCTTGAGTATGTAGGGTTGTCTTCTCTTTTAAATGAAACAGCGCAAAACCTTTCCTACGGAGCACAGAGACGTTTAGAGATTGCTCGTGCACTTGCTTCTAAACCAGATCTTCTTCTTTTGGATGAACCCGCAGCAGGGATGAATCCAAAAGAAACGAGAGACTTAACGGATTTAATTCGTAAAGTGCGTGATGAACTTAATATAACCATTTTGTTAATTGAACATGACATGAAATTAGTAATGAATCTTTCAGAACATATTATCGTTTTAGATCATGGCGAGAAGATTGCAGAAGGAACAGCAGAAGAAATCCGGACAAATGCAAAAGTGATTGAAGCTTACCTCGGAAAAGAAAGGCATCATTTTGTTGAAGAAGGTGAGAAGTAAATGAATCTGCTTGAACTTATTAATGTCCACACTTATTATGATGGAATTCATGCTTTAAAGGGGATTTCTCTTCATGTAAATCGAGGAGAAATCGTCACTTTAATTGGTTCAAATGGTGCTGGGAAATCCACAGCATTAAAAACAATTTGCGGTCATGTTGGTAAAAAAGCAGGCTCTATTTTATATGAGGGAAACGAAATTATCCATGATTCTCCCCACCTATTAGCGCTCAGGGGACTTGCACATGTACCTGAAGGAAGGAAAATATTCCCGCGTTTAACTGTTAAAGAAAACTTAGAAATGGGAGGATTCTCTTTACGAAGCAAAAAAAAAGTAAAAGACAGAATAGAAATGGCCTTTCAATATTTTCCTCGATTAAAAGAGCGGCTTGATCAAAAGGCCGGTACGATGAGCGGCGGAGAACAACAAATGCTCGCAATTGGCAGAGCGTTAATGATGAATCCGAAAATTTTACTGCTTGATGAGCCTTCGATGGGTCTTGCTCCGATATTGGTAGAACAAATTTTTGAAATTATTCAAGCATTAAACAAAGAAGGCATGACGATTTTATTAGTAGAACAAAACGCCTATCAAGCTCTGCAAATTGCTCATCGAGGATATGTCATTCAAACAGGAATGATTACGCTAACAGATGATGCGAATGCTTTGCTTCACAATCCTCAAATTAAAGAATCTTATCTTGCTTGAAATAGTAAAATGTGCAGTCTTAGAGCTGCACATTTTACTTTTATAAATAAAATCGAATAATAAAAAACTGATCATTTGCATCAGAGCTCATTGCACGAAGCTGCTGCATTAATGAAGCGCGTTTAATCTTTAAATGCCAGACCTGCTCTCGAAGTTTTTCTTTTTCGTGTTGGCTGTGTAGCGCATTTAACTGATAATAAAGAGCCGCAATTTCGTTATCGATTTCATCAAAAGATTGCTGGAGGTCAGCCTGAATAATTTCATGAGTTTCTTTTGTAACAAATGTCTCACTGTTCGATAATTTTGTTGAAAGTTCCTGTTGCCAATCCTGATCACCAATTTCTTTTGCAAAACGATATAAATCAAGGTAATCATTTACCCATTGTTCTTTTAATTGTTTTTCATTAATCATACATCCTCTCTCCTTCCTGAATAAGAAGTTTTCTCATAATTGGATGAATGTATGTTTGGTAAATTACAATCAAAATATTACTATTTGCCAATTTACAGGATAGGAACAATTTCTGGTGTTTTTGACCCTTTAATAGTGTCAAGATTCAAAAAAATTGAAATGTTTTCTGTGTATTAACATTTTTCCAGTTATGGCAATATTGAATGAGGAAATATGATAAAGTAAAAATTATAAAGAAGAATTAGTATTGAGTGAGAAAGAAGGGAAAGCATGAAATTACAAGCAGGGACGGTCGTTTCACTTACGGTAGATCGTGAGGCGGAGTTTGGTTATTTTTTAACAAATGGAACAGAAGATGTTTTACTTCATAAATCTGAAATAGAACGTCCATTGGCCGAAGAAGAGACAATTGAAGTATTTCTTTATCAAGATCATCAAGGACGTCTTGCTGCAACAATGACCATACCGACAATTAGCCTTGACATATATAAATGGGTACAAGTTGTAAGCAAAAAAAGAAAACTTGGTGTTTTTGTAGATATTGGGATTAAAAAAGATATGTTAGTATCGCTTGATGAACTTCCCAAAGTATATGGGTTATGGCCGGAAGAAGGAGACTGGCTTTATTGTACGTTAATCCTTGATAAAAAAGGAAGATTGTTTGCAAAGCTTGCTGGTCACGAGCAAATCATTGAAATTTCTCGTGATGCTGAAGAAGAGATGTTTAATAAAGATATAACAGGTACTGTTTATGAAGCGATGGGAGAAGGTTCCTTTTTCATATCAGAAGATGGTATTATGGGATTTGTTCATAAAAGCGAGTGGGATCAAGAACCTCGTTTAGGTGGAAAAATTCAAGGACGGATTATTGAAGTCAAAGAAGATCGCAGTGTCAACGTATCACTGCTTCCTCGTAAACAGGAACGTTTAGGGGATGATGCTGAAAGAATTTATGCGTTTATAGAGGAGAATGGCGGAAAAATTCCTTATTGGGATAAAACAGAGCCAGAAGCTATTAAAGAGACGTTTCATATGAGTAAAGCTGCTTTTAAACGTGCCATGGGACGATTGATGAAAGAAGGAAAAGTGTCTCAAAAAGACGGCGCAACCTATATAAAAGAATCATAAAGAAGAAATCCTCACTGTTCAAGCTGAACGGTGAGGATTTTTGTTAAGTATAAATTTTTTTGAAATAACAAGTTTTAAGCTTTTCAAAATAGGGAAATAGCCATTTTGAAAATATAAAAAGTAGATAGGCGGTTTGCCCCCTTCTAATTAGCTTTTATTCAAATACAACCGTTTTATTGGAATAGACAAGGACGCGATCTTGAAGATGCCAAGAAACAGCGCGAGCTAATACATTACGTTCAATAGTTCGACCAATACGTTTTAAATCCTCAGCATTGTCTTTATGGTTGACACGTTCAATGTCTTGTTCAATAATTGGTCCTTCATCTAAATCGTTTGTCACATAATGGGAAGTTGCGCCAATTAGTTTAACGCCGCGTTCATAAGCGCGTTCATACGGGCGTGCCCCGATAAAGGCAGGTAAGAATGAGTGGTGAATATTAATAATACGATAGGGCATTTCCTTTACAAATTCAGCAGAAAGAATTTGCATGTAACGAGCAAGAACAACCACATCAATATTATATTTCTTTACTAATTCAATTTGTTTTTGTTCTGCTTCTTTTTTCGTTTCTTTTGTAACAGGAATATGATAGAAAGGAATGCCAAGTGATTCAACAGTTTCCCGTAAATCAGGGTGGTTACTTATTACAAGTGGAATATCAGCAATTAAGTCGCCTGCTTGCCACTGCCATAAGAGTTCAAGTAAGCAGTGTTCACCTTTTGAAACGAAGATTGCCATGCGTTTTAGTTCATCTGCATAAGCGATTTTCCAATCCATTTCAAACTTGTTAGAAATAGAAGTGAATTCATTTTCTAATTGTTCTTTTTTAGAAGATAAATGCTCGCATTCAAACTCGATACGTAAAAAAAACATTCCGCCTTCTGGATCTGTTGTATATTGATTGGATTCTACAATATTTGCTCCTTGCTCTGATAAGTAGCTTGAGACCGCAGCAACGATTCCTGGTTGGTCTGCGCAGCTGATTAATAAACGTGCACGATTTTTATTTTTTTCTAAATGTAATTGTAAACGATGATCTCGAAAATGACTCATTAGTTTTGTTTCCCTCCGCAAATTCAATAAAAAATTTTTTCGATATATTATAGCATAAAGAATTAGGATGTGGGAAACGTAGAGAAAATTTTTATGGTAGAAATCCTTACCAAAAAATAGAAAAGAAAAAATATGAATGATATTATTTCTTTAAACAAGTCAGAGCTTTTCAAAAATTAACTGAAAGAGGAGTGGTTATAAATGAATTGGATCGAAAAGTTTATGTGTTATTTGGAAGGCGGGCATGAGTATGAATTTCAAGGAGCTTATATCAGTTCAAATCACAATAAAGTACATGTTCATCGATGCAAAGAATGCTGTCAGTTAAAAAAGATTATACTTTAATTTAATAAGGAAAGGAGAAAGAAAAATGAGTGTACATGGAGATGTAATAACATTCAACTTATTTGAATTATCATGGGATGAACTTGTTCAAAAAGGGTTTGATCGTTATGTTGATAAGGAGAAATACGAAACCTATCAGCAAACACAAGCCAATAAAAGCGCCTAAGCTTCTTTCATGCTTAGGCGCTTTTATTGGTTTATAAATAGAACATGACATCCAAGCATCAGCACGATTATCCACCGATATGGGACATTTCTACTTTAGGACGCTGTATGTTCGTATTGTTTAATCGTTCTTCGGAATAGCGGTCATCGCGTGTGTGCCAAATGTTTTGAATAAGGTCGATCATTTCTTTATCACTTGCTCCGCTGCGAAGAGGTTCTCGTAAATCATGACCTTTTGCAGAAAATAAACATGTGTAAAGTTTTCCTTCCGCGGACAGACGAGCGCGGTTGCATGTTGAACAAAAAGCGTCCGTTACAGAAGAAATAATGCCAATTTCTTCGTCTGTTCCTTTATAACGGTAACGTGCTGCAACTTCCCCGCGGTAATTTGGATCAATTGGCTCAAGCGGCATTTCCTTATGAATGCGAGTAATAATTTCTTTTTTCGGAAATACTTCATCAAGCTTCCAGCCGTTAGAGTTTCCAACATCCATATATTCAATAAATCGCAAAATATGTCCTGTTCCTCGAAAAAAGCGCGCCATTGGAAGAATATCTTGCTCATTAACGCCCTTTTGGACAACCATATTAATTTTTACTTTCATTCCTGCATTTTCCGCAGCATTAATGCCATCAAGAACAGGTTGTATGCCGATACCGCGTCCATTAATCTTTCCGAACTTTTCGTCATCTAAGCTATCTAGGCTCACTGTCACACGCTGCAGCCCAGCCTCTTTTAATTGGGTAGCATATTTTGGAAGCAATACTCCATTTGTTGTCATCGCAATATCTTCAATACCTTCAATGTCATTCATTTGCTGGATTAACTTATGCAAATCTTTACGCATCAGCGGCTCTCCACCGGTAATACGAATTTTTTTGACTCCAACTTGCTTAACAAACAGCTGAACAAGTCGTGTGATTTCTTCAAATGTTAACAGTTTACTTTTCTTTAAAAACTCGAAGTCTGGTCCAAATATTTCTGCCGGCATGCAGTAGTGACAGCGAAAATTACATCGATCAGTTACAGAAATCCTTAAGTCACGGAGAGGTCTTTTTAATTTATCAATGACTTTATTATTCATAGTTTCCATCAATGGATCTCCTTCCTATTAGTAGAGAATAGAGAACACTAATTATATTTCGGTTTAAACAATTCTCTCGGGATGGGTATAAATATTCATTTTATTATCACGAATAAATCCAACTGTCGTAATGTTCAATTCATCAGCAATTTTTAAAGCGAGGTCCGTTGGTGCAGATTTTGACAGCATAATACCAACCCCGATTTTTGAAGCTTTTAATAAAACTTCAGATGAAATTCTGCCGCTGAAGGCAAGAATTTTATCACGAACAGAAATTTGCTTGATCAGGCAGTGTCCGTACAATTTGTCTAACGCATTATGACGACCAATATCAGTGCGGGTGATCAGCATTTTTTCGCTGTCACAAAGGGCCGCATTATGAACACCGCCTGTATCTTTAAATACAGTGCTGTTGTTTTGCATTTCCTTCATTAACGCAAGACAGTTTTGTGCTGAAAGTATTGTTTTTGCTGACGATGTTTTAGCGGTGCGAACGTCATTTTGAAAATAAAATCCTTGTCTGCTTTTTCCGCAGCATGAACCGATAAACCGTTTTGTGTACAATCGTTCATTAAGCATTGGTTTTTTATATAATTCTACATAGGCAAACCCACGATTTTCATCAATAGTTAATGATTTCACTTCTTTATGATAAAAACGGATGATTCCTTCAGAGGCGAGAAAACCAATAACCATGTCTTCTAAATTTTCAGGTGTACAAACCATTGTAGCAAATTCTTCACCATTCAGCATAATCGTAAGCGGAAATTCAACGGCAATATGATCATTCCCATGAATGAGTGTCGTACCATCGTAACGTATAATCGATTGTTCGCTTGTTATTGGTTTTGCCATTCTGTTCATCCTTTCTTATTATCATGGCAATTACGTTTTGATACTTAATAGATTAATATTATCTTAAACATATATTTCTAGATTAGACAAGTAGAAAGAAAAAGGGGATTTAAAGAAATAGATATAAAGTATTGTTGTGTATTCGCTTTCATGATATTATTTTTTTAAATAATAAACACTGTTGATATTTTTTGATACGGAATAGCGATCCTGTTACCGGTCAAAAATGAAGAAGGTTGTTATAAGATGAATAAGTATGAAGCAGAATTTAGTAATTTAGTTCGCTCCTTTCGAAAGCAGTATATGGGGAAAGGGCCAAGTAAAGTAAGCACAACATTTTGTAAAAATTGGGCAATATGCGAAATGGAAGGGAATTTATCTCCTGTTGAGAAGTTTATTGCAACAGAAAATGATGGAAAACACATGCTCCGATCAGCGCGTACAGAAATGGTTAAAAATATTTACCAAAAAAATCATCCAGTTGAAATGGAAGAGCTTCTCGGTGCAAAATTTCTAGACTTATATGTAGATATTAATATTGAAAAAGATTTTGCAATGTCAATTTTTATATTTGATGAGAATCTTGAAGAGAAATTCAAGAAAAATTAGTAAGATTGTAGGTAAGAGAATAAATAGTGGATTGGCACTTAGCAGCGACCCTGCTCAAGACTAACCACCGCAGGCTGCATTTCTTTATGGAGAAATGTGCCTTCGGTGGTTTTTCTAATTTTAATAAAAGAAAGGTGATGAAAATGGGGAAAACAAAGCATACAGGACCTATTAAAATATCAAAAGTTCCGTCTCCAGAACATTGGGTAAGCAAGGTACCATTTGGTCTTGGAAAGATAAAGCCGCATCATTTTCGAGATACCGCAAAGATTGCTTGGAAAAACCGTGATAATTTAGGATATGCGACACGTATTATTACAAAAGGTGTTTGTGATGGCTGTGCACTAGGGGTTTCAGGATTATATGATCAAACATTAGCAGGACCGCACGTTTGTACGACCCGATTAAATGTGCTTCGTTTAAATACAATGCCTGCTATGAAAGAAGAAGTGGTTCACGCTGATATTGATAAACTGCGCAAGTATTCAAGTTCTGAACTACGTGAATTAGGACGTATTCCATATCCACTCATTCGCAGACCTGGCGAAAGAAAGTTTTCTCGAATTAGCTGGGACGATGCAATGGATATCATAGCTGAAAAGATGAAAAAGTTAGATCCTAAACAATATGCTTTTTATTTAACATCACGAGGAATTACGAATGAGTCGTATTATGTGGCAGGAAAGGTGTCCCGTTTTCTTGGAACGAATCATGTTGATAATGCCTCAAGAATTTGTCACTCTCCAAGTAAAACAGCTCTTAAACGTTCGATTGGAGTAGGCGCTTCTACGGCAAACTATAAAGATTGGATTGGGACAGATGTTCTTTTATTTTGGGGAAGTGTCGCTTCGAATGCTTCGCCTGTTTCAACAAAATACATGTTAGCGGCAAAGAAAAAAGGTACAAAAATTATTGTTATTAATCCGTATAGAGAACCTGCAATGGATAAATATTGGATTCCGTCTAATGCAGAATCAGCTTTATTTGGTACAAAAATTGCGGATGATTTCTATCAAATTAATATTGGCGGCGATATCGCCTTTATGCACGGCATTATGAAGTATTGGTTTGAAATGGAAGAAAAAAAGCACGGTTCTGCTATTAATCATCAATTTGTTCAAGAACATGTCAATGGTTATGAGGAATTAAAAGCAGCAGTTCAAGCGCATTCTTGGGATGAAATTATAACGTCATCAGGGATTGCAAAAGAAAGAATAATCGAGTTAGCTGAACTGCTTGCAAACAGTAAAAATGCTGTTTTCGCATGGGCATTAGGGTTAACGATGCATTCCTTTGCAACAGATAACATTTCACAAGTAGCGAATCTTGCTTTACTTCGCGGCTATCTTGGGAGGGAACATAATGGGTTAATGCCGTTTCGTGGTCACTCCAGTGTGCAGGGCAGTGGTGAAATGGGAGCTGATCCATTTGTACTACCAGGCGGCGGTTGGGATGAAGCAAATGTGAAACGCATCGAAAAGCTGTGGGGCTTTAAGCTTCCAAAATGGCAGGGAGATATTGTAGGAGTAACCATTGAAAATGCGATGCTGCCAGATGATCATGAACGAAAATTAAAGCTTTACTATATGAGCGGCGGTAATTTCTTAGAAACGATGCCAAATCCTGATTACATTGAAAAAGCTCTTTCAGCATTAGAAATTCGTGTCCACCAAGATATTATTTTTAATACATCCACATTAGTCGATGCGAAGGAAGCTGTGATCGTTCTGCCGGCGCAAACGCGCTATGAGCAGGATGGTGGAGGAACAAGTACGTCAACAGAGCGTATGGTGTATTTCTCACCTGAAATTGAAGGAAATAAAAATAGAATTGAAGAAGCACGTGCGGAATGGAAAATTTACATTGACCTTGCTAAGCGTGTAAAACCAGAAACCGCACATTTAGTTGATTTTAAAGACGGTCAAGCAATTCGTGATGAAATAGGGAAAGCCAACCCAGATTATGATGGTGTCCAGCACCTTGAAAAACAGGGAGATGTCTTCCAGTGGGGCGGTGCGTGGTTATGTGAAGACGGCGTTTGTCCAACTCCAGATGGAAAAGGTAATTTAATTCCAGTTGAAATTCCAGATTTAAATAAAAAAGATGGCGATTTTTATCTTACAACGAGACGCGGTAAACAGTTTAATTCAATGATTTATAACGAAATTGATCCGTTTAATGGTGCTGAAAGAGATGCTGTTTTAATGCATCCAGAAGACGCTAAGAAGTTAAGCATTCAAGAAGGAGAAAGTGTTGTGGTTTATAACCAATTTGGCGTCTTCCAAGGGAAAGCGAAATTTGCTGACATTGTAAAAGGAAATCTTGGTCTGCATTTCCCAGAAGGAAACTTTCTTCTGCCAAAAGGGAGATATGAAAAATTTGCGGGAATTCCGGATTACAGTATTGCTGTAAAAATTGAAAAAGCAGAAAGATTTAATGCGCGCAAAGATACGCAATATGTTGAAAAACGAATTGATGATCTTGAAATGACTGCTGATTAATATGGAACGAAAAGAAGGATGCCGTGATGCATGCTTCTTTTTTTCATCATTTTTAGATGTTTAGTGAGAGGGATCAAGTTATACTAAAATTATGAACTTCTTAATATATTAATAGACAAAGTTTTATGAAGAAAGGAAGATGTTCATTGGTTAATCAAACACCTATTGTAACAAAACAAAAGCGGCGGTTACCAATTAAAGCGATCATGCTTACAATTGCTGTACTAGTTTTCGTCAGCATTCCAAGTATTGCAGCTGTTGTAGGGTGGTCTTTAACACATCCGGAAAGAGAACTTATTGAGGTACGTCCAGAGTCATTTGACCTTACATATGAAGAAATTGAGTTTCATAGTGAGCGTGATAATATTCTTCTAAAAGGATGGCTAATCCCTACTGAAAATAAAAAGAAGATTGTTATTTTTGCTCATGGTTATGCGGATAACCGTTCAAATATTGAAGCGGCTCTTCCAACTGCAAAGGCTCTCTATGACAAGGGAATTCCATCTTTATTATTTGACTTTCAAAATTCAGGTGAATCAGAAGGAACGGTAACGAGTGTTGGTCATTTTGAAAAGGCGGATTTATTAGCTGCAGTTAATTTTTTGAAAACAGAAGGCTATGAAGAAGTGATTTTCATTGGTTATTCAATGGGTGCTGTTGTTTCATTAATTACTGCCCCTGACGTATCAGAAGTAAAAGCGGTAGTGGCTGATTCACCATTTTCAGATTTACGTTCCTATTTAGAAGATAATCTTCCTGTTTGGAGCGGGCTCCCTGCATTTCCATTTACACCGCTTATTATGGCTGAAATGCCTTTATTAACAGGAATTGATATGGATCAAGTTCGTCCTATTGAAGCAGTTCAGAACCTTGGAGAGAGACCATTATTATTAATTCATACAAAAGACGATAATAAAATTCCGTCCACAAATAGTGAAGAGATCTATAAAGTTTCCAATTCACCTCATACAGAACTTTGGATGACTCCTGGAACAGAGCATATTGGATCTTATAATGAAAATCCTGAAGAATACCTTAATAAAATCATATTATTTGTAGAAAAAAGTTTTCAGTAGTTACAAAAAAAGAGGAATTTCAATATATTGTTAGAAATAGGAAATATATACCATATATGATTTCTTCTTTTTTTATTCTTCACGGCTTAAAAACTTAAAAATCTGGGTATAAAATTAAAAACAGAAGAGGTGAGGTAAATGGATGGGGAAAAATTATTAAATGTATTAGATACAATGAGACTTTCAAATGGAGCGTATACGGCTAGTCGATCAAAAGATTATGATTATGTATGGATTCGCGATGTCTGTTATACAGTTATTCCTTATTTAACATCATCATGCGGCCGCTATGAAGAAGCGTATTACGCCTTATTTGATTTATTAAAGCGTTATGAATGGAAAATAGACATTCATACAAAACAAAAGCCGGAATATCTTTATGAACACATTCATGCCCGCTATTCTAAAAACTTAACAGAAATCCATGTAGAGTGGGGTCATGCACAGCATGATGCAATCGGTATCTTTTTATGGGGTGTCGGGGAAGGCGTCCGCCATGGAAAAAAAATGATCCGCGATCAAAAGGATTTAGAAATTGTACAAAAACTTGTGTACTATTTAGAATGTGTGCAGTATTGGCAGGATGAAGATAATGGGATGTGGGAAGAAAACCTTGAACTGCATGCATCAAGCGTAGGAGCATGTGTCGCAGGATTAAAGGCAGTAAAGATGCTTGTAGTGGTTCCACAGCATATTATTCGAAAAGGAGAAGAAACGCTTCGATTCTTGCTGCCAAGAGAAAGTCAAACGAAAGATGCCGATTTAGCGCTTCTTTCATTAATATATCCTTATCATGTTGTTTCAAGAAAAACAGCACAGCAAATATTAAATCGTGTGACAACAAAGCTTGAACGAAAATACGGCTGTATTCGTTATGAAAATGATCAATACTACAATAACGGCAGTGAAGCAGAATGGTGTTTTGGTTTTCCATGGTTAGGATTATGCTACAGTGAATTAGGTACAAACGATAAAGTGCTTGAATATTGGAAGAAAACAGAACAGATATTACCCGAAAATGGAGAAGTTCCTGAGCTTTATATCGGGGGAACGGATAAACCAAATGGAAATACTCCACTTGCTTGGGCCGTTGCAATGACTTATTTACTACATGAACGTGTGCAAGATCTTGAGTTTTCTGTTTCCTAAACCCTAAAAATAATATGACAAAATAAAACAAAATAAACGATTATTCGTTTAGATGCGGAAAAAACCTTCCTTAAATTAACTGAGGAAGGTTTTTTGTTGTGTGAAAATGCAAGAAAATGTCGAAGAAAAAATAGTGGTAATATTAAAAATATAAAGGTTTTAAAAGAGTTTTTGTCGAAAGGGACTTATAGAGAATATGTATTATATGTCATATTCAAAAATACAAAAATAGATAGAAGTGAGGTACAAATGGTGCAAGTATCAGTTCCTAGTGATCATGATATTTACCTTTTTCATGAGGGAAATCTTTTTCACAGTTATAAAATGCTCGGTGCTCATATAGTGGAAGAAAAGGAAAGAAAAGGTGTAAGATTTTCTGTTTGGGCTCCACATGCGAAGCGAGTTTCTGTAGTAGGAAACTTTAATCATTGGAATGGAAACAGCCATCCAATGAAACCGGTTGAACAGTCTGGGGTTTGGACATTGTTTATTCCAGAGCTTCAAGAGGGAGAGCTGTATAAGTATGAAATTCATACACCGCATGGGGAGGTAACATTAAAAGCAGATCCATATGCTTTTTATTCTGAATTACGCCCAAACACAGCTTCTGTTGTGTGCAGCTTAGAAGGTTATGAGTGGAATGATTCAAAATGGTTTGCCAAAAAGAAAAAAGAAGACATTTATCATCAGCCAATGCTTGTTTATGAAGTGCATTTAGGTTCTTGGAAAAAGAAGCCTGATGGTGAGTTTTACACGTATCGAGAACTCGCTGATGAACTTGTTGATTATGCAGCTGATTTAGGCTATACACATATTGAGATTCTGCCAATTCTTGAACATCCTTTTGACCGTTCATGGGGATATCAAGTGACTGGATTTTATTCTGTAACAAGTCGATATGGAACACCGCAAGATTTTATGTATTTCGTGGATAAATGCCATGAAAAAGAAATTGGGGTTATTTTAGATTGGGTACCGGCACACTTTTGTAAAGATGCTCATGGATTAGGAAAGTTTGATGGTACGCCTCTTTACGAACCAACTGATGAACGCATTGCTGAACGAGTAAATTGGGGAACGTACAGTTTTGATTACAGCAAACCGGAAGTTGTTAGTTTCTTAATTTCGAATGCGCTTTTTTGGATGGATGTCTATCATATTGACGGCTTACGTGTAGATGCGGTGTCTTCTATGATTTATTTAAATCATGAAGCAAATAATCAATATGTTGTTAAAAACAAGTTTGGTGGTTTCGAGAACTTAGAAGCTATTGAATTTATAAAAAATTTAAACAAAGCTGTTTTTGCTGAACATCCTCATTCTTTAATGATTGCTGAAGAGTCAACGGCATGGCCGAATGTTAGTGCACCTACTGACATTGGCGGACTCGGATTTAATTACAAATGGAACATGGGCTGGATGAATGACATGCTTCGCTATATGGAGACAGATACAATCCATCGCGGTTCTCATCACAACTTAGTAACTTTTTCATTTTTATACGCATTCTCAGAAAATTATATTTTGCCATTTTCACATGATGAAGTGGTTCATGGAAAGCGTTCTTTATTGAATAAAATGCCAGGTGACTATTGGCAAAAGTTTGCTAACTTACGAGCATTGTACGGTTATATGATGGCACATCCAGGTAAAAAGCTGCTTTTTATGGGCGGAGAGTTTGGTCAGTTTGATGAATGGAAAGACCTCACAGAATTAGATTGGATGCTTTTTGATTATGACATGCATAAGAAAATGTTTGATTATGTGAAGGAATTAAATGCGTTTTATAAAGAAACAAGAAGTTTATGGCGCCTTGATCATGAGCCGGAAGGATTTGAATGGATTAATCCTGACGACCATTCACAAAATGTTGTGACCTTTATTAGAAGAGGAAAACGAAAAGGCGATTATTGTGTGGTCGTTTGCAACTTTTCACCACAGGTTTATTATGATTACCGCATTGGTGTTCCTACACAAGGTTTTTATGAAGAAGTATTTAATAGTGACGCTGAGAGATTTGGGGGATCTGGACAGTTAAACGAAGGGAAAATTAAAGTGGAAAAAGAGCCGTATAATAACCAACCATACAGCGCTTCCGTAAAAATACCTCCTCTTGCTGTTACGATTTTAAAAAAAGTTACAAAAACTTCTAAGAAACGCACAAGAAAGGAGTCGACATAATGTTTAAAAAAGAAATGATTGCAATGTTATTAGCTGGAGGACAAGGTACAAGATTAAAAGACTTAACAATAAAATTAGCCAAACCAGCTGTTCCTTTTGGAGGGAAGTATCGAATTATTGATTTTACTTTAAGTAACTGCAGCAATTCAGGAATAGATACTGTAGGCGTGCTTACACAATACCAACCATATATTTTAAATTCTTATATTGGTATTGGAAGCGCTTGGGATTTAGATCGTAAACATGGCGGTGTTTCCGTATTGCCGCCATATCAAGGACAAAAGGGCGGAGAATGGTATAAAGGCACAGCAAATGCAATCTATCAAAATGCCTACTACATCGATCAATATGATCCTGAATATGTCCTTGTTATTTCTGGTGACCATATTTATAAAATGGATTATTCTAAAATGCTTGATTATCATAAAGAAAAAGGCGCAGATGCGACGATTGCAGTATTAGAAGTGCCGTGGGATGAAGCGAGCCGTTTTGGTTTAATGCATACAAATGATACGAAAAAAATTACGGATTTTGAAGAAAAGCCAGCAAATCCTAAATCAAATCTTGCATCAATGGGTATTTATATTTTCAATTGGAAAGTGTTAAAGCAATTTTTACTAGAAGATGAACAGAATGAGCTTTCTTCAAAAGACTTTGGAAAAGACATTATTCCTGCGATGCTTAACAACGATAAAAAGCTGTATGCTTATGAATTTGAAGGGTATTGGAAAGACGTAGGAACAGTTAAAAGCTTATGGGAAGCCCATATGGATCTCTTAAGTGAAAATCCAGAGTTAGACATTAACGATCCTCTTTGGAAGATTTACTCTGTTAATCCAAATCAGCCACCTCAATATATTGCATCAAAAGCAAATATTAAGCGTTCTCTTATTAACGAAGGATGCGTTGTTTATGGAGATGTAGAAAATTCAGTACTGTTTTATGGTGTACATGTTGGACTTGGCTCAAACATACAAGAGTCTATTATTATGCCAGACGTTAAAATTGGAGCAAATGTAACGATTAAGAAAGCGATTATTGCAAGTGGAACAGTTATTGAAGACGGAGCGGTCATTGGGGATGATTCCGGTGAAATCACATTAATTGGTGAAGATCTTCGAATTGGATCAGATGCGCACGTTATTAACCATTAATACTAACATAGAGAATGTTTACAGGATGGAAAGGAGATCGTTTGATGGATCAGTTAATGGGAGTTATTAATCTAGGAAATGAGAAAGATTTGCTGGAAGATTTAACAAAACATCGATGTGCAGCTTCTGTACCGTTTGGCGGACGTTATCGCTTAATTGATTTTACCCTATCAAGTTTTGTGAATTCAGGTGTTCATAATGTAGGGGTGTTTGCTACAAAAAAATATCGTTCCCTTCTTGATCATTTAGGATCAGGAAAGGAATGGGATTTAGATCGTCAAAAAGATGGATTATTTATTTTGCCTCCTCATGATTCAAATGAAGCTTATAAGGGAGATATTCAGCATTTTCATGAACATCTTCCGTATTTTGAGCGCAGTAAAGAAGAATATGTGCTTGTTACACAAGGAAGCACTGTTTGGAATATTGATTTTAGACATGCGTTGGAAGAACATAAAGAACAAAATGCAGATATAACGTTAGTATACAAAGATTATACTCAAGAAGAGACAGCTGTTTATCATGCGCTTGATGTTGATGAAAGTGAACGCGTACAAAACATTCATCTTGATCAAACCGTTAAACAAGGAGATAATGTTTTTCTTCATACATATTTAATGAAGAAATCATTGTTTATTGAGTTAATGAAAGAAACATTTGAACAAGGAAAATACGATTTTGTAACAGATGCCATTCGTGCCAATTTAAGTCGTTATAATGTCCGCGGTTTTCATTTTAAAGGCTATATGCCATTTATTTATTCTGTTGATAGCTTCTATAAACATAGTATGGATTTATTAGATGCAAATGTGCTTCAGCAATTATTTTATAATCGCGGTTTTATTTATACAAAAGTCAAACATGAGCCTCCTGCTAAATATTTAAAAGATTCAAAAGTAGTAAACTCCCTTATTGCAAATGGTTGTATGATTGAGGGGAAAGTTGAAAATAGTATTTTATTTAGAGGAGTAAAAGTACACAAAGGCGCTGTGGTACGAAACAGTATTATTATGCAAAAAGGAGAAATTGGTGAGGGCGCTGTTTTAGAAAACGTTATTCTTGATAAAGATGTAAAAATAGCAAGAGAACGTATTTTAAAAGGAGAAGAGACACCAACTGTTATTGCAAAATCGAGTCATCTTTAAATTAGAGGAGCGTTTGGAATGAATGTATTATTTGCAGCATCGGAAGCAGTCCCCTTTCTAAAAACCGGGGGACTTGCTGATGTAATCGGAGCACTGCCAAAAGAATTAAAAAAACAAGGTGTAAAGGCTCAAGTTATTTTACCTAAGTATGAAAATATACCAGAGCAATTTAAAGAAAAAATGATTCATAAAACAAGTATTACGGTTCCAGTTGGATGGCGGGAACAGTTTTGTGGAATTGAATATTTAGAGCATGAAGGAATTACATTTTATTTTATTGATAACGAATATTATTTCAAGCGTGGAGACGGTGTATACGGATTTTATGATGATGGAGAGCGCTATGCATATTTCTGCCGAGCCGTTCTTGAAGCACTGCCTCATTTAAATGAAAAGCCCGATATTATTCATTGTCATGACTGGCAAACTGGAATGATTAGTGTGTTAATGAAAGCCCACTATCGAAATCATCCGGATTATCAAGGCATTAAAACGATGTTTACAGTACATAATCTCCGCTATCAAGGAGTTTTTCCAAAGGAGATTCTTCATGATTTATTAGATTTAAGCGAGCTCTATTTCCATGCTGATGGTCTTGAGTTTCATGGAAATGTAAGCTTTATGAAAGCAGGATTAGTATACTCAGACATTATTACGACCGTTAGTCCAACCTATGCAGAAGAAATTAAAATGCCGTATTATGGAGAGAATCTTGATGGCTTATTGCGAAAAAGAAGTCATGAACTCCATGGAATTGTAAATGGTGTTGATTATGACCTTTATAGTCCAGAAACAGATGCTAATTTATTTTCCAATTATACGAAATATTCTTATGAAGAAAAACTTGTGAATAAATGTGCCCTTCAGGAAAGGATTGGTCTTCCTGTAGATGAAACGAAGCCAATGGTTGCATTAATTACACGATTAACCGACCAAAAAGGAATTGATTTAATTCTGTATGTTCTTCATGAAATATTAGAGTTAGATTTACAATTTGTCGTCCTTGGTACTGGAGAAAAGGAGTATGAAGATCGCTTAAAAGAAGCGGCATGGCATCATGCTGATAAATGTTCTGCACAAATTTACTTTGATGAAGGCTTAGCTCGTAAACTTTATGCGGCGTCTGATCTGTTTTTAATGCCATCCCAATTTGAGCCATGCGGTATTAGTCAACTGTTAGCACTTCGCTACGGCAGTTTACCGATCGTTCGGGAAACAGGCGGTTTAAAAGATACAGTCCAGCCGTATAATAAATATACAAATGAAGGTGTAGGCTTTAGTTTTGCAAACTATAACGCTCATGACATGCTTTATACAATTGAGCAGGCGGTAGCATTATATCACGAAGATAAAGCAGCTTGGTCAGATCTTGTGTGGAGAGCAATGAATAAAGATTTTAGCTGGAAATCTTCTTCCGAGAAATATAAAAAACTTTATGACAGCTTATTAAAATAATAAAAAAGATGAACCATTCAATGGTTCATCTTTTTTATTATTTTAGGAGGATTGAGGATTTGATTCTTTTTGTTTTTTCATTCTTTTTTTCATTGCTTTTACTAAGTAGCCGCCTTTAAATTTACGTGCTTCATAAGAAATAATGAAAGCGCGTGGTTCATACTGCTCAATCATCTCAAACAGTTCTTCTTCCCGATTTCGTTTTGTTAAAATATCAAGCTGATAGCGCTCACTGTCTCTGCCTTCACCTACAAATACGGTAACGCCAAACCCTTCGTTTCTTAGGCGGGTAATGAGTTCTTCATTTTTACTTACTAAATTTACAACTAATGTTGTATAGCCGATAGCAAGTTTTCCTTCAATATAACCACCAATCATAATTCCAACAGCAAATCCACCTGCATAAACAATCATACCGAGTATACTTTGATCGCCGCTAAAAACAAGCGCTAACCCAAAAACATAAATTAAAGCTTCTACGAATCCAAGTAATGAAGCAGTGCCGCTCATATTTTTTACGACAAATATAATTCGAAGTGTATATACAGGAACATAAATTAGCTGCAATAATAAAATTAAAAGAATTTCAGTCATAGGTTTACTCCTTTATAATAGGGCTTGGCTTAAGAATAAAGGAGTTAATAGGGAAATTGCAATACTTAACAAAAAAATAATAAAATAATTTTTTTGGCAGTTTTAATTACCGCTGCTGTTTTTAATATTATGATAAGCTTCTTCTAAATTGCGGATTCGTTTTACAATTTCTGAGTTTTTCGTTAAGTTGTCACTAATAAGTGTAGAAACAATTGAACGATAATAGCCGTTTATGGCCTCGAGTTTGGACAAAATATCTTTATTACGTTCAATATGAAGACGTAAGCTTTCTTCAAAAAAAGCGACAGAAAATTGTTGATGCATGGTTATCAAGCTCCTTTAAAAATAATTAACTGATTGAAAGATGCTTTTATGATAAGATTGATAAGCATGAATTGCAACCTTTTAAAGTTTAATTGAAACAGGAGTGAATAAGAAGAATGTCAAAAGTTTTACCTCCAGGACAAATTGAAACAAATAAATGGCCAATTCTTCATGAAGGCGATGTTTATAAATTTGAAGAAGAAGCATGGACGTTTAAGTTGTTTGGTGATATTAAAAAGGAAGTAACATTATCTTATGAAGAAGTCATGAACCTTCCTAAAACAATTTCAACTGTGGATATGCATTGTGTGACAACATGGTCAAAGTTTGACACAACATTTGAGGGCATTGCATTTCGTGAATTTTTAAAATTTGTAGAGTTGAGTGATGATATTAAGTACGTACGTATTTATGGTTACTTAAATGGTAATCGCTTTGGCTATTCTGCAAATTTACCTTTAAAAGAATTAATGGGGAACGATTCATTGTTTGTTTATCGTTGGAAAGATTCCTCTCATGATTGGGCAAATATACGACCGAAGCATGGGTTTCCGCTTCGTTTCATTCCGCCTGCTTCATTTTATTTATGGAAAGGAACAAAATGGGCTTCAGGTATCGAATTTATGAAAGAAGATCACCCAGGCTACTGGGAAGAGCGGGGCTACTCAATGACAGCGAACCCTTTTAAAGAACAAAGATTTGCAGAGAATGGCAGTAAACCAAGCGGTTATTTTGGTATGGATGAATGGAAATAAGAAGCCAAAGGGACTGTCCCTTTGGCTTCTTATTTTAATAGTTCTTTTGTTGTTAATCCTAATTTCTTTAATAAGAGAATAATTTGCTGTTTTTCTTCAGAATTTAAACCACTTAACCCTTTTTGGATCGCTTCAGCATGCAAAGGAAAAATACGATCCATCAATGTTTGACCTTTTTCCGTTAAGACAGCATGTGTAACACGGCGGTCTTTAGGGCATGGCTGTCGTCTTAACAGTCCATTTTTTTCAAGTTTATCTACAACATAAGTAATGCTTCCACTTGCTAAAAGAATCGCTGAACCAATTTTTTGGAGGGGCTGTGGCCCTTGGTGATAAAGAAGCTCAAGCACTGCAAATTCAGTAGGGTGCAGGTCGTGAGATTTTATATCACGTTGAATATACTCACTAATGCTTTGATAAGCACGAGAAAACACGCGAAACATATGAAGTGCTTGTTCAGTTTCTGTACGATTGTTAAGCATAAAATAGACTCCTTACTAACTTAAATATAACTTTATTATACAGATTTTTTGGTGAAAAGATAAGAAGATGTCATTTTTGCACTTAGTTTTAGCATATAGACTTTCTACCATCAAAAAAGCGGTTAACTAGTTATTTTCCAACTAGTTAACCGCTTTCAATTAATTAGACGATCTTTTGCTTTGTTTTTAATTCATCAGTTGTGCCAGCAGCAATCCAATCGTTGTAATTTTTCTCAAGCTTTTTTAAGGAGCGCTTTTGATTGGCGCTCACAGTTAATTTTTCTGGATTCCATATATGCATAATGATATGTTTTGTAGGATGGATAAAGAAACATTCCATATACCCA
The DNA here is from genome assembly GCF_003318295.1 of Bacillus taeanensis. GTDB lineage: Bacteria > Bacillota > Bacilli > Bacillales > UBA6769 > Maribacillus > Maribacillus taeanensis. The sequence goes on from NZ_QOCW01000001.1 coordinate 227,416, forward strand.
TCCTTCTGGAGAGTGGGATTTTGATTTACAATGTGTTCAATGAGTCGTTGATAACGAATAGAAGAAACTTGGCAGGTTACACAGTATTGAAATGTCTTTAAGTTGGATGTTTCTGAATGATCGTAGGGCTTTTCAATAAGTTCAAGCCGATTTAGACAGCGCTGGTTTTTAAAGATATCAGCCCAATCAACTTTTGTGCATAGTTCTTGTTTTGTCATTTGAACGGGAAGATGAAAATTGACGACTACAAAAATGTCGTCTGCTTTAGTATGGAGCGTTTTAAAAATCGTATCGGCTCTTTGTAACGCGGTATTAGAGTGTTCATCGTCTTTTATTTGGATGTTAAGAAGATGAGGAGAATAATTTAGATGGAGTAAACCTTCTTGCAACATTGGAAATTCTTCCTTTAAATAATCAGTCAGAAGTTCGGTGTTGTTCATAAGCTCCTCCTTTATAAATAAGTAATTGTCTTGTTTATTATACAAAATAAAGGTTGTTATGTCGAACTATTATGAAAATTTAGATAAAAAGTCTTATAGCGAACAAAAATCGAGGAAATTCCCTCGATTATAATAAATATTTTATTACCTTGTATATTTATCAGCAACAGCACTTGCACCATATGCGTTTGGTTTAATTTTAGCGACATAGCCAACAGAGGTTACCCATCCCACCACTTCTTGAATAAGTTTACGCGTTTCACCCTGCTGACCTACATCAAGATGAATTTCAATAGGCCAATCGGCAAGAAGGTCGGTAATGCCGTGCTGTTTTAATTGATCCATCACTGTTAAGCTTAGCTCTGTTTCTTTGTAAATGCGGTAGCGTAAATCTATTAAAGGTTTGCTTTTTACTTTTTGATAGTAGAATCTTGCTCCTTTCCCAACGCGGTGAATAATGAATGCTGTTACGATAATGCTGCATTTTTGCGTTGTTTTTGAATCTGTTCCGATAACAACTTTATAAGTTGCTTTAGGATCTTCTTTTAAATAGGCTTTAATATGCTCATTTATATCGTCTAGTGAGACTTTACCGTAGGAAGGGTTTAAAAAATACAAGAAATTCTCCTCCTTTAACAGCCTTATTTTCATTTTTATGATTCATAGGCAGACGTTATGAGCAGAAATTTACAGCAAAGAAAACGAAGAATGCTGATTTATGTAGACGGCTTTCACTTAATTTACAGCGATCGTTTTGATGCCGAATTTTTATAGGATGTTTATTAAAAACTAACGGTTCACAAAACAAGGCTGAGTTAACCAGCCTTGATTAACACAGCCTTGTTTTTCTTAGTAACCAAAAGGACCGTAAAAGCCCCCGTAACCATATCCAGGCCCATAACCGTAACCAGGTCCATAACCATATCCAGGTCCATACCCGTAGCCGTAACCGCCGTATCCAGGTCCATATCCATATCCATACCCATAGCCTGGAAATAATAAATCACCAAGCAATCCTCCTGCTAAACCACCAGCAAAGCCTCCGAAAAAAGTCCGCGGGTCATGATTATGATGAGTTTGTTGTCTATACACGTTTTTCCTCCTCTAAAAAATGGTGAGAAAAATGCCTACACTAAAGAATATGATAATCATTTAAAAACGAAATGGACACGCGCGGAATTTTCTCTTTTTATTATTAAATTTCAGGGTTAAGCGCAATTTTTTATGATGGAAGACAAAAGTTAATTTCTTTAATTCGTTTTAACAGCTTGTTTGCTTTACGCTTATACTTTTGATCATGAAATAATTCATATAAAATTAAATAATCATTATAACGATCTAGAATCCGGTCAATTTGTTGAATGACTTCATCTTGTGATTTATTCACTATTTTCGTATGGGTATATGCTTTTTGGGTGTTTTTAACAAATATTTTAATGATTTCATATAAATAGTGAACATTTTGTTTTTTTATTTGTTCTTCTGTTGAAATAATTAAATAAGAGTCTAGGGCTGGGACAGAAAAGGATAATTGATTTGATGTGCCGCTAATTTGCATCGTAATTTTTCCTGGGTGTTTGCCAACTTGAAAGGAGATAACGCGTTTTATATGTGTTTTTTGATCAGAGTCTTTGCAAATATAAAACCAACACCTTTTTGCCTCCTGAATAATGTTCATGTGCCTTAACCCCCTTTTTTACTATAATATGCAGACCGCCTAAACTGGTTTGGACATCTATCCCGATTTATTTGCAATGCATTTCAATACACAAATTGAATATTATCGAAAGTTAAAATGGAAAAAATTTAGTTATTATCGTTCGTGATAATAGACAGTACAATAGAAGTAAGAAATTAAAGAGAAGGGGAAATGCAAAATGTCATCTATAAAATCTTTTAGCCTATCAAACGAAGAAAAAGAGCTTTTAATTGATTCATTGTTTTCTCAAAAATATGTGATTGAAGTGATTAGTAGTATGATTAGTGATCTTGAAAATCAGGCTGTCATGGATGAGGAGAAATTAAAGAAATTATCGGTGTTATTTGATCGTTTAAAAGAAAATGGATTTTAGTCTATACATAAATAGATAATGATAGAGCAGCTGAAAATATGTTCAGCTGCTTATTTTTATTGTGATTATTTTGTTTTTAGCATAAATAAAGGTTAAACTTTCACATTTTTTATACTTTCCACCATTTTTTCGCCGCAAATTGGACAAGCTCTTTCTTGGATGCTGTGATGATTAGAAGTAATTTTCATCCAACCGTTGCAGTGCTGATTTGTACAGCTTAATATCGGGACTTCATTTAAATTTTCCTGTTTAGAAATAACTGGCTTTGTTTGAAAGGCTTCTAAAATAAACCTTGAAACTCCTATCGTTTTCCCGCGATATTCACAAGGTGAACTTACGTAAAGTTCATTTATTGCTCTTGTCATAGCCACATAACAAAGGCGGCGCTCCTCTTCAATTGCTGCAGCAACCTTTTGCTTTCCTTTGCCCTTTTCATAAATTAAATCACTTTTCTCATCAGCTGATAAGGAGAAGCCATGAGGAATAATTGTTTCTGAAGCGCCAATAAAGAAGACAGCAGGGAATTCCAGTCCTTTTGCTTGGTGAATGGACATGAGTGATACTGCATTTGAGAGTGTGTGTTCGTTTGCTTTTGCTAATTGTTCATATTTATTTCGCAGTGAATCAATGAAGCTTAAGAAAGCTGCAATGGTTTCAAAGCGCTTTGAAGAAAACTCGAGCTCATCTAAAGATTCCTTAATTGTATCCTTGTGCATCGTTAAGGTTTGACGGCCATCGGTTTCTAAATATTTCTCATAATCTTTTCTAACCTTTCGAATGGCTTGTTCAGGTGTCATACCAGCTAAGGAACGGATTAATAACGCCCGTTCACTAATTTTCTTTTTTTGAAACTCTTTTAAGTTTTTTTCATTTAAGAGGTGAAGAAGCGGCTCTTCTTTAGGATCAACAAAGTCTTCCATTTCAATAAAATGAATTGCTTTTTCTTTATTTATATAAAGGGCAGGCAATATTGATGAGATAGCTGTTAAGTTTTGTGGTTCAAGGGAAAGACGTAAATGAGCAATAACGGGTTTAATAACTGCTTGTTCATAAAAAATTTGTTTAATCGTATGAGCGATGAAAGGCACCTCGCGAATAACAAGCTGCTCAAACATGGCCCGGGCATTTGTATGAGTACGAGATAATATAGCAAAATCCCGGTATGTTTTTTCTCCATTTTCTACGTCTGTAATAATCTTATCAATAATGGTATTGGCTTCATCTTCTGTTGTTTTTGGGCGTGCAAATTTAGGGTGGAAATTTCCCTTTTTTGCAGCAGTTAATTTTTTAGGAAAACGTTTTTTATTGTGATCAATGACCGCATTGCTTAATCCTAAAATTGTATCGGTACAGCGGTAATTTGTTGATAGTGTAATTTTTTTTGCCCTTGGATAGTGAGTTGGAAAATCTAAGATAATATTGCTGTCCGCTCCATTAAATGTATAAATAACTTGGTCATCATCTCCAACAACAAATAAATGATTGTCAGGTAAAGCGATCTTTTTAATTAATTCGTATTGCAGTTGATTTGTATCTTGAAATTCATCGACCATTATATAGTGAAATCGCTTTTGAACCGATGCCAGCAATGAAGGCTGCATGTTTAGTAACGTATAGGAGGCTAGTAAAATATCATCAAAATCGATCTGTTTCTTTGCTTTTTTCTGTGCTTCATATTGTTGATAAATTTTTTTAATTTCTTGTTCCACATTTGTTTCACTAGGAGCATCGTCTGCATAAATCATATTCATTTTGTAATGGGAGATTGCGGCAAGCACAGCCTCGGGTTGATAATCTCCCTTAATGCCCAAATCTCGAATAATAAGTTCAATCATCATGTGTCGATAGCGATCGTTGGATAAAATAGTATGATTGATTCCTAATTTTCGAAGCATGCTGAGGAAAAAGGAGTGAAATGTTCCAACGGAGAGAGACTGAATGATTTCTTGTGTCATTCCAGAAAACTTTAATAAACGCTCTCTCATTTCATTTGCAGCTTTTCTTGTAAAAGTTACAAGTAAAATGTGTTTTGGATCTATTTTTTTAACTGTTAATAAATAGGCAGTACGAGCTGTTAATACTGCAGTTTTTCCACTGCCTGCCCCAGCAATTGTTAAAAGAGGACCCTCTACATGGGTTACAGCTTCCATTTGCTGTTGATTTAATATAATTCCATGTTGGTGAAGTGATGTAAAAAAAGCTTTATCGGCTTCTGTCGTATAATCAAGCACAGCTTCTGCTGCAGTCAGTGAAGCTATGGGACGTTTTTTTGTTTTTACACCATAAGGAGTTTCAACAAATTTCATATCGTTCACACCCGCTTAAAAATGAATTCACGATTTTAATCATATCATAAAATAAGGGGAAGTGCCGCTCCTCTATTATGTTGAGCCTAAAGAAGCTTTTCCTTTTTGTTTCTCCGTGTTTTACAGGGGATTTTGTAAAGATATTTTAAAAATAATAACGAACAGCTTTCTTCTGCTTTTAAGAAGAGATAGAATCTTTTCAATAAAACAGTTAAAATGAATATGCAGCAAACTATACGTGAAGTTATAAAGAAAGGGGGAGAGAGTGTGAATCGGCGGGTGCCTTTTTATTTAGGGGGAATAGGAAGCATATTAGCAATTGTTTGTTCCATACTAGTAGTTACACCTTTTTTTCAATTTTTGGATTTTAAATCATACAAGGCGGCTCTTTTTTTAACATCCTTTTTCTTTTCTTTATTAGGAATAATTGGTACATTTTTAAGTTATAAAGAGAAACAAATTATCGCAGGGTTTATGATGATTTTATCGGCACTTGGCGGTATAATCTCAATCTCAATTTATTATTTATTGCCAGCTGTCTTTCTTATTAGCGGTGGCTTTTTAAATGTAGTCATGAAAGAAAATAATGCAGAAGCTAAACCGAATACATAATACTGATGAAATGCGCCATTACCTTTCTCAAATGGCGTGTTTTTAATGTGTCAAAAAGTAATAATTAGGGAATGAAGGGTATAAGTGAATAATAAGAAAGGAGAGGAAAAGGTGAAGAATAAACAGGTATACTTTGTTTCACTGCAAAGTGGGGAAATGCGTAATCAACCATGGGATGATCAGTTGAATTATTTTGAGATTAAAGCAGATCCACAAGAAGCCAAACAGCTAGAACACCTTTTAAGAGAAGTGGATAAACGAGATTTTAATTCAAATGCCTTTTTATTACACCATTTTAATGAAGAAAAAGTAGACGGTGATCGAGAAGAATACCAGTATATTCTTGAGAAGGTGTATCAAAAGGTTTATGAGCTTGGGACATTAGAAACAAAAGAGCAGTTGAAGACATTATAACTTATGGAATGAACTTCAACTTTATTAATCATTGTTGAGGCTGCCGCCTTTACTGCGAATATTTGTAAAAAAGCAGCGAAATTGCTGCTTTTTTATTTGGAGACAAATAAGTTATCAGCAATCCAAAAGCGCCATGGATAATCAACTGCTTCTTCTGCATAATCAATTCTAATAAAATGGATAAAGGGATAGATGAGTAAAAAGCTTCATGGAAACAAATGTTATAAATGTTAAAATAAATAGTAATTAAAATAGATGTTTGAAGCAGCGAGAGACGCGGGAAAATAGTTATAAGAATAAAATAACCATATAAGGTGTGACATACATGAATAGACCTATTCAAATTTCTTTTGTTGCTTTTTTGTTCATTGCCTTAAGTGGTTGCAATGGATTTGAGCAAATAGACTGGAAGCAGGAATTAACAACTGTTGAACAAGCAGCTGAAGCAAAAGCAAATGAACAAAAGATTGAACAACCGCCAGTTGAAGAGTTGGCAAAAGAGTTCATAAATCGCCTTGTGCAAGAGGTTGATCATAATTATAAAGTTAAAGATTTTACCTCAAAACAAGCATTGATTGATTATATGAGTGAAATTGTCAGTGAAGATGCTGCTGAAAAGGTTGTCAGTTTTTATTATAAAGAAAAAAAAGATGGATTATATATTGTACCCACAGAACTAATGCCTTGGTTTGTTGAAGAAAATGAATATAAGTTAGAAAGGCTGGATCATCAAACTTATCAACTAAAGCAGATGAATGAATCAAATTTATATGGAAATTATGAAATTACAATTATGTTCACTTACGAACATCAACATTGGAAAATTAAAAGTTTCCATATTAAACAGCACACGGCTTAATATGCCGTGTGCTTTCTTTTTAAAAAATATGAGAGAGGTATTGGACTTTTCGGGAGAGTATTTTTAAAATAGTCATAAGACGATGACATGGTGAGGTTTTAAATATGAAAAAAATAATATCTTTTACAGATTATCATCATAACCCTGTTCACCTTAGTTTTTCAAAAATGCCATTTTCTTCGGTGCCGAAGCACGTCTGGATTATTTGCCGATTTAATGGCAAATGGCTGTTAACAGATCATCCTGAGCGCGGCCTTGAATTTCCAGGCGGTAAAGTAGAAGAAGAAGAAGCGGCAGAACAGGCTGCAGTACGAGAAGTTTTTGAAGAAACAGGTGCGGAAGTTTCACATATTACGTACATAGGACAGTATATGGTAGAAGGAAAAGGGGCTACAATTATAAAAAATATTTATTATGGTAAGATTAAGGCAATTATTCCTCAAGAAAATTATCATGAAACAAATGGACCTGTTTTATTAGAGGAATTACCAAACGATATCAGATATCATGATCGCTTTAGTTTTATGATGAAAGATGATGTGCTCGTTTACAGCTTAAATCAAATAAAACAATATCACCTTTAAATAAAGAAAAACGCTGACTTTGTTGGCTGGAAGTCAGCGTTTTATTAGTTTTGTTTCAAACCAGTTCACAAATTGATACATAAAGGTAGCTAAAACGGCAATAACAAGCAGGCTCAGAAGTACAAGTGTAAAATTAAATACTTGAAAGCCGTAAATAATCATATAACCAAGACCAGCTTTAGAAACGAGGAATTCTCCAACGATAACACCAATCCATGATAAGCCGACGTTTACTTTTAGGGCAGAAATGATAGTGGGAAAAGAGGCTGGTAAAATCACCTGTTGAAAAAGCTGCCGTTTTGTACCACCGAATGAATAAATAACTTTTTCATAATTGGGATCAACTTCTTTAAAAGAAGAATAAACGACAAGGGTAGTAATAATAACCGATACAGTAATCCCCATGGCAATAATGGAAGCAGTATTAGGTCCAATCGCTACAATAATAATAGGTCCAAGGGCAATTTTGGGCATTGCATTTAATACAACAAAATAAGGATCTAAAATGGTAGATAAACGCTTTGACCACCAAAGTAATGCAGCAATTACTGTGCCAAATAATGTTCCTAAAATAAATCCAGCAATCGTTTCAAATAATGTAACAGAAGTATGAGTGACTAAACTTCCATCTTCTAGTTTGATTATAAAAAGTTTAAAAATTTTAGATGGTGAACTGAATAAAAGGGGATCAATCCAGCGTAATTGAGAAGTAAGCTCCCATATGGCAAAGAAACATAGAAAAATAAGAAGCTGCCAAAGGCGAACAATTCTTTTTTCGGATTTTTGTTTTTGTAAATAGGCATGATGTTTTTTGAAAATTATTTCATCATTCAAGGCTTTCTAACTCCTTCCAAATTTTTTGAAATAAACAAGAGAAATCATGGTGCTGTCTTGCATCAAATGGATTAAGTTTTGTTAAGCTTTCGGGTACTTGAAAGATTGTTTTTACTTTTCCAGGTCGATGAGAAAATAAAAAGATTCGATCTGACATAGCAATTGCTTCACTAATATCATGTGTAACAAGAATGGCTGTTTTTTCATGTTCTTTTAATGTTTGAAACACTAAGTTTTCAAGTTTTAGCTTTGTTTGATAATCTAAAGCGGAAAAAGGTTCATCTAATAGTAAAAGTTTTGGATCTGTCGCAAGTGTTCGAACGAGTGCAGCACGCTGTCTCATACCCCCAGATAATTGAGAAGGAAAATAAGTTTTTACATCAGAAAGGCCCATTTCTTTCAGTAAATAAGCGGCATAATGCTTGTTTTCAGCTGTTAATTTGTTTAAAAGTTTCAGTCCAATTAAACTGTTTTGTTCAATCGTTTTCCAAGGAAATAAATAATCTTGTTGAAGCATGTAACCAGTTTTTCTCGAAAAATTTTTAAGTGGTTGTCCTTCAATAGTCACACTGCCGTCGCTTGGAGAAAGCAATCCGGAAATAATCGATAAAAGCGTTGTTTTTCCACAGCCGCTGGGACCGAGGAAGGAAATGAATTCTCCTTCCTCGACTTTTAGCGACACATCATCTAAGGCTGTTGTTGCCTGCTCGTTTGTAAAATACAAATGACTAATGTTCTGCACGTTTAATAATGCCACATTCCATTCCCTCCAATTATTGTAGTGCTTTTTCTGCAAATTCAGTATTCACAAGAATGTTGTAATCAACACGCTTAGGAAGTTCACCGGCTTCATCCATAATATTTTGTAAATTGTTCCATTCTGTTTTATCTAAAATTGGATCTGTTGCAAAACTTCCTTGGCTTTTGTAGCGATCAACAACTGTTTCAATTAGAGAAAGAGGAGTATCTTCAAAAAATGGAGAGATCGACTCAGCAATTTCTTTATTTGAATGGACTGCTACCCATTGCTGTGCTTCATAAATTGCTTTTGTATATCGCTCAATTACATCTTTGTTTTCGTTTAAAAAGCTTTGTTTTGTCATGAAAACGGTGTAAGGCACTTTACCAGATTCACTGCCAAAAGAAGCGACAATATGACCAATTCCCTGCTGTTCAAAAAGGGTCGCTTGCGGCTCGAAAAGCTGCACATAATCACCGGTGCCGCTTGCAAATGCGCTTGCAATATTTGCAAAATCAATGTTTTGAATTAACTGTAAATCTTGTTTTGGATCAATATGATGCTTTTTTAACACAAATTCACCGACCATTTGCGGCATTCCACCTTTACGCTGACCGAGGAAAGTGCTTCCTTTTAGATGTTCCCAAGTAAAGTTTTCTACCTTATTGCGAGAAACGAGAAATGTTCCATCTGTTTGAGTGAGCTGTGCAAAGTTAATGACTGGATCAGTTGTACCTTGCGCATAAACATAGATGGATGTTTCTGAACCAACAAGTGCAATGTCAGCTCCGTCAGAAAGGAGGGTTGTCATTGTTTTATCTCCACCCCATGTTGTTGTTAGTTCAACATTAATTCCTTCTTTTTCAAAAAAACCTTCCGAAAGCGCCACATATTGCGGAGCATAAAAGATTGATCTTGTAACTTCAGCAACACGAATTGTTTGCTGTTTTGGTTTTGATGAACAGCCAATGAAAAATAATGAGAAAAGTAGTAAAAAAGAAAGCGTCATAGCAAGTGGCTTAAATTTTTGATGCATCATTGCACACTCCTTTAAATGTTTGTAATAGTGTATGAATGAGTAGAAATATGTGTGTTCGCCTATGATAAAATGATAAACAATAAACAACTTCATTAAAGGTCGTGAGCATATGCAAGTAGAAAATGGTGTGATTATTGATAAACAACGAATACCATCTCCACATCCGCGTATTTATCTCTATGTGGTGACATACATAAGTGAAGGGCTAAAAGTAAAGGGGATGTTAGCTGAACCACAGTGGGCTGATAAGTTTCCAGGTTTTTTATACTTACGAGGCGGTATAAAAACAGTAGGTATGGTAAGAACAGCAAGAGTCATTCAATTTGCAGCAGAAGGCTTTGTTGTAATGGCTCCATTTTACCGCGGCAATAAAGGGGGAGAAGGAAAAGAAGATTTTGCCGGCAAAGATCGTTATGATGCTGTACATGCCGTATCTATTTTAATGAATCATTCGAAAGTAAAGAGGGATTCGATTCATGTGTTTGGTTTTTCAAGAGGAGGTGTGATGGCGCTTTGGACTGCACTCTTAAAACCAAGCATTCGCTCAGTTGTTACATGGGGTGGTGTTTCAGACATGACATTAACGTACGAAGAAAGAGTTGATTTAAGGAAAATGATGAAGCGTATCATTGGAGGGAGCATTTGGAAAGTACCAGATCATTATGAGGCTCGTACACCCATTCTACAGCTTGATCAGTTAAGAGCACCGGTTCTCATCATTCATGGAGTAAAGGATGAAAATGTTGGGATAGAACATGCCTATCGTTTAAAAGGAGCATTAGAAAAACGAAATAAACAGGTTACGAGTTGGATTTATGAAGAGTATGATCATTATTTTCCTCCTCATTTTAATCGTTATATTGTAAGTGAATTAACCAAATGGATGAAGAGTCAATGAAAAAGAGTGAGACTTCTATTTATTAGTCTCACTCTAATGGTTTATTAGATACGCGGTCCGGCCTGCTTGATTTTATCCGTTATACGATCAAACTTTTTAAAATTTTGATGGAACTTTTCAGCGAGTTCTTTTGCTTTTTGATCATATGCCTTTCCATCATTCCATGTTTGCTTTGGCTGCAGCACTTCATCTGGTACACCTGGGCAGTGAATTGGAATTTGGAGCCCGAAAATGGAATCGGTAACGGTTTCCGCTTTATCAAGTTCTCCTTGAAGGGCAGCCTGCACCATTGCTCGTGTGTAACTTAATTTAATTCGTTTTCCTTCTCCATAACCTCCACCATTCCAGCCTGTATTAACAAGGAACACTTTGACATCATGCTGGCTAATTTTTTCACCAAGCATTTCTGCATATCGTGAGGCGGCAAGCGGCAGGAACGGTTCACCAAAACATGTAGAAAATGTAGCTTGCGGTGAGGTAACTCCTCGCTCAGTTCCGGCAAGTTTGCTTGTGTAACCAGATAAAAAGTGATACATGGCTTGTTCTTTTGTTAACTTGCTAATTGGAGGAAGTACACCGAATGCATCGGCCGTTAAAAAGATGATCGTGTTGGGATGACCTGCGATGCTTGGTTTCGCAATATTTTCAATCTTATCAATGGAATAAGCGGCACGTGTATTTTCAGTTAATGAAGTATCCTCATAATCAGCCTGACGATTTTCTTTATCAATTATTACGTTTTCAAGAACAGAACCAAAACGAATGGCGTTATAAATTTGCGGTTCATTTGTTTTTGAAAGGTTGATACATTTTGCATAGCAGCCGCCTTCTATGTTGAAAATTCCTGTATTTGACCAGCCGTGTTCATCATCACCAATTAACTTGCGCTTTGGATCAGCTGACAGCGTTGTTTTTCCAGTTCCAGACAAGCCGAAAAATAGGGCTGTATCACCTTCTTCTCCAACGTTAGCAGAGCAGTGCATAGATAAAATGTTTGATTCGGGAAGCAGAAAGTTCATCACAGAAAAAATGGACTTTTTCATTTCTCCCGCATATTCTGTGCCGCCAATTAAGACCACTTTCTTTTCGAAGGAAATCATAATAAAAGTTTCGGAATTCGTTCCATCCACTTTAGGATCAGCTTTAAAGGTTGGCGCATAAATTACAGTAAAATCGGATTTATGTGATTGTAACTCTTCTTCAGTTGGACGAATAAACAGCTGCTGGGCAAATAAATTGTGCCATGCAAATTCATTAATCACTTGAATCGGAAGCTGTGAGTTTTTATCGGCTCCTGCAAATCCTTTAAAAACATATAGTTCTTCTTGATCGTTTAAGTAATGAAGTACTTTCTCATATAGCCTATTAAATTTTTCTGAACTGATCGCCTGATTCACTTTTCCCCAATTGATTTTTTCTTTTACATGATCTTCTTCCACAATATATTTATCTTCAGGAGAACGCCCTGTATATTTTCCCGTTGCTACACTTAAAGCACCTGTACTAGTAAGGATGCCTTCTTGTCGCAGCAAAGCTTTTTCAATGAGCTGTGGTACGGATAAATTTAATAAGGCTGTTTCTTTTGTAAGGATTTCTTCAAGAAGAGGAGAGAGTGTGTGAGTGTTCATAACAAAACCCATCCTTTTTTTAAAAATTTTTTATGTGAAATCTAACAATTTAAGATAACGTTTTCAATATAACTTTAAAACAACTAAATAAACTGTCTGTTTATAAATAATTTAAAAATAGTATAACACATTATATAAAATATTCTATACTTAATTGCCCGTTTTATAAAAAATAATACAAAATAGGCTCATTTATTTAAAAATTAAAGCTATTAACAAGGTAAGAAATTAATGTGGAGAGCTTTAAAGGTTTAAGAAATAAAAACAAGGATCATAACCAAGAAGAAATCCAACATAAACGAGCAGAAGATAATGATATTTAATAAAAAAACGCAAATAATTTTATGTTTTTAGAATTTCTGCATTGTAGTTGACACCGTTAGTTAACTACGTTATCATGTTCAAGAACGGATACTCTTATCCCGAGTTGGTGGAGGGACAGGCCCGATGAAACCCAGCAACCGTCATCTATGAAACGGTGAAAAGGTGCTAACCTGAAAGGCCTTCGTGCCTTTAAGATAAGAGGTGAAAGGCGAGAAGATCAAACCTTTTCCTCATTATGGAAAAGGTTTTTTTATTGAATAATTCTTGACATTTCAAACAGAATGAAAAGTAGGGAATGAGTGCCGTATCAATTAGTACACTGGCAAATGCCAGGCGTAGGAGGTACAGTAATGTCTAAACAACGTCGTTTATTTACATCAGAATCTGTTACAGAAGGTCATCCAGATAAAATTTGTGACCAAATTTCTGATGCCATTTTAGATGAAATTCTAAAAGAAGACCCTAATGCTCGTGTTGCTTGTGAAACTTCTGTAACGACAGGACTTGTTCTTGTTGCAGGAGAAATTACAACAAACACATATGTGGACATTCCAAAAGTTGTTCGAGAAACAATTAAAGGAATTGGTTATACGCGTGCGAAGTATGGCTTTGATGCTGAAACGTGTGCCGTATTAACGTCTATTGATGAACAGTCAGCTGATATTGCGCAAGGTGTAGACAAAGCATTAGAAGCGCGTGAAGGTCAAATGACAGATGAAGAAATTGAAGCAATTGGTGCAGGTGACCAAGGATTAATGTTTGGTTACGCTTGTAATGAAACACCAGAATTAATGCCTCTTCCGATTTCATTAGCTCATAAACTTGCTCGTCGTTTAAGCGAAGTACGTAAAGAAGAAATTCTTCCATATCTTCGTCCAGATGGTAAAACACAAGTAACTGTAGAGTATGATGAAAATGGTAAACCTGTGCGCATTGACACAATTGTTATTTCTACACAGCACCATCCTGAAGTAACGTTAGAGCAGATTCAACGCAATCTTAAAGAATACGTTATTCAACCAGTAGTACCTGCAGAGTTAATTGATGAAAAGACAAAATATTTTATTAATCCAACAGGTCGCTTTGTAATTGGAGGACCACAAGGAGATGCAGGATTAACAGGTCGTAAAATTATTGTTGATACTTACGGTGGTTATGCACGTCACGGCGGTGGTGCATTCTCTGGTAAAGATGCAACAAAAGTAGACCGCTCAGCAGCGTATGCAGCTCGATATGTAGCGAAAAATATTGTAGCAGCTGGTCTTGCAGATTCTTGCGAAGTACAGCTTGCTTATGCTATTGGTGTTGCACAGCCAGTATCGATTTCTGTTAATACATTTGAAACAGGTAAAGTAAGCGAAGAAAAACTAGTTGAGCTTATTCGTAATAACTTTGACTTACGTCCGGCAGGAATTATTAAAATGTTAGACTTACGTCGTCCTATTTACAAGAAAACAGCAGCTTACGGCCATTTTGGACGTACTGATGTTGAACTTCCATGGGAATTTACTAATAAAGCAGAGGCTTTAAAAGAACAAGCAGGTATATAAAAAAGCAAGACCCTCAATGGGTCTTGCTTTTTTCTTTTTTATTGAAACCGTTCATCAGCCTAGAACATATGATAGCTGTAAATACAATTTATTTAAGGAAGGAGAAGGATGAACAATGAGTTCAAACGATAAAAATTTTCCGAAGTTATTTAATGAAAAAGTACTGCAGGATTGGTTTTCTACATTAGATGGTTTTTTCCAAGAACCGTTTCAGCGCTTTTTTGATCGCCAAATTCCTGTAGATGTGTATGAAACCTTGACAGAATTAATCGTTGAAGCGGATTTACCTGGAGTAAAACGCGAACAAATTCATTTAGAATGGCTTGAGGATGGCTTGAAAATTACAGTAGAAGATAAAAAGATCGTTGAAGAAGAAAATAACCATGAAAAATATTATCGAAAAGAACGCTCATTTCAACGAATGGAACGTTATATTCCGCTTCCTTATACAGCAGCTGTTAAGGAAATTAAAGCAAAATTTCAAAATGGCATATTAGAAATTAAAATTCCAAAAAAGAAACGGAAGCGAAATGATTCTAAAATGATTGATATTGAATAAGAAGATGAAAGAGGCTGTCTCAAAAGCACAGAGTCAGACCCTATTGAGACAGCCTCTTCTAACTAACTACAGTGCTTTTTGATACTTGGTTTGCAGAACTTTTCTTGCAATCACTTCTTCGTAACTCGCTAAAAGATTATCAAAAATGGTGTCCCACGATTGTGATAAGGCATATTGCCGGGTATTAAGACCCATTTCTTTTAAAAGAGAAGGCTTATTTACAAGAGTAAGAATATGTTGAATAAAGTCATCATGATTATTTGCTTCAGCAATCATCCCTGTCTTTTTATGGGTTACAATCTCAGTAACACCACCTTTATTTGCGACGACAGCGGGAGTACCTGAAGAAAGTGCTTCAAGCGCTACATTACCAAATGTCTCGGTTGTAGAAGGGAAAACAAATAAATGAGATGCTGCATAGGCTTGTGCGAGCTCTTCTCCTTGTAAATAGCCTGTAAATGTTACATTGCTCGGCATGTCTTGTTCGAGCGCTCCTCGTAAAGGACCTTCTCCAACGATGAGCCAATCCACTTCTCGATTTAACTCATCCGGCATTTGAGTAATAATTTTCTGAAGAACATCAAGACTTTTTTCTGGTGCTAATCGTCCGACAAATAAAAAAAGATAGTTTCGTTTAAGTTGATAACGATCACGAAACCCACTGCTTGATCGAAGCGGATGAAACAATTCAGAATCCACACCTCGGCGCCATAAAGCTAAGTTGGCAAAGTTTCGTTTTTCTAAATGCTCTTTTGTTTCAGTTGAGGGTACATAAATTTTTGAGAATGGCTGATGAAACCATTCCATATAGCGCCATAGAAGGTTAGAGAACCATTCTAAATGGTAATAGTGTAAGTAGTGATCAAAATGGGTATGGTAAGAAGCGACCATTGGAATTTGCTGCTTTTTTCCGTATGTTAATCCGCTTAAGCCGAGGTTAAATGGTGTTGCAATATGAAGTAAATCAGGTTTAAAGTGATGCAGCTGTTTTTTAATTTTTAGTAAATTAGGAAGTGCAATCCGACATTCTGGATATAAAAAGAAAGACATGCTGATAAATCGATGGATGTTATCAGCATATAATTCTTCTTGATTGCTGTCAGGAGCAAAAACAATGTGTGGAATGTTGCGCTTTTCTAGATGATGAACAAGACGCTTTAATGTTTTTGCAACTCCGTTTACCTGCGGCGGATAGGTATCAGTGAAAAGAGCAAGCTTCATATTTTTACACCTCCAATATTAATAGGGAATAGAGGATAACAAGAAAATGGATAACAGGGCGGCGCTTGTGCCTAAAAGAATACCTGCTAATACGTCTGATGGATAATGCAGTCCCAGAAAAATGCGCGATAGCCCTACCAGAACAGCAATTGGTAAAAGATAAAGAGATAGTAAAGGAATATGAATCATAAATGGCATCGTAATTGAAAAAATGGCTGTTGTATGTCCTGATGGAAACGAATGATCTTTTAAAGGTTTCGGAATGGTAAGAGTATCGGGTAATGTCAGATAAGGACGGTTTCTTGGAATTAACTTTTTAATAATCATTACTGGAATATGACTAATTATTAGTGCAGCGGCGGCTTCATATCCAATTCGTTGAATGGAAGGCGAAGCAAAAAGACAAAGAAACACTGTTGTAAAAATTGTGCATACAGCTCCACCTAAATGTGTTACCCTGCTTAACAATTGATAAAACAATGGTTCGTTGTACTTTCCATTCATTAATCGAAACAGTTCACACTCTTGTTCATAAATCCACAGCATAATCTTTGTCATTTGAAATCTTTATCTCCTTTTTAATAATAGTGTATTGGTTACATCTATTTTATCTTTGAAATATAATGGAAATATAAAGATAGTTTTAAGTTTTTATTAACAAAAATAAAGGAATAAAAAACAGTAGAGGCCTAAGACGCTCTACTGTTTTTTTTGCTGCAAAGATTTATAGTATTGTCCTTTTTCTACATACTCTCGTCTAATTCGTGCCATATCCTTTTTATCTTCTTCCGTTAATTCGCGCACGACTTTAGCTGGTCTTCCAAAAGCAAGAGTGTTTGGGGGGATTTTTTTGCCTGGAGAGACAAGACTTCCTGCTCCTATAAAGGCACCTTCGCCAATTTCTGCTCCATCTAAAATGATTGAACCCATACCGATTAGAGCCTTTTTATTAATGCGGCAGCTGTGAAGAATAACTTGATGGCCAACCGTTACATCATCTTCAATAATTAATGGGTTATTCGGACTTTGATGGAGAACAGAATGATCTTGGACATTTACACGTTTACCAATAATCGTCGGAGCAACATCCCCTCTTATTGTTGTGTTAAACCAAATGCTGGATTCTTCATTAATTGTGACATCTCCAGTAATTGTTGTATAATCTGCAATAAAAACAGTGTTATGAATATTAGGGGTTTTACCTTTATATGGATAAATCATACTCATCCCTACTTTCTTTGTTTAATCGCTTATTAAAACGGTTAGTTGTAGTGTAGCAAAATCATTTGGTTTTTAGAAGGGAGATTATAGAATGTGGAAATGGGAAGTAAGTAATGCAAAAGGTGTGTTTGTTATTGTGCACGGTGCTGGTGAGCATCATGGCCGGTATTCATGGCTTGTAGAAAAATGGAATGAAGAAGGCTTTCACGTTATAATGGGGGATTTGCCTGGACAAGGCACAACAACGAGAAGAAGAGGTCATATTGATTCTTTTAATGATTATATTGAAACGGTTGCAGGTTGGGTTGAACAGGCAGAACAGTATAAGCTGCCCATTTATTTATTAGGTCACAGCATGGGCGGTCTTGTTGTAATTCGTACTTTGATGGAAAAAGATCTTCCAATTGAAGTAGTGCTTCTCTCCTCGCCATGTTTAGGATTAGTTCGTCCCCCTTCAAAAGGAAAGCAAGCATTAGCAAAAGTATTAAATGTTTTTTCACCAGCAGTACGCTTTCCATCTAACCTTGAACCTGGTACAGCAACAAGAAACGAAGATGTGCTGCAAAAAGATGCTGAAGATCCGCTGTATGTTCGAAAGGTATCTGTTCGTTGGTATCGTGAGCTTGAAAAGGCGATGGAAATTGTTCATACGAAAATAGAAAAATTCCCTGATATGCCGCTTCTATTGCTGCAGGCCGGAGATGATCGAATTTGTGATAAAGAAAGAGCGCAAGAGTGGTTTAATCGCTTGCTGTTACGTGAAAAAGCATATAAAGAATGGGAAGGTTTGTTTCATGAAGTGTTTAATGAGCCAGAGCGTGAAGAAGTGTTTCAATATGCGAAATCTTTTATGGTAATGAGACAGCTGTAGATAGGAAGCTGAGTATGCTTCCTGTTTATTTTTCTTTCATATACTTAAGGTGATTTAATTTCTGTAAGAGTTTAACGTATAATAAACGCTAAGACTTGTAACATTAAAGGATATTATTCTTTTAATGATTTAAGGGAGTGACTTCATTTGAAAGTGCCAACACGTTCATGGACTTTAATGAGAGATATTTATCAAAAAGTACTGCCTCGCACACACTATTATTTAGAAAACTGGCGGAAATATGCAGAAAAAATTCCTAATTCTGAATTAAGAAAACAAGCATTAATGAGTATTGAGGAAAAAACCTTTCATTGTGAAGGCGGCTCTATTTATGGCCTTCTTGCTCCTCATAACATTGATTCTGTTATTGAATTTATTGTTGCCTATCAAACAATTAGTGATTATTTAGATAATTTATGCGATCGCAGCACGTCGCTTGATCCAACAGATTTTCAAGCACTCCACGAATCAATGCTCCATGCTTTGTCGCCTTATCAAAAACCTGTTAATTATTATCGCTATCGGGAGGAACAGGAAGATGCCGGTTATCTTGAAGCACTTGTTTCATCTTGTCAAAAGGTGCTTCGTACGCTGCCTCATTATGAAAAAGTAGCTCCCCATTTAATAGAACTTGCTCGCTATTATGTTGATTTACAAGTACATAAACATGTAAAAGAAGAAGAAAGGGTTCCTCGTTTAGTTCATTGGTATGAACAATACAAAGAGAAGATGCCTAAAATGAGCTGGTATGAATTTTCAGCGTGTGCAGGTTCAACCTTAGGGATATTTTGTCTTGTTTCCTATGCGAGCCGTGACCAATGGTCAGACAAGCTTTCACAAATGGTTAAGGAAAGTTATTTTCCTTGGGTACAGGGTCTTCATATTTTATTGGATTATTTTATTGATCAAGAAGAGGACCTAAAAGGCGGGGATTTAAACTTTTGTTTCTATTATGAAAGTAATGACAAACTTGCAGAGCGGTTTGCACATTTTGTTCAGGAAGCTGATAAAAGTGTTGCTAATTTGCCTGATAAAAACTTTCATCATTATATTAATCATGGGTTATTAGCAATTTATTTAGCAGATAAGAAAGTAAAGAAGCAAAAACATATTCAACAAACAGCAAAACATATTATTCAATTTGGTGGAAAGTCAACGTTTTTCTTTTATTTAAATGGGTGGGTTTATCGCAAAATGAAAAAGAGATAGCAGCTTGCTATCTCTTTTCTAATGCGACAATAAAGGGGGGATTATTTTGCTGATTAAGAAATTGATATTTTAAGACGTGAACATCGTGCTGATCTAGGGATGTTACGTAATTTAGCAGGTTATCTCGTTCAGTCTTACCTTCTTCGTGTCCATGATAAATAACGAGGACAATAATTCCTTCCACTGCCAGCAGTTCAAGAAGCTGTTCAACTGCTGAAATGGTTGAGTGCGATTGTGTAACAATTTCTTTATTTCCACCTGGCAAATATCCTAAATTAAAAATAGCTCCTTTAATGTTTCCGTGTGCTTCTTTTGGAATGGTATCTTTTAAGGTACTGTGACTTTTTTGAAAAAGTGTTACTTGTTCCAGCTTATTTTCCTTTAAAAGCCGCTCAGTTGTATTATTAATCGCTTCTTTTTGAATATCAAATCCAAAAACATGACCGTTTGCGCCAACTAAGTTCGTCAAATAAAGGGTATCATGACCATTTCCAACTGTCCCGTCTACAGCATAATCTCCTTTTTGAAGCGCTGTTTCCAAAAGTGTTCTGGCAAATGGCAAAATCCTCTGCATTTTCATGATATCGTAACCTCTTTTTTATAATATTTTCCTTGAAAGCTGTCACGGCGTTTAAGCTCATTTTCAATGGCATTAAACACTTTCCATTTGTTCGCACTCCACATTGGTCCGATAAGGAGATCGAGAGGGCCGTCTCCGGTAATTCGGTGGACCACCATGTCTGGCGGTAAAATTTCTAACTGATCGACTACAAGGTTTACGTATGTGTCAAAGTCTAGAAATTCTAGTAAGCCTTTTTCATACTGCTTTATCATCGCTGTATTGCGAAGCAAATGCATTAAATGAATTTTAATTCCCTGTACATCAAGTTTTGCTACTTCTTTTGCCGTTTCAAGCATCATTTCAGGAGTTTCTTGAGGGAGACCGTTAATAATATGAGAAACAACTTGAATATTATGTTTTCGTAATTTGTTTACCCCTTCTACATAGCATTTATAGTCATGAGCGCGGTTAATAAGCGCTGCCGTTTTTTCATGAACGGTTTGAAGACCAAGCTCAACGATTAAAAATGTGCGTTCATTTAATTCTGCTAAATAATTAACCACATTATCAGGCAAACAGTCTGGTCTTGTTGCAATGGAAAGACCAATAACGCCTTCTTGCTGCAAAATGATTTCATATTTTTCCCGTAATTCTTCAACAGGTGCATACGTGTTTGTATAGGCTTGAAAATAGCCAAGGTATTTTCCGTCTTTCCACTTTTTATGCATTCGTTCTTTAATGGTTTGAAATTGAGTGACAAGATCATCGCGGCGATCTCCTGCAAAATCCCCTGAGCCGCTTACACTGCAAAATGTACAGCCCCCGTATGCGGCTTTACCATCACGATTTGGGCAATCAAATCCACCATCTAAAGGAACTTTAAAAACTTTTACATTAAACGTATCTCGTAAATACTTATTAAAAGTATAATAGCGTTTATCACCAAAATGGCTTGGGATTTCTATAGCTTTCATCATTTGTTTCCTCTCTTTACAATCTTACAGCTAAATAAGATTGTAGCATGTTCTTTTTCTTTATCCAACTGATTGGTTATGTTGGAGTAGAGGAATAATCACTAAAGGGTTAGGGATATTTTTAATCATAATTTTACTATATCAATATGATAAAAGATTGAGCTTTAAGGGCTCAATCTTTTGTATGAGAGAGAAGTGTTTGTTTAATTTGTACGGTTTTTTCTTGGAATTTTTCATCAGATAGTACTGGCTCATAGTTTCTTTGAGGAATAACATCGACTAATTCATGCCATGATTTACACCCTTTGTACTGGTCATGGATTGGAATAGTTACAGGGTTATGCAGGCGGTAAATGCGAAGGAGCAGGGCATGAAGTGGTTTTTTCTTTTTCCATTTTAAGCGTTCTTCAGCTACTTGTTCTGTCCAAATATGAAATGGTGATAAGCTTTTTACTTTTTCTTCATCAAAAAGTTCAATATCTTCCACAGCTTCAGCAAACAACTCAATTTCGACTGTCGTTTTGTTAGGTGACCATTCTTTAAGTGTTTCCTCTAGTTGTGATTGGTAACTTCTCTTTAATAAATGCTTTTTTTGATGTTCATAAGTAGGATAAACATAAAAACATTTTTCTTTTAGCTGAAAATCTTTTGTTTCTTCGCTGATTCCGCCTTTTCGCAGTAATAAAATTTGTTCTCCTGATTTTAAGGCATCGACAACAACAGCCCATTCTTTTAAAGCAGCATTTTTTGTTGGCTGCATAGAGGTCATATGAAATTCCTCCTTATCCTGTTTTTAAGTATCTTAACATACTAAACATAATAGTTTTATATAAAAAGTTAAAAAGATTCAAAAAAAACCTTTTCAAGGGATGAAATATATGGTAAATTATTTTTGTAAACAACATATCTTTTAAGTCTACTAGGGGAGTTCTTATGAGTGAGAGCTGAGAGAAAAGCGCATTAAGGCTTTTCGACCCTTGGAACCTGATCTGGATCATACCAGCGTAGGGAAGTAGAGGGAAGCTCGCTTTATGTATTTTTATAAGAGCGATTCTTCTTTGTATTTTCACTATAGAAAAAAGCCAGTCGGGTTCTGATTATCAGAACCCGACTTTTGTTTTTTGAGCTTTTTTCTTATACCATGAAAGCGCATTTCTGCTTCGCGGTGACTGGTCCTGACTATAGGTTCCTCAAATTTTGTAAAAAAAATGAGGAGGAATTTCAATGACAAGTAAAAGTGTAAATGAAATGAGTATTCCAGAAATAGGAGCATTTCCAGGAAGTAAAAAAGTATATGTGGAAGGATCAAGACTTGATATTCAAGTGGCAATGCGCGAAATTCAGCAGGAAGCTACAACTGGTTCTTTCGGTACAGAGGAAAATGTGCCGTTAAGAGTATACGATACAAGCGGTCCTTATACAGATACAACATATGAAGTTGATATTCGTAAAGGATTACCGGCAATTAGACAGCAGTGGATTATCGAACGCGAGGATGTTGAAGAATATGAAGGCCGTGAAATTAAACCAGAAGATAATGGCTATAAAGCGGGTGATCCACGAGCTAATCTTGAAGAATATCCAGGCTTAAAGCGCAAGCCGCTTCGTGCAAAAGATGGGCAAGCAGTAACACAGATGCATTATGCAAAAAAAGGCATCATTACACCTGAAATGGAGTATATTGCAATTCGTGAAAACTTAACTCCTGAATTTGTTCGAGATGAAGTGGCGAGAGGACGCGCAATTATTCCTGCAAATGTCAATCATCCTGAAAGTGAACCAATGATTATCGGCCGCAATTTTCATGTGAAAATCAATGCCAATATCGGAAATTCAGCAGTGACTTCATCCATTGAAGAAGAAGTGGAAAAAATGACGTGGGCAACGCGTTGGGGCGCTGACACGATGATGGACTTATCAACAGGGAAAAATATTCATACAACAAGGGAATGGATTATTCGCAATTCACCGGTTCCAGTAGGGACGGTTCCAATTTACCAAGCGCTTGAAAAAGTAAACGGCATTGCAGAAGATCTGACATGGGAAGTGTACCGTGATACGTTAATTGAGCAGGCAGAGCAGGGAGTTGACTATTTTACCATTCATGCTGGTGTTCTTCTTCGTTATATCCCGATGACAGCAAAACGTGTCACGGGTATTGTCTCGCGCGGCGGTTCCATTTTAGCGCAGTGGTGTTTAGCGCATCATAAAGAAAACTTTTTATATACTCATTTTGATGAAATATGTGAAATTTTAAAGCAGTATGATGTGTCTGTTTCATTAGGTGATGGTCTTCGTCCGGGGTCAATTGCTGATGCAAATGATGAAGCACAGTTTGCGGAGCTGGAAACGCTTGGGGAACTGACGAAAATTGCATGGCAGCATGATGTCCAAGTAATTATTGAAGGACCGGGTCACGTACCGATGCACCAAATTAAAGAAAATGTGGATCGTCAAATGGAAGTATGTCAGGAAGCACCTTTTTATACGTTAGGCCCATTAACAACAGACATAGCGCCGGGTTATGATCATATTACGTCTGCGATTGGTGCAGCGATGATTGGATGGTACGGTACTGCGATGCTTTGTTATGTAACACCAAAAGAGCATCTTGGACTTCCAAATAAAAACGATGTGCGTGAAGGGGTGATCGCCTATAAAATTGCTGCCCATGCAGCGGATCTAGCAAAAGGGCATCCAGGCGCACAAAAACGTGATGATGCTTTATCAAAAGCGCGTTTTGAGTTTCGCTGGCGTGATCAATTTAATCTATCCCTTGATCCTGAACGTGCTGTTGAATATCACGATGAAACATTGCCTGCTGAAGGTGCGAAAACGGCACACTTTTGCTCGATGTGCGGTCCGAAGTTTTGCTCTATGAGAATTTCTCATGATATTCGTGATATGGCAAAGGAAAACGGTGTAGGTGAAGAGATAGTTATTGAAGAAGGATTAGAAGAAAAAGCAAAGGAATTTCGTCATCATGGCAGCGAAATTTATCGTTAATTCAAAAAGCAGTCGTTTAAATACCCAGGTTCTGAATATCAAACTCGCATTAAATGAAATTGAAACAAAGAAAAAGCAGCTTCACTTTGAATTAGAGAAGATTCAAAACGAATGTCCTCACGATTTTAACGAATCAATGTTCATAAAAACGTGCAGCAAATGTCAGTATTCTGAAAGCATTTATTATTAAAATAAGTGAATCGAACAAAAAAGAAACCTGTCTAAATAAAGATAGGTTTCTTTTATAGTCATTTTAGTGTATAAAACCAATTAAATTGGGGAAGATGGAATATTGTATTGACAGGCTCTTGCCATTTTTCATACAATACAAAGTAATGAGGTCTAGTTTAACAACGTTGACAAGGAGTAGTAATGAGGAAAAAGTTCAAGAGAGCTAACGGTTGGTGGAAGTTAGTACTTTGTTTCTTCATGAACTCGCCTTTGAGTTGCAGATGTGAAAAAGTAGTATCTGCCGTTTTCCTGCGTTAAAGGAATCTAAGTGAGTAGAGCAGTTTTGCTGTGCTAATTTGGGTGGTACCGCGGGAGCGTTACATGATTATGAAACCTCTCGTCCCAACTTTTGGGACGAGAGGTTTATTTTATTTTCTAAAAGCTTAAATTTTTATTGAGGTATTAATATGAGGAGGTAACACAATGGCATTTGATCATAAACAGATTGAGCAAAAATGGCAGCAATATTGGGAAGGAAATAAAACATTTAAAACAGAAGAAGACCCATCAAAACAAAAGTTTTACGCATTAGACATGTTTCCTTATCCTTCAGGAGCGGGGCTGCATGTAGGACATCCTGAAGGTTATACGGCAACAGATATTTTATCCCGCATGAAGCGTATGCAGGGTTATAATGTGCTTCATCCAATGGGGTGGGATGCATTTGGTCTTCCTGCTGAGCAGTATGCGCTTGATACTGGAAATAACCCACGTGATTTTACAAAACAAAATATTGATAACTTTCGCCGTCAAATTAAGGCGTTAGGTTTTTCATATGACTGGGATCGTGAAGTAAATACGACAGATCCCGGATACTACAAATGGACGCAATGGATTTTCTTACAGCTTTATAAAAAAGGATTAGCTTATGTTGATGAAGTGCCTGTAAACTGGTGCCCTGCACTTGGAACAGTTCTTGCTAATGAAGAAGTGATTGATGGAAAAAGTGAGCGTGGTGGTCACCCTGTTATTCGTAAACCGATGAAGCAGTGGATGCTGAAAATTACAGCATATGGAGATCGTTTGCTTGAAGATTTAGAAGAGTTAGATTGGCCTGAGAGCATTAAAGAAATGCAGCGTAACTGGATTGGCCGTTCAGAAGGTGCGGAAATTACCTTTAATATTAAGGGACAAGAAGAAACATTTACTGTCTTTACGACACGTCCTGATACATTATTCGGTGCGACATACTGTGTGCTTGCGCCGGAACATGCTCTTGTTGACAAAATTACAACAGCAGAACAACAGGAAGCTGTCGAAGCTTATAAAGAGCAGATTCAAACGAAAAGTGATTTAGAGCGAACAGAACTTTCAAAAGAAAAAACAGGTGTATTTACGGGTGCGTACGCAGTGCATCCTGTAACAGGTAAAGATGTGCCGATTTGGATTGCTGATTATGTATTAGTCACATATGGATCAGGTGCGATTATGGCAGTACCTGCTCATGATGAGCGTGACTATGAATTTGCACAAAAGTTCGGTCTTGAAATTAAAGAGGTTGTTGCCGGTGGAGATGTATTGAAAGAAGCGTATGCTGGTGACGGTGAACATGTGAATTCTGACTTTTTAAATGGATTAAATAAAGAAGAAGCCATCACAAAAATGATCTCATGGCTTGAAGAGAATGAAAAGGGAACGAAAAAAGTAACATTCCGTCTTCGTGACTGGCTGTTTAGCCGTCAGCGTTATTGGGGTGAACCGATTCCGATTATTCACCTTGAAGATGGCACAATGAAACCCGTGCCTGAAGAAGAGCTGCCGCTTGTCCTTCCGGAAGTGGATGAAATTAAGCCGTCAGGTACAGGAGAATCACCTCTTGCCATTGTGGAAGATTGGGTAAATGTGATCGATCCTGAAACTGGAATGAAAGGTCGTCGTGAAACGAATACAATGCCGCAGTGGGCAGGAAGCTGTTGGTATTATCTTCGCTACATTGATCCTCATAATGAGGAATATCTTGCAGATCCAGAAAAATTAAAAACATGGCTTCCTGTTGATATTTATATCGGTGGAGCAGAGCATGCGGTTCTTCACTTGTTATATGCTCGTTTTTGGCATAAAGTGCTTTATGATTTAGGTATTGTGCATACGAAAGAGCCTTTCCAACGCCTTTATAACCAAGGAATGATTTTAGGTGAAAATAATGAAAAAATGAGTAAGTCAAAAGGCAATGTTGTAAACCCTGATGAAATTGTTGAATCACACGGCGCGGATACGCTTCGTTTATATGAAATGTTTATGGGGCCTCTTGATGCATCAATTGCATGGTCTGAAAATGGTTTAGACGGTTCACGCCGTTTCTTAGATCGAATCTGGCGTTTATTTGTAACAGATAATGAGGAACTAAACGCTAAAATTAAAGATGAAAATGGAACAGTAGAATTTGAACGTTTGTATCACCAAACAGTGAAAAAGGTTACGGATGATTTTGAAGGTCTTCGTTTTAATGTTGGGATTTCGCAGCTTATGGTGTTTATTAATGAAGCGTATAAACAAGAAGTTCTTCCGAAATCGTTTATGGAAGGCTTTGTGAAAATGTTAGCGCCTGTCGCTCCGCATATTAGTGAGGAATTATGGAATAAACTTGGTGAAACTAACACGCTTGCCTATGCAGCATGGCCAACATTTGATGAAAGTAAGCTTGTTGAAGACGAAATTCAAATTGTTATTCAAATCAATGGAAAAGTACGCGCGAAGTTAAGCATTGCAAAAGATGCCACAAAAGAGAATATGGAAGAAATTGCTTTAAACGATGAGCGCATTAAAGAACAAATTGAAGGAAAAACGGTTCGTAAAGTCATTGCTGTACCAGGTAAACTAGTTAATATTGTGGCAAATTAATGATAAAAAGCCAGCTTCCTGTTAAGGAAGCTGGCTTTTTATTTTAGTTAAAAGTATTGTTTTTTGACAATGAAAATTAACAAAGTTCATAATGAAGATACTTACTAAAACTTTAAGTTGGAAATGTTACCATATTGCCTAAGACGAAAAAGGAGAGGAATCTAGTTATGAAGCTGAGTGATTTTTCGATTCGCCGTCCTGTTTTTACAATTGTTACGATGATTTTGTTTATGCTTCTCGGAGTCGTTTCTGTTTTAAATATTCCGTTAAAACTTATTCCAGATATTAATCCGCCGGTTGGAGCGGTCGTTGTTAACTATCAGGGTGCTAACCCAACAGAGGTTGTTGAAAAAGTAACAAAGCCGTTAGAAGAAAGTTTATCAACACTTTCTGGATTAAAATCAATTCGCTCAGTATCGCAAGAAGGCTCAAGTTTAACGATTTTAGAGTTTTCTTGGACAACATCAATTGATAATGTCCAGGATGATATTAATAATAAAATAAACCAAACACCGCTTCCGGAGGATGTCGAAAATCCAAGGTTTTTAAAGTTTGATCCTTCTCAATTTCCTGTTATTCAATTCGCTGTAAGCTCATCACAAGAAGGGCGGAAATTTCAGGAGCAAATGATTGACCTGCAGCGCGAACTTCTCCAAGTTGAGGGAATTGCGAGCGTCGATATGAACGGCGACCGTCTCGATGAGATTACTGTTCAGCTTAATCAGGAAGCATTGCAAGAAAATAAATTGTCACAAGATGATATTGTGAATGCGATTCGAAGTAACGACGTATCTATGCCAGGAGCTCCAATTACAACGGAAGAGGAAAAACTTACAACAAGAGTGATAAGTTCACTTACTTCTGTTGAAGAAATTCAAAATTTAGTGATAACAAAAAATACAAATGGAGAAGATGTTTTATTAGGTGATCTAGGTATAGTAGAAAAACGTCCAGAACAAATGGATACGATTACTCGAGTAAATCAAGAGCCTGCTGTATTAATGAATATTCTTCAGAGGTCAGATGCAAACACATCTGAAGTATCAAAGGGATTTAATGAACGAATTAGTCAACTGTTAGAAGAAAGCGATTATGAGAACCTTGAAACAGCGATTTTATTTGATCAAGGTGAGTATATTCAAGAAGCGATTGGCAATGTAACAAATGCCCTAATTCTTGGTGGACTTCTTGCCATGATTGTATTGTTTTTCTTTTTAAGAAACTTAAAAAGTCCGCTCATTATTGGGATCTCGATTCCTTTTTCAGTAATTGTAACGTTTGTGCTGATCTATTTTGCGGATTTTAGTCTTAACATTATGACACTTGGTGGATTAGCACTTGGGATTGGAATGCTTGTAGATAATTCCATTGTTGTGATTGAAAATATTTATCGTCATTTACAAATGGGGAAAGAGCCGAAAGAAGCAGCAAGTGCTGGAGCGAAGGAAATGGCAGGAGCGATTACAGCCTCCACCTTAACAACAGTAGCGGTTTTTTTACCAGTTGTTTTTATAACCGGTTTAATTGGAAATTTGTTTAAAGAGCTTGGCTTAACAATTGCATTTAGTTTATTTGCTTCATTATTTGTTGCCTTAACCGTTGTACCGATGATTGCGAGCAGAATATTAAAAGCTCCTAAAGAAAATGAAGAGAGAAAGCGTAGAGAATCACGTGTATTAACAGCAATTGAAAATTCTACGCGCTGGACGCTGCATCATCGTTTTTTAGTGTTAGCATTAACCGTTCTTCTATTAGTTGGAGGAGCATTTGGAATGACAACGGTTGGTATGCAGTTTTTACCTTCTACAGATGAAGGTTTCTTTACAATTCGTGTTGTACATGAAAATGGCACTCCTCTTAACCAAACGGAAAAGACGGTTGCAAATATTGAAACGGTTTTAGCTAATCAAGATGAGATTAAAGATTATTTCAGCTTAATTGGCGGGACACAATCTCAAGGACCTGCAAGTGCAGCAAGTGCCAATAAAGCAGAGATTTAC
The DNA here is from genome assembly GCF_003318295.1 of Bacillus taeanensis. GTDB lineage: Bacteria > Bacillota > Bacilli > Bacillales > UBA6769 > Maribacillus > Maribacillus taeanensis. Next base: position 256,410 of record NZ_QOCW01000001.1, read on the forward strand.
GTATCAATGGTTGATTTAAAAGAAAGAGATCGTTCAACCCAGGAAATCGCAGCAGAAATAAAATCTGATATTAATGGAGCGGCAGGAGAAGCTGAAGTTACCTTTAGTACACAATCTTCAACAGGTACAGCCCCAGATACATTAAGTTTTGTTGTTAGTGACAATAATGAAAAACGTTTAAATGACGCTGTTACAGCGATTAGCGAGAAAGTAAAAGAATTAAACAATGTTCTTGAAATATCGAATGATCAAGAAGATACAGTTGAAGAGATACAAATTACAGTGAATCGCACGAAGGCACAGGAACAAGGCTTTGTTCCCGCTCAAATCGCAAATATTGTAAACTCAGTTATGAGAGGCGAACCGGCAGCTCAAATTACTACAGAAAGTAAAGAAGTTCTTTCGGTTAATGTTCGTTATGACGAGGAGATCACAAAAGATATTGCTGCATTAAAAGGTTTGTTGTTAAGAAAACCTGATGGCACTTATACAAAGTTAGAAGAAGTAACATCAATTGAACGGGGGACAGGTCCTGTTGCAATTAATCGTGTTGATCAAGAATCTTCAGTTGAATTTACAGTAAAATATAGCCGGCATACAAACTTAGGAGATTTATCAAAAGCGGTTGATGAAGCAATTGCTGATTTAGATTTACCAGAGGAAGTGGAAATTTCATATACAGGTGATCGTGAATTGCTAAACAGCTCTGTAGATGATTTAGGATTTGCCTTTTTATTAGCTGTTGTGTTTGTTTTCTTAGTAATGGCAGCACAGTTTGAATCTTTTAAATATCCATTTGTGATTATGTTTGCCATTCCGCTTATTTTAATTGGAGTCACACTCGCTTTAACTCTTACAAGAACGCCCTTAAGTATTACAGCAATTATTGGGCTTGTTATTCTTGTCGGAATCGTTGTAAATAATGCCATTGTATTAGTGGATTATATTAACCAGAAAAAAGCGGAAGGGTGGAAGTCATTTGATGCGATTGTTGAAGCAGTCAAAGTACGTATGAGACCGATTTTAATGACAGCGACAACAACGATTTTAGGGTTGATTCCGCTCGCAATCGGACTTGGAGAAGGTTCTGAAATTCAGCAGCCGCTAGGTATTACTGTAATAGGAGGGCTAATTAGCAGTACATTCTTAACCTTATTTATCATTCCGGTCATATACAGCTTATTTGATAAAGAAACGAGACATTTAAATAAAAAGTATATTACAACAGATGGTCAGTTAATTCCTGCCTATTTAATTGATGATTATATTGAAAAAGAATCAACAGAAAAAAATAAACCTGCTTATATTGAAAGAGAACAGAAGCAGGAGAGAAAGAGAGATCTTTCAAAAGAGGAAGTGATTGCCCTTCTTGAACAAATTATTACTATATCAAAAAAAGAGGATAAAAATGATAACTGATAATTGAAACGATTTCCTTGACTTTTTGTAAAGAAACGGTGAAAATGAGAACGAGTTAAGTGAAAAATGAGCTAGTAAAAAGGAGATGAATCTCAGATGGCAGAACATATAGATACGATTACAACAGAAGAAGTAGAAGCACTTCTTCGTGAAAATAAAACGATTTCATTAATTGATGTGCGTGAAGATGAAGAGGTAGCAGAAGGGAAAATCCCACAAGCACACCATATTCGTCTTAGTGAAATTCCAGAGCGATTAAATGAAATAGAGAAAAACGAAGAACATATTTTAATTTGTCGTTCTGGAAAAAGAAGTGAGCATGCCTGTGAATACCTGCAGCAGTTAGGTTACCAAGTGAAAAACATGGTTGGCGGCATGCTAAAATGGGAAGGCGACATTAAGTAAAGGGAGAGACTGCATCGTGAATCTTCTATGGGGAAGCCTTTTTGTTGCTGGCAGTATATATGTGTTATGGTGGTTTATTTCGCCTGCTTTTTATTTAAAGCAAATCCATCCTGATGGAATTAATGCTGAAAAATATTGTGTCATTGATATTCGCGATTATTCGTTGTCCAGCCGCACGCCGATGAGAGAGGCAGAAAACATCCCGCTTTCTTACTTAGGACGCCAAGTAAGGGAACGGAAAGTGTGTGATAAGGATGTTGTCGTGGTTGCTGAAGATCGAAATGCAGCAAGAATCGCAGCAAGAATTCTTTCTAAAAAGCAAAAAAGAAAAGTGTATTATATTACAGTTTGATAAAAAAAGATAAAGGAATCAGCATCTCCTACTGCGTATTATTTTAGGCAAAGGGAGGTGCTTTTTTGATTCGAGTAAAATTATTTGATGAAGAACATGAACAAGATCTAGAAGAAAGTGTCAATGGATTTTTATCTTCTCTTAATGATGATCAGCTAATTGATATTAAATATGAAGTGGCGGTTGGAGAAGATCTTGAAGAGGATGACAGTATTTTTTGTTTTTCTGCAATGGTTATTTATAAACGTTAAGAAAAGTGCAAGCGCCTTGTTCACCCCTGACAAGCAAATGTTCTTACGACGAAAAGGGGCTTTTTTACCTTTACGGCGTAAGGTTATTTGACTTGAAGGGGGAGGCGCTGAAGCTGGACACAGCAGTTTATGCTTCCATCGCTGCAAATTTTCCGGCAACATGACCTGTTACAAAGGCCGCTGTAATGTTGTAACCGCCTGTATAGCCGTGAATGTCTAAAATTTCGCCGCAAAAATATAAGCCGTTCATTTTTTTTGAAGCCATGCGCTTAGGGTCAATTTCTTTTGTAGAAACTCCGCCGCCTGTTACAAATGCTTTTTCAATCGATAATGTTCCGTTTACTTGAAATGTAAATGCTTTAACTGCTTGTGCGAGCTTTCGAATGTTTTCTTTTGAAAAGTTGGCATACGTAATATCGTGTGAAATGCCAGTTTGATCTAATAAAAACAATAAATAGCGCTCAGGAAGATACCCTTTTAAAACATTTTTCACCGCTTTTTTAGGCTCTTCTTTTACCAGCTTGGTTATTTCTTGAACAACCGTTTCTTCATGCTTGTCTGGAAATAAGTCAATCATCATCTGCACTTTATGATCTTTTGCCTTTTTTAACGCTTTGACAACATATTGACTGCATCTTAAGGCGGCTGGCCCGCTTATTCCAAAATGTGTAAAAATCATATCCCAGCGATGTGTTTTAATCACTTTTCCGTTTGGCTTTAATACAGAAAGGTTAATATCACGCAATGAAAGTCCCTGCAGTCGTTTTTCTTTAATGAACGTTTCATTTGAAGTAATCGGTACTTCTGTTGGATATAGTTCTGTAATTTTATGACCTGCTTTTTCCGCCCATATATAGCCATCACCAGTAGAGCCGGTATGTGGAACTGATTTTCCTCCAACCGCGACTACAACTGCTTTTGTAGGGATATTTTCACCATTTTGCAGTTCCACTGAAGCCACTTTTTCATTATCATAGTGAATCGTTTCAACAGGTGTATTTGTACGGATTGTAACATTTAATGATTTGATTTTATTAATAAGCGCATCAACTACTGATTGTGCTTTATCACTTACGGGAAACATTCTACCTCGATCTTCTTCTTTTAGTTGAATCCCTAAATTTTCGAAGTAAGAGATAATGTCTTCGTTATTAAAAACAGCAAATCCGCTGTATAAAAACTTTCCGTTGCCGGGGATAAATGTAATTAATTCATCAATCGGCATGCGGTTTGTGACGTTACATCGTCCTCCGCCAGAAATAGCTAACTTTCTCCCTAATTTATTGCCTTTATCGAGAAGAAGCACACGTGCTCCCTTTTCTGCAGCCGCTGCTGATGCCATTAAACCAGATGGCCCGCCTCCTATTACAATTACATCATAATTCATCTTTTAACCTACTTTCCAAATCATTCGAATTAAATCTATAAAAAAGATAACACGTTCTACATTTAATTGAAAGGTTGGCTGAAATGATTGTTAACGATATTGATTTACTAGAAGATTGGCCAACTAAACATGAAAGTGTTCCTTCTATCTTTGGCATAAATCAAAATCTACAGGATGTCCATAAATTAAGTTTAAGATATAGAAGTAAAGTATGATAAAATACAATACGTTCAGATTTTTAATCACTTAATTATAGGAGAGAAAACAATATGAGCGATTCACGCTTAGTGCGAGGAACATTATTATTAACTGGAGCAACAATGGCTTCAAGAATTTTAGGATTAATCTATATCTTTCCTTTTGTATGGTTAGTAGGTATTCAAGGACAAGCTCTTTATTCTTATGCGTATACACCGTATACAATTATTTTATATGTAGCAACCCTTGGTCTTCCGTTAGCAGTTTCAAAATTCGTATCAAAATATAATGAGCTTGGGGATTATCGAACAGGAAGGCGTTTGTTAAAGTCAGGTTTAATTCTTTTATCACTCACAGGTTTTTTATGTTTCTTAATTATGTACATAACGGCTCCTTTCATTGCTAATATCGTTGTCGATCCAAATGCACAAACTGGTAATGACTTTGATGATGTTGTGTTGGTCATTCGGGTTGTGAGTACAGCACTGTTAATTGTACCGATTATGAGCGTACTGCGAGGCTATTTTCAAGGTTTTCAATCAATGGGACCAACTGCCGTTTCTCAAGTCGTTGAACAGCTGTTCCGCATTGTGTTTATTTTAATAGCAAGTTTTATTATTGTAGAGGGAATGAACGGTGATCCTGCTGTTGCAGTTGCCTTTGCGACATTTGGGGCCTTTATTGGCGGAGTTGGCGGACTGCTTGTGTTAGTATGGTATTGGTTTAAACGGAGAGATAAGCTGAATAAACAGTTAGAAGAAAGTACAGTGGACCATCAAATTCCCTTAACAGCGATGTATAAAGAACTGTTTGCTTATGCCATTCCGTTTGTGCTTGTCGGACTTGCGATCCCGCTTTATATGTTAATTGATACATTTACAGTAAATAATGCCTTAAAGGCAGTTGGTTTTTCCCAAGGAGAAGCGGAAAATGTTTTTGGGACATTGCAAACAATTCATAAATTAATTATGATTCCTGTTTCATTATCAACTGCATTAGGGTTAACTTTAATTCCTACAATAACGAAAACGTTTGTTTCAGGAAATCAAACAGAACTGCAGCGTCAAATTACACAAACCTTTCAGCTTTTACTGTTTTTAACCGTTCCAGCAGCTGTTGGGTTATCGGTCCTTTCTTATCCGGCATTTGGGACAATGTTTCCGACAGAAGATATTTTAGTTGGGGGTCATTTATTAGGATGGTATGCTCCGACAGCTATACTATTTGCTTTATTTACAGCTACGGCTGCCATTCTTCAAGGAATTGATAAACAGAAATATGCTGTTCTTGCTTTATTTGCAGGTATTGTTTTAAAGATTTCTTTAAATTATTGGCTTATTAAACAATTTGCGGGTGTTGGCGCAATTATGGGAACAAATATTGGCTACGCCTTTGCGATTGTGATTAATTTATTGATTATAAAAAAATATGCCCACTATTCCTTTGTGTTTGTTGCAAAGCGTACTATTCTTATTAGTATTTTAGCTGCGGCTATGGGGATAGCTGTTTATGCAGGGGAATTTCTGCTTAACTTTATTTTTCCAAATGGATATGAAGAATCAGGTTTTATAAAAGCTGTCGTCACTCTTATAGTTGGTGTAGGCATTGGGGGAGTCGTTTACTTATTATTAAGCATTCGTACCAATCTCCTTTTTCAAATTATGGGAGAACGTGTGAGGCGGCTGCCGTTTTTAAAGAAAAAAAGGAACAAACAAAAAGAAGGTTCATAATTGGAACCTTCTTTTTATCCGCTTACTATTTAATCATCATAAGGACCATAACCAAAGCCGAGGCGGTTTTCGATTCTTCTTAAACGCCGATTTAAACGATCTAGACGACGTTCAATTCGATTAAGGCGCTGTTCAATGTTGCCATATCCATATCCTCCGCCAGGATAGCCAGGCATTCCTGGGAATCCAGGAAATCCAGGGTAACCAGGATATTGTGATTGGGAACCTTGTTGTCTGTACAATGTGATCTCTCCTATCTTTTATAACTATTATACGGTAATAGTCTATGTAAGAGAGTGTGAAGTGGGATAGTTTATTGCCTATCTTTAGTCAGGAGGTTTCTGTTCACAAATTAGGTTAAAGCTGTATAGTTTGTTTACTGAAAAAGAGTTTGTAAGGAAATAATGATAATCTATAGGTGGTGTAAAGAATGAGGTTAGATAAATGGTTAGCAAATATGGGGCTTGGAAGTCGAAAGGAAGTAAAGAAGTTATTAAAAACAGGAATGGTAAACGTAGATGGTGAAGTTAAAAAGGATGGTAAAGTGCAGGTAGATCCGTCTCAACATACGGTTACTGTAAATGGAATGGAAGTTGAATTTAAAAAACATATTTACTTAATGATGAATAAGCCTCCAGGAGTAATTTCCGCAACAGAAGATGTACAGGAAGAAACGGTTGTTGATTTATTAGAAGCAGAAGATGTAATCTTTGAACCCTTTCCTGTTGGACGTCTTGATAAAGATACAGAAGGATTATTAATTTTAACAAATGATGGACAGCTTTCCCATCAACTGCTGTCCCCAAAAAAGCATATCCCAAAGACGTATTATGCAAAAATTGCTGGAACTGTTACAGAAGATGATGTTGAAGCATTTCGTAAAGGCGTTATATTAGATGATGGATATGAAACAAAGCCTGCAGAGCTCACCATTTTGCATGCTGGTGAGCAGTCGGAAATTGAATTAATTATTACAGAAGGAAAGTTTCATCAAGTGAAGCGCATGTTTAGGGCGGTAGGAAAGCAGGTTACATATTTAAAGCGAATTAAGATGGGTGACTTAGCTTTAGATGAAGCTCTTGAGCTTGGAGAATACCGGGAATTAACAGATGGAGAAGTGGCTGTTCTTCAATCATCTGCGCCGACATTTTAAGAGGAAAAGCAAACAGAAACCACGGTGATAAAGATTACCGTGGTTTTCAACATCATGTTGAAGATCTCATGAAACTTTTACTTTTTTCTTTGTTTTGCTCCACTTGCCGCGACTTGGACTGTGTACAAGGTTGTTGTAAGCTAATATTTGTAAATCTCTTTGTACAGTTCGCTGTGTAATGCCAAATTCATCAACCAAGTCTTGTGTTGTGACGGTACCATTTTTGCTGATGTATAAATACATCGACTTAATACGAACCAGCATCCGATCAGTTGAAGGTTTCAACAAACCACTCCCTAATTAGTATCGGTCCTTCACTTATGCATCGCTTGAACAGAACTGTGAATGTTCAAGTTGCATTTTGCTTAAAAAAACTTTCACTTGCAGTATACACAAGTTTTGTTAATTATTTATGAAGCTTTTATTAAAATATTACTAAAATTATTTGAACAATTAGAAAATTTAAAGCAAATAAAAAACGAAGAACCATTTTACAGCTCTTCGTTTTACTTATAATGAATCAATTGTTTCTCTACAGGTTACATGATTTAAACGAAGAGTCGTGTATCTGTGAAATTGTGATCATTTATCAGTACACACACCCCCTCCTCATGATATTATTGTACAACAATTTTGGGAATTATGCAAAAAAGTCTGTCTTTTTGTTGAAAGTTTTTTAGGCGTGCACTCTTCTTTCCTGTTTATTCCTTTGATATGCTTAAAAAGTAAGAAAAGGAGGGATTTCATGCTGTATTTTAAGCGTATGTTTTTAAAAGTAGTAAACATGAGTAATTGGTTGTTATTTTGGTCAACCACTTCATTAATTTTTTTTAGTACATATTTTATCGCATATCTAGAACCAGAAACTTTCCCAACACTATTTGATGCGCTATGGTGGGTAATGACGACAGTTACAACGGTTGGATATGGAGATTTTTATCCTGTATCGGTAGCAGGCAGGGTATATGCAATCTTTTTATATGTAGTGGGAATCGGAGCGATTGGGGTTGTTATTGGAAAAGTTGTGGATGCATTCGGCATATGGCGAAAAAAAAGGGAGGAAGGAAAATTGGATTACAATGGCACTGGTCATATTGTCCTTATTGGTTGGTCTAAAAAAGCAAGTTATGCAGTAAAAGAAATTATGGAATCAGAAGAAGATATAGATGTAGTGATCATTGATACGCTTGAAAAAAGTCCGCTATTAACAGAGAAAATTCATTATATTCAAGGTGAAGGTTCCGATGAGAATATTTTAATGCAGGCAAATCTTAAGGAGGCGCGAGCAGTCCTTGTGTTTGCAGATGATAATATCCAAAATTCAGCATTAGCGGACGGGAAAACATTATTAATTGCTGCTGCGATTGAACGTCTATCATCAGATGTACATGTAACCGTGGAAGTATTAAAAGAAGAACATATTAAGAGTTTTGAACATGCCAATGTAGAGGAGTTTGTATTAACGCATGAAACAATCTCTCATTTAGCTGTGCGCTCTGCTCTTTCAAATGGTATTTCCTCTATTTATTCTCAATTAATGAGCCGGGGTATTGGAGATGACTTATATGAAGTAGCTGTGCGCTCTTCGTGGAGAACATATCGTGATGCTTTTAATGCTTTGTTAAGTGAAGGGGCCACACTTATATCAGATGGAAGTCAATTGAATATTAACCGTAAGTTAGATGAACCAATTTCAGACGATGCAAGATTATATGTGATTTGTAATCGGGAAACCTATCAAAGAATAAGTGAAAAAATAACATAAATAGAAAAGAGGGATTAGATGACAGATGTGAATTGGAAAGAAGAAGTCGAAAAAATAAAGGAAGAATTAATTGCGGATACGAAAGCTTTTTTGCAGATTAGAAGTGTATTAGATGAAGCGTCTATTTCTTCGGGAGCTCCTTTTGGAAAAGGGATTTCTGAAGCATTGACTACACTTCTTGAAAAAGGAGAGAAAGATGGATTTCAATCAAAAAATGTAGACGGTTATGCAGGACATCTTGAAATGGGAAATGGAGAGGAATTGATTGGTATCCTTTGTCACATCGATGTTGTACCAGAAGGGGAAGGGTGGACAAGTCCTCCTTATAGTGCTGAGGTGCGTGATGGGAAAATATTTGCAAGAGGCGCTGTTGATGATAAAGGTCCAACAGTGGCGGCCTATTATGCAATGAAAATAGTAAAAAATTTAAACCTCCCTCTCTCAAAACGAGTGCGGATGATTATCGGCACAGACGAAGAAAGCAGCTGGCGCTGTGTTAACCACTACTTTGAACGAGAAGAAATGCCAACAATGGGTTTTGCTCCAGATGCAGATTTTCCGATTATCTATGCGGAAAAAGGGATAACAGACCTTTTCCTTATTCAAGAGGAAGAGTTAGATAGTGATTCCTTAAAAAGCACTTACCATCTTCACTCTTTTAAAGCTGGCGCACGATTAAATATGGTGCCCGATTATGCTGAAGCAAAAGTTACTTGTTTCATACAGAAAGACCTACTTTCTATGAAAGAGGCTTTTGCACGTTATTTAGAAAAAAAGCAGTTAACAGGCAGGATAGTGTTTGAAGGAAACGAGATTTCAATAGAAGTGCATGGAATCTCTGCTCATGGCTCTACTCCCGAAAAAGGAAGAAATGCAGGGTTAGCATTAACTGCATTTTTGAATGAGTTTTCGTTTGATCAAAAAGCACGAATGTTTCTTTCTTTTCTAAATGATGCTTTTGTTAACAGTACAGATGGAAAGAAGGTTGGGATTGCTTGTTCTGATAATATTTCAGGTTCATTAACTGTTAATAGCGGATTAATTGATTATGATAACAAAAAAGCCGGAAGGATTGGGTTAAATCTACGCTATCCTGTTACAGCTGATTTTGAAGAAATTGTAAGCTCGCTTAACAAGTTAGCCAACAAACATTCTTTTACATTATCCATCCATGATCATATGAAGCCTCATCATGTTGCAAAGGACCATCCGTTAATTAAAATATTATCAAAGGTATATGAAGAACAAACCGGCGAAAGAGCTGAACTTATTTCTATTGGCGGCGGTACTTATGCAAGATCCCTTCATGATGGGGTTGCATTTGGTCCGTTGTTTCCTGGAAGCGAAGAAGTTGCCCATCAAAAAGATGAGTACATTAAAATTGAAGATTTATTAAAGGCGGCTGCGATTTATGCGCAAGCTATTTATGAGCTAGCAAAATAGGACTTTGTTTGCCAAAAGCCGCTTTCTCTTTGAAGGCGATTTTATTATTGCTTGAAAGAGAAGACCATGGTAGGGAATAAAAAGGATTGACTCATAGACTAATGAGTCAATCTCGGTTCTAATCATTATTTATTTTTATCACTATAATCAAATACATCGCTTGATAAATAGCGTTCACCAGAATCTGCTGTCATACAAACAACGACTTCATTTGGTGATAAGCGTTTTGCAACCTGCATTGCAGCATATACTGCAGCCCCTGAAGAAGGACCGATAAGAATGCCTTCTTTTGCTGCAAGTCCGCGCACAACATCATAAGCTTGTTCGTCTTCAATTTTAAAAATTTCATCGTACACTTTTGTGTTGAGTATATTTGGAATAAATCCAGGGCTTGTACCAACAAGCTTATGTTTACCGGGCTTTCCACCTGATAATACAGGTGAGCCAGCTGGTTCAACAACGTGAACAGTAAGGTTTTTATAGTAATTTTTTAATTCTTCACCTGTACCGGTAACAGTACCGCCTGTGCCGGCTGTAGACACAAAGGCTGAAGGTGTTTTTTTGATTTCTTTCATTGCCTCAATAATTTCCACAGCAGTTGTTTGCCTGTGGGCATCAGGATTCGCTTTATTATCAAACTGCATCGGAACAAAACTATTTGGAGTTTCTTTAGCTAACTCTTTTGCTTTTTCAATTGCACCAGGCATCTTTTGATCACTAGGTGTTAATACTACTTTTGCACCGTATGCTTTTAACAAATTAATACGTTCCTCTGTAGAGTTATCAGGCATCACAATTACTGCTTTGTAACCACGAGCAGCAGCGTTCATGGCAAGACCAATCCCTGTATTTCCAGAGGTAGGCTCAATAATGGTGGAACCTTCTTTTAGTAATCCCTTTTTTTCAGCTTCAACAATCATATTATATGCTGCACGATCTTTGACACTACGGCTGGGATTATAATATTCTAATTTTACATATACACTAGCTCCGCTTGGGTCAGGCAGTTTATTTAATTTTACAAGGGGAGTGTCCCCAATTAAGTCAGCAATATTATTTACAACACGCATTTTTTCACATCCTTTGCAGCATTCTCTTGGTCATTATAACAAATTTGATCGGAATTATTTAATTTTTGTCTTATAATATGGGGACACCTGTTTAAATAAAGTTAGTATGTTAGAAATTTTTAGAGGTTGACCAGCATTATTAAAATAAAAGCCTAGTACTAGCGATGTTGTTGGTTGGAAAGGATGAAAAGTATGAAAAAGCTAAATCCTCACTTTTTCTTAGCGGTTCCTATTTCCGGGGAAATTCGCCAATATTTGCACGATTGGACACAAGAAGTACAAAATCACTATCCATTTAAACAATGGGTTCACTTAGAAGATTATCATATTACGCTGAGCTTTCTTGGTAAAGCAAGTTTAGAGCAAATTGAAGGAATAAAGAAGGAAGTGGAAAAAACCGCTGCAAATCACCAAAGCTTTTCTCTTACAATAGATGAATTAAATATATTTGGGCGTGAGCAATCACCAAGAATTTTTTGGGTTGGAGTAGTCGAGAGTAAGCCGTTAAGAAGTTTGCAGAAGGATGTAAAAAACGTTTGTGAAAGAGAAGGTTTTTTGCTTGAGAAAAGGCCGTATAAGCCCCACATTACATTAGCAAAAAAGTGGGTTGCTGATAAGGTTTTTCCATATGCTGATGTAAAGAAAAGAATTGCAAAGAATGATGAACTAACCTGGGACGTTAAGGAGATTGTTTTATATGAAACCCACCTTGATCGTATTCCTAAATATGAGGCGGTTAAATCATTTACACTTAAAGATTAAGCAGGAAATCGCATAAAAGGGGAATGAGTGATGGGAAGAAAAAGTTTAAATATTATTTTTCAAGTAGCTATTTTATATGGAATTTATCAAGTGGGTGTTTGGCTGCAGGAAGGGTTGAATTTATTTATTCCAGGCAGCATGATTGGGATGCTTCTTTTAGTAAGTTTACTTGCTTTAAAGGTGATACCAATTGTTTTAATAGAAGAAGGAGCGTCGTTTATGCTTCGTCATTTACCGTTCTTTTTCCTGCCTGTAACAGCAGGCATAATAAATTATTTTCAGTTGTTTAAAGGAAAAGGTTTTTTATTAATACTTGTTACGCTTCTTAGTACAATCGTTGTTATGGTTACAGCAGGCTTAACAAGTCAACAGCTTGCTAAAAGGGGAGAAAAACAAAAAGTATGACAAATTTATTTATTGGGTTAGTATCAATTGCTGCAACCATCTTTATTTATTTTATGAGTAAAAAGTTTTATACCCATTTTCCAAAGCCATTTATGCTTCCTATTCTAATTGGAACAGGATCTATTGTTTGTTGTTTAGCTCTTTTTAATATTTCTTATGAAACCTATATGATCGGCGGAAAATGGATTGATCAATTGTTAGGTCCTGCAGTGGTGGCACTCGCTTATCCGCTTTATAAGCAGGGACCTGTTATAAAGAAATATTTTATACCCATTTTAGGAGGAGGAGTTGTTGGAACATTTTTAGGAATTTTAACAGGCTTTGAATTTTCAAAATGGTTAGGAGTGGAGGATTTACTCGTCTACTCTATGCTGCCAAAGTCTGTTACGACACCAGTGGCCATGGATATTGCTGAAGTGGTTGGTGGAACACCTGCTCTTGCTGCTGTATTTGTTATGTTTGCAGGAGTTGGGGGAGTTGTTATGGCCCCCTTTATTTTAAAATGGTTTAAAATCAATCATTTTCTTGGACGTGGGATGGGGCTTGGAAGTGCCTCACATGCAATTGGAACATCTAAAGCATTAGAGTACAGTGAGCAAGATGCAGCAGTCAGCTCTATCGCAATGACCTTATGTGCTGTACTTGCCTCTTTTTTAGGTCCGATCGTTGTAATAATGTTTGGATAAGTAAGGCGGAAATGATGATCACTGCGTTTACTTTATCGTCATTTTAAGCTAATTAACAAAGTAATAGCGGCGTTTTTTAAATTAAAACCTGTTCTTTTTAGAGGGATATTGTGTGTTATGATAGTATAAAACAAATATAGGTAAACACTTCTCAATATCCCATTTTTACAAAATACAGAAAATTATGTTTTTAAAAAGCCATTATAAATTTATGAAAGAGTTAATAACATTTCTGGATGTAGAAAATAAACTAATAATGAGGCATGCACACAAAAGTAGTCGAAATTAATTTGAATTGTGGGGGATTAACCTTGGAACAGAAAAGTATCAAACTAACAACGACAAATCGATATTTTTCTGCTTATTTAGATACATTTAACACGATTACAATTATTGAAACAAGAAGCTATCCTTCTTTTAGTTTTCGTGTTTTAGAAAATGAGCGAGAAATTGAGGTTATCGATCACAATGTAACGGTATTGGCAGAAGGTAAAAAAGTCAAACATACACTTGTATTAAAAAATCCAATTAATATTGAAAAACAATATTATATTGTTGATTCCTTTCAAAACTGCTCTTTGCTTAGAACAGGAGAAGTTGTAAGAACAGAGGCATTTGATGCGATGTATTATTATGAAAAAAAAGATTTAGGTGCTTTTTATCAAGAACACCATACAACATTTAAAGTATGGGCGCCTACCGCCTATAAGGTGATGGTGAAAGTAGTACAGCAAGACACAAAAAATATTCGAATTCATCAAATGGAACGCAAAGAAAAAGGGGTATGGCAAGCACAGTTTTGCGAAGATTTACATGGTGCATTTTACACGTATTTGATTTATGTCAATGGAGAATGGAATGAAGCAGTGGATCCATATGCAAAAGCACTTTCGGTAAATGGAGAATATGGAGTAATCATTAACCTTCAACGAACGAATCCAGAGAATTGGGAGAAAGATCAACAGGTTCCAATTTCTCCAGCAGAGGCGGTTATTTATGAACTTCATGTTCGTGACTTCTCCATTCATCCTAACAGCGGTATGAAACATAAGGGAAAATTTAAAGCCTTTTTGGAAGAGAATGTGAAAGATAGCTATGGAGAGCCTAAAGGGGTTGAATATTTAAAATCTTTAGGAGTAACTCATATTGAACTTCTTCCCGTTCAGGATTTTGCAAGAGTAGATGAAGCGGTAGAACATTCCGCCTATAATTGGGGGTATGATCCGTTAAATTATAATGCATTAGAAGGCAGCTATGCCCTAGATCCCTTTAATCCATTTTCAAGGATTAATGAGTTTAAACAACTTGTTCAAAAGTTTCATCAAAATGGTTTGCGCGTTATTCTGGATGTTGTGTATAATCATGTTTTTCATTTGGAAACGTCTTCATTTGAAAAAATTGTTCCAGGATATTATTTTCGTTATTATAAAGGTGGAAAACCTTCAAATGGTACAGGAGTAGGAAATGATACAGCAAGTGAACGCAAAATGGTGCGCAAATTTATTGTTGAATCGGTAGCATTTTGGGCAGAGGAATATCATATTGATGGATTTCGCTTTGATTTAATGGGAATTCATGATGTACACACGATGCGGCTTATTCGAGAAAAGTTAACTGAAATTAATTCATCTATTCTTATCATCGGGGAAGGCTGGAATTTGCCAACTCTTCTTCGGGAAGAAGAAAAGTCAACGATTCAGCAGGCGCATCGTTTACCAGGAATCAGTCATTTTAATGATCAATTTCGTGATGCGGCAAGAGGGGGAGTATTTTCTCCTCATGAAAAAGGTTTTATTGGTGGAGAAGAGCGTCTTAAACAAAAGATGAAGAGGGCAATTGCTGCAAATGTTCCCTATCCTCATTTAAGTGATGGGCCTTTTCAAGTTCCTTTTCAATCTGTTAACTATGTGGAAGCTCATGATAACCATACATTATGGGACCGGATGGAAATTGGAATGAAAGATGTATCAGAAAAGGAAAGGCAAGCACGTCATCGTTTAGGAACAGCTCTTGTCCTTCTTTCGCAAGGAATTCCTTTTATCCATGCAGGGCAAGAGTTTTATCGTACAAAACAAGGAGTAGAAGACAGCTATAATTCTCCTGATGAAATTAATCACTTTGATTGGAACCGGAAGTCAAAATTTCTAGACTATGTTCAATATGTAAAAGGTTTAATTCAAATTAGAAAAGAAAACAGCGCATTCCGTTTGCCTACAGGTGAATTAGTTAATGAAAACTTGCGATTTTTAGATTCACCACCGTCTATCATTGCTTATGAAGTAAAAAATGTGGATGAGAAAAATCCTAAACGATTTGTCGTTATTCATAATGCTGGCGTTCAAGAGGCGGCTGTGCAGCTTCCAAATGAACAAGAATGGTATATTATTGTAGATGGCATTCGTGCAGGTCAAAATATTTTGTATAAAGCTTCTGGTAAGAGTATTAAAGTGGAGAAATTAAATACAATGGTGCTTTTTCAATCAATAAATGAATGAATTATCTGCACGTTTTCGCTCAATATGCTATAATAACATATTTGTAAACATGTGAAAATTATTGCTAGTAAAAATAGAACTACTAATTGAAGAAATTGAGGGTGAATTTGTTGGAAAATATATTAGGAGAAGATTGGATTGTCACGCCAGCAGGAGGAGCAACAGGAGAAGCATATTTTGCACAAAGCGGCAACCAAAAGTTATTTTTAAAACGAAATTCTTCTCCTTTTCTTGCGGTTTTATCTGCAGAAGGCATTGTTCCTAAGCTGTTATGGACAAAGCGGTTAGAAAATGGGGATGTTATAACGGCACAGCGTTGGCTGCAGGGAAGAGAATTAAAAGCAGTGGAAATGCGAGAAAAATCGGTTGCCGAATTGCTTAGGAAAATTCATCGTTCAAGTGAACTGCTGCACATGCTAAAGAGGCTTGGAAAAGAGCCGCTTACTGTTAAAAGTATTTATCAAGAAGTGTATGGACAGCGCCAAAATCAAGAGCTTCCTATTGTAGAAAAAGCACTTGATTATTTGGCGCGAGAACTTTTTGAAGTGGAAGAGCATGAAATGGTTGTTTGCCATTGTGATGTGAATCATAATAATTGGCTGTTAACAGACTATGGTGATCTCTATTTAATTGACTGGGACGGTGCTATGATTGCAGACCCGGCAATTGATATCGGCTTGCTTCTTTATTGGTATATTCCAAAGGAAAAATGGCAGATATGGTTTGAAAACTATGGCATGATGTTTACTGATGAGTTAGGCAAAAGAATGCATTGGTATGTTGTGGCACATACTGTCCAAACAATCTTTTGGTGTAGAGAAAAACAGCGAGAAGATGAACAGTATTCATGGCTGAAATACTTAGAAACATTAATGGAGAATGAGTAAAAGTCTGTCTAGCGATAGGTATTTTACTTAAGTAAGTTGATCTAAGGAGGATACCCAACCGGTTAAGTACTGTTGATTGTTTTTTATATGGGTGTCTAGTTCAGCGTGACTGCTTCCTGATATGCTGTATTCTTTAATTTGAGAAAGTATTTCATTTGTTTCGTAATTAAGCTGTCCATTTTCTATAAGTGACAAAGCAAGGCGTGCAATTTGCTCACATTCGCTCGCAGTCCCGCAGCAATCAAGCTGATGATCTTCGAGTAAATCATGGAGAAGTTTGATCTTATCTTGGTTATTTATCGGCATAAAATGAACCCCTTTCTTCAAATTGTACTTATTCATAGCTTGTGATTTCTTCTTAATATTATTCCTTAAAAAATAAGGCAGACTCCTGGGAGTCTGCCTTATTTTTTAAGAATGGTTTAGTTTTCATTTGTATTTCCTTTTGCTCCCCATATAAATAAGCTGGAAATCGCTCCGAAAATAATTAACCAAGGTGCCCACATAATTAGAAAATGCGACATAAAAAGATCACTCCTTTGAAAAGAAGGTATAGGCTGTGTGAGGAAACACTGTGAAGTTTCTTACTTATAGTATAAACGATACTCCTTCGCTTTTTGTAAAAGAATCATTACAAATCAGGTACAAATGTCACATTAAAGTAAGAGAGGCTATATTTGTCGGGATCATCTTGTCCTAAAGATTTTCGACATAACGAGTATGGAATATTGGTTTTCCATGTATTTTTGAAAGGAAAAGGTTTCAACGAAATTGTACGTTCATTTTTCCACTCACACTCAATTGTAATATGGTTTCCGTATTTATCCACACCGTTTATTCCGTTTTTAAACCATGTATGTTCTTTTGATTTTTCTGTACCAGGTTCATTTAAACAAGCATATAAAGATAAGTCATCCCACATCTTCAAATGCTTTAATGCAATTAATAAATCACTATTATGTTCATAATGAAGCCGTTTTAATTTTATTTGTCTGTTATGTTCCTGTTCCAAAAATGAAGAAACGATTTCATTTTCACTTGATTTAAAAAAAGAAGTATAATGCATGGAAGTGAGTAATGCTAAATACTGATTGAATGTTTCTGCTTCATTAATTCCTTTCGTATAAAGTTCAATTCGCTTATTTAAAGGGTAATTTACAAAATCATATGGCTTATCAATCGCATTGTTCCATAGTAAATGATGATCTGCTTTTATCCAACTCATATCATGAAAGGCAGCTGCTAGAACTAATTTATAAAGTGGATCTAAAAAGTTTTCTTTTCCCCAGTGAAATGCCATTTCTCCAGAGAGAAGACCATGATGATGCTGCTGTATGAATATATAATGGGTATTTAATTCTCGTATGATCATCGTTATCTTCCCTTCTTTTAGGTGCATGATATGTTTTTCTATTCCCTTTTGCATAATAATAAAACGAGCGTCTTAAATTTATTAATTCAGCAAAGCTTTTATGACGATTTGCAATTTTCATGATAAAATGTCTCAGGAGAAAGATTTAATTATAATAAGGAAGTGACAGAATGCGTTTAAGAAATAAACCTTGGGCAAAAGATAAGCTTGCCGAACATTCAAATATTGTCATTCATAATCCCGAACAATATAAAGGACAATGGAATAAATATTTTGGAAATGATTATCCTATCTACATTGAAGTAGGAACAGGAAAAGGACGCTTCGTAACGGAAATGGCCAAGCAGTATCCTGATGTTAACTTTATCGGAGTCGAACTGCAGCCAAGTGTCATTGTTGGTGCATTAGATCTTATTTTGGAAGAGCAGCCACCGAATGTCCGACTTCTTAATCAAAATGCTGAAGATTTACCGCACTTTTTTGACAAAGGAGAAGTAAGCCGCGTTTATTTAAATTTTTCCGATCCTTGGCCTAAAAACCGTCATGAGAAACGTCGTTTAACATATGAAAGCTTTCTAGCTGTGTTTCAGTCGATTTTACAAGAGAAAGGCGAAATTCATTTCAAGACGGATAACCAAGGATTGTTTGAATATTCGCTTCACAGCTTTTCAAAGTATGGGATGATTTTAAATAATGTAAGCTTAGATTTGCATAACAGTGACTTTGAAAGCAATGTGATGACAGAGTATGAAGAAAAATTTTCAAATAAAGGTAACCGTATTTATCGCTGTGAAGCAGCATTTCAATCATAAGCTTGTGTGTGATGCACAAGCTTTTTTCTATGATAAAATATTGGTATCGTTTACAGAAAAGAAAGGGTGAATAATATGGAACACTTGAAGATTGGTAATGTCTCATTTTATTGGTTAAACGGTGGAGTGACACATCTAGATGGCGGTGCTATGTTTGGGGTTGTTCCTAAGCCGCTATGGAGTCAGAAATACGCTTCAAATGCCAACAATCAAATTGAACTTCGTACTGATCCGATTTTTTTTCAGTATAACGGGAAAAACATTCTCATCGAATCTGGTATCGGGACTAATAAATTAACAGATAAACAAAAACGAAACTATGGTGTAACAGAGGAGTCTCATTTAAAAGAGGACTTAAACAAATTTGGCTTAACAACAGCTGATATTGATATTGTTCTTATGACACACCTTCATTTTGATCACGCAAATGGTTTAACATCATGGAATGATAACCAACTTATTTCAACTTTTCCTGAGGCCGTTATTTATACATCTACCATTGAATGGGAGGAAATGAGAAATCCAAATATAAGGTCCATCAATACATATTGGGAACAAAATTGGAAAGCTGTTCAGCACCAAGTGCAAACATTTGAAGAGAAGGCAGAAATTTTACCGGGTTTAATGATGCATCATACAGGGGGTCATAGTGCAGGACATTCTATTATTACTTTTGAACAAAACGGCGAGCGATTTGTCCATATGGCAGATTTAATGGCTACAAGTGCACATCAGCATGTTCTTTGGGTAATGGCCTATGATGATTATCCAGTAAAATCAATTGAAGAAAAGCAAAAATGGGCGGCATTCGCACAAGAAAAAGAAGCATGGTTAACTTTTTATCATGATGCAGCTTATCGTGCATTAAAATGGAACAATAAAGGAGAAATCACTGACTCTGTTAAGAGAATTAAGTAGGTTATTATTTGTTAAATTTTTCCTATTAATTAAAAACTTCATCTACTATATTTGATGTTTATTAGCTGTATACCTCTTTAATGCTGTAAATAATGAGATTAGCTAATAATGTTACCGTTTTCATAAACTGTCTCACCCATTAGATGCCGACTTTCCGTTAAAAGGTTGAAACGAAGTCTTTCACGTGATAGCATTAGGCACCGTAAACATGAACGTGAAAAAAACAGGGAGGCATTTGATGATTTTAAATAAAACAGTAGCATTTATTGGAGCAGGTTCAATGGCAGAAGCAATGATTGCAGGAATTGTTAATGAAAATAAATTAGCGCCTGAACGCGTAATCGTTACAAATCGAAGCAATGAACAGCGACGTGAAGAACTATTAGCAAAATACGGTATATCTGTAACTAAAAGTATTGAATTTGCAGTGCAGGAAGCAAACGCAATTATTTTAGCAATGAAACCTAAAGATGCAGAACAAGCGTTAGCCGGAATTAAAGATCTTCTTCGTCCAGATCAAGTTGTTTTTTCAGTACTTGCTGGTGTTTCAACTTCTTTTATGGAAGAGAACTTAAACGAAGGGCAGCCAGTTGTTCGTGTTATGCCAAATACTTCTAGTATGATTGGCGAATCGATTACAGCTATTTCAACAGGAAAGCATGCTTCAATGGAAGATGTTGTGTTTGCAAAAGAACTTCTTACAGGAATTGGAAAAGTTGTTACAATTAAAGAAGAGCAAATGGATGTCTTTACAGGTGTTGCCGGAAGTGGTCCCGCATATTTTTATTATTTAATTGAGCATCTTGAGCAAGCGGCAATTGAGGGTGGACTAGATGAAGAAATTGCAAGAGATGTTGCCGTTCAAACCGTATTTGGAGCAAGTAAGATGGTGATGGAAACAAATGAATCACCTTCAACATTAAGAGAGAATGTTACTTCTCCAAATGGAACGACTGCAGCAGGACTTGAGGCATTAGCGCAGTTTGGTGGGGGAAGTGCCATAAAAGAAGCGGTAAGAAGTGCAGCAGAGCGTTCAAAAGAAATTTGTGAATCCTTTGAGAAAAAGCCAGCAAACGTTTAAGGAATAGTAAAAAATAAAGCAGGAATTGTAATAAAACTGTCACATTTTTTCCGGAAATCGAATACATTCATTCGTGCTTGTTTATGATATGATAGATTCGTAGTCGATTTTTGAAAAAGGGAGGAAATGTCTTTGAAGAAGCGTTTGTTTGCTCTATTAACAGTTCTATTAGTTATTGCAAGCATGTCAGGAGTAGCTTCCGCAGAAACAGCTTCAAAAGAAATGACAAAAGCAATTTCTGCTAATTTAGAAGAACAACATTCTGATTATGTACAAGGTTCTTTATCACTTGAAAATGTAGAAGAAGTTCAAGTGAATGATTCTGAAAAGGATTTTAACAGCGTTGTACTTGCTGTTGCCCACTATAAAACAGTAAGAGACAATATTTTCTTTACAAATCGAGCAGAAGTTGTTTATTTTGATGCAGCTAACAATACAGTGCTTGGGCAAGCTGATGTAGCAACTATTGAAGCAGCAGCCAATTATAAAGATGTCCATAGTGAGGAGCTTGGTTCACATTTAGACATGTGGGTTATTACATTGTTAAACCTAGTTGTGCCATTGCTTATAATGGCGTTCATTATGTATTTATGGGAGCCGCGTCAATATTTAACAACAAGATTTAAAATTGCCAATAAATTATACAATGGTCATCATCAATCATTTAACTAATAAAAAACCCCAAGTATGGGGTTTTTTATGTTTTTAAAAACAATCAAAAGTATAGGTGTTAGTGTCTGGTTTAGGTGCCTTACACTTTTCTTAAGATTGTTTATTTAATTCAATGACAGCACCTGTTTTAGCATCAATAGCAAAATCATAATGGTTGACGGTGTTGTTTTGAGTGGCTGTAAGGCCGCCACGGTATACTTCATATGTAAGTTCATTTTTTGATAGTTCTTCCGGCTTCATATGAATCCAAGAACCATCAACAGGTATATTTTCTTTTACCTTTTCTTTTACAACTTTTAATGCTTGTTCTGGAGACATTCCTTTTTCATTTAATTTTGAAGAAATGAAGAAACCAGCGGCAGCGCCAATCCCAACTCCGATTAATAATTCGCTTATTTTCATTTTACTGCTCCTTTCAACAAGGTTTGATCATTACTATATACATATTCACTGGAATTGCAGAAAACATGATGGCTTTAAATCCTATAAGGAATACATTAAATAAAACGATTCGGTAAAATATATTTTCTCCTTATAAGTTTAGTATACAAAAGAAAAAGCACAATCCCAAATATTTCTCACTTCTCATTTTAGCAAATGTTTGCTATCCTGTAATACGAATGAGGGTTCGAAATTCCCACCCCTCACAAAACAAAACTAGGGAACGTGAAGTCTTGTTCGCAGCACAACGCTCATAGATTAACTATGGGGCTTTTTTTATTTCACGTTTCCCCAAAATCGAAGAAAGGATGGGGATTAGAGTATGAATTTTGAAATTCCAAAAAAGGTACAGAAGATTGATGAAGATATCAAGCGCAATCAATTAAAATATCACCATAAACGTGTTGCTGTAACAAAGGAGTTTACATTTGACTCAGCACATCACCTTCATTGCTATGAAGGAAAATGTAAAAGTTTACACGGTCATACTTATAAGTTGATCATCACTATAAGCGGATATGTAAATGAGATTGGAATTGCTGTTGATTTTTCAGATATTAAGCGTATTTATAAAGAGACAATTGAAGCAAGACTTGATCACCGTTATTTAAATGATGTGCTTCCACCAATGAATACAACTGCGGAGAATATGATTGTATGGATTTGGGAAGAGCTTAATACCCATTTTGAGGCAGAAGGATTAAAAGCGCAAGGACATCGTCTTGAAGAATTAGTTCTTTACGAAACACCGACAAGTTATGCGACAATGAAGCGGGAATGGATGGAAGAAAATGAGTAGATGGAATCTACCTTCACGTGCGGAATATTTAAATTGGAAGCTTCCAATGGTAGAAATCTTTGAAACAGTTGAAGGAGAAGGAATGATGGCTGGCTTTCCAACTGTTTTTGTCCGGATCTTTCACTGTAATCTTCGCTGTACATGGTGTGATACCCCTTACAGCTACGCGCCTGCGAAACCTGAATTTGAAGCGACCATTGCAGAAATTATTGGAAAGATTCAGACATTTCCAAGTAAAAATATTTGTTTTACGGGTGGGGAGCCGTTAATTCATCGTGAAAAATCAGCAGCACTGTTAATTGAAATGGCAAACCTTGCCCATATTAATGATATTCATATTGAAACAAATGGTGCGATTGATTTAGCTCCTTTTGCAGCAGTAAGAAATGAAGAAAAGAATGTTCAACAAAAAGCAAGGTTTGTAATGGATTATAAGCTTCCTGATTCGAATGAAATGGCTAAAATGATTCATGAGAACTTTCATGTTTTAGAAGAGCAGGATGAAATTAAATTTGTCATTGGCAGTGATGAAGACTTTAACATTGCCCGGGATTTAATTCAAAATGACATTCAAAAAGGTCAAGTGTTGTTTAGTCCTGTTTGGGAGACGATGAAGCCTAGTAAGCTTGTAGAAAAGGTATTAAACGAACCGCTTCCAAATGTTAAAGTGAGCATGCAGCTTCATAAAGTGATTTGGGATCCGAATAAAAGAGGTGTATAAAATGAGCAAAAAAGCAGTTATTGTATTAAGCGGTGGATTAGATAGTACCACTTGTATGGGGATAGCAAAAGAAAAAGGCTATGAGTTATATCCAATTACTTTTTCTTATGGACAGCGCCATGATCGCGAAGTCGAACAAGCCAAAAAAGTGGCACAGCATTTTGAAGTAAGCGATCATCGTCTTGTAGATATTTCATTTTTAAACCAGATTGGCGGCAGTGCCCTTACTGATCAGTCAATAGAAGTTCCAACTGAAGGAGTAAAAGATGATATTCCTGCCACATATGTACCTGCACGTAATATGATTTTTTTATCACTAGCAAGTGCTTATGCAGAGGTGATTGGAGCAGAAGTGATTTATATCGGTGTGTCTGCGGTTGACTACAGTGGTTATCCTGATTGCCGCCCGGAGTTTATTGAAAGCATGACTGAAACGGTAAATCTCGCAACAAAAGCAGGAACAACAGGTGATCGAATTAAAATTGAGTCCCCGCTGATTCACTTAACAAAGAAAGAAACAATTGAAGCAGGTTTACGTTTAAATGTCCCCTATCACTTAACAACATCTTGTTATCTGGGCGAAGAAGAAGCATGCGGAGTGTGTGACAGCTGTCAGCTTCGGATAAAAGGCTTTAAAGAGGCTGGGGCAAAAGATGAGATAGCGTATGCTGTTAATATTAATTGGTAATATTGAGAGAGATTGACTCTAATAAGTTAATCTCTTTTTTTGTTTCCATAGCAAAAAGTAGCAACTCTAGTTTCGTTTCGATAAAATAGAAAGAGATACATAATTTTTCTAGTATAAGAAAGGAGTTTATTATGAATAGTGAAACGTTACAATTATTTAAAACGTTGACAGAGCTTCAAGGTGCTCCTTCATTTGAGCAAAGTGTTCGTCATTTTATGAAGGGCGAATTAGAAAAATATGCGGATGAATTAATTCAAGACAATCTTGGCAGTATATTCGGAGTGAAACATGGGCCGGAAAACAGTCCACGGGTTATGGTAGCCGGTCACATGGACGAAGTTGGCTTTATGGTCACACAAATAACAGATAACGGGATGATTCGTTTTCAACCATTAGGCGGTTGGTGGAGTCAAGTGCTTCTTGCGCAGCGTGTTCAAATAATGACAGATAATGGACCAATTGTTGGCGTCATTGGATCGATTCCTCCGCATTTACTTGATGAAGCAAAAAGAAAAAAGCCAATGGAAATAAAAAATATGCTCATTGATATTGGTGCAGATGACCGTGAAGATGCGAAGAGAATTGGTATTCGTCCTGGTCAGCAAATTGTGCCGATTTGTCCATTCACGCCGATGGCGAATAAAAAGAAGATTCTTGCAAAGGCTTGGGATAATCGTTATGGCTGCGGACTTGCAATTGAACTATTAAAAGAGCTAAAAGGAGAGTCCCTGCCAAATCAGCTTTTTTCTGGGGCAACGGTACAGGAAGAAGTAGGCCTACGCGGTGCACAAACAGCAGCAAATATGATTAAGCCGGATATTTTTTACGCATTAGATGCAAGCCCTGCAAATGATATGTCCGGCAGTAAAAAAGAATTCGGACATTTAGGAAAAGGTGCTCTCCTTCGTATTTATGATCGGACGATGGTAACACATCGCGGGATACGGGAATTTATTTTAGATACTGCAAAAACCTATAACATTCCATATCAATATTTTATTTCACAAGGTGGTACAGATGCAGGGCGCGTTCATATGTCCAATCATGGTGTTCCATCAGCTGTAATTGGCATTTGCTCTCGTTATATCCATACCTCTGCTTCTATGATTCATGTAGAGGATTATGCGGCTGCAAAAGAACTTCTAACAACTTTAGTGAAAACAACAGATCAAAATACATTAAATATTATTCGCAGTAATAGTTAATGCGATGCGATCAAAAAAATGAAGTTGACAGCTGTCTGTCAACTTCATTTTTTATTATGTGAATGCGGTTCTTTTTCTCTGGTTAAGCTAATATAACGAAAATTTTAGAAAAGTAAGGGATCAAAATGAAACAAAACTATCATCTAATTATTGCTGCTGCAGTTATCGTTGTTGGAATGAGTTTGTTTTTATGGCAGGAAAACCATCCATCTATAAAGGAGCAGTCTTTCATTATTATGCCTGGTGATCCGCTCGTAAAAACTGCTGAAAGATTAGAGAAAGCTGGAATTATTACATCTGCTAAATCGTTTCTTGCTTATGGAAAATGGAATGGGCTTGACCGAACTGTTCAGCCTGGCGAGCATGTGTTGAATAATAAGAAAACATATGAAGAAATCTATACGATTCTAAAAACGGTTAAAGTAAAAGAAAATGGGATTGCAGTAACTTTTCCAGAAGGATTTTATGCAAGACAAATGGGGGATGTGTTAGAGAAAAAAGGAATTGTAAATAAAAAAGAGTTTCTTGAAGTTGTTAGAACAGGCAGGGGGCTTGATCATGTTTTATTAAAAGATATTCCAAATCAATCACAGCTAAAGTATCGGTTAGAAGGTTATCTATTTCCTGATACGTATTATTTTAAGAAAAATACGCCGCCAGAAGAAGTGGTACAAAAAATGCTTCTTCGCTTTTATGAACAAATGGAACAACTTTCATTACCAACACATATGACAGTGTCAGAATGGGTAACACTCGCTTCTATTGTTGAAAGAGAAGCGAGTTTACAAGAAGAAATGCCCATTATTGCTGGTGTTTTTCAAAACCGATTAAAACGTGATATAAAACTCCAATCAGATGTAACTGTACAGTATATATTAGAAAAGCGAAAAAAGCGTGTGTTGTATAAAGATTTAGAAATTAACGATCCATACAATACGTATAAAAATAAAGGAATGCCGCCTGGACCTGTCTCCAATCCAGGTGCTGCCGCATTAAAAGCTGCTGCAAATTCATCAGAGCATAATTACATTTATTTTGTTGCAAAAGCAGATAACAGCGGAGCTCATCATTTTTCCGAAACCTATGAAGAACATTTACGTTATTCAAAGCAATATCAATCACAATTTTAAACAGCTGTTAAACATCTGTCTTTACAACTGGTAAAACAACTTTATAATAAAGATTGTGATTTTTTAGAAAAAGGAGAAGGATAACGATGAAGCAATTTTTCCGTAAAAAGGGCGTAACGCTGTCTCCAAAAGTATATTTTATTACAGCGTTAAGTTATATGGCACTAGGGCTTTTTTCATCTTTAATTATCGGTTTAATTTTAAAAACAATTGGACAAGAACTTGGAATAGAGTTTTTTGTTACAGTTGGGACTTCTGCAATGGGATTAATGGGAGCGGCAATTGGGGCTGCGGTTGCATTTGGACTCAATGCGCCTCCTCTTGTGCTTTTTTCTGCTCTCATTTGCGGAGCAGCAGGCGCGGAGCTTGGCGGTCCTGCTGGCAGTTATGCAGCAGCATTACTTGCAGCGGAAGCAGGAAAGTTAATTTCAAAAGAAACGAAAATCGATATTATTGCAACACCTTTTGTTACCCTCATTGTCGGGTTTGCTGTTGCCGCATTTATTGGTCCTGGTATTGCAAGTTTTATGACATGGTTTGGTGAAGTAGTGATGTGGGCGACAGAACAGCGTCCTCTTTTAATGGGTATGCTCGTTGCAGCTTTAATGGGACTCGCTTTAACCGCACCAATTTCCAGCGCGGCAATCGCGATAATGTTAGGACTTGAAGGCGTAGCGGCTGGTGCTGCTACAATTGGTTGTGCTGCTCAAATGGTTGGTTTTGCGACAAGCAGCTACCGCGACAATGGTTTTGGGGGCTGGATTGCGCAGGGGATTGGTACATCAATGCTTCAAGTTGCAAATATCGTAAAAAATCCGCTTATTTTAATACCGCCAACCGCTGCAGGCGTAATATTAGCCCCTGTTGGTATTATTTTATTTAATATGATTAATAATCCAGCAGGTGCTGGTATGGGAACAGCTGGATTTGTAGGACAAATGATGACATTAGAATCAATGGGATTTTCAGTGTTTATCCTTCTTTATATTATTGGGTTGCATTTTATTGGACCTGCTCTTATTAGTTTGGTATTATCCGAATGGATGCGAAAAAAAGGCTGGATTAAACCTGGAGATATGAAAATTGACTATTAAGAAGGTGGATAATATGGAAACTATTACATCAGTTGAAATGTTTAATGAGAAAAAATCGGAAGGGAAATCTATTTTTGTTTTTTCTGCTGATTGGTGTCCGGATTGTGTAGTGATCAAACCAGTTTTACCAGAGCTTGAAGAGCGTTTTAATCATTACGCTTTTTATTATGTGGATCGTGATCAACTGATTGAGCTTTGTCAAGAACAAGATATTTTTGGCATTCCAAGTTTTGTGGCTTATGAAAACGGTGAAGAATTAGGAAGATATGTAAATAAAGAGCGAAAAACAAAAGAGCAAATTGAGGCATTTATTGAGGGATTGTAAGATTAACCATTGCACTTTTATCAAAACATGGTATAGTAGTATTGTTTTGAACAATATCCTTCGTGGATTTTTGAAAGGGTGAAACAGATGGGTAAAGTAAATGTAGATCACAGTAAATATGAAGGCATCCGCTTTGATATCGAAAATGAGGATGTTATTCTTGTAGATATTTTAGAAACGATTCCTTATGAGTATATCGGTAAGGAAACATTAGTAACAATTCCAACAAATGAATTCACGTCCGTTTGTCCATGGTCAGGTCTTCCCGATTTTGCGGAAATTCAAATTAGTTATATTCCAAACGAAACGCTCGTTGAGATGAAGTCATTAAAGTATTACTTAACATCTTACCGTAACGTAGGGATCTATCAAGAACATGCAACAAATCGTATGTTAAATGATCTTGTCAGCTTATTATCACCAAAGTATATGAAGATAACGGCGCTTTGGAATGCTCGCGGTGGATTAGGAACAGAAGTCGTAGTAGAATATAAAGAAGACAAGTAAGAATAACCTCCATCATAATGGAGGTTTTTTCTTTAATAGATTGGCTGTGTTAGAAAACAGTAGTAGTGTCAGATCTATTCTCTATAATAATTTTACATATATTTAAATTTCTCATGGAGGTGAGATAATGAAAATGACAAATAGTAAAATGAAGCGTATGCTTGAGGAAAAATTAACTCGACCAGAGTGGGATATTACGTACAATAAAGATGAAGAAAAGCTAAGAATTGAAGAAAAAGAAACAAAAAAAGGGATTACCTTATCCCTAAATGGCCTTGTAAGTAAATGGCACGAAAGAAAAGAGAGTATTATAAATGAAGTGGTGGAATATGTAGAAGAAGCATTAACTGTAATGACGGATGAACAGAAATTGTCCGGAAAAGAAAAGGCGATTTTTCCTGTTATTCGTTCCACTTCATTTCCAAGTGAAACAAAACAAGGTGAGAAGTTAATTTATGATGATCATACCGCAGAAACGAGAATTTTCTATGCACTGGATTTAGGAAAGTCATATCGGCTTATTGATGAAGGTATGCTCCCAAAAGAAGGGTGGCATGCAGAGAAAATAAAAGAAGCGGCTCGTTTTAACTTGCGCTCATTAGAACATACATTAAAAAAAGATGAAGTGGCAGGAAATACGTTTTATTTTCTTAATTCAAATGATGGTTATGATGCTAGCCGCATTTTAAATCAAACACTTCTTCAAAAAATGGCGAAAGAAGCAAAAGGAAAGCTTGCAGTGGCAGTCCCCCATCAAGATGTGTTAATTTTTGTTGATGTTCAAAATGATGTAGGGTATGATATTTTAGCACAAATGGCAATGAAATTTTTTGCAGAAGGACGAGTGCCGATTACAGCATTATCATTTTTATATGAAGATGGTGAGCTTGAACCGATTTTTATTCTTGCAAAAAATAAACCAAAAAAGTAAAGAACAGAAAGGTGAACAAAAATGAACGTATTTTATAATGAACAAGGAATTGGAAACACATTGTTAATTTCTTTAAAGCACATTGATCGTGAAGTGAAGAGTTTTGAGCAAAAAGGTGATGTAGCAAGAATTTTTAATAAAGAGACAGGTGAAACAGCGGGATTTAATATTTTTAATATTTCTAAATATGGAAACGTTGATGCGAATGGCGTTGTTCCGGTAACTGAAGAGCTTGTACCGTTTATTAATCGGATTCTTAATGAAAATGAAATTAGTGAACGAGTTGAATATAATGATACACCAGATTTTGTTGTGGGTTACGTAATTGAGAAAGAAAAACATCCAAATGCTGATAAATTAAGTATTTGTAAAGTAGATATTGGCACAGAAACACTGCAAATTGTTTGTGGTGCACCGAATGTAGACAAGGATCAAAAAGTTGTGGTTGCAACAGTTGGTGCAGTAATGCCAAGTGGATTAGTCATTAAAGATGCCAATTTAAGGGGTGTTGATTCTTTTGGCATGATTTGTTCTGCAAAAGAGCTTGATTTACCAAATGCACCGCAGGAAAAAGGAATTCTTGTGTTAAGCGATGAGTATGAAGTAGGAAGTACTTTTACTAAGTAAACCGCTGGATTTTTCAGCGGTTTTTTCAATTAATGATAACGAACTAATTAAGCAGGAATAAAAAATTTCTCTTACTGTTCCTAAAGATTTTCGTTACAATAAACAAAGATATGTTAAAGAAGGTGATAAATGATGGCAGCTAAATGGATGAAAAAGCTTTGGAATCTTATGTTTGAAGATGAATCGGAAATAGGCAGCAAACCGAACATACACGAGCCTCAATCTAAAAAGCAATCCCACTCTTCAAGAACAATTGGTCGTATTATGGATACAGATAAAAAAATGCAGGCAAAAATGGTTCATCAATATCCACAAGAAGGACCTTTTCGTTTTCCGGTTATTCCTGATGAAAAAGTAACAGAGAAAAAACAATCTCTAAAGAAAAAGCAAGTTAAGGAAATCTCTTCTTCTCGCTCTGTTGAAAACGTTCCTACAGAAAAACAACAAGAGGTACAGTCAGCTTCATTTAATAGGAAAGAAAAATTTGCTGGTAAAAACTTTAGGGCACAGGATATTCCATCTCCAGTCTATGGATTTCGGGGGCGGAAGCAAGGTTATGAAAAACAAAATGAATTAAACTTTCCATTGCCTAAAGTCGTTCAAGATCTCTCTCTCAATGAAAGTTCAGCAGACTTATTTGTGCAACCAATTGTAACAGATGAAGAAAAGGAAATGCTTCATAACTATGCTGAAAGCAGGGTAGAAGTAAAGGAAGAAGAATATGATTTAAGCGAAGTAGAGCTAAAACATAAGAATCAAGATGAAGAGCCTGCTGTACAAGAAGAAAGAACAGCAGCGCCTATGAAGAAGAATCAGCCGGAAATTCATTATAATTCCGAAGAAAAAAAGGGATCAAATTCTTTCATAGAAAAGAAGCCGCATCCGCAAAAAACTATGGATCTTAACCAGGCAATTGAATATAAACAGCGTATTGCTGCTAAGAAAGATGAAGATAAGAAACAACAAACAGCAGATCAGTCTCATGCTGCTCCTTATAATGTAATGATGTTTAAGAAAGATCGTGTAAAGTCTCAGAGAAATATGCATTATCAGCTTCCAAGAATTAACCTTCTGGATATTCCGAAGCGAACAGAAGGAAACGATCAACAGTGGCTTGAAGAGCAAAAAGCATTATTAGAAACCACATTGAAAAACTTTAATGTAGATGCAGCGGTTGTAGGGGTAACGCAGGGACCAACGGTGACTAGATATGAAGTACAGCCAAAGCCGGGTGTAAAGGTAAATAAGATTACCAATTTATCAGACGATATTAAATTAAGTCTTTCAGCAAAGGATATTAGAATTGAGGCACCAATTCCAGGACGTAATGCGATTGGAATTGAAGTGCCTAATAAAGTAAGTCAGCCTGTCAGTTTGCGGGAGATTATTCGAAGCGGTACTTTTCAGCAAAGCGAATCTCCTCTTACCGTTGCTCTCGGTTTAGATATTTCTGGTCAGCCTATTGTCACAGATTTACAGAAGATGCCCCATGGATTAATTGCCGGTGCTACCGGATCAGGGAAAAGTGTATGCATTAATTCTATTTTAGCAAGTTTGCTGCTTAAAGCAGACCCTGAAGAAGTTAAACTTTTACTCGTTGATCCAAAGGTAGTAGAGCTTGCACCTTACAACAAAATTCCTCACCTTGTAACACCAGTAATCACTGATGTAAAAGAGGCAACGATGGCCCTTAAATGGGCGGTTGAAGAGATGGAGCGTCGTTATCAGGCATTTGCACAAACCGGTGTGCGCGATATTGGGAAGTTTAATGAATGGGTAAAGAAAAATGAATTAACTAACTCCAAAATGCCTTATATTGTAATCGTTATTGATGAGCTGGCAGATTTAATGATGGTTTCTCCTCAAGATGTAGAAGATGCCATCTGTCGAATTGCTCAAAAAGCGCGGGCTTGTGGTATTCACTTATTAGTAGCAACACAGCGCCCATCTGTTGATGTGATAACTGGTTTAATTAAAGCTAATATTCCAACTCGTGTTGCTTTTTCAGTATCGTCCCAAATCGATTCTCGTACGATTCTAGATGTAAGTGGGGCGGAGAAACTGTTAGGGCGAGGAGATATGCTTTTCTTAGGAAACGGTACCTCTAAACCAGTGCGAATTCAGGGGAACTTTGTATCGGATGAAGAAATTGAACGTTTAACAGCATTTGTTAGAC
Organism: Bacillus taeanensis; assembly: GCF_003318295.1. Taxonomy (GTDB): domain Bacteria; phylum Bacillota; class Bacilli; order Bacillales; family UBA6769; genus Maribacillus; species Maribacillus taeanensis. Next base: position 288,317 of record NZ_QOCW01000001.1, read on the forward strand.
AGCAAAAACAGCCAAATTACCTTATTGAAAAAGAAGACCTTTCCACACAACAAATGTTAGATCAGGAAGATGAATTATTTGAAGAAGCATGTCACTATGTACTCGAACAAGGAGGAGCCTCTGCTTCAAGTTTACAAAGGCGTTTTCGAATCGGTTATAATCGTGCAGCAAGATTAGTTGATATGATGGAATCATGTGGTCTTGTCTCAGAATCAATGGGAAGTAAACCGAGAAATGTCTTGTTAACAAAACAAGAATTTCAGGAAAAAACACAACCAGATTTACATGTGTAAATCTAGTAAAAAGCAGTTATTTTCTCACATAAAAAGGGAATAACTGCTTTATATCCAGCTTTTAAAAGCGAGTACTTGTTTTATTTTCGTTCATTTTATATGATAAATACTAGTAGTTTAATGTTTTTCTAAGGTGGAGGCGGATGTAATGAAGCATTCAGATTTAATTAATATGGAAATGCTTCGGAAGCAAAAACAGCAGACATATGATGCGGCCATTGAAAATTTGTATGATCACTATTTTTTTTATTTGGAACGCCGTATAAATATTCGAGAAAAAGTACGTGCAAGGCATATTTTTTGTAATATAGTCGGTATAGAGCCTTCTCACCTGCTTTTAGAAAGATGGGAAGATCATTTTGAACATTGGTTTGCCTTTGATTACCGAAATATTCAAGGAACTACTATGTTTGATCGGTTTTTACGAGAAAATAACACTAAATGGACGGAACCGATGTTAAAAGTAAGTGCCCTGTTTTTACTAATTACGTTAGAACCGGTAGTTGTAACGAGTGGCTGTAAAAATAATTTGCTGGAAGTAAAAAACATATTCACAGCTCAAAATGAACAAGTTAAAATAATGAAAAATTCTATTCATGATATACATAACGGAGATTTATTATTAATACGAAAGATTAAATCTGGGTTTCGAATGATGATGATCGGACCTTATTGGAAAATTGATTATGATAAAGCAAATGCCGTTATACAAAAAATAGAAAAGGATTTTAAAAATTTTCAAAAGGAGTTTCCTGGGTGCGCCTATCGAACCTTCTTGAAAATAAATGGAATTCATTACTTTAATTCTTTAAGAAAATAGGGATTTAGAACAATAAGTTAATTGGATCATGGTGGTAGCTGTTTTTTTTTGCTATAATGATGAAATGAATAATAAAGCAAAAATAGCATTCAACCGAGAACGTCATATACTAAAACATATGATAAAGTATAAAGAACAATTCTGGAGGTTCATTATATGATGACTTATCATTTCGTTGGAATTAAAGGCTCAGGAATGAGTGCACTTGCACAAATCCTTCATGATATGAATTATCAAGTCCAAGGTTCTGATGTCGATAAACACTTTTTTACCCAACAGTCATTAGAGGAGCGAAATATTAAAATTTTGCCTTTTAACCGTAACAATATTCGTGAAAATCAAGTTATTATTGTAGGAAATGCGTTTGGAGACGATCATGAGGAAGTGGAGCGAGCAAAGGAAATGGGGCTTCCAATTTATCGTTACCATCATTTTTTAGGGGACTTCGTTCAAAAATTTACAAGTATTGCTGTCACTGGAAGCCATGGTAAAACATCGACTACTGGTTTACTTGCACATGTGCTTCACAAAGCAAAACCGACCTCTTTTTTAATTGGAGATGGTACTGGCAAAGGTGAAGAAGAAAGTGAATATTTTGTATTTGAAGCATGTGAGTACCGCCGTCATTTTCTTTCTTACAAGCCGGATTATGCAATCATGACGAACATCGACTTTGATCATCCTGATTATTTTAAGGATATTAATGACGTGTTTAGTGCCTTTCAAGAGATGGCTCTTGGAGTAAAGAAAGGCATCATTGCCTACGGGGACGACACACATCTTCAGCAAATTCAGGCAAATGTGCCGGTTGTGTTTTATGGTTTTCAAGAAGACAACGACTTTCAAGCAGCAAATATTCAAAAATCTGAACAAGGTACAACATTTGATGTCTTTGTTCGCAATACCTTTTATGGAACATTTTCAATTCCGACCTATGGCAATCATAACATCTTAAATGCGCTAGCTGTTATTGCGCTTTGTCATTATGAAAATATTTCGGTTGAGGTAATTGCACATCAGCTTAAGTCATTTAAAGGTGTAAAGCGTCGATTTACTGAAAAAGCAGTTGATGGACAAATTTTAATTGATGATTATGCACATCATCCAACAGAGATTAAAGCAACCATTGAAGCAGCAAAACAAAAATATCCAAATCGCGAAGTTGTAGCAATTTTTCAACCGCACACATTTACAAGAACGAAGACATTTTTAAACGAATTTGCGGAAAGTTTATCAGAAGCAGATAGTGTTTATCTATGTGATATTTTTAGTTCAGCAAGAGAGTCATCAGGAAATTTAACGATTGATGACCTGCTTCAAAAAATACCACAGGCAGAACTTGTAACAGAAGAAACGATTCATAGCTTAAATAAGCATCATGATGGTGTGCTGCTGTTTATGGGGGCGGGAGACATTCAAAAATTTCAACTTGCTTATGAACAGTCATGTGTCTCATAATAGAAGCAAAAAAGGAAGAGCAAACACGCTCTTCCTTTTTTATAGGGTAAAAGGATAAATTATTGTGTCCAGCTTCAGGCGCTATCGGCTCGAGGATACAAGTCAATCCGTCCGGAAGATAAAAAGCAATCTTCCAGCCGTCTTGCTTTGTGCTTTTCTTATTGTCTAGCTCCAGCGCCTCCCCCCTCGAGTCAAATAACCTTACATCGTAAAGGTAAAAAGCACCTTTTCGTTGTAAAAACATTTGCTTGTCGGGGGTGAACAAGGCGCTTGCCCTTTTCTTACTTTAAGTTTTCAGGATTTAAACACTCTAATTCTTTTAATACAAAGCGACCGTCTTTCCGGATTAATACCCCATCAAAATAGATTTCTCCACCACCATATTCAGGTCGTTGAATGGTGACAAGATCCCAATGAATGGCCGATTCATTACCATTTGGTGCTTCATCATAACATTGACCAGGTGTGAAGTGAAAGCTGCCGTCAATTTTTTCATCAAAGAGAATATCATTCATTGGATTTTGAATAAATGGATTGACACCTATCGCAAATTCACCAATATAGCGAGCTCCTTCATCTGTATCAAAAATCTGATTAATCCTTTTTGTATCGTTGGCACTAGCTTCGATAATCTTTCCCTCTTCAAAAACAAGCTTAACATTTTGAAAGGTGTAGCTTTGGTAAGAAGAAGGTGTATTGTATGTAATGGTGCCATTGACAGAAGTTTTAACAGGTGCTGTAAAAACTTCACCATCGGGAATATTATAGTTACCAGCACATTTAATAGCAGGAATGTTTTTAATTGAAAATGATAAATCAGTTCCAGGACCTTTAATATGGACTTTATCAGCTTCATTCATTCGCTTTACCAGCGCATCCATCGCTTTGTTCATTTTTTGATAATCAAGGTTGCATACGTTAAAATAAAAATCTTCAAAAGCTTCTGTGCTCATATTTGCAAGCTGAGCCATTGATGAATTTGGGTAACGGAGCACACACCATTTTGTTTTTGGAATACGAATAGTCCGATGCACTTTGCTGCCAACCGTTTTTTCGTATAAAGCCATTTTTGCTGAAGGGACATCTGAAAGTTCTGCAATATTATCTCCTGAACGCAATCCGATATAAGCATCCATTTCATTCATTACAGATGCTTCAAATGATGCAAGCATTTCTAACTGTTCTTGTTGACTGTTCTGAAGAAGTGTTCGGTTAACTTGAGGATCCTTTAAAGAAACAAATGGAACTCCTCCTACTTCGTATGCTTCATCTATCAATGCATTTACAAGCTCGCGCTGCAGCCCAGTATTTTCAATTAAAATTTTTTCGCCTTTTTGAAGGTTAACGGAATAATGAATAATATTTTTGGCTAATTGATTTATACGTGAATCTCTCAATTTATGTATATCTCCTTTAAAAAGTAGTTACGATACTTATTGTAACTACATTGTATTAAAAAAAGAATTATTTTTAAAGCAGGAAAATCGTGTTAGAACTAGAATTTCAAAAATAGTGGTTTAATGTCTAATACAACAGGGAAACGCAGTAATGGGAGGGACAAAAGTCATGGAAATTATTTTATATGTAAGTATTGCTTTAGTAGCAGTTGCATTTGCTGTATTAGTTTATTTTTTAGTGCAAACATTAAAAGCATTAAAACAAACCCTGCAAAACGTTGCATCAACCTTAGAAGGGGTTGAAAAACAGCTCAGAGGTGTTACTGTTGAGACAACAGAGTTATTACATAAAACAAACAGATTGGCAGAAGATATTCAAGGAAAGTCTGAATCGTTAAATTCACTGTTTGTGCAGGTGAAAGATGTCGGTACTTCTCTCAACCAAATAAATCAATCTTTTCGCAAAGTATCAACAAAAGTGGCAGCCGCATCTGAGCAGCAGTCTGAACAAGTATCAAAAGCCTTACAATGGAGTGATGCTGCTTTAAAAGTATGGCAAAAATGGCAGCTGAAGAAAAAAGAAGTCGATGGTAAAGTCGAATAAGGAACGACTTTATTCTCGGTTTCATATATTAACATTATTTAGGAGGGGAAAGCGTTGAGCAATAACAATAACAACATTAATAGCAAAGATTTTTTAATCGGAACGCTTATTGGGGGAATTGTTGGAGCAGCTTCAGCATTATTGATGGCTCCTAAGTCTGGAAAGGAATTAAGAAGCGATATTAACCAACAGGCAGCAGTAGTAAAAGATCGCACTGTCCAAATGAAGGATACAGCGCTCGAGAAAAGTAACGAATTTGCTTCTTCGGCAAAAGAAAGATCTTCTACTATCGCAAGAACAGTATCTGATCAATCAAATCAAGTAGCAAATAAAGTAAGAAGTGTCACAACGTCTTTAAGAGACGATGTAAATAAATGGCGTGCTTCACGAAAAGAAGTGGAGATTGAGGGAGAAGAAGAAACGAACAATGAATTGGAAGATCAAGCTGTTTCTTCATCAGCAACGGTTGTAGAATCGACAACTGTGGAAGTGGAAAAGCCGATCGATCAGGTGGAAAAGGATGAACAAGAAAATAAAATAAACTAATTTTTATTGGCGAAAAAAGTAGTTACTTTTTTCGCCAATTTGTTTGTTCTATTTTTAAGAAATTGTTAAACTGTTGTTAATTATAAAACGAGAGGTGATAAAAATGGGAATAACTAAGATTACAGCGGTGGAAGATTTTCAGCGTATAAAGGGTGAAAACAAAATATTTTTTCTATTAAAGAACAGCACAACATGTCCAATAAGCAGTCAAGCATATGAGGAATATCAAAATTTTTCTGAAGATTATGGAGATGTTGCTTGTTATTATTTAAATGTTCAAGAAGCAAGACCTCTTTCAAATACTATTAGTGAACATTATGAGATAAAGCATGAATCCCCTCAAGCATTTCTTATTAAAGAAGATAGAGTACTTTGGCATCATTCTCATTGGAATATTACTTACTCGTCATTAAAAGATGTATATATAAAAAATGTTCAGTAAAAAATTATTGAAAATGCAGCTTTTAAGTGTTAAATTATAAAAAAACGCTTTAACACTTAAAAGCGTTTAGGTATTAAAGAAAAAAGTCGTGACAATTTAAATATTATCCTTTATAATAAGTGCTAACAATTAGAAAGTTTTAAAAAATTCTTACAACTATTTGTGAGATAAGGAGTGTGGAGATATGAGTAATGTAGAATTAGATCAGTTGAGAGAGCAATTGGATGAAGTGAATCTTCAATTGTTAGAATTAATTAATAAGCGAGCTGAGTTAGTACAGCAAATTGGTAAGGTGAAAAATACACAAGGTATTAACCGCTTTGATCCAGTACGTGAACGTAAAATGTTAGATTTAATTGCTAAAAGCAATGAAGGACCGTTTGAGACGTCAACACTTCAGCATATTTTTAAAGAAATTTTTAAAGCTGGCTTAGAATTACAAGAAGATGATCATCGTAAGGCACTGCTTGTTTCTCGTAAGCGTAAGCCTGAAGATACGATTGTTAATGTAAAAGGTGAAAACGTTGGTGACGGTCAGCAGCGTTTAATCGTTGGACCTTGTGCTGTTGAAAGCTATGAGCAAGTTGCAAAAGTTGCAGAAGCAGCGAAAAAACAAGGCTTAAAACTTCTTCGGGGCGGAGCATACAAGCCGCGTACATCTCCATACGATTTCCAAGGGCTTGGTGAAGAAGGATTAAAGATCTTAAAGCGCGTAGCTGATGAATATGATTTGGCAGTTATTAGTGAAATTGTAACACCTGGTGACCTTGAGAAGGCGGCCCAATACATTGATGTAATTCAAATTGGTGCGCGTAATATGCAGAACTTTGAGTTATTAAAAGCGGCAGGTTCTTTAAATAAGCCGATTTTATTAAAACGTGGTTTAGCTGCAACAATTGAAGAGTTCATTAATGCGGCAGAATATATAGTGGCACAAGGAAATGATCAAGTTATGCTTTGTGAGCGTGGTATCCGCACATATGAAAGAGCAACACGAAATACATTAGATATCTCGGCAGTTCCAATCTTAAAGCAAGAAACTCATTTACCAGTATTTGTTGATGTCACACACTCGACAGGTCGACGTGATCTTCTTTTACCAACAGCGAAAGCTGCATTTGCAATTGGAGCAGACGGAGTTATGACAGAAGTTCACCCAGATCCAGCTGTTGCATTATCAGATTCAGCACAGCAAATGAACATTGATCAATTTAACCACTTTGTCAAAGAATTAAAAGATTCAGGTCTTTATAAAGATATAAAAAATCCTTCTACCGTGTAACGGTAGAAGTTTTTTTTGCACTTTTCTTCCGGCCTGAATTTTATTAAAAGAGTGTGGAATAATAACCAATTAATAAAAAAATATAGTGAAAACGGTTAAATTATAAATTTTTTTCGAATTTTGTCGAGATAATAATTGTAAGAGATTGCAGACCTTAGCAATGTATCGTATGATAACAGTACAATTATAAGTAGATAACCTTTCATGGATAGAAAGTAAGGAGGATATATAATGAATACAACAATTTATGATGTAGCAAGAGAAGCCGGTGTGTCGATGGCTACCGTGTCACGTGTTGTAAACGGTAACCCAAATGTAAAACCATCTACAAGAAAAAAGGTGTTAGAAGCAATTGAGCGCTTAGGTTATCGCCCAAATGCGGTTGCAAGGGGATTAGCAAGCAAAAAAACTACAACTGTTGGAGTAATCATTCCTGATATTTCGAGCATATTCTTTGCAGAGTTAGCTCGTGGTATTGAAGATATTGCCACAATGTACAAATATAATATTATTTTATGTAACTCTGATCAAAATAAAGAAAAAGAAATTCATCTATTAAATACATTATTAGGAAAACAAGTAGATGGTATTGTATTTATGGGTGGGAAAATTACGGAAGAGCATGTGGAAGAATTTAAACGTGCCTCTGTGCCAATTGTATTAGCTGCAACAGTGGATGAACAAAATGAAACCCCATCCGTAAATATTGATTATGAACATGCCATTTATGATGCGATTAAAAGTTTCATTGATAAAGGACATAAAAAGATCGCGATGATTTCAGGACCGTTTGAAGACCCAATTAATAGTACAAAGAAATTTCAAGGTTATCGTAAGGCCCTTGAAGAAGCAGGCTTAGAAGTAGAAGATCAGTATGTGGCTGTAGGCGATTATACGTATGACTCAGGTTTAGAAGCAATGGAAGCCTTCTTGCAATTAGGGGACAAGCCAACAGCTGTGTTTGCTGCAACGGATGAGATGGCGTTAGGCGCTGTTCACGGGGCTCAGGATAACGGTTATACGGTTCCTGGCGATGTAGAAGTAATGGGATTTGACAATACACGTCTTGCCACAATGATTCGTCCAACTCTTTCTACAGTCGTACAGCCAATGTATGATATTGGGGCAGTGGCGATGCGTCTTCTTACAAAATATATGAACAAGGAAAGCGTTGAGGATAAAACCGTTATTTTACCTCACCGCATTGAATATCGAAATTCAACAAAATAATAAAGTAAAAGGACTAACGAGACGAGCGGTTAGTCCTTTTTATTATACAGTTCTATGCTGATGAATAGGAGATAAGGACCTATAGAGCATTTGGTTATTTTTTTCAGTGATTTCTACTTTTCTTGGAATAACAGGATATAAATCTTCAGGATCTTCCCATGAAGAAGGAAGAAGAACGGGTGCTTTGTGCTGCCAGTTTTGAATCCACTTGTTAGGAATGATACTATTTTGCGATGTTTCGTTCATTTCAAGCCATATTTTTGCCCACGCTCTTGGCACAACTCGCCAAATGTCATAGCCGCCGCCACCAACTGCAATCCATCGACCGTCGCAGTACTGATTGGCCACTTTGCGTGCAGCTTTTGGGATGGTTTCATATGTTTTCATCGTAACTGACAAATGTGTGAGTGGATCATAATAATGGGCATCTGCGCCATTTTGTGTTAGAATCACATCTGGTTTAAAATAAGCTGCAATTTCATGAATTGCAGTTTGGTAAATATTTATGAAAGAATCATCTTCTGTAAACGCATCAACTGGAATATTAAAAGAAAATCCATAACCTTGTCCATCTCCTCTTTCATCATAGTTACCTGTACCCGGAAATAAATAGCGTCCTGTTTCATGGATTGAAAGGGTACATACATTAGGGTCATCATAAAATGCCCACTGTACACCATCACCATGATGGGCATCTGTATCTACATAAAGTACTCTTGCATTATAATGTTTGCGAATCCATGCAATGGCGATAGCACTATCGTTATAAATACAAAATCCCGAAGCTTTTCCACGAAAACCGTGGTGGAGTCCCCCACCTAAGTTTAAAGCGTGCAGACACTTTCCTTCCATTACATGTTCAGCTGCTGTTAATGTCGCTCCGACAAGAAGTGCACTTGCATTATGCATGTTGGGAAAAATAGGTGTATCCTCTGTACCAAGTCCATAATTTGCTGCAGTTGTCTCATCCAATTGACCGATCCCAGCTTTTTTTACGGCATCAATATAGTTTTTATCATGAACAAGGGCAATTTCTTCTTCTGAAGCAAGTCGGGGGCTAACAACTTGTGAATCAGAAAGAGTTTGACATTCCTTTAACAAATCATAAGTAAGCTTTATTCTTATATGGTTAAAAGGATGATGATCATGAAATTTATAGGTTAACATGTCTTCTGAATAGATGAAAATTGATTGATTACTCATTTGTCTCCACCTGGCCCGTTTGGCGATAGTACATGATATCCCTCTTTTTGTAAATCCTGAATAATGGCTGTTGGATTCATAGTTTGTATTCGAAAGACAAGGATTTTATAGGCTTCATCATTTCCTGGATAAACGAGCACACTTGCAATATTTACTTTTCTTTTCCCGATAATAGAAGTCACCTTTGCCAACATACCTGCAATATTCTCTACTTTCACTTCAATTTGTGAGCTTGGTTGGTGAGCTCCAGTAAGGTGAATTAACGTGTGAAGCATGTCTGTTTCTGTAACAATGCCCACGAGTTTTGTTTGTTCGACAATAGGAATACAGCCAATTTTATTTTTTAAAAAAACAGCCGATAGTTCTTCTACAAAATCTAGAGGATGGGCGGTAATAATGTCTGTTTTCATAATTGTAGAAACAGGTTTTTCTAATTGATGGTGCAGTTCTTTTTTTTCAAATATAGAAGGAGCGGCATCACGAATATCACGATCAGAAATAATACCAATTAACTGATTGTCTTCATTCACAATAGGAAGATGTCCAATATTATTGATTTTAAGCAATGTTAATGCTTCATTAATGGTATGGTGTGGATAGATAGAAATAATTTCGCGCTTCATAATCATTTCTACAAACAAAAAACATACCTCCTTAATTAGTACATAAACCGATTTTGAAAGCGTAAGGCATCAAACTGCTGTACCGAATCTAAATCTATATTTTGACCGATTCTCGCCATTAAACAATTGGCAGGGTGGGAACAAATTTCAGGATCATCTGTTGCATACCAAATAAGGCCTCCTGTGTTCATCATTTTTTCCATTACCTTTCGATAATCCCATACGGAAAGATTTGTACCTTGAAGATCCCAATGCCAGTAGTATTCAGTTGTCATAATAATATAATTTTCCATTTGCTTATCCATCATCGAAACATAGAGTAACGTTTTACCGACTTTATAATCTCTAAATTTAGGAATCACTTCAATGGCGCCTAACTCTAATAGATTTTCCATGTTTCCTTCTGACCAGCGTTCCAATGGATCAGGAAATAAATATGTAACATAACCGACAATCATATCTTGATCTCGCGCGACAATAATCCGTCCTTCAGGAAGCGAGGCAATTTCTATTAGTGCTTGATGCTGTTCTTTAGGAGAACGAAATGCGACTAAGTCGTTGTGAAATTCATATTGTGTTAGTGTATTTGCTGAAATTGGCCCTTCAATAATTAATTTTCCGTGAGGTGTTTTTATTTCTTTTGCGTTATAAGTTTTTTTATGATCCATCACGGTACACCACCTTCAATAGCTCATCTCTTTTTAGAAGTGATCTGTTTTTTTACTTGCGATTTATTTACTAATAATTTTATTGTACGTGTTCAAATCCTTAATTTAAAGATAAATTTAATAAATTCAAAAATTGAGAATATTTTTAAATGTGATATAATATATATGTAAATTATTACATAAAGGAGAGATGGGGCAATGAAGGTGGAAGCGCTTCCTGCAGCGAACGGTGAATTTAACTTAAAAAATTATCCAGAAACTTATGAATCATTTCAATGGTCTGAAGTGGAAAAAAGCTTTTCATGGCATCGTACCGGTCTTGTAAATATAGCTTATGAAGCTATTGATCGTCATGCCGAAACAGAAAAGAAAAACAAAGTAGCTCTCTATTTCTCAGATAAAGAGCGAGACGAAAAATATACATTTAAAGAAATGAAAGATCAGTCCAATAAAGCGGCCAATGTTTTAAAACAAGTGGACGTGGAAAAAGGAGATCGTGTCTTCATTTTTATGCCTCGTTCTCCAGAATTATATTTTGCGCTTCTCGGTGCTTTAAAACTGGGAGCGATTGTAGGTCCACTGTTTGAAGCGTTCATGGAAGGTGCTGTTCGAGATCGTTTAGAGGACAGTGAAGCGAAAGTTCTTGTTACAACTCCAACTCTCTTAGAACGTGTGCCGGTAGAGGAGTTACCTCATTTAAAACATATTGTCCTTGTAGGAGAAAATGTAAATGAGGAAGGGCCTTATATAGACTTCAACAAACGAATGAAATCAGCAAGTAAAGATCTTACAATAGAATGGGTGGATCGTGAAGATGGTTTAATTTTACATTATACATCAGGTTCAACAGGAAAACCAAAAGGTGTCTATCATGTTCATAATGCGATGGTTCAGCATTATCAAACAGCAAAATGGGTTCTTGATTTAAAAGAAGATGATGTATATTGGTGTACAGCTGATCCCGGTTGGGTAACCGGAACATCTTATGGTATCTTTGCCCCATGGTTAGTAGGCGCTTCTAACGTCATTCGTGGCGGTCGTTTTAGTCCTGAAGATTGGTATAATACGATTGAAAAATATGGTGTAACGGTTTGGTACAGTGCGCCAACAGCATTTCGAATGTTAATGGGTGCAGGAGATGAAGTAATTAAAAAGTTTAATTTAAGTTCTCTTCGTCATATTTTAAGTGTAGGCGAGCCGTTAAATCCGGAGGTTATTCGCTGGGGTGTAAAAGTATTTAATTTACGCATTCATGATACGTGGTGGATGACTGAAACAGGTGCACAGCTTATTTGTAATTATCCTTCAATGAAAATGAAACCAGGTTCCATGGGAAAACCGCTTCCAGGAATTAAAGCTGCTATTGTAGATGACCAAGGAAATGAACTGCCGCCAAATCGCATGGGGAATCTGGCAATAAAAAAAGGCTGGCCGTCTATGATGCGTCAAATTTGGAAGAGACCAGAAAAGTATGATTCCTATTTCCTGAAAAATGATTGGTATGTTTCAGGAGACTCTGCGTATATGGATGAAGAAGGCTATTTTTGGTTCCAAGGCCGTGTTGATGACGTTATTATGACAGCTGGAGAGCGAGTAGGTCCGTTTGAGGTCGAAAGTAAACTTGTCGAATTTCAAGCGATTGCAGAGGCTGGTGTGATTGGAAAGCCTGACCCAGTACGTGGCGAAATTATTAAAGCATTTGTTTCCTTAAGAGAAGGCTATACACCTTCTGAAGAATTAAAAGAAGAAATTCGTCTCTTTGTTAAAAAAGGACTTGCTGCCCATGCAGCACCAAGAGAAATTGAATTTAAAGATAAACTTCCAAAAACGAGAAGTGGAAAAATTATGCGCCGTGTATTAAAAGCGTGGGAGCTTAATTTACCAACAGGAGATTTATCGACAATGGAAGATTAATAATAGGAAGGACCGAAACAAGCTGATTCGGTCCTTCCTATTATTTTTTAGTTATTATTGTTAGTTTGTTCAGTCGTATTGTTGTTCGTTGAAGAGGATGAATCCGTGTCTGAGGCTGGTTTATTTTGCTCATTTGAACTGGAGGTTTCGCTGTTATTATCTGCTGGTTTTTCTTGCTTCGGCTTTTCCTCAGGTTTTGGTTTCTCCTCAGGTTTTGGTTTCTCTTCAGGTTTTGGTTTCTCTTCAGGTTTCGGTTTTTCCTCAGGTTTTGGTTTATTTGCCCAATCCCCCACTTGCACAACTTTTGAACGCTCAGATTCTTTACCAGCTGCATCAACAGCTGTAACATAATATGCACTTACTTGATTTCCAACAGAAAACGAGGTTGTTCCATCAAAGGTGGCAACACTACCTACTTTTAGAAATTTATTGCTCTCATCAGCAGCTCGGTAAATTCTGTAACCAACAATATCATTCTCAGTATGGGTACTCCATGAAAGAGTACTGCCGTTTATCTTTAGACCTGATACTGGATTAGGTTGTTTTCCATTTTCTTTCGCTTTTTCCTGGGCCAGAACATCGATTTGTTCTAAATTATCTGGAATAAGATTTTCGACATTATCATAGCCTTTAAAATAATCTTTTTTAATCGTTACACCTTGTTTTGTGAATTCTTCAGGTGTTGTTTCTAATGATTGATAGTTTTTCCCATTAATGACAACATAACGAGAAGTAACTAAACTATCATCTGATTTAGTTGGTACAAACTTAACATTAAATAAGTCTGTTTCTACAAGTCCTGCTTCACGACATAAATCTGAAGCTAGAAGACCGGAAATTCCACAAATAGACCTTCTAACAATTCCACTTGGCATCTTAAACCGTTCCTCAGGGTCCATTAATGTTGGGTTTTGATCATATGCAGCATTTGCAAATAATGCCCATAGTCGTTGGTTGCGGCTTGCATAGTTACTTGTATCCATTCGCATCGGTTTATCAAAACCTGTCCAAACACCTAAGGTAACGTTTGGATTAGTTGCTACGAGCCATGCGTCTTCCCAGTTTTGTGTTGTACCTGTTTTTCCAGCCCAATCAGATTGGAATTTTAAATAACTTGGAACGCGCGCAGCAGTTCCGCCGCCATAAATAACATCGCGCATCATATCAATCGTTAAATAAGACGTTTGTGGACTAAAGACATCACGAGGCTTTGACTCGTGTTGATAAATAACTTCTCCATCTTTTGAAACAATTTTATTAATCATATACGAATCAACAAACTTACCGCTGTTTGCAAATGTTGCATAAGCATTTGTGTTTTCCTCAATTGTAACCCCTCTTGTTAAGGCGCCAATTGACATTGAATAGTTCGTGCGATCTGAGCCCATTAATGATGTAAAGCCCATTTTTTCCAAGTAGCCAGTTGCTTTATATGGATCCATTCTTAAAAAGGTTCGAATCGCAGGGATATTGTGCGACTTTTTGAGTGCTTCACGTGCTGTTACTAAGCCATAAAATCGACCTGTGTAGTTTTGAGGATTCCATCCACTTACTTCATTTAAAGGAGAGTCAACTAAAATATAGCCAGGCTGAACTTTTCCTTCTTCCATAGCGGGAGCATAATCAAGAAGCGGTTTCATTGTTGAACCATTGGGACGATAAGCTTGTGTAGCATGATTTAATTGGGATTGCTCATAGTTTGTACCGCCTACAAAACTAATAATTTTGCCTGTACTATTTTCAATTAACATTGCTCCAACTTCCATTGGATAAGTTTTTTGAACCTTTTCCCCACTTTCAGGGTCAGTGACTGTAAGAGTTCGCGGATTTTCAAAATATCTCCAATCATCTAAAACACTATTTTTTGCTGTTTGCATTCCATCATAAATGGCTTTATCAATTGTTGTATGAATTTGATATCCATTTCGTCGAATATCTTTATCAGCCTGCTCTAACAATCCATTAAAAAGATTATAATCGTTTTCTATTTTGGCAAGATCTAAATTTTCACGCTGAGCAATAGATTCTAACGATTTCCCAGTGACACGATGTTCAAATAATGCATTATAGTAATGTTTATGGTTGACTTCCAGTTCAGCACTGTTATACCCTTCCTCATCTGCTAAATGTTTAGCTAACGTATTAATAGCTCTTCTTTCAACTTCAAATGTTAAATAAGGGTATTGTTCTTGAGGTGATGGCTTTGGATCTGCGAAGTCATCAGCAATATTATAAGCCAGCGCCTCTTCATACTCTTGTTCTGTAATATAGTTTTCAGTTAACATACGGAATAAAACAGTTTTCATACGATTTAATGCTGGTTCAATTGATTCTTTTCTTGTTCCATCAGAATAAAAAGGGGTATATCCAAACGGACTTTGTGGTAAGCCAGCTAAAAAAGCAGCTTGTGGTAAATTTAGGTCTTTTGCTGACACGTCAAAAACGCCTTGGGCAGCTGCTTCAATTCCAGCAATATTTCTGCCAGAAGAATTACGGCCAAATGAAACAACATTTAAATAGGCTTCTAAAATTTCATCTTTTGAAAAAAATCGTTCTAACCGGAGTGCTAAGAGCATCTCCTTTGCTTTTCTTTCAAATGAAACTTCTCTTGTTAAAATTTGATTTTTTACTAATTGTTGGGTAAGAGTACTTCCGCCTGTTTGAACAGCTGAATTTGCTACTTCTTGTAAAACTGCTCTTCCGATGGCTTTTGGTACAATCCCCTCATGTTCATAAAAATAGGAATCTTCTGTCGCTACCACAGCTTGCTGTGCGTACACTGAAATATGATCAAGTGAAACTTCTTCACGATCAATATCTGATCGAAACTTTCCTAACAGTTGATTATTTAAAAAAAACATCTCACTTGTTTCTTCATAGTTATAGATATCTTTTTTCATTGTCTCATAACTTCGAATAGGCTCACTTTTAACAAGGGAAGCAAAGTATCCTGCCCCAACTCCTCCTGCAAAAAAAGCCCCCATCATAATAAAAACTAAGAAAATTAGAAGTAAATTCCAAGTGACTTTATACGTAATTCGAATGCTTTTCAGCACCCCTTTTTCTGATAATGTATGAATAAAGCGCCTTATTTTTTCAAGTGCATTTGAAAATTTCAGCATGTATAAACCTCCTTAATAATAACGGTATTTATTATAGCATAATCTCTTGATCTGTTGAAAAATAGATTGTATAGATTTTATTAAGAGTTGACATATTCAAACAGTTTATGATAAAAATTTAACTAATGAATAAAACTAAACAAGCATTGAATGGATTCAGTAGTGTTTATCTCCCTGTTAGTAGAGAGCTGATGGTTGGTGAAAATCAGTACAAAGA
Source organism: Bacillus taeanensis (assembly GCF_003318295.1). Lineage (GTDB taxonomy): Bacteria > Bacillota > Bacilli > Bacillales > UBA6769 > Maribacillus > Maribacillus taeanensis. The sequence goes on from NZ_QOCW01000001.1 coordinate 304,136, forward strand.
TAATCATGAATTACATCCAGGAGCTTTCTTTGTGAACATCGGTTGATTAAGCAAAGAACGGTTTTTACCGTTATCGAAATGAAGTGGAAGAAATGTTAAATATTTCTTCAATAAGGGTGGTACCGCGATTAAACTCGTCCCTTCTATAATTGTTATAGAAGGGACGAGTTTTTTACGCTTTAAGAAAGTTCATGTTATTACAGAATTCAAAGATAAAAAACCATTCTTAGAGTAAAAGGAGGAAATTATTATGAAAAAAGAGATTGTCTTAACAGAAGAGCAGAAGCAGGAAGTAGAACACCAGCTAAAAGTATTACAGAGGGGTGTCGTTAATATCGTTCCTGAAGAAGACTTAAAGGTAAAAATAGAAAAGTCTATTGCAACTAATACACCATTGAAAATAAAATTAGGTCTTGATCCTTCTGCTCCTGATGTACATATTGGACACACAGTCGTACTTCATAAGCTGCGTCAATTTCAAGAGTTAGGTCATGAAATTCAGCTGCTTATTGGTGATTTTACAGGGAAGATTGGTGATCCAACAGGGAAGTCTGAAACAAGAAAGCCGTTGACTGATGAGCAAATTAAAGAAAATGCGAAAACATATTTTGAACAATTTGCAAAAGTAATTGATATGAAAGAAACACGTGTTTACTATAATTCAGAGTGGCTTAGTAAATTGAATTTTGCAGACGTTGTAGAACTTTCTGCAAAAATGACAGTTGCTCGAATGCTTGAACGAGATGATTTTTCAAAACGTTATAAAGAAGGACAAGCCATTTCTGTTCATGAATTTTTCTATCCACTTATGCAGGGATATGATTCTGTTGCATTAGAAAGTGATATTGAACTTGGCGGTACAGATCAAACATTTAATGTATTAATGGGGCGTCACTTACAAGAAGAATACGGAAAAGAAAAGCAAGTTGCAATGATGCTTCCGCTTCTTGAAGGATTAGACGGAGAACGTAAAATGTCTAAGTCACTAGGAAATTATATTGGTATTGATGAAGATCCTAATGATATTTATGGAAAAGCGATGTCTATTCCTGATGAGCTTATGATGAAATATTATGAACTTGCAACAGAGATTCCAATGGAAGAAATAGAGGAAATGCGTAATGGTTTAGAAAATAACACGGTTCACCCACGTGATTTAAAAATGCGTTTAGGTAAAACATTTGTCGAAATGTATCACGGAAAAGAAGCTGCTGAAAAAGCGGAAGAACATTTTAAAACGGTTTTCCAAAAAGGAAATCTTCCAACAGATATTCCTGAAGTAAGCTGGACTGGTGAGGAAGAAGTATGGGTTGTGAAGTTTTTAGTTGATCTTGGTCTGCAAAATTCAAATGGGGAAGCACGCCGCATGATTCAAAACGGCGGGGTGAAAATTAACCAAGAAAAAGTAGAAGATGTGCAGCTGCAGGTAAAACCGGAAAACGACATGATTGTTCAAGTTGGGAAAAGAAAGTTTGTGAAGATTAAGAAGTAAGCTGTTGGCTGATAAGCTAGAAAGATTTTGCCTCCGACGAGCGAATTTTTCATTCGCTGTCTTTCAGTCCTAGGCTGAAAGCTGAAAGACAGAAAAAGAGACTAAACGAAACGAGAACATGTATTTTCTCTAAATCGTTTAGTCTCTTTTCCTATTCGTAGTTAAATAAAAGCGGTCCAATAATTTTAAGTTAATAAATAAAAAAGACATTGGAGTTTTCTCCAATGTCTTTTAAGGTCTTAACGAGAGTAGAACTCAACGATAAGAGATTCGTTAATTTCAGATGGTAATTCAGCGCGTTCTGGTAAACGGTTGTAAGTACCTTCTAATTTATCAGCATCAAACGTTAAGTACTCAGGTACGAAGTTGTTTACTTCTACCGCTTCTTTAACGATGTCAAGATTACGAGACTTTTCACGTACACTAATTACTTGACCAGGTGCTACACGATAAGATGGAATATCAACGCGTCCACCGTTTACTGTGATATGACCGTGGTTTACAAGCTGACGCGCTTGACGACGAGTACGAGCTAAACCTAAACGGTAAACAAGGTTATCTAAACGAGATTCAAGAAGAATCATGAAGTTTTCACCGTGGATACCAGCCATTTTACCAGCATCATTAAAAATGCGGCGGAATTGACGCTCATTTACTCCGAACATATGACGAAGCTTTTGCTTTTCTTGTAATTGTAATCCATACTCAGAAAGTTTTCTGCGTTGGTTTGGTCCATGTTGACCTGGAGCGTAAGGGCGTTTTTCTAACTCCTTACCTGTTCCACTTAATGAGATGCCTAAACGACGAGATAATTTCCAACTTGGTCCTGTATAACGAGCCATAAATAGCTCCTCCTTTATCACTATTTTTATTGCATAAAATAAAAACAGTGTTCGTAATCCTTTCACATGCTCATTTTGTTTTCACACACCCTCACTTCGACAGCGGGAAGTTACACGATGCACCTCAATTGCAAAAGCAATATTTGAGAAACAAAATGAAAAAATACATATGAAGTTTACGCTGCTATCTTTTATTTTACACAAGGGACATTATATGATGTTTTAATAGATAAGTCAAGCAAGGCTTTTTATGAATAAGTCAAAATTGACACTTCCATACATTGAACCTTTTGATGAATAGATACTTCACTGCCCCACCAGTTCTTCAATTTTATACATAATCAGACAAGAAGAAGGATGAAATGTAAAATATTCCTAGTATTTGTCGTGCGGTTTTTAAAGGAGGTTACCTGAAGGGCATGGAATGTTTAATATAGAGATTAACTGTAAATATTCGACATAACCTCACGTTCTTTAGAAGGGAAAGGGAATTTATATAGTGAAGAAGTTGTGAATGTTTTAGAATTTTTGCTTGTTGCTTAATAATATGATTGGAGTGAGTGATCGTGGAAGAAAGTATTACTAAACAAAAGGTGATAGAGGCAGCGATCGCACTTTTTAATTCAAAAGGTTATAATGGCACATCGGTTCGCGAAATAGCTTATAAAGCAAAAGTTAATATTTCGTTAATTTCCTATTACTTTGGAGGAAAACAAGGGCTTTTAGAAGATTTAATTGCTGCTTTTTTTGAAGGATATGTTGCAGAAATTGAATCTTCCTATCAAAGATTGGAAACGATTTCTGCAAAAAAATGTTTGCAAGAAATTATCTTAAAGCTCCTATCTTATCAACAAAATCATCATCACCTTGCTAGATTTGTTCACAGAGAAATTACACTCGATACGATACTTGTTAGAGAAGTAATGACAACCTATTTACGAAAAGAAAAATATTATTTTAAAGAAATTTTAGTTCGTGGATCGATTCAAAATGAATTTAAAAAACAGCCAGTTGATTATGTGATTATGCAGTTAAAGGGGATGCTGATTATGCCTTATTTACATCCCCAATATTTAAATGAAGTTTATTATATAAATGCCTATGAAGAATATTTTAAAGAACGTTATACAAAGTTATTGATGGATTGGATTGATTTCTTTATTTGTCGAACACATGGTATAAAAAAACAAGATGGAATGCCTTCCTTCTTTCCTGTTTTATCGTCATAAGTTTGGTCTTGCTGCAAAATGAGGTAAATACAGCTTATTATATCCTTGACCTAATCCCTTTGCACTATGGGCGTCAGATCCATAGATGAGAGGGATCTTTCTTTTGAGCGCTTCATTAACAATCCAAGCTGACGGATAAGAATCACCACATAAGGGCTTTACAAAACCGGCTCCATTGTAGTCTAATTGATAGTTTGCTGCTTTTATTTCCGTTAAAAGATCAATGAGTTGTTCTTCAAAGTAATTCGAGACAGGAAACTGCTTTTTAAATTTATGCACAAGTGTGATGTGGCCAATTCGCTTTGGTTTGTAGGAACCAAGATCTGCATGAATCGATTTTTTAACAATTGAAAAATAAAGGCGGTAAATGTTTTCTGCAGATCCAACTTTTTCAATCATTTCTGCAAAGGTTTCTTCACTATAATCTAAGCAGTAATATTGATTGTTAAGTGGAAGAAAATGCACAGATAAAATAGCATCATCAAGATGTTTCCCCCAGTTGTTTAAAAAGGCTTTCGTTTCCTCTTCAAATCCAATCAGATAGTCTACTTCAAGGCCTGCATGAATGGCTATTTTTTTTTTGTATTTTTCTTTTAAATATTCAATTGTTTCAAAATAGGAAGACAAGTCTTTCAAATTCATTGCACTATCTTTTAATGGTGTTGGATCTTCAAACCCTTCAGGAAGCGGGGCATGCTCAGTAAAAGTTATACCTTTTAACCCTAATGATAGAGCTTTCTCAATATACATTTCAAATGTATCAGTTGTTCCATGTGGACAAAAAGGGGTATGAATATGACCGTCAAAAATCATGATTGATCGCTCCTTTAATTATAGTAAATTGGTTTTTAACCATATTATCTTAAAAAAGTTAAAGGATAATTTCTGATATTTTATCATTAGTTTTATGAGAGCGTAAATAAAAAGAACTGCTAAACATGTGAAAGAAAAGCAAAGAAATTCTATTGATTTTGAAATATTATGTAATTTGTTTAGTCAAATGCCGTTTTGCATGGTATCATAAAAGCATTAATAAAAACAATAAACTTAAAGATATATGTATAGATTAACGGACAAGATTACACGTTCAGAAAGGAAGAAAGGGTGCTTTAGGTGGTATATGTTATTGCAGCGGTAAGTGTATGTGCAGCTATCGTTTTATTAGGTTCATTTTCAAGAAAAAATCTCTATAAAGAAATTGATCGGCTTGAAGCATGGAAAATTGATATTACAAACCGTCCAGTAACAGAAGAGCTGGCAAAATTAAAAGGATTGAATATGGCAGGAGAAACAGAAGAAAAATTTGAAAAGTGGCGAAATGATTGGGATGAACTTGTGACAACTAGACTTCCAGCATTGGAAGAAAAGTTGTTTGATGCGGAGGAAAGTGTTGATAAGTTTGGTTTTAGAAAAGCCAGGGTTACGCTCAATCATTTGGAAAGAGAGTTACAGAAAATTGAAGATACTATTTCGCTCATTTTGAAAGAAGTAAATGAACTTGTAGTAAGTGAGGAACAAAATCGTACAGAGATTGAAGAAGTAAAAAAATTATATCGAGATACAAGACAGTATATTCTTGCTCATCATCGTACGTTAGGGAGAACTTCAGTTCAATTTGAAAAACGGTTAGTAGAAGTGCACCAACAAATTCAAAGATTTGATGAATTAACTGAACATGGAAATCATTTGGAAGCGCGGACTGTACTTCTAGGCGTGCAGGAAGAATTATCGGTTCTTAGCGAAAAGCTTGAATATATTCCAGAATTATTAGTACAGCTGCAGACAAATATACCTTCTCAATTAGAAGAACTGCAGTCTGGAATGTTGGAAATGGCGAATAGTGGTTATTTACTTGAGCATCTTCATGTTCAAGAAGAAATTGAAGAAATTTATGAAAAAGTAGAAGAAGAAATTAAACAGATCGCTGAAGTGAATATTGAGGAAACAAAGCAGCGGGTTGAAGCGTTGTTTTCTAAAATTGAAGCAATCTATAGTGCACTAGAAAATGAAGTTGAAGCAAGAAGTGCGCTTATAGGTGAACAAACTACAATAGAAAAAAACATTGCTCATATGAAACAGGATATCGAACAGTTAGAAGAAGAAACAATAGCTGTCCAGGTCAACTACCGAATTGAAGAAAAAGATTTAAAAGCCCAACGCGATTTAGAAAAAGGTTTAAATAAAGTGATGACAAAGTTTGAAGTTGTTAGAGATGCTTTTCATAATCAAAAGCAAGCTTATTCAACGATTGTTGAGATGGTAAAAGAAATTGAAGAGCAGCTTACAAGTTTACAATCTCTTTATAAAGATTATCAAAAAATGCTCCATACATTAAGGAAAGATGAGCTTCATGCAAAGGAGACCATTCACCAGCTGAAAAAGAAGCTAGGTGAGGCAAAAAAGATGGTGAAGCAAAATAACCTGCCTGGATTACCTGAATACTATTTAAATGGCATTGAAGCAGCCGAAGAAAGAATAATGGAAGTTCATGAGAAATTAAATGAAACGCCATTAGATATTGTAAGTATTAACTATTCTCTAAAAGCAGCCCTTGATACAGTGGACGATAGTGTACAGCAAACAGGAAAATTAATTGAACAAACAATGATGGCAGAAAAATTAATTACATACGGTAATCGATACCGCAGCCGCTATCCGTTTATAGCAGAGCAATTAGAAAAAGCTGAAAGAGAATTTCGAAATTATCATTATGAGGAAGCGTTAAAGATAGCTGCGGAAGCTGTTCAAAAGATTGAACCAGAAGCTCTTCGAAAAATTGGAATTGAGATAGAAGAAAAGATTGGTGTATAAAAAACCTTAGGGGATTGCCCTAAGGTTTTTAAGTATTGGCAGGTGCATGTTTTGCAGAAGAGCGGGTAATAGCAATAATATAACCAATTACAGCACCAAGCACGGAAGGCATGATCCAACCAATACCTTGCTCGGAAAAAGGAAAGGACAATAATATGTTATTGATTAACTCTAACTGAAATCCTCCAGCAGTAAGGCCGTCAACTATACTAATAAATGCTGCTCCGATAATTCCTCCGCGATAAACCTCCGTGTATCCTTTAAATAATGGATCAAAAAACGACAAAGAAATTAACGAAATGGCAATTGGATAAATTGCAATGAGTACGGGTACTGTCATGGAAATTAATTGAGTTAATCCTATATTTGCAATAATCATGCTGAAAAATGTAAAGATAAAAATGAGCAGTTTATATGAAAGACGAGGCATCAATTGGTGAAAGTATTCTCCTGCTGCAGATACGAGACCGACTGATGTTGTCAAACATGCAAATGTAATGGCAAGTCCAAGTAAAATGTTCCCGCTAAATCCAAATAAAAGATGCGCTAAGCCTGCTAAAATTTCCCCGCCATTGGATGCTTCTCCTAAAGCACTGCGGCTTGTTGCTCCAAGGTATGAAAGTGTGAAATAAACGAATGATAATCCAACTGCTGCAATGAAACCAGCCTTTGTTGTAATAGAAGTAATTTCTTTTCGATCTGTCACACCGCGAGCTTGAATCGCATGAATGACAACAATACCAAAAACAAGTGCTGCAATGGCATCCATTGTTAAGTATCCTTCAATAAAGCCTTTAAAGAACGGTTCTTTATATGCTTCTGTTGGCTTACTAACTGTGCCAATTGGATTCACTATTCCTGCTATTACAATAACAGAAAGGATAAGAAGTAAAAGCGGTGTTAAAAACTTCCCAATTCGATCTACTAATTTTGCTGGATTGAGAGCAACTAAAAAGGTAATTCCAAAATAAAGAAGGGTGTATAAAAATAAAGGGAGTCCTTCAGGATTTAAATGCTCAGGAAGAAAAGGTGTTACACCAATTTCAAAAGCCACTGTCCCTGTTCTAGGTATTCCAAAAAATGGCCCAAGTGCTAAATAAACGGCTGCAGTAAAAATAATTCCGAATATTGGATGCACTCGTTTTGCAAGCTGCTGCAGGTCACCGCCGCTTTTTGCAATCGCAATAATACCTAGAAGCGGAAGTCCTACTGCAGTAATAAGGAATCCAGCTGATGCCATCCATATATTAGTACCTGCGGCTTGTCCTAGCGCTGGTGGGAAAATCATATTGCCTGCTCCAAGGAATAACGCAAAGGTCATTAAACCAATTGTAAGTGTCTCCCTTTTGGATAGATGTTTATTCATTAATATTTCCTCCTAATATAGCTATAGCCTATCCTTTTCAGATGAGTGAATTTTCCGTATCATAGTACCACAAACTAAAAAAAAAGATATACTTTATAAAAAAGTAATAATCTTTAATATATTAAAAAAACATTTCATAATTAATTTTTATTAATAACTTTTATACAAAAAAACTCTTTTAAATTATTTATATCATTTGTCATATTCTTCTTTTCTATTTTAGAATGTTTTTAACGTATAAAGGTTTTAAAGAAAATATTTTGAAAAAGGCGAGCATGTGATAAGATATAACAATGCTTAAAGCGTTATCGTCAATTTTATTTATCTATCATTTGAAACTGTATAAAAGGAGTCATTCCGTTATGATTTATTTAGATAATAGTGCGACTACAAAGCCGTATCCAGAGGTGCTTGAAACATTTCAAAAAACAGCTGCCCACTATTTTGCCAATCCCTCTTCAATTCACAGCAAAGGAAATGAAGTAGAAAGGCTTTTACTTCAAGCAAGAAAGCTTATTAGTGAGATGCTTTATGTTTCACCACAGGAAATTTTATTTACTTCTGGAGGAACTGAAGGAAACAACTTAGCAATTAAAGGGATTGCTCTAAAACATCAATCACGGGGAAAACATATTATTACAACAAGTGTTGAGCACCCGTCAACATATGAATCATTTTTACAGCTGGAATCTCTTGGATTCGATGTGACATATTTACCAGTGGATACAAAAGGAAGAGTATCTATTGAGGAACTAGAAAAAGCATTACAGGACGATACCATTTTAGTTTCTGTTCTTCATGTCAACAATGAAACAGGTACCATTCAGCCGGTGGAAGAAATAGGTCGGTTTTTAAAGAACTATCCAAAAATATTCTTTCATGTTGATTATGTGCAAGGTGCTGCCAAAGTCCCCTTAAACATAAAGGGTGCAAACATTGATTTATGTACGATTTCAGGGCATAAAGTTCATGGACTTAAAGGAACGGGTATTTTATATATAAGAGAAGGTGTAAGTCTTTCCCCGCTCTTTACAGGTGGGGAGCAGGAGTTCAACAAACGGGCAGGCACTGAAAATGTTCCGGGAATTGCCTCTTTAGCAAAAGCACTTCGTTTATCGTTTGAGCGCAGTAAAGATGGAAGAGAGCATCTTCAAAGCTTAAAAGAATTGTTGTTTCATGAACTTTCCAATATAGAAGGAATTGTAATAAACACACCAATGGACGTTTCGGCACCTCATATTTTAAATTTTTCTGTACTCGAAACAAAACCGGAGGTATTAATTCATGCATTAGAAGAAGAAAATATTTATATTTCAACCAAGTCAGCTTGCTCATCTAAAGAAGTGGGAGCGAGTCGTGTTCTTCTTGCGATGGGAATGAGCGAAGAACGAGCAGCTTCAGCATTGAGAGTTAGTATGTCTTTTGAAACGACGCGAGAAGAAATTATGATCTTTATAAAAACGCTTAAAGAAGTCGTTATACAGCTAAGGCTAGTTATGAAAGGAGCCCGTTAACTATGGAGTATGAACAAATTTTAATTCGCTATGGAGAAATTGCTTTAAAAGGAAAAAACCGTCGTAAGTTTGAAGAACAGCTGCGTCGAAACGTAAAGGAAAGTTTAGCAGGCTTTCCAAATATTACATTAAAAAGAACGTTTGACCGTTTGCATGTGCAGTTAAACGGAGAAGACTATCAACCTGTTGTAGAAAGGCTACAAAAGGTTTTTGGTATTCAATCATTAAGTCTTTCGATGAAAGTGAAAAATGATTTGGAAGAAATTCAAAAAGGAGCTTTAGCTGCACTTCGTGAAACAAACAATGAAGCAAAAACATTTAAAATTACAGGTAAACGTCCAAATAAAGATTTTCCTATCAATTCACAAGAGTTAAATCATTTAGTTGGCGGATATGTTTTAAAACATACCGAAAATTTAAAAGTAGATGTTCATAATCCAGATGTTAATATTCGCATTGAAGTAAAGAGTGAAGCAACTTATATTAGCTGTACTCATTTTCGCGGAGCGGGCGGTTTGCCGGTGGGGAGCTCTGGAAAGGTAATGCTCATGCTTTCGGGCGGGATTGACAGCCCTGTTGCAGGTTATTTGACGATGAAGCGGGGAATTAAAATCGAAGCTGTTCACTTTCACAGTCCGCCGTTTACAAGTGAGCGTGCCAAGCAAAAAGTAGAGGATTTAGCAAAGGTATTAACGGCATTTGGCGGTGAAGTCCGGCTGCATGTTGTTCCCTTTACAGCTGTGCAAAAAGCAATTAAAGATAAAATTCCTGATAGTTACAGCATGACCATTATGAGAAGAATGATGCTTCGAATTACAGAAAAGCTAGCAGTAAAGCATAATGCACTTGGAATTGTAACGGGAGAAAGTTTAGGACAAGTAGCAAGTCAAACGCTTGAAAGCATGCATACAATTAATGAAGTCACAAACTATCCGGTTATTCGCCCACTTGCCGGAATGGATAAAGTTGAAATTATGGAAATTTCTCATCATATTGGGACATATGATATTTCAATTCGTCCATATGAAGATTGCTGTACAATCTTTTTACCTTCTGCTCCAAAAACAAAGCCAAATCGATTAAAAGCGAATAAGTTTGAGCAGTATCTCGAGGTTGAGGCGTTAGCTTCAGAGGCTGTTGATGGAACAGAAATGATTATGTTAAAGCCTAATCAGCTTGTGGAAGAACAGTTTGAAGAGCTGTTTTAATAAAAAAATGTTATTGACTCCTGTAGACGATTGTGTGCAGGAGTTTTTTCCATTATTCCCACGATATACATTGAATGAATTGCTCTTTTTACACAAACGCTAGTTAGTACAAGGAGGTGAATCCTTATGGCTTCTACAAATAAACTAGTTGTGCCTGGTGTGGAACAAGCACTCGAGCAAATGAAGTACGAAATTGCTCAGGAGTTTGGTGTAAATCTAGGCTCTGATACAACGGCTCGTTCAAATGGATCTGTAGGCGGTGAAATCACAAAGCGTCTGATTCAATCTGCGCAAAGTCAGTTCCCGAAAGCATAATACAATTTCATATAAAATGGCATGAAAGGAGCGGCTGACCGCTCCTTTTTCTTATTGCAGGGGCAAATAATTTCAATCATTGAACCGATTCGTTATAATGGGGGATAAATAAAAATAAAAAGCTATGTTTACATATGTTTGAAAATAGTTAGAACTTATCAGGTGAGAAAGCGTCACTCTCTTATTATAAAGATTTAGGAAAGGAGTATTACAATGGGAACATTATGGTGTGGCGGTACAATTTATACGATGGAATCAGAAGGGAAAACAGTGAATGCTGTATTTGTAGAAGATGGGGTTATTGTAAAGACAGGGACCAAACAATCACTTCTCAACCAGTTTAACGATAAAATAGAACGAACGATCGATCTTAAAGGTAATGTAATGTATCCAGGCTTTGTTGATAGTCATATGCATATAATTGGTCATGGAGAGAAACTGCTTCGGTTAGATCTGTCTGAAGTCAAGTCTGCCGAAAATATGAAAGAACTTCTTGTAGAAAAGGTGAAAACTGCTGGTGTTGGTGAATGGATTATTGGAGAAGGATGGAATGAAAATAATTTTAGTGATCGAAAAATCTTTCATCGCAAAGAACTTGATGAAATTGCTCCAAACCATCCGATGATGCTTACAAGAGTTTGTCGGCATGCAATCCTTGCAAACAGCAGAGCCTTAGAGCTTGCTCGTATAACAAAGGAAACACCTGATCCAGAAGGTGGCGTGATTTTACGCAATGAGATAGGGGAACCAACTGGTTATTTGTTAGATCGAGCGCAAGAACTGATAAAAAAGGTAATGCCTCCTGTTACAAATAGTTATGTTGAACGTGCTTTAACAACTGCAGTTGATGATTTAGTTAGCCTTGGACTTGTAGGGGGGCATACAGAAGATTTAAACTATTATAATGGTTTTGAGAATACATTTCAGACATTTACAAAGGTAATTGACGGAAAGAAAAGAAAGTTTAGAACAAACCTGCTTGTTCATCATGAAGTTGTGAAAACAATGCATGAAGCAGGATTGCATGTAAACGATGGCACTTCTTTTATTAGCTTAGGTGCTATGAAAATCTTTGCCGATGGTGCATTAGGCGGCAGAACGGCCCTCCTTAGTCATCCATACAATGATTCTCCAGAAACATCAGGAGTCGCGATTCATTCGATCGAAGAATTAAAAGCGCTTGTCGAAAAAGCACGTCACTATAACATGCCTGTTGCGATTCATACAATTGGAGATTTAGCACTTGAATATGCACTCGATGCCATTGAACAAGCCCCTGTGCGTGCCGGCTATCGTGACCGGCTCATTCACTGTTCAGTTGTAAGAGAAGATTTATTAATAAGAATGAGAAATTTACCGGTTGTTCTTGATATTCAACCTCATTTTGTGGCTGCTGATTTTCCATGGGTAATTGAAAGGCTTGGCGAAGAACGGATGAAGTGGAGTTTTGCTTGGAAAACATTATTAAACTATGGCTTACTATGTGCTGGAGGATCTGATGCACCTATTGAGCCTGCGAATCCCCTGCTTGGCATTTATACGGCTGCTGCAAGAAAAAAGCCGACAGAACTGCATGAAGGATATTATCCTGAACAAAAGTTAACCGTTTATGAAGCTGTAAAATTATTTACAATTGGAAGTGCTCACGCTGTTGGACAAGAGGCAAAGAGCGGAATAATTGCAGCAGGTTATAATGCGGATTTTACGATTTTAAAGCAAGATTTATACAAAATCTCTATTGAAGAGATTCCAAAGGCAGAAGTTGCGATGACAGTGGTGGATGGAACAATTGTATATCAAAAGGACGAATCAGCAAGGACGAATAATTCGTCCTTTTAGCATCTAACTTCAGAGGCTTTACGTGTTTATTTTGTATCATTCTCATTTGCAGTATGCTATTATAAAAAAAGATTTGGATATATGAGGAAAATAGTGGGCGTTTATTGAAACATTTTTTAATAAATGGGATGGAATAAAGGAGGGAACGTTGTAATGAATGGAAAACGTTGGGCTGCACTCGGGATTGCTGCAGTACTATTTATCGTATCTATTTTTGTTAACCTTGCGTCATCCATAGCGTTTGGAAATTTAGAAGGCTTTCAAGAAAATTGGTTGGCTTCAGAAGAAGAATTCGCTGAAAAAGTAGTAGAAGAAGGAAATAGTTTAAAAAGTATTGTTGTGTTAAATGTAGATGGGGTTATTCAAGATGCTCCAGAATCCACTTCTTTCTTTCAAACACCAGGTTATAACCATCGTCAGTTTCTTAAAATGCTTGAAAAAGCAGGTGAATCTGGAAATGTAGAAGGTATTATTATTCGAGTAAATTCTCCAGGCGGCGGTGTCGTTGAAAGTGCTGAAATTCATGACGAAATTATCGACATTCAAAAGAATTATAAAAAGCCCGTTTATATTTCAATGGGAAATGTTGCTGCTTCAGGTGGTTACTATATTTCAACACCTGCAGAAAAAATTTACGCCCATCCAGCTACAATGACAGGTTCTTTAGGAGTTATTATGCAGACTCTTAATTATAGTGAGTTAGCTGAAAATTTTGGGGTGAAATGGGAAACCATCAAAAGCGGTCCACATAAAGATATCGGTTCACCAACTCGTGAAATGACGGACGAAGAACGCAAAATCTTACAATCTATGGTCGATAATTCTTATGAAGAGTTTGTTGAAGTGATTGCAAATGGCCGTGAACTTACAGAGGAAAAAGTAAAACAAATTGCAGATGGACGCATTTATGACGGTCGTCAAGCTAAACAATTAAAACTTGTTGATGAATTAGGTGATTTAGAAGACACCATTGCAGCAATGAAAAAAGATTTAAATAATAAAGAACTAAAGGTGATTCGCTATGAACCGAATTATGGAATTGGTTCTTGGCTTGAAATGACGAGTCAAAAATTACTAAATCCAAATAACGATCTGTTAGGTATTCATGAGCTGGTGAATCAACCGAATGCACCTCGGCTTATGTATTTATATACGGAGTAGGTGAAGATTCTATGGATATAACATTTGATGAAACGACAAATGATACAGAGAAGGTACTTACAGGGAATGAAGTTCGTTATGCTGGCTTTTGGATGAGATTTTGGGCTTATCTTGCTGATCTTATTGTGATTGCAAGCTTAAATCGAATTTTTATTTATCCTCTTATTAAAGCGTTTAATCTTCCAAGTGATGAACCAGCTTTTTTACCTTTAGAAGTGCTGTTAACAGGAACAATTTTTTATCTTTATTTTATGCTTATGACAAAGTTTTTTCAGCAAACATTAGGGAAAATGATTTTTGGATTAAAAGTTATTTCAGCGGGAAATTCTTCATTAAGTTGGTCTACCATTATTTTTCGTGAATTAGTAGGAAGAACAATTAGTAAAACATTAAATGGGTTATTCTATATTTGGACAGCCTTTACAAGGAAAAAGCAAGGACTGCATGATTATTTTGCTGATACATATGTTGTTCATGTTGATAACTAAACAATTTTTTGATAAACCTGCAGCCGCGGGTTTATTTTTTTTTTGAAGAGGTGATAATGGAAGAGAAAGGATGTTGTAAGGTGAATGGTTGGATTGTCACTGCATTCATTATTGGAGTCTTAGTATTACTTCTTTTCGTTACAAAGGTTACAATTACTATTTTATATGTTCATAGTCGTGATGATGATCAATTAGTCGTTACCTTTAAAGCGTGGTATGGGCTAATTTCATATACATTAAACGTGCCTCTTATAAAAGTAGAGGACTCAACATCGCTTGTAGTAAAGAGTGAAAAAAGCGTGAACAACGATACCCAACAAGAAGATACACAAAAATTCACACCTTTAGAAATGATTAAAAAGATAGAGTTGTTTCAAGATTTTTTACAAGATGTAATTGGATTTCATAAAATTGTAAGAAGCTTTTTAAAGCATGTTTCCATTACAAAATTTGAATGGAAAAGCGTAGTTGGAGTAAATGACGCGGCTTTAACAGGCATGGTTATAGGTGTAGCCTGGAGTATAAAAGGAAGCTTAATTGGATTAGTTAGTACATATATGAATCTTAAAGCAAAGCCTCAAATAGAAGTTCATCCAGCATTTCAAACAGCAGTGTCGCAAACAAGGTTTGTATGTATGTTTTCCTTCCGCATCGGGCATGCTATTGGGGCAGGATTAAAGGTCGTTAAATTTTGGAAAGGTAGACCATTGCCATTAAAAAAAAGTGAACTATCAAAAGAAACAACATGAAAAAGCGGAGGGATTAGGACATGTCTGAACATCCAATTCAAGGACTAATGACCACAGCAATGGAAAATTTAAAAGAAATGATTGATGTTAACACAATTGTTGGAGATCCTGTGGAAACACCGGATGGAAGTGTCATTTTAACAGTATCAAAAGTGGGATTTGGCTTTGCAGCTGGTGGAAGTGATTTTAAACTAAGCGGGCAAAGTGGAGAGAAGAGTGAAAACCCATTTGGTGGAGGAAGCGGCGGTGGGGTGTCGATTACACCAATTGCGTTTTTAGTTGTTAGTTCGTCGGGAATTAAAACAATTCACCTTGATAACAGCACACATTTATATGAAAAAATGTTAGAAATTGCACCTCAGGCAATGGAAAAATTACAGCAAATGTTTAAAGGAAAAGAAAAACAACAAAATCAGCACGCCTCTTCTCAGCAGCAGTATAATCAAAAGTTGGACTTCTAAACAAAGGTTAGCGCATTTTCCATGCGTTAACCTTATTTTAAATATGTATTCAAAAAATTTTTAATACTTGATGCGGATTGGTTGCATTGCAGAAATAAGCAGGCTATGATGAGAATGATACATATCTACTTTTGTTAAAGGAGGAATTTTTAATGGCAAGTATTACGTTTAAAGGCAATGCAGTTACACTTCTTGGTAATGAAGTAAAAGTAGGCGATCAAGCCCCGGATTTTAAGGTGCTTGCAAATGACCTTTCAGAAAAAGGGTTAAATGATTTTAGCGGTGTACGCTTAATTAGTGTTGTCCCATCTGTTGATACAGGTGTATGTGATGCACAAACTCGTAAGTTTAATGAAGAAGCATCAAGCCTTAATAATGTTAACGTTTTAACGGTAAGTGTTGATCTTCCATTTGCACAAAAACGCTGGTGTGCGAATGCTGGACTAGAAAATGCGGTTACTCTTTCAGATCACCGTGATCTTTCTTTTGGTAAAGCATACGGCGTAGCGATTGAAGAGCTTCGTCTATTAGCACGTGCTGTATTTGTTGTTGATTCTAATAATAAAGTAGTACACGCTGAATATGTTTCTGAAGCAACAAATCATCCGGATTATGAAGCAGCTGTTGAAGCAGCAAAAAAAGCTGAATAATCTTTGAAAATCCGCTGTCATATTGACAGCGGATTTATTTATGATAACTGCTGTTAAACAAGTTTATAATGTTTGTCTATCATTTAGTTTTTGATACAATAGAAAGTTGGGAAAGTGATATTTCGGGTTTGGAGGAAAGCGTAATGATAAAAACACCGGTAGAAAAGCTTTTTGATACGATTGATGAAACGGCAGTGATCCTGCAGAAAGAACTTTCAATCACATATTTAGAAGCAATCGCAGAAACTGGAGAGAATCTTTTTCAAAAAGAGATTCTTCAAGAACTGAATGATGACAATACGAAAAAAGTAACAGCATTATATAATGAAGTGAATCTTGAAGAATTTAAAGCAGAAGAAATTCGGAAAGCTCTTCAGCTTGCTATTTTAAAGGGAATGAGAGAAGCGGTACAGCCGCATCATGAAATGACGCCTGATGCTGTTGCGTTATTTATCGGTTATCTTGTTAACAAATGGACGAAAAACAAGGAAAACTTTTCGATGTTAGATCCAGCGGTTGGAACAGGAAATTTATTTACAGCTGTCTTAAATCAAACGAAAAAAACGGTGACAGGCTGCGGAGTAGAAGCGGATGAAACATTATTAAAAATGGCCTATATCAATGCAACGCTCCAAAATCATCCTATTGAATTGTTCCATGGTGATAGTGTGCAGCCATTGTTTGTTGATCCTGTTGATATTGTAATATGTGATTTGCCAATCGGTTACTACCCTAACGATCAACTTGCGGCTTCTTACCAGCTTAAAGCAGAAGAAGGATTATCATTTGTCCATCATTTGTTAATCGAACAAAGTTTAAATTATGCAAAAGATGGGGCAATCCTAATCTTTCTCATTCCTAATTTCTTATTTGGTGATGAAGGAGCAGATAAATTACAGCAATTTATTAAAGATAAGGCCATTATTCAAGGACTTCTGCAGCTTCCGCTTTCAATGTTTAAAGATGAAAAATATGCAAAAAGCATTTTTATGATTCAAAAGAAAGGTGAACATATCCAGCTGCCTAAACAAGCGCTGTTAGCTGAACTGCCAAGCTTTACAAAGCAGGAAGCACTTTCTAATATAATGAAGCAAATTGATCAGTGGTTTCTAGAAAATACGAAATAAGATAAAAATGCTCCTTTTGTTTGAGGAGCATTTTTTATTTATATGAATAAAGGATGAATTATAAAATCACTGGGGAAAATGATAAAAGATGATTTCGTTTTTTTTCAGAAAATAACGAATTTAAATTGAAAATGCTTACAACTGATTTCCACCTTGAAATCTCATATGCCCGATGTTTAAATAGATAAGGTGTAATGTGTCGAAATATGTTTTTTTGTGTAGGAAATGTAAGAGAAAATAAAAATAGATATTATAGAAAAGGGGCAAAGTCATATGTCTAAAATTATGGCAATCAATGCGGGAAGCTCATCGCTAAAGTTTCAATTGTTAGAAATGCCGGAAGAAACCGTTGTAACAAAAGGACTTGTTGAGCGTATTGGTCTTAATGATGGGGTTTTTACAATTGAAGTCAATGGTGAAAAGAAAAAAGAAGTAACAGATATTCCTGACCATGCAAAAGCAGTAAAGATGCTTTTAGATAAGCTTTTAACGTATAATATTATTACTTCTTTAAATGAAATTGAAGGCATTGGACATCGTATTGTGCACGGTGGAGAAAAGTTCAATGATTCTGTAGTTATTACTGAAGAAGTAATTAAAGGCATTGAAGAAGTTTCAGAATTAGCACCTCTTCATAACCCAGCAAATCTTGTAGGAGTACGTGCTTTTCAGGAAGTTCTTCCAAATGTGCCGGCAGTAGCGGTATTTGATACAGCTTTTCATCAAACAATGCCTGAACAATCTTTCTTATACAGTTTGCCTTATGATTATTATAAAGAATACGGCATTCGTAAATACGGTTTTCATGGTACTTCTCATAAGTATGTGTCAGAACGTGCAGCTGAATTATTAGGTCGACCAGTTAAAGACTTGCGCTTAATTTCTTGTCATCTAGGAAACGGTGCAAGTATTGCCGCAATCAAAGGTGGTAAATCACTTGATACATCAATGGGCTTTACACCGCTTGCTGGTGTAACGATGGGAACACGTTCAGGTAATATTGATCCAGCTCTAATTCCATACATTATGGAAAAAACAGGGAAAACAGCAGAGGAAGTTCTTGAAGTACTAAATAAAGAAAGTGGTATTTTAGGAGTATCTGGTTTCTCAAGCGACCTTCGTGATATTGAAGGAGCGGCTGCAGAAGGAAATGAACGTGCAGAGCTTGCATTAGAAGTGTTTGCTTCTCGTATTCATAAATATATTGGTTCATATGCAGCAAGAATGCATGGATTAGATGCTATTATCTTTACAGCTGGTATTGGGGAAAATAGTAATGTTATTCGTGAGCGTGTGCTGAAAGGATTAGAGTTTATGGGGGTATATTGGGATCCTGCATTAAACAAAGTGCGCGGAAAAGAAGCATTTATTAACTATCCGCATTCTCCTGTAAAAGTAATCATTATTCCGACAAATGAAGAAGTTATGATTGCTCGTGATACTGTTCGTTTAAGTCAATAACTAGGGTGTTTAAAAAAGCTAACCGTTATATAACGGTTAGCTTTTTTATATAAAAATCATTTGTTTTTAGGGGGAAAGTTTGGTTTGATAAAAGAAGATACTAATTGAAAGAGGTGATTCCAGGTGACATGGACAAAGCAACACGAAAAAGTATGGCAGGAGCTGTTAAAATGGGAAAAAGACTTTTTTCATTATCATCCAAATGATTTTCAATTAACAGCACAAAAATATATTGAAAATCAGCTTGGAAATATGAGGCTAGATCTTCAAGAAAAAGTATTTAATATAATGGATAACTTGTTATTTCATACACATGCGCTAATTCAAAATTCTCACTTTCAGCTGGATGCTAGACATCGTCTGCTTACAGAAGCGCAGGTATTTAATGAAGAAATTGAAGAAATCAGTGATTTAAAAAGTTTACCTATTTCTCAGTTAACTTATATTGCAGATCAGCAAATTGCAAGACAGCGTTTGTTTTCTTTCGCACAAGGCGGGCTGTCTGGAACGGGGAGTTTGTTGTTATTAGGAATGGATTTGCCTGCAATGTTTGCCCTTAACTTAAGAGCCATTCAATTAATTGCCATGACCTATGGATATGAAGTAAATCGTCCTTATGAAATGATGCTTGCTTTAAAACTATTTTATATGGCTTCATTACCTAAAAATATGCAAAAAGCTGTATGGGAAGAACTAGAACAGGAAGTGAAAGATGAGGTAGATCCTTATTTTTATCAAGGAAGGGAAGAGCTCACAGATATTACATGGTTTCACAGCACCTTAAAGCAAGCGGCCAAAGCATTTATGATTACAATACTTCGCAAAAAAATGATCCAAGGTATTCCTCTCATTGGTATTGTTTTTGGTGCTGGAATGAATTATCAATTCTCGCGCACCATTACAGAAATTGCGCATAAGTTTTATCAAAAGCGTTATTTATTAGAAAAAAAAACACAATAAGGATAGAAGCCTAGGCTTTATCCTTATTGATGAATTTTACTTGAAACATCCTGCCGAGTGCGAAACCAAATCCATAAATCATTAATAATGGATGCTAATTCTGCAATTTCAAAATTTAGAAGACACGAATGTTTAAAATCTTCTTCTACTTCTAACTGTGCTTGCTTTATATTAATTTCTTTTTCTAATAAGTGAATACGATCAGGAATTTTCCCGCGGATTTGTTCCCATTCTAATAAAATAACGGCTTGCGTCTCTTTTGAATACTTATTCCATTCTTTTATTAAAGAAGGAAGTGGTATCCCTAATCGTTTATCTAATTTAAACAAATAAGACATAAAATCCCCCCAGTTATTGTATATTGTACAAAACAATAGGTGAAAACGCTATATGGATTATCTATAAGAGTTAGACCTTATAAAGTCGATGTGGTAATTTTGCTTTATTAGTAGGACGGAATTAATTTTTACGTATAGAATGAAGGTACATGAATAGAGTTTTTATGCATAAATTTGAATAAATAAAAGAAAGAAAGAAAAAAATATTAATTTTTTTTAGAATAACTGTTGAAAAAACTAGAATAACTTGTTAAAGTATAAAATATCAAAGAAACAACAATTGTATAAAAATTTATTGAATGAACGAGGTTGATTAAACGACCTCTAAAATTATACACAAAAATGCATAAAGATATAAAGCGATGAATGAATATTCAAAAAAGTGGAGGGAAATAAAATGGCAAATCCAAAAGTTGTGTTAGCTTATTCCGGAGGTTTAGATACATCGGTTGCAATTAAATGGTTGCAGCAGCAAGGATATGATGTAGTAGCAGTGGGTCTTGATGTTGGAGAAGGAAAAGATCTTGATTTTGTAAAAGAAAAAGCATTAACAGTTGGAGCGGTTGAATCTTATTCTATTGATGCAAGAAAAGAATTTGCAGAGGAGTTTGTATTACCAGTACTGCAAAGTCATGCGATGTATGAAGATAAATATCCACTTGTATCAGCGCTTTCTCGTCCGTTAATTTCAAAGAAACTTGTTGAAATTGCTGAAGAAGTAGGAGCAGTTGCAGTTGCTCACGGTTGTACAGGAAAAGGAAATGACCAAGTTCGTTTTGAAGTATCTATTAAAGCATTAAATCCAGATTTAAAAGTGCTTGCTCCTGTTCGTGAATGGGGCTGGTCACGTGAAGAAGAAATCGAATATGCAAAAGAGCACAATATTCCAATTCCAATTGATTTAGATAATCCTTATTCAATTGATGCAAACCTTTGGGGAAGAGCAAATGAGTGTGGAATTTTAGAAGATCCATGGGCAACACCACCTGAAGGAGCTTATGAATTAACAGCACCACTTGAAAAAACACCGGATACACCAGATATTATTGAAATTGCGTTCGAGCAAGGAATACCTGTTTCAATTAATGGAAAAGAGTATCCATTACATGAACTTATTTTAGAATTAAACGCTGTAGCTGGAAAACACGGTGTGGGAAGAATTGACCATGTTGAAAACCGTCTTGTAGGAATTAAATCTCGTGAAGTTTATGAATGTCCAGGTGCTATTACATTAATTAAAGCACATAAGGAGCTTGAAGATTTAACGTTAACAAAAGACGTGGCACATTTTAAACCAATTATTGCTCATAAACTTACAGAGCTTATTTATAACGGTTTATGGTTTGCGCCTCTTCGAAAAGCAATCTTAGCATTTTTAGATGAAACACAAAAGAACGTAACAGGCGTTGTACGTGTGAAGTTATTTAAAGGTCATGCAGTCGTGGAAGGCAGAAAGTCAGACTACTCACTTTACAATGAAAAGCTTGCAACATATACAAAAGAAGATGAGTTTGATCATCAATCAGCAGTAGGATTTATTGAGTTATTCGGTTTACCGACAAAAGTGCACAGCATGGTGCATAATAAGAAAGCGGTGAAAGCGTGACAAAGCTTTGGGGAGGACGTTTTGTACAGCATGCAGAGGAATGGGTCGATGCCTTTGGGGCGTCGATTTCCTTTGATCAACAATTAGTTGAGCAAGATATTGAAGGAAGCCTCGCACATGTCAAAATGCTCGGGAAATCAAACATTTTATCAGAAGAAGAAGTTATAGAAATTACGAATGGATTAAAGATATTACGTGATAAAGCGAAAAAAGGTGAATTGGAATATTCAGTTGCACTTGAAGATATTCATTTAAATCTTGAAAAAATGTTAATTGATGAAATTGGTCCGGTTGGCGGTAAACTTCATACAGGAAGAAGCCGTAATGACCAAGTAGCAACAGATATGCACTTGTATCTTCGCAAAGAAGTAAAAGAGATTTTAGAAGCTATTGCGACGCTTCAAAGTGTGTTAGTGAATAAAGCGGATCAGTATGTGGAAACAATTTTTCCAGGATATACGCATCTTCAACGTGCACAGCCTGTTTCATTTGCTCATCATTTAATGGCGTATTTTTGGATGTTAGAAAGAGATTTTCAACGCTTTGAAGAAAGCTTAAAGCGTATTAATATTTCCCCATTAGGTGCCGGGGCACTTGCGGGAACAACATTCCCGATTGATCGTGAGTATTCTGCGGAGCTGCTCGGTTTTGACGGTATTTATGAAAATAGTTTAGATGCTGTAAGTGATCGTGACTTTATTTTAGAATTTTTAGGTGACGCTTCTATTTTAATGACCCATCTTTCTCGTTTTTGTGAAGAATTAATTTTATGGTCTTCACAAGAATTTCAATTTATTGAAATGGATGATCGCTTTGCAACAGGAAGCAGCATTATGCCGCAAAAGAAAAATCCGGACATGGCAGAACTCATTCGTGGAAAAACAGGACGAGTTTATGGAGATTTATTTGGTCTTCTTACTGTTTTAAAAGGAACCCCTTTAGCATACAACAAAGATATGCAGGAAGATAAGGAAGGTATGTTTGATGCGGTTAAAACAGTAAAGGGTTCATTAAAAATCTTTGCTGGTATGATTGAAACAATGCAGGTGAAAGATGCAAACATGCAAAAAGCTGTTTCTGAAGATTTTTCGAATGCGACAGAATTAGCAGATTATTTAGCGAGTAAAGGCCTGCCGTTTAGACAAGCTCATGAAGTCGTTGGAAAGCTAGTATTAACATGTATTCAACAAAACTGTTATTTACTTGATCTTTCAATGGAAACATATAAAGAGGCATCAGAACTATTTGAAGAGGATATTTATGATGTTTTAAATCCTAAAACTGTTGTGGCAAGACGAAATAGTGCAGGCGGTACAGGATTTGCTCAAGTGGAAAAGGCAATTGAAAAAGGAAAGACTATTTTAGAAGCAAAAAACCTTTAGCACCTGCTAAAGGTTTTTTTACTGTTAAACAATGGCTATTATATTTATCATAATGTTGCAAAGAATAAACATAGAAGATGTGAAGGGAGATTAATATGGAGAAACGGTCGAATAATAAATTCTATTATGAACAAGCAGAAGAATTAATTTTACAAAAGCAGTTAACCGATGTCTATCAAAGCGGTTTTTCTGCAAATGAAGAAAAAACAAAAAAAGACAAAAAGAAACCTTAACTTCTATTTCATGTATAAAACGGCTCGTTTTAATTCACTTTAACAAAGAGGTGATAAAATGAGACGTTTTTTTATTTGTAATCTATTTGTCCTACCTATGCTTTTAATCAGTTTATATGCTGGTTCTTCTGCCTATGCTGAGTCATTAAGGAATAGTATGTTGTTTAAAGTAACCATTATTGAAAATGGAAAAGAGATCGAATGGGAATATGAAAATCCGAATGAGTATGAAGTAGAATTTGGCAATCAAGTCCTAAAAAATGAAAAAGCAAAACGGCAAATTGAGGCATTATTTAATAAAGCAGCTATTTCAAAAACAACCCATATTAATGCCATTATTCATGCATTAAATGAAGAGGGTTATGAGCAAATCGAACGGCTTGATGTACGTTGGATTACAGCAGAAGATGAATTGTATACATGGGTTTGGAACAAAAGATAAGTAGAGTTAGTGAAAACTGGCAGGTTACAAACCTTTTATATAAGCTTTTCATACTGTAAAGGAAAGAATACTTTTTGGAATTGATAAACGGGTTTTTATTGATATAAAGAAATATAAAAGATAATTTTTATTTGTAAGTGTATTGAAGTGATAAAAAATAGGGAACAGATTTATAAGGAATATAATTTAGGGAAATGATCAATTTATTAAAAGGGAGATATGGATGATGAAAATTGGGGTGCCAAAGGAAATAAAAAACAATGAAAATCGTATTGCGATTACCCCGTCTGGTGTGACCAATCTTGTTTCTTATAACCATGAAGTTTACATTGAGACAGGGGCAGGCATAGGTTCTGGATTTACTGATCGTCAGTATATCGATGCTGGTGCAAAAATTGTTAATACAGCAGAACAAGTATGGTCGATGGAAATGGTTATGAAAGTAAAGGAGCCGCTGCCAGAAGAGTACGGTTATTTTCGTGAAGATCTTGTCTTGTTTACTTATTTACATTTAGCAGCAGAGCCGTCTTTAACTAAAGCATTAGTAGATAAGAAGGTTATTTCCATTGCCTATGAAACGGTACAGCTCTCTAATGGTTCACTGCCTTTACTCACCCCGATGAGTGAAGTAGCGGGACGAATGGCTTCCCAAATCGGTGCGCAATTCCTTGAAAAAACAAAAGGCGGGAAAGGCATCTTATTAAGTGGTGTGCCAGGGGTAAGGCGAGGGAAAGTGACGATTATTGGCGGCGGTGTTGTTGGAACGAATGCAGCGAAAATTGCCATTGGATTAGGGGCTGACGTTACTATTATCGATTTAAATCCTGATCGTCTTCGCCAATTAGACGATATTTTCGGTAAAAAGATTAATACATTAATTTCTAATCCGCTTAATATTGCAGATGCCGCAGCAGAGAGTGACCTTGTAATTGGAGCTGTTTTAATTCCAGGCGCAAAAGCACCAAAATTAGTTACAGAAGAGATGATTAAAGCGATGCAGCCTGCTTCTGTTATTGTAGATGTTGCAATTGATCAAGGGGGGATTTTTGAAACGACAGATCGTATTACTACACATGATCATCCCACATATAAAAAGCATGGTGTGCTTCATTATGCTGTAGCAAATATGCCCGGAGCAGTTCCGCGAACGTCAACGATTGCTTTAACAAATGTCACAGTACCATATGCTGTGCAAATTGCGAATAAAGGTTACAAACAAGCTGTTATTGATAATCCTGCCCTCCTTAAAGGAATAAACGCATTAAATGGATTTGTCACATATGAAGCGGTCGCCAAAGCACACGGATTGAAATATATGGATATTCATTCTCTTCTTTAAAACGTACAGTGAATGAGTCCTATATTCTTTTAGGGATGCTTCTTTTGATACAATATCATTTCTTTTCTAAAATAAACCAACAAACAATTGGATTATACGAAACGTTTCCTCAGTCATAAAAAGCTGTGTTTAAGTTAGAACACAGTTTTTTATGGTTTTAACTATGAATAAATAAAAGTTTAAACATTATCTTTTGCAGGGAATATAGAAATAATGTCGTAGTGATAAGTAACAATTATTATCTGTAAAGGGGTGCATACATATGAAAGTAAGCTATCACGGACATTCTGTTGTGATGATTGAGACAGGTAAGGGAAAAATTATCATCGATCCATTCATTACAGGAAATGACCTTTGTGATCTTCAAGCTGATGAAGTAGAATGTGATGTTATTTTATTAACGCATGGTCACAATGACCATGTTGGAGATACAGTAGAACTTGCAAAACGAAACAATGCTCTTGTCGTTGCACCATTTGAACTTGCAACATTTTTAGGCTGGAAGGGTTGTGATGTTCATCCAATGCATATTGGTGGGGCTCATAAATTTGATTTTGGACAGGTTAAATTAACACAAGCGTTTCACGGCTCTAGCTATACGGATGAAGAAAGTCAACAAATTATTTATACGGGCATGCCAAGCGGAATTCTTCTGACAGCAGAGGGAAAAACGATTTATCATGCAGGAGACACGGCACTATTTTCTGATATGAAATTAATTGGAGAACAAAATGAACTGGAGATTGCCTTTTTACCAATTGGTGATAATTTTACAATGGGGCCTGAAGACGCAAAAACAGCAGCACAGTGGCTAAAGGCAAAAGTAGTGGTTCCGATTCATTATAATACTTTTCCTGTTATTGAACAAAACCCAGAAGAATTTGTTTCCTCTTTAAAAGGTGTAGAGGGTAAAGCATTAAAGCCGGGAGAATCAATGAAATTATAACGATAGGCATTCTTCATGAAAGCAAATTGCGGCGCGCGATTTGCTTCTTTTTTTCTATTTTATTCATATAATGTAAAAAAACTTAGGGGGAGTATGATGAGACAAAGAATGTTACTTTCCATATTAGCAGGATGTGCCATGTTATATTATGCAGTACCCCGTCTTTCATTTCACGGGGGAATTGAAATGTATTTCAGCATTGTTTGGCTTTTGTTTGTGTTAATAGCAATTGGCGGGAATTTAGCAGCATTTTTATATAGTGTTCCAAAGGCAAAAAGGATGAAGCAAGAAGAACAAAAGAAGCAGGTTAAGCGAGATTACAGCTTATGAACATTGAAGTTCCTCTCATTCATCTGTATAATAAATAAGAATTAAATCATACAGTTGAATGAAAGTATGGTGATGAGGTTGGCAACAAAACATGAACAAATCCTAGAACACATTGAATCATTAGATGTTGGCAGTAAAATTTCAGTGCGTCAAGTTGCAAAAGAACTAGCGGTAAGTGAAGGGACCGCTTACCGAGCAATTAAAGATGCGGAAAATCAAGGGTTAGTAAGTACAATTGAACGTGTTGGGACAATTCGTATTAAAAAGAAACAAAAAGAAAATATTGAAAAATTAACGTATGCTGAAGTTGTTAACATTGTTGATGGACAAGTATTAGGAGGGAGAAGCGGCCTTCATAAAACGTTAAATAAGTTCGTTATTGGAGCGATGAAGTTAGAAGCGATGATGCGTTATGTCGATCCAGGCAGTTTGTTAATTGTCGGCAATCGTGATCAAGTTCATAAAATTGCCCTTCAGGCGGGATCAGCTGTTTTAATTACAGGAGGATTCGATGCGGCGGAAGAGGCAAAACAATTAGCAGACGAGTTAGAGTTACCGATTATTTCAACAAGTTATGATTCTTTTACAGTGGGAACAATGATTAATAGAGCGATTTATGATCAGCTTATTAAAAAAGAAATTGTTTTAGTAAGCGATATTTTAACACCTGTTGAACAATCAATTTTTCTTAGCACAACTGATCTTGTTCAAAAATGGTATGAATATAACCAAGAAACAACTCACAGCCGCTATCCTGTTGTTGATCATAATATGAAAGTAGTAGGTATTGTCACGTCAAAGGATGTTATTAACGCAGATAGAGAGACTCCAATTGAGAAAGTCATGACAAGAAATCCAATTACAATTAGTGAAAGAACGTCTGTTGCTGCTGCTGCGCATATGATGATTTGGGAAGGGATTGAACTGCTTCCTGTAATCAATCAATCTCACAAACTTGTTGGTATTATTAGCAGACAGGACGTCTTGAAAGCGCTCCAAATGATTCAAAAACAACCACAGGTTGGAGAAACGTTTGATGACTTAATTACAAGCCGCTTTGTTGATGAATCAAAAGGTTCGGACTATCGTCTTACCTGCCGCGTTAACCCACAAATGACAAACCATCTCGGTACATTATCGCATGGTGTGATGACAACGCTTGTAACAGATGCAGGAAGCCGTGTGCTCCGCAAATATAAAAAAGGTGATCTTGTTGTTGAAAACATTACCTTATATTTTATTAAGCCTGTGCAAATTGATAGTACAATTGAAATCCGTCCTAAAGTGTTAGAAATGAGTCGTAAGTTCGGAAAAGTAGATGTGGAGATTTACAGTGAAGGGCAAGTTGTTGGAAAAGCCCTTATGATGGCCCAATTAATTGATCGCCATTAAAACCGGAGATCGCTTTAACAGGTAGAAAATAAAAAAGTCATGCCTTAGTGACATGACTTTAATTCCTGTTTTCTTCCGCTTCTTTAATGGCATATGGAAGTAAGTGGCGATAGGCTTTATAGCCAAAAAGTACATTAGCGCTTCCTAATAAAAGAAAAATAATACTAATAACAATTGTTACAGCAGAGGTACCGTAAAGAAAAAGTTGGTTGAATGCAAAAAAGATTAAAAATACACCAAGTGCAATGTTTCCTTTTGATTTTATCCATTGTTTTTCAGCAGGAGCTTGAGTGCGGACATATTTAATCTTATAAAAAAGATAAAAGCTTGCTGACAGGATAATGGCAAGTACAAGAACAGGCATAACAATCCTCCATTAATAACTATTTCTAATGAATCTTGTTTCATTTTAAAGCTTTTTTATGAAAAAAGCTATGTTTGGGCACGTTGTATCAAAAAAGTTTCACATTTTTGTGAATTTTAATAGAGAAAGGAAGCAGGTTATGAAATCGCGTATTTTAGATACAATTGAATCCTATCATACGATTATTATCCATCGGCATGTTCGTCCCGATCCTGATGCTTTAGGTTCACAAGGAGGTCTTAGTGAAATATTAAAGGCATCCTATCCCGAAAAAAAAGTGTATATTGTTGGAGAAGAAGATGAGGGATTAACATTTTTATGTAAAATGGACGAGATTCCTGATGCAGTATACGAGGGGGCTCTTGTAATTGTTTGCGATACAGCAAATCAGCCAAGAGTTAGTGATCAGCGCTATAAGCTTGGAGAAAAAGTGATTAAAATTGACCATCATCCAAATGAAGATCCTTATGGCGATATGATTTGGGTGGATACGTCTGCAAGTTCTGTAAGTGAGATGATTTATGATTTTTATCTTTCTCAGAAAGAGCATGGATTAATTATGAATAAACGTGCTGCAAGGCTTTTATATGCCGGTATTATTGGAGATACGGGCCGCTTTTTATTTTCAAATACAACTGAAAAAACCTTTCAATATGCTGGTGAGCTTATTCATACAGGCATTGAATTTCGAGAAATCTATGAGAGCTTATATAAGAAAAAACTTGAACTTATTCATTTAAATGGATATGTTCTGCAAAATTTCACATTAACTGAAGCGGGTGCAGGGTATATAAAAGTAACGCAAGAAGTATTAAATCAATTTGGGGTTGTCCCAAGTGAGGCCTCTTTGCTTGTGAATGCATTTAGTAAAGTGGAAGGAATAAAGGCTTGGGTCTTTTTTATAGAAGAAAAAGATCAAATTCGCGTTCGATTGCGCTCGAAGGGTCCTATTGTGAATACGATTGCTGCTTATTATGAAGGTGGAGGGCACCCGATGGCAGCAGGAGCAACAATTTATAAGTGGGAACAAGCAGAAGATGTATTGAGAGATTTAGAAGAAGTTTGTCGTTCTTATTCATAATGACGAAAGACCGACATTTTCATTTGGCAAGTGTCGGTCTTTTTATAATAAATACTTACGATTGTTGAATAGGAATAAACCATGAGCCATGCTTTGTTTCATCCACATGTACATTTAAATTTAATCTTTCTAATTCTTTTTTCATAAGTGTGGCAACTTCTTTCGTTTCTGCAAAGGCTGACAATCCATTTTGAATCTTTTCAATTTTTGCTTTCGCCATATGTTTTCTGCTAATTAGCATTTTGCTTGTCCTCCTTTAAATTAAATGTTATACTTCTTATTTTACTAAATGTTCAGTCTCTTTTCTGCTCTTTCATAAAAATGCCACAAAAAGTTTGGAATTTAAGATAAAAGCTTCAACTCTAAGAAAATCTCTACTGTTGTTGTTAAATAAAGCTGTCTTACTTTTACATTGTATGTCATCTCACCAGTTTCATAGCTCTTATGTTCAATTGCCTTTAAAATATATTCTTTCGTATTTGTAACACTGCCAATATCTTTATTGATGAGATCCTGCAGTTCCTTTTCAACCGCTTGTCTTAATTCATAAACATCAAGCTCTGTTAGTTTCAATTCTTTTGCATTAAGAAATTCTACTTGGATTTTTTCAATAACAAGCTTTTGAGCATTTTCTTGATTTTGTTCTTTTTGTACTTTTTCATAGTACATAATCATTTCTTTTTGACCGCGTATTTGAGCTTCCTGTTCTTCAATTGTTTTGACTTGTTTTTCATACATAATGCCGAATAATGCTA
The DNA here is from genome assembly GCF_003318295.1 of Bacillus taeanensis. Classification (GTDB taxonomy): domain Bacteria; phylum Bacillota; class Bacilli; order Bacillales; family UBA6769; genus Maribacillus; species Maribacillus taeanensis. The sequence continues at coordinate 334,017 of NZ_QOCW01000001.1, forward strand.
AGAAAAAAAGCCATCCAAAAACAATACCAATACAAAAGCCAGATAAAAAGCGCTGCCAGCCTGGACGATTATAATATGGAGGGACGCGCATTAAGGCAGGCGCTCCTGCTGGGTTAACCATTCAATAAGTGTCATTCCCGTATTTGCCCCGCTCATTGCTGATAAAACAAGTAAAATTTGTTTTAGTACTTCAATTGGGGTTCCATAAAAAAAACCTCTTTCGATATTTGTAATCATATCGAATGTACCGCCAATTGCAGCAACAAGAGCCCAGATTTTAATTCTTTTCGCCAAATCATAAATGGTTTCTAACGGTGGTTCCTTTACTAAAAAAGCACCAATTCCACCAACAATTGAACCTCCTAATACTGCTCCTGCGGCAATAAAAAAAGCGAGAATTAACATTACGAGAAAACGATCCACGCGCTTTCCCTCCCTAGACTTTATTCGTTACTAGACTTTATTCGTTACTAGAGTTTATGGACAACCTATTAAAAGTATGAACGTTTTCTTCAAGCTTTTACTTTGTAATATAATAAGGGAAAGGGTAAATGGATGAATGTAAGGAAGTGATTATATGGAGTTTGTTCATCTTCACGTACATAGTGAATACAGCTTACTAGATAGTGCCTGCCGTATTGAAAAATTGGTCAAAAAGGCAAAAGCGCTTAAATTTAAAGCATTGGCATTAACAGATAAAAATGTTATGTATGGAACAATTCCATTTTATAAAACGTGTATAAAATACGGAATTAAACCAATTATTGGGCTTGAAGTACAGGTTGCAGGAGCAGCGAGTCACCTTAGTGAAAGCACCTATCCGCTCGTACTGCTTGCTGAAAACGAAGAAGGGTATAAAAATTTATTGAAAATTAGCAGTGTTGTAATGACAAAGGAAAGCCGTCAACAACCTTTTATTGAGCGGGGAATGCTTTCAAAATACGCACGAGGGCTTATCGCGCTTTCTGGTGGGTTTTCAGGTGAAATTAGTCAATGTCTTCTTCGCAATGAGATAAAGCAAGCTGAGCATTTAGCCCTACAGTATAAACAAGTATTTGGAGAAAAATCGTTTTATTTAGAAATAGAAGACCATGGGCTTAAAGAAGAGAAAATTGTAAATGAACGTTTGCTTAATCTTACTCATCTTACGGGAATACCGCTTGCTGCTGCAAATCGCGTTCATTACATTAAAAAGGAAGATTATCTTGCCCATGATTGTCTCGTTTGTATTAAAGAAGGAAAAAAGCTTAATGAGAAAGAGGCAGCAGGGCTTTTAAGTCATGAGTATTATTTGAAGTCCAAGGAAGAAATGAAACAATTATTTAGCAGGATAGATGAAGCTGTTGCAAATACGGAAGTCATTGCGAATCGCTGTAATGTTGAAGTAGAGCTTGGTCATCATATTCTTCCGACCTTTCCAATTTCAGAAAAGTTATCTGCCAAAGAGTATTTGCGCAGTGTTTGTATGGAGGGGCTGCATAAACGGTTTTCTATGGTATCAGAAAAGATTCAACAGCGTCTTGATTATGAACTGGAAATTATTGATCATATGCAGTTTAATGACTATTTTTTAATTGTATGGGATTTTATAAAATTTGCACGACATAATGGAATTCTAACAGGGCCAGGAAGAGGGTCTGCAGCCGGTTCTCTTGCTGCTTATGTTTTATTTATCACAGATGTTGATCCGATTCAGCATGAGCTGCTGTTTGAACGATTTTTAAATCCAGAACGTGTCACAATGCCTGATATTGATATAGATTTTCCAGATATAAGGCGAGATGAAGTGATTCAGTATGTAAAAGAAAAGTATGGACAGCACCATGTTGCGCAAATTATTACATTTGGAACGTTAGCGGCAAAAGCCGCAATTCGGGATGTTGGTCGTGTTCTTGCTCTTCCGACATCACTTGTAGACTCGATTGCTAAACAGATTCCATCACGACCTGGAATTACGTTAAACGAATCCGTTCAAGAAGCGGCTTCATTGCAAAAAATCGTCCAAACGTCGAGTGAGGCAAAGCAGTTGATGGATATTGCTCTTACGATTGAAGGACTGCCTCGTCACACCTCTACTCATGCGGCAGGTGTTGTAATAAGTGAAGAGCGCTTAACGAATCATGTGCCGGTAAAACACGGACATGAAGGAATCTTTCTTACGCAGTATGCAATGGAGGGGTTAGAAGAGATTGGACTATTAAAGATGGACTTTCTTGGATTAAGAAACTTATCAGTGCTTGAAGAGATCGTCCATCATATTGAGAGAGAAACAGAAATGAGAATTGACCTTCATAAGCTCCCATTTAACGATCAGAAAACGTTCGAACTGCTTGGAGCAGGTGATACGACAGGTGTTTTTCAACTTGAATCAGATGGGATGCGTCAAGTTTTAAAGCAGTTAAAACCAACTCATTTCGAAGATATTGTAGCGGTTAATGCTCTTTATCGTCCTGGCCCAATGGAGTATATTCCTCTTTATATTGATGGAAAGCATCGCCGCCGCACTATAAGCTATCTGCACCCTGATTTAGAGCCTATTTTAAGCTCCACATATGGAGTGATTGTGTATCAAGAACAAATCATGCAAATTGCTTCTCATATGGCAGGGTTTTCACTTGGAGAAGCTGATTTATTAAGACGAGCTGTTTCAAAGAAAAACCGAACTCTTTTAGAGGAAGAGCGGCTGCATTTTATAAAAGGTTGTATTAGTCAAGGATATGAGAAAAAAACGGCTGAAGAGGTGTATGAACTCATTATTCGTTTCGCAAACTATGGATTTAACCGCAGTCATGCTGTTGCGTATAGTGTTCTTTCTTATCAGCTGGCTTATTTAAAAGCCAATTATCCTTTATATTTTATGGCTGCATTATTATCAAATGCAGTTGGAAACCAGCTTAAAATAACTCAGTTAGTAAAAGAGTGTAAGAGAAAGGAAATTTCACTTCTTCCTCCTTCTATTAATAAAAGTCAGGCATTTTTTATCATTGAAAATCGGGGAATTCGCTTTGGACTGGCAGCTGTTAAAAATGTTGGAGTCAAGGCGATTGAAGAGATTGTAGGAAAGCGACCTGAAAAAGGATATAAGAGTTTATTTGATTTTTGTCAAAAGATTTCTCTCAAACTTGTGAATAAACGGGCCATTGAATCATTAGCAGCTTCTGGGGCTTTTGATGAATGGGGATATGATCGTGCCGTACTGCTCTCTACAATAGAAAAAGCGATTCAGCATGGAGAGAAAAATTCATCTCTATCTCGACAAAGTGAGGAAAGCTTTCAACATTATAATGAAGTGCCTCCTTTTCAAAAAAGTGAACAGCTTTTATTAGAAAAAGAAGTGCTTGGTTTTTATTTATCAGGTCATCCAATACAGCAGTATAAAGAGATATTAACTGCTTACCAACGGACAGTGCTGGAGGATTTAAAGGAAAATAGGAATAAAAAATCCATTCGTACTGCGGGCTTAGTAGTAAATGTAAAAGAAGTAAAAACTAAAAAAGGAGAAAAAATGGCCTTTTTAACTCTTAGTGATGAAACAGAAGAAGTGGAAGTAGTTGTTTTTTCCCCATTGTATCAACAAAAAAAACATCTCTTTCAAACAAATACTTTATTATTTTTAGAAGGTATTATAGAACAAAAAGCGTATCATGTAAAAGTAATTGCAAATAAAGCAATAGCGTTAGAAGAGTTATATCAAAAAAGAAAAAAGAAGCTTTACTTAAAAATTGAACATACGCCTTATCAAACAAAAACTTTACAAAAACTAAAAGAAATTCTTGTCGATTATCCTGGAAATCAAGATGTGGTTTTGTATTATGAAAACGAAAATAAAGCGCGTCAGCTCCCAGCAGATCATGCTGTACTGCTAACCGATGAATGTATGAACAAGTTGAAAAGCCTTCTTGGAGAAAAAAATGTCGCCTATCGATGAAAAGGTATACAAGTTTTTGTTGAATAGTGTAATTAAGTTTCCTTTAAAAATTGTTTACAGTCATGTGACTTTTGTTATAATGAAGAAAGTCAAAGACGGCTTGACCTTATCGTCCACTTTTATCACAAAATAAGCTTATTACAAAAGCGGCCGCAGCTTTAATAAAAGGAGAGTGAACAAATTGGGAACAACACGTGAAGAAGCACTACATATGCATCGTATTAATCAAGGAAAATTAGAATCTAAGTCAAAAGTTCCTGTACGAAATGCTCAAGATTTAAGTCTTGCTTATTCCCCTGGAGTAGCTGAGCCTTGTAAAGAAATTTATGAAGATAAAAATAAAGTGTACGAATATACAATGAAAGGTAACATGGTTGCTGTTGTTTCCGATGGCACAGCAGTACTCGGGCTTGGAAATATTGGTCCCGAAGCGGCACTTCCTGTAATGGAAGGAAAAGCTGTCCTTTTTAAAAGCTTTGCTGGTGTAGATGCATTTCCAATCTGTTTAAATACGACAGAAGTGGATAAAATTATTGAAACAGTAAAACTGCTTGAGCCGACATTTGGAGGAGTGAATTTAGAAGATATTGCAGCTCCAAACTGCTTTGTAATTGAAGAGCGTTTGAAGAAAGAAACAAATATTCCAGTTTTTCATGATGATCAACATGGTACAGCAATTGTAACAGCTGCAGGCCTTGTAAATGCCTTAAAGATTATTAAAAAATCAATGTCTGAAATTAAAGTTGTGATTAATGGGGCTGGTGCAGCAGGAATTGCCATTATTAAACTGTTGAATCGTTTTGGTGTTAAAGATATTATTATGTGTGATTCAAAAGGGGCTATCTTTGAAGGCCGTCCATACGGAATGAATGATGTAAAAGCTCAAGTAGCCGCTTTTACAAACCGAAATAAGCAGGAAGGCTCTTTACAAGATGTTTTAGTTGGGGCCGATGTGTTTATAGGTGTGTCTGTTGCAGGAGCTCTTACAAAAGAAATGGTCCAAAGCATGAAGGAAAATGCCGTTATTTTTGCAATGGCAAATCCAGACCCTGAAATTATGCCGGAAGAAGCAAAACAAGCAGGAGCAAAAGTTATTGGGACAGGTCGTTCAGATTATCCAAACCAAGTAAATAATGTATTAGCTTTCCCGGGCATTTTTCGAGGGGCATTAGATGTTCGTGCCACTCATATCAATGAAGAAATGAAGAAAGCTGCCGTTCAGGCTATTGCTTCTCTTGTATCTGATGAACAGTTATCAGAAGACTATGTGATTCCAGCTCCGTTTGATGAACGAGTAGCACCAGCTGTAGCGGCTGCCGTTGCAAAAGCAGCAATGGAAACTGGAGTAGCAAGGATAAATGTAGACCCGAAAAAAGTAGAGGAAAAAACTCGACGACTTGCTGTTATTGGCAAAGAAACCGAGTGAAGTGGGGAAGAGAAGTCTTTCTCACTTTTTTCTGTCTCTGTCTCTTTGAAAAGATTTCGTAGAGGATAAGAGGTAAAAACAAGGTCAACTGTAAGATTAATTCCCATTTAACAACGGATTTTATAACGTTTAATCATGTTGGAAAGAGAAAGGAAGGATACCACCTTGTTCAAGGATATATTTGTAAAAAAGAAAAAGTATGCAACAATTCCATCTGAGAAATTGAAGCAGGATGTTCCAGAAGGAATTATGACAAAATGTCCGCAATGTAAACATATTATTTATACAAAAGAATTAAAGAAAAGTTTGAAAGTATGTGGATCTTGCGGTTATCATTTACAAATGACTTCATACGAACGCATTGAAAGCTTGATTGATGAGGGGACATTTGTAGAGTATGACAAAAATATGATTTCAGAAAATCCTTTAGCATTTCCAGAGTATGTGGAAAAATTAGAAAAAGATCGTCAAAAAACTGAAATTAATGAAGCAGTTGTAACTGGTGAAGGTGATATAGAACAGAAGCCAGTTGTAATCGCCGTGATGGATGCGCGATTTAGAATGGGAAGTATGGGATCTGTTGTTGGTGAAAAAATTACAAGAGCTGTTGAGAAAGCAGCAGAAAAAAAAGTCCCGTTTATTATTTTTACAGCTTCAGGTGGAGCAAGAATGCAGGAAGGTGTATTAAGTTTGATGCAGATGGCAAAAACAAGTGCTGCCCTTAAACGTTTTAGTGATAATGAAGGGTTATTTATATCTGTTATGACACACCCAACAACAGGTGGAGTTTCTGCAAGTTTTGCGTCACTTGGCGATTATAATTTTGCTGAGCCAGGAGCATTAATTGGTTTTGCTGGGAGACGAATCATTGAACAAACCATTCGTCAGGAGCTGCCTGATGATTTTCAAACAGCTGAATTTTTATTAAAGCATGGGCAGTTGGATCGCGTTATTTCAAGGCAGGAAATGAAAGAGACGCTTTCAAAAGTACTTGATATTCATGTGTTAAGAGGTGAGGATTAATGGCAGGAGAACTAGAATTTGAACGTCCTGTTGTTGAATTAAAAAATAAAATTGCAGAACTAAAGGCGTTTATGGAAGAAAAAGAGATTGATTTATCTGATGAACTGAAGCGTCTAGAAGAAAGACTGCATACATTAGAGCACGAGGTTTACGGCAATATGCAGCCGTGGGATCGTGTTCAAACTGCACGTCATCAAGAACGTCCAACAACATTAGACTATATTGAACATTTATTTACGGATTTCCTTGAGCTGCATGGCGACAGGCTTTATGGGGAAGACGAAGCAATTGTAGGCGGGGTTGCTAAGTATCATGGTAAACCAGTAACTGTTATTGGGCATCAGCGCGGTAAAGATACAAAAGAGAACTTACGACGAAATTTTGGAATGCCTCATCCAGAAGGCTATCGTAAAGCACTTCGCTTAATGAAACAAGCTGAAAAATTTAATCGTCCTATCATTTGTTTAATTGATACAAAAGGTGCTTATCCAGGAAAAGCAGCGGAAGAACGCGGCCAAAGTGAAGCGATTGCTCGTAATTTATTTGAAATGGCTGGTTTGACTGTCCCGATTGTTTGTATTGTAATTGGCGAAGGAGGAAGCGGAGGCGCGCTGGCATTAGGAGTTGGAAATCATATGCACATGCTTGAAAACTCAACATATTCTGTTATTTCTCCTGAGGGAGCGGCAGCGCTTTTATGGAAAGATGCGTCACAAGCAAAACGCGCAGCTGAAACGATGCGAATTACAGCGCCAGATTTAAAAGAATTAGGAATTGTGGATGAAATTATTCCTGAAGTAAAAGGTGGCGCTCATCGAGATATTAAAAAACAAGCTGAACTAATGGGTGTTATATTACAGAAGTCTCTTCAACAATTGAGTGAATTATCCAAGGAAGATCTTGTAAACACACGTTATGAAAAATATAAAAAAATCGGAAAATATACGTTTGTAAACGATTCCATCAGCGTAAAATAAAGTATATGCTTTCTCTGTAAAAGAGGAAGCATATTTTTTGTCTATTGTGTTCTGTTGTTGGATTTGGTATTTTAATAACATCGAATAAGTGTCTAAAATGGGGTGAGACAAAATGAAGCGTATTGGAGTTTTAACAAGTGGTGGAGATTCTCCAGGAATGAACGCAGCTGTTCGTGCGGTTGTACGAAAAGCAATTTATCATGATGTTGAGGTTTATGGAATTTATCATGGTTATAGTGGTTTGATTAATGGAAACATTAAAAAGCTTGAAATCGGTTCAGTTGGTGATACAATTCACCGTGGAGGAACCATTTTGTATTCCGCAAGATGTCCAGAGTTTAGAGAGTTAGAAGGTCAAAGGAAAGGCATTGAAAACTTAAAGAAATTTGGTATTGAAGGATTAGTTGTTGTTGGTGGAGATGGTTCTTTTAGAGGAGCTGAAAAGCTTACAAACCATGGTTATCCGACAATTGGTGTACCAGGAACGATTGATAATGATATTCCAGGAACAGATTTTACAATTGGGTTTGATACAGCTTTAAATACGGTTATTAATGCTATTGATAAAATTCGTGATACGGCAACTTCTCATGAACGTACATATGTTGTTGAAGTAATGGGAAGAGATGCTGGTGACCTTGCATTATGGTCTGGTCTTGCTGACGGAGCTGAGTCGATCTTAATTCCAGAAGCAGAATATGACATGCAGCAAATTGTTGCAAGACTTAAGCGCGGTCATGAACGCGGCAAAAAGCACAGTATTATTATTGTTGCTGAAGGTGCTGGAAGCGGCGTGGAGATTGGTAAGCAAATTGAAGAAGCAACAGGCTTTGAAACACGTGTAACAGTGCTTGGACATATTCAGCGTGGTGGTTCGCCTACAGCGTTTGACCGAGTGCTCGCAAGCCGCTTAGGAGCAAGAGCAGTAGAATTACTTCTTGAAGGAAAAGGCGGCCGCACGGTAGGTATTCAAAACAACAAGATCGTCGATCATGACATAAATGAAATTCTTTCTGTCAAACATGTAATTGATGAAGGAATGTATCAATTATCACAAGAGCTATCTATTTAATTAATAGGGGGATATGAAAAGCATGCGTAAAACAAAAATTGTTTGTACAATTGGTCCTGCAAGTGAAAGTGTTGAAAAATTAACAGAGCTAATGGAAGCTGGAATGAATGTGGCACGTTTAAATTTTTCACATGGCGATTTTGAAGAGCATGGTGCTCGCATTAAAAATATTCGTGAAGCTGCTGAGAAATTAGGGAAAACGGTTGCCATTCTTCTTGACACAAAAGGCCCTGAAATTCGTACCCAAACTCTTAAAGAGGGTGTAGCTGAACTGCAAGCAGGACAAGAGTTAATTGTTTCTATGGAAGAAGTAATTGGAGACAATACGAAGATTTCTGTTACATATCCTGGGTTAATTGATGACGTTGAAGTAGGCTCAAAGCTTTTACTTGATGATGGACTAATTGAGCTTGAAGTAACAAGCAAACATAACAATGAACTTGTAACAAAAGTGTTAAACAGCGGCACGCTTAAAAATAAAAAAGGTGTAAATGTACCGGGTGTTAGTGTGAACTTACCAGGGATCACTGATAAGGATGCAAACGATATTCAATTTGGTATTGAACAGGGCGTTGATTTTATTGCTGCATCTTTCGTGCGCCGTGCTTCTGATGTACTTGAAATTCGTGAGCTTTTAGAGAAAAATGATGCTGCACATATTCATATTATTCCAAAGATTGAAAACCAAGAAGGTGTCGATAACATCGACGAAATTCTTCAAGTTTCAGATGGATTAATGGTTGCACGTGGCGATCTTGGCGTTGAAATTCCTGCAGAAGAAGTACCTCTTGTGCAAAAGGAGTTAATTAAAAAATGTAATGCATTAGGAAAACCTGTGATTACAGCAACACAAATGCTTGATTCTATGCAGCGCAATCCCCGTCCAACACGTGCTGAAGCAAGTGATGTTGCAAATGCGATTTTTGATGGTACAGATGCGATTATGCTTTCAGGTGAAACAGCAGCAGGAACTTACCCGGTAGAAGCAGTAAAAACAATGCACAACATTGCAAAACGCTCTGAATCCGCATTAAACTACCGTGAAATTTTATCAAACCGTCAAAAAGTGAGTGAAACAACAATTACAAACGCGATTAGTCAATCGATTTCACACACTGCTCTTGATTTAGATGCAGCAGCAGTTATTACTGCAACTGAGAGCGGTCATACAGCTCGTATGGTTTCAAAATATCGTCCAAAAGCACCAATTGTTGCGGTAACGCCTATTGACAGTGTGCGTCGTCAGCTTGCACTTGTTTGGGGTGTGACGCCGAAGCTAAGCAAAGCAGCAACAACAACAGACGAAATGCTTGAAATTGCTGTTTCTGAAGCGATTAATACTGGAGTTGTAAAACGCGGTGATCTTGTTGTTATTACGGCAGGTGTACCGGTTGCAGAATCTGGTACAACAAACCTTATGAAGGTTCATGTTATTGGAGATGTTATCGCCAAAGGACAAGGAATCGGTAAAAGATCTGTATCTGGTAAAGTCGTTGTAGCAAAAAGTGCTGAAGAAGCATTACAAAAAGTAACAAAAGGCTCTATCCTTGTAACAATTGGAACAGATCGTGACATGGTTCCGGCAATTGAAAATGCGGCAGCTATTATTACAGAAGAAGGCGGCTTAACAAGTCATGCAGCAGTTGTCGGCTTAAGCCTAGGTATTCCTGTTGTAGTTGGTGTAGCTGATGCATTAAATGTACTAAAAGAAGGCCAAGAAGTAACAGTAGATTCTTCAACAGGTGATATTTACGACGGACATGCTAGTGTTTTATAATGAGTAAAAAAAAGAGAAGGGAAACCTTCTCTTTTTTTACTATGAGAAAGTAACTAGTTGGCAGCATGGAGAAGAGCCAACTGAATTTTTTGTGAAGGGGTTATGCCATGTTTCGTATGTTATTAGCCTTTATTATTATCATTCCAGCTATGGAAATTGGATTGCTGCTGCTTTCAGGAAAGACGCTTGGTGTATGGCCAACAATCGTCCTTATTATCATGACTGGCGTGCTTGGAGCGTGGCTTGCAAAAAAGGAAGGCGCTCAAGCTCTAAAGCTTGCGCAAATTCAAGTGCAAAACGGAGAAATTCCTAATGAGGTGATACTGGACGGTTTATGTATTCTTGTAGGAGGAGTTGTTTTATTAACTCCGGGATTTATTACAGATGCAGCGGGTTTCTTTTTGCTTGTTCCGACAACGCGTACTATTGCAAAAGCTGGCTTAAGAAAGCTGATTAGCCGAATGATTCAAAATGGACAGTTTACGATTATAAAAAGATAAACAGAGAAACAAAAGGGTGGATTCCATTTTTGGAATCCACCCTTTATGTATAATTATCATTATTTTTTATCAATAATGAAAGTCCATGCCTCACGAAAAATATTTGCTTGATGAAGTGTTTTAATTACAACAAGAAGAACAGGTCCTATAATTAAACCGAGAAAGCCAAAAAGCTTAAATCCTACAAATAGCGCAATTAATGTTGCAAGAGGATCGAGGCCAATATTTGATGAGAGGACTTTCGGTTCCATCACTTGTCGTTGAATAATGACAACTCCGTACAAAATCGATAAACCAATTGAAAGATAAAAATTCTCGGTAAGCAAACTATAAATAATCCAAGGAATAAAGACAGCCCCTGTACCTAGATAAGGAAGAATATCGACTAATCCAATGAGTAGTGCAATTGTAATCGCATATTCCACCCTCATAAATAAAAGTCCAATAAGTACAATAACGGCTGTAATTGAAATAAGCGTAAACTGTGCTTTAATAAAACCAAACAGGGCTTTTCTTAAGTCTTTATAAACTTTTCCGCCGCTTTCAAATGCTTTGTTTGGAATGAGTCTTCTGAAAGTAGAGCCGAGTTTATACCAATCTTTACTAATAAAGAAGGTTGCCAGCAATGAAAAAATAATCACTGTTGCAAAATTTGGCAAACTAACAATAAAACGTGAAATAGCAGACGCGATGTTTTGGACAAAATTGGTGAACACAGAGGTGACAGTTGTACCAACCGATTGAATGTTTTCGATGACACTTGACTTTTGACTAGGATCTAAATTGTTAAACATGGATGCCAATTGGTTGTAGAGAGGGATAATCTGTGCAGCAAAAAAATCTTCTAAATACTGAACAAGTTCATTCACGTGTTCAGGAAGCACATTTGCTAAGTAAGCAATTCCTCCTACTATTTCAGTAATTAAAAATGTTAATAAACCAACAATGCTTCCGATAATTAATAATAATGCTAGTAAAACGGCAAGTGCTCGGGGCATTTTCCCTCTTGCTTCAAAAAAATTCACAATTGGATTGATTAAAAAAGATAAAACAAGTGCGATAATAAAAGGGTATGTAACTGTGGAAACATAATAAAGTGTAAGCAGCCCAAAAACAATTGCCGCAATAATGAAAAGAAATCGCAATGCGCTATATAAGTAGTTTAAATTCAAAGAAACTCACCTTTCTTATAGGGATAATATTAGTAATATTTTACACCTATTTAATAGTGATAGCAATGAACGCTTTTTAGAGAAAACCCTTACAAAAAGGTGCTTTGAAGCTCACTTTAACAGATGTCCAAATAAAATAAAGACGAGTTCGTCCTATCGTTCATAATTAAAGGGAAAATGTAGCAAATTAAAAAGAGATATGATACGATATTTTTGGGAGAATGTAGTTAGAAAGGATGGCACTGTGTTTTCACAACCAACATTATTTTTACTTATTTTACTTCTTATTGGTTTGATTGCTAAGAATCAACCACTAATTATTGCGGTAGTGTTCCTTTTGTTGATTAAATGGATGGGTCTAGGAGGAAAGGTATTTCCTTATATGCAGGCAAAAGGAATTTATTGGGGCGTTGTTATTATTACCATTGCTGTGCTTGTGCCAATTGCTGCCGGTGAAATCGGGTTTGTTCAATTAAAAGAAGCCGTACAATCTTCTTATGCTTGGATTGCTTTAGGATCGGGGATTTTTGTTGCTGTGATTGCTTCAAGAGGAATTGAACTGCTTCAGCAAGACCCGCATATTACAACGGCACTTGTTTTTGGAACAATCTTAGCTGTTGCCGTTTTTAAAGGAATTGCAGTTGGTCCGGTAATTGGAGCAGGAATTGCTTACTTAGCGATGAAAATTGTTTCGTATTTTAATTCTTTCACGGGGTAACAGTAGGAAAGAATGTTAGGATAACAGCAATACAATAAGTTTTACTTATCAACTATGATAACTTTCTTGTAATATACTTATAGATCAAAAACCGCTATCATAAAATATAGAGGAAAAATAAAATACGATCACTTTATTACAAAAAAGTCAGAGAATTGTTTATAATTAAATAGTCGGTATGCATTACATATTTTATTTAACTCATCGTAGTTAAAACTTTTAAATTTCTCTAGTTGCAGCAATTAAAATAAAAATCAGCAGATAAAATAAAGAAAAGGAGAGATGGGCATGACAACAGCTCGTGGTTTAGAAGGAGTAGTAGCAACGACTTCAGGGATTAGCTCTATTGTTGACGATGTCTTAACATATAGAGGGTATAATATTGATGATTTAGCAGATAATGCTAGCTTTGAAGAAGTCATTTATTTACTTTGGTATGGAAAGCTTCCAAATGCAGCAGAGCTTGATGAACTGAAGAAAGATTTAGCGGAAAATGCCGAAATTCCTAAGCAAATTATTGAGCAAATGAAGTCTTATTCAGTTGATAAAGTTCATCCAATGGCTGCGCTAAGAACTGCGGTCTCTACGTTAGGGCTTTTTGATGAAGAAGCAGATAATCTTGATCAAGAAGCAAATTACCGCAAAGCGGTGCGTTTACAGGCGAAGATTCCAACAATTGTAGCAGCATTTACGCGTATCCGTGATGGGAAAGAACCTGTTAATCCTCATGGGAAATTAAGTTTTGCAGCAAACTTCTTATATATGTTAACAGGTAAAGAACCAGACAATATATCTGAAAAGGCTTTCAATAAAGCGCTGGTTTTACATGCAGATCATGAGTTAAACGCGTCTACTTTTACAGGGCGAGTATGTGTGGCCACATTATCAGATATTTATTCGGGTGTTACGGCTGCAATTGGCGCTTTAAAAGGACCTCTGCATGGTGGCGCAAATGAACGTGTAATGAAAATGCTTCATGAAATTGGTGAAGTTGATAATATTAAACCATATTTGCAAAAAGCATTTGCAAATAAAGAAAAAATTATGGGATTTGGCCATCGTGTATATAAAAATGGAGATCCTCGTGCAAAACATTTACGTGAAATGTCTAGGCAGCTGACTTCTATTACAGGGGAATCTAAATGGTATGAGATGTCCGTTAAAATTGAACAAATGATTCAAAACGAAAAAGGGCTTCTTCCAAATGTTGACTTTTTCTCGGCATCTGTGTATCACAGTTTAGGCATTAAACACGATATTTTTACTCCAATCTTTGCAATTAGCCGCGTTTCAGGATGGCTTGCACATATTTTAGAGCAGTACAGCAACAATCGTTTAATTCGTCCTCGTGCGGATTATGTAGGTAAAACAAATCAAACTTACGTGCCAATCGAAGAACGATAAAATAAAACAGCATCACATAGGCTTGCTGTGTGATGCTAAATCTAAATTTAAAACAAAGATTTATTACATCATAGGAGGTTTTTGCAGTGGCAAACGGTGAAAAAATTACAGTAACTAGCAATGGACAATTACAAGTACCAAACAATCCAATTATTCCATTTATTGAAGGTGATGGAATTGGCCCGGATATTTGGGCAGCTGCTTCACGTGTTTTAGAAGCATCAGTAGAAAAAGCATATAACGGTGAGAAAGACATTGTATGGAAAGAAGTATTAGCAGGTGAGAAAGCATACAACCAAACAGGTGAATGGCTGCCAGATGAAACACTTGAAGCAATTCGCGAATACATAATTGCAATTAAAGGGCCATTAACAACGCCAATCGGAGGCGGAATTCGCTCATTAAACGTAGCATTACGTCAAGAGCTTGATTTATTTGCTTGCGTACGTCCAGTTCGTCACTTTACAGGAGTACCATCACCAGTAAAGCGTCCTGAAGATACAGATATGGTAATCTTCCGTGAAAATACTGAAGATATTTACGCAGGTGTAGAATATCAAAAAGGCTCTGATGAAGTTAAAAAGTTAATTGATTTCTTGAAAAATGAACTAGGTGTTAATAAAATTCGTTTCCCAGAAACATCAGGAATTGGGATTAAACCAGTATCTGAAGAAGGTACAAAACGTTTAACGCGTGCAGCAATTCAGTATGCAATTACTGAAAATCGTAAAAGTGTAACATTAGTTCATAAAGGTAATATTATGAAGTTTACAGAAGGTGCTTTTAAAAACTGGGGTTATGAAGTAGCAGAGCAAGAATTTGGAGATAAAGTATTTACATGGGCTGAATATGACCGTATTGTTGAGAGTGAAGGTCGTGATGCAGCTAATAAAGCACAAGCTGATGCAGAAGCAGCAGGTAAAATTATTGTAAAAGACGCAATTGCAGATATTTTCTTACAGCAAATTTTAACTCGCCCAGCTGAATTTGATGTTGTGGCTACAATGAATTTAAACGGAGATTATATTTCTGATGCTCTTGCAGCACAAGTTGGCGGAATTGGAATTGCTCCTGGAGCAAACATCAATTATGAAACAGGACATGCTATTTTTGAAGCAACACACGGAACAGCTCCAAAATATGCAGGACTTGATAAAGTAAATCCATCATCTGTTCTTTTATCTGGTGTACTTATGCTTGAGCACCTTGGTTGGCATGAAGCGGCAAAATTAGTAATGGATTCAATTGAAAAAACAATTGCAAGTAAAGTTGTAACTTATGACTTTGCACGTCTAATGGATGGTGCAACAGAAGTTAAAACTTCTGAATTTGCGGACGCCTTAATTAAAAACATGAACTAACCATTAGTTAAAATGGAGGGTGATTAACATGGCGATTAAACGAAAAAGAGTTTCAGTAATCGGAGCAGGTTTTACAGGAGCAACCACGGCTTTAATGCTTGCGCAAAAAGAGCTTGGGGATGTTGTGCTGGTTGATATTCCTAATTTAGAAAACCCAACAAAAGGAAAAGCGTTAGACATGCTTGAAGCAAGTCCTGTTCAAGGATTTGATGCTGATATTATTGGGACCTCTGATTATGCAGACACAGCAAATTCGGATGTAATCATTATTACAGCCGGTATTGCGCGTAAACCTGGTATGAGTCGTGATGACCTTGTAAATACAAATGCAAAGATTATGAAGTCTATTACAAAAGAGCTTGTAAAACATTCTCCTGAAGCAATTATTGTTGTGCTAACAAATCCAGTTGATGCAATGACATATTCAGTGTTTAAAGAATCTGGTTTCCCGAAAGAACGTGTTATTGGACAATCAGGAGTCCTTGATACAGCGCGTTTCCGTACATTTGTTGCACAAGAGCTTAACCTATCAGTGAAAGATGTAACTGGTTTTGTATTAGGCGGTCATGGTGATGATATGGTTCCGCTTGTACGTTACTCTTATGCTGGTGGTATTCCGCTTGAAAAATTGATTAAACCTGAGCGTCTTGAAGAAATTGTTCAGCGTACGCGTACAGGCGGTGGAGAGATTGTGAATCTTCTAGGAAACGGCAGTGCTTACTATGCACCTGCTGCTTCATTAGTACAAATGACAGAAGCTATTTTGAAAGATCAACGCCGTGTTATTCCAGCAATTGCTTACCTTGAAGGTGAGTATGGTTATGATGGAATTTATTTAGGGGTTCCAACAATTCTAGGCGGTAATGGCCTTGAACAAATTATTGAGCTTGATTTAACAGAAGAAGAAAAGGCAGCACTTGATAAATCAGCTGAATCAGTTCGTAATGTAATGAACGTATTAGCGTAGTTGAGGCTTTTCTAAGAAGAGGTTTGGAAAATTTCCGAATCTCTTTTTAGCTTATAATCGATACCATGTTTCCAAAAGAGGAGGACGAGGTTATGGTTTTAGGTAAGAAACGAAAGCTAGGGCGTCAAATTGAAGAAATTACTGTAGGGGAGAAGTTGGAAATTACGGAGAAGATTGAGGATAAAGATCTTCTGCTCTATTTAGGGTTATCAGACGATAATAATCCGTTGTTTATTCAGCATGACTATGCCTCAATGACACCTTTTAAAAAACCAATTGTTCCGCATTTAATGCTTACTGGTATTGTTAATGCAGCTGTTTCGAAGTATTTACCAGGACCAGGAAGTGCCATTATGAAGCAGGAATTAGCCTTTTTAAAACCTGTTTATCACTATGGAACTGTTTTATTTCAATTTGAGGTAGTTGGCAAACAGCAGGAAGCCCATCTTATTGAAATAAAAATAGATGCATTTGATGAAGGGCAAGAAAAGGTAATTGAAGGGATGTTAAAAGTGAGTCCTCCTTATCCTCCAAAACCAATTACATCGAGTACTTTTGAAAACTTTTAAATTCTCTCTAAAAAGAGTGCCATATTAGAATATGGCACTCTTTTTAGAGAGAATGTTCACACCGCTTTTGAATTATGAAAAAAAATAGTATGATGAGAATTAGAAAAAGATAATTAGTAATGAAGGGTAAAATGTTTTAGGGGGAGAAATAAGATGACTCAAAAAGTATTAGTTGTCGATGATGAAATATCTATTGTCACCTTATTAAAGTTTAATTTAGAAAAAGCGGGTTATGACGTTATTACAGCGTTAGATGGTCAAGAAGCTGTTTATTTAGTGGAGACCTATCATCCTAACTTAATCGTTCTTGATCTTATGCTGCCGAAGTTAGATGGGTTAGAAGTATGCAAATTGCTTCGTCAAAAGCAAATCCTTACTCCGATTTTAATGCTTACAGCAAAAGATGATGAATTTGATAAAGTGCTTGGCCTTGAAATTGGGGCAGATGATTATATGACTAAGCCGTTTAGCCCGCGTGAAGTTGTAGCAAAAGTGAAAGCAATTTTACGGCGGATTTCAAATCAAACTATAGAACCGAAAGAAGAATTTCACAAAATTGTTATTGGTGAATTAGAAATTTTCCCAGAACGTTTTGAGGCGCTCTTTAAAGAGAGGATGTTAGACTTAACACCTAAAGAATTTGAAATGCTTCATTATTTAGCAAAGCATAGAGGCAGGGTATTAACTCGTGAGCAGCTTCTTGGGGCGATTTGGGACTATTCTTATTCGGGTGGCACAAGGATTGTAGATGTTCATGTTAGTCATTTAAGAGATAAGATGGAAAGGAATACAAGAAAGCCGCGCTACATTAAGACAATTCGTGGCTTAGGCTATAAATTAGAGGCACCTCATCCACATGAATAAATTTCGATTTCGAATGTTAAATGCCCTTTTAATTGTGATGGTCATTACATTTATTGGTGTAGCATTACTTCTTGAAAATTTATTAAAAAGCTTATATGTAAATGATTATATCGAGCAGTTGAAACGAGAAGCCGCTTTTGTAGAGACGCTTTTGCATGAAAAAGAATGGACGACGTCGCATTTACCGGTTCTAGTCCGTACTTTAAATAACAATCAGGTAGGAATGGTCCGTATTTTTTTGAATGATGAGACAATGATTAATGAAGAAGGGAAGCAGCAAAAAGCTCCTGTGGAATTAGGGGAGCTTGAACGTTTGTCAAATCAAAAAACTTTGGAGAAGCATCTTAATAATATGCAGTATACAATTCCTTTTACAGTGGAAGGGGAACCAGCTTTTCTTCAGTTTAGTTTATCAAAAGAAACGGTACAAAATAGTTATTATAAGCTAAGGATTGTTATTTTTACATGTTTATCAATTGGCTTTATCATTATTGTTATTATGAGTGTGCGTATTATGCATCGTTTAACAATGCCGCTTGCTGATGTGACGCGTGTTGCAAATGAGCTTGCACATGGTAATTTTAATGCACGCACATATGATGATCAATTAGATGAAACAGGACAATTGAGTGAGTCTATTAATGTGTTAGCAAGGAACTTGCAGGAAATGACAAACTCTTATAAAGCTCAACAGAACCGTTTATCTACCCTTATTGAAAACATGGGAAGCGCCCTTATTCTTATTGACTCTAAAGGTTATATTAATCTTGTTAACCGTACGTATAAAGAGATGTTTAAAGTGAATACAAGTGAATGGCTGAACAAGATTTATTACCATGTATTGTCTCAAAAAGAAATTATTAAAGTGATTGAAGAAACTTTTATGACAGAAGCGCAAGTTCATAAACAAATTTTAATTACTGTAAACATTGAACGGAAACATTTTGACATCAACAGTACACCAATTATTGATAATGAGGGACGACTTAAAGGGGTTGTGCTTGTTTTTCATGATATTACAGAATTGAAAAATTTAGAGCAAATGCGAAAAGATTTTGTTGCAAATGTCTCTCATGAATTACGCACACCTGTTACTTCTTTAAAAGGCTTTGCCGAGACGTTACTCGATGGTGCAATGGAAGATGAAACATTAAGAAAACAATTTTTAATGATTATGTTGGAAGAAAGTGAACGGCTTCAACGTTTAATTCAAGATTTATTGGACTTATCTAAAATAGAGCAAAAGGGAATTGTCTTGAATTGGGATGTAGTCGATTTAAAACAGAATATTGAGGATGTATTAGTAATCTTAAAAGAAAAAGCTGATAATAAAGAGCTTACAGTGACGTTTAATGTGACAGGAAACCCTGTCATCTTAGGAGATATGTACCGTTTAAAGCAAGTTTTTATTAATCTAATTAATAATAGTATTACTTATACGTTAAAGGGAAGAAGCATTCATATTGATTTAACTGAAGCAGAGGATACAGTTATATTTAAAATTTCAGACACAGGAATTGGGATACCGCAAGAAGACATTCCGCGTATTTTTGAACGTTTTTACCGGGTGGATCGTGCAAGAAGTCGAAACTCTGGAGGAACCGGACTTGGACTTGCAATTGTGAAGCATATTGTAGAGGCACATGAAGGGAAAATAACGGTGGAAAGTGAGTTGGGGAACGGCACTACGTTTACGATTATCTTTAACAAACGGAAAATTTAACAATCTTTACAAAAAACACACATTATCTTTAAACAAGCTTTACATTTATCCGTTATATTTAATGAGAACCCCTTCATCACGGATAAACATATCCATGTGTAGACGAGAGAAATCATTCTCTCGTCCTTTTTTATGCCGTAAAAACATATATATGTAAGATTTAACGATTGTTTCAATGGGAAATGAAACCTTTTTCCTAGATAAGCGTAAATACTACTAATAGGCAAAAAAGGGGGAAGCACAATGAATACAAAGCGTATCGTTGTCATTACTAGTGCGATTTTTTCTATTATTTTATTAAGTATTGTTTTAATTACAAGTTGGTTTACTGTCGATGAATCCGAACAGGCAGTAATTATGACTTTTGGAAAAGTAGAAGAAGGAATTAGTGAGCCTGGCCTGCACTTTAAGCTGCCTTGGCCAATTCAATCGGTTGAAGTTTTATCTCGAGAAACCTTTAGTTTGACATTTGGTTATGATGAGGAGAATGGAGAAGTTGTCGATTATCCAGAAGAGACCAAAATGGTAACAGGTGATGAGAATATTGTGCTTGTTGACCTTGTCGTACAATGGCGTATTACCGATCCAAAGAAGTATTTATACTACTCGGATGAACCAAAACAAATTTTATATAATGCTACTTCTGCTTCGTTAAGAGGTGTTATTGGAAGTTCGAAAATTGATGATGCCCTTACATCTGGAAAAGCCCAAATTGAAGCAGATGTAAGAGAATTATTAATGAAATTAATGAATCGTTATGAAATTGGTGTATCGATTTTAGATGTAAAGCTTCAGGATGTAGAACTTCCAAATCAAGAGGTGAGAAAAGCTTTTACAAATGTTGTTGATGCACGTGAAGAAATGAATACAAAAATCTATGAAGCAGAAAAATATGCAAACCAAAAAGAAAATGAAGTAGAAGGCCAAAAAGATGCCATTATTTCAAAAGCAGAAGCAGAAAAAGCAAAAAGAATTGAAAACGCGCGTGGGGATACAGCAAAATTTAATGCCTTGTTTAATGAGTATAAAAAACACCCAGATGTGACGCGAGAACGTTTAGTGCTTGAAACATTAGATCAAGTGCTTCCAAATGCCAAAATCTATATTACAGAAGAAGATGGAAGTACTGTGAAATATTTGCCGATTGAAACACTAAAACAACAAAAACAACAGGAAGGGAGTGCGGGGCAATGAGTAATAACAGCAGCAGTGTAATCGATATGCAGAAGCGTTTAAAAGGTGGAAACTGGAGAACGTGGTTTAAGTCAGGAATGTTTTTTCTCCTTCTTTTACTTGTGATTGGCGCATTATTAAGCAGTGTTTTTATTGTGAAAGAAGGAGAATACAAAGTTATTCGTCAGTTTGGAGAAGTTGTACGCATTGAAAACCAACCTGGTATTTACTTTAAAATTCCGTTTGTTCAATCGATGACAACACTTCCAAAATACCAGATGCTTTATGACGTAACCCCTGAAGAAATAACAACTAAAGATAAAAAAAGAATGATCGTCGATAATTATGCTGTTTGGTATGTTGCAAACCCTCAACAAATGATCAAAAATGCAAGATCCATTGAGAATGCAGAAGCAAAGATGGGAGAATTTATTTTCTCTGTTATTCGGACAGAGCTTGGGCAATTAAATTATGATGAAATTATTAATGATGAAAAATCATCAAGAGGAAGTTTAAATGATCGTGTTCGTGATCGCGTGAATGAACTTCTTGAACGGGACGGGTACGGCATTGCTTTAACAGATGTTCGTATGAAGCGAACTGATTTACCAGATGCGAATGAACAATCTGTTTTTAAACGAATGATTTCAGAGCGTGAATCAAAAGCACAGGAATATTTATCGCAAGGTGATGCTGCATCAAATCGAATGAAAGCCGAAGCAGATAAAAATGTAACAACAATCTTAGCTACAGCGAATGCGGATGCTGAGGAAATTATTGCAGCAGGTGAATCAGAAGCTGCAAAAATTTACAATGAAGCGTTTAGTCAAGATCCTGCTTTTTATGAACTTTATCGCACGCTTGAATCGTATAAAAAAACAATTAATGGTGAAACAGTAATTATGATTCCAGCAAACTCTCCATATGCAAAATTATTATTAGGTGATACACAGTAAGTAAACTTCTACCGCTGTATTTTTCATTCTGTTTATCGTCATGATAAAATAGAAAAGGATGCAGCGGTATTTTTTACATAATGGAATAGGGAGGCTTCTTCATTGAAAAATAAATTAGTATTAATAGATGGAAATAGTATTGCTTATCGCGCTTTTTTCGCACTTCCATTACTCAGTACGAATAAAGGGATTTATACAAATGCTGTGTACGGATTTACAACAATGCTTTTAAAAGTATTAGAAGAGGAAAAGCCAACACACATGCTTGTTGCGTTTGATGCTGGGAAAACAACGTTTCGTCATAAAAACTATCAAGAATATAAAGGCGGCAGACAAAAAACACCTTCTGAACTCTCAGAGCAGTTTCCATTTATTCGTGAATTATTAGACGCATTTAATATTCCTCGGTATGAGCTTGACCAATATGAAGCAGATGATATTATCGGTACTCTGTCTAAAAAGGCAGAAGAAGAAGATTGGGAAGTGAAGGTATTTTCAGGTGATAAAGATTTGCTTCAGCTTGTCAGTGATCATGTAACGGTTGCCGTTACGAAAAAAGGGATTACAGATGTTGATACATATAACATCGAAGCACTTCATGAAAAGTATGGGCTTTCCCCTGATCAAATTATTGACATGAAGGCCCTTATGGGTGATAAATCTGATAACATTCCCGGTGTGCCTGGAGTAGGAGAAAAAACAGCTTTAAAACTGCTGCATGAATTCGGAACAGTCGATAAAGTTTTAGAATCAATTGATCAAATTTCTGGAAAGAAAATGAAAGAAAGACTTGAGGAAAATCGTGATCAAGCTTTAATGAGCAAAGAACTTGTTACAATTTTAAGAGAAACACCAGTAGAAATTTCGATTAGCGATCTTCAATTAAGTGAGTATAATAAACAAAAAATTAGTGATCTGTTTAAAGAGCTTGAATTTAAGTCATTGCTTGGAAAATTTAGTGATGATTCACTAGAAGAACAGGAAATGTTGGATGAAGAAATGAACTATGAAATTGTTGAAGAAATTACACCAGAGATGTTTGTTTCTCCGACAGCACTCGTAGTAGAAGTAAATGATGAAAATTATCATAATGCTCCTATTCAAGGGATTGGGTTTGTTAATGAAAAAGGTCGATTTTATTTATCAACAGAAAAAGCATTAACATCAGATTACTTTAAACAATGGGCAAAAGATCCAGGGCAAGAAAAGCTAACGTTTGATGCAAAACGTGCGATTGTTTCATTAGGGTGGCATGAAGTCGATCTTGAAGGCGTTAATTTTGATTTATTAATTGCTTCTTATTTGCTAAATCCAGCTGAATCAAGTCATGATGTAGCAGATATCGCAAACCGAAGAGGCTATGCAAATGTGCAGCATGACGAAGTAGTATACGGTAAAGGAGCAAAGCGAAAAATTCCTGAAGAGGATGTCCTAAGTGAACACCTTATTCGTAAAGCTGATGCACTTTTTCGTTTATATGAGCAGGTGTCAGAAGAATTAAAAGAAAACAGCCAATATGAATTGTTTTCAGAGCTTGAGATGCCTCTTTCTGTTGTATTAGGGAAAATGGAAAGACAAGGAGTAGAAGTAGACGTCAACCGACTTGAAAATATGGGTAAAGAGGTTGATGAAAAGCTGCAAAGATTAGGAAAAGAAATTCACGAACTTGCAGGTGTAGAATTTAATGTGAATTCACCAAAGCAGCTTGGAGAAATTTTATTTGAAAAGCTCCAGCTTCCAGTTGTTAAAAAGACGAAAACAGGTTATTCCACTTCTGCTGATGTGTTAGAAAAGTTAGCCGATAAACACGAGATTATTCCTAAGATCCTTGATTATCGTCAATTAGGAAAGCTTTACTCTACTTATATTGAAGGGTTATTAAAAGTTGTTAACAAAGAAAGCAATAAAATTCATACGCGCTTTAACCAAGCAATTACACAAACAGGTCGGTTAAGCTCTACTGATCCTAATTTGCAAAACATTCCTATTCGTTTGGAGGAAGGAAGAAAAATTCGTCAAGCTTTTATCCCTGCTCAAGATGACTGGGTTATTTTCGCTGCTGACTATTCACAAATTGAGTTAAGAGTCCTCGCCCATATTGCAAAAGATGAGAAATTAATCGATGCTTTTAATGAAGGGATGGATATTCATACGAAGACGGCAATGGATGTATTTGGCGCAAAAGAAGAGGAAGTAACAGCTGATATGCGCCGTCATGCTAAAGCGGTAAACTTTGGGATTGTATACGGTATTAGTGATTACGGACTATCACAAAGTCTCGGAATCACGAGAAAAGAAGCGGCAGCGTTTATTGAGCGCTATTTAGAAAGTTTTCCAGGTGTGAAAGCTTATATGGATGACATTATACAACAGGCTAAACGAGACGGATTTGTTACCACGCTGCTAAATCGAAGACGCTATTTACCGGAAATCAACAGTCGTAATTTTAATCTGCGCAGCTTTGCTGAACGTACAGCAATGAATACACCAATACAAGGAACAGCTGCTGATATTATAAAACTGGCAATGGTGGAGATGGCAAAGCGTCTTGAGTCAGAGGGATTAGAAACGAAAATGCTTCTTCAAGTTCATGATGAGCTTATTTTTGAAGTACCTAAGTGTGAAGTTGATGTATTGAAGAAAATTGTACCGGAAGTGATGGAAAGTGCGTTATCGTTAGATGTGCCGTTAAGGGTTGACTACTCTTATGGCTCTACATGGTATGATGCAAAATAAAAAAGTATAATGAGAGAAACAACGTGCAATGTGTACGTTGTTTCCATTTGTTATTTATTACCCCATAATTAATGTTTAACATAAAAGGAGAAGAATAACATGCCTGAACTACCTGAAGTAGAAACAGTCAAACGTACTCTTCAGCAGCTTGTAATTGGAAAGAAAATTAAAGATGTCAAAGTAATGTGGCCTAAAATTATTAAACACCCAGATGATGTGGAAGAGTTTAAAGTAAAATGCATCGGTCAAACCATTCATAACATGGAACGAAGAGGGAAATTTCTTAAATTTCTATTAGATGATTATGTGCTTGTTTCGCATCTGCGTATGGAGGGGAAATACGGGCTGTATCAGCAAGAGGAGCCTGCAGATAAGCATACACACGTTTTTTTTGTTTTTGAAGATGGAACAGAACTGCGATATCGTGATGTTCGAAAGTTTGGTACAATGCATCTGTTTGAAAAAGGTACGGAAGAAACAAGGCTGCCTTTAAGTCAGCTCGGATATGAACCTTTTTCAGAAGAATTTACGTTAGATGTTTTAAATGAAGCCTTGTCAAGGACAACACGAAAAGTAAAAGTTGCTTTACTTGACCAAACTACGGTTGTTGGTTTAGGAAATATTTATGTAGATGAAGCGTTGTATCGCGCGAATATACATCCGGAGCGTCTTGCCAAAGATATAGGGGCTGAAGAAGCAGCAAAACTTCATCAAGAAATTATTAAGACATTGTCTGAAGCAGTTGAACAAGGAGGCAGTACAATTCGTTCTTACGTTAACAGTCAAGGTCAAATTGGGATGTTTCAACAGCAGCTGTTCGTATACGGAAGAAAAGGAGAGGCTTGTAAAAAGTGCAGGACAATGATTGAGAAGTCAGTTGTAGGAGGACGAGGCACACACTTCTGTCCAAATTGTCAAAAAATATAGAAGTCTAGTACGTTGGATAGGCTCCTTCCATATACTATCGTAGGTAACAGTGAATGGAAGGAGAACATAAGATGCAGTGGCTTTCGGTACTTCTATTAGCAATTGCAGTTAGTTTAGACAGTTTTGGTGTAGGTTTTACGTATGGATTACGAAAAATGAAAATCCCATTGCGATCAATCCTCATAATTGCTTGCTGCTCTGCAGTAACATTGCTTATTTCAATGGGAATAGGCACGGTGATTGCGTATTGGGTTTCTCCTCACCTTGCCGAGAGAATTGGTGGTTTTGTCCTCATACTTATTGGTGTTTGGGTGCTTTATCAAGTGCTGCGGCCAAAGCATGAGGAAAAAGTGAAACAAGGAGAGAACTTGCTTTTAAATTTTGAAATTAAATCACTTGGTGTTGTTATTCAAATTTTAGAAAAACCAACAACTGCCGATATGGATGATTCCGGAACAATTACTGGAATAGAAGCGATTCTTTTAGGAGCAGCACTTTCTTTGGATGCATTTGGGGCTGGAATAGGTGCGGCGTTGGTTGGCTTTTCGGCTTTGCCTACAGCATTTGTCGTTGCCTGCATGAGCTCTATATTTGTATTGTTTGGAATGAAAAGCGGCTATCTTTTCTCCCATATTAAATGGGTGGAAAAAATGTCTTTTATTCCAGGTTTTTTATTAATTTTATTAGGGATATGGAAAATGTAATGTGCTCGTACTGCTGCGGGCACCTTTCCATATTAAGCAGAAAGCGGGGAACGAGATGATT
This sequence comes from Bacillus taeanensis, assembly GCF_003318295.1. Lineage (GTDB taxonomy): Bacteria > Bacillota > Bacilli > Bacillales > UBA6769 > Maribacillus > Maribacillus taeanensis. Next base: position 360,055 of record NZ_QOCW01000001.1, read on the forward strand.
ATAGGATTAACAGGCGGGATTGCAAGTGGAAAAAGTACAGTTTCAATTATACTTACCAAACTTGGTTTGCCGGTTGTAGACGCTGATAAAATTGCCAGGCAGGTCGTTGAACAAGGAGAACCTGCATACAAAGAGATCGTCAAATACTTTGGAACGGAAATTCTTGATTCTCATGGTAATTTGAATCGAAAACAATTAGGCACTCTTATCTTTTCTGATCCTAAAGAACGTGAAGTATTAAATAATATTGTTCATCCAGCTGTTCGAAAAAAAATGATTGAACAAAAAGATACATACTTACAACAAGGATATCATCATATTGTACTCGATATTCCACTGTTGTTTGAGAGTAAATTAACACATATGGTTGAAAAAACTTTACTCATATATGTTGATGAAAAGAAGCAGTTAGAACGGCTTATAATGAGGGATCATGCTGGAAAAGAGGATGCTGAAAGAAGGATTTCTTCACAAATGCCGTTAAAAGATAAAGTGCTGCTCGCTGATGGTGTTATTGATAATAACGGCTCATTAAGTAAAACAAAAGAACAGCTTGTAAATATTTTAAGAGCGTGGAATATCCCAATTAATGAAAAGACCTAGTTATAGGTCTTTTTTAGTTTGTGTATGTTTAATTGTGAAAAAAATCAATTGAATAAGCCTAATTTAGGATATTTTTATTTTTTTGTGCAATTATATCTTTTCAATTCATATTTATATGTTATACTAATCATAAAAAAGTATAACATATATATCGAAAGGGGTATCCTAATGAACATAAGGGTAGCAATTAACGGTTTTGGCCGTATTGGTCGTATGGTTTTTCGTAAAGCAATAGAGCAAGAAAATATAGACATTATTGCAATAAATGCGAGTTATCCTTCTCAAACGTTAGCACATTTAATTAAATATGACAGCATCCATGGAACTTTTAAAGGGGAGGTTGGTGCTGAGGAGGATGCATTAATAATAAATGGTAAAAAGATAAAGTTATTAAATAATCGCGATCCAAAAGCTCTTCCGTGGAAGGAGCTTAAAGTAGATATTGTAATTGAAGCCACTGGTAAATTTAAAACAAAGGAAACAGCAGGTTATCACTTAGAAGCAGGAGCTAAAAAGGTTCTGATTACTGCACCTGGGAAAGATGAAGACATTACAATTGTAATGGGTGTGAATGAAAAGGATTACAAACATGAAGCGCATCATGTTATCTCCAATGCTTCATGTACAACAAACTGTTTAGCACCTGTTGCAAAAGTGCTGCATGAAAAGTTTGGTATTGAATCAGGGATGATGACAACTGTTCATGCCTATACAAATGACCAAAAAAATATTGATAATCCACACAAAGATTTACGCCGTGCCCGGGCATGCGGACAATCAATTATTCCAACTTCAACAGGAGCTGCGAAAGCGATTGCGAAAGTAATGCCAGAGCTAAAAGGAAAGCTTCATGGTATGGCGTTAAGAGTTCCTACTCCAAATGTTTCTTTAGTTGACCTTGTTGTTGATGTAAAGAGAAAAGTAACGATAGAGGAAATTAATGAAGCATTAAAAGAAGCAGCAGATGATTCTTTAAAAGGGATTTTAGGGTATTGTAAAGAACCGCTTGTTTCAATTGATTTTAATGGAAATGAAAATTCTTCGATTGTAGACAGTTTATCAACAATGGTTATTGGAGATACGAAAGTAAAGGTACTTGCATGGTATGACAATGAATGGGGTTATTCCTGCCGTGTTGTCGATTTAATGAATTATGTAGCGAAACAATTGCGAAAGCATGAAAAGGTAGGCGTGTTATAAAGGAAAACGTGTACTTAAAAGGCAAAGTGATCACCTTTCAGCGGTAAGCATATCCTTTAAATTGTATAAAATGGCGTTATAACGGTAAGCTTAACATTGTATTTATAGAACTCCCCTTGACAAGTATTCTTTTTGGTAACAAAATTCGAAAAAAGTTATTGCAAATCGTATTTAAACAAAGTATACTATGTTTCGTGAACTTCAATATAGCACTTAAGGATTGGATACTACTTAAAGGGTTAGGACCTCTTTGGACTAACTTTCCCCCGTGGTAGCTGTTCAACTCCGCATGCTGAAGAAGGCATGAATATTTTTAAAAGGGGGACTTTGCTATGGATACAATGGGACGCCATGTAATTGCAGAGTTATGGGATTGTAATACTGATACATTGAATGATATGAAACAAATTGAAAAGATTTTTGTAGAGGCTGCATTAAAAGCAGGAGCTGAAGTTCGTGAAGTAGCATTTCATAAGTTTGCTCCCCATGGTGTAAGCGGCGTTGTAATTATTTCTGAATCACATTTAACAATTCACAGTTTTCCAGAGCATGGTTATGCAAGTATTGATGTTTATACTTGTGGAGATCGTATTGATCCAAATGTTGCGGCAGATTATATTGCAGAATCACTTGGAGCAAAGGTCCGTGAAAATCTTGAGTTTCCTCGAGGAATGGGGCCCGTTAAAGTAGAAAAATCAAAAGTCTCTGTTTTATAAGGACAGATTGTTACAAGAGGTGCTGAAAGAGTGCACCTCTTTTTTATTTGCATAAATTTTTGAAACTTAATTCAACAATAAAGATTATACATTGAATTTTAAGCTATTTATTGCTATTCTATAGAAAAATAGGTAGGTGCAGACATTGTCTTTTAAAGAGAAATTCCAAACTATTTTTAGCAGTCATTCTGAAACAAGTGAACAGCATGGAAATGAAACTTTAAAAACACGTTATTTTAAAACTTCAAAAGAGAAAGCTCTTCAAGAGTGCTTAAATATTGTAAAACAAAATAATAATTTTGAAATTTTATCTGTCTATGAAGAGCGTGGAGAGATTAGTGTTCAGATTAAGAGTCCTAAAAAGGCTTTAATGGTTATGACAGTCATTACGGTACAGCCTTTTCGCACAGCGATTGATTTTTCTGTTTCAACTGAAACAAAACTTCCTACAGATTTTCAATACAGCAGTAAAGTTATTGAGGGAATGTATGAGAAGTTGGAAAAAGCTCTGCCTTTAGTTAACTCAAGATAGAGAAGAACATGAAAATTTGATTTTAGTTATAAATTAGAATGGCTTAATGAGTGGAGATGGTGGAATGCGGTGTCCAAATTGTCAATATAACGGTACGAAAGTTTTAGATTCACGGCCTGTTCATGAGGGACGTTCAATTCGACGTAGAAGAGAATGCGAATCATGTAACTATCGATTTACAACCTTTGAAACTGTTGATGAAACTCCGCTCATCGTCGTAAAAAAAGAGGGGACTCGTGAAGAGTTTAGTCGTGATAAAATTTTGAGAGGGCTTATTAAAGCCTGTGAAAAAAGGCCTGTTCCCCTTGAAACACTTGAAAAAATTGTAACAGATATTGAAAAAGAATTGCGCAATCGTGGGAATTCTGAAGTAAGCAGCGAAGATGTCGGGGAAATCGTTATGGACCAATTAGCGTTAGTAGATGATGTTGCTTACGTAAGGTTTGCATCTGTTTACAGGCAGTTTAAAGACATTAATGTTTTTATACAAGAATTAAAAGAATTAATTAAACGTGCAAATAAGGCTGAATGATAACAGCCTCCAATTAGAGCTTAAGACGAAAAAGGCTTAAAGCTCTTTTTTTGTACGTTTTAACATGTTTCATTCATATGAAGGAAAAAGTATAATGAAGATGGTTAAACTATGTAAGATTGGACATAGCATCTCAGTATGTTAATACGGTGTCTGCAAGTTAAATTGAATTTACAGCGTCTATACTAAGCAAATAGGTGAGAAACAATGAGTACACATTGGAAAGAACTGCTGCCTGTTGATCGTTTTCAAGTGCGGTCAAGAGGTATTCTGCATGACTATTATCGTCAAGTTATTACATCTCTTTACCAACCGTTGATTGGGGCATTGGCGTACAGTTTGTACATGACGTTTTGGAGCGAATTAGATGATGCGAAGAGTTGGTCAGAGATGTCAACACATCGGAGTTTAATGAATTTAACCCAGCTTAATTTACAGCAGCTTTTAGAAGCAAGGAAGAAATTAGAGGCAGTTGGGTTATTGAAAACTTATGTCAAAAAAGAACAGGATGCTAAACTGTATGTTTATGAACTTGAAGCACCGTTTACACCAGAGCAATTTTATAATGATGGGGCATTAAATGTATACTTATATAACCGGCTGGGAAGCCATAAATTTCATCAAGTAAAGCAGAGGTTTATCCGTCCTGCAGTTGATGAGGAAATATATGATGATGTGACAGCTTCTTTTAATGATGTCTTTATATCGCTTCATCCTTCAGAATTGATGACAATGAGTTCTTCAGAAATTCATCAGGCAATGGATGTAGAAGACACAGAAGAATATATTGGAGAGACATCACCGCGTGGTCCGTTATTTGTAGAGGAAGTATTTGATTTTGACTTGTTTTTACAGGGATTGTCAACCTTTATTGTTCCAAAAGAATCAATTACCTCAGAACTAAAGGGTGCCATTATAAAGCTTGCATATGTTTATAAAATTGAACCTATTCAAATGAAAGAAATTGTAGAATCTGCCTTTATTAATCGTGAAGCGCTTGAAGTTGAAACACTTCGCAAAGCTGTGCAGGATTGGTATGTATTTGAACATGATCATAGATTGCCATCATTAAGTCACCGCACACAACCGCCAATTTATCAAGAATTTCAAAATAAAAATCCTGAAACAGAAGAAGAAAAAGCAATTGCTTTATTTGAAGCAATGACACCATTTGAACAGCTGGAGCGTATCGGGGGAGGAGCAAAACCTGCTCCAAGTGACATAAAGCTTGTAGAAAGTTTGATGTTTGATCAACACCTGCAGCCTGGTGTTGTAAATGTATTGATTGAGTATGTGATGAGAACAAACGATATGAAATTAATTAAGTCCTATGTAGAGAAAATAGCCGCACATTGGGCTCGGAAGAAAGTGAAAACGGTTCGTGATGCAATGATTCTTGCAAAGGCAGAACATAAAAAATATCAAGATTGGGTTAGTAAAAAGCAGCAGTCTAAAGAAAAGGTTTATCCGAAACGCAATGAACGAAGAGAACAGCTTCCAAAATGGATGACAGAAAAGAAAACTGAAAAATTGGCTTCTCCAAAAGAAGAGGACGACTTTGAAGAACAAAAACGACAGTTGGAAGAACGACTAAAAAAATATAAACAAAACAAGTCATAATTAAGGGGGGAAACATGTGGAGCGTATTGATCAATCGTTAAAAGCTATTACTGGGGGAAAGAAATTTCAGCAGCACTTTCAGCAATTAAAAGAAAAGGTGCTCAAAGACGAGCGTGTCCAATCTTTTTATAGTAACCACGATATTCAAGAAAATATAACAAATCGCGGGATGTCGAAATTATATGAGTTTACTGAGCAGTGGAGAAATTGTGATCACTGTCCTGGGCTAGAGAAGTGTCCAAATATGATGCAGGGATTTCAACCACATCTGTTTTTAAATCAACAGTCCATTGATTTAAGATATGAGCGCTGTTCATTAAAAACACAAGACGAGGAAAAAAAGAAACAAAGAACGTTATTTCAAAGCATGTATATTCCAAAAGAAGTATTGAACGCCCGATTTGAAAACATTGAAATAGATAAAGATCGTTTTGAAGCAATTCGATTGGCAGAAAATTTTGTTGAGCAGTTTGTGCCTGGTGAAACAAAGCAAGGTTTATACTTCTACGGAGATTTCGGTGTAGGTAAAACTTATATGATGTGTGCGATTGCAAACGAATTAGCAAAACAAAAACAAGTTCAATCCATGATTGTTTATACACCAGATTTTTTTAGGGAAATGAAAAGTTCGATTAGTGATCAGTCGATTGATCAAAAATTAGACTATATTAAAAAAGTTCCTCTTTTAATTTTAGATGATATTGGTGCTGAAAATATGTCAAGTTGGGTGAGGGATGATATTTTGGGCGGGATTCTACAATACCGCATGATGGAAAATCTAGTGACACTATATTCATCAAATTATGATTATGATGAACTTGAAAACCATTTAGCCTATTCACAAAAGGGCGGAGTGGAGCAGTTAAAGGCAAAGCGTATTATGGAACGAATCCGCCATTATACAATGCCAGTTTATATTGGTGGGACAAATCGACGAACATTATAATAGGTATATGTTAATGCGCTCTATTATTTAGAGCGCGTTTTATCTGTTTGCTGGAGTAGAGATGATCATTGTTTGAAGCATGTTTGAAAGGAGGAAGAGTGATGTGGGACCTGCTTTTTTCGATGTTTGAGAGGTTGGCAATTATTGTAACGGTAGCTTTTATTATGACACGCTTTCGCTTTTTTCGGAGCATGGTTGCTGGTAGCGAGATTACTCGTTTGCAGAAGACGAGGGTTATTATTATGTTTGGCTGTTTTGGTATTATCGGGACCTATACAGGACTTACACTTAATACAGAAACGCTTACCTATACAAAATGGATGTTCTCTCTTGAACATAGTGAAGCGATTGCTAATTCTCGGGTAATCGGTATCGTCGTGGCAGGGTTATTAGGGGGCTGGAAGGTTGGACTTGGAGCGGGAATTATTGCAGGATTTCATCGCTATTTATTAGGCGGATTTACAGCGTTTTCATGTGGGATATCTGCCATCGCAGCTGGCCTCCTTTCTGGTTTTTTTCATCATAAATTACAAAATCGTTTAACAGTGCTTTCAACATCCTTTATTGTTGGTGCTCTAGCTGAAGCGTTACAGATGTTAATTATTTTATTTACTGCACAGCCTTTTCAACAAGCTGTTTTTCTTGTTGAAAAGATTGGGATGCCGATGATTATAGCCAATGGCATAGGGGCAGCACTTTTTATTTTAATTATTCGCAATGTAATAAGTGAGGAAGAAAAGATGGGGGCACTGCAAGCACAAAAAGCATTGCGGCTTGCTGAATTAACTTCCAAACATTTAAGAAGAGGATTAAATGAGAAAACTGCATCAGCTACATGTGATATTTTATTAAAAGAAGTACAAGCAATAGCCGTATCAATTACAAATGAGACCCATATTTTAGCTCATAAAGGCAGGGCTTCTGACCACCACCATAAGAATATAGAAATCCAAACCTCTGCTACAAAAGAAGTATTAATGACGGGACAGCTACTTATAGCAAGCTCAGACAAAATACAATGTGTAGAAAAAAATTGTCCTTTAAAAGCAGCGATTATTGCTCCATTAAAACAAAAGGATAATGTGGTAGGAACGTTGAAGTTTTACTTTCATTCTCATAAAGATATTACACATGTGGTTATTGAGTTAATAAAAGGACTTTCTTCCTTGCTGAGTCAACAGCTTGAACTTGCAGAAGCTGATCGACACCGGGCACTGGCACAGCAGGCAGAGATTAAAGCACTGCAAGCCCAAGTAAGCCCGCACTTTTTATTTAATGCTTTAAATACAATTGTATCGCTTATTCGGACAGACCCTCTAAAAGCTAGAAAGTTATTAATTTCTCTTTCTCAATACTTTCGCCAAAATTTGTCTGGTACTACTAAAATGTGGATCTCATTAGAAGAAGAATTGCGGCATGTAAAAGCTTATTTAGCAATTGAACAAGCGCGATTTTCTGATAAATTAAACGTATATTATCACATAGATCAAGAAGCATTAGCCTCTCAACTGCCGCCATTAACACTGCAGCCATTAGTGGAAAATGCAGTTAAACATGGACTGAAAGGAATGAAACAAGGAAGTAGTATTATTATTACAGTTAAAAATAATGATGAACACGTGCTTGTTAAAGTAGAAGATAATGGTGTGGGAATACCTGCGCTGCGATTAAATAAACTTCTTAATGAACAACTTTCCTCCACAACAGGCACTGGTATTGGACTATACAATGTGAATCGCCGTTTAATAATGATGCTTGGCGAAAAAGGAAGATTGATCATTAAAAGCGAACAAGGTAAAGGAGCATCCATATCATTTAAAATTTGAAAAGTATAAGCGTGATTTGTGCCAACATCTAAATTCATATAATACAAGGAGATTAAATACGATGGGGAAGCATATTCGAATTGTTGTGATCGATGATGAGGCGTTAAGCAGAGATGAACTTATCCACCTCTTAAAAAGATATAAGGATATTCATATTGCAGCAGAAGCAGACTCAGGAGAAAAGGGCTTAGAAAAAATAATAACGGAAGAGCCTGATGTTATTTTTGTTGATATTGAAATGGGTGACATGTCAGGCCTTGAACTTGTAAGTGCCATCCAAAAAATAAAAAAACCTCCACTTGTCATTTTTGCTACAGCGTATCCAGATTATGCTGCCAAAGCCTTTCGTTATCAGGCGCTAGATTATTTATTAAAACCGTTTGATGAAGAACAATTGGAAGATACAATGGAACGAATTCATCAGGAGTTAACAAAAAAGACATTAACGCCAACTTTTAAAGAACCAACGATAGGAAAATTAGCAGTAGAAGATGAAGGCAAAATAGTGTACCTTATCCCAGAGGAAATTATTTATTTTTATCGCGAAGAACGTGAGACAATTGTTTGTACAAAGGATAAAAGCTATCGAATGAAAACTAGTTTAAAAGAGCTCGAACAAAAGCTTGTTTCTTTTTCATTCTTTCGCACCCATAAAAGCTATTTTGTTAATTTAAATTCAGTAAAAGAATTAATACCGTGGTTTAATGGCGCTTATCAAATAAAGTTATTCGGAAGCACAGAAGAGATACCTGTAAGTAGAAATTATGTAAAAGCATTAAGAGAACATCTTGAACTTTAATTCATGCATTATAGATATCAAATCATACATGTAAAGATTCTATTATGACATGTTAGACACATTTTTATCACAAATTGCCTTCTATCTTTTACAATAAGTTTATATTGAAAGCGGATACAAAAAAGGGAGGAAAATAGATGATAACTTTTTTAGTGTCAATTGTCATTTTAATCATTGGGTATTTTACGTATGGTAAGTTCATTGAAAAAGTATTTGGAGCAAGTGAAAGTCGGAAAACTCCTGCTTTAGTTATGAATGATGGGGTCGATTATTTACCAATGGGCTCAAAAAGAAATTCATTGATTCAGCTTCTAAACATTGCTGGGGTTGGTCCTATCTTTGGTCCTATTTTAGGCGCGTTATATGGTCCGGTAGCATTTTTATGGATTGTATTAGGAGCAATTTTTGCAGGGGCTGTTCACGATTATTTAACAGGCATGATTTCAATTCGAAATAGAGGTGCTCACCTTCCAGAGCTTGCAGGGAAGTTTTTAGGTAAAAGTATGAAGCACATTGTAAACGCTTTTGCTGTTTTGCTGTTGTTATTAGTTGGTACAGTATTTGTAAGTGCACCAGCTGCTCTTATTCATAATTTAACATCAAATTGGCTGTCATTAGGAATAATTGTTAGTGCTATTTTTATTTATTATGTGATTGCTACCTTAATGCCAATTGATAAAATTATTGGACGCATCTATCCAATTTTTGGAGCGCTTCTTGTACTTAGTGCAATTGGAATTGGGGGAGGGCTTATAGTAACAGGGGCACCAATTCCTGAATTATCGTTTACAAATATGCATCCAGATCACTTACCGATTTTCCCTTTGTTGTTTTTAACTATTTCTTGTGGGGCACTGTCTGGTTTTCATGCTACACAATCACCAATTATTTCACGTACAACACAAACCGAAAAGCAAGGTCGTCAAATTTTTTACGGTATGATGATTGCAGAAGCTATTATCGCCATGATTTGGGCAGCTGCAGCTATGAGCTTATTCAGCGGTAATGAGTTAAATGAAATTCTTGCAGCAGGCGGACCAGCAGCTGTAGTTAGTGAAGTATCGATTCGTATGCTTGGCGCATTTGGTGGTACATTAGCTGTCATTGGTGTGATTATTCTTCCGATTACATCAGGTGATACATCATTTAGAAGTGCTCGTATGATTATAGCTGATTATTTTAATATTGCTCAGAAAAAAGTAATAAATCGTTTATGGATTGCAGTTCCGTTGTTTGTTCTATCCTTTGCTCTTACTAAAATTGATTTTTCACTATTATGGAGATATTTTTCATGGGCAAATCAATCGACGGCGATGATTGCATTGTGGGTTGGGGCAATGTACTTGCTGCTAAAAAATAAGCCGCATTGGATTGCTTCGATTCCAGCTGTATTTATGACTATGGCAACTTTTACCTATATAGCAAATGCACAAATAGGTTTTAATTTACCACTTCCTGCTTCCTATACAGCAGCAGCGATAGGAACAGGGCTTGTGATCTTTCTCTTTGCAAGAACTGCAAAAAAACAAATGAAAAAGAACATTAAAGTTGATGAAAACTATGATGATGCTGCATAAACAAATACCGAGGGAAACCTCGGTATTTGTTTTTTATGTTAATAGCACTAAATTCAATAAATAACCATAAATACATAACAAAGTGTACATGTTAAAATATAAACAGTGGTAATAGAGCTGTGCTTATAGAAAAGAGGTTTAGCTGTTAAGTATGCTTGTTATTGTAACCCAATTTATTATTCTCTTTTTTATTATGTTAATTTCATTATTTCTCTTTTTAATTGTTTGGAAATATTATCGAAATAAGCAGGAAACAAAACAACAAACCGTAAAAAGAGATCTCCTTAGCAAATTAAATCGTTATATTCAACAAAGTGAATTTCCTAAGGAATATAACTTAGAAGATTCATTAGTGTTTCATGGTGTGGAAGAGGCACTAGCTGAATATGGTAGTTTTGTTCGGGACGTTGAAACATCGCGTTATATTCGAGAATATGTTGAAAAGAATTTTACTCCTTATTACCGAAGACTTTTATCACATCGCAGCTGGAGTATTCGGATGAATACTTTATATCGAATCGATGATTTTCAAATGACTACACTACATAAAGAACTAATGAAACTTTATCGTTCTTCGGAAACAACGAAACTTGAAAAGTATCAAATTATGAGGATTTTTGCGACACTGCAGCATGAAAATTTGTTTTACATGCTTGGTGGTCAAGGAGAAGGCCTACCTAATTTTTATTACCGGGATATACTATTAAGGTTGGATGAAGCCTTTTTTGCGAAATTTATTGAACGTTCTAAAGAGTATTCACTTCCGTTATTAGAAGGGTTACTTGATGCAGTTGGGGAAAAGAGGGATATAACATATTTGTCTTTTGTAGAACAAATGCTTTTACATAGCAGTATAGAAATACGAATTCGTGCATTAAAAGCAATTAGTAAATTAGGGTATATCCAACGATATGACATTGTCTTTCAGTTAGCTCAATCTAATTCTTGGCAGGAACGTTTAATGTGTGCCCGAATTTTAGCAAAAGTTCAGACGAAGGACAGTTTGTCTTTTTTAAAAACAATGATGAGTGATTCTTCGTGGTGGGTTCGTTCGGCTGCTGCCCAATCGGTGTTGGAATTTGCAGATGGAAGAAAAATCTTATCTGAAATCTCTAATCATCATGAAGATCAATATGCCCGTGATATGGCGAAAGAATGGTTAGAAAGAAGAGAACTTGTACATGATAGCTGAGATTGGTTTAATTTTATTAAGGATATTTACTTATTTAGCAGCATTTTACTTAGTGATTGTTGCTTCTTTTTATTTACTATTTTTTATTTTTTCCTCTGTTCAGTTAAGAAGTCATTATCGTTTGGATGAAAATGAGCCGTATGAAGAACTTTTAACGTCTAGTTTTACAAAACCAGTTTCTATTTTAGTTCCTGCTTTTAATGAAGAGGCGGGAATTATAGGAAGTGTTCGCTCATTACTAAGTATTAACTACCCTGATTTTGAAGTAATTGTCATTAATGACGGCTCTACAGATAAGACGTTAGAAACAATGACTGCTGCTTTTTCTATGGTGAAAGTCGGAAGAAAGGTTATTCGCAGAAGGCTGGAGACAAAAGAAGTAAAAGGGGTGTACAGGTCTACCTTATATGAAAATTTATATATGATTGATAAAGAAAACGGCGGAAAGTCTGATGCGTTAAATGCTGGAATTAACTTGTCATTATTTCCTTATATTTGTTCATTAGATGGTGATTCAATTATTGAGCGTGATGCTTTTTTAAAGGTTATGAAACCCATTGTCGATTCTGATGGAGAAGTGATTGCAGCAGGGGGAAGTGTTCGAATTGCAAACAATTGTCATATAGAGCGTGGCGAACTAATGCAGGTGGGGTTATCAAAAAATCCGCTTATCATTTTGCAAGTTGTTGAATATTTACGGGCTTTTTTAATGGGAAGAGTAGGCTTAAGTCGTCATAACTTATTGTTAATTGTTTCAGGGGCGTTTGGTATTTTTAATAAGGAATGGGTTGTTGAAGCCAATGGCTATCGTACGGATACCGTTGGAGAAGATATGGAATTAGTCGTTCATCTGCATAGGCTGATTCGAGAGAAAGGTGAAAACAAGCGTATCGAGTATATTCCCGAGCCGGTTGTATGGACTGAAGCTCCAGAGTCTTTACGAATATTGAGAAGGCAAAGAAGCAGGTGGCATCGCGGATTGTTTCAAAGTTTGTGGCTGCATAAAAAAATGCTCTTTAATCCAAAGTACGGGACGATTGGAATCATTTCCATGCCTTCCTATTTTATTGTGGAATTATTAGGACCTATCGTTGAATTGTTCGGTTATTTATTAATTATTTTAAGTCCTTTTATGAGCGGCGTATATGTAAAAGGTGCTCTTTTGTTATTTTTACTTTTACTTTTATACGGTTCATTGCTTTCAATGAGTGCCGTTCTTCTAGAGGAATGGAGTATACGACGCTATCCGAACGTTAGTCAAATTATAAAACTTTTCTTTTGGTCATTAACAGAATCATTTTGGTATCGTCCATTAACTGTTATATGGCGTGTAGAGGGACTAATACAGGTTCTTCAGAAAAATAACCAATGGGGAAAAATGACTCGAAAAGGCATTTCTAAATAGTTTAGGGAGACAAGTAATAAATTGTTACCTATCAAAAATGACTTACCATGAATGGTAAGTCATTTTTTTATTTTTGTTTCATATATTTGTACAAGCAAGTCTGTTTATAAGGGGAGGCGTTCCTTGTGATTACTATTCAATTTACAGATAGTTATGAATGTCACAGTATTTACCATACTGCTCAATATTATTTAAAAACTTTAAATAAAGACGGCCAAAAGGTTATGCTTCGATGGGATTCACAGGATTGTTTAGTAATTGATTATAATAAAGATATGTCTTTTTATCTTACATATATACAGCCGCTGCTTGTTCAAGTTTTTACACAGTATATTATCGCGAAATATGAAAAAAATTATTTGTTTTACCTGCTTCGAAATCATTATTATTATAAAGATGATGAAGAAATCAAGGAAATTATTAGTATAGCAAAGGCAATCATGGACGGAGAAAAGCAGGATATTCCAAAAATAAAAAAGTTAGCTGATCGAAAAAAACTGCTTGAAGAGACAATAAAAAACTTTTTAGTACAGCCTTTTTCCTTTTGTTTTGATTCATTTGTAAAGTTTCGCTTAAAATATTACCGTGAACTGCTTGAGTCTTATGTAGAGTTAGCGATTGATGAATACAAGCTAGAGCATGATTATCAAAACTTCATCCAAAGTTTACGCTGTTTTTTAACCCATCGAGTACCATTAGTAGAAACTGTGCATGTGATGTATGAAGACCAGCCTGTCTTTTATAATGAAACATTAGTAGAACTAACGAGTGACTCATTACATTCCATTGTTGAGGAGCACAGCGCGGCACTTCATTCAGTTGAAGTTGATTCTATTCTCTTACAGCCGTTATTAGCTTTAGCGCCAAAACATATTTACTTTTACACGTCTCATGAAGACCTTAGTATTATTCATACAATGCAAAACATTTTTCAAGAACGTCTTCATCTTGCATCGCCTTTTGATTTTTATAAAAGACGACTTGATTTTTATTAAATATTTTGCTTATAATACCTACATAGACAAGTCGATAATAAACGTTATGAATGAGGACATGAGTTTTTTTGGAGTGTTTACAGAGAGGGAAGTCTTTTGGCTGCAAACTTCCTAACCGAAAAACTAACTTACCACCTCTTAGCTTCAACGGGGAAAAAAGTATCCGTTGACGGGCATGCCCGTTACAGCACACTGAGTGCCGTTAAAGAATATTTTTAACGGAACAAGGGTGGAACCACGAGATTAACACGCGTCCCTTACCATGAGGGATGGGTGTTTTTATTTTTCTAGTAGGTTATTTATATTAAAATAAGGAGTGACAAACATTGTCAGAAAACATTCATATTACATTTCCGGATGGAACAGTAAAAGAGTTTTCAAAAGGAATCACAACAGAAGAAATTGCAGCCTCTATTAGCCCGGGCTTAAAGAAAAAAGCGATTGCTGGAAAAGTGAATGGTAAAGTTGTTGATTTGCGCCGCGGCTTAGAAGAAGACGGAGAAATTGAAATTGTGATGCCTGAAACAGAAGATGGCCTTGAAGTGCTTCGTCACAGTACGGCTCATTTAATGGCACAAGCAATTAAACGTCTCTTTAAGGATGTTAAGCTTGGTATAGGACCTGTCATTGAAAATGGTTTTTACTATGATATTGATTCTCCCGAGCCTATTACAGCAGATGATCTTCCTAAAATCGAAAAAGAAATGCAAAAGATTGTAAACGAGAATTTAGCGGTGGAACGTGAAGTGGTAAGCCGTCAGGAAGCATATAACATTTATAAAGAAATTGATGATAACTTAAAACTTGAATTGTTAGAAGATATTCCAGAAGATGATACAGTTACAATTTATCGTCAAGGCGAGTTTTTTGACTTATGCCGCGGTCCGCATGTACCATCGACATCTAAGTTAAAAGCATTTAAATTATTAAGTCTAGCTGGTGCGTATTGGCGTGGTGACAGCAATAATAAAATGCTGCAGCGTATTTATGGAACGGCTTTTCCTAAACAAGCACAAGTTGATGAATATTTAAAACTTCTAGAAGAAGCAAAAGAAAGAGATCACCGTAAACTTGGCAAAGAATTAAAACTGTTTACGATTTCTCAAGAAGTTGGACAAGGTTTGCCTATTTGGCTTCCAAAAGGTGCAGCAATTCGCCGCACAATTGAGCGCTATATTGTAGATCTTGAGGAAAAACTTGGCTATAATCATGTATATACACCGCATTTAGCAAATGTAGAATTATACAAAACAAGCGGACACTGGGATCACTATCATGAAGATATGTATCCGCCAATGAGAATGGATGAAACAGAAGAACTTGTGCTTCGCCCAATGAACTGTCCGCATCATATGATGATTTATAAAAATGATCTAAAAAGCTATCGAAATCTTCCGTATCGTGTTGCAGAACTTGGAACAATGCACCGCTATGAAATGTCTGGAGCGTTAGCAGGGCTGCAGCGTGTACGTTCAATGACGTTGAATGATGCCCATATTTTCTGCCGCCCAGATCAAATTAAAGAAGAATTTATTCGTGTGGTGGAACTTATTCAGGAAGTATACAAAGACTTTGGACTTAATAAGTATTTCTTCCGTCTATCTTATCGTGATCCAGAAGACAAAGAAAAGTATGTAGATAACGATGAAATGTGGGAAAAAGCTCAAGGCATGTTAAAAGAAGCGATGGATGATCTTGGAGTTGAGTATGTTGAGGCTGAAGGTGAAGCAGCATTTTATGGACCAAAGCTTGATGTACAGGTAAGAACCGCTTTAGGGAAAGACGAGACATTATCAACTGTTCAGCTTGATTTCCATTTACCTGAGCGTTTTGATCTTAATTATATCGGTGAAGATGGAAAGGAACATCGTCCGGTTGTTATTCATCGTGGTGTTGTTTCAACAATGGAACGCTTTGTTGCATTTCTTATTGAAGAGTATAAAGGAGCATTTCCAACTTGGCTTGCGCCGGTCCAAGTTCAAGTCATTCCAGTTTCTGAAGATGTACACCTTAACTATGCGAAAAAGGTTGAGGAAGTTCTTCAAAAAGCAGGAGTTCGTGTGGAATTAGATACACGTAATGAGAAAATGGGCTATAAAATTCGTGAAGCGCAAATGCAAAAAATTCCTTATATGCTTGTTGTTGGCGATAAAGAAATGGAAAATGAAGCAGTTAATGTTCGAAAATATGGGGAGCAAAGTTCAGAGACGATTTCCTTAACTGAATTTGTTCAATCCATGAAAGAGCAAATTGCTAATCGCGCTTAAACTTTTAACAACCGCTGTATACTATGATGCAGCGGTTAATTGTATTCGTATTGTGAAAATAAACGAAGCACTATATCCCTTAATTTACTATGAATAAAAGTATTGCAAAAAGATCCTCATTACGTTATGATACATGAGTAGCAAAAAGAGCTTAAAAACATTTGACAAGCACCACTTTTAAATGATATATTAACTTAGGTAATTAAATAATCGAAACAAAGCAAGAAGAAGCACCCGCTTCTCACCTGGTTGACGCCATTGGTTGTTGACAGGTTGACGACAGGTTTATATTAAACCTTTTGAATGTATAAGTGTGGGTGTAGTTTGCGCCGACGCTTTTTTTATTGTCATTCATTGCAGTGTTTAGGCTTCCTTACTGCTTTGCTTCGAAAGGTGTTCAAAAAGAAGAATTCGTTTTCTAGTCTTTTTAGAGCAAGTTTTTTAAAAAAATTTGGAGGTGGCTTGCTATTAGTAAGGACATGATGGTCAATGAGGGTATTCGTGCCCGTGAAGTACGACTAATTGGTGCTAATGGAGATCAAATCGGTGTGAAACCACGCAATGAAGCGTTAGAAATGGCTCAAAATGCAAACCTTGATTTAGTGATGGTTGCACCAAATGCCAAACCACCGGTATGTCGTATTATGGACTACGGAAAGTACCGCTATGAGCAGCAGAAAAAAGACAAAGAAGCTCGCAAAAATCAAAAGATTATTAAGCTTAAAGAAGTACGCTTAAGTCCTACAATTGAAGCACATGATTTTAACACAAAGTTAAATAGTGCGAAAAAGTTCTTAGAAAAAGGCGATAAAGTAAAAGCGAGCATTCGTTTTAGAGGCCGTGCAATTACTCACTCTGAAATTGGTAAGACTGTATTAGAACGCTTAGCAAAAGAGTGTGAGGAGATTGCAACAGTAGAAGCGAAGCCGAAAATGGAAGGGCGCAGCATGTTCTTAATATTAGCGCCTAAAAATGATAAATAATTGCTTTTATTTTATTGTATTATGTTAAAGGAGGAAGAACCCCATGCCTAAAATGAAAACTCACAGAGGTGCTGCGAAGCGCTTTAAGAAAACAGGATCTGGCAAGTTAAAACGAAGCCGTGCTTTCACAAGTCACTTATTTGCTAACAAATCTACAAAGCAAAAGCGTAAATTACGCAAAGCTGCGATTGTATCTACAGGTGATTTCAAACGTATTCGTCAAATGTTAACATACAAGAAAAAATAATTGAACGAGAGAGTTAACTAGGAGGGAAATATAATGGCAAGAGTAAAAGGTGGCATTGTTACACGCCGTCGTCGTAATCGCGTTTTAAAATTAGCAAAAGGTTATTATGGTTCGAAACATGCGTTATTTAAAACTGCGAAACAGCAAGTAATGAAATCTTTACAATATGCATACCGTGATCGTCGTCAAAAGAAACGTGATTTCCGTAAATTATGGATTACACGTATTAATGCAGCTGCACGTTTAAACGGTCTTTCATACAGCCGTTTAATGCACGGTTTAAAAAATGCAGGTATTGATATTAACCGTAAAATGCTTGCTGACCTTGCAATTAATGATGAAAAAGGATTTGCTCAATTAGCTGAAACAGCAAAAGCAAACCTTAAATAATAAATTGCAAAGTAGAGGTTGACTCATTAAGGGTCAACCTCTTTCTATTTTGAAAGGGAGAGAAAAAATGGGCTATTTGTTAATCTATTTCTTAATATTAAATAGTTTCAGCTTTTTACTAATGCGAGCAGATAAATATAAAGCAAGAAAAAATGAGTGGCGTATTCCGGAATCTCGTTTATGGTTTGCTGCCTTTATGGGGGGAGCGTTTGGTATTTATGTTGGAATGAAATACTATCGTCATAAAACAAAGCATCATCTTTTTAAATATGGTGTTCCTTTTGTTTGTATTATGAACCTGCTTTTATATAAACTGTTGACGGACCTTGGTTTATAGATTAATCTTGTCTTAAATAATTTCGATCTTTCATAAATAAAAACCAAAAATATACAAATCCAGGCAGTAAAATCAAAGTTCCTACAATATAAGAAATAAGCAGTTCATGAAATAATGTACTGTTTGTAATGCTGTTCTCGATGGTGCGATTTGGATAGATAAGGTATGGCAAATGAGCACGTCCAAATGCAAATGTAGCAAATCCATACTGTATAACAACACTTACTACAGCAATTCGAGGATAACCGAGCAGTTCTTTGTTTCCTTTTTTCGGCCACCATAATGCACTGTAGCCAATAAGAAAGAATACAAGTGAAAAAACAAATAAACTCCATTCTTTTTGAATATTTTCAAATATCCATTGGGCCTCATACTGCATTGTAAGCGTTGTGAAAATGGCTGCCACTAATGCCATGGGTCCTAAAAAAATTGCATTTCTTCTATAAATTTGATAGGTCGCTTCTTCTCCTGCTTCTAGGGCATAATCACCGAGCAGCAGAGCGGAGAGAAAAAGTTCACTAGCGAGACCAAACGCAATATAGGCATAAACCATCGGACTCATAAGAAACTTTTCAAGAAGCAGGTAATGCCCTTCTTCCCCTCCACCAATAAATCCTCCTAACGTAATAGGAATCACACTTACTAATAGGCCTGGAATTAACAATCCAGTAATTCCTGAAACCCATCTTAACACTTTGAAATACTTTGAAGCAGCATAAGCAAACACCATAAAGGCGCTTCGAATAGCCAGTAAAATTAAAATGAAACTTGCTGGAATTAACAGCACTGTCCCGAGTGAAAATGCAGCATATGGAAAAAAACTGTACAACGTGACAACTAATAAAACAAGAAAAACATTTGTCACTTCCCAAGAAGGAGATAAATAACGATTCGCTATTTTTCCTGCTCTTGTATAGCGGTCATTTGAATAAACCATTGACCAAAAACCTGCTCCGAAATCAACTGATCCTGCAATAGAATAAATAAAAATAAAACTCCACAACAGCAGTACTGCAATGGTTGAATCACTCATTGTATCTCCCCCTTTGTTGAAAGGTCTTTAAGAAGAGGTCTCCGTTTAAAAAATGATAATAAGATAAGGATCACTGCAATTCCTAGTACGATATAAAGCGATACAAAGCCGACCATCACAAGGCCAAGTCCAGTCGCAGTTGTAGCAGCTTCATCTGTTGTTTGCATAAAGTAAATCGTCCATGGCTGACGGCCGCTGCAGCTAAAAATCCACCCTGTTTCAATACCAACCATTGCAAGCGGACCGCACAAAACAAATAACCAAAGCATCCATTTTGGAAAAGGTTTTTTCATAAAGAAGAACATGAACAGCCCAATTGCCGAAATAACAATTAGTAGAGAGCCAATTCCGACCATAAGGTTAAATAATGTATGAGTATAAGCAGGCGGCCAATATTCACGAGGAAATTCATTCAGTCCCTTTACTTCAGCATCAAAACGTCCTTCTGCAAGCCAGCTTAACATATAAGGTATTTCAATCCCGTATTTCACCTCTTCTGTTTCAGGGTCAACAAACCCGCCAATGGCAAGTGGAGCATAATCCATTGTTTCAAAAAGTCCTTCTGCAGCAGCAAGCTTTAATGGCTGATATTCATGAAGTTCTTGAGCAGCTTCATGTCCGTTTAAAGCAGTTAAAAAAGATGCTAAAAATCCGACAATCAGTGCTAATGTTAAAGCTTTTTGATGAAAAGCTTTTTCTAGTTTTGAAGCTTGATTACGGAGAAGTTTATATGCTGCAACCGCTCCGATTGCGAATGCACCTGTTGCATAAGCAGATAAGAGTACATGAGTTGCAGCTGTAAAAAAACTTGGATTGAAAACAGCTGCCCATGGATCAACATCCACAACTTGTCCATTCTCAAGGCGAAATCCAGCAGGTGTATTCATCCAAGCGCTGGCGTCTGTAATTAAGACAGCAGAAGCGCTTGCCCCAAAAGCAACTAGAATTACACTAATAAGTCGGGCGATATTTGAAAGACGATCAGCAGCGTATACATAGATAGACATGAACAAGGCTTCAAGAAAAAAAGCATAAATTTCAATTTGAAATGGCAGTGAAATCACTTGTCCAACAATTTCCATGAAGCCGGGCCAAAGAAGAGCTAACTGGACACCGACAATTGTACCTGATGGAATGGCCACGCCTAAAAGAACCGCAAAAGCTTTTGTCCATCTTGCCGCCATAATATGATAATCTTTATTTTTTGTAATAATTGAAGCAATTTCTGCAATGACGATCATAAGCGGAATCCCAACACCAAGACTTGCAAAAATAATATGAAATCCAAGAGAGGTACCGAACAATGCTCTTGCTAAAACAACTTGATCCACAGAAGTCATCCTTTCAAAAATAAGTCAACTCTTTGCTTTTATTAACTTTTCAAAAAGAGGTAGAATTTATTCATTTTGGAAAGTTTACGAAGTACTAGAGAGAAGAAGAGCGTCATAAAATGGAAAAGGGAGGGATTGTAATGGACAATACTTTCATGCTTTCTCTCGAAGTTATAAAACAAACGGGTATGTTTGCTCCTTTTTGTTTTATATTATTTCATGTTCTGCGGCAGTTCTTCTTTGTGCCTGTTGGTGTATTATGCATGATGGGAGGGGTGATGTTCGGTCCATTTTTGGGGATTTTTTATTCAGTAATTGGAATTACGATTGCTTGTATGCTGTTTTATTTAATTATTAAACGTCTGCCTACATTGTTAAAACGAATGGAAAACATGAAGAAGAAGTGGTTTGGAAAAAGAAGGCCCCTATCTTACGCTCAAATTATGATTCTTAGGTTAATTCCGTTTGTGCACTTCCACTTGCTTTCATTTTATCTAATTGATTTAACTTCTTCATTTAAAGAATATACAAAAATATCATTTTTATCGATTCTTCCCCTTGTAGTTATTTATACGGCTTTTGGGAATTGGGCTCGAAATCTTTCAATTGAATTTATCGTTTTACTATTCCTTTTTTTAGCTGGCCTATTTTACGTGATGCGTCGAAGAGAATGGGTTATAAAGTGGACGGAGTTTTTTCAAACAACTCCGTAAAATAAAAAACTAGCACCAGCTCTAATTAATGCGCTGGTGCTAGTTTTTTATTTTACTAATTCATTAATCGGATTTTTCCATTCAATTGACGCATGAGGATAAGAGGTTTTTATTTCGCGTTCAATAAAATAAAAGTCATCTTTTTCAAATCCTTGAAGGGAGTTCGGTTCTTTTGTCCATATTTTTATGGAAACTACTTCAAATGATTTTTCAGTAGTACCTAAATATTTTTCACCTTCAAATAATACTCCTTTGTATGTTAATAAAAAGTTTTTTCGAACATTATTTTTTTCATCATAAATATAAAACCTTTTCTGTTTGGCTGCTTCTTGTAGTTTTCTCTTTGGATCAAACATGTATTTAAAGGTGCTGTATATAATAGCGGTAATCGCAAGTAGAATAAAGAAACGAAATAAAAATCCAACCAATTCAATCACCCCGTTTACGTTAATAGGTTAACATGAGAAACACAAATTTATTTCTTATTTACTTTTACGATGAAAGAAATAAAAGGTTTCATACATTTTGTTATAATGAAGAAAGAAATTTGTAAAGATGAGGTGTAAACATGTCATTACAGTTAGAAAAGCTGTTTTCTATGCAGCGTAAATTAGATGGAAGAATTGCGGAAGAACATGATCTAAAAGGAGATTTAATTGCAGAAAGAACGCTTGCCCTTCAAGTGGAACTTGGTGAACTCGCGAATGAAACACGCTGTTTTAAGTTTTGGAGTTTAAAGAGCTCTTCACCTCGAGAAGTTATTCTTGAGGAATATGTAGACGGAGTGCATTTTATTTTATCGCTTGGCTTATCATATGGATATGAACAAATTAAGCCTGAAACAATTCAAAAAGAAGGTTCATTAGTTCAGCAATTTCAAACAGTATATGATACAATTTCAGCGCTTAGAAAGTATCCTACAAAAGAAACATACTTAAATTTATTTAATGAGTATCTTACGTTAGGGAACTTATTAGGATTTAATGAACGAGAAATTCAAGAAGCGTATGAAGAAAAAAATAAAGTAAATCATACAAGACAAGATACTGGCTATTAACTCTTAAAGCTTTATAATATGAAAGGGATTGGAAAAATTGTGCATTGGAAATTTTATCGTTATAATAAAGAGAAGATGAAGAAAAGGAGGAGAAAAAATGACAAAGTTAGATGAAACCCTTCAAATGCTTAAAGATTTAACAGATGCAAACGGTATTCCAGGAAATGAACGTGAGCCGAGAGAAGTAATGAAAAAGTACATAGAACCTTTTGCTGATGAAATTTTAATGGATAACTTAGGAAGTATTATTGCTAAAAAAACAGGTCACCCAGATGGTCCGAAAATTATGGTTGCCGGTCACCTCGATGAAATTGGATTTATGGTTACCCAAATTGATGAGAAAGGTTTCCTTCGCTTTCAAACAGTAGGCGGTTGGTGGGAGCAGGTTATGCTTGCACAGCGTGTTACCATTATGACTCGAAAAGGTGATATTCCGGGTGTAATTGGATCGAAGCCTCCTCATATTTTACCTGCTGAAGCACGTAAAAAGCCTGTTGATAAAAAAGATATGTTTATTGATATTGGTGCGACAAGTCGTGAAGAAGCAGAATCGTTTGGAGTACGTCCTGGTGATGCAGTTGTCCCTATTTGTGACTTTACAGTAATGAAAAATGAGAAATTATTGATGGCAAAAGCATGGGATAATCGAATTGGCTGTGCGATCGCGATTGAAGTGCTCCGCCAGTTAAAAGGTATGGAACATCCAAACATTGTGTATGGTGTTGGTACTGTGCAGGAAGAGGTAGGGCTGCGCGGTGCAAAAACAGCAACAAACTTTATTCAACCTGACATTGGATTTGCGGTTGATGTAGGGATTGCGGGAGATACACCGGGGGTAACCGAAAAAGATGCATTAGCAAAAATGGGAAAAGGTCCACAAATTATTATGTACGATGCTTCTATGGTTTCTCATAAAGGATTACGTAACTTTGTAACTGATACTGCAGATGAGGCAGAAATTCCATATCAGTTCGATGCGGTACCTGGCGGCGGTACAGATTCAGGAAGTATCCATTTAACAGCAAATGGTGTGCCGGCATTATCAATTACAATTGCAACTCGTTATATTCATACACATGCGGCCATTTTACATCGTGATGATTTTGAAAATGCTGTAAAGCTAATTGTTGAAGTTATTAAGCGTCTTGATAAAGAAAAAGTAAAAGAAATTATATTTAATTAAGACAAAAATAGACCGGCAAAATGCCGGTCTATTTTTGTAATCCTTGGGCAATGGCTGATAATACTTCCTCTTTTGTGGATGGATCAGAATTTTGCCATAATACTTCAAATAGTACTCCTAAGCCAGGCAGCATTTTTTCTTCACCACTTTGAATCGCATCTGTAATTGTATGCTGGATTTCTTGTTCGTTATTTCCCTGTACATTTGCTAAAACAGCTTGTCGTAAATTAAAGTTCATGATGATGTCTCCTATCTTGTCATAATAAAAAGCACAAATGGCTTCTTCTTCTAGTTTTGTACAAAAAACAATCTTTTATGTAGACTCCGCTTGTTCGATAGGAAAATCGTTATTATAATAGAAGACATTGAAAAGAAAAAAGAGGTGTACGTATTGAAAAGAATTGAATCTGCTAAAAATCCTCGCGTTAAACAATGGAAGAAATTATATACGAAAAAAGGAAGAGAGCAAGCAAATGCTTTTATAATTGAAGGTCCTCATTTAGTGGAAGAAGCAATTAAAAATAACGTATCAATTATAGAGGTAATTGTAGAAGAAGAATATCAAGTTCCTTCCGCTTGGACAATTGAGGCAGCGGAGTGGTACTATGTTCCAAGGAAAGTAATGGAAGGTATAAGTGATACAGAAACACCACAAGGCATTGCGGCTGTTTGCGAAATGATAAACGATTCAGAAGTAGAAGTTCAAAAAGGGAAATACTTATTAATTGATGGCGTCCAAGATCCAGGAAATGTTGGAACAATGATTCGTACGGCAGATAGTGCAGGGCTTGACGGCGTTATTTTAGGAAAAGGAACAGCAGACCTTTATAATAGTAAAGTCCTTCGCTCTACGCAGGGCTCAGTTTTTCATTTGCCAATTCTAAAAGGAGATCTTACTTCTTATATAGAGCGTTTTAAAGAAATAAATGTCCCTGTAATTGGAACTGCTTTAGAAGGTGGAGAAAGTTTTTTAAACAATCAAGGACTTAGTGAGTTTGCATTAATTGTAGGAAATGAAGGAAAAGGAATGGACAAAGCGTTATTAGAACAGTGTGATCAAGCTCTTTATATCCCGATCTATGGAAAAGCAGAATCATTAAATGTTGCCGTAGCAGCAGGTATTTTACTATACGGCATTCAAAATCAGAGATAAGGTTGCTTATAAACCTTTTTTTATCTATAATAATAGGTGCAAATTAAACATTGGAAAAGACATTGAAGGAACATAGTACATTACCAATCGCTATTTAGGGAGGAAGTGCCTAAGACTGAAAGCATTTCTATAGACGATGTAATGGAATTCACTCTGGAGTCGCCGCTTGAATACCAAAAGGTAAAGGGCGGATCGGTTAAAAACCGTTATGATTAATGAAGTGAACAATAGTTTTTCTATTGTTAATTAGGGTGGTAACGCGATCTTTCGTCCCTTTATGGGGGATGGAAGATCTTTTTTTATGGTTCGAAAAACTTAGCTTGTCGCCAAATTCTTTTAGCGAAAGCTTTAGTTTTTCTTATACTTTAATCCTTTAAAAAAGTTAAACTTTCTTAAAGTGAAAAAAGAAATGTTCTATCATAAAGGAGGAAAAACAAAATGCAGGAGCGCTTAGAAGAATTAAAACAAGAAGCGTTAAGCAAAGTAGAAGCAGCATCTACGCTGAAAGAATTACAAGATGTTAAAGTCGCTTACTTAGGTAAGAAAGGACCTATTACTGAGGTACTTCGAGGCATGGGGAAACTTTCAGCAGAAGAGCGTCCTATTGTAGGTCAATTAGCAAACGATGTTCGTGCTGCGATTACAGAAGAGCTTGAGAAAAAGCAAGAAATAGTAGAAAGAGCAGCGGTTGAAGAAAAGCTTGCAGCAGAAGCAATTGATGTGACATTACCAGGTCGTGCTGTAAACCAAGGAAATCGTCATCCGCTTACAGCAGTCATTGAAGAAATTGAAGATTTATTTTTAGGAATGGGCTATTCCATTGCCGAAGGACCTGAAGTAGAACAGGATTATTATAACTTTGAAGCGTTAAATCTTCCGAAAAATCACCCAGCGCGTGATATGCAGGATTCCTTCTACATAACAGAAGAAATTCTTCTTCGTACCCATACATCTCCTGTGCAGGCGCGTACGATGGAAGCACACGAAGGTAAGGGACCTGTAAAAGTTATTTGTCCAGGAAGAGTATATAGAAGAGATACAGATGATGCGACACATTCCCATCAATTTACCCAAATTGAAGGCCTTGTTGTTGATGAAAATATTCGAATGAGTGATTTAAAAGGAACGCTTCAAACATTTGCGAAAAAGATGTTTGGAGAAGACCGCGAAATCCGTTTGCGTCCGAGTTTCTTTCCATTTACAGAGCCATCTGTTGAAATGGATATTTCCTGCTTTAAATGCGGTGGACATGGCTGTAATGTTTGTAAAGGAACAGGATGGATTGAGATTTTAGGAGCAGGAATGGTTCATCCAAACGTACTTGAAATGTCAGGATTTGATTCTAAAAAATATACTGGTTTTGCATTTGGAATGGGACCTGAACGTATTGCAATGTTAAAGTACGGAATTGATGATATTCGTCATTTCTATCAAAATGATATTCGTTTTTTAAAACAATTTAAGCGCGTATAAAATGTTTCTTAAATAAAGGAGGAGTTTTGCTGTGCTAGTTTCATATCGCTGGTTGCAGAGTTATGTAGATATTGGAAACGTGTCAGCTGAAGAATTAGCTGAAAAAATAACACGAAGCGGAATTGAAGTCGAAACGGTTGAAAATTTAAATAAAGGCATATCTGGTGTTGTAATTGGTCATGTTTTAGAATGTGAACAGCATCCAAATGCAGATAAGTTAAACGTTTGTAAAGTAGATATCGGTGAAGGTGAACCGGTACAAATTATTTGTGGTGCGCCTAATGTTGCGAAAGGACAAAAAGTAGCTGTTGCAAAAGTAGGTGCGGTTCTTCCTGGAAACTTTAAAATAAAAAAAGCTAAACTTCGCGGTGAAGCATCTCATGGGATGATTTGTTCTTTGCAAGAACTTGGTGTGGAGCAAAAACTCGTACCAAAAGAATATGCGGAAGGCATTTTTGTATTTGCAGATGATGTAACGGTTGGAAGTGACGCGTTAGACGAATTAAATTTAAATGATCAAGTGCTTGAACTTGGTTTAACGCCAAATCGTGCAGACTGCTTAAGCATGATTGGAGTTGCCCAAGAAGTTGCAGCGATTCTAGATACAACAGTGAAAAAGCCAGAAGTTATGATAACTCCAGCTAATGAAAAAGCTTCTGACTATATTTCTGTTTCAATTGAAGCAAAAGAGGATAATCCTTATTACGGTGCAATGGTGATTAAAAATATCAAAGTAGGTCCATCACCGAGATGGCTTGTAAATTGCCTTGTTGCTGCAGGAATTCGCCCAATAAATAATATTGTTGATATTACAAATTATGTGCTGATTGAATACGGTCAACCGCTTCATGCGTTTGATTATGATCGTTTTGGATCAAAAGAAGTGCTTGTGCGCCGTGCGAAAAAAGACGAAGAAATTGTCACACTTGATGATGAAAAGCGTACATTAAGCGAAAATCATCTTGTGATTACAAATGGTACTGTCCCTATGGCAGCTGCAGGCGTAATGGGTGGGGCTGAATCTGAAGTTCAAAATGATACAACAACAGTATTGTTAGAAGCCGCTTATTTTAACGGTCAAACCATTAGGAGAGCATCAAAAGATTTAGGATTGCGCAGTGAATCAAGCGCGCGCTTTGAAAAAGGAATTGCTCGTAATCGTGTTTATGAAGCCGCGCAAAGAGCCGCTTCATTAATGGCAGAGCTTGCAGGTGGCGAGGTGCTTGAAGGAATTGTAGAAGCAGGAGAACGGGAAGCTGCACTTCAAACGGTTTCGATTACAGCACAGCGTATTAATGGAGTGCTTGGTACAGAAATCTCAGCAGAGACAATCGGAGATATTTTCCGAAGACTTGGATTTGATTATACAGTAGATAATGAAACATTTACTGTAACGATTCCATCAAGACGACCTGATATTACAATTGAAGAAGATTTAATTGAGGAAGTAGCTCGTCTTTTTGGTTATGATCATATCCCAACAACATTACCGATTGGGGAAAGTATTCCAGGATTGTTATCAGATTATCAGAAGAAGCGCCGCACAATTCGCCGCTATCTTGAAGGTGCTGGTGTTTACCAAGCGCTTACGTATTCATTAACAACGCCTGAAAAAAATCAATATTTTGATGTGAAAGGCAGTTATAAAGCAATCGCACTTTCGATGCCGATGAGTGAAGAGCGCAGTACACTTCGTACGAGTCTTGTTCCGCATTTATTAGATGTTATTAGCTATAATCACAATCGTCAGTTAGATGATCTTGCTATTTTTGAAACAGCATCTGTGTTTTTAACGCAAGAAGATACATTAACGACTCTGCCAAAAGAAGTGGAGCATCTTGCTGGAGCTTTTACAGGAGTATGGCAGTCGCAGCCATGGCAGCAGGAGAAAAAAGTAGTTGATTTCTTTGTTGTAAAAGGACTGCTTGAAGGGTTATTTGAATTACTTGGAATTAGTGATAAGATCACATACGTACAATCGAAGAAAGACAATCTTCATCCAGGGCGATCAGCTGTAGTGATGCTCAATGAAAAGGAAGTTGGTTTTATTGGTCAAGTTCACCCAATCCTTCAAAAAGAGCTTGATATTAATGAAACATATGTGTTTGAATTAGCGCTTGAAAAGCTTTTAGGTATAGAAGAAAATGAAGTACGCTATGAAAAACTGCCGCGCTTCCCATCGGTATCACGTGATATTGCTCTTGTGTTAAACGCTGAAGTGTCAGCAGGAGATGTAAAAGAAGTTCTTACTAAAGCTGGAGGAGAACTTTTAAAAGAGGTTAAATTGTTTGATGTATATGAAGGCGAGCATTTAGAATCAGGTAAGAAGTCACTTGCATTTTCACTTCGCTATTTTGATCCTGAACGCACATTAACGGAAGAAGAAGTTGTCAAAACACATAATCATGTTCTGCAGCAAGCAGAAGAAAAACTTGGTGCCGTTTTACGCGGTTAAAGTACGCTGCCAAGTTATAAATTTTAATAGTGTGTAATAAACAGAAAGCAGCTCTTATTGTTAGAGCTGCTTTCTTTTATAAAGTGTTTTTGCTTTGTCTGTATTTGCAAAGTGAAGTTTTGTAGTATGATAAAGTATTCCTTCCCCTTTTGTGTCAATAAGCTGTGCTGCTACTAAGTCAACATGTGCTCCTGCCCCTTTTGGAAGCGTAGTACCAACCGTTTGACTTAACTTATCCATTTCTTTTAAAAAGGCATAGCGAGCAATAATGGAAGCTGCTGCAACTGATAAATGAACTTGCTCTGCTTTTGTTTCAAAGTAAACCTTGTCTTTTACCTGTTCATGTTGGTCAGCAATATATTTAAAATAAGCGTCTGGTTGGACAAATTGGTCAATTAAAATGCCATCATATTCTTGTCCTTCAAGCTTCTTTAATAAGTGAAGCAGCGCTTTATTATGAAGCAGGGCTTTCATTTTCCCTTGATTCATCCCTTGTTTTTGTAAGTTGTTATATTTTTTATTATCAAGAATTAACAGACTGTAAGGGATAACAGATAAAATATTTTTAGCAATTTCAATAATAGCTTTATCTTTTAAATTTTTGGAATCCTGAACGCCAAGCTCTTTAAGAAGTGCTAACTTATTGGTCTCACAAAAGGCTGCAGCGACTGTGATAGGGCCAAAATAATCGCCTGTGCCTACTTCATCTGAACCAATAAAAGAAAGCTGTTCAATATTGTTTGGAATGGAGTAGGCGGTTGTTTTTTTCGGTTTTTTAGGATTACTGCCA
This sequence comes from Bacillus taeanensis, assembly GCF_003318295.1. Lineage (GTDB taxonomy): Bacteria > Bacillota > Bacilli > Bacillales > UBA6769 > Maribacillus > Maribacillus taeanensis. Next base: position 389,410 of record NZ_QOCW01000001.1, read on the forward strand.
GCTGTAAGGTCATAGCTTATCCATTTCGCAGCTTCTTGTTCAGCGCTTTTTCCTTGGAACATGATTTTGCCAGACTTATAAGCAGTTATCGTACAAAAGGGCGTTTTTACGGTGAATGTACTTCCAGGGGGGAGTTTGGCTTGCAAATGTTCCTTGTAATTATTTTTAATTTCTTGCATAATGGTTTCGGATACTTTTAAAACGACATTTGCCATCGGCTTTCATCCTCTCTTGGATTCAAAGTGCTCGCTTCATCTATTATACAGAATAAAGTTAGCAATCAAAACGAGATTTATAATAAATTTCGCTTTATTAAAGGGAAAAACGTGAATATTTTCTTTCCAATCCCTTCGTGTTATGATAAAAAAAGGATTGTTTTGAACGATAGGAGGCTTATTGGTGGCAGAAGAATTGGAAAAAACACGTACAACGGTTGATATATATGATGAGCAATATAACATTGTTGGCTATGAAAGCACAAGCCATGTTCGGATGGTTGCAAGTATTGTTGATGATAAGATGAGGGAAATTAAAGCAAAAAATCCTTATCTTGATACGAAAAAACTTGCCGTTTTAACTGCGGTTAACATTGTGAATGAATATTTAAAAGCAAAAAATAAGCTTGAAAAATTGGAGGAAAAACAGAAAGATGAGGGGCATTTATGATTGATTTAATTTTATTTATTCTCTTGCTTGGAGGGTTTTTTCTTGGTTTAAAAAGAGGATTAATCTTGCAGGTGTTTCATTTAACAGGATTTATCGTTGCTTTTTTAGTTGCTTACCTTTACTTTGACCAACTCGCACCGCATTTAAAGCTTTGGATACCGTATCCAATGGCTGGTGAAGAAGGGGTAGGTACTGTGTTAGAAACATTAAATGTTGAATCAGTGTACTACAGGGGAATTGCCTTTGCGATGTTGTTTTTTGGAACAAAGCTTGTGATGCAAATCATTGGTTCAATGCTTGACTTTTTAGCCGATTTACCAATTTTGCGTACAATCAACGCATGGCTTGGTGGAGCGCTTGGTTTTTTGGAGATTTACTTAGTGATTTTTTTAGTGCTTTATATTGCAGCTATTGTACCTGCTGCACCGCTGCAGCAAGCGTTTGAAGAGTCTGTTATCGCCTCGAATATTGTAAAGCATACACCTATATTTTCAGATAAACTGCAAGAGTTATGGATGAATCATCTTGCGTAAACTTCTCCTTGTGGGGAAGTTTTTTTAGTTAAAGAGTTAAGAAAGTTGGATTTTTGTAAAAAAATCGGTAGGATACTAGTAGAGAGGAATTGTCCCTTGAAAGGTGGAACGGTAATGAACAAAAAAGAAGTGATAAAAACGTTAGAAATAATTGCTATATATATGGAATTAAAAGGTGATAACCCTTTTAAAATTTCAGCTTATCGAAAGGCGGCTGGAGCGCTTGAAACAGACCCGCGAAGCATGGAACAAATTGAAGATCCCGCCGCCTTAAAAGGAATTGGCAAAGGTACAGCCGGTGTAATTAAAGAACTTCTTGAAACAGGGAAAGCAGAAGTATTTGAAGATTTGAAAGAAGAAGTTCCAAAAGGATTAATTCCACTTTTAAAGCTTCCAGGGCTTGGTGGTAAAAAAATTGCAAAGCTTTACCAAGAATTACAAGTCCTTGATTTAGCGTCCTTAAAAAAAGCATGTGAAGAAAATAAAATTCAAGAACTTGCTGGTTTTGGTAAAAAAACAGAAGAGAAGATTTTACAAGCGATTGATGAAATGGGTGCAAGACCTGAGCGGCTTCCGTTAGCATTTATGCTGCCGATAGCTGGTGAAATTGAGCAGAAGCTTAGTGCCATGAAAGGAATTAAACGTTTCTCGCGTGCCGGAAGTATTCGTCGATTTCGAGAAACGATTAAAGATTTAGATTTTATTATTGCAACCGAAGAAGTAGAAGTGGTGAAAGAGCAGCTGCTCGCGCTTGAAGGGATTAATAAAGTAATCGCTAAAGGAGATACAAAAATTTCTGTTGAACTTTCTTATGATTATCCTGTTTCTGTTGATTTTCGTTTAGTAAAACCTGCAGAATTTGCAACAACGCTTCATCATTTTACAGGATCAGAAGCACACAATGTAAAAATGCGTCAGCTTGCTAAAAAACGAAATGAAAAAATTAGTGAATATGGGGTCGAACAGCTGGAAACAGGAGAAGTAATCACATTTGAAAATGAAGAAGCATTTTACAATCATTTCGGCCTACATTTTATCCCCCCTGAACTTAGAGAAGGCACCAGGGAAATAGAGTCCTTTAAAGAAGAGGTAGAATTAATTACACTAGAAGATATAAAAGGCGATGTTCATATGCACTCAACTTGGAGCGATGGTGCCTACACAATTGAAGAAATGGTCCAAGCTGTAAGAAAGAAAGGGTACTCCTATATGGCAATTACCGATCATTCTCAATATTTGAAGGTTGCCAATGGTTTAACACCTAAACGCTTAAAAGAGCAGCGTGAAGAAATTAAAAGGTTAAATGAAAAGTATACCGATTTCACGATTTTTTCTGGGGTGGAGATGGATATTTTACCTGATGGAACACTTGATTATGATGATGAACTTCTTGGAGAAATGGATTTTGTGATTGCGTCGATTCACTCAAGCTTTTCGCAAGATCGAGAAACCATTATGGAACGCTTAACAACAGCGTTAAAAAATCATCATGTTGACTTAATTGCTCATCCGACTGGAAGGTTAATTGGAAAACGAGAAGGATATGATGTGGATCTAGAATTGTTAATTGAAGCAGCGAAAGAGACAAATACAGCGCTTGAATTAAATGCTAATCCAAATCGTTTAGATTTATCGCCATATTGGCTTGAAAAAGCACAAGAAGTGGGTGTGAAGATTATGATTAATACAGATGCCCATAATTTTGAGATGCTTGATGATATGCCAATAGGAGTGGCTTCCGCTCGCAAAGGTTGGATTCGAAAAGAAACCGTATTAAACACAAAAAATACAGAGGAGTTTCGCATTTTTTTAAATCGTCATCAAGAAAACTAATTTAAAGATTTTATAGGAGGCTTTTGTCATTGCTAAAACGTGTGTTACGACTTTTAGAATATGAGAAAATAAAAGAACAATTAAGCAAGCATGCAGCATCATCGTTAGGAAAAGAAAAAGTTACTCAGCTCCTTCCTTCTATTGATATTGAAGAAATTAGACAGCTGCAGGACATAACAGATGAGGGAGCCGTTGTACTTCGTTTGAAAGGCCATGTACCTCTTGGAGGAATTTACGATATTCGTCCTAGCTTAAAGCGTTCAGAAATTGGCGGTATGCTAAATGAAGAAGAACTTCGGGATATTTCTAATACTATTTATGGTGGAAGGCGTTTAAAAAAATTTATTGAAGAAATGAATGAAGATGGTACAGAACTTCCTCTTTTAACCATATTAACTGAACAAATCGTACCAGCAGTAGAGATTGAAAGGGAAATTAACCGCTGTATTGATGAAGATGGTCGGATTCTAGATTCTGCAAGTGACGCGCTTCGAACAGTGCGCCAGCAGCTTCGAACCTATGAGTCAAGAATCCGTGAAAAACTAGAAAGCATTGTAAGATCTTCAAGCTATCAAAAAATGCTTTCTGATGCCATTGTAACGATTCGAAATGACCGTTACGTTATTCCTGTTAAACAGGAGTATCGCAGCGCTTTTGGGGGGATTGTTCACGATCAATCTTCTTCAGGGGCGACATTATTTATGGAGCCGCAGTCGATCGTAACAATTAATAATCAGCTTCGTGAAGCAAAAGCAAAAGAAGTGCGTGAAATTGAAAAAATTTTAAAATATTTAACAGAACAGGTGGCAGAAGAAGCACAAGAACTGCTTCATAATGTAAAAATGCTTTCAGAGCTTGATTTTACATTTGCTAAAGCACATTACAGTAAAGAATTATCAGCTGCTAAGCCTAAAATGAACAATGATGGTTATATTCATTTAAAGCATTCAAGACATCCGCTTATTGCAAAAGAGGAAGTTGTTCCAATTAGTATTGAACTGGGTAACAACTATACATCAATTGTGATTACAGGTCCCAATACGGGCGGTAAAACCGTTACATTAAAAACAATTGGTTTATTAACATTGATGGCCCAATCTGGATTACAAGTTCCTGCTGAAGATGATTGTGAAATGGCTGTTTTTAAGTCGGTATTTGCTGATATTGGTGATGAACAATCAATTGAGCAAAATTTAAGTACATTTTCATCTCATATGACAAACATTGTTGATATTTTAGAAAAAGTTGATCATGAAAGTCTTGTATTATTTGATGAACTAGGGGCAGGAACAGACCCGCAAGAAGGGGCAGCCCTTGCTATTTCAATTTTAGATGATGTATATAAGCGCGGGGCTCGAATTGTTGCAACGACGCACTACAGTGAACTGAAAGCTTATGCTTATAATCGAGAAGGTGTTATTAATGCCAGCGTTGAATTTGATGTTGAAACACTTAGACCTACTTATCGCTTATTAATTGGGGTACCAGGTCGGAGTAATGCTTTTGAGATCTCGCGGCGCCTTGGCCTAAATGAAAATATTATTGATCATGCAAAAGCGCAAATTTCAAGTGATACGAGCAAAGTAAACAAAATGATCGCTTCATTAGAAGATACGCAAAAACAAGCGGAACAAGATATGCTTTATGCAAAGGAGATTCGTGCTGAAGCGGAAGAGCTCCATAAAGATTTACAGCAGCAGCTTCATAAACTTGAGGATGAACGTGATCGCCTTTTTGAAGAAGCAGAAAGAACAGCAGCCCAAGAGCTGAAAAAGGCAAAAGCAGAAGCTGAAAAAATTATGAAAGAACTGCGAAATTATAAGCGTACAACGGTTAAAGAACATCAGCTTATAGATGCGAAAAAGCGACTTGAAGAAGCGAGTCCAAAGCTTAGAAAAAGTAAGAAAACAGCTCAAACAGCAAAGGCAGTGGAAGAAAACTTAAAACCAGGCGATGAAGTGAAAGTGTTAAGCATTGAGCAGAAAGGTCATATTGTTGAGAAAGTAAACGAAAAGGAATTTATTGTCCAAGTTGGGATTATGAAAATGAAAATGAACAGTGCCAACTTGCAAAGAATAAAAGAACAAAAGCAAACCCCAACAAAATCTTTTGTAGCGGTCAAAGGCCGCGATTATCATGTGAAAACAGTACTTGATTTAAGAGGGAAACGTTATGAAGATGCACAGCTTGAAGTCGAGCGTTATTTAGATGATGCAATTCTTGCCGGATATTCTCAAGTTTCTATTATTCACGGAAAAGGAACAGGCGCGTTAAGAAAAGGAGTGCAGGATCTTTTGAAATCTCATTCTCATGTTAAAAGGACAAGAATGGGAGGAGCAGGAGAAGGCGGGACTGGTGTAACAGTAGTTGAGTTGAAATAAACAAAAGGAGTACTTTGCAATGGATAATCTTTTTCAAAATGAATTTATTCAAACGGCAGGACATTACAGTGTTGTTGTGCTATGTATGATTGTATTTTTAGCCGTTTTTGAATTAGTAACGAGTTATCGCAACTGGGAGGAAATTAAAAAAGGAAATGTTTCAGTTGCTTTAGCTACAGGTGGAAAAATTTTCGGGATTGCAAATATTTTCCGTTTTTCAATTCAACATAATGATTCGCTTGTTACAATGATGGGTTGGGGTGTATTTGGTTTTTCACTCCTCCTCATTGGTTATTTTATCTTTGAATTTTTAACACCAAAATTTAAAATTGATCATGAAATTGCAAAAGATAACCGGGCCGTTGGGTTTATTTCAATGATGATTTCTATTGGGCTATCTTTTGTCATTGGATCAAGCATTCATTAAGCATGTAAATAGGGAGTTTAATGTATGGAAACATTATGGAAAGTTTTATTAGTGTGTTGTGGTTTATTTTTTATATCAGGTATTATTTATTTGTTGTTTTTTGTATAAGATTTCATACAGCCTCAAGAGAGTCCACTTTCTTGAGATTATTTTATACAATAAGTTATCATAATTTAATCAATAAAAGGATGTAGTTGAACATTTATCCTTTGTTCAGTGCGTATTAATAAGTGGACGAGCTTTGAATATTTATGTTCTTTAATAAATACATCTTAAACTTTAAAAGGAGAGGTTAAAATGGCGTTATTAGCTGTTTCAAAACAGAGGGCATCCGTTGTGATTACATTAAAAAGCCCGCCTGCAAATGCTTTGTCTTCCAAGCTTATTGAGGAAATTTCACAGGCTCTTGATCGTATAAAAAATGATAAAGATGTAAAAGTAGTTGTTATTCATGGGGACGGCCGTTTCTTTTCTGCAGGAGCAGATATTAAAGAATTTACAAGCGTTACAGACGGAAAAGCTTTTTCTAAAATGAGCAGTCGCGGCCAGGAAGTATTTAATAAAATTGAGAATTTTCCAAAGCCTGTGCTTGCTGCCATTCATGGGGCAGCATTAGGGGGAGGTTTAGAACTTGCGATGGCTTGTCATATGCGCTTTGTAACCGCTGATGCAAAGCTTGGTCTGCCAGAGCTGCAGCTTGGACTTATTCCAGGGTTTGGAGGAACCCAGCGCTTAGCATCATATATTGGAAAAGCAAAAGCAGCAGAGCTAATGCTGACAAGTGAGCCAATAACAGGACAGGAAGCAGTAACGCTTGGTTTAGCAAATGCAAGCTTTGAAAACGAACATCTTTTAGAAAGTGTTCTTAACATTGCATACAAAATAGCAGACAAAAGCGCTCCTTCCATTAAAACGGTTTTAGAACTGCTTACATATACTGCTTTAGATCAAAAGTGGGAGGGAATGAAGCAGGAGTCGCTTCGCTTTGGAGAAATGTATGAAACATATGATGCGAAAGAAGGTATTAAAGCATTTATTGAAAAAAGAAAACCGAATTTTCAGGACCACTAATTCGTAATCGATAAGCAGAAAGCAACTCGCTTGTTTTTTTATAGAGATACGGGTACACTTTAAAATGTAAAGCATAAAATTAGCGAATTTACACATACAAATGATATACTTTGTATGAATTAACCCGTATTAAGAGGAGGAAATGTCGAAATGGCAATAACAAATGTAACAGACCAAAATTTCGGTTCAGAAACAAGCGAAGGATTAGTTCTTGCTGATTTTTGGGCACCATGGTGCGGACCTTGTAAAATGATTGCACCTGTTCTTGAAGAATTAGATGCAGAAATGGGCGATAAAGTAAAAATCGTAAAGCTTGATGTGGATGAAAACCAAGAAACAGCAAGCAAATACGGTGTAATGAGCATTCCAACTCTTTTCGTCATGAAAGATGGAGAAGTTGTTGAACAAATCGTTGGTTTTCAACCAAAAGAAGCGCTAGCACAAGCAATTCAAAAGCATGCTTAACATGTTTTTAAGAGGATAACTCATCTGAGTTATCCTCTTTTTTTATTTGTTTGAAAAATCAGTATTGACATTGAAAATCGTTCTCGATATAATAAGAAACATCCAATAATGAAAATCATTATCAGTAAGGGGAGTCCATTTATGAAGAAGTCAATGTTATTATTTGCATCAATTACACTTGCCGGTTCACTGCTTGCAGCGTGCGGAAATCAAGAAGCAGAAGAACCAAAAGAAGAAACAGTGCAGGAAGAAGCTGCTGATCAAGAAGAAAATGCTCAAAGCGAAGAAGTTGCTCTTGAAGAAACGGCAACTGCAAAACAAGTTGCGGCTTATAAAGCAATAATGGATGAGTTAAACAAAATGAAAGAAGATAAAGAAGTTGACTGGAGCGTTGTGAAGTCTACATATCAAAATGAATTAAAAGCTGAAACAGGAGATTTTGATAATCTTATTACAGCTGGTATTAATGCTGGTAAAGATGGTGAAGGCGACCAAAATGTTGCACGCCAATTAATTGATAAAGGAATACAATCTTACTTCTATTCAAAACAAAAATCATTACATGGTGAAGCAGGAGATGCACTGGCAGCAGGAGATCAAGCAAAAGCTGAAGCAGCATTTGCAGAATTAAAGCATCTTGTAGAAGAAGTTATTATTCCAACAGCTGAAAAGCGTGACGGTTATTACGAGTTAACTGGTGAAGACAGCATGGTTGAAAATATTAATAACGGTCTATCGCTTCAAGAAGAAGCATTAGCAGCAGGAAATGCAGATGATTTCTCTGTTTATAAACAAATGACAGATAAATCTGTTTACCGCAGCTATTATTTAGCAGCAAATTCTTATGCTGAAAAGATTGCAGCAGCAGTAAATGAAGGCAATGCTGATGAAGCAGAATTAAAAATTATGCAGGCAGAAGCATATGGGTTCTATCAAGCCATTAAAGGTTCACTTTCTGGTGGAGATGAAGAAGCGGCAAATAAGTTAGATGAATTATTTAACGCTGCTGTAACAGATGCTAAAACATTAAATGCTGAAGAAGTATCTGATTTATTCTTAAAAGCATTTATCGGTAAAATTACTGGCTATCATGAAAAAGTAGCCGCAGCTTTAGAAGCAGGTGAAGCAGCAGAAGCACGCGTTGAAGCAATGGAAGCGAACGTATTTACAAAAGACATTGAGCTTGCATTAGCGAAAAAGCTTGGTGAAGAACAAACGGCCGAACTGCTTGATCATGCTGCAAAATGGTATGAAGCAGTAGCAAATGAAAATGCTGAAGAAGCAGCATCACATAGTGAAGCAATTGTACCTGTGCTTAAAGGTGTAGTACAATAAAAAAGCCGCAAATGCGGCTTTTTTATTGTTGTGAAGAAAAGATAAACTTGTAAGAATACAGTTGAGGTGTACGCTATGAACATATTAGTCACGGGCGGAGCAGGCTTTATAGGCAGCCATTTAGCAAGGAAGCTGCTAAAAGATTATCAGTTAACAATTGTTGATAATCTTCATGCTTACTATGACCCGCTTCAAAAACAAGCACATTTAAATGCAATCCGAAAGCTCGGCTTACCATTTCAATTTATTGAGACAGATCTTATTAATGAAAGCAGCTGTCAAAAGATATTTGAAGCAAATTCCTTTGATGCAGTTATTCACTTAGCAGCTCTTCCGGGCGTGCCTTATTCTATTCAACAGCCGCATCAATATATTGATCTTGATATTAAAGCGGTTGTGAATATTTTAAAACATGCAGGTGAGGCAAATGTAAAGCATGTATTGTTTGCTTCCTCTTCTTCTGTTTATGGAGATCAGGCCGGGGGGGCGCTTACAGAAGGAATGGCAAATGGTCAAGTTGTTTCCCCGTATGCGGCTGCAAAGTATGGAGCAGAATCATTTTGTCATGCTTATCAATCATTATATGGCTTTCAGCTAACGATTCTGCGCTTTTTTACAGTTTACGGTCCGTGGGGAAGACCTGATATGGCGATTCCTAAATTCATTAAAAAGCTGCTTTATGGTGAACCAATTGAGATATACGGTATACAGTCTGCTAGAGATTATACGTACATTGATGACATTGTTAATGGAATTGAAAAAGCTCTTTTATATTCAAAAGGAAATGAAACGTATAACCTAGGTTTTGGAGAACCGATCTATATGGAAACCCTTCTTAGTCATCTTAAAAAGAGGTTTCCAGAAATGAAAACGATCCAACGACAAACACGTCAAGGCGATGTGAAAATGACGTGGAGTAATATTGAAAAAGCAAAAAACCAATTAGGCTATACACCTCATGTAAATATTGAAGAAGGATTGGATCGCACTATCTCATGGGCAAAACAATATTTCAAAAATTAATTCGAATCGGCAGCTTGCTGTTATTTGCTGTGTTTTTACTGCTAAGTTGGAACTTTTTTGATTTAGCCTTATTATCGAATCAATTATATCAATTGTTTATTCATTACAATTGGCTTTTGTTGATGACAATATGCTACCTATTGGCGTTTATCTGTCGAGCAATTGCTTGGAGGATGTATGGAAAAGAAAAGGCAGCATTTAATGTCTATTTATTGGCGCTTTTCTATAGTCTATTTTTTAATCATTTGTTTCCTGTTAAAGTAGGTGAAGTTGTTCGTATTGGAGTGCTTGCGAAGGAAAAAAATGAATCATGGGATACAGCGATGCATTCAGCTGCAGCAATGCGAGTGCTCGATTTATTATGCTTAGGATTGTTCGCCTTTACCGGTGCCTTTTTTAGTGGAGTCTCATTAAGTATTACTTATTTTTTAAATGTCATGCTTGTATTAGGCCTTCTTGGAATAGCATTTATTTTATTTGTTAAAAAGAAATGGCTTCAATTTTATAAAAAGCATGCAGCCATTTTGAAAGAGGCGTTTTTTCATAAAAAATCAATTGCAATGATCGGCTTAGTAGCATTTAGTTGGGTTCTTGAGGCTGCTGTATTGTATGGTGTTATACAAGCTATTCAGTTGGATTTATCCTTTTTAAAAACAATTTGGGTAAATAGTTTAACAGTCGCCTCACAAGTGTTTCAATTTGCTCCAGGTGGTCTTGCTACATACGAAAGTGTCATGAGCTTTTCGTTAGTTCAAGTTAAGGTAGAATGGCAGAATGCTTATCATCTAGCCATTTTGACTCATGGCTATAAATTTTTATTTTCTTTTATTGCAGGTGGAGCCGCATTTTTATTTCATCCTATTTCACTATCATCTGTCTCGTTATGGAGAAAAAAGAAAGGAGAAAAATTATGAAACAAGCTTCAGGTTTTGAAAAGATCGCAGCTCGCTGCTGGAATATGTTAAATGAAGGAAAGCCCTTTACGCCGATTTTTATCGTTGGAACAATGCTTCTTTACCATATTTCTTCATGGGGAGATTTATTATTTTGGCAGAATATTTTGCTATCCTTTACCGTCATCTTACCGATGGTCGCGATGTATTATATATATGACTTTCCACTGCTGCTTCGAAATTACTTATGGCTGCCATTTGTCGCGTATTTAATGATTTTTAATACATTTCAGTTAAGCTTACTTTTATTTGCGTTAGGATTGTATTTCTTTTTTACAGTCTGGTTTTGGGGGACGTTTTATTATCATCTTCGCATTGGAACGTCATGGTTAAATTTTACAAGGTTTTGGAAGCTCGTGTTAAAAAATAGTGATTCAACAAGTGGAAATGCGCAGGAGCAAATGCCAAAATTTTTATTACTGCTTTCCTTATGGCAGTTGTTTTACGAGCAGTTTGCAGTGCAATCGGCAGCAGCAATCAATTGGCAGTCTTATCTTTTATTTATCGGAGGAGTCCTTCTTTACAGTGTCATTCTTCACCGTAATTTATTTGATTGGAAGCCGAAACAATATACAACCTTTACAAATAATATCCCAATGAACTCTAAAGCGATGAACAAACGCGTCATTACAATTGTGATTGACGGAATGCGTAAAGATCGTTTTCAAGCAGCCGATACACCGTTTTTAGATACTTTAAGAAAAAACGGCACAGAATATACACAAATGGAAACAGTCTATCCGGCAAGAACTGTCGTTTGTTTTACATCGATGATGACAGGCACGTATCCGTATGAACACGGGATAAAATCAAATATGGTTTGGAAGCTTGGCACAAAAGTGGAGACTGTTTTTGATTCGTTAAGAAAAGTCGGAAAAAGCGGCCGTTTGTTAGGAATTGCTCATTTAGTAGATTCGATGGGTGATGATGTTGACACAGTGACAGCTGTTATGAATAACGATGTCGCGGATTATAATATTATTGAACGAGCGAAAGTCATTATGAAAGAGAAAAATCCGGATTTCTTTAAAGTTCAGTTAATTGGAACTGACCAAACCGGTCACAGCCGCGGTGTATTGTATGATGAATATTTAGAAAAAATTGCTGAAGCTGACCGCTTAGTTGAGGATTTTGTAAAGTGGCTTGAGGAAAATGGCTATATGGAAAACACGACATTAATTATTTGTGCGGATCATGGACAAGCAGATGGAATTGGCGGGCATGGTCATTTAGATGAGGGAGAGCGATTTGTACCATTTTTTATGCACGGCCCAACCATTGAAAAAGGGAAAATCGTCGAAGAAAAGCATAGTCTCGTATCTCTTGCGCCAACGATTACTTATTTATTGGGGGCTCCATTTCCAAGTCACAGCCGCGGTCCGGTCTTAACAGAAGCGATTAAAAAGCAGGGAAAGGAAGAAGCTTCATGAAAAGCCAGAAAGTAATTGTATTTTTGCCTGCTCATAATGAGGAAGAATCGATTGCTGAAGTGATAAAAAAAATACCTCGAAAGATTCATCCTCTTGTCATTGTTGAAGTTCTTGTAATTGATGACGGTTCAACTGATGAGACTGTTATGGTCGCGAAAAAAGCAGGGGCAGATTATGTAATTTCTTTACCAGAAAACCAAGGGCTTGGTGCAGCAGTGCGGGAAGGACTTCATCAATGCGATAAACTGGGTGCTGATATTGCCGTTATGATTGATGCGGATAATGAGTACCCGGCATGGCAAATTCCTGATCTTCTTGCGCCGATTTTTAATGGTCAAGCTGATTATACAATGGGCTCTCGATTTTTAGGAACGATCAAAGGAATGAAACTCCATCGCCGTTTAGGAAATTACTTTTTTACCTGTATCCAGTCTCTGCTTCTAAAAAAATGGATTTATGATGGACAATCAGGTATGCGTGCTTTTTCAAAACAAGCAATGCAGCATGCTGACATTATTCATGATTATAACTATGCCCAAGTGCTCACATTAAATTTAGTTCGTAAAGGCTTTCGAGTAAAAGAAATTCCGATTGAATATCACGTTCGTACAAAAGGTCAATCGTTTATTAAATTTAAAGCATATTTAACATCAGTCTTTCCAGCTATTATGAGAGAAATGACACGCCGTATTGAGAAAGTGGAAATTGATCCAGCTGCTCATTTAGTAGAAAAAAGAAACGATGAACGAAAATCTTCTTAAAAAATTATGACAATTTGAGATGAACAGCAGATTAGTTGTTCATCTTTTATTGACAATCAATTTGATAATCATTATCATTATCAATAAGGAGGCAGGCAAATGAGAAAGTTCATCCTAGCTATTATTACACTAGTGATTAGTGTTACATGTTTACAAGAGCAAGTTTATGCTTACTCTTATGGAGATCCAAATGAAGAGGAAGCAGCTGAAGTTTACAAAGAAATGCTTATAAAATTAAATGAAACACCACCAAATTATAAAGATGCTGGAGCCATTTTTGATACGATTAAAGAAGAACTTGATATGCATATGGGTACAGAACCTGCCAAAGCGGTAATTACTCATTTAGAAAATGAAGATAAAGAAGCGGTTATTCGTGATATGGAAAAGATTTTAGTTCTGAACATTTCACGCCGTTTAGAAAACATTGATAAAAACTTTGAAGAATATGATACAAGTAAAAAACTTTTAGCAAAAGCCTTTGCTACATATAAAGCTTTATCCCCTGTTGTAGAAGAGAAAAGTTCAGATGCTAACCAAAAAATAAATGATGCCTTTGAAACAGCGCTTGAATCACTAGGGAATCCTGGATTGTTTGGTGTAGGAGAAAAAGAATCAAATTATAATGGTTTTATGGAAAACAAAGATCTTATATTAACAACATTAAAAGATCTCTTTAATATGAAAAGTGTAGAAGTTGGCCATTTTACAGAAGAGGATTTTGAAGCATCAGAAACCTATAAAAATGAAACATGGACCGATTTTTCTAACTTAAAAAATTGGATTCCGCTTGTCTTGCTGTTAGGGGCAATTGCAGCAGTTGTCATGTATGTAAAGCGGAAAAACAGATAGAAACATTTAAGTAAAAGGCCTTCGTTAAGAAAGGGGATTGAGGATGGAAATACAAGCGTTGTTAATTACATTTCGTGAAGTATTAGAAGCATTGCTTATTGTAGGGATTATCACAACCTATTTAAAGCGAACAAAAAATTCTAAATATACAAAGTATGTATGGTTAGGTGCAGGGCTTGCGGTTCTTGCGAGTGTTGGAGCAGCCATGCTCTTTCAAATTGTATTTACAGGTTTTGCGGCAATGGGAAGTGAAATCTATTTAAAAATAGGTATTATGCTTGTTTCATCTATCCTTTTAACCCAAATGGTATTTTGGATGGCCAAACATAGCAAAGATATGAAAGGTAATATGGAAGGAAAAATGAATCAGTTTATTTCAACTGGTAATATTATTGGAATGGTGATTCATTCTTTTCTCGTCGTATTGCGTGAAGGGATTGAAACAGTCTTTTTCTTTGCCGCTATTACCGGAGGAGATATCGGGAAAGCCCTAGAAGGCTGGGGAGCGATTACAGGTGTCATTATTGCTTCTGCTGTCTCGTATTTCTTCTTTAAAGGAACAATGCGCATTCCTTTAAAAACATTTTTCAAAGTGACGGGTGCTTTTATTGTACTTATTGCAGCAGGTCTTTTAGTTCAAGGGATTTCTGTTATGCAGGATATTAAACTAATCGGCAGTTTAGTTCCTCATCTTTACGACTTAACATGGTTTTTACCAGAACATCCAATTGACCATGCTCACTATTTACGTGATACTGGGGTTGCTCCTATTCTGTCAGGAGATGTTGGAATTTTCTTGAAGGCATTATTCGGTTATTCCTCTATGCCATCAATTGAGGAAGTTGTTGCTTATATTGGTTATTTTGTTGGTATTTATTTATTAGTAAACATAAATGATAACTCTAAAAGTAAAGAAAAGCAGGAAGATGCTCAACAAACACAGGTAAATGTTTTAAAAAATGTTAATGGAGCGAAATAAAGTGGTGAAAGCGAATAACTTATAAAGAGTAAAATAGGCGGGCAAGACGTATACGGTTGTATTCGTCTTGTCTTTTTCTAATATGATTAAAACTTCTAGTTTGGCAGTCACCGCATTGTTATGAGGGGGAATTTAAGTGATAGAGAATGAGTTTTTAGCAACTAAAAAGGGAGGGATGTCTTTAAATAGAGTGGGAAGTGTGCTTTTACTTTTGGTAATAGCTGTCACAAGTTATTTTCGTTTTCAATATGGCAGTTCTTTTGCAAGGTCATGGGATCAAGTAGATTTTGCATTAGCTCTTCATCGATTTGACTTATTAGCCATGCAGCCCCATTTTCCTGGATACCCTTATTTCATATTAGGTGGGCTGTTTTTCCACCAATGGGTGCCGGATGCCGCGCGAGCGCTTGCTGTTTTTAATACGTTCATGATGATGATTGCTTGTTTTCCGATTTATTTTTTGGCAAGGAGACAATTATCGCCTTTTTACAGTTTGCTTTCTTGTGCTGTCGTACAATCGCTTGCCTATTTTTGGATTATGGCAACAGAGTCAATGAGTGAAGTATCGGCAGTTAGTATGTTATGGTGGTATTTATGGAGTTTACAGTTTGCTAAGGAAAAACAAACAGTAAGCAGTACTGTTTTAACGCTTTTTTTATTTAGTATTTTAATGGGAATTCGATTATCTTATGTTATGTTTGGGATTGGTATCATTTTGCTTATTATTTATCAAAGAAAAACATCTCAAACAAAGTATGATTTATGGATATATACGGTAAAATCATTTATCATTGCACTCTTGTTTCAGTTAATATGGGTAGGTGGTCTAGCGGCTTCTGAAGGGAGCATTACAAATTTCATTTCCCTTTCCATTCAATTTATATTTGGACACTTTAATGATTGGGGAGGCGCGGTAACAGCAGAATCAACATCCATTGTTGATCGCTTTTCAATGCTTGTATTTTATAACATATTGTGGATAGGAGTTTGTGGCGAATCTATTTATAGTGCTTTATTTTTAGGGGCAATTGGCCTTTTTTTTATTGTTCATCTGTTTAAAAAACGTTTTTCAATCACTTTTTTAAAAAATATGTATTTTATTATGACTGCCAGTTATTTTTTATGGGCCCTATTTGCCCAAAATATTGAAAAGCCGCGTCATGCGCTACCGTTAATTGCTTTAGTTACTTTCTTTATTGTAAACGATGTTTTAAAACAGCGTTCACAACGAAAAATAAAAACAATTCTTCTCATACTCTTTTTAATAACGCAATCAATAAATGGCTATCAATTTGTAAAAGAAAAAGCTCAAGATGTGCCAGCAGCTTATCAATTAGCGGAATATTTAAGCCGCTATGAGGAGCCTTTTGTTGTATATACATGGGAAGAAGCAAGAATAATGGATTATTTGAAAGCAGATTATCCATATACACGTCTTTTAACCTATGATTATTTTATGAGTGATAAAAGCCAGCGCGGCAATAAAAAAATATTACTTACAAATCATGTGTTAGAAGGCTTTCATAGACAAGGTATGGATGTTTACAATAAAGTAAATGAAGTAAAAACCTTTGTTTCTAACCCTCTGTTTGATCCAGTGTATCATCGGATTACCCTCTATGAGTGGAATGAGGAGAAGTAAGATGCTTAGTTGTTAGTGTGGTTTATGCTATGATTAAGGGTAAACATTTTTAAAAAAGGATGTATGCATCATGGAGCACATTAAACATAAATTAGCCATTTTACCAGAGCAACCTGGTTGTTATTTAATGAAAGATCGACAAGGCACTGTGATTTATGTAGGAAAAGCAAAAGTGTTAAAAAATCGTGTGCGATCTTATTTTGTAGGTTCCCATGATGGAAAAACACAGCGGCTTGTAAGTGAAATTGAAGATTTTGAATATATTGTAACTTCATCTAATTTAGAAGCATTAATTTTAGAGCTTAATCTCATAAAAAAATATGATCCAAAATATAATGTGGTGCTTAAAGATGATAAAACGTATCCCTATATTAAAATTACCGCTGAAGAGCATCCCCGCTTAGTAATTACAAGAAAAGTAAAAAAAGATAAGGGGAAATATTTTGGACCTTATCCGAACGCCCAAGCAGCAAATGAAACGAAAAAGCTGCTAGATCGTCTTTATCCGCTGAGAAAATGTCGTACAATGCCTGATCGTGTTTGTCTTTACTATCATATTGAGCAATGTTTAGGTCCTTGTGTTCATAATATAACAGAAGATCAAAACAAGGAAATGATCGATGGAATTGTGCGCTTTTTGAATGGCGGTCATCAACAAATAAAAAAAGAGCTTGAGCAAAAAATGCTCAAGGCATCAGAAGAGATGAATTATGAGCGTGCAAAAGAATATCGCGATCAAATTCAGCATATTGAAGCGGTAATGGAAAAACAAAAAATGATGATGAGCGATTTAGTGGATCGTGATATTTTTGGATTTTCCTATGATAAAGGGTGGATGTGTGTCCAAGTCTTTTTTGTGCGGCAGGGAAAGTTAATAGAACGTGCAGTTTCTTTGTTTCCGTTCTTTAATAACCCGGAAGATGATTTTTTAACGTTTATTGGCCAATTTTATTTACAAAAAAATTATGTAAAGCCAAAAGAAATCTTTATTCCAAAGGAGATTAATAAAGAACTTGTAGAACAATTATTAGAGGTAGCTGTTTATCAGCCTCAAAAAGGACAGAAAAAAGAGCTTGTTGAACTTGCTGGGAAAAATGCAGAAATTGCTCTTAAAGAAAAATTTGCATTAATTGAGAGAGATGAAATACGAACCATTCGAGCGGTTGAAAACTTAGGAGAGAAACTAGGAGTTTATACCCCTCATCGCATTGAAGCATTTGATAATTCAAATATTCAAGGAACAAATCCAGTTTCAGCGATGGTTACGTTTATTGATGGAAAACCAAATAAGAATGAATACCGGAAATACAAAATAAGAAGTGTAGAAGGACCAGATGATTACGCTTCTATGCGTGAAGTCGTAAGAAGGAGATATACAAGAGTATTAAAAGAAAATGCTCCTCTTCCTGATCTTATTTTAATTGATGGGGGGAAAGGTCAAATTTCAGCTGCATTAGATGTATTAGAAAATGAATTAAATTTAACTATTCCAGTATGTGGTCTTGCAAAAGATGAAAAACACCGAACCTCTCATCTTGTAATGGGCAATCCGCCAGAGGAGATTTATTTAGAACGAAACAGCCAAGAGTTTTATTTAGTGCAGCGTATTCAAGATGAGGTTCACCGCTTTGCAATTACATTTCACCGCGATACGAGAGGGAAAACAATGTTTAAATCAAGTCTTGATGACATTTCAGGCGTTGGAGAAAGACGAAAAAAAGCCTTGCTCAAACACTTTGGTTCCCTTAAAAAAATTAAGGAAGCAAGTGTGGAAGACATTCAAGCCCTTTCCATTCCAGAAAATGTGGCTAAAACAATTGTTGCCCATTTTCAACAGGAAAAATATTTTTTTTAGTATAACAGGTTGCTATTTTAATAGAATTTAGTTATAATGAAAAAAATTTTATATAACCATACTTCAATTTTATGATGAAGTGATGGTAGAGGCGCGAAAACCATTAGTAAGCTTTTGAAGAGAATGAGCTCTAGTGAGAAAGACTGAAAGGGGAATTCGCCGAAGTGGAAAGAAGCTCATTATCTTGAAGCTGGACCTGTATTGAATAAGTGCAGGGCTGTCACACAATCTTCTCCCAAAGATTGTGTGGAGAACTATCTCACGACGGGGAAAGGAATTTTTTTCTTTTTTCTATTGGTATAAGCGATAACAGCAGTGAGGGTTCTTCCTTCCTGCTGTTTTTTTATTGCCTCTCGTGAGACTTGGCTTTTAAAGTCAATAACATAAGAAAGCGCAAAGAGAGGATGACGATTATGGCATTAATTGTCCAAAAATATGGTGGAACATCAGTTGGAACAGTAGAAAGAATTAAAAATGCAGCAAAACGAATTAGTGAAACTGTAAATGAAGGAAATCGAGTAGTAGTTGTTGTTTCAGCAATGGGAAAATCAACTGATCAGCTTGTAAACCTTGCAAATGAAATAACAGAGCAGCCAAGTAAACGTGAGATGGATATGCTTTTAACGACTGGAGAACAAGTTTCTATTTCTCTTTTAACAATGGCTCTTCAGCAGTTAGGTTATGAGGCTGTTTCTTTAACAGGCTGGCAGGCGGGAATTCAAACAGAAGATTGCTTTGGGAATGCACGGATTACAGCCATTCACACAGAACGAATTCAAGAAGCATTACGTTTAAATAAAATTGTTGTTGTTGCTGGATTTCAAGGAGTCACAGCTGGTGGGGAGATTGCCACACTAGGACGAGGCGGATCAGATACAACAGCCGTGGCTTTGGCGGCCGCATTGAAAGCTGAAAAATGTGAGATTTTTACAGATGTTAAAGGTGTATATACAACCGATCCGCGCGTTGTTTCACATGCTCGTAAACTAGAGGCAATTTCTTATGATGAAATGCTTGAAATGGCTAACTTAGGTGCAGGTGTTTTACATCCAAGAGCGGTTGAATTTGCAAAAAATTATCATGTTACGTTAGAAGTGCGTTCTAGTTTAGAAAAGGAAAGCGGAACAATTGTCGAGGAGGAACCAACTATGGAGCAAAATCTCATTGTGAAAGGTCTAGCCTTTAAAAGTAATATAACAAAAGTAACCGTTTCTGGCATGCCTAATCGCTTAACAACGTTAGCGGATGTATTTACATTACTCGCCTCAAATGGTATAAATGTTGACATTATTATTCAAGAAGCAAACGGAGAGACAGTGAATATTTCTTTCTCTATTAGCAGCGATGTGTTAGACGATGCTTTACAAGTACTAGAAAGTAACCGCAGTCGTCTAGCCTTTGAAGCAATTTACCATCAACAAGAATTAGCTAAAGTTTCAATTGTTGGTTCGGGTATGATCTCAAATCCAGGCGTGGCTGCGCAAATGTTTGATGTGCTTGCAAATAGTGGGGTAATGATCGAAATGGTAAGTACTTCTGAGATAAAAATATCAACAGTGGTAGCGCAAGATAAAATGACAACGGCAATTGAAGGACTTCACGAAGCGTTTAAGTTAGATTTAAGGGAGCCAATTGCCCAGTAATACTATAAAAATATAATGTGATAGCAAAAGAGGGAAAGGGTAATAAGCAAAATATTGGCTTGTTTTCCTTTACGCTTCATGAGAAAATAATACGCTGTAATTAATAAATGAAGGAGCTGGAACACAATGAACTTTGGACAACTGCTTACAGCCATGGTGACGCCTTTTAATGAGCAAGGAGAAATCGACTTTAATGAAACAACTAACTTAGTAAACCATTTGATTGAGAATGGTTCAGACGGACTTGTTGTCGCAGGCACAACAGGAGAGTCGCCAACCTTAACATCTGAGGAAAAGTTAGCCCTGTTTCGTCATGTTGTTAAAGTTGTTGACGGACGCGTTTCAATTATTGCTGGTACTGGGAGCAACAATACAAAAGCAAGTATAGAGTTTACAAAAAAGGTAGAAGAAATTGGTGTAGATGGTGTCATGATTGTTGCCCCTTACTATAATAAGCCGAATCAAAAAGGGTTGTATGAACATTTTAAGGCAATTGCGGCTGAAACATCTCTTCCTGTCATGATATATAATATTCCAGGGCGTACATCTGTGAACATGACAGCAGAAACAATTATTGAACTCTCTAAAATTAAAAATATTGTGTCTGTAAAGGAATCAAGTGGAGACCTTGATCAAATGAGTGAAATTATTGAACATGCCGAAGAAGGTTTTACATTATACAGTGGCGATGATGGATTAGCATTACCAGTTCTTTCAATTGGAGGACAAGGTGTTATTTCAGTAGCATCCCATGTAGTAGGTTCAGAAATGAAACAAATGATCAAACTGTATAGCGAGGGACAAATTCAAAAAGCAGCTTCCCTTCATCGTAAGTTACTTCCTGTTATGAATGAACTGTTTAAGCATCCTAATCCTATTCCTGTAAAAGCTGCGCTTGCATTAGATAGTATTAAAGTAGGTTCTGTTCGTTTGCCTCTTGTCCCGGTAGATGATGAAGCATGTCAATCTATTTCTCAGTGCTTAGAGGATTTTCGTTTGCAAGTTAAATAAAGAAGACTAATTTTTAAATTAGTCTTCTTTATTTATTAGAACTATTATTTTGTTACAGCTTCATCTTTTCGATCAGATTTAACAATAAATTGCATCGCTTTACGCTTGGGCTGTTCAAAGGTTTCTGTCATGAAATTGGTTTGCTGCTGGATTTGTTCAGCTAAAAAGCCAGCTTCTAACTTGAATGAACTGTTTTCGAATTTAGGAATAAACTCAAAATGTTTTTCTTGTTTTTTATCTTTCGTGAGGTGCAGTTCACCCCAAGCTGCTTTTTCAAAAAAGTGAGTAATGTCCTCTATTGTTTGAAGTGGAAATTTTCTTGCTAATGCTTTTCCAGCCCAATATAAAATTGCTTCTTGTTCTTTTCCAAGAAGTTCAGGAATTAATTCGTTTCGTAAGATCTTATAAGCAAATGAAGATATCATTTCTGTTTCAGTATTGCTTTGTTTTTGATCATTCATTGTGATGCATCCCCCATTTCTGCATTTCACTTTATTATAGCGATAAAAGCAAAATTCATCTAGAGCTCTAAATAAATGTGAAAAAGTAAGTATGCAGGATCAATCCATCAAAAATATTTAAAAAACGTCTAAAATTCAGAATAAGTGATGTACGCGTTTTCTTGACGGTAATAATTGAGGGGAGTACAATAAACTTGTCAGATTTTATCGATTACATACAAAAAGAGTCAAAGGAAAGAGTAAAGCGGCAGCATTATTTTTAAAGGTTAAACAACTTCATTTTCGTTAAAGGGGGCAAATAAAAACATGGCTGCAAGTCGCGATTACGTGAATCGAAAGCTTCATTCATTATTAGGCGTTATTCCACTAGGGGTCTTCTTGATCCAGCATTTAACAGTAAACCATTTCGCAACAAGAGGTGCAGAAGCATTTAATGCAGCGGCACATTTTATGGAAACTTTACCGTTTCGTTATGTGCTTGAGACATTAGTTATTTTTCTTCCGCTTTTATTTCATGGTATTTATGGTGTGTATATCTCTTTCCAAGCAAAAAACAATGTAAGTCGATACGGGTATTTCCGTAATTTTATGTTTTTACTTCAGCGTATAACAGGAATTATTGCATTAATTTTTATTACATGGCATGTTTGGCAAACGCGCGTACAAGCGCAGTTTGGCGCGGATGTAAACTATGATATGATGGCAAATATTTTAGCTAGTCCGATTGCTGTTGTTTTATATTTAATTGGTGTTATTTCTGTGATTTTCCACTTTTCAAATGGACTATGGTCTTTCTTTGTCAGCTGGGGACTTACAGTGACGCCTCGCTCTCAAAAACTATTTTCCTATGTCACAATGGCTATTTTTGTTGCGCTATCCATCGTAGGAATTCGAGCTATTTTCGCATTCATCTAATTGAAGAACGAGTAGGTTCTAAGGGGGACTAGTATTATGAGTAAAGAAAAAATCATTGTGGTCGGCGGCGGCTTAGCAGGTTTAATGGCAACAATTAAAGCGGCCGAAGCAGGTGTAAATGTTGAATTGTTTTCTGTTGTACCAGTTAAACGTTCACACTCCGTATGTGCGCAGGGCGGCATTAATGGTGCGGTTAATACAAAAGGTGAAGGGGATTCACCATGGATCCACTTTGATGATACCGTATATGGAGGAGACTTTCTTGCCAATCAGCCTCCAGTAAAAGCAATGTGTGAAGCAGCACCGGGGATTATTCATTTAATGGACCGGATGGGGGTTATGTTTAACCGTACTCCTGAAGGACTTTTAGATTTCCGCCGCTTTGGTGGAACACAGCATCACCGTACGGCCTTTGCTGGTGCAACAACAGGTCAGCAGTTATTATACGCGCTCGATGAGCAGGTGCGTCGTCATGAAGTGTCAGGTCTTGTGACGAAATATGAAGGCTGGGAATTTCTTTCTGCGGTTGTTGATGATGAAGGCGTCTGCCGCGGCATTACAGCGCAAGACTTAAAAACAACAGAAATTAAAACATTTGCAGGAGATGCTGTCATTATGGCAACAGGCGGCCCTGGAATTATCTTTGGTAAATCAACAAACTCTGTCATTAATACAGGTTCTGCCGCGGCTGCCCTTTATCAGCAAGGTGTCACATATGCAAATGGAGAATTTATCCAAATTCATCCAACCGCGATTCCAGGGGACGATAAGCTTCGTCTTATGAGTGAATCAGCGCGTGGTGAAGGTGGACGTGTCTGGACATATAAAGATGGAAAACCGTGGTACTTCCTTGAAGAAAAATATCCGGCTTATGGAAATCTTGTACCGCGTGATATTGCTACACGTGAAATTTTTGATGTTTGTGTCAACCAAAAGCATGGAATTAATGGCGAAAATATGGTGTACTTAGATCTTTCCCATAAAGATGCGAAAGAACTCGACATTAAACTTGGCGGGATTATTGAAATCTATGAAAAATTTGTAGGGGAAGACCCGCGTAAAGTGCCGATGAAAATCTTCCCTGCTGTTCACTATTCAATGGGTGGAATGTGGATTGATTATAATCAAATGACAAATATTCCAGGTCTTTTTGCGGCGGGCGAATGTGATTATTCACAGCACGGTGCCAATCGTTTAGGGGCAAACTCATTGCTTTCAGCTATTTACGGCGGAATGGTTGCCGGACCAAATGCGGTTCAGTATATTAAGGGTCTTGAAAAATCGAGTGAAGATATTTCAAGTACAGTATTTGAACGTCAGCAGAAAAAAGAACAGGAAAAGCTTGATAACATCCTTGCGATGGATGGAAATGAAAATGCTTATGTTCTTCACAAAGAGCTTGGCGAATGGATGACCGATAATGTAACTGTTGTGCGTTATAATGATAAGCTGCTTCAAACCGATGAGAAAATTCAAGAGTTAATGGAGCGCTACAAAAAGATTAATATTAATGATACATCAAAATGGAGCAATCAAGGTCCTAGTTTTACGCGTCAGCTTTGGAATATGCTGCAGCTGGGACGCGTGATTACGCTTGGTGCTTATAACCGAAATGAAAGCCGCGGTGCCCATTACAAACCTGATTTCCCAGACCGTAATGACGAAGAGTGGTTAAAAACAACGATGGCTTCCTTTAATTCAGAGAAAAATGCACCAGAATTTTCATATGAAGAAGTAGACACATCGTTAATTCAACCTCGTAAACGTGATTATACGAAAAAGTCTCAAGCCGCGGGGGGTAAAAAGTAATGAGTGAACAAAAGACCGTTAAATTTATTGTGACACGTCAAGATGGTACTGAATCGGCCCCTTATCAAGAAACATTTGAAATTCCATATCGTAAAAATATGAATGTGATCTCGGCATTAATGGAAATTCGCCGTAATCCTGTTAATGATAAAGGGGAAAAAACCACGCCAATTCAATGGGATATGAACTGCCTTGAAGAAGTGTGTGGTGCTTGTTCAATGATTATTAACGGCAAACCACGCCAATCCTGTACAGCGCTTGTTGATCAGCTTGAGCAGCCAGTGCGCCTTGAGCCGATGAGTACATTTCCAGTTGTTCGTGATTTAGTTGTTGACAGAAGTCGGATGTTTGATGCCTTAAAGAAAGTAAAAGCATGGATTCCAATTGACGGAACTTATGATTTAGGACCAGGACCGCGTATGCCGGAGACAAAGCGTCAGTGGGCATATGAATTATCCAAATGTATGACATGCGGCGTTTGTCTTGAAGCCTGTCCGAATGTAAACAGCCGTTCGGATTTTATCGGACCAGCACCGCTTTCACAAGTGCGTTTATTTAATGCCCATCCAACAGGAGAAATGCATAAAGAAGAGCGTTTAAACGCATTAATGGAAGATGGTGGTCTTGCAAACTGCGGAAACTCACAAAACTGTGTCCAGTCTTGTCCAAAAGGAATTCCATTAACAACATCAATTGCAGCATTAAACAGAGAAACAACACTGCAGTCATTTAAAAACTTTTTTGGCAGTGATAAATAGTTTTTAGGATCTCTTCTAAAATTAGAAGAGATCCTTTTTATTGTTCATAAATAATTTCTTTTTTTAAAGAGATATGTGTTATATAGTAACAGCCTTTGTTGTTATAACATATGATACATTAGACTAAATGTTTCCATAACGAAGACAGCTCTTTAGCCCTAGCAAGGAGGGTGGAGTAGTGAAGGGTAATCGCTATCGACCAAAACCGCTTTTAACGAAAAGAGAACGAGAAGTTTTTGAGCTGTTAGTACAAGATAAGACGACAAAAGACATCGCTGAAGAGTTGTTTATCAGTGAAAAGACAGTAAGGAACCATATTTCAAATACAATGCAAAAGCTTGGAGTAAAGGGGCGCTCCCAGGCGGTTGTAGAATTATTAAGACTGGGAGAATTAGAAATTTAAGAGACTCCGGCATACTGCCGGGGTTTCTTAAATTTAGGCAATAATTTAAATTGACGATTTAGCCTTTTTTCCGTTATGATTATAGACATCAATGAAACCGTTTTTAGCAAGGAGCAAGCAGATGTTCAAACAACCTTTTGAAATAAAAAAAGCATTAAACAACAATGTTGTTATTGCAATTCAGGAAGAGACAGAAGTTGTATTGATTGGAAAAGGAATTGGTTTTGGGAAGAAAAAAGGGGATACAATTGAACAAGACAAAGTGGACAAATGCTTTGTGTTAATAAATAGCAATGAGCAAGAACAGTATAAACAGCTGCTTTATCAAGTAGATGAAGAGTTTATCGGTGTAATGAATGATGCTGTTCGACTGATCGAGAGGAAACTTCAATCCTCTCTTAATGAACATATTCATGTTGCTTTAACTGATCATATATCCTTTGCTGTAAATCGGCTCCGTAATGGCTTAGATATAAAAAATCCTTTTCTTATTGAAACGCAAACTCTTTATCCGGATGAGTATACGGTAGCAGAAGAAGTAGTTGAACTTGTAAATAGAAAATTAAATATTGAGCTTGCAGAAGGGGAAATTGGTTTTGTAACGTTACATATTCATAGTGCGGTTACGGACCAGCATGTTTCTGATATTAATAAACATTCTAGGTTAATTAGTACAATGATTAAGATGATTGAGGAGTCTTTAGAAATTATAATTAATCGTGAAAGTATTAATTATTTACGACTTGTTCGCCACTTGCGTCATGCGATAGAAAGAATTCAACATGAGGAACAAGTAGAGCAGCAAGAAAAATTAGCAAATGTATTGAAAAAAGAATACCCAATATGCTATAATTTATCATGGAAGTTAATAAAAGTCATGCAGCAAGTTTTACAAAAGCCGATCTCAGATGCAGAGGCTGTTTATTTAACGATGCATCTGCAAAGGCTTTCTCCAAAATAGAATAATAGTCATTATTCTTTACGTGTTACTGATACGATCAGGCATGAGTGAAGAAAAATGTGTATGTTTGTAAATTATGGGTATACTACACTCAGTAATTTACTTGTGTTAAACATACATATTTTTCCGCTCATGCCTTTTTTGTTGCCTGACAAATAAATTTATGTAAAAAAGAAAGGGGTCTCATAATGTTTAAAAATCTATTTGGTGTTTTACAAAGAATTGGTAAAGCATTAATGCTTCCTGTAGCGATTTTACCAGCGGCAGGATTACTGCTCGCATTCGGTAACTTATTTCAAAATCCAGCATTTTTAGATCGCGCAGCTTTCTTAAATGCAGATTGGGTACAGCTTATTGCTCAAGTAATGGAACAAGCGGGTGGAATTGTTTTCTCTAATCTCGCCTTGCTGTTTGCTGTTGGGGTAGCTGTTGGTTTAGCTGATGGTGACGGTGTTGCCGGTTTAGCTGCGATTATCGGTTTTCTAATTATGAATATTACAATGGGTGTATTAAAAGGTATTACCCCAGAACTTGTTGCAGATAATCAAGCTTATGCAAATGTATTAGGAATTCCAACACTGCAAACGGGTGTTTTTGGCGGTGTTATTGTCGGGGTTCTTGCTTCTTATATGTATAAAAAGTATTTCAATATTTCCCTTCCAGCTTATTTAGGATTTTTCGCAGGAAAGCGCTTCGTTCCAATTGCGACAGCAGCATCTGCAGTCCTATTAGGGGTTTTAATGATTTTTGTTTGGCCGCCAATTCAAGCGGGATTAAACGCTCTTTCACACAGCATGGTTGATTCAAAATCAGTCGCTGCGATATTTATTTTTGGTCTTATTGAACGTGCATTAATTCCGTTTGGTTTACATCATATTTTCTATTCACCGTTTTGGTTTGAATTTGGACAATATGTCGATCAAGCCGGAGAAGTGGTTCGTGGTGATCAACGTATTTTCTTTGCACAGTTAAAAGATGGTGTTGATTTTACAGCAGGTGCGTTTATGACAGGGAAGTTTCCGTTTATGATGTTTGGTCTTCCTGCTGCAGCACTTGCAATGTATCATGAAGCGCGTCCTGAAAGAAAAAAGGTTGTTGCAGGTATTTTGGGTTCTGCAGCATTAACTTCTTTCTTAACAGGAATTACAGAACCGATTGAGTTTACATTTTTATTTGTTGCACCTGTATTGTTTGCAATTCATGCTGTATTTGCAGGATTATCTTTTGCAATTATGGATATTTTAAATGTAAAAATTGGAATGACGTTCTCTGGTGGGGTTATTGACTTCTTGCTGTTTGGTGTGCTGCCAAATCGTACAGACTGGTGGCTTGTTATTCCGGTAGGTCTTGCATTATCAGTTATTTATTACTTCGGTTTCCGTTTTGCGATTCGTAAGTTTAACTTAAAAACGCCTGGACGTGAAGATGAAACAGAAGATGTGACTGGTGAAGAAGGTCAAGGTGGAGAACTAGCGGAAAACATTCTTGAAGCGCTTGGCGGATCTGAAAATATTGCTAATTTAGATGCTTGTATTACGCGATTACGTGTTTCTGTAAATGACAAAAATCAAGTTGATAAAAACCGTTTGAAAAAATTAGGTGCATCAGGAGTACTTGAAGTTGGAAATAATATTCAAGCGATCTTTGGACCGCAGTCTGACCAAATTAAAGGCCAAATTAAGGATGTAATGTCTGGAAAGAAGCCTCGTACTATAAAAGAAGAACCAAAAACGACTGCAGCAGCAGATGTAACTAAAAAAGTTTCAATTGCCTCCCCATTAACAGGGAAGATCATGCCGATTTCTGAAGTTCCAGACGAAGTATTTTCTGGGAAAATGATGGGTGACGGTTTTGCAGTAGAACCTACTGGAAATAGTGTTGTTTCTCCAGTAGATGGAAAAATTATTAATGTATTTCCGACAAAACATGCGATTGGAATCGAGTCAAAAGAAGGTCGTGAAATCTTAATTCATTTTGGAATTGACACTGTTAATTTAAAAGGTGAAGGCTTTGACGTTTTTGTTGAACAAGGTGATGAAGTAAAACAAGGTCAAGAATTAATGAAAGTTAACTTAGAGTATATTAAAGAAAACGCCAAATCAACAGTGACGCCTATTGTATTCACAAACTTGCAAGATGGCGAAAAAATTGTGTTAAATAAAAAAGGTGCTGTAGAAAAAGGCGAAGTAGAAATAGTAGCAATTGATAAATAAATGAAAACATGGTAAAGTATTTTCTGTTTAATAATTTAAAAAATTAAAATGCATTTAATAAAGGAGAGGTTTTACATGGCACAAAAAACATTTAAAGTAACAGCAGATTCAGGTATTCATGCACGTCCAGCAACACAACTTGTTAACAAAGCAGGACAATTTTCATCTGATATTACTCTTCAGTACAAAGAAAAGTCTGTAAACTTAAAGTCCATTATGGGTGTTATGTCACTTGGTATTCCTAGCGGGGTTGAAGTTACAATTGCTGCAGAAGGTAATGATGCAGACGAAGCAATTGCAGCTCTTGACGAAGTTATGAAAAATGAAGGGCTTGGCGAGTAATGTCTATTAATATTACAGGAATTGGCGCTTCTTCAGGTATCGCAATTGCCAAAGCATTTGTTCTTGAAAATCCTGAACTTGAAATTGAAACAAAAAAGGTTCAAAGTGCAGATGAAGAAATCGAGCGTTTAGAATCTGCTCTTAAGCAATCAAGACAAGAGCTTGAAGCAATTAAAGAACATACAGAAAAAGAATTAGGCGAAGATAAAGCAGAGATTTTTGCAGCGCATTTACTAGTGCTGCAGGATCCTGAGCTTGTTGACACAGTAAAAGATAAAATTAAAACAGAACAAATCAATGCAGAAAGTGCGCTAAATGATGTATCAAGCATGTTTATTACGATGTTTGAACAAATGGACAACGAATATATGAAAGAAAGAGCTGCCGATATTCGTGACGTGTCCAAGCGTGTTCTTGCTCATTTATTAGGCGTAACATTTGCATCTCCTGCTTCAATCACTGAAGAAGTGATTATTATTGCGGAAGACTTAACACCATCTGATACAGCACAGCTAAATCGTAAATATGTAAAAGGCTTTGCAACCGATATTGGTGGGCGTACTTCACACTCAGCGATTATGTCTCGTTCAATGGAGATTCCAGCCGTTGTTGGAACAAAATCCGTTACGGAACAAATCAAAGCTGATACACTTGTCATCATTGATGGATTAGATGGACATGTGATTGTTGATCCTTCAGAAGAAGAAATCGCACAGTATAACAAAAAGAAAGAACAATTTGAAGCGCAAAAAGCAGAATGGGCGAAGCTTGTAAACGAGCCGTCTGTAACGAAAGACGATCATCATGTGGAACTTGCTGCAAATATCGGAACACCTGATGATGTAAAAGGTGTCATTGAAAATGGTGCAGAAGGCGTTGGTTTATACCGCACGGAGTTTTTATACATGGGACGTAATGAACTGCCAACAGAGGACGAGCAGTTTGAAGCGTATAAAACGGTTCTTGAAAAAATGGAAGGAAAGCCAGTTGTTATTCGTACGTTAGATATTGGCGGCGACAAAGAGCTTCCATATTTAAACCTTCCAAAAGAAATGAACCCATTTTTAGGGTTCCGTGCGATCCGTCTTTGTTTAGAAGAGCAGGATATTTTCCGTACACAGCTTCGCGCACTGCTTCGCGCGAGCACATTTGGGAATTTAAAAGTCATGTTCCCGATGATTGCAACGCTTGATGAATTTAGACAAGCAAAAGCGATTTTGCTTGAAGAAAAGGACAAGCTTGTAAGTGAAGGTGTGCAGGTTTCTGATGAGATTGAAGTAGGCATGATGGTTGAAATTCCATCAACAGCTGTAATGGCTGATCAGTTTGCGAAAGAAGTTGATTTCTTCAGCATTGGAACAAATGATTTAATTCAATATACAATGGCAAGCGACCGTATGAATGAAAAAGTTTCATACCTTTACCAGCCATACAACCCGGCAATTTTACGCCTTGTCAATATGGTTGTAAAAGCTGCTCATAAAGAAGGAAAATGGGCTGGTATGTGCGGTGAAATGGCAGGCGACTCAATCGCGATTCCAATTTTATTAGGGATCGGCTTAGATGAATTCAGCATGAGTGCGACATCGATCCTTGCTGCACGCAGCCAAATTAGCAAGCTATCAAAGCAAGAAATTGAATCCCATATTGAAACAATCTTAAATCTGGGTACAACAGAAGAAGTTATTGAATTTGTAGAAAACAACTTTCAATAAACAAAAGAGGGCTATCATTTAGATAGCTCTCTTTCTTTTTTATTATTTTGCTTTATAATATGATTGTTAGATTGTGTGGAAGTAAACAAGGGTATAACCATATAAATAACAAAGAGAGATTATAATAGAAGAGGCGATAAAGTGAAGAAACCAATAGGAGTAATTGATTCAGGTGTGGGAGGACTAACGGTAGCAAAAGAATTAATGCGCCAGCTCCCTAAGGAAGAGATTGTATATTTAGGGGATACAGCAAGATGCCCATATGGTCCACGGCCTTGGGAAGAAGTTCGACAGTTTACTTGGGAAATGACAAATTATTTATTATCAAAGCACGATATTAAATTGCTTGTAATTGCTTGTAATACGGCTACAGCTGTTGTTTTGGATGAAATAAGAGAGACTTTATCCATTCCTGTGGTAGGTGTTGTACATCCAGGGGCGAGAACAGCTTTAAAAATTACAAAAAACAATTATATTGGCGTAATAGGTACAGAAGGAACCATTAAAAGTAAGGCATATGAAAATGCATTAAAAAGCATTAACAGTAAAGTAAAGGTAGAGAGCCTAGCTTGTCCCAAATTTGTTCCTCTCGTTGAAAGTAATAATCTAGATGGTGAACGAACAAAGAAAGTGGTAGAAGAGACGTTAGCTCCTTTTAAGGAGTATCCAATTGACTCGCTTATTTTAGGCTGTACTCATTATCCATTATTAGAACCTGTTATTAAAGAGGTAATGGGAGAGGACATTCGCACTATTTGTTCAGGAGATGAAACGGCACGAGAAGTAAGTACAGTTTTATATCACAGCAATCTTATGAACATAAGTGATGAAAAGCCGATTCATTATTTTTATACAACAGGTCAAAGTAAGATATTTTCACAAATTGCAAACAACTGGTTTGAAGAAAAAATCGAAAATATTTATGGAATTTCGTTAGGATAGCTCTTCTTTAGGAGAGCTATCTTTTTATTTTAAGGAGAATAAAATGATAATTTTTATTTGGTCTAAAAGGTTGAGAAGCTCGTATACATAGTAGTACAAACCATCTGGGGAGGGAATTTATTCATGCCGAAACGGTTGAAAGTCTTGTCATCATTCATTCTGCTCTTATTAGCAGTGATGCTATCTGGATGTGTATTTGACGCTACTAAATCTACAACTGAGATAGATCCACCAAAAGATGTTAACTTTGTATCAGAAGATGAGCCCTTAGAAGCAGTTGAAGATAAGAAAGAAGCCAACGATGTGGATGAAACAACTAGTGAAGAGGTAGAAACAGTCACACGCCAGCTATATTTAATGGACAAAAATGGTTATGTCGTACCTCAATCTTTAAATTTACCTAAAACAAAAGAGGTAGCCAAGCAGGCGGTGGAATATTTGGTGAAGGATGGACCTGTGACAGATTTACTGCCGAATGGCTTTCAAGCAGTTCTCCCGGCAGGCACAGAAGTAATCGGTGTTAATCTTGATAGCGACACAGCTATTGTAGATTTCTCAAAAGAATTTGCTGACTATGATCCAAGCGAAGAACAGAAGATCCTTCAATCCATTACATGGACACTCACACAATTTGATAATATTAAAAATGTACAAATTTGGATCAATGGATATGAACAAAAGGTAATGCCGGTGAATCAGACACCAGTAGGTGAGGGTGTAAGTCGCCTAGATGGAATTAATAATGAAACAGGTAATGTGGTGGACATGGCAAATAGTATGGGTGTAACGGTTTATTATTTAGCTCAAACTGAAGGAACGAGTTATTATGTGCCAGTTACAAAGCGAATTGCTAATAAAACAGACAGTGTAGCAGCTGTTGTAGAAGGGTTAGTAGATGGTCCGAGTATACAATCAGGGTTGTTTTCGGACTTTTCAAGTGATGTAGAATTGTTAGACGTCTCTATAGATGATGTGGGGTTAGCTACATTAAATTTTAATGAAGCGTTATTAAACCAAGAAATCGTATCAGATCATACATTAAATGCTCTTGTTCTTTCTCTCACAGAACAAACTAATATTCATCAAGTAGCCATTCAAGTAAACGGAGAACCGACATTAAAAAATGCTTCTGGTGAACCATTAGCAGAACCGGTTACAAGAGAAATGATCACAAAAACGATTGGTTTTTAGACGGAAAATATTTCTATAATATGATAAAATGAAGAGGTTGGTAAATGGTTGCCGCCTCTTTTTAATATGCTGGAAAAGAGTAATTTAATTGCAATTGGGTTTTTGCTGTATTACAATTGCATTCAACTTTACATGTTTATATGCTGTGTCGAACTTTTACAATAGATTAAAGGAAGTTTTTCTCTTTCGCTAGTGATAGTTATATATGGGGAGGGGATACTATCAAAAGTAATAATACCATTTTTGTAAAGGAGCTTCTTTATGAGAGTAGATGGAAGAGAAAATGATCAACTGCGATCTATACATATTGAAACAAACTATATAAAACATCCAGAAGGGGCTGTACTCATACATGTAGGGGATACTAAAGTGATTTGTACAGCAAGTATCGAAGAACGTGTTCCTCCATTTATGAGGGGGCAGGGAAAAGGCTGGGTTACAGCGGAGTATGCTATGCTTCCTCGTGCAACAGAACAGCGAAATATTCGCGAATCAAGTAAAGGAAAAGTGTCAGGGCGTACTATGGAAATCCAGCGACTTATTAGTAGAGCATTGCGTTCTGTTGTAGATTTGAAAAAGCTGGGTGAACGAACAATCTGGATTGATTGTGATGTCATTCAAGCAGACGGTGGTACAAGAACAGCTTCTATTACTGGAGCTTTTGTGGCGATGACTTTAGCGCTGGGAAAGTGTGTCGAAAGTAAAATATTAAAAGAAATGCCGGTCATAGATTTTTTAGCGGCAACCTCTGTTGGAATTGACAAAAGTCAAGGCGAAATATTAGATCTATGTTATCGAGAAGATGCTGGCGCAGATGTTGATATGAATATTGTTATGACAGGAAACGGAGAATTTGTTGAACTTCAGGGAACGGGTGAAGAAGCAACTTTTTCTTATAAAGAGCTGCAAAACCTATTGAGATTAGCTTCAAAGGGTATTTCAGAACTAATTGAAGTACAAAAAGAAGTGTTAGGCGAGTTAGCTAATAATATTGGATCAGAAAGTGTGTGAGACTTTGGAAACGATTATAATTGCAACGAAAAATAAAGGGAAAGTAAAAGAATTTGCCCACATGTTTTCAAAAAAAGGAATACAAGTAAAGTCCCTATTAGATTTTGAAAAAGATATTGAGATCGAGGAAACAGGGATAACTTTTCAAGAAAATGCAGCGATTAAGGCGGAAGCGATTAGCAGTTTAATAAATAAAGTTGTTATTGCTGATGATTCTGGACTAGTGGTGGATGCATTAGAAGGTCGTCCTGGTGTCTATTCAGCTCGGTATGCAGGAGAAGAGAAGAACGATCAAGCGAATCTTGAAAAGGTTTTAGAAGAATTAAAGGGAGTCCCTTATGAACAGCGCACGGCCCGGTTTGTATGTGCATTAGCTGTTGCCATTCCTAATCAAAAAACAGAGATTGTAGAAGGCAAATGCGAAGGGATGATTACAGAGGAACCTAAAGGGGAAAAAGGTTTTGGGTATGATCCTATTTTTTATGTTCCTTTAAAAGAGAAAACAATGGCAGAAATGGATGGAGAAGAAAAAAATACTTTGTCACACCGCGCCCAGGCATTACACGAATTAGAGAAGGAGTGGGATCGCCTATTGAAACAGAAGTAATAGTCTAGGTGGACAAGGTTGTTCGAGGAGTGAGTTTTTTGGCGAAATTATTAATCATAAGCGATAGTCACGGGTTAACAAATGAACTAATTGAAATTAAAAAGCGTCATCAACAAACAGTAGATGCAATGATTCATTGCGGAGATTCAGAGCTTCCTTATAATGCTCCTGAAATGAATGATTTTATTAAAGTAAAAGGGAATTGTGATTTTGATTCGAGCTATTTAGACGAGCTTACTGAGGAGATTCAGGGCAGCAGAGTGTTTGTGACACATGGTCACCTCTATAATGTAAAAATGTCTTTAATGTCTATTCAATATAAGGCAGAGGAAGTTGACGCAAAAATTGCTTGCTTTGGCCATTCACATGTGGCAGGTTCCTTTCAAGAAAATAATATTGTATTTATTAATCCAGGAAGCATTCTTATACCTAGAAGAAGACCTGAACCAACGTATGTCATTGCAGAGATAGAGGAAAAGGAAATGACTGTACGCTTTTTTAATGCTGCAGGCAGCGAAGTAGAAGAATTAGCCGCTCATTATGTTGTAAAGAGCAAATAAATAAAAGGAAGGAGACAATCTCCTCCTTTCCTGGCTTTATAGAGATTTTCAAAAAGAATTTGAGGGAAATATCTTATGTAAGTTTCTGATTGTTTCACTTCTTATATTTTTCTTGTTAATATGGTATTGACATCTTTAATAATATAATATATATTTATATATGTCGTTAGATAAACGTGCGGGTGTAGTTTAGTGGTAAAACCTCAGCCTTCCAAGCTGATGATGTGAGTTCGATTCTCATCACCCGCTCCAAATATTTATTTGATCAGTTGTCCCAGTAGCTCAGCAGGATAGAGCAACGGCCTTCTAAGCCGTCGGTCGGGAGTTCGAATCTCTCCTGGGACGCCATCTGAATATACATAGCATATTTAAGTCTTTTCTTATAAAAAGGAAAGACTTTTTTATTTTTCAATAATATTTATCTTATTATCTTCTTATTAAGAAAAGGAATATGTGGTAAATTACTTTGATTTTAATGTTGATTTTTTATCCGAATTATTATTTGAAAAAAATAAACATTTAGAATTTTTTATGAAAGTCAAAAAAGTTAAAAAACGTTTCAGCCCTTTTATACAAACGATGTAAACGGATTCAATATAATTAAACAATCTAAAAAGTCAAATAATTTTTTAAAAAGTGGTTGACCATAGTTCAAAATCAGCGTATGATAGTCCTCAAATAAAGAAAACAATCAGCTGAACATAATAAATTATAGAGAGAATGTACATTATAAAAAATATGATGTAATTCATTACTTATATAAAATATTTTTAGTATTTCAGTCATAAGTAAATGAGGGGGGAATTCCATTGAGCGAACAGTGGATCTATTTAGACGGAGAATTTGTGACAAAAGAAAATGCAAAAATTTCCGTATATGATCATGGCTTCCTCTACGGTGATGGGGTGTTTGAAGGAATTCGAGTTTATGATGGAAATGTCTTTCGGTTAGAAGAGCATTTACAACGTTTATACAACTCAGCAAAATCCATTATGTTAGAAATCCCTCATACAAGCGAGGAATTATCAGCAATTATCGTTGAAACGGTAAAGAAAAATGAGTTGAAGAACGCCTATATCCGAGTAGTTATATCACGAGGAGTTGGTGATCTTGGCTTAGATCCGCTGAAATGCAAAAAACCACAAACAATCGTCATTGCAGAACATCTTGCACTATTTCCAGAGGAACTTTACGAGTCTGGACTTGAAATCGTGTCAGTAGCGAGCAGGAGAAATCGTCCGGATGTTCTCAGTCCTAAAGTAAAATCTTTAAATTATTTAAATAATATTTTAGTGAAAATAGAAGCCAATCTAGCAGGAGTTAGTGAAGCGTTAATGTTGAATGATCAAGGTTATGTAGCTGAAGGTTCAGCTGATAATATTTTTATTGTTCAAGGGAAGACGTTAAAAACACCTCCTGGCTATGTTGGAGCACTTGAAGGAATTACAAGAGGAGCAATTATTGAAATTGCAGATGAACTTGGCTATGAAGTAAAAGAAGAGCCCTTTACTAGACATGATGTTTATGTAGCCGATGAAGTATTTTTAACTGGCACTGCGGCTGAAGTAATTGCAGTAGTGAAAGTTGATGGTCGTGTTATTGGAGATGGAAAGCCAGGCAGGGAAACACAACAGCTTCTTGAAGCGTTCCGTAAACGGGTTGTCGCTGAAGGTGTTAAAGTATATGATGGATTAGAAGACAGTGCCACAGTAGTATAAAACTTAATAAAGTTAAATCAATGAAGAGGTAAAAGTGAAAGGAATTGGGTATCTACAGAGAGTCGGGTCGCTGGAAACCGATGTTACTCCCTATCACGACATCGCCTCCGAGTACCATTTTGAAAAGAGTTTTTAACAGTAGGAATGGTCGGGTGATTTTCATCACTCGTTATTAAAAGGACGGTTAAATGATGATCGTTCAAGAGGCAGTTTCTGTAAGGGAACTGTGAAAAAGGGTGGTACCATGAAAAGTAAATCTTTTCGTCCCTTAGACGCAACCAGTCTATTGTGGATGATAAGATTTTTTTTAATGTCAATTTTCATAATTATCAGTTATAAAAAGGTTGAAACGTCCACATGTATACATTTTTAAATGAAGAATTGGAGGAGAAAGAAAATGTGTGCAAAATTAAAAAGTCATGAAGAAACGAAAATAAGCACTGAAAAGAAGAATCTATCTGGTGCTGCAATGCTTGTTGAATCATTAAAGCAAGAAAATGTTGAAGTTATTTTTGGTTATCCAGGTGGAGCAGTTCTTCCAATTTATGATGCGTTATATGGAGCAGCTGTAAAACACGTATTAGCAAGACATGAACAAGGTGCCATTCACGCTGCTGAAGGCTACGCGAGAATTTCAGGAAAACCTGCTGTTGTATTAGTAACCTCAGGACCTGGGGCTACAAATATTGTGACTGGACTTGCGGATGCAATGATTGATTCCCTTCCATTAGTTGTTTTTACAGGTCAAGTCGGTACTCAAGTAATTGGTACAGATGCCTTTCAAGAAGCAGATGTAATGGGAATTACAATGCCGATTACAAAGCATAACTATCAAGTTAGAAATGTAGAGGATCTACCAAGAATCATTAAAGAAGCATTCCATATTGCAACAACTGGGAGACCAGGGCCGGTATTGATTGATATTCCAAAAGACATCGCAGCAACAGAAGGCGAATTTAATTATGAGCAGGAGATTAATTTACCTGGTTATCAACCGACAGTATCACCAAATGTTCTGCAAATTCGCAAATTAAATGAAGCGGTACAGCAAGCGAAGCGTCCGGTTATTTTAGCAGGAGCAGGTGTTGTCTTCGCTAAAGCAAGTGAAGAGCTAAAAGAATTTGCTGAAAAGCGCAGTATTCCAGTTGCTAATACATTGCTTGGACTTGGCAGTATGCCGGGAAATCACCCGCTATTTTTAGGGATGGCTGGTATGCACGGAACTTATGCTGCTAACATGGCGATTTATGAAAGTGATCTATTAATTAGTATTGGGGCGCGTTTTGATGATCGCGTAACAGGCAATTTAGAACATTTTGCTCCAAATGCTAAAGTAGCTCATATTGATATTGATCCAGCGGAAATTGGTAAGAATGTTCACACTCACATTCCGGTAGTTGGGGATGCAAAAGAGGCGATTCAAGCCTTATTAGCAGAAGATATGCCAGCTGCAGATTTTGTGGAATGGAATGATAAGTTGGGTCAATATAAAACAGAATATCCACTTTGGTATAATGAAGATGGCAATGTGTTAAAACCTCAGAAGTTAATGGAGATGGTCCATAAGATTACAGAAGGAGAAGCTATTGTGACGACAGATGTGGGACAGCATCAAATGTGGGCTGCGCAATATTATTCCTTTAATAAACCAAATCGCTGGGTAACTTCAGGCGGTCTTGGAACAATGGGCTTTGGACTTCCATCTGCAATAGGAGCACAGCTAGCTGACCCAACACGTACAACTGTTGCAGTGGTTGGAGATGCTGGTTTTCAGATGACGGCCCAAGAACTAACATTGATCCATCAATTGAATTTACCAATCAAAATTGTGATTGTAAATAATCAATCGCTTGGAATGGTTCGCCAATGGCAAGAATTTTTCTATGAAGAGCGTTACTCTGAATCGCTCCTTCCACATCAACCAGATTTTGTAAAATTAGCAGATGCATACGGCATTCAAGGTGTGAAAGTAAATAATCTTGCCGAAGCAGAAGAAGTTCTAAAGGATGTTCTTCATGTTGATCGACCAGTTCTAATTGACTGCCGTGTTGCTGCGGATGAAAACGTGTTTCCGATGATTGCACCTGGTAAAGGATTACATGAAATGATTGGGGTGAAACCATGAGAAGAATTGTAACTGCTACAGTAAATAATCAAACAGGAGTATTAAATCGCATTACCGGCCTGTTTATGAAAAGGCAGTTTAACATTGAAAGTATTACAGTAGGGCATACAGAAAAGCCCGGTATTTCAAGAATGACTTTTGTTGTAAATGTAGATGATGAAAGAAAACTTGAACAGCTCATTAAACAATTGAATAAGCAAATTGATGTATTAAAAGTAAATGATATTACTGATCAAGCAATTGTGGCTCGTGAGCTTGCCCTTATTAAGGTTATTGCCAGTCCTCAAAGTCGCACTGAGATTACAGGCTTAATTGAGCCGTTCCGTGCATCGATTATTGATGTGAGTCGTGACAGTGTCACGGTACAAGTCACAGGAGATTCTAATAAAGTAGAAGCGCTGCTTGATTTGTTAAGGCCTTATGGCATTAAAGAATTGGCTAGAACTGGTGTTACAGCCTTTACAAGAGGTACTCAAAAACAGGTAACAGATATTAAACAATATTCAATCATAAATTAAAAAATTAAATTAGACTAAGGAGAGATTTATTATGGCAAAAGTATATTATAACGGTGATGTAAAACAAGATTTATTACAAGGGAAAAAGGTAGCAGTAGTAGGTTATGGTTCACAAGGACATGCACACGCACAAAACTTACGCGAAAGCGGAGTAGAAGTTGTAATTGGATTACGTAAAGGTAAATCTTGGGATCAAGCAGAACAAGATGGATTTGAAGTATTAAGCGTTAAAGAAGCAGTAGAAGCAGCTGATGTTGTAATGGTGCTATTACCAGATGAGTATCAACCAAAAGTATACAAAGAAGAAATTGAGCCTGGATTAACAGCTGGAAAAGCATTACTGTTTGCTCACGGTTTCAATATTCACTTTAATCAAATCGTGCCACCTGCAGATGTAGATGTATTATTAGTTGCACCAAAGGGTCCAGGACACTTAGTACGTCGTGTATTTACTGAAGGAGCAGGTGTACCAGGATTATTCGCAATTTATCAAGATGTAACAGGTACTGCAACACAGTTAGCACTTTCATATGCAAAAGGAATTGGTTCAGCTCGTGCGGGTGTACTTGAAACAACATTCCAAGAAGAAACAGAAACAGATTTATTCGGTGAGCAAGCAGTGCTTTGTGGAGGAGCAAGTGCTCTTGTAAAAGCAGGTTTTGAAACATTAGTAGAGGCTGGTTATCAACCAGAAGTTGCTTACTTCGAATGTTTACATGAATTAAAGCTAATTGTTGACTTAATGTATGAAGGCGGATTAGAAAACATGCGTTATTCAATCTCTGATACAGCGCAGTGGGGAGACTTCGTATCAGGTCCACGTGTCGTAACAGAACAAACAAAAGCTGCAATGAAAGACGTATTAACAGATATTCAAAATGGTACATTTGCGAAAGGTTGGATTCTTGAAAACCAAGCAAATCGTCCTCAATTTACTGCAATTAACAACAATGAAAAACAACATCCAATTGAGGTAGTTGGACGTGAACTACGTGAAATGATGCCATTTGTTAAATCTAAATCTAAAGACGTAGTTGGTAGTGCAAAAAATTAAGATCTTTGAGACAATGCTTGGTAATTAGGAGCAGTCGCCCGCGGTTAACTTAAACCGCGCGGGAAAAATTGAAATTAGTTGGTGGCTCACATGTTGTGAGCCATTTCAATATTCAGGAAAGCAAGATAATAAGGCAGGGGGGACAATTACAAGATGAAGAAACAAATTGCTGTACTACCAGGCGATGGAATTGGACCGGAAATCACCGAAGGCGCTATTAAAGTTTTACAAGCAGCAGCTGAAAAGTTTGGACATGAATTTAGTTTTCAGAAAGCTTTAATTGGAGGAGCGGCAATTGATGAAACAGGAGAACCTCTTCCAAAGGAAACTGTAGAGATTTGCCAACAAAGTGATGCCATTCTTTTAGGGGCAGTAGGTGGTTATAAGTGGGATAATTTACCTGGTGACAAACGCCCTGAAAAAGGGTTATTGGCAATCAGAAAGTCATTGGATTTATTTGCAAACCTCCGACCTGTTCAAGCATTTAAAAGCCTTTCAAATGCTTCTACTCTTAAGGAAGAAGTAATTAATGGTGTTGACTTAATGATTGTACGCGAGCTTACTGGCGGTATTTATTTTGGTGAGCCTCGTGAGCGAAGAGGAGAAAATAATGAAGAAGTAGTAGATACGCTTCATTATACGAAACGTGAAATTGAGCGTATTATTGAAAAGGCATTTCAGCTTGCAATGCTTCGAGATAAAAAAGTAACTTCTGTTGATAAAGCAAATGTGTTAGAATCAAGCCGGATGTGGCGGGAAACGGCTGAAGAGATTGCAAAAAAATATCCAGAAGTCGAACTTGAGCATTTATTAGTAGATAATGCGGCAATGGCGCTTATTCGAAATCCAAAACAGTTTGATGTAATGGTAACAGAAAATATGTTTGGTGACATTTTAAGCGATGAAGCCTCCATGTTAACAGGCTCTTTAGGAATGCTGCCTTCTGCCAGCTTAAGTGCAGATGGACCAGGATTATTTGAACCGGTTCATGGCTCAGCACCTGATATTGCAGGTCAAGGAAAAGCCAATCCGCTTGCAACGATTTTATCAGCAGCGATGATGTTAAAATATGCGTTTGAAATGAAGGAAGAGGCAGCAGCAATTGAAGAGGCTGTAGAAGAAGTGTTAGAAGCGGGCTATCGAACCGCAGATATAGTGGAAGAAAATACAAAAGTTCTTACAACAAATGAAATGGTAGAGGTTGTCATCTCCTACCTTAGTCAAGATAAAAAAGCAGCTGATGCAATTTCCGTTAAAAGATAAGGGGGGAGCAGTTCGTGAAACCACAAACAATATTTGAGAAAATTTGGAATCGTCATATCGTTCATGAAGAAAAGGGAAAACCAGCATTGTTATATATTGACTTACACTTGATTCATGAGGTAACTTCTCCTCAAGCTTTTGAGGGACTTCGGTTAAATAATCGTCCAGTAAGACGTCCAGATTTAACATTTGCGACAATGGATCACAATGTCCCAACAGTTGATCGATACAACCTTCAAGACCAAATTGCAAAAAAGCAAATTGAAACATTAGAAGCAAACTGTAAAGAGTTTGGAATTAAGCTTGCAGACTTAAATAGCCCTGACCAAGGTATCGTCCATGTTATTGGACCTGAGCTTGGCTTAACACAGCCTGGTAAAACAATTGTATGTGGAGATAGCCATACTTCTACACACGGTGCATTTGGAACACTTGCATTTGGAATTGGTACAAGTGAAGTGGAACATGTTTTTGCTACTCAAACATTATGGCAGGCTAAACCAAAAACACTAAAAGTAGAAATAAACGGTAATCTTGCACCTGGAGTAACTTCAAAAGATGTAATTTTATCGATTATTAAAGACAATGGTGTTGGATTTGGAACAGGATATGTAATTGAATTTTGCGGGGAAACAATTCGCAATATGTCAATGGAAGAGCGCATGACCATTTGTAATATGTCGATTGAAGCTGGAGCGAAAGCGGGTTTAATTAGTCCAGATGACACAACGTTTGAGTATTTAAAAG
The DNA here is from genome assembly GCF_003318295.1 of Bacillus taeanensis. Taxonomy (GTDB): domain Bacteria; phylum Bacillota; class Bacilli; order Bacillales; family UBA6769; genus Maribacillus; species Maribacillus taeanensis. The sequence goes on from NZ_QOCW01000001.1 coordinate 431,583, forward strand.
GACGTCGTTACGTGCCGGCAGGTGAAGAGTTTAAAAAAGTAGTAGAAGAGTGGCGTGCCCTTGCAACAGATGAAGGAGCAAAATATGATTCTGAAATTTTAGTAGATGGTACGCAAATTGCACCGCAAGTTACTTGGGGTACAAATCCATCAATGGGACTTTCAATTAATGAAAAGGTTCCAAGCCCGAGTGATTTTACATCAAAAACAGATCAAAAAGCTGTTCAAGAAGCTTTAGAATATATGGGGCTTGAAGCAGGGCAGTCGATTGATGAAGTAGAGGTGCAGCATGTCTTTATCGGCTCCTGTACAAACTCTCGTTTAAGTGATTTAAGAGCAGCTGCAGAAGTTGCCAAAGGTAGAAAAGTGGCTTCAGGTGTAAGAGCAATGGTTGTACCGGGTTCACAGCAAATCAAACAGCGTGCAGAAGAAGAAGGTTTAGATAAAATTTTTACTGAAGCAGGCTTTGAATGGCGTGAGTCTGGGTGCAGTATGTGTCTAGGAATGAACCCTGATACAGTCCCTGAAGGAGAACGCTGTGCTTCCACATCAAACCGAAATTTTGAAGGACGTCAAGGAAAAGGGGCGCGAACTCATCTTGTTAGTCCGACAATGGCAGCAGCAGCAGCTATTGCAGGTAAGTTTGTTGATGTGCGTACGTTCCATAAAGAGTTTGCTTAAGTTAGTAATAATTTTTGTAAGGGAGGGGCTATTATGGAGGCTATTACAGAATATACAGGTAAAGCAGCGGGTTTAAATCGAGTAAATGTAGATACAGATCAAATTATTCCAAAACAGTTTTTAAAGCGTATTGAACGTACAGGCTTTGGAGAATTTGTATTTTTTGATTGGCGTTTTAAATCACCTGGAAAATTAAATGAAAACTTCGAATTGAACTACCCGGAAAATCAAGGTACGACTATATTAGTGGCAGGTGATAACTTTGGATGTGGATCTTCGCGTGAACATGCGCCTTGGGCACTTTTAGATTACGGCTTTAAAGTGATTATTGCTCCAAGTTTTGCCGATATTTTTTATAATAATTGTATGAAAAATGGTATTTTGCCAGTTCGTTTAGATGCCGAAAAAGTTGAAGAGCTTATGAAAAAAACACGTGCTGCTGATTATGAGCTGACGGTTAATTTAAAAGAACAAACAGTAGCAGATAAGGACGGTTTTAAAGAAAGCTTTGAAATTGACCCTTATTGGAAAGAAATGCTTTTAAATGGCTGGGATGAAATTGCTGTCACTTTACGGTATGAAGAACAAATTAAGGCGTATGAAGAGCAGCGTTCATAGAGAGAACTCTTACAAAATCTTGGCAGTTTATAAACTGCCAAGATTTTTATTTAGAAGATTAAATTCAATACGATAGTTACAACTTAAGTGGAATGTATGTATATCGTTTCTTTCTCTTTAGCTTGAGCTTCAGCATTGAAACTGTTAAACTGAAAGCTAACGAAAAAGCTTTAAAGCAGGGAATGTAATCCGGATTACATAAGAGTGGAGCGATTTCATGAGAAATAAAAAAGATTCATCAAAAAACAGTAACATTGTTGAATTTCCCAATTTAGCAAAAAAGCTTACTGATAAAGGAATGAAAGCACTCCAGAATAAGCAGATTAATGATGCAATCGCTTATTTTGCACAGCTTATAGAATTAGAGCCTGAGCATCCACAAGGGCATTACGGAACAGTGCTTTGCTTTATTGAGCTAGAAAGGTTTAATGAAGCAGAGAAGTGGTGTGAAAATATGCTGGAAGACGACATTGGTGATTACTATGAAGTCATGAAAGTATATATGCTGGTGCTTGTTCAGCAGGGGAAATTTGAAAAGGTTATCACAGTACTTGAAAGTGTGCTTGAAGCACCTCATCCATCAAAAGCTGCAGCCGTTTTTGAACAAACGCTTCATCTCGCTCAGGAAGCAATTAATAATGAAGAAAAAGAGGAGATCATAGAAATTGAAGATGATGAACTCCAATTATTAATAAAAGAATTAGACAATGCGGTACCTGAAAAGCAGCTTCATGCGATTGAAATGTTAAGCCGAATTGATAATTCGAAAATTATTGATGCGTATAAAACATTTTTAAAAGATGAACAAAAAGATCCTTTTTTAAAAAGCATGATTTTACAAAGCTTACGAGAAAAAAACATTGATGAGGCAATTCTTATACATAAGTGTAATAAAAAAATGACTGTTTATCCAAACAAGCTCCAAGATGTGTTTAAAGATGAATATGTTCTCCCTGTAAAACAATTATTAAATGAACACATTGAACATCAGAATCCAACACTCTATGGATTAAACCTTCAAATTTGGCTCCACTATTTATATGCCATTTATCCATTGGTTCCAAGTGATCATAATGCAAACGTCTGGGCAGGAGCTCTACATAAAGTAGGTGCGTTTTTTAACGGAATAGAAATTGAAGTAGAAGAATTAGCTGCATGTTATAAGGTGGAAAAAAGCAGCTTGTTGGATGCTGAAAGACAGCTGCTTGAAATCGAAAGAAATACATTTCAAGGAAGAGAATTTCGACATCAAAATTGATATTGGTTGAAAACATGACTTTGTATGTTATAATGTAATGGTTGTAGATGTTACATTTATAAAGAATTTAAAGTAAGAAACATAGACGTTGGAGGGAAAGTATAAATGACTGCAAAATGGGAAAAGTTAGAAGGTAATCAAGGCGTTCTAACCGTTGAAGTTGAAGCAAATGAAGTGAACAATGCACTTGATGAAGCATTTAAAAAAGTTGTAAAGAAAGTAAGCGTACCAGGTTTCCGTAAAGGTAGAATTCCTCGCCCGATCTTTGAAAAACGTTTTGGTGTAGAAGCACTATATCAAGATGCACTTGATATTTTACTGCCAAAAGCTTATTCAGAAGCGGTTGAAGAAGCTAATATTGAGCCAGTAGATCGTCCAGAAGTGGATGTTGAGCAAATGGAAAAAGGTCAAACTTTAATCTTTAAAGCAACTGTAACAGTTAAGCCTGAAGTAACTCTTGGTGAGTACAAAGGTCTTGAAGTTGAAGAAGCAGATACAGCTGTAACAGATGAAGATGTAGAAGCTGAATTAAAATCATTACAAGAAAAGCAAGCAGAACTTGTTGTTGTAGAAGCTGGACAAGTTGAAAACGGCGATACAGTAGTAATCGACTTTGAAGGATTTGTTGATGGTGAAGCATTTGAAGGTGGTAAAGCTGAAAACTATTCTCTTGAAGTAGGTTCAGGTTCATTTATTCCTGGATTTGAAGAGCAGTTAGTTGGTTTAGAAGCTGGAACTGAAAAAGATGTAGAGGTATCATTCCCTGAAGAGTATCATGCCGAAGAGCTTGCTGGTAAGCCTGCCACTTTTAAAGTGAAAGTACATGACATCAAACGCAAAGAATTGCCTGAATTAGACGATGAGTTTGCAAAAGATGTGAACGAAGAAGTAGAAACATTAGATGAATTAAAGGCAAAATTAAGAGAAAAGCTTGAGGCAGATAAAAAACATGCTGCAGAACATCAAAAGCAAGATACAGTTGTAGAAAAAGCAACTGAAAACGCTGAGATTGATCTTCCTGAAGTAATGGTAACAAACGAACAAGATCGCATGATCCAAGAGTTTGAACAGCGTCTTCAAGGGCAAGGTATGAACCTTGATCTTTATTATCAATTCTCTGGTCAAGATGAAACTGCACTTCGTGAACAAATGAAAGAAGATGCAGAAAAGCGTGTTCGTACAAACTTAACGCTTGAAGCAATTGCAGCAGCTGAAAACATTGAAGCTGGTGAAGAAGAAGTAGAAAAAGAGCTTGAAAAAATGGCAGAAATGTATAACATGGAAGTTGCACAAATCAAGCAAATGCTTCAACTTCAAGGTGGAACAGATGCACTTAAGCAAGATTTAAAAATCCGCAAAGCAGTAGAGTTTTTAGTGGAAAATAGTAAAGTTGCAGCAAAATAATAATATTAAGAAACAAGGCGCGATCTAATCGGGCCTTGTTTCTTAAATAAAAATCTTTTTTAAAAAAGGATTTTACGAGAACCATCAAGAATACATAAAAGAAGTAATTCAGCATAACTTTTAGTAAAATTGGTTAAAACTATATCTTTAATACATAATAGTAGAAGAAGGCGTTTTAGTTTCGTTTACATGTTTATCTATGGTAAAATGCAATACATAACATTGATGGTGGATTCAAGATTACAAAAACGAAGAAAAGCAGTCTATTCCACACATATTTTTAGTGTTTCACTGATATTGATATTGACTGTAAGGGGTGAACAATATGTTTAAATTTAATGATGAAAAAGGACAGTTAAAGTGTTCTTTTTGTGGGAAAACACAAGATCAAGTTCGCAAATTAGTTGCAGGACCAGGTGTATACATTTGTGATGAATGCATTGAATTATGTACTGAAATTGTTGAGGAAGAATTAGGTACAGAAGAAGAAGTAGATTTTAAAGAAGTACCAAAGCCGCAAGAGATTAGACAAATATTAGATGACTATGTAATTGGGCAGGATCAAGCCAAAAAATCCCTTGCTGTAGCTGTATATAACCATTATAAACGTATTAATGCCACTCAAAAATCAGATGATGTCGAACTTGCAAAAAGTAACATTGTGATGCTTGGACCAACAGGTAGTGGTAAAACATTGCTTGCTCAAACTTTAGCACGAATTTTAAATGTTCCATTTGCGATTGCAGATGCCACGTCATTAACAGAAGCGGGTTATGTTGGAGAAGATGTTGAAAACATTTTATTAAAACTAATTCAAGCAGCTGATTATGATGTTGAAAAAGCTGAAAAAGGCATTATTTACATTGATGAAATTGATAAGGTTGCTCGAAAGTCTGAAAATCCTTCTATTACGCGTGATGTATCGGGAGAAGGGGTACAGCAGGCACTTCTTAAGATTTTAGAAGGAACGACAGCAAGTGTACCACCTCAAGGAGGAAGAAAACATCCTCATCAAGAGTTTATTCAAATCGATACAACCAATATTTTATTTATTTGCGGTGGTGCGTTTGATGGGATTGAACAGATTGTTAAACGCCGCCTTGGTAAAAAAGTAATTGGATTTGGTTCTGAAGGTAAAAAAGAAGAATTAAGAGAAGGCGAATACTTAACGAAAGTACTGCCTGAAGATTTACTTCGCTATGGATTAATTCCAGAATTTATTGGCCGTCTTCCGGTATTAGCAAGTCTAGAACAGCTTGATGAAGAGGCATTAGTAGAAATTTTAACAAAACCTAAAAATGCACTTGTAAAACAATACCAGAAGCTTCTTGATTTAGATGGTGTTGAATTAGAATTTACAGAGGATGCTTTAAAAGAAATATCAAAACTTGCAATTGAACGTAAAACAGGTGCACGTGGTTTACGTTCAATCATTGAAGGAATTATGCTTGATGTCATGTTTGAGCTGCCGTCAAGAGAAGATATTTCAAAATGTATTATTACTAAAGAAACAGTAGTGGACAATATGGGTCCAAAATTAATTCTTGAAGATGGTACGGTTATTGAGAATGATAAAGAAACACCAAAAGAAAGTGCTTAACCAACTAAGTTTACTTAGTTGGTTTTTTATTGTGGTGCAGTTAATCAACAGCGCTCATTCAGCTCATGTATAAAAAGTTTTTCTAATAAAATTGTTAAGAATTTCGTTTAGTCTACTACCTGCTCGGAGATACTAGTAACATCTTATTGAAGCAGGAGGCGAAGTTAAAGGTTATGAACTGGACGGGAATTGTAATCGTTGTTCAGCTTTTTTTCGGAGTAATCATTGGACTATATTTTTTAAATCTACTTCGAAACCAGAGAACACAAAAAGTATCAATAGATAAAGAATCAAAAAAAGAAATGGAACAGCTTCAAAAATTGCGTGCCATTTCCTTAACGAAGCCGCTCGCGGAAAAAGTAAGACCATCAAGTTTTAAGGAAATTATTGGACAAGAAGATGGTATTCGTGCATTAAGAGCAGCCATTTGTGGTCCTAATCCTCAGCATGTTATTATTTATGGACCACCGGGAGTAGGGAAAACAGCAGCAGCCCGGCTCGTTTTGGAAGAAGCGAAGCGAAATAAAAATACTCCTTTTCGACCTACTGCAGTGTTTGTAGAGCTTGATGCTACGACGGCTCGCTTTGATGAAAGAGGAATTGCCGATCCTTTAATAGGTTCTGTACACGACCCTTTATATCAAGGTGCAGGAGCGATGGGGCAGGCTGGCATTCCACAGCCAAAACAAGGAGCGGTAACAAAAGCGCATGGTGGTGTATTATTTATTGATGAAATTGGAGAATTACATCCAATTCAAATGAATAAATTACTTAAAGTATTAGAAGATCGTAAAGTGTTTCTTGAGAGTGCTTACTACAATGAAGAAAATCAAACAATTCCAACCCATATTCACGATATCTTTCAAAAAGGGCTGCCGGCTGATTTTCGGTTAATTGGTGCGACTACAAGGGGAGCGCATGAAATTCCACCGGCCATTCGTTCGAGATGTGTAGAAATATATTTTAGAGAACTTACTCAAAATGAAATTAAAACAATTGCAATGCGTGCAGCTCAAAAAATTAACTGTCACATTGATCCCAAAGCAGTTAGTTTAACTTCGATGTATGCCAAAAATGGCCGTGAAGCAGTTAATATGATCCAAATAGCAGCCGGTTTAGCGATGGCTGAAAACCGGGACAAAATTTTGCTTGGAGATATTGAATGGGTAGTTTATTCCAGCCAGATGCCGCCACGACCAGAACGACAAATTCCTAAAGAGTCAACAATAGGACTTGTAAATGGTCTTGCTGTATATGGAGCAAATACAGGGGCATTGCTTGAAATTGAGGCAACGGTAAAAAAAGCGGAAGAAAAGATAGGGAAAGTGACGATTACAGGAATTATTGAAGAAGAAAGTATGGGTGACCAAGGGAAGTCTGTACGCCGTAAAAGCTTAGCAAAAGGTTCGGTTGAAAATGTGTTAACGGTATTAAAAAACATGGGAATTCGAGTATCAGATTATGATATACATATTAATTTTCCTGGTGGAGCTCCAGTGGATGGACCATCTGCAGGAATTGCGATTGCAACAGCAATCGTTTCTGCCATCCAAAATGTGAAAGTAAATGAAAAAGCAGCAATGACAGGTGAGATGAGCATTAGAGGAAAAGTGAAGCCTGTTGGCGGCATTGTTGCAAAAGTGTTAGCAGCTAAAGAAGCAGGTGCTGAAAAGGTTATTATTCCAATAGAAAATAATAGTGAGATGCTTAGGGAAATGGACGGAATTAGTATTATTGCTGTATCCGAATTCCAAGAAGTGTTGGATGCTGTACTTCTTCCTGAATCGGATCAAGAAGAAGTTATTCCGGCATCAACAGGAATGAATCAGTCTCCGCCTACGAAAATATAGGTTCGGAGACTTTTTCTGGTCAACTAATTAACAAATAAAACCATTTAAACCGATCTTTGTCGAAAAAAAGGTATTTTAGATTAGACAAAGGCTTCTATTATAGGATAAAATTGTACAAAGTTCACTTTTATACGATTGAGCCAATGTGAAAAGCAGTTGAGAGTAAAAACATGTCGTCATGTAGCATGAAAGTCTTGGAGGTGTGAGGGAAATGGCGAGTCATAAGTCTAGAACGCTTCCCCTTCTGCCATTACGAGGATTACTAGTCTACCCTTCCATGGTAATCCATCTTGATGTAGGACGTGAAAAGTCTGTACAAGCACTTGAAACCGTAATGATGGGGGACCAGCATATATTTTTAGCAACACAAAAAGAGGTTTCGACAGAGGAACCAATGCAGGAAGATATTTATGAGATTGGAACACTTGCAAAAGTAAAGCAAATGTTAAAGCTGCCAAACGGTACACTACGAGTATTAGTAGAAGGAGTGCAGCGAGGAGAAATCAATACGTTTCTTGAAAATGAAAACTATTTTGAAGTGGATATTGATCTTGTGGAGGAAGCTGAACGAAAAGGTATTGAAGAACAAGCATTAATGAGAACTGCCCTGCAGGCATTTGAACAGTATATTAAGGTTTCCAACAAAGTAACAAATGAAACATTGGCATCTGTTCAAGATATTGAAGAGCCAGGACGTTTAGCTGATGTGATTGCCTCTCATTTATCACTGCGTGTTCGTGAAAAGCAGGAGATACTAGAAACCATTGATGTAAAAGAACGATTGAATAATGTCATTAAAATTTTAAATAATGAAAAAGAAGTCTTGGATTTAGAGAAGAAAATAGGTCAGCGTGTTAAACAGTCAATGGAAAAAACACAAAAAGAATACTATCTTCGTGAACAAATGAAAGCCATTCAGCAGGAGCTGGGAGAAAAAGAAGGAAAATCAGGCGAAATAGAAACTCTGACTGAAAAAATTGAAGAAGCAAACATGCCTGAGAATGTGAAAGAAATAGCGCTCAAAGAGTTAAACCGTTATGAAAAAATTCCAGCAAGTTCTGCAGAAAGCTCTGTTATCCGTAATTATATTGATTGGCTTTTAAACTTACCATGGTCAAAGGAAACAGAAGATCATATCGATTTACATCATACAGAAAATATTTTAAATGAAGATCACTACGGTTTAGACAAAGTAAAAGAACGTGTTTTAGAATATTTAGCTGTACAGCAGTTAACAAAATCCATAAAAGGGCCGATTCTTTGTTTAGCAGGTCCTCCAGGAGTAGGTAAAACGTCACTTGCACGTTCAATTGCAAAGGCATTAAATCGTAACTTTGTAAGAGCATCTCTTGGTGGTGTGCGCGATGAAGCTGAGATTCGTGGACATAGGCGTACGTATGTAGGAGCAATGCCGGGGCGAATTATTCAAGGAATGAAAAAAGCTGGGTCCATTAATCCAGTTTTTCTATTAGACGAAATTGATAAAATGTCTAATGATTTTAGGGGTGATCCGTCAGCAGCACTTTTAGAAGTGCTTGATCCTGAACAAAATCATACGTTTAGTGATCATTATATTGAAGAGCCTTATGATCTTTCTAAAGTGATGTTTATTGCAACAGCGAATAATATTGGAACGATTCCAGGACCGCTTTTAGATCGGATGGAAGTTATTACAATACCAGGCTATACAGAAGTTGAAAAAGTACACATTGCAAAAGAGCATTTAATTCCGAAACAAATGAAAGAGCATGGACTTGATAAAGGGAAGCTGCAGATTCGTGATGAATCCATTATAAAGTTAATTCGCTATTATACAAGAGAAGCAGGAGTACGTAATTTAGAGCGTCAAGCTGCGGCAGTTTGTCGAAAAGCGGCAAAGCAGATTGTCGGGGAAGAACAAAAGCGTGTTATTTTAACTGAAAATAAGCTGGAGGACTTTTTAGGAAAACCAAAATTCCGATACGGTCAGGCTGAAGAGCAGGACCAAGTTGGCGCGGCAACAGGCCTTGCCTATACAACAGCAGGAGGCGACACGCTGTCCATTGAAGTATCTATTTATCCAGGAAAAGGAAAGTTGATTTTAACGGGGAAACTTGGCGATGTAATGAAAGAATCCGCACAAGCAGCGTTTAGCTATATTCGTTCACGCTCAGAGGAACTGAATATTGATCCTGATTTTCATGAAAAGAATGATATTCATATTCATGTTCCTGAAGGTGCTACACCAAAAGATGGGCCATCAGCAGGTATTACAATGGCGACAGCACTTGTTTCAGCTTTAACAGGAAATGCTGTACGTAAAGAAGTAGGAATGACAGGGGAAATTACCTTAAGAGGACGTGTTCTTCCGATTGGCGGATTAAAAGAAAAATCGTTAAGCGCCCATCGTGCAGGCTTAACAACAATTATTTTGCCGAAAGAAAATGAAAAAGATTTAGATGATATTCCGGAAAGTGTTCGAAAGGATTTAACATTTATTGCGGTTTCTCATCTTGATGAAGTATTAAAACATGCGTTAGTAGGGGAGAAGAAATGAAAGTAACAAAAGCTGACATTGTGATTAGTGCAGTAAAACCAGAACAATATCCAAAAACCCACTTGCCTGAAATTGCATTAGCAGGCAGATCGAATGTTGGAAAATCTTCACTAATCAACAAATTAATTAATCGAAAAAATTTAGCACGTACCTCCTCAAAACCTGGGAAAACTCAAACATTGAATTTTTATTTAATCAATGAAATGCTGCACTTTGTGGATGTACCAGGCTATGGGTATGCAAAGGTATCAAAAAAAGAACGTGAAGCATGGGGAAAAATGATTGAAACATATATGCTTGAACGTGAACAGTTGAAGGCAGTTGTTCATATTGTTGATGTACGTCATGAGCCTACGAAAGATGATCAAATGATGTATAACTTTTTAAAACACTTTGAGCTTCCTGTTATTGTTGTTGCAACAAAGGCAGACAAAATTCCAAAAGGGAAATGGCAAAAGCATTTAAAAGTTGTACGTGAAACATTAAATATGGCTAAAGAAGATTCGTTAGTATTGTTTTCTTCTGAATCCGGTTATGGAAAGGACACTGTTTGGAAAACAATTCAACAATATCTTTAAATAAAAGAGGGTGACCCAATTCGGGTCACCCTCTTTTTTAGTTAATATTACCAATAATACAGGAAAAATAACAGCATGTTTAAGCATATGGCAACTGCAGCATGCTCAGAGCCTGTGAAGCGGTATTATACTGATAGAAGGTCTAATATAGAAATTGTGGAAAAATTCGGTTATTAGTAACATTAGAAATATATGTTATTTTCAATTAATTAGAGGTTTCATTTTTATTAATTGAAGGTACAGTATATTGAAAGGGGAGATAGGTAGAAATGAATAAGAAAAAAATTGGGTTTTTATTGACATTCTTTTTTCTAAGTATTCTTTTACTTTCAGCATGCGGCAGCAGTGAAAGCACAAATGAGCAGCCGGAAGAAGGAAGCGGAGAAGAAAGCGCAAGTAATTTAGAATTAAATGAAGAAGGTGTCTTTCATTTTGTTGCTTCTGGTGAATTTAAACCATTTAGTTATTTTGATGAAAATGGAGAATTAACAGGTTTTGATGTTGAAATTGGTAAAGCATTGGCTGAGGAAATGGGATTAGAAGCAAAAGCGGAAGCAACGCCATTTTCAGGAATGATTGCTGGTATAAATGCAGATCGCTTTGATGCTGCGGTAGCAAGTATGGGAATTACAGAAGAGCGCGCCCAGAAAGTTGACTTCTCAGATCCATATTACATATCAGGCGCTCAAGTATTTACAAGACCCGACAGTGACATTCAAGGGTTAGATGATCTTAATGATGAAACAGAAGTTGCGGTAGGTCTAGCAACAACCTATGAGACGTTAGCAAAAGATTACACGACTAATATTCAAACATATGACAGTGATGTAACGGCTTTACGTGCACTTGATCAAGGAGAGCATGATGCGGTTATAACGGACTTAATTGTTGGGGAAATTGCCATTGAAGAAAGCGGCTTTAGCCTTGAACCTCGCGGGGAAGTAGCCGGAGTAGACGAAATGGCGGTAGCTGTTAAAAAAGGTGATGAAAACCTCCTTCAAGAAATTAATCGTGCCCTTGAAGCGATTAAAGAAAATGGCACATATTTAGAAATTAGTGAGAAGTACTTTGGAAGAGATATTAGTAAGCAGCCAGAAAGTTAAGACAAATAAGGATGAAAATAATGTGCGCGTAGTGAGCGCACATTATTTCATATTAAGGAGTGGATCGCATTGCCTAATATTGGACATATCTTTGCAGAACTTTATCGAACCTATCCACTATTTTTAGAAGCATTAGTGGTTACCCTCCAATTAACAATTGCTTCAATTTTAATAGGAACAATTATTGGTTTATTTGTAGCCTTATTAAAATTATCTCATCTTCCAGGTGGGAAATGGGTTGCTGATTTTTACATAACAATTGTGAGGGCTACTCCCCTTATTGTTCAAATTTTTGTTTTATATTTTGGACTAAAAAATGTAATTGATTTAGGGCAGTTTTGGTCAGCGGCATTGGCGCTCGCTTTTCATAACGGAGCTTATATTGCTGAAATTTTTCGGGGGACGATTCAGTCCATTGATAAAGGACAAATGGAAGCAGGCCGCTCGCTTGGCATGACAAAAACGTTAACAATGAGACGAATTATCCTGCCTCAAGCATTTAAGCGCGCCATTCCCCCGCTTGGAAATCAGTTTATTATTGGTTTAAAAGATTCCTCACTTGCTGCATTTATTGCGATGAATGAATTATTTGCACAAGCTAGAAGATTGGCAGCTGCTACATATGATGAAATGACATTTTATATTATTGTTGCCATCTATTATCTTGTTCTCGTATTAATTTTCTCCTTTATTGTCAATAAAGTGGAGAAAAAGCTGGCAGCTGGAGATTGAAGAGGAGGGGAATAAAATGACCGAAAAAAAAGAAATGATTAAAGTTGAAAAATTAAATAAATCATTTGGCGATCTCCATGTTTTAAAAGATATTGATCTGCGTGTGAAAGAAAATGATGTTGTTGTTTTAATCGGAGCAAGCGGTTCAGGGAAAAGTACGCTGCTTAGATGTTTAAATTTTCTTGAAATCAAAAATAGTGGGAAGATCCTTATTGAAGGTAAGCAGATTGAACCTTCAAAAGATGATTTGAACAAAGTAAGACAAAAGGTTGGAATGGTTTTTCAACATTTTAATTTATTTCCTCATAAAACCGTGTTAGAAAATGTTATTGAGGCTCCTTTAATGGTTAAGAAGCTAAAAAAAGAACAAGCTGTTAAAGAAGCAAAAGAACTTCTTAAAAAAGTAGGGCTGGCAGATAAAGAGGATGTGTATCCTTCAAAATTATCAGGAGGGCAAAAGCAGCGTGTAGCCATTGCGCGCTCACTGGCAATGAAGCCGGATATTATGCTGTTTGATGAACCAACATCAGCTCTAGATCCGGAACTTGTTGGTGAAGTGCTTGCCGCAATGAAGGAGCTTGCAAAAGAAGGAATGACAATGGTTGTTGTCACACATGAAATGGGCTTTGCTAAAGAAGTAGCGGATTGGGTTGTTTATATGAATGATGGGCGTATTGTAGAGGTTGGCCACCCAGAACAATTATTTGATGATCCACAAGAACAGCGCACCCAAGAATTTTTAAGCACCATTTTGTAATCGAAAAGCCAAAACAGTCGAAGCTGTTTTGGCTTTTTTATTGATTATTTTTTAGAAAATAAAAAGTATAAGCCTATCGCAATAAATCCAATTGGCCATATTTGTTCAATGATTAAAAGGTTGGCGCCCATCCACTCTTGAAATCCTTTGTAAAATAATTCAGCTAAAGAAAGAATAAGGAGCATCATGCCGATTAACAGTCCACCATTTCTTGTTCGCTGATACGTAATTAAAAAGGAAATACTAACAATTAATGTATAAATACCCCATGTTTTCGGCCAAAATACTACTAGTTTGCTTAAATGAAAATGAATGCCAAAACCAAGAAGTAAAATGCCGGGAAACAAAGCATAGTGATCATGATTTAAAAAGGATTGAGCCAAAAAAGCTAAACCGATAATGATAAGAAATGTTGGCCAACTGTTTAAAGGTTCAAGAAATGGAAGAGGAAAGTTATTAAGTAGAAAATAAAGACCCATACCAATTAATAGTACTCCTAAAAAGATTCCTTGTTTTTTCATGAGAGCCTCCTCTAATGTGAAGTGTACTTCTTTTGCTTCTTTTGTCGTTTTTTGATAAATTATATAAAGTAATGTAAAATAAGAAGAATACAAAACACTCTTATCATATCATAAGGTTTCAAATTGTGTTCACATTTATTTTGAATGCAATGTTCTTTGACATGATATAATACAGAAAGCATAGATATAGAAGATTCGTTTAGTAAATGATTAAATTTGGGGGTGAATCGATTGCATATTCTTGTTGTTGGTTTAAATCATAAAACGGCCCCTGTTGAAATACGTGAAAAGCTAACATTTAATGAGGCTGAAATTCCAAATGCACTAAAGACATTAAAAAATGCAAAAAGTATTTTGGAATGCGTGATTGTCTCAACATGCAATCGCACTGAATTATATGTTGTGGCAGATCAACTTCACACTGGTCGTTATTATACAAAAGCGTTTCTAGCAGATTGGTTTAATCTTGAAAAAGAAACATTTACACCATATTTAAGAATTCGGGAAGATGAAGCAGCTGTTGAACACTTGTTTCGTGTTGTAAGTGGTCTTGATTCTATGATTTTAGGAGAAACGCAAATTTTAGGACAAGTTCGCAGCAGTTTCTTACTTTCGCAAGAAGCAGAAGCAACAGGGACAATTTTTAACCATTTGTTTAAACAAGCTGTCACATTAGCAAAGAAATCCCACTCTGAAACTGAAATCGGTGAATCAGCTGTCTCTGTAAGTTATGCAGCGGTTGAATTAGCCAAAAAAATCTTTGGAGATTTACAGAATAAACATGTTTTAATACTTGGTGCAGGCAAAATGGGAGAATTAACAGCTAAAAACCTGCAGGGCAGCGGTGTAAAACGTGTGACAGTTGTCAATCGAACAGTAGAAAAAGCATCAGAGTTAGCAAACCGCTTTATGGGTCAAGCTAAATCAATGGATGCGCTTCAGTCAGCAATTATTGAAGCGGACATTGTAATTAGTTCGACTGGTTCCAAAGAGTATGTGGTGACAAAAGAGCTTGCAGCACCTGCTGTTAAAAAGCGAAAAGGTCGTCCATTATTTATGGTTGATATTGCAGTGCCGCGTGACTTAGATCCTGCTTTAGACGAACTTGAGAGTGTTTTTCTTTATGACATTGATGATCTTGAAGGCATTGTGGAAGCGAATTTAAAAGAGCGCCAAAAAGAAGCTGAAAAAATTGAGTTAATGATTGAAGCAGAAATTGTAGAATTTCAGTCTTGGCTGAACACATTAGGTGTTGTACCACTTATTTCGGCACTGCGAACAAAAGCATTAACGATCCAAGCAGAAACAATGGAAAGCATTGAACGGAAGCTGCCCGATTTAACGGAACGAGAGCGAAAAGTACTTCGCAAACATACAAAAAGTATTGTAAATCAGCTGTTAAAAGATCCAATCTTACGTGTAAAAGAGATGGCAGCAGAACCAAAGGCGGATCAAACATTAGATACGTTTGTTAAAATTTTTGCTATTGAAGAAGAAGTTCAAAAAGAACTTGCAAAACAAGCCCAAAGCAATAAATCTGTGGAAACAGAAAAAGACCAAAGATGGACACAACCACCACTTTTTAAGAAGATGCCGCTTCGCTCCTAAAGGAGAGGAGATATTAAGCATTGCTTACAATGAATTGGCTTTATAGTATAATCATTATACTTTACGCATTAAGCGTACTGGGATATTTTATTGACTTTTTACAAAACAACCAGAGGGCAAACCGTATCGCCTTCTGGTTGCTTTCTATTGTTTGGGTTTTTCAAACAATCTTTTTTGTCCTAACTGTCATTGAATTAAAAAGATTTCCAATTTTAACACCTGTAGAAGGTCTCTATTTTTTTGCTTGGGGGATTGTGACGTTATCACTTGTGATTAATTGGTTTTTCCGCGTTGATTTTTTTGTGTTTTTTGCAAATGTATTAGGCTTTATTATTATGTCCATTCACTTATTTGCACCGCGGGAGCAAATCTCCACAATTTTAACAGATCAGCTAATTTCTGAGCTATTAATGATTCATATTACGATGGCTTTTTTATCGTATACAGCATTTTCAATCTCATTTATATTTTCAATCATGTATATTTTACAATTTCAAATGTTAAAAAATAAGCAATGGAGCAAAAGGCTGATTCGCTTTGGGAGCCTTTCACAGTTGGAGCAAATGTCGTTTTACTGCAACATGCTTGGTGTCCCTTTGTTATTGTTAAGTCTTATTCTTGGGCTTGTTTGGGCTGGAATTAAATTAGACGGTTTTAATTATTTTGATACGAAAGTCGTTATTTCCTTTATTGTACTGCTCACATATAGTTCTTATTTGTATCAAAAAGTTGCTAAAAATCGTCAAGGGAAGTTTTTAGCTTTATGGAATAATGCTGCGTTTTTAATTGTGTTAATTAATATCTTTTTATCAAGTATGCTTTCAAATTTCCATTTATGGTATCAATAATTACAGCTATATAGACTTAAGTTGAGAATTTCACACAACGTGCAAAAAATGAAGTTAGATAGTTGGAATGGTGACTGGAGGAATAACATGCGAAAAATTATTATTGGTTCAAGAAGAAGTAAACTTGCCTTAACGCAAACAAAGTGGGTAATTGAACAGCTTAAAAAGCTTGAGCTGCCTTTTGAGTTTGAAGTAAAAGAAATTGTTACAAAAGGTGATCGTATCTTAGATGTCACCTTATCAAAAGTTGGTGGAAAAGGTTTATTTGTCAAAGAAATCGAAGAAGCGATGTTTAATAAAGAAATTGATATGGCTGTTCACAGCATGAAAGATATGCCTGCAGTGCTGCCAGAAGGGTTAACGGTAAATTGTACGCCGGTTCGTGCTGATCATCGCGATGTTTTAATTTCTAATGAGTATCATTCATTAAAAGAACTGCCAGAAGGTGCTGTTGTCGGAACGAGCAGTTTAAGACGTGCCGCACAAGTTCTTGCTCAAAGACCGGATCTTAAAATTCAATCAATACGCGGCAATATTGATACACGTCTTCGAAAACTCGAAGAAGAAGATTTTGATGCCATTATTTTAGCTGCAGCTGGTTTAGAGCGTATGGGTTGGTCTGAAGACATCGTAACAGAGTATTTAGAACCGGAGATTTGTGTGCCGGCTGTTGGACAAGGATCGCTTGCAATTGAATGTCGTAAAGATGACGAGGAGCTGTTGGATCTTTTAAGTAAACTAAATGATCCAACCACATTTAAAGCAGTGGCAAGTGAGCGGGCTTTTCTCCATACGCTTGAAGGTGGCTGTCAAGTACCTATTGCTGGTTTTGCAGTAGTGAAAGAGGATGGAACAATTCAATTAACAGGTCTTGTTGGAGAACCAGACGGCTCAACTATTATTTCAGATACAATGGAAGGACAAGAGCCTCTAGCACTTGGTGAAACGTTAGCAAAACGTTTAAAGGAACGCGGTGCAAAAGAAATTTTAGATCGTGTGAAAGAGGAACTTGATGCATGAGAAGCGAACAAAAGCCGCTTTTTGGTAAAAAAATATTAATTACAAGATCAAAACAACAGGCGGCAAGCTTTTCTAATAAAGTCCAGGAGCTGGGAGGGATTCCGATTCAAATCCCGCTTATTTCTATCCAGCAGCCTTCAACTATCAGGCCTGTCACACAAGCGATTTCTAAGTTAGATACGTTTCATTGGATTATCTTTACGAGCACAAATGGAGTGAAATTCTTCTTAAATGCCCTTAAAGAAGAAAGCATCGACACAGCGATTCTTAAAAATAATCGAATTGCAGTTGTTGGAAGAAAAACACTAGAAGTTTTAGAAGATGCCGGAATAAAAGTGGATCTTGTCCCAACAGAATTTGTTGCAGAAGCATTAATTGATGAATTAAAGCAGCAAATGAAAGAAGGGGAAGCAGTTTTACTGCCAAGAGGTAATTTAGCACGTGATGTTCTGCCAAATGAATTAAGGAAACTTGGTGCTTCTGTTACAGATATTGTTGTATATGAGACAGTATTATACGATGGGCATAAACAAGAGCTGTATGAGTTAATAAAAAACAAACAAATTGATGTCGTGACGTTTACAAGTTCTTCAACGGTTCATCATTTTGTTCAACTTCTTGAAGGTACTGATTGGCGGAACTATATAGATTCTATTATATTGGCGGCTATTGGACCAATTACCGCTGAGACGTTAGAACATTATCATTTAATACCAACTGTTACGGCAGAACAATATACAATAAATGGATTGCTTCATTCAATTGTTGAAATCATTGCTAAGGGGGATTCAGACTATGAGTAATTTACATTTTCGCCGAAACCGTCGTTTGCGCCGCAGTTCAAGTATGCGTGCGTTAGTAAGAGAAACAACATTACATAAAGAAGATTTTATTTACCCTGTTTTTGCTGTTGAAGGAGAACATATTAAAAAGGAAGTTCCTTCAATGCCAGGTGTTTATCACTTTTCACTAGATCTTTTAAACGAAGAAATTCAAGAAGTTTCAGATCTTGGGATTCAATCGATAATTGTGTTTGGAGTACCGAATGAAAAAGATGAGGTTGGTTCATCTGCTTATTGTGAGCATGGAATTGTTCAAAAGGCCATTTCGCAAATCAAAGAAGCATTTCCGCATTTAACTGTGATTGCAGATACCTGTCTTTGTCAATTTACAGACCATGGCCATTGTGGTGTAGTGGAAAACGGTGATGTTTTAAATGATGAAAGCCTTGAGCTTTTAGCAAAAACAGCTGTTTCTCAAGCAAGAGCAGGCGCTGACATTATTGCGCCATCCAATATGATGGACGGTTTTGTAGCAGCTATTCGCCAAGGATTAGATGAAGCCGGGTTTACTGATGTTCCAATCATGTCGTATGCTGTAAAATATGCATCAGCCTTTTACGGACCATTCCGTGATGCTGCCCACAGTGCCCCGCAGTTTGGCGATCGCAAAACTTATCAAATGGACCCAGCGAATCGTCTTGAAGCGCTGAGAGAAGCGGAATCAGATATTGAAGAAGGCGCTGATTTCTTAATGGTAAAGCCGGCTCTTTCTTATTTAGATATTATTCGTGAACTAAAAGATCGCTATCCTCTTCCAATTGTTGCTTACAATGTTAGCGGAGAATATGCAATGATCAAGGCAGCAAGTCAAAATGGTTGGGTAAATGAAAAAGAGATTGTTCTTGAAAAATTAACAAGCATGAAGCGTGCTGGAGCGGATTTAATTTTAACTTATTTTGCAAAAGATGCTGCAAGATGGATTGAAGAAGCGTAATAACTATTTATTAAAGAAAGGACGTGAAACGATGAAATCATTTGATCGTTCAAAATCTGCATTTGAGAAAGCGAAGCATGTAATGCCTGGCGGTGTAAATAGTCCTGTACGCGCGTTTAAATCTGTTCACTTAGATCCAATTTATATGGAGCGCGGCAAAGGGTCAAAAATTTATGATATTGATGGAAATGAATATATTGATTATGTACTGTCATGGGGTCCACTTATTTTAGGACATGCCAATGATCAAGTAGTAGAAGCTTTAAAAGAAGTGACTGAAAAAGGAACAAGCTTTGGAGCGCCGCATGAACTGGAAACAAAATTAGCGGAACTTGTCATTGAACGTGTGCCATCCATTGAAGTGGTCCGTATGGTAAATTCAGGAACAGAAGCGACGATGAGTGCGCTTCGTCTTGCGAGAGGCTATACAGGCCGCAATAAAATTATTAAGTTTGAAGGCTGTTACCACGGCCATGGTGATTCATTATTGATTAAAGCAGGCTCCGGGGTTGCTACATTAGGTTTACCTGATAGCCCAGGTGTACCAGAAGGGATTGCTCAAAATACGATTACAGTCCCATATAATGATCTTGAAAGTATTCGTTATGCGTTTGAACAATTTGGTGATGATATTGCTGGGGTCATTGTTGAACCAGTTGCTGGAAATATGGGAGTTGTACCACCGCAGCCGGGCTTTTTAGAAGGGTTACGTGACATTACGGAAAGACACGGTTCCTTACTAATTTTTGATGAAGTGATGACAGGTTTTCGCGTAGCGTATGGCTGTGCACAGGAACATTTTGGCGTCACACCTGACCTTACTTGCTTAGGAAAAGTAATCGGTGGGGGATTACCGGTTGGAGCATATGGTGGGAAACGTGAAATTATGGAAAGAATCGCCCCAAGCGGTCCGATTTATCAAGCAGGAACATTATCAGGAAATCCACTTGCAATGGCAGCTGGCTATACAACACTTTCGCAGTTAACGAGAGAGACGTATGAAGAATTTAATAAAAAAGCTGCTCGTCTAGAAGAAGGGCTTTCTGAAGCGGCTAAGAAATATAACATCCCACATTCAATTAATCGTGCTGGATCGATGGTTGGTCTTTTCTTTACAGGAGAAGAAGTGATTAACTATGAAGCAGCAAAATCTTCTGACTTAGAATTTTTTGCCGCTTACTTCCGTGAAATGATTGAAGAAGGGGTGTCGCTGCCGCCGTCTCAATTTGAAGGTTTATTTTTATCAACAGCACATACAGACGAAGATATTGAAAAAACGATTAAAGCTGCTGAACAGGCATTTGCTAAGTTGAAATCCTAGTACATAATCCGCTCTTATTTAAAGGGCGGATTATTTCTGTTAATAAAACATATAAGGAAGTCTATAATAGAAGGTCAACAAAAAGTTAATGAGAAACGATACATAAACACTATACATAAAATGGTTGTCTAGGGCATACACCTGTAATGTATTTATTTATCTATAAAAAGGAGGAGAAGGGGGATGTCCTACGACCAAGGTTCTAACCTGCGTTTTTCAATTGAAGAGTCTATTTGGCTTAAAAAAGGACATGAAATTGCAGATATTTTAGCAATTTCCTTAGAACCAAACATTGTGGTTGAAGAACATGGGGAGTATGTGTCTGTTCGAGGTACACTGCAGCTGGAAGGAGAATTTCAATCAAAGGATCAGCAAAATGTACAGGAAGATTCAACGATTGATTCTTTTTTTAGCAATCAGATGTCTTACCGGTCTATTCATGAAGTTTCTGTAAATGAAGAGGGAACAGCTGAGTTTAAGCATCGTTTCCCAGTAGATATTACAATTCCTTTATCACGTGTAAATAATTTAGATGAAATTTTTGTAACTGTCGAATCTTTTGATTATGCCATTCCAAATCATCATTGTTTACAGTTAACGGCCGATTTAGCAATTAGCGGCATTCAAGAAGAGGCAAAGAAGACTCAACCAACCTATGAAACGGTTGATACAGTGGAAGAAGAAATAAGAAATGAAGAAGATGAACCGCTGGAGGATGAAGAAGTAGAGGAATACTTACAAAATGATGATTATTATGAAGAGGAATTTAATCATGAAACCACTCATACGGCACCGCTATTTGAAGTGGAAGTAAGAAAAGAAGAAGCAGATATTTTGCCGTTTAATCAGGAAGTAGAAGAAGAAAGAAATCAAGATGTAGATCCACAAGTTCCACAGATTGAAGTAAAAAGCAATATCCATGCACTAAATCCTAAGGAAGAGGAAGAGCAGCCATTTTCATCATTAAAAAATTTAAGTGAGCAGCATATTAACATTCAACCTCGGAAAGAAGAGCGTGAGGAAATAGCAGCACAGGAAGAAGCGGCTGTCGAAGAAATAGAGCCTTCTGCAAGTAAAAACGAGGCACCACCTGAGTCACATCGGGAAGAAAACGCCCTCTATTTAACAAAAATATTAGCCAGAGAAGAAGAAGAGTTTGCAAAGTTAAGAATGTGTATTGCTCAGCCTGGAGAGACATTAAGTACGATTGCAGAGCGTTATGAAGTCTCATTGAGCAATTTGCTTCGTATCAATTCATTAGAAAAAGAGGAGATTAAAGAAGGGCAAATACTATATATCCCACAAAGTGCTGGTAAATAATTGGATTTAGATATGGACAATCTTGAGAATGTATTAAAAGATTATCAGCTGGACTTGAAAATGATTGAAGAAAAACATGGGGTGTATAAAGTTAGTGCAAAGGAAGGCATGTTTGCGCTCAAAAAAATCAATCGTTCTAAACGAAATCAGCGTATTTTTGAAACTAATTACTTCTATTTAGCTCATAAAGGTTTTAAAAACATCGTTCCTATTTACCGAACAAAGCAAAATCAAGCTACGGTAACGACTGAACACTTTTTTTATTACTTAATGCCGTGGGTTAAATATGAAAAAGTCGGCTCTAAAGATTATTATAAATCTTTTATGAGCGATTTAGCTGAGATGCATGCAGCAGCTATGGATGAAACTTTTAGTCAAACAGAATTACAATCTGCTTATCAAAGACTTGAAAACCATTTGAAGAAGCGAAAAGAAATTCTAGAATCCTATGCCCGAATGGCGGAAAAAAGAGTATATATGTCTCCGTTTGATTATGAATTTATGGATCTTTTTCCGTACTTTATACAGGCGGTTGACAGGTCGCTTTATTATCAGCATCAATGGTATAAAAACGCAAAAGAAAAAAGCCATTACCGAAGAGCTGTTTGTCACGGTAAGCTTTCTTCAAATCA
Organism: Bacillus taeanensis; assembly: GCF_003318295.1. Classification (GTDB taxonomy): domain Bacteria; phylum Bacillota; class Bacilli; order Bacillales; family UBA6769; genus Maribacillus; species Maribacillus taeanensis. The sequence continues at coordinate 453,745 of NZ_QOCW01000001.1, forward strand.
TTATTGTTTTTCGAATAACAATCGTTTTTTTATTTCCGTTGATCATCTTACTTTTGATCATCCAGTAAAAGATTTAGCGCGTGCTGTTCATAGCATATTAAAAATTGATTCTTTTAAAGAGGAGGATATTGAGGGACTGCTTCCTATTTATCAAAAAAAAATCCCGTTGTTCGAGGATGAAAAAGAATTATTAAAAGCTTATTTAATTTATCCGAAGCATGTTTTTCAAGTAGTTGACCTCTATTATCAAGCCAAAAGAGATATAAGCGAATATTTAGTAATAAAAAGCTTTAAAAGATCAACGAAAATATTTAATAAGCACGAGGCATTTGTAAATAAAATGAATGAGTCTGAACACATATAGCACCCGCTGTATGTGTTTTTTTTATTAAATCCAGTCCAGCGATAAAAAAAGATAGAGAAGCAGAAGAAGAATCACCAGCATGACATCAAGGGAGGTGGGAAAAACAAGCGTACGAATTAATTGAAAAATAAACAATGGTAAAAGCAGCTGTTTAAAACCATTTCGTATTTTCCAAAACCACGGGGGATAGCGGTGTTTTCCATAATACCTTTTTCTTTTAAACAAACGAATCTCTCCCTAAAAAATAAAGTTAGTACACTATATGTAACATCTTAATCCAGTGTTCAATACAATAGGTATACGGGGTAAAAATATTGGTAAGACTATTGACGGTTAAACAATCGATAGGTAAACTAAAAAGAGTGTAAAAGTATAAAAGGTTTTACCATGCTATCAAAGTCATTTCATTTAGAATTTTATATGAATGTACTGCCGTGATAGGGAGGAGTACATCGTGAACCCTTCAGAGAGGGAAATCATTAGCTGGAAGATTTCCTAGGATGTAGTGATGGAAGGTTGCCCTGGAGCAGCTTCTTTGAAACGACAACGAGTTTGTTTAGAAGTAGAAGAAGTCGGATAATCCGTTATCTTGTTTGAGAGCACAACAAACGTTGTGAATAAAGGTGGTACCGCGAGCTCTTTCGTCCTTTAGTGATGAAAAGGGTTTTTTTTATGCCAAAAATAAGATAATACACAAAAAGATAGTAGTGCTGTAATGGAGGGATAAAAAATGGCAGAACAAGAACTTTCAATGCCAACAAAGTATGATCCGCAAAAAACGGAGGAGAAATGGTATCAATATTGGGTAGATGGAAAATTTTTTGAAGCAACAAGCGATCCTGAAAAAGAACCGTATACAATTGTTATTCCACCGCCAAACGTAACAGGGAAGCTTCACTTAGGACATGCATGGGATACAACGCTTCAAGATATGTTAACACGAGTGAAGCGAATGCAGGGATATGATGTATTATGGCTTCCTGGTATGGATCATGCGGGAATCGCTACACAAGCTAAAGTTGACGCAAAGCTTCGCGAGCAGGGAATCAATCGTCATGAATTAGGTCGTGAAAAGTTTCTAGAAAAGTCTTGGGAATGGAAAGAAGAATATGCTGATTTCATTCGCCAGCAGTGGTCGAAATTAGGGTTAGGTCTTGATTATTCACGTGAACGCTTTACGCTTGATGAAGGGCTATCGAAAGCAGTTAATGAAGTATTTGTTAAGCTTTATGAAAAAGGGTTAATTTACCGCGGGGAATATATTATTAACTGGGATCCACAGACAAAAACAGCATTATCGGATATTGAAGTAATTTACAAGGACGTTGAAGGCGCCTTTTATCATATGAAATATCCATTAGTTGACGGATCAGGTTCTATTGAAGTGGCAACAACTCGTCCAGAAACGATGCTCGGCGATACGGCAGTTGCGGTTCATCCAGAAGATGAGCGCTATAAGCATTTAATCGGCAAGAAAGTAAAGCTTCCAATTGTCGGCCGTGAAATTAAAATTGTTGCTGATGATTATGTGGATATCGAGTTTGGTTCAGGTGCTGTTAAAATTACGCCAGCTCACGATCCGAATGACTTTGAAATTGGTAACCGTCATAATTTAGAGCGTGTATTAGTGATGAACGAAGACGGTACAATGAATGAAAATGCCGGCAAATATCAAGGGCTTGATCGCTTTGAGTGCCGCAAGCAAATTGTGAAAGATCTTGAAGAGCAGGGTGTGCTGTTTAAAATTGAAAAGCATATGCATTCTGTTGGCCATTCTGAGCGAAGCGGTGCAGTTGTAGAACCATATTTATCAACACAGTGGTTTGTTAAAATGCAGCCTTTAGCTGAACAGGCAATTGCGCTTCAAAAATCAGAAAACAAAGTTAACTTTGTACCGGACCGCTTTGAAAAAACCTATTTACGCTGGATTGAAAATATCCGTGACTGGTGTATTTCTCGTCAGTTATGGTGGGGTCACCGTATTCCGGCTTGGTATCATAAAGAAACTGGTGAAGTATATGTCGGCTATGAAGCGCCAAAGGACATTGAAAACTGGAAACAGGACGAAGATGTGCTTGATACGTGGTTTAGTTCTGCATTATGGCCGTTTTCAACGATGGGCTGGCCAAATGAAGAAGCAGCAGATTACAAACGCTTCTATTCTACGGATGTACTCGTAACGGGTTATGATATTATTTACTTCTGGGTTGCGCGAATGATTTTCCAAGGCATCGAATTTACAGGTCAGCGTCCATTTAAAGATGTGCTTATTCATGGGCTTGTACGTGATTCTGAAGGGCGAAAAATGAGTAAATCTCTCGGTAACGGTGTTGATCCAATGGATGTTATTGATAAATATGGTGCCGATGCGCTTCGTTATTTCTTAGCAACAGGAAGCTCACCTGGTAATGATCTTCGCTTCTACTGGGAAAAGGTAGAGTCAACGTGGAACTTTGCGAATAAAATTTGGAATGCCTCTCGTTTTGCACTGATGAATATGGATGGCATGACATATGATGAGCTCGATTTATCAGGAAAGAAATCAACAGCAGATAAATGGATTTTAACGCGCTTAAATGAAACGATTGAAGAAGTAACTCGTTTAATTGATAGTTACGAGTTTGGTGAAGTAGGTCGTACTCTCTATAATTTCATTTGGGATGATTTCTGTGATTGGTATATTGAAATGGCAAAAATCCCGCTTTATGGTGAAGATGAAGAAGCAAAGAAAACAACTCGTTCGATTCTTGCTTACGTTCTCGATCAAACGATGCGTCTTCTTCATCCATTAATGCCGTTTATTACGGAAGAAATTTGGCAGCACCTTCCTCATCAAGGAGAGTCAATTACGGTTGCAAGCTGGCCGAAAAAAGATGAGCAGCTTCATGATGAAGAAGCAGCAAAAACAATGGTACTGCTAAAAGACATTATTCGTTCGATCCGAAATATTCGTGCCGAAATGAATGTAGCACCAAGTAAGCCGATTGAACTGCAAATTAAAGCAAAATCAGAAGAAGCGCTTGGGTTATTAGAAGAAAATAAAAGCTATATTGAACGCTTCTGTAATCCAAGTGAACTTACCATCGCACTAGAGCTTGAAGTTCCTGAGAAATCAGTTTCTGCGATTGTAACAGGAGCGGAACTATATTTACCGCTTGAAGGATTAATCAATATTGATGAAGAAATTGCCCGACTTGAAAAAGAACTTGAGAAATATAACAAAGAAGTTGAGCGTGTTCAGAAAAAATTAAGCAACGAAAAATTCGTTGCAAAAGCACCTCAAAACGTTGTAGATGAAGAGCGTGCAAAAGAAAAAGATTACGTTGAAAAGCGTGCAAAAGTAGAAGAACGTATTGCTGAATTAAAGAAATAATTTAAAAAAAGAAGACGAACCTATTGAGGTTCGTCTTCTTTTAAAACAATCATGGAGGGAATTTGTTTTGCAAACATATAAAGAAGCCGTAGATTGGGTTGAAAGTTTATTAAAGTTTGGAATTAAGCCGGGTCTTGAACGGGTAGAATGGATGCTGGAGAAGCTCGATCACCCGGAACGCCGCTTAAAAATGATACATATTGCAGGAACGAATGGAAAAGGCTCTACATTAAATTTCTTAAGAAATATTTTACAAGAAGCAGGTCAAGAAGTGGGCACCTTTACTTCCCCTTATATTGAAAGCTTTAATGAGCGTATTGCTGTTAATGGCGTGCCGATTGCTGAAGAAGACTTTCTTCAATTAGCGAATAAAGTTCGTCCTTTAGTAGAAGAATGTGCAGCGACAGAACTTGGGTCTCCTTCTGAATTTGAAGTGATTACCGTTATTGTACTGCTTTATTTTGGTACTGTTGCTTATCCTGATCTTGTTATTATGGAGGCAGGTCTTGGGGGGAGATTGGATTCCACAAATGTTATTCATCCGATTGTTTCTATTATTACAAATGTAAGTTATGATCATACGGCTATTTTAGGAGATACACTATCTGAAATTGCTTTTGAAAAGGCAGGTATTATTAAAGCAGGGGTCCCTGTTATTACGGGAGCTGGAGGAGAAGCGTTAGAAGTTATTAAAAACAAAGCTGTTGAGAAAAATGCGCCATGCTATAAACTAGGAAAAGATTTTTCTTACTCCAATTATTTCATTAAAAGAGAGGGACAGAAATTCAGCTTTAGGTCTGTATTTTCTACAAAAGAGGATCTTATCGTTACAATGAAAGGCGAGCATCAAATAAAAAATGCTTCTCTTGCATTAATGACGCTTGATTATCTTTACTTTTTCTATGGACTTGTTGTAGAGCTTGAACATATTAAAGCTGGGTTAAAAAAAGCTTCTGTATATGGAAGAATTGAACAGATTTCTGATCATCCATTAGTCGTACTGGATGGTGCACACAATCCTGCTGGAATGGAAAGCTTAGCAAATACGTTGAAAACTCAATATAAAGGTACTAATATTCATATTGTTTTTGCAGCTCTTAATGATAAAGATGTCAATACAATGCTTGAAAGCCTTTATCCAATTGCAAAAACTATTACATTAACAACCTATTCTCATGAACGGGCATTGGGTGCTGAAGAGTTATTTAAGAAGGTGAATTTTTCAAATAAAAGGATGGTGGAAAGTCCGATAGAAGCGGTAGAGAGAGTTGTGAAGGAAGTTGGCAATGATCAATTAGTTGTTGTAACAGGGTCACTTTACTTTATTTCGGAAATTAGAGAGGAAATAAAAAAACTTGTAAAGTAAAGCGATATTCCCACCGCTGTTTGAACGGTGGGAATATTATATCTATTATTTAGTTATAAATCGTATTTAAAGAGTCTGGTGACAGATTCCACTGGTTATTAGTACCTTCAGTAACAGGCTCTATTTTTTGTGCATAAATACCTTGTCCGGTTGATGGACATGAAGGGGAAAGAATAATATCAGAAGGGGGCAGGGTATTATAGTGTAATGTTCCTTTAATGCAAATGATAGCATTCGATTTTATATCAGCAAAATTACTTTCACTATTATAAAAATAAGCATCTCCGTCAATGATGATCTGTCCACTGTTATATACTGTAAGCATTTGTTGAATTAAATTATAAAAGTAAGCATTCCCTTTAATTGTAATGATTCCGTCATTTTTTAATTCTAATCCCTCATTAAAATATCCATCATTATGAACAGTTAGTTGGCTGCTATTTTTCAACTCCATTTTCCCATTAAAAAAACCTGTCTCATGAATGAATAGCTTACTATCATTATATAGAATGGTTTTTCCATCTACATAGAGATCTGCATAAACATTTAAATTATTTCTGGTTTCCAAGTTGAGATTTCCGTCAACACGTGTATCTGTAGTAATGGTTTCTTCTGCTTGATTACCGATATTATTGCTCGTTCTTTCGGTATAGGTTGTTGGCGGTCTTGGAAAGTTCTCAGCACTTTCTCCAGGGCTTTCTTCATCAGATGGGTTAAAAGGCTTCTTTAAATAAATAGAGCCTTTAATCGTTTTGCCAATCTGTTTCTCCTCTTTATATCCCTTGCTGTCAAATGTTATTTCAAGAATGTCTTTAGTAGGTAAACTAGTTTCCGTCATTACAATGTTTTCAATTTTAAAGGAAAAATCCGAATTGTAATCCATCGCTTTCTGTATTTCTTGTTGGATGTTGTTCAAGTTATTAAGCTGTATAAGAGATTTTTCGATTTTTGCTTTATAATAATCAACACCCATTTCCGCTAAATGGGTTCCTTGAATGTTTTCTTCTGTTATGATTGTTTGCTTTGTTGTATTGAGCGTGGAACTCATTACTGTCGCTCCAACAATGGTAAAGACAGTAATTGTTATAAGAACAATTACTAATGCAGCACCTTGCTGATTTAACATTTTCATCGTTGTTCTCCTTTTAATTTCTAACGTTAGCGTTTTTTAACAGCTGTCTCTATTATGAAAGGCTTACCCGTTTCATTATTAACAATCGTTAATTTAATTTTTAAAGGAAGTAAAGGGTTAATGGTCCCTTCCGTAAAAGAATGGTCATTTTGACTAAAGGTACATTCATAAGAAAATGTGGTGCTTGTTATTTGAAATTCATCTATCACTATTTCATTTGATGTACAACTTATGTAATAACGATCAGCAGTTGAGTAATGAGCTTCTTTTATAAAATTAAGCACAATATTTGCTTCCTGCTGTATCATATTCAATGTTTGGCCTTTTTTTGAGGATTGTAAGCCGTTTAATAAAATAGAGCAGCTCATACTAAAAACAATGCCTAGTATAGTAACGGTTATTAGTACTTCAAGAAGTGTTAAGCCTGCTTGATTTTCATAGATTCTTTTTTTCATTAGTTACATTCCTTTGTAGCCGAATGTTTCTATTAATATCTTCTCTTGATTATTTTCTAATGTGTAAATTTTAATATAGATGTGTAAAAGGTTATCTGTTATTTGTTGATCCTCTTCATAATGAACATCGATAGAAATATAATAATCAAGTTGTTCATGAAGGTTAGCATTAAATGTACTGTTAAACTCTGTGACAGTATAACTGCTGCTTAAGTTTAAAAAGTTAGAAGGATTTAAAGTTTGTTTCACTTCGATTAACACTTCAGGTGCTAAGTGAACAGCTGCAAGATGGTCTTCGTTTTTGGATGAAAAAAAAGTTGATTGTAAAAACAATCCTGAAAAGGTTAATAATACAATGGATAAAATGGATAAGGATAGTAAAACTTCTAATAACGTAAAGCCATCTTCTTTTTTATTAAAGTGCATTGAAATCTCCTGTTATAAAGTAAGATTTGTTGTCTTAAAAATATTAAAAAGAGCGTTATTTAACACTTTCATATTATTATACAATACACTAAAATGAAAGAAGAACGATCGTTAGAGAATCTCCTATTTATAAAAACTCACGATAAAGGTTGGACATCGTCCCCTTCAGTTTTTAGTAGTGAAATTGGATTTTTATATTATGTTTAAAAAGAAGGGAAACTATTTTGAAATATGTATTTGCCGCTTCAGCAGTAATTTTATTGATTCCACTTTTTGTTTTTTTACCATTAAACTTTTCAAATCTTATAAAAGTGTTAATTGTTACTTGTTCTGGGGTAATTGCAATAATAGGAATTTACATACAACCTTTTTATAAGGGGTGGATGGTAGGTCTTCTTTTAACGGCGATCAGTATGGTTTGTGCTTATGTGTTGTTTAAAAGATATACTCAGCTTGTTGAAAAAGAGGAACAGAATAATGAGTATAAAGAGTATAAAGAGTTAAAGGACGATGATTATAAACCAACAAAGGATTCATTCATTGAATTAGATAGCCCGATTAAAGAAGAAGCTGAAGCAGCTGAACTTATGGGAAAAAACATAGACCCTACCAGTTATTCAAACAGCTTGGAAACAATTCCTCAACAGCGTACCGATCTCGTAACAGATGAATACATTGAGGAAGGCAGCTTACACCAACCAAACATTGTACAGGATGAAGAAGATTTATCTTTTTTACATAATCGTGTTGATTCGATCGAGGAACACTTTAATAAACAAGAGGTCGACGATGAGATAAATGAATACCAGATTGATCATGAAAATAACAGACGTGAACAGCTGTTTAAATCAATAGAACAAGAGTTGAAACATGAGCAGCCTATAGAAGAGCACAATATTGAAATGCAGTCTGGATTAGATAAAGACGACTATAATGATTTTGAAGAAAGCGATGTATTAGAACAAATTGATGAAATTTTATTTGATCAAGAATCAAAGGGATTTTATACTTCTGAGGAAGAAGGTAGTGTTTATTGCTTAGAAAGCGCTGAATTAAAAATGGAAATAATTGAAATTGATGCTGCTGCTGCCCTTCTTTATGAAAATGAACAATTAGAGTTATATGGAGCAGATTTACAGGAAGAAAATTATTTTCAAAATGAGATTTTGGGTGTGTATTATGAACAGCTGCAGCTATTACAGGCTGAAAAGAAATTTAATGAGTTTGAAAAGATAATCAAAGCAATACTTGAAACAGATCTTGATGATGTTCGTTATTATAAATTTGCATCCATGCTGCGTGATTATTATGCAAATACAGGTCAGCGTGAACAGCTGTCATTATTACTGGAATATTTAAAGGAACGCTTTCAAGGTCATGAAACATTTTATAATGAAGTATTATACTATTTGGAACAATATTGTTAAATAAAAATGGTTTTCTGAAACCATTTTTATAAGTTTAGACAATAATACGGGATTTAGGTGTGGTGAAAGATGAAAAAAAACAGTGAAATCATAGGATGTTCTATTGCAAGCATTAAAGATGGCTTGAAACATGGAATTGTGAATGAGTTAATTATTAGTCCAGCAAAAGGGACAGTAGAATTTTTGAAAGTTGAAAATGAAGAATGGTTATTTATTGACAGAGTGATTTCATTTGATAAGGTTGTCGGCATTGGTGATGCTGTTACAATTCAAAGCGAAAGTGAAGTAATTGCCTTAATGGACAGCCCTGAAGCAAACAAGTTATTGAAGCAAAAAGTAAGAATATTAAATGCAAAGGTAATTGGAACAAAAGGACAATTGTTAGGAGAAATCATTGATTTTTATATTGATGAACAAACAGGGAAAATCAGAGAATTTTCACTCCAATATAAAGAAAAAAAGATTGGTTTAGATGCTGAATATATTATTACTTATGGACGTGACTTCTTAGTAGTAAAAGATGAAGCGATTCAGCTTGTAAACGGAAAAAGTGAAAGCGTACAATCAGAAAAAGAAGAAAAGCAATTTGAAACCTTTAATACAGCAGAAACGGCTGAGGAAAAGCCATTTGAAGAGACAGAAGAAAATGTTTCAATCTTCTTAGATCAAAGTGATCAATTATTTGAAGAAACTTTATTCAATCATCCCGCTGTTCATAATGAACAGCAGACAGAGAAAAAAGATCTGTTTGTAATAGATGAAGGAGATAAGAGTGAACTGGCAAGCAGCATGTTTAAAAATAATTATAAAATGGAGACCCCTTCACCAAAAACTACCAAACAAACTCAACCTGAACATATTAATGAGGCCCATGATGCTTTTCGGGAAAGACAAATTAATATTTTAGAAGGCAAGGTCGTATTGAAAGATATTACAGATGAAGAGGGAAATGTTATAGTAAAAAAAGATACGGTTTTAACGCGAGAAGACATTATAAAAGCACAAGACATTGGGCCAGCTGTTGTCGTTGATCTCTCAATGAATGTGAGAGGATCGTAAATAGCTAAAAGGAGGCAATTGTATGTCTCATTCAGATTTAAAATTGTTTGTAAAATTATTTCTTTCAATACTGTTATCGGTGTTATTCATTTTTACTTTTACGTACGCAGGTGCCTATTCATATGAGCAGGTTATAAGCAATAATAAGGGGAATGAGCAGCTTAAAGTTGGTTCTCTTCAGTTAGGAAATACATCTTATAAAGATATATATGATAAAGTAAAGGATCATACGATGAGATGGAAAACAGAAGCCCACCTTTCCTTACGCTTTCAAGACCTTATTATTACCATTCCGACCGACGTAGTTTCTTTTGATATTGAAGCCAGTGTGAAAGAGGCAATGAAGTCGGGATTTTCTCCTCTCTATGTTAAGGTGAATCAGCAAACATTTGATGAACAATTGGTACCATTTCAAGAATATAATGTGTTAGCAAATATAAATAAAGAGGAGCTTCAAAACGATCTAATCACAATAGCATCATCGTTAGAAAGCACTTCAATTGACCTCGACCTTGTAAAGTATTTGTCAAAAGAAGAGCTTCTGCAGCAAACAGTATCTGAAAAGGAAATTACCAATATCTCTTCATCTTCCACATTAATAAAGTGGGCAGAATCACTAGACGGTTTTGTAATTGAACCAGAATCGAGTATATCTATGCTTCAGATGATGAAGCAGCGAGGATTAGAGCCTGTTGAATCAGAAAGCTTAAATATATTAGCAGCTGGCATTTATGCAGCTGTTTTGCCAACTAATTTTGAAATGATTGAACGCCACATTGGACGCAAAAAAATTCCTTATATAGACGTAGGCTATGAAGCGAAAGTCGTTCCACAGAAAAAAGACTTAGTTTTTTACAATCCGAATACTTTATCTTACAAATTTCAAATAAATGTATCGCAAAATATGCTTACGGTTTCATTTGTTAATGATTAAGTATGATATTGATGCTTTGAATGTAAGTATTTTTCATGATCATAAACCTGTTTTTATTAGACATATTATGCTCAGTACTTCTTATGAAAAATGGGAGAAAAAACGAAGTGCAATTGGTACTGAAGTGCTAAAATGGATTGGAGAACAAACAGCATTAGAAGAAAAGATTAGCAGCAGTATTACTGAGATTAGAAGAATTATGGATTTTTACCGCTTCACGATGAATAAAGGCGAACAAGAAGTTGGTCATATTTTATTAACCGGTGATCATCCGGAATATAAAGTAATTGAAAACAAACTAAGAGATGCCTTTAATATTGCAATAACAATTTTCGAAGATAAATCACTTAAAACGATTGATGGATTTCGGCTGCCGCTTCATTTTTATTCATCATTAGGGTTAGCAATTAAAGAGGTGTAGCTATGTACGTTGATATTAATCTTTTACCTTCTAAGAAAAAGCGGTTAATCAAGCCATCTTTATTATATAGTTTATTACTACTTGTGTTTAGCTGTACGCTTTTTTGGCTTTATATTGACTATCAGCAAACGTCCCACAGTCTTGAGAAGATATTGAAAGATACACAAGTTATTGAACTAAAAAATGAAGAACTTTTAGCTGAACTTGCAAATGAAACAGAAAGCGAGAAAGAGCTTTTACAAGAAAATATTCACTGGATCGAGTCGATAAAAATATCAACGTTTTTTTTATTAAATCATCTTGTATCATTGCTTCCTGAACGTGGTTTCTTTGTGGATTATCAATACAGTGATGATGGAAAAATTACGATTGCAGTAATGTTTGACACAATACGTGAATCGTCACAATATCTTTATGAATTGACTGAATCTCTCTATATTAGCGACGCTAAGTTTCTCACTATAACAGCACAGCCATTAAGTGAGCAAGATAGTACAAGTGATGGAGATAATATATTACCAAGATATCAAGCTAATTATGAACTTACGATAAACGAATCCGCATTACGGGAAGTGAAGAAGCAAGAAAAATGAAAAGGCTTATAGAAATGGCACCTCATTATCTCCTTATCATTATTATTTTCTTCATGCTGCTCATTTTAGGAAGTGGGTATGCTGCATTTTTACTTCCGGCAAAACAAGAGCTGGAAAAAGCAGAGAAAAATTTTCAACATGCATCATCCCAGTTAGCTTTATTAGAAGCGCAGCAATTAGAACAAAATGCGTTTAACTATGAAAGCGCGATACAGCTCCAAAAAGAAGTTCCAGTTCAACCGCTTGTTGATCAATTTATTTTACAGCTGGAAAAAGCGGAGGTTATTTCAGACAGTCTGATTCGATCAATGATTTTTAGTGAAGGAGACGCATTATTAGAAGATGAAGAAAACCAAGTAATTCCAGAAGACGTTAAACGAATCACAGTTCAGTTAAATATGGCATCTAAAGGATATAGTAACCTTATGCGTTTTCTTGAAGAGATTGAATCATTAGAAAGAATTACTAAAATTGATTCATTAAATTTTTCAGGAAATAGAGAAATCCTTTCCATTGATGAAGAAGTAGATCAAATTAATTATTCTGTACAAGTATCGACATTTTACATACCAGGTTTAGAAGAATTACTAAATGATTTACCTTCAGTTGAATACCCTGCACCCGCAGATAAAAATAATCCTCTTTATCATGGCGGTAGTCGAGATGACCCTTCTTAAGAAAAAGTTAGAAATATGACGAAATCTTTTTGAACAAGATGACAAAACTCTTGTTCATTTTTTTTTATCGTATGATATAGTACGGCTAACGTTATATGTATGCAGTTCTAATAAACCTTTCATGTGCATAAAATGACATGTACAAGCAGTAGGAGAGGAGCTGGCATGATGAAAAAAGATGACCGGCAAATTTCGATTCGGATTAATGGAAAAGAAACGAAGCTGGAGGAACAGGATCCCGCAAGAGAAACAGCTGCAGCAGAAGATAATGAAGATGAATTTCAATGGGTGTTACCGGATCAAGGAAACATTAGTAAAAAAGTAATTGATTTTCAAAAGCATTTTGAAGATCGTCAACATGGACAACCTATTATGAATGAAGAGGAAGAGCGACAAGGAGAACCAATTTTTGCAGGGCAGCGTAAAAGAAAGCGATCTGGTCCTTTTAGTCAAAAAAAAATGTCATTCACTACATTCCCGAAAAAGGTTATTTACGCTATCCTTGCTGCTATTATTATTGGACTTATTTTTGGTTTACTAATGTTAATGCTTTTTACACAAAAAAACATTTTTTCTGAAAGTATGCAGAAAAGCGAACAAAGTGAAAGCTTACCAACTGCGGCTATGAAAGCTGGACCTCTACAGCTTGACTTAATTGTTTATGTTGTGCAGGGAGGTGCTTATTCAACACAAGATAAAGGGATAGAAGCTATGAATAATGTAAAAGAAAATGGTTATGCAGCAGTACTCGATACAAATGAAGATCCAATGTCCATGTTGATTGGAGTAACCTTATCTAACGAAGCAGCAGGTTTATTAAGTGACATGTATAAACAGAATGGACAAGATACTTATAAATATAAAAAAGAAGTAAAACTATCTAATCAAGAACAGTTTATAGAAGAACAGGAAGTGGTATTAGCATCAGGAAAACAGGTGTATGAAAAGCTGCTTAATATCACTGCATATCAACTAACGGAAGCTAATCCATTAAATAAGGAAGAGTGGCAGGAAGTAAAGAATCAATTTCAAGAATGGGAACAGCAGCTAAAAGGCGTCTCATTTGAGGATAGTCATGCAAAACAGGTAGAACAATTTAAAACAACCTTAAAAGAAGCCGTTGTTTCCTTTCATGTTTACACAACTAGTAACAAGAAAGAGGAATTATGGAAAACAGAGCAGTTATTGCTAGATACTTTTATCGCATATAAAAATTTATTGCAATAATAAGGTAAGGCGTTTTTTCTTTAATAGAAAAGCGTCTTTTTTACAGTTTCATAACGTTAAATTTTCGAAAAGAATTTAACTATAAGAACACCGAAGCTTTTGGAAACGTTATTGGTTTTTCCTTCCTTAGACAAATTTAAAAAATATCGACATAAAATACATCATAATAGCGAAAAATTTTAAATGGAGTGCTTATGATGTGTGAAAAATGGACATTGTCTTCGTATAAAGGATTTGATATGCTTAAATTGAGCCCTTATACGACAGACAGTAGATAAAAATAGAAAAGGGTGATCGTATGAACCGCCTCATACTTGCCTCTGGTTCACCTCGAAGAAAAGAACTTCTGCAAAATGTCTTTATCCCATTTGAAGTCTCGGTTAGTCATATTGAAGAGCATATTTCTGATCTTTTGCCCCCTTCTCAAATAGTTGAACAACTTGCACATCAAAAAGCAAATGCTGTTTATGAGCAGCATCGCGATTGCGTTGTCTTAGGCGCAGACACTGTGGTTACTTTAGATGAAAACATTTTAGGGAAACCCAAAAATAAAGAAGATGTACGTCAAATGCTTCTGATGCTTTCAGGAAGGAAGCATCTGGTTTATACTGGGGTGGCAATTATTAGCAGAGAAAAGACCTGCCTGTTTCATGGGAAAACGGAAGTCACATTTTACGATTTAACAGACGAAGAAATTCATGCCTACATTTCAAGCGGTGAACCGTATGACAAAGCAGGAGGATACGGTATTCAAGGATTGGGCGCAGTATTGGTACAAGAAATTCATGGGGATTATTTTAATGTTGTTGGACTGCCTCTGGCACGAACAGTAAGAGAATTAAAGAAGTTTGGTATTACTTTAAGCACCTAGTCAGTCATGTAAAATGTACTAGGAGGAGTAAAGGTTGAAAGAGAAACAAGCATGCATGATGAATCTTCCAAAGCAGGAACGTCCGCGTGAACGACTGCTGTATGAAGGAGTAGAAGCTCTATCTAATCAAGAATTGCTGGCAATCCTTTTACGTACTGGAACCGTTAATGATTCTGTTATTCAACTTTCTCAGCGGCTGATGCAGAGTTTTGACGGGCTAAGAATGCTTCAGCACGCAACAGTTGAGGAATTAATTGCTGTTAAAGGAATAGGGCTTGCCAAAGCAGTTCAGATTTTAGCTGCATTTGAACTTGGCCGCCGCATTCATCGCCAGCACAGCGGTGAAAAGTATACTATTCGGACACCTGAAGACGGAGCAAATTATGTGATGGAAGAACTGCGCTTTTTAACTCAGGAACACTTTGTTTGTATATATTTAAATATGAAAAATCAAGTCATTCACCGTCAAACGGTCTTTATTGGAAGTTTAAATGCATCAATTGTTCATCCGAGGGAAGTGTTTAAAGAAGGATTAAAACGTTCTGCTGCTTCAATTATTTGTTTTCATAATCACCCAAGCGGAGATCCTGCTCCTAGTCATGAAGACATTGAAGTGACAAAGCGTCTCGTAGAGTGCGGCCAGTTGTTAGGAATGGAAGTACTTGATCATATTATCATTGGTGATAAAAGATATATTAGCTTAAAAGAAAAAGGATATGTTTAATACTATTTTTTTCGATTTGTTTAGAGTATAATTTAAACTATTGATTGATATATAGAAAATGCAATAAATGGTACTTTATTCAAATCGTTTCGCTCATTTTTATAGAGGAAACGGTTTGTTTCTTAATGTTTACCGTCTATTTTACGTGAATATACTTTTTATTTATTGGATGTTTTTTAACTATGAAGGG
Organism: Bacillus taeanensis; assembly: GCF_003318295.1. Classification (GTDB taxonomy): domain Bacteria; phylum Bacillota; class Bacilli; order Bacillales; family UBA6769; genus Maribacillus; species Maribacillus taeanensis. Next base: position 468,984 of record NZ_QOCW01000001.1, read on the forward strand.
AGTTTACATATATGTTTGGTGGCTTTTCAAAAGATCTAGGTATTGATTTAGGAACAGCAAATACCCTTGTTTATGTAAAAGGAAAAGGTGTAGTTGTTCGTGAACCTTCTGTTGTTGCTCGCAGAACGGATACAGGGGCAATTGAAGCGGTTGGTAATGATGCAAAAAACATGATTGGACGAACACCAGGAAATATTGTGGCAACACGACCGATGAAAGATGGTGTCATTGCTGATTTTGAAACAACAGCAACAATGATGAAATATTTTATTCAAAAGGCCCAAAAAAATCGTTCAATATTTGCAGGGAAACCAAATGTAATGGTTTGTGTGCCAAGTGGGATTACTGCAGTAGAAAAAAGAGCGGTGGAAGACGCAACAAAACAAGCTGGCGCAAAAGAAGCGATTCCAATTGAGGAGCCATTTGCAGCCGCTATCGGGGCAGATTTACCAGTATGGGAGCCAACAGGAAGTATGGTTGTTGATATTGGGGGCGGTACAACAGAAGTAGCGATTATTTCATTAGGGGGAATCGTTACAAGTCAATCGATTCGTGTTGCGGGAGATGAAATGGATGATGCAATTATTCAATATGTAAAAAAGAGTTATAATTTAATGATTGGAGAACGGACGGCTGAAGCATTAAAAATAGAAATAGGTTCTGCCGGCTCTACTGAAGGCATTGAAGATATGGAAATTCGCGGTCGTGATCTATTGACAGGTTTACCAAAGACACTTACAGTTACACCAAAAGAAATCGCGTCTGCATTAAGTGATACTGTCGAAAGTATTGTTGAAGCAGTAAAAGTAACATTGGAAAAAACCCCACCGGAATTAGCAGCTGATATTATGGACCGCGGCATTGTGCTTACAGGGGGAGGCGCTCTTCTTCGCAACCTTGATTATGTGATAAGTGAAGAAACACAAATGCCGGTTATTGTAGCTGAAAATCCATTAGAATGTGTAGCGATTGGGACAGGGCGAGCACTTGAAAATCTACATTTATTCCGCTCAAGACCAAGTTTTACATCTAGAAAATTGCGATAATAAGAAGGTGTTAGGATGCCTCGTTTTTTTTCAAATAAACGTTTAATTGTACTGCTTGTTAGTATTATTATTTTAGTAGCAATGATAGGATTTTCAATGAAAGAACGAAAATCACTAAGTACCCCTGAGCAATTTTTGAAAGATTCCGTAGGATGGGTGCAGTCTATTTTTTATAAACCCGCTCAAGCTGCAGCGGGTTTCTTTGAAAATATCCAAGAAATGAAAAACTTATATGAGCAAAATCAAGTATTGAAAGCCCGTCTTGATGAGTATGCAAAACTTGCTTATGATGTAAAGGAATTAAAAGAGGATAATGAAAGTCTTAAGGCTTTAATTGATAAAAAGGAAAGTTTGCAGGACTATAATGTTTTTCCAGCCAGTATTATTGCAAGGTCTCCAGATCGATGGAATAAATTAATTACAATTGATAAAGGTCAAAAGGATGGTATTGACCAGAATATGGCTGTTATTACACCTGAAGGACTGATTGGGAAAGTGCTCCATGCGCAGGAATTTTCAAGTACAGTTCAGCTTATAAGCGCTCTTGATCGTACAAATCGAATTTCTGCAGTAGTGGAAGATAATGAGGAAATATTTGGGATTATTGAAGGGTTTAATAGTGAGAAACAGATGTTAATCTTTAATGCAACGGCCGATATTGAAATTAAGGAAGGCGCTGCTATTGTGACTTCAGGGCTAGGAGGCGTTTTTCCGAAGGGGTTAATCATTGGGGAAGTGGTAGAAGTGAAAAACGATGATTATGGGTTAACAAAATCTGCATATGTAAAACCAGCAGCGAATTTATATAATATTGATCATGTTATGGTTGTGGAAAGAAAATCACAAATTGTTACTGAAAATGATGAACTAGAAATGGGGGGTTAAAAATTGAAGCGATTTCTTCTTCCATTTCTCACCTTTCTCTTTTTTATTATAGAAGGAACAGTGATGCAAGTATTTGCACCTGAGAGTTTTGGGTTTGATACTGTGCTTATTCCGCGCTTTGTCATGATGATTATTATTTGTATATCGATTTATTTAAGTCGTATGCAAGCCGTGTTCTATGGGCTTGTTTTTGGTTTTTTACATGATATTGTTTATACAGACTTAATTGGGATTTACTTGTTTTCTATGGCGTTTACCGCTTATGCAATCGGCATGATTACACGGTTTTTTTATCCAAATTTAATGACAAGTTTGTTATTAGCATTACTAGGTGCTGGAATTCTTGATACAATGGTTTATGGGTTATATGCGATTATTAATATTGTTTCTCTATCATTTGAAAATTTTGCTTATGAAAGGCTCTTCCCAAGCCTTATATTAAATGGTTTAATTTTTGTATTAATGTATTATCCGCTCCGAAAACTGCTTGTTGAAATAAGAACACTAAACGAGATAAATTCATAACTTGAAAAAGGATTTGCTTACTGTTTTGTTGAATATTACTACGTTGAGGTGAATCATCAGAATGAAACAAAAACAGCACTTTGTTTCAATAAAAGGAACAAAAGACGGTTTCAAATTAATTCTAGATGACCGTTGTTCATACGATATATTACTGGAAGAGTTAGATGAAAAGCTTTCTGCAAGTACACGAAATGAAACAGAAGGACGTTTAATTTATGTGCAGTTAGACGTAGGAAATCGATACTTGACACCTGATGAGGAACAAGAAATACGGGACCTCATACGTAGAAAAAAAAATCTTGTTGTAGAGCGTATTGATTGCAATGTTATCACAAAAGAAGAAGCGGATGAGATGCGGCGCAGCAATCAAATTGTATCCGTTGCAAAAATTATTCGTTCAGGACAAGTATTAGAGGTCCATGGAGATTTACTTTTAATTGGTGATATAAACCCTGGTGGAAAAGTAATCGCATCAGGAAATATTTATGTGATGGGTGTTATAAGAGGAATTGCTCATGCCGGGGCTAATGGAGATACAGCAGCCGTTATTGCCGCATCGGTAATGAAGCCTTCTCAACTTCGGATTGCAAGCATTGTGAGCAGGGCTCCTGATCAGTCATCTCACAAAGAAAAAGGAAATGAGATGGAATGTGCTTACATAGAAAAAGACGAGCAGCATATTACAATTGATCGAATTCAAATATTACCGAATTTAAGACCTAATCTGTCGAGAGTATAGGAGAAAGGAGAATGTCGCGTGGGAGATGCTATTGTTGTGACTTCTGGTAAAGGGGGCGTTGGAAAAACAACAACAACTGCAAATATCGGGACATCGCTTGCATTATCGGGTCATAAAGTATGTTTAATCGATACTGATATTGGCTTGCGTAATTTAGATGTTATAATGGGGCTTGAAAATCGAATTATTTATGATTTAGTCGATGTGGCAGAAGGAAGGTGCCGCCTTCACCAAGCTCTTATTAAAGATAAGCGTTTTGAATGTTTGTATTTGCTTCCGGCAGCACAAACAAAAGATAAATCTGCTGTTCAGCCTGAACAAATGAAGAGAATTGTAAAAGAACTAAAACAGGAATATGATTTTATTATTATTGACTGTCCCGCTGGAATTGAACAAGGTTTTAAAAATGCCATAGCTGGAGCGGATAAATCGATTGTTGTTACAACTCCTGAAACGTCTGCAGTCCGTGATGCAGATCGCATTATTGGTTTATTGGAACAAGAAGATATTGAATCACCTCGTCTAGTTATTAACCGAATCCGCAGTCATATGATGAAAAATGGCGACATGCTTGATATCGATGAAATTGTTTCGATCTTAGCAATTGAATTGTTAGGTATTGTTGTAGATGATGAAAATGTTATTACAGCATCTAACAGAGGAGAGCCGATTGCATTAGATCCGAGCAGTCAAGCTTCTATAGCTTATCGTAATATTGCAAGACGTATTTTAGGTGAATCTGTTCCCCTTCTTTCGCTTCAAGAGGAAAAAGGCCTTTTTAAAAAGGTGAAAAAGTTTTTAGGTATTCGCTAATACTATATGGTTTACATTCTTCACTCGACTTATTCGCATGATTTTAATGTGCCAAATTGATATCGAGTGAAGTTTTTTGTGTTTGTGTTGTTAAATAATAATAGTAGTCTTATTTCCTTCGTTTGCTCTTAGTCATAACCTTTCCGGACAAGTCATAAAATGTATCAAAACAGGGTGAGAGGAAGGGTATGATGAAAAAGAGTATTGATGAGGTCCGAAAACGTCATAAAGAGAGAAAAAAAGAGCGCACTCGTTATGACAATTTTCAATCTCAACCACCTTTTATAGAGGAAGAAAAGGAACATTCAATTTCTTCTCCTTTTAAAAAAGAAGAACAACCGCTCCATCCTTTGTTTAATAAAGAGGCATTTTTAATAAAGATCACGCTTTCCGTTTGTTTGTTTCTTATCGTGGGGATCCTCTTTAAACAAAATACACCATTTGCTCAAACAGGTCAGCAAGTTGTGCGTCATTCATTTCAGCAGGAATTTCAATTTGCGGCAGTTTCTTCATGGTATGAAGAGCAATTTGGTAAACCGTTAGTATTATTTCCCGAGAAAAAAACCGATACTAATAATGAACAAAAGAATCAATTCGTTAACAGTTTTGCTGAAGCTTACGCGGTACCGGCAAGCGGGAAGGTTACTGAAAATTTCAGTAAAAATGGTCAAGGAATTCTTCTTGAAACAGGACCTGATGAGCAGATTGGTGCAGTTAGGGAAGGATTTGTAAGCTTTATAGGTGAAGAAGAAGATATCGGGAAAACCGTTGTGATTCAACATGATGATGGCAGTGAATCTTGGTATGGAAAATTGGCAAATATTGAAGTGAAATTATATGATTTTGTAGAACGCGGGGAGCAGGTCGGAAGCGCAACAACAGATCAAGATGCAAATTTGGGGATATTTTACTTTGCTCTGAAGCAGGGTGAATCGTTTATTGATCCTATCCAGGTGATTTCATTTGATTAATAAATTTGTTATTCATCCACTCTTTTGGGCTGTATTTAGTATTTCAATGATTACAGGGCATTTTCGCGATTTTATTCTTGTATTTTGTCTAATTTTCATTCATGAGATAGGGCATACTGGAGCGGCCTATTTTTTTGGTTGGCGGATTAAGAAAATTGTATTTCTTCCGTTTGGTGGAGTAGCAGAAGTGGATGAGCATGGCAATAAGCCGTTTAGGGAGGAGTTCATTGTTGTAATGGCTGGTCCATGTCAGCATATCTGGATGACTGGTGCTGCTTATTTTTTAATGACCTTTAATATATGGGATCCTGCATTTTACGAGCAATTTTTAACATATAATTTCATGATCTTATTTTTTAATTTGCTTCCGATTTGGCCGTTAGATGGTGGAAAACTGTTATTTTTAGCGTGTGCACGACGTTATCCATTTAAACGTGCACACCTTGTTTCGTTGGTTATTTCTCTTCATTTCCTTATCGTTTTTGCAATGGTCTGTTTCATTTTTTACCCTTTTCAATTAAATGTTTTTATTATTATCCTTTTTCTGGGAGCTGCTCATTATAGGGAATGGCGGCATCACCCATATATATACTTGCGGTTTTTACTAGAACGTTATCATGCACAAAAACGAGATTGCGAAAAGCAGTTGTTTATTGAAGTTCAAGAAACAGCATTTCTTCAAGATGTGTTAAAAACTTTTCGAAAAGGGGTTTCACATCGTATTATATTAAAGCAAGGTATGAAACCAAGGCATCCTATCATAAATGAATATGACTTATTACATCTTTTTTTTAAAGAACAAAAAGCATGGTCTACCGTAGCAGAGTGTTTTCATTCAAAATGAAAATTGGAGATGGTTTCAAATAGAAAGGGTTTGCTTTTGTGAAAAAAATATTAATGAATCTTACAACAAGGCAGCAGCGTGTTGCGATTGTTGAAAATGGAAAAACAATAGAGTTTTTTGTACAAGAGTCTGAAAGTGAAGAAACAGTTGGAAATATTTATAAAGGAAAAGTAACAAAGGTGCTTCCAGGAATGCAGGCGGTTTTTGTTGATATAGGTATGGATAAAAATGGTTATTTGTCACGCGATGAATTAGCGCAGGAGCGCCTACAGGGAAAGAGTCAAATTTCACAAGCTGTTAAAGAAGGGGAAGAAATTCTTGTTCAAGTAACAAAAGAAGCTGTAGGAACAAAAGGACCACGTTTAACAGAGAAAGTTTCTATTCCTGGCATTTATATGGTATTTATGCCAAAAGATCAATATATTGGTGTTTCAAAAAACATGCCTCAGGGTATTCGAGCAAGCTGGCGCGAATTTGGAAAGAACCTTTGTGAAAATAAAGAAGGCGTTATTATTCGTACAGCTGCTCAGAATCACTCATTTGAAGAAGCATCACAGGAGTTTTTTTATTTAAAGAAAGTATGGAAGAACATCTTAGCGAATGCAAAGCATGTTTCTCGACCTTCTTTAGTTTATAGAGATCTTACATTAACTTCAAAGGTCATCCGTGATTTTGCTTTTCATAAAATTGAAGAAATTATTGTTGATGATTATGAAGAATGGCGAAAATTAAGCGAGCGCTTATCCCCTTATCCGCAATTAAAAGATAAGTTAATCCTATATAAAGAAAAAGAACAGCTTTTTCTTTATTACGGAATTGAAAGCGAACTGCTAAAAGCGCTTAAGCGAATTGTATGGTTAAAAGATGGCATTTACCTTGTAATTGACCAAACAGAAGCTTTAACAAGTATTGATGTAAATACTGGGAAGTTTACTGGAAAAATTAATTTAAGGGAAACGGTCTTAAAAGCTAATAAAGAAGCAGCTAAAGAAATTGCAAGACAGCTTAGACTCCGTGATATTGGCGGCATTATTTTAATTGACTTTATTAGTATGAAAACGAAAGAAGATGAGCAGCTTGTCATTGATGAATTAACGAATGCTTTAAAATATGATCGAGTGACAGCAAAAATTTTTGGTTTTACAAAGTTAGGTTTACTAGAAATGACAAGGAAAAAGGAACGCAAAACACTTCTTGAATCTCATTCCGTTCGCTGTGAAGTATGTGATGGAACAGGCTATCATTTATCACTTGAGACGGTTCTTTTTCGTATCGAGAGGGATCTTTTAGAATATCGTCATACTATTGAAGAGGCGATATGGCTTGAAGTCTCAAGTGAAATTTATCATGAACTAAAAAAATCAGTTGACCATTATGAAGCGTATTTAGAAGATAAAATCGGTCGAAAACTGATTGTAACAGAAAGTGTATCGAGTACAAGAGAAGAATATAAAATTCGGCATATTGGCTCAGCAGCTGACATTCACAAGCGCATTAATAGTTAGAGTGAATCATAGATAACCAATTGACAATTAGGAGTTTTTTATGATAATATCTTATACGTTAGTTCGTTTGGAGCACCCAAAGAGCTACAACCGCACAGAGCAGGTTTTTAAGCATTGTCACCTGTAATGGCGAGTCTTAGACAAATAGGAGGTGCATGTCATGTACGCAATTATTGAAACTGGTGGTAAGCAGATTAAAGTTCAAGAAGGTCAAGAGATCTTTATTGAAAAATTAGACGTTGAAGCTGGCGAAACTGTTACATTTGATAAAGTGTTAATGGTTGGCGGCGAAAGCGTAAAAGTAGGAAGCCCTGTTGTTGAAGGTGCTACTGTAACTGCGAAGGTTGAAAAAAATGGCCGCGGTAAGAAAGTCATCGTTTACAAAATGAAAGCGAAGAAAAACTATCACCGTAAACAAGGTCATCGTCAGCCTTACACAAAAGTTGTTATTGAAAAAATCAACGCATAAGGTTAAAAATGATTACTGTTAATGTAAACAGGAATAAACAAAAGCAAATACTATCATTTACAATGAGTGGACATGCAGAAGCAGGACCATATGGATATGATATTGTATGTGCAGGCGCATCGGCAGTATCATTTGGTACAGTTAATGCTATTCATTCATTATGTGATGTTGAGCTAATAATTGACATGGAAGAAGATGGCGGCTTTCTTCGCTGTGATGTTCCGAAAGGGTTACCGACGGACATCGACGAGAAAGTACAGCTTCTTCTTGAAGCGATGGTTGTATCGTTAAAGTCGATTGCCTCTGAATATGGTAAACATATTCGAATTTCTTAAATATAGGAGGTGGAACTTATGCTAAAAATGAACCTTCAGTTTTTCGCGAGTAAAAAAGGTGTAGGTAGTACGAAGAACGGTCGTGATTCGATTGCAAAACGCCTTGGTGCAAAACGTGCTGATGGTCAATTCGTAACAGGTGGTTCAATTCTTTACCGTCAACGCGGTACAAAAATTTATCCTGGTGCAAATGTTGGCCGTGGTGGAGATGACACACTTTATGCAAAAATCGACGGCGTAGTTAAATTCGAGCGCTATGGTCGTAACAATAAAAAAGTAAGTGTTTATCCAGCTGCACAAGAAGCATAAGCAAATAAAAAACTCTAACCTTCAGGGTTAGAGTTTTTTATTTGGAAACCTTTCAGTAAGTTTAAGAATTTTGCTATAATGAAGGAAATTGTAAAAACTAGGAGTGCCAACATGTCTGAAAAATGGGATACGATTGATTTATTGCGTCATGCTCGTCATGATTGGTTAAACCGTCTTCAATTAATTAAAGGAAATATAGCGTTAGATCATATTGACCGGGCTAACATGATAATTGACGAAATTGTAATACAAGCAAGACAGGAAGCTAAGTTGTCTAATTTAGGGATGCCCACACTTGTGGAAAAACTATTAACCTTTAATTGGCATAACCATCATTATAGGCTTGAGTTTGAAGTAATAGGTGACGAACTTAATTTATCAAGCTTTGAAGAAGGATTAACATTAGGGATAAAATCACTCTTTTCTGCACTTGATTCCTCGGTTGATGAATTGTTTGAAAATCATTTGTTATTTACTTTTCAGCTGTTGGATGAAGAAATACGGCTGATTATTGATTTTAATGGGAAGATTACAAATATAGAATCCATAAAAAGTTGGGTGAAAGAAGTAGAAAATCAAACGAGGACGTTTTCGGTTATTAGTTCGCATGTACAAGAGGATGAGTTTGTAGTAACTTTGCAGCTAAATGATAGCGTTGCGTAAAACGAGGTGAAAGCATGTTTTTAGATCAAGCAAAAGTATATGTAAAGGCCGGGGACGGCGGAAATGGGATGGTGGCGTTTCGCCGTGAAAAATATGTTCCCAATGGCGGTCCTGCTGGCGGTGATGGTGGAAATGGTGCCGATATTATTTTTGAGGTTGAAGAAGGCCTAAGAACGTTAATGGATTTTCGCTATAATAAGCACTTTAAAGCCAAACGCGGAGAACATGGCATGTCTAAAAATCAGCATGGTCGAAATGCTGAAGAAATGGTAGTAAAAGTTCCCCCTGGTACAGTTGTAACAGATGATGAGACAGGGGCTGTAGTTGCAGACTTAACTGAGCATGGACAGCGGGCTGTGATTGCGCGAGGGGGTCGCGGCGGACGCGGTAATACTCGTTTTGCAACACCAGCAAATCCAGCACCGGAACTATCTGAAAATGGAGAACCAGGACAAGAGCGGAATTTAACTCTTGAGCTTAAACTTCTTGCTGATGTTGGCCTTGTCGGTTTTCCAAGTGTAGGGAAATCTACACTTTTATCAGTTGTTTCTGCAGCAAAGCCTAAAATTGCTGAATATCATTTTACAACCATTACGCCAAATCTAGGGGTAGTGGATACTGGAGATGGCCGGAGCTTTGTCATGGCTGATTTACCTGGATTAATTGAAGGGGCCCATGAAGGAATTGGGCTTGGTCACCAATTTCTTCGTCATATTGAACGTACGAGAGTTATTGTTCATGTGATTGATATGTCGGCAATGGAAGGCCGCGATCCATACGATGATTACTTAAAGATTAATGAAGAATTAAAGCAGTACAATATGAGATTTACAGAACGGCCGCAAATTATTGTTGCAAACAAAATGGATATGCCTGACTCAGAAGCGAATTTAGAACAATTTAAGGAGAAACTTCAAGAGAAGTATCCAATTTTTCCGATTTCAGCGGTAACAAGACAAGGTCTTCGTGAGCTGCTTTTTGAAATCGCTGATGTGCTGGAGAAAACACCAGAATTCCCATTAGAAGCAGTTGAGGAAGAAGGGGAATCTCGGATTGTTTATCGTCATCAAAAAGAAGAAATAGGATTTAACATTACAAGAGACCCAGATGGTGCATTTGTCGTAAGCGGTCCAAAAATTGAAAAACTTTTTAAAATGACGGATTTTACAAGAGATGAAAATGTTCGCCGGTTTGCAAGACAACTTCGCGGTATGGGTGTTGATGATGCGCTGCGTGAGCGTGGTGCTCAAGATGGGGATACTATTCGCTTATTGGATTTTGAATTTGAATTTATTGATTAACAGCACGGTTCCTCATGATAAAAAAACTGTCTTCCTTCAAGAAGGCAGTTTTTATTTCCCTTTCTTAAAATTATTAATAGACAAAACTCTTTTAATGAGGTATCATTGTCAAAACGTTCTTACAATTTTATTCTATATGAATAACCTTTTAGTATAAATTTAAGTGAGGTTATTAAGTTGGAAAATAATAAAAAAGATCAATACTATTTAGTAAGAGAAGACGTACTATCAGAATCAATGCAGAAAGCGTTAGAAGCAAAATCATTGCTTGAAAGAGGAAAAGTTGAAACAGTAAATGATGCCGTTAAACACGTTGGCTTAAGCCGCAGTGCTTTTTATAAATACCGTGATGGGATTTTTCCTTTTCATGCTTTAGTAAAAGAGAAAATTATGACGATTTTTCTTAATTTAGAAGATCGTTCTGGGGCATTATCAGGGGTGCTTCAAACTGTAGCATCGCTTGGCTGTAATGTTTTAACAATTAATCAAACCATACCACTGCGCGGCCGGGCTAATGTTACGCTTTCGGTTGAAACAGGATCTATGCATGTTGAAATAAGTGAACTCTTAAAGCAGTTAAAAGCGTTAGAGGCGGTTGAACGAGCGGAAGTTATCGGTTCAGGTGCTTAAATGATAAAGAAGTAATATATATTCTTGTATAGAGAGGTATGGAAGAGACGGGAGGAATCTATTTTATGGATAAAATTGGTTATTTAGGTCCGAATGGAACATTTACAGAATATGCAGCAAAAACAATGTTTCCAAAAGAAGCGTTTATTCCTTATAAAACCATTCCAAATTGTATTGATGCAGTAATGGAAGGGGAAATTGATTTTGCAGTTGTCCCGATTGAGAATACAATTGAAGGATCTGTTAATTTAACAATTGATTATTTATTACACGAACAAACATTACCCATTGTTGCGGAAATTGTAGTGCCAATTGAACAGCATTTAATGGTACACCCTGCCATTGCTGATCAGTGGGAACAGGTAGAAGCTGTTTATTCACATCCTCATGCAATTGCACAATGTCATCATTTTTTAAGAAATAAACTTTCAGAAGCTGAATTGAAATATACAAATTCTACGGGATCAGCGGCAGAGTGGTTAAAAAACAATCCTAAGGAGTTAAGCGCTGCGATCGCTAATGAATTAGCAGCTAAAACATATGGTTTAACCATTGTACAAAAAAATATTCATGATTTTGATAATAACCATACAAAGTTTGTCGTGCTAAATCGTCACAAAAAACCAGTAGAGAAAAATGATTTATACTGCGGTGATAAAACAACATTTATTGTTACATTGCCATCTGACTATACTGGGGCGCTTCATCAAGTACTTTCAGCATTTGCATGGAGGAAATTAAATTTATCAAAGATCGAATCTCGCCCAATGAAAACAGGACTTGGAAATTACTTTTTTATCATTGATATTGAAATGAAAGCAGATGACATTTTAATTCAAGGAGCAAAAAGTGAAATTGAAGCACTTGGCTGCGGCGTATCTATTTTAGGGAGCTATCCCTGTTTTTCGTCAGAAGTCAGTAAGAAAAAAGTAGGTGTTTCTTCTTAATAAAAAAGGATGTTCCTCTTTAACGAAGGAACATCTTTTTTTGTATATTACCTGTTAAAATCAATATCATTGTTTAACAGCGCCTTTTATATTAATAGCTTGAGAGTAAGTAGCCTGACTTTTCTAATGCTTGACACGCTTCATTCAACTGTTCTTCTGTATCCGCTTCTAACTTATGAAGGTGAGTGCCATCTGTTAGCTCTGATAACAATGATGCTTCGGTGGACTCAATTTTTTGTAAAAACTGTTGAACATCGCGACGGCTTGATATCATTAATGAAGCAGTAAGCTCACCATAAAGTTGATGCTGAATGGTTACGTTACAAACAGTAACTCCATGATCAACAAGAATATTTAGCTCATTTTCTGTATCCTCAGGGCGATGATAACAAGCAATAACACGCTGAAACTGTTTCTTTTCATCGGAAGTCTGCATATATAGATAGCCTTGTGCTGTTGCAACAATCGGCTCATTTCGCGCTTTTAATAATGAAATATCTTGTACAATAACTTGTCGGCTGACATTTGTTTTTTCTGCTAACGAGCTTCCTGTGAATGGTTCATTGCTTTCTTTAAGCCACTGTAGGATTAAATTTCGTCTCTGTTCGCCGAGTATTTTCTTTCCTTCTTCCTTCAAATTGCAATACCCCCTTAATTGTGAACCATTATCTGTGTTTTATACTTTACTTTCCCTATATGATGAGGTCAAGCTTTTCACAATTTTATTGAAAATTTCTGCTGCATTTTTCACCTCTTCTTCTGTTGTATGAAATCCAAAAGAGAGACGAATTAATTCGCGTGCTTGCTCTTCTGATCTTCCAAGTGCGACCATTGTTTTAGACGCTTTAGAATGTCCTAGTTGACATGCCGTTCCGGTAGAAACAGCTAACCCATTTCGATTGCATTCAAGCATGATATATTGTCCTTCAATGCCTTTGATTCTTAAACCAATTATATATGGAGACTGGTTTTCAACATTACCCTCAATTACAATATGAGGTGATTGTATGGCAGATAGAAATAGGTAACGAAGCTGTTTTATTCGAGTTTTTTCTTCTTTTAACCTTTCAATGCATTCTTGTGCTGCTGTTACAAAACTGCATATTCCAGGTACATTCACAGTTCCGGAGCGGAATCCCTTCTCATGGGAACTATTTGGAATAACTGGATGCCAGTTAACTTCAGGTGAAATATAAACAGCTCCAACTCCTTTTGGACCGTAGACTTTATGACTTGAAAGAGTAATACTTGACAAATGGCACTTATTTACATCAATCTCATGCTTACCGAAAGATTGAACACAATCACTATGAAAAAGTATGTTTTTTTTATAAAGTAGATTTCCAATTTGTTCAAGTGGTTGAATGGTCCCGATTTCACTATTTACATGATTAATAGATACTAGAATCGTTTGATTAGTAAGAGCTTCCTCTAAATCTTTTATACGAATTCTCCCTGTTTCATCAACAGGTAAATAGGTCACTTGAAATCCTTCTTCTTCTAACTTCGAGAATGTATTTAGTAAAGAAGAGTGCTCGACACTTGTTGTAATCAAGTGATTCCCTTTATGTCGATAAGCCTTTGCAAGAGATGAAAGAGCTAAATAGTTCCCTTCTGATCCCCCGCTTGTAAAATATATCCCAGCTTGATTTCCGCAAATAAGTGCTGCCAGCTGCTGACGAGCACTTTCTAATAATGAAGAGGCTTGTGTTCCGGTATCATGCAGACTGTGGCTGTTTCCGAAATATTCCTGTGAAACTTTTGTATATACGTAAAGTGCTTTTTCAGTCGGTGGAGTTGCTGCAGCATAATCTAGATAAATCATTTTTATCACTTCTCTCTTATCCTTTTATTGTAAGGCTTTAGTAACAATTTACAGGATCTTAAAAATAAAAAACTCTTGTCATAAGTTTAAATCTATGTAAATATAGGTGTCAAGACACATGTAAAATTAAAAGGTCGAGGAGGCTGTTTATGAAAGTAAGACAGTCAGATGTTTTAATAATAGGAAGTGGAATAGCTGGTTTGATGGTAGCTGAGCTTCTTTCTTCACATAAAAATGTGACAATAATCACAAAGTCTAAATGGAAGCACAGTAATTCAAGACTTGCCCAAGGCGGTATTGCAGCCGCAGTTACAAAAGAAGATCATTGGCTTGATCATTTTTTTGATACGTTAGCTGCTGGAGATGAACATAATAGTGAAGAGATGACACGTTTACTCGTAAAAGAAGGTCTTGAGATGGTCAAACATTTAATTCAGATTGGCGTTCCTTTTGATCGAAACGAATCTGGTGAATTAATTTTAGCGCAGGAAGGTGCTCATCGAATAAGAAGAATTTTACATGCTGGTGGAGATGCGACAGGACATGCGATTGTTTCTACACTTTTTGAGAGGGTTAGCAAGCATACAACCATTATTGAAGAAGAAATGGTCGTTGATTTAATTGTTGAGAATGAATGCTGTCAAGGAGCATGGACAATCAACAGCGCGGGAGAAAAGACTTTCTACTCATCACCCTCTGTTGTGCTTGCAGCTGGAGGAGCAGGAGGTTTGTATCCTGTCACATCCAATGATGCTTCTGTTACAGGTGATGGTTTTGCAATTGCTTATCGAGCAGGTGCTAAGTTAGCAGACTTAGAGTTTGTTCAATTTCATCCCACAATGCTCGTTTGTAATGGGCAAGCACAAGGGCTAATCTCGGAAGCTGTACGAGGAGAGGGAGCTGTACTTGTTACAGAAAGTGGAGAGCGTTTAATGATTGGTGTACATGAACAAGAAGATTTAGCACCGCGTGATGTCGTGTCTCGTGCGATATTTCACAAGATTCAAGAAGGTGAACAAGTCTACCTAGATATAAAAGATGTTTCGAATTTTCATGAAAGATTTCCTACGATCAGCGAGATGTGTAAAAAGAACGGAATTGATTTACAAAAAGGTTTGCTGCCTGTTATGCCTGGTGCCCATTTTAATATGGGAGGCGTTTCTACTGATCAAAAAGGAAGAACCACGCTTTCAAATCTTTATGCAGTAGGAGAAGTAGCTCATACAGGCGTGCATGGTGCCAATCGTTTAGCCAGCAACTCTTTGTTAGAAGGAATTGTTTTTGCAAAACAAGCGGCTAATGCAATTTTAACAAATGGCAATTCAAGGAGCTCTTCCACAGTTCCTTCCTTTGCGGCATTAAAATCGAACCATTATCCGTCAAAGAAAGAAATCCAAAAAGTGATGGAGAAATATGTGGGGATTATTCGCACTAAACAAGGATTACAACCCGCAGTTCAGTGGTTTGAATCATATTTAAAGCGGATATCGGCACGTTCGATTTATGAAGAGGTATCAATAGATGACGTTACAAAATTAAATATGCTTACATCTGGGTGGTTAATTGCATCGGCAGCATTAAGGAGAACTGAAAGCCGGGGCGGTCATTATCGGTCTGATTATCCACTTAAAGATCAATTAAGATGGCATCAGCAGACAATTTATTTTCAAAAAGATAACCAGTTTTCTCATAATGAATTAGTAAATGTTCGTTAATGTCAGATAGAGGAGAGTCAATGATGAATAAATTGAAATTACAAGAGATGTTACAGCAGTTTTTCCGTGAAGATATTGGTGATGGTGATCTTACAAGCTCTATCATATTTTCTGAAAAAGACATTGCTTCAGGGGTATTTATTGCAAAGGAAGATGGCGTTATATCTGGAATGGCTGTTATTCAAACGGGCTATCATTTATTAGAGAATAACGTGTCCGTAAAGAATTTTGTAAGTGATGGAGAATTAGTGAAAAAAGGAGATGTCATTGCAGAAGTGACTGGACCAGTTCACATTCTTTTAACTGGTGAACGTGTGATATTAAATTTACTGCAGCGAATGAGCGGTATTGCTACATTAACAAATCAAACGGTTCAGTTATTAAATGATCCCCATACCCGAGTTTGTGATACAAGAAAAACGACACCTGGTTTACGAATGCTTGAAAAATATGCAGTCACAAGCGGAGGCGGATATAATCACCGTTATGGATTGTATGATGGGGTTATGATTAAAGATAACCATATTGCACACATGGGCAGTATTACAAAAGCTGTTACAGTTGTAAAATCAAAGCTTGGCCATATGGTGAAGATTGAAGTTGAAACCGAAACAGAAGCACAAGTTAGGGAAGCTGTTGAGATGGGTGTCGATGTTATTATGTTTGATAATCGTTCACCAGAAGAAGTGAAACAATTTGTTGAAATTGTTCCATCTCATATTACAACCGAAGCATCTGGTGGGATTACTTTAGAAAATATTGGCCAGTACCAAGGAACTGGTGTTGATTATATATCGCTTGGGATGTTAACACATTCAGCACGTTCTTTAGATATTAGTCTTAATCTTAAAGGGGGAAGCAAGGCATGAACGTATTAGAAATGCTTGAAAATCAATCATCATTACCAGAACGATATAAAACAATGGCCATTGCGGAAATGGAGCAGCGTGTAAAAGAAATCAAAGAATATTTTGGGGAAAAGCTCTATATTCCTGGGCATCATTATCAAAAAGATGAAGTAATTCAATTTGCTGACAGCACCGGGGATTCTCTTCAGCTTGCGCAGCTTGCAGCAGAAAATCAATCCGCTGATTATATTGTTTTTTGTGGTGTTCATTTTATGGCAGAAACAGCAGATATTTTAACAGGCGATCATCAAGCTGTTGTTCTTCCTGATTTGCGTGCTGGCTGTTCCATGGCCGATATGGCAGACATTCACCAATTAAACCGGGGTTGGAAAATCATGCAGGAGCAGTTCGGGGATACCATTTTACCGCTAACATATGTGAATTCAACAGCTTCTATTAAAGCCTTCTGTGGGAGTCATGGAGGAGCAACGGTTACATCTTCAAATGCTGAAAAAATGCTGAAATGGGCCTTTACACAAAAAGAACGTATTTTATTTTTACCTGATCAACATTTAGGACGAAATACAGCATATGATTTAGGAATTCCGCTTGAAAAAATGGCTGTATGGAATCCAATAGAAAATACTTTTGAATATGAAGGAAATTTGGAAGATGTACAAGTTATTTTATGGAAAGGTCATTGTTCAGTACATGAAAAGTTCACTGTTCAAAACATCGAACATCTTCGTAAAACAAATCCTGAAATGAACATTATTGTCCATCCGGAATGTACAAGGGAAGTTGTCGAATTAGCTGATATGGCTGGTTCAACAAATTATATTATTCAAACAATTGAAAATGCCCCTTCTGGTAGTAAATGGGCAATTGGAACTGAAATGAATTTAGTGAATCGAATCATTAATACACATAAAGATAAAGAAATTGTTTCTCTTAATCCTCATATGTGTCCATGTTTAACAATGAATCGCATTGATCTTCCTCATTTATTATGGGCGCTTGAAAGTTTAAAAGATGGAAAAGTAATCAATCAAATTAAGGTTGATGACACGACTTCACATGATGCAAAATTGGCGCTTGATCGAATGTTAAGTAGAGCGTAGAATTTGACCTTGCTTTCCTCCTGTGACATGCATACATTGGCTTTTTTACGCATAGATTGTGCTAGAGAAAATAAGACAAATATGTAGCAAATTGCCCAGTTCAACATATGAATATAAAGAATGTGCACAGGAGGGAGATTACATCGTGAAAATCCATATCGTACAAAAAGGCGATACGCTTTGGAAGATCGCTCAAAAATATGGAGTTGATTTTGAAAATTTAAAAGCAGTTAATAAACAATTAAGTAATCCGGATCTAATTATGCCGGGAATGAAAATCAAAGTTCCGAGCGGCAGTGTCCCTGTGAAAAAGCAGCAGTTGAAAGAGCAGCCAAAAGAGGGTTATTATTCAATAGGAAAAAAGAAGGAGCAGCCAAAAGAGGGCTATTATCCATTGGAACAAAAGAAAGAGAAGCCGGTAGAAAAGCCAATAGAAAAGCCAATAGAAAAGCCAGTAGAGAAACCAATAGAAAAGTCAGCCAAAAAGCCGATAGAGAATCCGGTAAAAAAGGAAAAAGAACAAATACAACCATTGAAACAAAAGCATGAAGAATTAGAATCGAAACAACAAAAACCATTAAAAGACAGCACTCCTTCCAAGTATCCAAAAAAAGAAACGAAAATAACGTCCCATATTAATATTTCTCCTCCGGCAAAATCGAAAGATCAATCACTTGAATCGCCTGAATATCAAGAATCAGTGATGGGAGAGATGGATGAAATGGATATTCCTGTACCACCACAAGCAATGCCTTATATGGCGTCTCCGCAGCAGCAAATGCCGGCACCTTATCCGCAGCAGCAAATGCCGGCACCTTATCCGCAGCAGCAAATGCCGGCACCTTATCCGCAGCAGCAAATGCCGGCACCTTATCCGCAGCAGCAAATGCCG
>NZ_QOCW01000020.1 GCF_003318295.1 Bacillus taeanensis
TCCATGATCATTTGTAACTTGTAGTTGTTTCATTTGAACCGCTCCTTTGATTTTGTTTTCTTAGGAGCAGTATTGACGGTTTTGTATACAGTTTAAACGTGATGAAAAATCAAAGTGAACTTATATAGAAAAATTTTGTTAAATAAGTTTTACTTTTTAAAAGTAGATTAACGAACTATTAGATTAGTTTGTAAAAGAAAGGATTTGCATGACGAAAAAGACATTCTTTTTTCAAGATTGTCTTTATCTTCGTTTCTTATTTTAAATTTTCTTTTTCAACAATATCCTTCACAATATCTTCAATCGTTACATTTCCTAGTACCTTTTCCATTGCTAATTGAGCTGCTGCTAATACAGGGTTAATCGAATCTTGTATGTTTCTGCCGACAGGACAATCAGGGTGCGGGTTTTCATGCACATTAAACAATTCTTTTTCCTGAACAACATCAACCGCCTTATAAACGTCAAGCAATGTGATAGAAGAGAGGTCCTTTGCTAGTTTTGCTCCTGCAATACCGGGTTTTACTTCGATTAACCCTGCTTTTTTCAGCATCCCCATAATCTTTCTAATTAAGGTTGGGTTCGTGTTTACACTTCCTGCTAAAAATTCTGATGAGCTTACCCCATCTTTATTTAATTCAATAAGAGCTAATATATGAATACCAACGGAAAATCGGCTGCTGATCGACATATCATTCACCTGCTTTATCTTTGATTACAACGTATTATACCGTAATCTTCGTGAAAAATAAAAAAGCTTTTATTCTATTTGTTGACAAAACAACAAGAAGTATCTATTATTAATACAAGTATTCAAAATAAATACATGTTAAGTGTGGATGTGTGATTAAAAAGATACAAAAAATAGTATTGGAGGAATAGATCAATGAAAATGTTAGTTACAGGAGCTACAGGGAAATTAGGAACGAAAATTGTAGAGACGTTATTAAAAACGGTATCAGCCGATCAGTTGGCTGTTAGTGTTCGTAACCCGGAGAAAGCGAAAGGCTTACAAGATCGTGGGGTAGATGTTCGCCACGGCGATTTTGATTCTCCGGAAACATTGGATGCTGCTTTTGAGGGTATTGACAGGCTTTTAATTATTTCTGCAGATGGTGACAATGAAACGAGAATTCGTCAGCATACAAATGCGGTGGCGGCGGCTGAGCGTGCAGGGGTTCAATTTATTGCATATACGAGTATCGCAAACGCAAAGGAAAGTAACAACTTCCTTGCTCCAACGCATAAGGCAACAGAAGAAGCGATTGAAAAAACAGGTATTCCTTATTCGTTCTTACGCAATAACTGGTATTTGGAGAATGAAATTTCAAGCATTCAAGGTGTTCTGGCAGGAGCGCCTTGGGTAACATCGGCTGAAAACGGCAAAGTAGGCTGGGCTCTGCAGCAGGATTATGCAGAAGCTGCAGCAGTGGTACTATCTGGTAACGACCACGAAAACACAATTTACGAGCTTTCTGGAAAGTTATTAACGCAGAACGAATTTGCAGCTGCACTTGGCTTTGTATTAGGAAAAGAAGTAGCTGTACAGCATGTTGATGATGAAGATTATGCGGACATTATGAAAGGTGCCGGTGTACCAGATTTCTTAATTCCATTTCTTGTTAATATCCAAAAAGACATCCGAGAAGGGACACTGGAAATTGAAAGCAATGACTTTGAGAAACTTCTTGGGCGTCCAGCTGTATCAGTTAGTGAGGGATTAGCTCAAATCGTTAAGAGTATCTCTGAAACAGCATAAGTAAATTTAAATTAAAAACCGACCTTTTTCCATTAGAAAGGTCGGTTTTTTCATATAAGAATCATTTTTTAAAGGGAAAACGAAAGACCATGGGTTCATGTATCGCAAAAAAGAACAAACGATGTCTAAGAAAAACAGCTGATGTAAACAAATCAATATTGCAGTCGGAAATCAAACTAGAAAGGTATGAAGTGAAGTCATCAATGGCAATCATCGAATCGAAAAATCATTTCGTGACAATCTCCCATATACAGGAGAGATTAGCTCAATATTCAATTATTAATAGAATAACTTAGAACAGGGATCCTTCTGTTCTTTTTTGTTCATTTTATTGTTTTGTACCATTTCATTCACCAGGTTATTTACATTTGTGCTACACGTTCATACACTTCACGTAAGTTTGTAAATCCTAATGTTTGAATTTCTTTTACGTAATAGCACCAAAGCTCGGCTGTCATTTTTGCATCTCCTAAAGCATGATGACGATCTTTCACTTCAATTCCGCATTTTGTACAGCAATCTTCTAACTGAAAAGTTTTTAAATCCGGATCAACAACTCTCATTAAAAATGATGTATCAATAATTCGATGATCAAAGTTTGTGCGCATTAAACGCCACGCTGCATGCTGCATAAAAGCTTGTTCATGTTTCGCATGATGGGCAACGAGTGTATGCTCTTTTATAAATTGATAAAAATTTGTAAGCACTTTTGAAAAAGGGGGAGCCGTTCTTAACTCTTCTTCCTTAATTCCAGTTAATGATGCAATATTTGGTGATAGGACTGCGTTTGATTGTACTAACGAATAAAAGGTGTCATCTTCTATTTTCTCACCTGTTACTTTCACTGCCCCAATTGATAAAATAGTATCGCCTTTTTGAGGATAAAACCCTGTTGTTTCAAGGTCAAAGACAACGACCTTCAAATCCTTTAGAGGAAGATCTAAAGGATTTTTCACTTTAATTTCTTTTTGCAGCTGCCTTAACAGCGAAATATGATGTGGATTGGAGGGATCTTGAATGGATGTATACATACTTGAAGTTACCTTATCAGACAGCTGCTTTATAAATTGAATCATTTGATTCATAAGCATTTGTTAACACCCTTTTTCTATTACTCTTTTGGTGTAGTTGTAAAGCTGAATTCCTTTTTTCAAAATCTCTTTCAGCTCTTTTTTATGCTCCTTAGTAAGCGTATTGATCTTAACATAATGAACAGCATCGTAATTATCATGCTTTCCCTGGACGAGCCGAAATTGTAATAACTTCAAAAATTCTTTTCGATAATCTTCACGCGCGGATACACTTATATTACTTTCTGATAACGAATCAAGCCTTGATAAAGTAGAAGTATTTATGATCGTTTCTTTTAAGGCAAGAAGTCTTACTGCATTCACATAAGGAAAAAAAGCTGTTTTTTTAAAATTTATATTACCCGTATGAATGCCGTGTCTTTCAACAAGAAATTGGCCGAACGCCCCAATACCTTTTTTTACGCGCATCGTATTATTTAACATTCTTTTTAATAAGTGTGGTGATTTCTCTATTTGAAGGTAAATGTATTGTTTTAATTCCTTAATATATTCATCACTGCCAACTAATCCTCGTGCATCAATAAAAATCAATAAGTACCGAATAGATTCCCAGCTTTCTTGTTTCATCCATTTTTCAAGCTGTATTTTCCAACTTTCGAATGACTGGCACCATAATGGATTTGATGCCATCACATTGCCGTCACAAAATTCATATCCAACATGATAAAGTCCATTTGAAATTTCTTTTCCGAGCTTAAGAAAGTAGTCCTTTGCTTCATCGCTATTGCTTTCATAGACAATGCCATGATCTTGGTCACTCCACAGTGCTTGTTCAAACCGACCTGCGCTGCCGACTAGGAAGAAAGAAAAAGAAGAGGGAGGAGGACCCCACTCTTTTTTCAGCTTCTGCAACGCGATTTGAACGACTTTATCCATGAAGCGATCATGAAGTTTATTAAGTGTAAAATGATCGTTTGCAGCAGCATTTATTGTTTGTTTTCTCAGCTTTCGTAAATGTTCATAATGCTTAAAAGTATCTCCCACATTAACAGTCTCCCTTATCATTAAACCGGTTAGCTATTCACTTGTATTTTGGGTTTTCATCTCCGTGTCGTTTTGACTGCTCCCTTTGTTGTAACAATTCTGGGTACCCATAGCTGCCGTGCTCGCTTAAATCAAGACCAATAATTTCTTCTTCTTCTGATACGCGCAGGCCATTTAAAACTTTCTTCATCATGAATAGAAGTACAAACGCTACAACAAATGAATAAACACCACATGCAGCGATTCCCATTGCCTGCACACCTAGTTGAGTGAAGCCGCCGCCGTAGAATAAGCCCGGTCGACCAACTGTTGCAAGCTCCGGCGTCGCAAAGAACCCTGTTGATAAGGTTCCCCAAACGCCTGCTGTTCCGTGAACAGATAACGCAAAGATTGGGTCATCAATTTTACGTTTTTCAAAAAAGCCCATACTGTAAAAGACGATAATTCCTGCAACAAACCCAATGACAACAGCAGCCCACGTGTTTACAAATGCACAAGAAGCGGTAATCGCAACTAAACCTGCTAAGGCACCATTCAGCATTGTTGGAACATCCGCATTTCCTGTTACCATCCATACTGCTAACAATGAGGCTACTGCTCCAGCACCTGCAGCTAAGTTTGTATTAAGTGCGACAAATCCGAAGAAGCCATCGTTAACTGATAGCGTACTGCCCGCATTAAATCCGAACCATCCTACCCATAACACAAGGACACCTAATGCAGTAAATACTTGGTTATGTCCTGCAATATTGTTTGGAGAACCATCTTCATTGTACTTACCAATACGAGGTTTTAAAAGAATCGTTGCTGCAAAAGCTCCCATCGCCCCTGTTAAGTGAACAACTGTTGAACCTGCAAAATCTTGTTTGCCATGATCACCTAACCAGCCGCCGCCCCAAATCCAATGGGCAATAACAGGATAAATCAAGATCGAGAATAAGACCGCAAAAATAATATAAGCGGATAATTTAGCGCGTTCTGCGAATCCGCCAAATGCAATGGTTAAGGAAATACCTGCAAACGCAAGCTGAAATAAGAAGAAAACTGCTCCAGAAAGGCCTAACCCTTCAATGTCATAACCTGAATAGAAAAAATCCGTTAATCCAAAAAAGGCATTTCCCTCACCAAAGATTAACCCATATCCGACTGCCCAGAAGACTAATGAGGAAATGCCGAACGTGAAGATTGTTTTACCAGCAATATGGCCGGCATTTTTCATTCGCGTTGATCCGGCTTCAAGTAGAATGAAGCCACCTAACATTAATATAACAAGAGCAGCTGCCAGCATTACCCAAATACTATTCATTAAGAATAAGGGATCCATCATAACTTCTCCTTTCACTTTTCCAGAACAACAATCAGAAACCTTCTCGGATTATGTAAAATGATTTGATCACTGATGTATGTTATGTTTTTGCACGATATGAATATATAACGGCGATTATGTACTATTATCTTGCGTATTTTACTTCTTGAATTATTCATAAATTACTTTCCTCTATAAATTAAAATTTCCAACTATAAATAGCAGTATTTTTTTGAAATAAGACTGCTATTAGCGTGATTTTACATCTTTACATGTAAAAGAGAAGTGATTTTTATTCGTTTTATGTTCACGAAACAAAAAGAGTTACATTTATACTTATACAAAAAAGCGAGCCGCTTCTCTATGAAGCGGCTCGCTTTCTGAATTAAATCCTTCATAAAATACAAATGATATGTTTGGTGATAATCTTTTTAAGCTTGTAACAGTTTTTTGTTTAATCTAGGAGTATATATGACTAGGAATCCAGATCGTCCAAGCGTGTAGACGATAAAGGCAAACCATAGACCATGATTATGCCAGATAGGGGTTATGGTAATTTGTATAATGATATAGACAATCATTGCGTAAATCATGGAGTTTCGAACTGGGGCAATTTCAGTTGCGCCTGTAAAAACACCGTAAATCACAAGACCAAAACAAGCAGCAAACGGATAGGCGATGAGCCATGCTCCATACTTCGTTGAAAGTTCAATAACACTTGGTAGATCTGTAAAAATTCCAATAATTTGTTTTTGAAATAATCCGTATACACAAGCGACGATAAAAGCTGTGATCACCGACCACTGCCGTGATAAAGTAAGCGTCTTTTTATATAATTTTTCATCATTTGAGCCTATCGCTTTACCAACGAGAATACTGGAGGCGTTCGCGAATCCGCCAAATAAATAAGCCATGATGTAATGAATTTGAAATAATACGGCATTTGCAGCTAGAAATTCTGTACCAAATGAAGCCCCTTTTGCGGTAAACATATTAATAACGACTAATAAACTAATTGTTCGAATAAACAAATCTTTATTAACATGAAACATCTTTTTCATAGATTGTGTATCGATTAGTGCTTGAATAGATGGCAGTTTCCATTGAAACGGTGATACTTTTACAATAAGAAGCAACCCTAATACGAACGCTGTTAGTTCAGCAATCAAAGTGGCTGCTGCAACCCCTTTTACGGCAAAAGAAAAAACATGAACAAAAAGAACAGCTAATATCATGTTCAACACATTCATAAACACTTGTAAGTATAGCGATTCTTTAATTTTAGCCATCCCCATTAACCAGCCAAGAATTACATAGTTCATCAATGTAAATGGTGCTCCCCATATCCGAATTCGAAAATATTCAACTGCAAACTTACTAACATCAGATTCAGGTGCAATTAATGTGAGAGCAGCATATTCAATTGGCCATTGTAAGAGAATGAAACATATGCCTACAATGAAAGCTAATAAAAAAGGGCGGGATAAAGCAAATATACTTTGCGTTGGGTCACTTGCTCCGCTAGCTTGTGCGGCAAAAGCAGATGTGCTGACCCGTAAAAAACCGAAGACCCAATACAAAGTGTTAAAAATAAGAGCGCCAACTGCCACGCCTCCAATGTAAGCAGGATCGGGAAGCTGTCCGACAACAGCTGTATCTACAGCGCCTAATAAGGGCGTTGTCAAGGTAGAGATCGTTAACGGGATTGCTAAAGCAAGATAAGCGCGGTGATTCATCTGATTCGTCTCCTTCTATAATAATAGACCCGATTATTTGAATAAAATCGGGGCTTTCGAATGAACGTAACTATTTTTTATTAAGGAGTGCTTACCTTTGTTCGAATCGAACGAAAACGCGGGTGCTCGGCAAGTATGGAACCTCTCAATTCTTTTACTACAGGATGCTCTGAATTGAAAAACTGATCCTTTGACTCATAAAGCTCCACTAATTTACCTTTTTCTAGTACACCTAACGTATCGCTGATGGTATAGGCAGCTTTAATATCATGTGTGATAAAAAGATAGGAGAGCCCGAAGTCTTCTTTAAGCTCTTTTAGTAATTGTAAAATAAGCGTTTGCGTTACCATATCTAAACTGCTGACAGATTCGTCTAAGACGATCAGCTTTGGTTTTAGTGAAATGGCTCTTGCAATATTGATTCTCTGCAGTTGGCCACCGCTAAATTGATGCGGATATTTTTTTAAGTCCTTTTCACTCAGTCCAACTCTTTCCAACAATTCAATAATCGTTCGTTTTTGTTCAGAGGCTGTTAGCTTTTCATAGTTTTCCAGCGGCTCTGCAATAATCTGTTCGGTTGTCATCCGAGGATTGACCGATGAGTAGGAATCCTGAAAGACAGCTTGAAGATCACGGCGGATTTTTTGGCGGGTATGCTTATCAGCTGTATAAATATTATGCCCTTGAAAGAGAATTTGTCCATATTGTGGGCGTGCCAACCCGAGAATCACTTTTCCTAACGTACTTTTACCAGCTCCGCTCGTACCGAGAAGCCCTAAGCACGTTCCTTCCTCAATAGAAAGGGAAATATCAGAAAGTACTTTTTTAGAACGGTCTTTCCATTTGAAAAGTTTTTGCGAGTCATAGCTATGAGTTACTTCTTTTACTTGTAATAAACTCATTTATTCACTCCTCATAAAATGTCTATCTTAAGTCAAGCCAGATGGGTAAAAGATTGATTTACATGTAAGAGCGGGCGTGCATGTAACAGTTTCTTTGTATACTCATGCTTTGGTTCATCAAATAATTGAAACACATCTGCTTTTTCTACGATTCTGCCATTCTGCATAACAGCTACTTCATCTGCCATTTCAGAAATCACACCAAGATCATGGGAGATTAATAAAATCGCTGAACCATATTGCGAGCGAACTTTATCTAAGTGGCGCAGCACCTGCTTTTGGTTCTTTACATCGAGTGCGGTTGTTGGTTCATCAGCAATAATAACAGCAGGGTGTAAGCATGCTGCAATAGCGATCATCACCCTTTGGAGCATACCGCCGCTCAATTGAAAAGGATAGGATTTTAAAAGTTCTTTCGGGTTTGGCAGGTTTACATCATGCATCGCCTCAACGGCAAGCTCTGCTGCTTGTTTTTTATTATAGTGCGTATGTGAGCGAATCGTTTCAATAAATTGATGCCCAATCGTAAACACAGGTGTAAAAGCATTCATTGGATTTTGCATAATAAAAGCGATATCCTTGCCGCGGATTGTGCGCATTTCTTTCTCTTCTAAACCGTTCAACTCACGTCCTTGCACTGTAATACTGCCTTTAATAGTCGTTGTCTTCCGGTCAAGGAGCTGAAGAATGGACATACTTGTAACGGTTTTACCACAGCCGCTTTCCCCAACGAGACCAAGTATTTTCCCGCGCTGTAGTTCAAAATTTATATTATGAACAAGAGGGGCAGCACCATTGTTTGTTTTTACCTGTACATGTAAATCTTTAACTTGTAACACAGTTGATTGTTCTGTTCCCAATATTCTCATTCCTTTTTAAAAACGGCGTTTAACACCGTAACGTTCTGATAACGCTTCGCCTAATAAATTGAAGACAACAATAACAAGCATAATGATCAAACCTGGATAAAGCATTAATTCTGGATTTGTTCGAATATACGATTTTCCTTCGTGAATCATTGCTCCCCATTCAGGTGTAGGGGGCTGTACTCCTAATCCAAGAAACGACATAGCGGATATATCCATAATCGCCCAGCCCATTTCTAACGTTCCCATTACAGCAAGAGGAGGGAGCACATTTGGAACAAGATGATTTTTAATAATTTTCCATTGAGAAGAGCCGCTTATTTTTGATGCTGCAATAAAATTTTGTTCTTTCAAGCTAAGTACCATTCCCCGGAACATTCTCGCGTAATAAACCCACTGTACAAGCATTAGCGCTATGACAACTTGTGTAAGTCCGGGTCCGAATATGCCAACCAATCCAAGAATAAGGATAAGGTTTGGAAAGGCCATTATACCATCGCAAAATCTCATTAAAATATGATCAAACCAACCGCCTTTATAACCTGAAATCGTTCCAACAATTAAACCAATCACTAAGGATGAGATAAAAATAAGCATCGCAAAGCCTAATGAAATGCGTGCCCCATATAAAAGGCGCGATAAGTTACATCTTCCTAAGTGGTCAGTTCCTAATGGATACTCTAAAGATGGAGGATGTAGTTTATAAGCCAAGTTGACAGCAATCGGATCATTCGGTGCAATCCAAGGAGCAAATATAGCGATTATAAAAAGAATCCCTAATATGACCGAACAAATCGGAATTACTTTTTGGCTTCTGAATGTCATACGTATACTTGTGATCATCATTGGTGCCCTTCTTTCCTGGAAATACGCGGATCAATATACATTTGAATGATGTCAACAATTAAGCTGCTGAAAATAAAGAGGGCCGCCCCTATTAGCACATAGCATTGGATAACAGGGATATCGCGATTGAAAATAGCTTCAATAAAATAACGACCAAACCCAGGCCAAGAAAAAACTGCTTCAACGATAATCGTTCCAGTTAGTAGTTTTCCAAGGTTCATTCCAAGTCCAGTAATCATTGGAGAAATGGCAATTCGTAATACATGCTTTGCCATAATCGTTTTTTCTTTAATTCCTCTTGTTCGGGCAAAAAGTACATAAGGCTCCTGTAAGTTTTCAAGAACACTCGCACGTAACAATCGTGTATAAATCGCAATTAAGGGAAGAGCAAGCGTCACAGAAGGCAAAACGAGATGCTGCCAAGTTCCTATTCCTTCTACTGGAAAAAGGTCTAGTTTAACGGAAAAGAAAAAAATTAATAAGTAACCAAGCCAAAAAGAGGGGATAGAGGCCCCGAAAAAGGAGAGTAAGCGGCTAAAATGATCAACAGCACTGTTTTTCTTTACTCCTGAAAGAAATCCAAGCGGAACACTAATGAGTACCGCTAATAATAAACTTCCCAGAGCCAGCTGAATGGTTGCTGGTATTCGATATGTAACCTCGTCCCAAACTGGCTTATTAGAAACATAAGATATGCCAAAATCAAATTGGCATATCTTAATAATAGAGTTTACATATTGAATGAAGAAAGGTTGATCTAAGCCAAACTCCTGTCTTTTCTGAGCTAAAATCTCATCAGTTGGTTGAATATGGGCTGCTGTTAAATAAGCTTCAGCCGGATCGATTGGTGAAAGGTGAATCATTCCAGTCGTAAGAAGTGCGGCTAAAAGAAAAACGGGAATAATAGACAGTATTCGCTTCAATATATAAGTGCTCATGAAATCCTCCTGCTATTTACTGCTCAATGCTAATTCCTGTGAATGGATGTTCGTCGCGATTAGCAGGGAAAGTAAAATTAGTAACATCTTTTTGATAAATCGCTACTTTTTTAATATAAGAAATAGGAACAATTGCTCCTTGGTCTTGTATTGATTTCAAAATAGATGAGTAAAGCTGTTGACGTTCTTTTTCATCGGTCGTTTGAGGGACCTCTTTCATTTGTTGGATTAACTCATCTTTATTTGGATATGCCGAAATGGCTTCATTAAATCCAAATCCTTCTGATGCAACGATGTTTAAGAAAGTATGCGGATCATAAGGCGCGCCATAGTTACTAAAGAAGTTAATGTCAAAGTCATTGTCTTTAAATCTTTGAATTTGATCCGTTAATTCGACGCCAACAATGTTTAATTTAACCCCAATGGCTGCCCACTCAGATTGAAGGGTTTCTGCCATTGCTTTTTGAATTAATTCTTCTGCATTATACATCAGCTCGACTTCAAGCGGCTGCCCATCTTTTTCACGAACTGTTTTCCCTTCAGAAAGCGTCCAGCCTGCCTCATCTAATAACGATTTCGCTTTTTCTACATCATATTGGATTGGCGTAACATCAATCTCTGAAGTGTAAGGGAAGTTAGTAGGTAAAATATAATCTGCTTTTTCTTCGAGCCCAGAAGTGATCCCTTCAACCATCGCTTCTTTATTAAATCCATAATGTAATGCTTGACGAACGCGTTCATCGGAAAGCTGTTCTTTCGTCGTATTGATAACAAGCTGTCTTGCTGCAACTGGTTCAGAAATACTCGTTTCATAGTTACCAGTCGTTTCTAATTGTTTGAAAGCATCTAAATTGATCACACCTTCTCCATAAATAAGGTCCAGCTCACCTTTTTCAAAGGCAAGTACCCTTGTTTCTGCATCAGGAATGATTTTTATTTTGATTTTTTCTACTTTTGGAAGCTCACCCCAATAATTTTCGTTTCGCTTGTAGATCGCATATTCATCCGCTTTATGCTCCTCTAAGATCCATGGACCTGTACCAATCGGTTCGACAACACCTTTTGAAGTATCACCATCTTCCGGGAATCCAGCTTCACCTAGAAAACGTACTGGGCGAACGACCGCTAACTCTTGAATCGTTGGATAATACGGTTCAGTTAATGTTAGTTTAAAAGTATTTTCGTCAATTACTTCTGTTTGATCAATTTTCGAAATGAAACCTAACCAACTATGTAATTCAGCATTATTTAAAATCGTATCAAAATTCTTTTTCACAATTTCAGCATTAAAGTTTGCTCCATCAGAAAATTTTACATCTTGACGAAGGTGAAACGTGTATACTTTTCCATCCTCTGAAATGTCCCAAGATTCAGCTAGATGTGGTTTAAGTTCGCCGCCATTTTGATAGCTTACTAATGGTTCATACACCATAGATTGAGCAATTAATTGCGATGGGTTATAAACGTGTGGATTCATTTCGCCTACATCTCTCGGCCAAGAAATTGTAAGCATGTTGTCATTCTCGTTATTTGACACTGAAGCATTCTCGCTGGCATTTGTGCAGCCAAGTAATACTGTTGATAAAACGAAAATAAGTGCAGTGATTAGTAAAATGCTTCGGCTATTTTTGTTAATAAACATAGTATTGTTTCCTCCAATATGATGTTGATAATCATTTTCAATTGTATGTGATGGACATTACCTTGTCAATACCATGATTAATGGAATAAAGAGACTTGTCATATTCCAAATCCGAGTTTATACATAAAGTGAGGACAAACTATTGTGTAAGCGGAGAAAAGTAATATGTAAAAAATTAACTAAATATTTATGAAATTTTGAAAAACAAAGGGGTTTGCTGTTGTGGCGCGAATTAATAAAAATAAACGGTGAATGTAGATAAGGATGTATTTTTTCTTTTGATCGATTCATCTCTTTTGTTGGGATCAATAACCATGTTTTTACTTCTAAAATGCTGCTGATATAGCAAGATGTATAGATTGCATACTCAATTCCAGCATGAAAGGAAGGATGCTGTATGCTAGGTGGGAAGAAAAACAGGAAATTTGGGTGCTGTGGGTGTGGTTGTTTTATATTCCTTCTTATTACGATGATTTTGATCGGCGGTTTTATGAGCTTTTTCGTTGAAGAGAATGAACAAGAAAAAGAGGGGTCTTACATAGGAGAAACGGAAGTACAAGAAGAGAATCAAGACAATGACCAATCATCATCTGAGGATACGATTCCCTGCTTAGGAATTAAAGGCAATTATTCGAGCTCTGGAGAGAAAATATATCATATGCCATCAGGAGATTTTTATCATAAAACGGATCCAGAAGCATGGTTTTGTACAGAAGAAGAAGCGGAAGCTGCAGGTTATCGAAAATCAAAGCAGTAGTCAATCATATTACTATATTCAATGCCGCAGCATTTCATCGAAATGCTGCGGTCTTTTCTTTTATATATAATGACAAAAGAAAGATACGCCCGTTAACAAAAAAAGTGAAACTAATGAAAACCTTATCTCCCTTTTGTTTATGATAAACTACAATTGAACTTGTTAGTATTCTACTGTAGGAAAGGGGTTTTATTTGAGTAAGCAGTAGTCTTTAGTGAATGATAGTATGAGACGATCCTGATAGGAATTGGCCAAATGAGTATTTTAAAATGATGAGGAGAAAAACATGGTTAATAAAAAGAGAGTTATACTGATACTACTTTTAGCACTAGTTTTAGTACTGCCTATTTTAGTAACAAAAAATGTACCAGGAAGTTTTTTGGAGAGCTCAGGGGAAAATGAGCCAGAAACAAAGGTATCAATAGGTTCACCTAATGGTAAGGTTAATTTGAATTTTCATCTTTCTGATGATGGTACACCCCATTATCAGCTTTCTTATAATGGGGTGACTCTTATTAAACCTTCATCTTTAGGATTTCAGTTTAAAGATCAAAAACCATTAAATGGGGATTTTGAGATCGTAAAAACTTCTACTGAAAGTTTTAATAATACTTGGGAGCCTGTATGGGGAGAGAAGGACAAAATCAAAAATCATTATGAACAAGTAACAATTTATTTAAAAGAGAAAGAGCCTCCGAATAGAAAGATGAATTTAGTATTTAGGGTTTATGATGATGGGGTAGGCTTCAGATATATTCTACCTAAACAGGGAAGTTTAGGTAATAACATTGAGATTATATCTGAAGATACTGAATTTCAATTTGCTAATAATCATACTTCTTGGTGGATTCCTAATGATTGGGATAGCTATGAATATAACTACAAGGAAACCCCTTTAAGTGAAGTAAAAGAGGTTAGTACTCCGTTTACAATGAAAACACCACAGGGAATACATCTTACTGTGCATGAGGCAGCTTTAATCGATTATGCTGGTATGGCCTTAAAATCAGTAGAAGGAGAAGAAGAGTATACGTTAATAAGTACCTTAGCGCCATGGCCAAATAGTAATGTAAAAGTAAAGAAAGATTCTTTCCCAATAAAAACGCCATGGAGAACTATTCAAGTTGGAGAAGATGCTGGAGATCTAGTAGAATCTGATATGATTTTAAATCTAAATGAACCAAATGCTTTAGAGGACACGTCATGGATTAAGCCAATGAAATACGTAGGTATTTGGTGGGAAATGCATATTGGTAAATCAACATGGGGATCAGGACCAAAGCATGGTGCAACAACAGAAAATGCAAAACAATACATTGACTTTGCCTATGAATATCTTGATAGTGAAAATCAAAATATTGGTCTCTTAGTTGAAGGTTGGAATGAAGGTTGGGATGGGGATTGGACTCAAAATGGAGATGTATTTAACTTTACTAAATCTTACCCTGACTTTAATTTAAAAGAAGTTGTTGAGTATGCAGCCCAACATGGTGTAGAGTATATTGCTCATAATGAAACGAGCGGAGATATCCAAAATTATGAGGATCAGATGGATAAGGCATATGATCTCTATCAGAAATTAGGTATTAACGCCATTAAGAGTGGTTATGTGGCTGACAATGGAATGAAAGATCCGGCAGGCCAACATCATCATGGTCAATATATGGTTAATCATTATTTAGAAGCTGTAAAGAAAGCGGCTGAACATGAGATCATGATTAATACTCACGAACCAATTAAAGCTACTGGAATTTATCGTACATATCCTAACTGGATGAGTCGTGAAGGAGTTATGGGAATGGAGTATAATGCTTGGAGTAAAGGCAGCCCGCCTGAGCATTTAACGATTCTTCCATTTACTAGAATGATGGCCGGACCTATCGATTATAACCCTGGTATATTCGATGTTCAAATTGCTAATAAGCCAAATAATCGCGTTCATACTACTCGCGCACAACAATTAGCTCTATATGTGACAATTACTAGCGGAACACAGATGGTTACTGATTTACCATCAAATTATAAGGATGAAGATGGTAATATATTACCTGAATTTAAATTTATTAAAGATGTGCCAGTAACATGGGATGATATTATGGTTCCAAATGCTGAAATTGGTGATTATGTTACGGTTGTTCGTCGTAGTGGTAAAGAATGGTATATTGGAAGTACAACAGATGAACATGCTAGAAATTTAGACATAGAACTTAGTTTCTTAGATAACGATCAGAAATATGTGGCTGAAATTTATTCAGATGATCCTGGAGCTGATTGGGAGACGAACCCTAATTCAGTTTCGATAGACACAGTTATTGTTGATGCTAAGGATACTATAGTAGCTTCTCTTGCAGCCGGTGGAGGACAAGCAGTTAGAATTTATCCGGCATCTGAAGAAGAGATCGCAACGCTTCCGAATTACACAATTTCCGAATGATTAAGCTGTCGCCTATAAGAATAGAATAAAGGATAAAGGGAGTCGAACAGGGCGTGTCTTTTGGTACGCTAACTGTTCGATTTTTTGATTTGTGAAGTATTATATTTCTTATATTACGTTCCTTCTTAATTAGTTTTAAACAAACAGAGATCTAAATGTCTAATAATATTCCTTATGGATAAACTGACAGTTAGGAGTTGTATGAGTATGTATAAAAAACATGAGAAAAAATTAATAGGGCTCTCTTTTGGAGTGGCATCGATTATGCTCATCTCCATACTGAGTAGGCTTTTGAGTTAATAAATAAAAGGAGAGGAATTGATTTGGGTACTGGGGATTCATTATTTTACAGCCGGATTCTGACAGAGCTTACTCTTTCGTTCCATATTATTTACGCTACACTCGGAGTCGGGATACCGCTCATGATTATGATCGCTCAATGGGTCGGGATCAAGAAAAATGATGAACATTACATACTGTTAGCCAGACGCTGGACTCGCGGTTTTGTCATCAGCGTTGCTGTTGGTGTTGTAACGGGAAAGGTATCGGTCTTCAGCTTTCATTGTTATGGCCGC
Organism: Bacillus taeanensis; assembly: GCF_003318295.1. Lineage (GTDB taxonomy): Bacteria > Bacillota > Bacilli > Bacillales > UBA6769 > Maribacillus > Maribacillus taeanensis. The sequence continues at coordinate 15,837 of NZ_QOCW01000020.1, forward strand.
ACTTTATGGAGCTTGCCGGAAATGTCATCGTACTTCCGCTTTTTATGGAAACCTTTGCGTTCTTTTTTGAAGCAATTTTCTTAGGTATCTACTTATATACGTGGGATCGATTTGATAATCCGCGGAAACACTTGTTGTTATTGGTTCCAGTAGCGATTGGAGCGTCTTTTTCTGCTGTTTTTATTTCAATCGTCAATGCATTTATGAATGCACCACAGGGCTTCGATATTATAAACGGACAACTTGCCAATGTGAATCCACTAGTCGCTATGTTCAATCCAGCGATGCCGATAAAAGTGGCTCATGTTGTTGCCACAGCCTTTATGACTGCTGCCTTTGTCTTGCATCGATTGCAGCTTTCCGATTATTAAGAGGCTCGAACCATATCTATCATAAAAAAGCACTCTTTCTAACAATGAAGAGCACTTTAATCGAATCTTGGATTTATGGTGGATGTTTAGTTTATCTTTCCTTTTATTTATAGGTACAGTATGGCTCGTTTGGAAGCGTATAAAATACGGTTTAGCATTTTGGTTATTAATTGGACAATTTATATTCGCTTTTTTGGATACGGTATTTCTCATTATCCATTCTTGCTTTATCCGCACTTAACTCTTTATGACAGCTTTACAAATGAAGCAATGGCAATTTCTCTTATTGTTGTTTTTATAGCAGGGTTAGGCTTATTACTTCCTTCGCTATATCTTTTGTTGAGGTTGTTTCTTTTTAATAGCGAATATGTTGAAGGCAATTCAAAAAGGAAGTAAGAGGAGGTTTAGATATGCATGAATTTTTAATATTCGTCGCCCCTTTTATCCTACTAATTATATCGATCATTTTTGCATTTTTGGTAGCTTCTAGAGACGAGTCGGTTAGGAAAGACGAATGACTGATCTTGAACTCCCCGCTTCTTAATATTCTTCGGGATGTTTGAAGCGGAGGATTTTTGAAAAAAGAGGCAGGAAGGTACGTGCTTTATAGCCCGTACCTTCTTATTAGTTTTAATCATTTTCCTTTTACTCAAATTTTTCTGGGAGTGAAAAAATAAAAAAGCTGCCATAGCAGCAGGGTTCGAAGTATAAAGAGTCAGCCAACTAAAAGCAGTTGTCTTTTTTATCTTTATTGATAGGAATCTTTCTTCTTTACAGCTTCGCGCGTTAAGTGTGCATTAGTTAAGCCTTGATCGCTAAATGAATTATCGCTATTTAAACGATCTTCAAATGATGCTCGATTCATATCATTATTTGCTGTGCCTGAAGTTCTTTCACGTTTGTTGTTTTCTTGTGTCATGAGTCGTTCCTCCTTTTACGTTAGTTTCCTTTATTATCTTCTGTCTGCAATCTTCCTATTCATTCCCTTGACTGGCACCTATTAAGAACTTATAAAGCAAAAACCGATCTAACCAAAGTTTTTATGAAAAAATTTAAGGTTTTGTCATACATATAATAAGACAAATTCTGTTTAAGTTCGCTTTATATAAAGCAGCAGGTTTTGATGTGAGGGAGGGGAAAAGTTGAATATAATTGGCAGAAGTATTCCTCGAAAAGAAGCGTTTGATAAAGTGGCAGGGGTCGCGAAATATACAAATGATTACCAATCACCTCGTATGCTTCACGCGAAAATGGTCATAAGTCCTTATGGGCATGCTCTTATTAAAAAAATAGATACTTCAAAGGCTTGGAAAGTTCCTGGAGTCAGAGCAATTCTAGCCGGAGAGCATTTTCCGCTTACTGGAGGAAATATCCGTGATCATCCGCCAATTGCTGTGGAAAAAGTGCGTTATCATGGGGAACCTGTTGCTGTTGTTGTTGCTGATACGCCAGTTCTTGCAAAAAGAGCCGCAGACCTCATTCAAGTTACATATGAACCCTTTCCAGTAGTAAATTCCCCAACTCAAGCGCTGCAAGATGAGGCCCCGCTTATCCATCCTAATTTAGGAAACTATCATAAGGAAGAAGGGGTCTATCCAGAAAAGGGTACAAATATTGCACACCGCACAAAAATCCGTAAAGGAAGTGTATAGAAGAGGGTTTTAAGGAAAGTGATGTAGTTGTTGAATCATCTTTCTCTTTTTCTCCATCTGATCATTCGGCAATGGAAACAAGATGTGCGACCTGTGAAATTCATCCGGATGGCTATATTGAAATCATGGCTTCATCTCGGGCGCCTTTTATGATTAAGGAATTGATTGGCACTTATTTTGATGTGGATGTTGGCACAGTGATTGTCAACACACCGTTAGTTGGCGGGGGATATGGAGGAAAATCTTCTGTACAATTAGAGTTTCTCGTATATCTAGCTTCAAAAGCAGTAGAAGGAAGGCCGGTGAAACTTCTAAATACAAGAGAAGAAGATTTAATTACTTCACCGTGTCATATTGGACTTGATGCTAAAGTGAAACTCGGCTGTACACAAGATGGAAAGCTAAAAGCTGCGGAAATGCTGTATTTAATTGACGGCGGTGCTTATGCAGATAAAGCACCTGACCTCAGTCGGGCTGCAGCTGTTGACTGCACAGGTCCATATCATATTGAAAACATCTGGTGTGATTCCCTTTCGATGTATACGAACCACCCATATGCATCTCCTTATCGTGGTTTTAGCCATTCAGAGGTATTGTTTGCTTTTGAGAGAACAATGGATCTGCTTGCAAAAAAGCTTAAGATGGATCCTCTCGAATTGTGAATGAAAAATGCCATTTTACCTGGCCATACAACACCGACTAAAGTACTTCTTAATGCAAGCACTATTGGAGATCTACCAGCATGTATTAAAAAATTAAAAGAAATGATGAATTGGGAAGAAGGAGAAAGAGTCGAAGTAAGTTCTACTAAAATACGGGTAAAAGGGATTAACTGTGTTTGGAAAACTTCTACAATTGATCCTGATGCTAGTTCAGGCGTTATTTTAACCTTTAATTCTGACGGCAGTATTAATTTATTGTCTGGTGTTGTAGAAATCGGTACAGGAACGAAAACAGTGCTTGCACAAATGCTTGCTGAAAAGCTGAAAATGGATATTGATCACATCCATGTGAGAATGAAGGTGGATACACAAACAACGCCAGAGCATTGGAAAACCGTTGCAAGCAGAGGGACATTTATGGCAGGAAGAGCTTTAATGGAAGCTGCTGATGATGTGATTAAACAATTAAAAGAAATTGCTTCCTGTGTATTAAGGTGTTCCCCAGAGGATTTAGAAGTTGGCTATGGGAAGGTTTTTCTAAGAGATGACCCGAGCATTAGTGTGGCCATAAAAGACGTGGCGTACGGTTATAAATATCCAAATGGAAATGCGATTGGCGGACAGATTATCGGCAGAGGAAACTATATTTTACGTCATATGACAAAGCTTGACCGAGAAACAGGTGCAGGAAAAACAGGACCAGAATGGACAGTAGGGGCTCAAGGAGTAGAGGTTGAATTTAATCCCAAAGACTATACGTACAGAATTATAAACGCTTTTTCCGTGATTGATATTGGCAGGGTGTTAAATGATAAAGCGGCGAAAGGACAGGTAATGGGAGCGATGAGTATGGGACTTGGATTTGCCGGACGGGAAACCTTTCAATTTGATCAATGGGGAAGAGTCTTGAACCCACAGCTCCGCACCTACCGACCGCTTCGCTATGGGGAGCATCCGAACTATTTCGCTGCTTTTGTTGAAACTCCTCAAATTGATGCTGCATATGGAGCGCGCGGTGTTGGCGAGCATGGATTACTTGGCATGCCGGCCGCTTTGGCGAACAGCTTATCAATTGCGGCTGAAGTAGACCTCTACCATCTACCGCTTATTCCTGAGCTCATATGGAGGATGAAGGAGGCACTGAAATTATTACACTAGGACGGCTAAATCTTGTTTATACAAGGGCTGTGATTGATATAAAAGGCATTCCAGAATGTTCAGTCCTAACGATTAGAGAAAATCGCTTGGTGATAGGGTCCGCATTGTCGCTAACTAAAATTGAGGAGGAGAATCTATTTCCGCTGTTAAGTAAAACTGCGAGTGAGGTAGCTGATCATACAGCACGAAATAAGGTTACGTTAGGCGGAAATATTTGCGGTCAAATTTTTTATCGAGAAGCTGTTCTGCCGCTTCTACTGTCTGATAGCAGAGTAGTTATTGCGGGTGAAAAAGGAATCAGGGAGCTTCCTATTAATCTTGTATTTAATAAACAGCTCCAGTTAGAAAAAGGGGAATTTCTCGTTCAAATTCTAACAGACAAAAGTTATCTTGAAGTCCCCTATGTTAGCATTAAAAAACGCCAGCAGTGGGATACAGGTTATCCGCTTGTTACGGTCGCATCTATAAAAAAAGAAGATAAAATGAGAGTGGCTTTCAGCGGTGTTTGTCCATTTCCATTTCGTTCTCAAAAAATAGAGGAAGTGTTAAATGAAAAACAGCTGCCATATGAAGAAAGAGTGCAGCTCGTTTTTCGTTATTTACCTCAGCCAATTCTGAATGATACAGAAGGGTCTTCAGACTATCGGTTATTTGTATTAAAAAATACACTGCTTCATGTGCTGAGAGCATTGGAAGGAGAAGAAAATGGACGCTTCTGAAATGAGTAAGGTAACGGTTTTCTTACATGTTAATGGAGAGAAAAGAGCGGTGATGATCAGAGCGGCAGATACACTGTTAGAGGTTTTGCGAGAACAGTTAAGGTTAACAGGTGCGAAACCAGGATGTTTAAATGGAGACTGCGGCGCTTGTACAGTTGATGTTGACGGCACGCCAATGAAGTCTTGTCTGATGCTCGCGGTGGAAGCCGACGACAGCACGATCACAACCATTGAAGGACTTAAGGATACGCCGATTCAAAAAGCTTTTGTAGAAAAATTTGCTTTCCAATGCGGCTACTGCACACCAGGCTTTATTATGAATTGTCATGCATTAACGAAACGTTACCCGAATGCAAAGGATGAGACGATAACAGGATGGTTAGAATCAAATATTTGCAGATGCACGAGCTACCAAGAAATTGAAGAGACTGTTAAGTCAGTTTTAGAAGGTGGCTCGTAATATAATACACCTTAAATAATCACAAATACTATCATTGTTAGCAGCCTGTTTCTTCTAAGAAGAGATAGGCTGTCAAAGTCTTACCATCTCAAGAATAATGTTAGAAAAACTTACAATATAAAATTGTTGAAGTGATGATTTAAAAATTCTTCGTTAGGTTTCTTTACATAAAATAACTAAAAGATAAAATATCTGGTAATCTATTATATAACAGATATAATTTTTTCAATATCAGCTAAGGTGGAAACGGTTTCGATGTATGTTGAGTAGATCGATAGAAGGAGTCAGATGTTTAAGTCGTGCAGTTGGAAAGTGAAAAACAAATTTTAAGGAGGAAAATGTAGTGAAAAAAGAATATTATTTGATCGTCCCTAATTCCTTTACCGTTTGCCAAGCCTTTGATGTTGTAAAAATTGCCAATACTTTTAAAAGCAGGGTGATGTTTTATAAAGATGAGGTTTCTGCTGATGGAAAGGATATTTCATCAATGGTCCTGCTGTTTCTAACGTTAAAGAAGGATGATTCGCTTTTACTAGTAGTAGAAGGTCCAGATAGTGATCGATTATGGGCTAGGCTAACGGAATATATGATGTATGCTTCAAAGAATGAAAATGAGTTAGACTGTTGGCAGCAGGAAGCACTTGACCAATTAGCAAAAGAACTTAAAGAGATGAAAACAGCATGTGTTTCTGACTTACGAATTATGGCTAAATCTTACCTAAAAATCACCAAAGAAGCGTTATATAGCATGCATAAAGAAGATTCTGTTATATATCAATGAAAAATAAAATGAGAAAACAATCAAAATAAATGCTATATCAAACAATCTCAATTGGTATCCCTAAATCTGTTCCTGCTGGAAAATATGCAAAAGAAATGCTTGAGAATATAGGAGTATGGGATGAGGTTGAAAGCAAGGTTGTGTTTGGTATGAGGTGATTTAGTTCAAGTAGAGCATGTAAGTCATACAGAAAACGCTCTGGTCTGTGAAGTGACCGAGCGTTTTTCTTACTGATGCTAATATCTTTTTAAAATTTGTGTGAATGTGATTGTTATTTTATGTACGATTGACAATCCTCTCTCAGAGCTGAATCCGTTAGTCTTAGTAAAAACTATTCTTAAAAGGAGGAATCGTCCACGCTGGGTAATACAAACCTTGATGATGGTAACCTAAGGCTAATAGGCAGCAAGTCCATTCCAGAAAAAGTCGATAATCTTCTCAGCTGTTTCTTCAATCGATGAGAAGATGGCGGTTTGATCCGGATTACGATAATTGCCTACCTTTAATAAGGAAATATAGCTGTGGGCCGCAAACTTTGGATTGACTTTAGGAATTTCTCCGGTTTCAATCGCATTATGAAATGCTTTTTCGAGTACGTCAAACATTTTTTCCTCAGCCTCTTGTATTTGTTGGAACTGTTTTTTTGTTAAAGAGTTTTTCGTTTCTCTTAAAAATCCGTCTAAGTCAAGATCAAAGGTTGCTTTCAAATGTGCTTCTGCCACTTTATGAAGTCGAATTCGTAAAGGCTCATTTTCTACTAACATCGCCTCCATATATTTGCGGATACGGAGCATCATCTGCACCATTGCCTCAGTAAACAATGACGCTTTGCTTTCAAAATAATAATAGACCGTTGCCTTAGTAACGTTACATTCTTTTGCGACATCGTCAATGGATACATCTTGAAACCCATTTTTTAAAAACAAGGCCGTTGCTGTTTGGAGAATGATAACATTCGTTGGCTGTTTTTGTTCACTAGAGCGAGGTCTTCCTAGTGACTTTTTCCTTTTTGCATTCAAATCCGTTCTCTCCTTACCATTCATTGTCTTTCATTATAGCATAAACACATTATTAGTTGATAATTAACTAACCAGTATATATAATTTATATGGAAGTTAAGGAAGCGTATATCAACGGGGGAAGTAAGTGTCTAAAGCTGAAAAGTACATAACAAAGGAGAATCGTATGAATACATTCTTAAACAAAATGGGAAAAGTTGCGGCAGGATCAAAAAGCAGATGGATGACAGTGATTGTTTGGGTTCTAATTGTAGGTTTACTGTCTTCGGTATGGCCCCAGGTAAATGATGAAGAAACGAATTCAAATCAATTACTCCCGGAAACGGCAATGTCGGTGGAGGCATCGAAAATTTCCGATGAGCAGTTTCCAGATGAAACAGGATTGCCGTTACTAGTTGTCTGGTATCGCGCGGGTGGGTTAAATGAACAGGATTTTCAGTCTGTTCAAGCTCTCTACCGTGAACTAAAAGAAGAGCCTCTCGAGAGACAATCAATGGTTCCGGACTTTGGAAATATGCCGCCGCAGGCTTTGATGCAGGCTGCATCCGAGGACGGGGCTGCATTAACAACTCCGATTTTTTACGATGCCGAAGCTTCGGTTGATGAACTGCAGGAGTCACTAACATCTTTAAAAGACAAAATTACAAGCATCACGGAGCAAAATCCATTTACAGAAGAGATCTCAGCAGAAGGATTGCATGTCCGCTTTACAGGTCCAGTAGGGATTCAGACTGATGCAACCGAACTATTTAGTCAAGCAGATGTAACATTGCTTCTTGCAACTGTAGTACTTGTGCTGGTGCTGCTGATCGTGCTGTATCGTTCTGTTATTTTAGCGCTTGTTCCGCTAATCGGAGTCGGTTTTGCTTATGGCTTGATTAGTCCGCTGTTAGGTTTTATGGCAAGCAAAGGATGGATTGTTGTTGATGCACAAGCGATTTCAATTATGACCGTGCTTTTATTCGGGGCTGGAACAGATTATTGCTTATTTCTCATTTCAAGATATCGAGATGAACTGCAGCTTGAACCGAATAAATACAAAGCCCTTCAGCTCGCGCTTGCAAATTCTGGTGGAGCGATCATGATGAGTGCCATAACGACCGCGTTAGGATTATTCACTTTAGCACTCGCTCAATATGCTTCCTATGATCGCTTTGCTGTGCCGTTTAGTGCGGCAATCATTATTATGGGGATTGCAGTATTAACGCTGTTACCTGCCATTCTTGCGCTGCTGGGTCGAACTGCCTTTTTTCCATTCATTCCAAGAACGGAAAGTATGATAAAGGAACTCGAACAAAAACGAGGAAAGCCTGTCCGTAAGTTAAAAAATCGCAGTCGTTTCAGCAAAGCAGCAGGTTGCTTAGTAACGGAGAGGCCGTGGCAAATTATTGTCGTTACGATGGTCTTTTTAGTTGGACTCGCTGCCTTTGTTACGAAAATCGAGTATACGTATGGTGTGTTTGAATCATTTCCTGAAGAGATGCCGTCCCGAGAAGGTCATGCCATTATTGCCGAGCATTATCCTGTTGGGGAAATTGCGCCCGTTCAACTAATCGTTAATTCAGAAGGTAACGGTTCTAAGATTAAGGAAGAAATCGAAGCTCTTCCTTATATCGAACAAGTTAGTGAACCGAAAGCGGGACAGCATGAGCCAAATATAAAAGAATACAGCATCGTTTTATCGATCGATCCTTATGCTTCTGAAGCCATTTCTAAAATTCCGGAGTTAAAGGAAGCTGCAGCTGATGCACTTGGAAATGAAGGTTTGGCACAATCAAACGAACAAGTTTGGTTAGGCGGAGAAACGGCAACATTGTACGACACAGAGAAGATTACGAGCAGTGATCAGAACAAGATTATTCCTGTCGTACTTGTGATCATTGCAGTTCTGCTGGTAATCTATTTGCGTTCGATTCCGGCAATGATTTACCTGCTTGTGACTGTTGTTCTCTCATTTTTATCAGCGCTTGGATTAGGCTGGCTTGTGATTCATTACGGAATGGGAGCAGATGCCATGCAGGGCTTAATCCCGCTTTATGCATTTGTATTTTTAGTCGCGCTGGGGGGAGATTACAACATTTTCATGATCTCAAGCATCTGGAAGAACTTCAAAAAGATGCCGTTAAAAAAGGCAATTGCAGAAGGAGTGGAAGAAACGAGCAGTGTTATTACTTCCGCTGGTCTCATTTTAGCAGGAACGTTTTCTGTTTTAGCTGTTCTGCCGCTTCAAGTATTGGTCCAATTTGGCACGGTAACGGCAATTGGCGTACTGCTCGATACGTTTATTGTAAGACCGCTCCTCGTTCCGGCGATTACAACTGTACTTGGGAAATATTCTTTTTGGCCGGGCGAGCTTTGGAAAAAGGAAGATTTAGAAAAGCAAGAAGGATAATTTTTTACAGCCTATTCTTGTAAAAAAAAGTTAGCGTATGAAAAGAAAAGCGTAAAACGCATTGCGTTTTACGCTTTTCTAATTCATATGTGGACATTTAAGTTCAGCTTCTAATAACTATAGCTTCCTGATGCAGCCGAAACGATCATAACAAAGGCTGGCCAAAAAGGTGATTATAAATTTAATTCTTCAATCCGTTTCGAATTAAGCAAGAATAATGTGAATGAAAAGAAGGACCCTAATCCACATACCGCAAAGGCAAAATTTGAAAACTCGCTTGAATTGTTTGTTAATCCAATAATGAATGCAGTAAAGATAATTGACAAATTAAGCAGCAGAAGTATTTTTATTTTTCTTTCCACTCGTTATCACTCTCCTTATCTACTTATCATTTTACTAGATCACTGTCATCATATCTCGATGTTCGTTATATAACATGACAAGTTTTTTGAGGGATAAGGAAACGTTTAAGCGGATTTCTCGAATAGAATAAAGGTAAGACAGCTTCCTAATCAATATAGCTATTGTTAAGAGATTATTTTTTATTCATCATTTTTATCAATGAAGCAAAATCTGTCGGCATGTTATTCGTTAGAATTGCTTTGACAATTTGATCTTCTTTTTCTTTTGGTACTGGGCGATTCGCTAATTTTGAAACTTGTTTAATAACGCCTCGAACGGTTTGTTCATCTTTAAAGTTTGCATTTTTTAGGGAGTTTGCTAATTTAAGAACTTCCATCATTTTAACGCCTGTTTTCTTTTCGATCATACCAAAGAAGCTATTCCCGCTCATTTAATTTCCTCCTTTACTAGTAATGGATGATGAAGGAATTTTATTTGTTTCTTAAATAAGATGCTCTCCTCTAGAGAATAATTTAGTTTATCGTATTCATTATCATAACGATCTGTTTAGACTAGTATCTACAATTCTTAAATAAAGAGAGTGAAAGTAGGAGGAAAATACTTTGAAAAAAGAATATGATTGGATCGTCCCTTATTCTTTTACCGTTTGCCAACCTTTGCTGATGGAAAAGATATTTCAACCACTGTCCTGCTGTTTCTCACGTTAAAGAAGAATGATCCACTACAGCTGATGATAGAGTGTCCAGATAGTGCTGTTTTAGCTTTTTTTGTTTGGTTTATAGCAGGGTTGTTAACAGTTTAAATAAAATAGGTATAAATATACACATAGATTGACAAATGGTAATCATTTCTATATAGTAAAAACATGGAAAATAAATTATACAGTTTATCAGAAGCGGCTAAAATTTTTAGGAGTAAACCCAAGAACGTTACAACGTTGGGATAAAGCAGGGAAAATTGAAGTTGTTCGTACGCCAACGGATAGAAGAAGATTTCCAGAGTCAGAAATAAAACGTCTATTAGGAGAAGAGATAAAATCTCTCAACATATTAGGGCGTCATCTCGTGATTTATGCGAGGGTTTCTTCTCACGAACAAAAGAAAAAAGGAGATTTAGACAGGAAAATTGAAGCCATTAAACAAAAGTTAGATTTGCGAATCTATGACAATATCGAAATTATTTCTGATGTAGGTTCAGGATTAAATGACAAACGAAAAGGGTTGTCAACGATCATGGAAAAAGCAAAAAATAAAACCATCACAGATGTTGCGATCCGTTATAAAGATCGATTAACATGCTTTGGTTTTCATTATTTAAAAACTTTTTTTGAAAGCCATGGTGTGAAACTCATGATTGTGGATGACAAATCAAAAGAGTCCTCCATTCAAGAAGAATTAGTAGAAGACTTACTTTCTGTGGTGACTAGTTTTTCTGGAAGATTATACGGAACAAAAAGTGGCAAAAATAAAGTTCTACAAGAAAAAGTGAAAGGGGCATTGGACGATGTTGCAAACCTATCAGACGAAGTTAAAGGACCTGCAGCTCACTAAAAGCCAATCAGCCTATGAGTATCTAAATGCCTTTGGAGAACAATTTGGTGTGTTCGAACGCAAACTATTTGTTCTCCTTTACATCCATCATTCCCCTCCAAACACTGTCAAAACATCTTTTACAAAACAATACGGCCTTACCTCTCGTCAATACAATGCATTAAAGTTCCAGCTGGATGGAAAAGTAAAAAGCGTGATTGAAGCTAGGAATTTTCAAATTGAACAGCTGAAAGGAAAAATCAAAGAAATTGAATCGATGATTAAAAGGAAGGAAAAACAAAAAGAAACGGTTTTCAAAAAACTTCAATCCATTTCTCCTTGTCATGACTCCTTCAAAGAGATCGTGAAAAAGTACCGAAACATCAAATTTTTCTTACAGCAGAAAAAACGAAAATTACGCAATGTGACTCAAAAACTTGAAAGATTACTTGTTTACAAAAAGGAAAAGAGAATTCCCATTTGTTTTGGTTCAAAAGCACTCTTTTATAAACAATTTCACTTAGAAGAAAACCATCTGAAAAACCATGCTGAATGGAAAAAGCAGTGGTAACAAGTACGCAGCTCTCAATTTATGGCTTTAGGTTCAAAAGATGAAACATTCGGCAACCAGACAGCTGCTTATGATTTAGAGAACAACTTACGGCTCCGTATCGCCCATTCGTTTGAAGACATATTTGGAAAGTACCTCGCATTTCCGAATGTGGTCTTCCCCTACGGTCAAGCTCATTTAGATCAAGCTAAAGTCGTGTACAAAGGATTCACAAAAAGCGGAAAAGAAAAGCGTTATTTTCGTGCCATTACCTATCGATTTATAAAAAAAGAAGAGCACTGGTATGTCTACGCAACCGTAGAGATAGATATTCCAGAAGTGACTACAACGAATCTAAATGGATCTATTGGCATTGACTTTAATGCAGGTTTTCTATCTATTTGCGAAATTGATAGGTTCGGAAATCCATTAAAAGAGTGGACAATTAAAGTACCTATGTACGATAGAAAGTCTGAACAAGTGAAAGTATCTTTAGGAGATGCCATTAAAGACATTGTAGAGTACGCCCAAAAAGTCGGGAAACCGACTGTATTTGAAGCCTTAGATTTCACAAAAAAGAAACAACAACTTGGTGAAGTATCAAGAAAATATGCGCGTATGTTGTCTGGTTTTGGTTATTCAAACTTTAAAGAGATGTTACAGTCAAAATCTAAACGAGAAGGTGTCCAAACTGTTCCAGTGAACCCTGCTTTCACATCTCAAATTGGTCATATGAAGTTTATGGGGCGATACGGACTAAGTTCTCATGGTTCGGCTGCTTGTATGATCGCAAGAAAAGGTTCTAAATTTCGTTGGGAAAAGCCAAATTATACGACCGTATTAGGGTTGCCAAAAACCTTTGATAAAGAAAAACCGAATAAGAGCAATTGGTTTAGTTTATCGCCATATACGAAAAACAAGTTTTATTTCAATGATAAAATTGAACTTTTAAAAGCAGACTGCTAATCACGATGTACCAATGAAAATAACGGTTAGCGTTTTCTAGTTGGAGCCACGCTTCCTCTGCGCCTGTAAGGATGTATGGGACCACGTACTTCAACAGTTTCTTAGAAAAACGCAGCACATTGAAGCGGGCGCTAACAGCCCTCACCGAGCAAACATGTCCCATGTTTATCCTGTTCGTCCTATTTATTTTCCAATAAGTAGAGATTAATTTGTGATGGAATGCGATGAAATCTTGTAAAGTCGAAAGACTGAACTTGTATGGATGGTTCCGTTCGGTTGATTAGAGTGTGACTCTCTAACGCTATTCATCAGGAACATTGTTCGCCTGGTGTCCAAGTATATCTTCATACTTGAGGAACATGCTTGAACATAGATTGTCTATGTTTGTATATGTTTTTAGGAACGGTAAATTTAGATGAACAGAAATAAGAAAATTGTATTCTAATAAGCTTCTATTAGTCTAAAATTTTTTGCGAAAAATAAAATAGTAGAAATTCCATAATGCTGGGTGTAAAATTAAAAAAATGCCTTCAGCAAGACTATTAAACATGGACATTATTTTTGTAATAAAGGGGATGAAAAACCTTCATATAAGAGGGCTGTTGTAATTGTTATTCTCGATGTGAACCAGTAAAACCTAATGAATGGCTAATTCTATCAAAAACAATCTAAGTATTCATAAAAATTAAATAATTAAGAGGTTGATGAAAGTTGAAAATGGATGCTAAACAATTAACGGTTAAAGAACAAACGATTTTTAATCACATTGGCAATAAAATCAAAACGGAAGATCGAGAAATTAAAATCATTGCTAGATTAGAGGAACCTCTAGTCGTTATTTTGGGAAATGTTTTAAGCGATGAAGAATGTGATGAGTTAATTAGGTTGTCCAAAGATAGAATGAATCGTTCAAAAATTGGCAATACGCGTGAAGTTGATGAACTGAGAACAAGCAGCAGCACGTTTCTTCAAGAAGGTGAAAGTGACATTGTGACGAGAGTTGAAAAAAGAGTCTCTCAAATTATGAATATCCCTTATGAACATGGTGAAGGTCTACAAATTCTTAATTATCAAATTGGGCAGGAGTATAAAGCTCACTTTGACTTTTTTAAAGCGAATAGTCCATCAGCAAGCAATCCTAGAATTAGCACACTAGTCATGTACTTGAATGATGTCGAGGAGGGGGGAGAAACGTATTTTCCGAAACTGAATTTTTCAGTTTCTCCACAAAAAGGTATGGCGGTGTATTTCGAATATTTTTATGATAATCAAAATCTAAACGATTTAACTCTGCATGGCGGAGCACCCGTGATCATTGGCGATAAGTGGGCAGCAACGCAGTGGATGAGAAGAAAAAGAGTGAACTAAATAAGAAGTGAAAATCCAGTCTCTGCTTAAAAATAAGTGAGACTGGATTTTTTAGTGTAACAATAAACTGCACGCTTTTTCATTAGAAAATGGTATACGATACGATGACATATAAAATCGCCATATGGTCATTACTAATTTGAAGATATCTGGTTCATTGACAAGTGAACGGCACCTATTAATTTATTATAAAAGGAATTATGGAGTCAGTTATCGAAAGGTATAACTTACGACCAATATTTTACTAGTTCTGTTTGATTTGAATGAGAATAGTATTAAAGATACGTTAGTTACATTTTTTGCAGTGATCATATCAAGCGATTCAATAACAGGAGGAAAAATTATATGGATAATGTATTAAAAGTATCATCAAAATCAAATCCGAATTCAGTTGCAGGTGCCATTGCAGGAGCATTAAGAGAAAGAGGCAATACGGAAATTCAAGCGATTGGAGCTGGTGCCTTAAACCAAGCGATTAAAGCGATTGCAATTGCAAGAGGGTTTGTAGCTCCTGGTGGTGTTGATCTAGTTTTTGTTCCTGCATTTACAGATATTTTAATCGATAATGAAAATAGAACAGCCATTAAATTATTAGTAGGTCCTAGAAAAAAACGATGAATTTATGTTAATGAGATCAATAAAAGAATGATTTGAAAAACAGTCCCGCTAATTTATTATTCGAACGGCAACATTAATGAAATAGCTGACTATACACAAGATTTTATTCATAAATTGTGTATAGTCGGTTTTTGTTTGAATTGGGATAAAGAAAATATTGAATCTACGTGACATAGAGTACGATTTATATAAAATTCAAAGGGGAATGAATGTATTGAGAAAAAATAGAATGATTTGTGCAGTACTCCTGTCTCTAGGGCTTTTACTTACAGCTTGCGGTCAAACAGAAGAGACAAAAAACGATCAATCGCCGAACGTGGAGGAAGAAGTGGTATCTAAAAATGTTGAGAATGATGCAGCAGAAGATGAAGGGAAGGAAGCTCCTGAAGAAACTCCAAAAGAGAAGACTTCCAGTAGTGAACATGAAAACAGTGAGCCCGATATGGAATATGAACTAACAAAAAAAATATACAAAGAAAACAATATTACCATCTCCTATCCTCAAATTAGCAATCTAGCAGATGAAGCAAAACAAACCGAAATTAATGATTTATTATTTATTGAAGCATACAAAGTGATGAACTTTTATCCAGAAACAGAGGGCTTAGAACTTGAGATTGACTATACGATCTCGTTTCAAAATCCGTATTTCTTAAGTGCACAGTATTCAGGCATGGGTTTTGTTGAAGGAACTGCTCATCCAAGTCACATGTTCTATACAACGAACATTGATGTAACTAACGCAAAGAGAATCAAGCTGATAGATGTGGTCATTCCTAGTGAAGCATTCGTTGAGCTGTTCAAGTCAGATGCTTTTCGTGCTGTAAATCCAGATCATGAAGGAATGGCAAAAGAGTTGAAAGAATATGTGACAGCAAGTGATTTTGAGAATGCTGATTCACTCGATGACATTGGTACTGAAAAGCATTCAGAAGCATTTTCTTATTTCACTGAGAATGCTTTAGGGATCAGTATCGGTGTAAGTCATGCTGCGGGCGGATATGCGGCGTTTGAAATTAACTATAATGATCTTCCTTCTGATCTTGTAGTTGAAAAGGATATTTTGGAACTGCTGAAAATTGTAGAATAACTTTTAAAATAGACTCTGCCCATTAGCGGGAGGGTCTTTTCTAATTTATGATAAGAAAGTCGAAATGTCCGAAATAATTTTATTTTCAAAAAAAATAAGTGTCATTAATAAAGTTAACTGGCTAATTATGCTAAAATAGAGATGAAATAAATAGTATAAGAGAATGTACATATATAAGGGAGGAAGTACGTCTATGAAACTACTAACTTTAATCAAAGACGGCAAGCAATCATTAGGGGTTAAAATTGAAAGCGGTATTATTGATCTTGAAGCAGCATTAAAGGAAGTACCGGATGATAAAATAGCAACATCGATTATGGGCGTTATTGCAGCGGGAAGGGAAGCGGCTGCTGAAATTGAGGCGTATATCAATGAACTGCCGTCAAAAGAAGCGTTTCTTAGAGATGAAGATGAAATCCAATGGGGACCTTGTGTCACACATCCGAACAAAATTCTGTGTGTTGGCTTAAATTACCGCAAACATGCTGATGAAACGAAAGCGCCGTATCCGGAAGTGCCGATTATTTTTAATAAATTTAATAATGCGCTTACAGGTCATAACTGCGAGGTTGCGGTACCAAACGTAACAGAACGGTTAGATTACGAAGTCGAATTAGGCGTTGTCATCGGAAAAGAAGCGAAAAATGTAAGCAAGGAAGAAGCACTCGATTATGTGTTTGGCTACTGCACAGCAAATGATTTTTCTGCACGCGATCTTCAGAAGCGTACGCCGCAGTGGTTAATCGGAAAAACATGTGATGGCTTTGGTCCAATCGGTCCTTATCTCGTGACCGCTGATGAAGTGGGCGATCCGAACAACCTTCAGTTAAAAACAACAGTCAACGGGGAAGAACGTCAAAACTCAAATACGTCTGATATGATTTTTTACGTGGACGAGCTTGTCAGCTATCTTTCCCAGCACATGACGTTAACACCGGGGGATATTATTTTAACCGGCACTCCAGAAGGCGTTATTTTAGGCTATCCAATCGAAGAGCGCGTCTACTTAAAGCCGGGGGATGAAGTAACTGTTGAAGTTGAAAAATTAGGAGCATTAACGAATAAATTGGTAGAAGAGAAGTAAGCGTTAAAGAATCCAGCATTGATAACAATGTTTGACAAAGGAGAAAGGGGTTGTCTCAATAGGATCTGACTCTATGTTTTTGAGACATCCCTTTTTTCTTATGCCATTTTCTTTATAATCATCTTTTCAATAAAAGACCAAGGCAATAGCTTCTTCAAAAACAAAATCGCTTTGATCCCTTTTCCAATCGGGTGATAAAAAGCAGGTTTTTTATCAAATACGATCTTTTTAATTAATCTCGCAACTTCAATCGGATCTTCGGTGTTATCTTTTGCAAAAGTAGAGCCTTCGTATGCCATCTCCATCATTTTTTTGTAATCATTATGTACTTGTAAATTCTCCATAATATTGGATGCTTTTTTTATTAAACCGCGATATAATATTTTTTCAAGAAGAGTGAAGGAGGAGAGACCATGAAAAGTGGCAAGAAAGTAGTTTGTGAGAAACGAACGTATTCAAGGGAGTTTGATTCTCATCATCACGATTTTGGACAGTTTCTCTTTCCGCTGCACGGTTCTTTAGATTTGCAGACAACACACCAAAACATCGATCTTAAACCAGACTACTGCTTGTATCTTCCTCCTGAGTGCAATCATGTGTACCGCTCGATGGATCGAAATGAATTTTTAATTTTAGATATTCCGAGTTACTATTTACCGGGCGAAACGGAAAGTATGTATATGAAGCTTGACCAACAGTGGGCTTCGATTCGCTTTTTATTATTAGAAGAAGCTCAACATCAAGAAAATTCATCTCCTGCATTGCAAGATCTAACAAGGTACGTAGCACACAAATTAAAAACGCCCGAATCGCCTTCGCTGGATTATATTCATAACCATTATAAGGAAGCAATTAAAGTGGAAGAGTTAGCGGCACTGGAGCATTATCATCCTGTTTACTATACATCATGGTTTAAGCAGAAAACGGGAAAAAGTCCGAAAGAATATATGTTAGAACTGCGTTTTAATGAGGCGAAGCGATTGTTAACAGAAACAACATGGCCGATCACATCGATTAGTGAAGAATTAGGTTTTGAAAATTCCTCTTCGTTTACGAGGTGGTTTGTAAAATGCGCGGGAATGCCGCCGCAAAAATATCGAAATCTTTATTTTAGATAAAAAGAACCTTAAAATCTGTAAAGAAGAATTTTTTGTATTCTTCTATAATGGGTTTAAGGTTTTTTATCTTTTAAAAAAGAACAAATTTTAATGTCTAGCTTCAGCGTCTACTCTCGCTAATAGGGGAGCAAGGCGCTTATGCTTTTGTAAATGGAGTGGATAATATGAAAGGTAAGTTTTCAGCATTTTTCGTTTTATTTGCCGCAATGCTTTGGGGAACAACGGGGACAGCGCAGATCTTTGCTCCTGAGGCGGCCCATCCAATTGCGATTGGGGCGGCGCGCTTAGCAGTAGGGGGGCTTTCGTTATTAATTGTAGTGCTTATCCTAGGGCAGTTAAACTTAAAAAATTGGCCGATGAAAGCAACGGTATTAGCGGCGTTAAGTATGGCTTTTTATCAGCCGTTATTTTTCTCAGCCGTTACAATGACAGGAGTGGCGGTTGGAACGGTGATTGCGATTGGCAGTGCGCCGATTTTATCAGGGGTATTAGAATGGCTTTTCTTAAAAAAACGTCCGACGAATGTATGGTGGGTTTCGACGGGTTTATCAATACTTGGCTGTTTGATGCTTTTTAGTAATAAACAATCAGTCAATATAGAGCCAGCGGGTATTTTAATGGCGCTTGGGGCTGGGTTATCATTTGCGAGCTATACGTTAGTAAGTGAAAAGCTCGTAAGAAACTATTCTTCATTATCGGTTGTTGCAGTCGTGTTTACATTAAGCGCCCTGTTTTTATCGCCGTTTTTATTCCTATATGAGATGTCGTGGATGATGAGCTTTCAAGGAATCGCCGTCAGTCTTCATCTTGGCATTGTCACAACAGGAATTTCTTATTTTCTGTTTGCGAAAGGGTTGAGAAATGTTCCGTCATCAACAGCGGTCACATTGTCTTTAGCCGAACCGTTAACAGCGGCCTTATTAGGTGTATTTTTAGTAGGAGAGAAGTTAAGTTTTATTTCCTGGTTTGGGATTTCGCTTCTGATCATTGGAATCGGCTTACTAGTTTTCTCCTCGTCAAAACCAAAAAAGCAGCGTCACCCTCAATTGGCGGTTGAGAAAGAGTTTTAAATAAAAAGTAGGGGCTGTCTCAAAAGCATAGATTCAGACCCTAATGAGACACCCCTTTTAGTTAGCACAAAAAAGACCCCATTACAAAGAACTTGTACTAAGGTCTTATGTACTAACAAATTGTTTAATTTAACGAAATTCAGCCGCTTGTTTAAATTTTGCTGGAATCCCCGCAGTATACGGCTTTCCTTCTGTACGTATTTTAAATTCCTCTTTTGCTTTATTTAAAACATCGTCTTTATTGATTAACAAGTCATACGCGGAAAGTGCCATCGTTTGAGCTGCTAGATGCATCCCTTTAAAGCCGATTGATGAACCAAATGACGCTGTGGCCTGCCATGTATGGAGCTGAACGCCAGTAGGGGCGCATGTTGTCATAACAGTTGCAGTTGGTGTAATCCAGCTTACATCGCCAACGTCAGTCGAGCCGCTCATTGATTTTCCTTTCGTGCTTGTATCGTTTTGGTAAGAGGAAGAAAGAAGCTCCTTTTCAGTTTCATTTGCTGCTTTTACAATCGCAGGATCGATCGTTTTCACTAACGCTTCAGCCCATTTTTTTTCTTCATTCGTAAAATGTAAGGAGTTTGCACATTTCATATTATCAAACATTATTTCATTTAAAGGATCATTTGGCAGGGTGTTATAAGGAAATGCCTCAATTTCCGAGCGTACTTCTGTTTCAGTCATAAGTGCCGCACCTTGGGCAATTTTTTCGACTCTTCTAAGCATATCATCAACTTGTTCTTTCGTCGCAGCCCGTAAATAGTACCACACACTAGCATGCTCAGGGACAATATTTGGAGAAAGGCCGCCATTTGTAGTTACATAATGAATGCGTGCGCCATCGACAATATGTTCACGTAAATAATTTGAGCCAACATTCATAAGCTCAACAGCATCAAGCGCACTTCTTCCGGCATGAGGCGAGGCCGCCGCATGTGTCGGTGTTCCTTTAAAATGATATTTAATTGATACGGCAGACTGCATGCTCTTATGTAAAACGAAATTTGATGTCCATGGATGCCACGTTAACGCACAGTCTAAATCATCAAAAACGCCTTCTTTAGCCATATACGTTTTTCCTGACAGCACTTCCTCAGCCGGACAGCCGTAATAACGAATCGTTCCGTTTAAGTGATGGTCATTCATCACTTTTTTTAAAGCGATCACAGCTTCAACACCGGCGGTTCCTAATAAGTTGTGTCCACATCCATGTCCGGGACCATTTGATACAGCTTGTTCCTGCACTATATTCACTGTTTGGGAAAGTCCGGGTAATGCATCAAATTCTCCTAATATTCCGATGATCGGTTTTCCAGAGCCGTATTCAGCAACAAATGCAGTAGGTATGCTTCCAATCGAGGACTGAATGCTAAAGCCTTCTTCTTTTAATTTTACTTTCTGTAATTTACTTGCATAGTTTTCTTCATAAGCCACTTCAGGGTGTTCCCAAATTTTTTGAGCCATTGCAGTAAATTTAGTTTCATTTGCAGTCATCCACTGCAGCAGTGTTTCTTTACTCATGTTATTCCTCCATTAATAATAAAAATTAGGCATGTTCTTTCTGTTTTTTCATTTTTTCTAAAAGGATACAAACTACAACGGTGCCGAGGATACATAAAAAAGTTTGAAAGGCGCGGGGGACCGGACCGAGATTGACAAATAGTCCAAAAGCAATTCCAACTGCTCCGAATAAAGGTTTTTTAACAGCAAACTGTGCAATTACTCCTCCGAATATGGCAGGAAGAACGAAGCGGAAGTTTTCTAATACCGACTGTGGAAACAAGGAAATTAAGTAAGACCCGCTTAGTATAACAGCGATAAGAATAATAATATTCACAAGAGAAGCAGTAGCAATTGCTAGCGATGCTGTAATTTCACCTTTTTTCGTCCCAGGTTCTGCACCGACTACGCTTTGGGCAACAGAGGCGCACGGAAGACACATGTTTCCAATATTCCCAGTTAAAAAGGCAAGATATGTTCCGGAAACACCTAAAATCGGATAATAACTAATCGGTTCAAGAACCCAAACAAACATAACAATGGAAGCATAAGCAGTAAATCCGGAAATAATCGCTGACCAGCCAGGATGAAAACCAAGTCCAAACGACAGATAAAGAGGAACGAGTAACGTTAAAATAATAATCGTCCAAATCGTTAAGCGGCCCCAAAAATGAGATTTCAGGTGATAGGTCTCAAAATTAATTGCTTGAGCAGTGGATATTGGCGCTGTTTCGGTCAAGGGAGCACTGAACGTGAGATCTTTTTGTTCTTTATTTACTGACATTGCACTTCTCCTGCCTTTCTTCTTTAAGAAATAAAGTAGCCGACAACTAATCCGACAATAATAACGAGACCTAATGACCATTCTTTTAACCAAGTTACATTCAGCTTATTTGCAGCCATGATTATAAGCGGCATAACGAGAAATGAAACGATTAATACGATAAATTCACTTCTTCCTTTTACCATTTCGCTGCCTCCGAGATAACCGAAAGCCCCAACCATCGCCGCAATAGAAATTGTATTTAATAGGCTGACATTTTTACTGTTTGAAGCTGCTTTTTGCTGTAGTTTTCCGAGTGATTTTGTAAATAAGGCCGTAAATAACAGCCAGCCCATTCCCCCAAGGCACATTACCCAAACTGCAGCGGTAAAAGCTTGTACCGTATAATCAGCGGAACCTAAATCAGCGCCGGCAGCTTTTGAACCAATGCTTGCCCCGACCGTTTCAATTGCGGCAGAGCCGATAATCCCGATTCGCATTAACGTCACAGGATTGCCAACGAGTGCCATAAAGGAAATTGCAACCACAACAATTGCTAACGAAGGACCTAAAGAGCTAATCGCGCCGGCTCTTATTGCGGATTTCACTTCTCCTGCAGTCATGCCGACAGACGAACTTGCTTTTGAGGCTAGTCTCATAAAAATAATCGCTTGAAAAATAACGACTGCAGCGACAAGTGAAGCAAAAATCCAAAGTGGAAAGCTATTTGCCGTTTGCATTACTTTTTCCAAAATAAAATTCCCCCTTTTAAAATTTTCTATAAAAATTTTTGTTGATAGAGAACGTTGTAATCATTTCGTATTTTTAATTATCATCCCTTATAGAAAGAGCCTTCATTTTTTGCATCCTTATTTTGTTGATTTTTAAAAGACTTTATTTTCTGATTATTTATAATGTTAAGGCATTGTTAAAGGTAAAACAATGTAATATATTACATATATAGAGTATGAAAAATGGAATATCTTATATAGGAGAAGGGTGGAAGCTGGTAATGGAAGCAATAAAACCTGTTGTCGCTTTTTTAAATGATCTATGTAACGAGGTATCCTATGAAATATGGATGCAGGATCCAAACGATACATCTTACCGACTTATTTATGCAAAAGGAGAGATGGAAGAGGTAAATATAAATGTATTAACAAGTAATAAGGACGAGAAGTACGATATTTTTTATGAAGGGGATAATAGGTATATTTCCTTTCAATATTCATCCGGCTATTCTGTCCTGCTTCGCTCTAGGGACGCTTTTCCTTTAACTAAGCACGATTTAGATTATTTATTTATCGGGTTTGACCTTTTTTACACAAAAAACTTAATGCAAACAAAAGATGTTGAATTAAATACAGTCATTGACAGCATTCGATCTGTTTCTTCGTCACTTGTGGTGGATGAGTTATTAAAAAAAATAGTAAAAAACGCATTGTCAGTCATACCAACGGCAAATGCGGGGTTTCTTCAACTTTATGATGATGAAGAAGAGCGGTTAGTACCTAAAGCTGCGGTTGGATTTGGTCCTGAAATGGAGTTGTTTAAGATAAAACCAGGAGAATCTATTACGGGCATGGTTTATGAAGTTGGTGAGCCGCTTATCTATCATTCAAAGGATGAAATTTATAAAAGTGTGGAAGAAAACGAGATATCTAAAGAAAATCTAGTAATATTAAATGCTTCAATTAAAAATAAAAGTGTACATGCTCTTGTAAGTGTACCGGTATCGATTGGAACGAAGCGAATTGGTGTGATGACGATTCACCAATTTAATACAAACGGAAAATTTACGGAAGCGGATTTACGGCTACTGCAGGGATTTGCTTCTCAAGCTGCAGTAGCCATTCAAAACGCCCGTCTTTATACAGAGGTAAAAGAAAGATTGCAGGAGCTTTCAAATAGAAATGAAGTCCACGAAACACTTATTAAGCTTTCCTTGCAGAATAAGGGGATCCCACCGATTGTGAAAGAGATTAGCAGAATGATGAACAATAAAATTTCATTTTTTGATTATGTGGAAAATGAATGGTATCACAGCAAAGAAACTCAAAAGGCACCTTTTCATGCAGAAGAAATATTACAGATAGTGAAGAAGGAAAATGGCTTAACGACTATTGAGATGTGTCAAACAAATATTGAACATTATTACCTTTATCCGATTGTAAATGGTTCGGTTTTTCTCGGTTGTTTTGTATTTCATTCGATTCATGCTCTTTCTTTTATTAACAAAATGATTATCGAGCAGGGCGGGGCGATACTTGCTCTTGAGCTTGTCAAAAAACATACATTAGAAGAAATTTATTATAAGAAAACACATGAATTTTTTAATGAATTGATTGAAAGTAAAGAACCTCAGTTGTTAATAGCAAAGCGAAAAGAATTTAACCTTGATCCGGCTTCCTATTTTTTTGCCGGCGTTGTTGAGCTTGTGAATTATAAAGATTTTCATAAGCTTGAAGCGGACATTCACAGCATCATCTCTTTAATTAAAAAGAAAGTTTCAGCTGTAAACCTTATTTATGGTTTTCATAATAAAATCATTTTTCTCGGTTCATTAACAGCTCGTTCCGTATTAACAGGTATAATAAAGGAACTTAAAACCATTATTAATACGTGGACAAGCAGTCATGATGGTTTGTTATATGGAGGAATTGGTTCCAGTAAACAGGGAGCACATCATATTGCGAAAAGCTATTATGAAGCAAAAAAAGCAGCGGTGTATATGATTAATAAAAAAGAGACAGGTATCATTGCGTATGAAAGCATTGGTGTAAATCGCTTGTTTATTAATCAGGATACAAATGAAATACAAGAATTTCTAGAAGACTTCTTTAAGCCTTTACATACAACAAGAGCAAAGAAAAATCAGTTGGAATTAACTCTTTTAACGTATATTGAGTTAAATAAATCGGTTAATGAAACAGCAAATCATCTTCATATTCACATTAATACACTTTATCAGCGTTTGAAAAAAATTGAAGAATTACTGCAATTAAATTTAAACGATCCGAAAGACTCTCTGAAAATACAGCTGGCGTGCCATTTAAAAGAGACCTTTGTATTTCCTGGGCGGTAGAATTTTTCACTTTTTTGTTTGTAACCGCTTTAAAAAAACAATTGACTTTCATTTTTTTAGGTATTATTCTAAAAATAACAATTGTACATAAGCGAATGATCGTTGTGGGAGAGTGCATTGCAAACGCCACCGAAGGAGCAAGTTTCAAAAAAACCCTTGAAACAAATCTCTCAGGTAGATGGAACCACAACTGGACGCAACTCTGGAGAGCGCGTAAACGAGTACGCCACCAAAGGGGAAGACTCATATCATTTAAGAGTTAATCTCTCAGGTACAAGGACAGAGAAGGGAGCAGGAAACTGCTGCCCTTTTCTGTCCTTTTTTGCGTGCGAAAATAGAAAAATATACAGGTGGAAGGAGAAGAGGACATGGTCATTACATTAACAAATTCAGCATTGACTCAGTTGAAAGCAATGAATTTAAAAGAGGAACAATTTCCGCGCATTGATGCCGATTTAGCTGGAGGCTGCGGACTTAGTGTGAAATTCTCACTTGTTTTTACTGAAGCAAGACGCGGTGATACCATCATTGAACATGAGGGGATCCAAATTAGAATTGACCGTTTTACAAAGCGTTATTTAACAGAAGAAACAAACATTGATTATACGTCTGAACTCGGCTTTTTAGTTGGCGAAAGCTATGAATCTTCTGACTGTGCAATTGAAATTATTTAAAATGGGGGAAAAAACAATGTCACTGCGATCTGATAAAAACCGTGTAAGATTATTAATTACATGTCCTGAAAAACCTGGGATTATTTCAGCTGTTTCACATTTTTTATTAGAACATAAAGCAAATATCGTCCATTTTGATCAGCATACAACCGACCCTAGAGATGGAATGTTTTTTATGCGTATTGAATTTGAATTAGAAGATTTTGAGACTTCTTATCAAAAAATTGAAGACAATTTAGTAAATTTATCAGAGAAACACTCACTCGAATACCGTTTAAGCAATAGTAAACAACGAAAAAGAATGGCAATCTTTGTGTCGAAAACGAATCATTGTTTGACAGAACTTATTTGGCGCTGGAAATCAAAAGAAATCGATGTGGATATTGCGATGGTGATCAGCAATCATCCTGATTTAAGAAAAGAAGTTGAAGCGTATGGCATTCCGTATTATCATATTCCGTTAACACATGAGACGAAAGAAGAAGCAGAGCGAAAAACGCTTGAACTGCTTGATGGAAAAGTTGATTTCATTGTGCTTGCCCGTTATATGCAAATTTTGTCGCCAGAGTTTATTTCTAAATACCGCGAGCAAATCATCAACATCCATCATTCCTTTTTACCGGCCTTTGTTGGGGCAAATCCTTATGTACGCGCCTTTAACCGCGGCGTAAAATTAATTGGTGCGACTGCTCACTATGTAACGAATGATCTTGACGAAGGACCGATTATTGAGCAGGATGTGCAAAGAGTCAATCACCGCTATTCGGCAGAAGATTTAAAAATCGCAGGCCGGCATATTGAAAAAATGGTGCTCGCACAGGCAGTATCTTGGCATATTGAAGATAAAGTTCTTGTTTACGGCAATAAAACAATTGTTTTTTAATATTGAAATAACACCGGTTAAAGCGCTTACAAAAAACATCTTGACTTTCATATTTTCGTAGATTATTCTAAAACTAACAATAATTAAATAGTGAGCGGATGACGGTTGTGGGAGAGCGCGGAAGTAAGCCGCCGCCGAAGGAGCAAGTTCCAAAAAGACCCTTGGAACAAATCTCTCAGGTAGGAGGAACCATAACTGGACGCATCTCTGGAGAGCGCGTAAGCAGCAGGAATACATAGTTAACTACGCCACCAAAGGGGAAGACTTCATGGACGATCATGGAGTTAAACTCTCAGGTAAAAAGGACAGAGAAGGGGAGAAACGCTACCCTTCTCTGTCCTTTTTTGCGTGCAGAAAAGGGAAGCGGAATGGTGATAGGAATACACTATCGTGATTTTCAAGAGATGCTAAAAATGTTTAAGGAGGGCAAAACATGAGTTTGCAGCACAATGACTCAACAATTTTTGAAGCGATTCAACAGGAGGAGAAGCGTCAGCATGAAACGCTCGAACTAATTGCTTCAGAAAACTTTGTTAGTTCCGATGTATTAGAAGCGATGGGAAGCGTGATGACCAATAAGTATGCAGAAGGTTATCCCGGTAAACGTTACTACGGTGGATGTGAATTTGTAGATGTGGCCGAGAAAACAGCGATCGAACGCCTTACAAAGCTGTTTGATGCAAAATACGCTAATGTGCAGCCGCACTCAGGCGCACAGGCGAATATGGCTGTCTTTTACGCACTGCTTCAGCCTGGTGATAAAGTAATGGGCATGAATTTATCGCACGGCGGTCATTTAACACACGGAAGTCCGGTCAGCATTTCTGGAAAATGGTTTGATGTTGTGTCATACGGTGTACGAGAAGATAACCACTTAATCGATTATGAGGAAGTGGAAAAAACGGCCTTAAAGGAAAAGCCGAAACTTATTATTGCCGGTGCAAGCGCCTACCCGCGTGTGATTGACTTTAAGCGTTTTCGAGAAATCGCCGACAAAATTGGCGCACTGTTAATGGTTGATATGGCTCATATTGCAGGCCTTGTCGCTGCAGGACTTCATCCATCACCCGTACCGCACGCTCACGTTGTAACAAGTACAACGCATAAAACATTACGAGGACCGCGCGGCGGCATCGTCTTAACAAATGATGAAGACATCATTAAAAAAATTAATAAAGCTGTTTTTCCAGGTCTCCAAGGCGGTCCGTTAATGCACATTATTGCTGCAAAAGCTGTTTCATTTAAGGAAGCACTGCAGCCGAGCTTTACAGATTATGCACAGCAGGTGATCGAAAATGCGAAAACACTCGGTGATACGCTGTTAAAAGAAGGAGCAGCCCTTGTTTCCGGGGGCACGGATAATCATATTGTGCTGTTAGATGTTCGTCCGTGGAATCTTACCGGAAAAGAAGCCGAACACCTCCTCGAAAAAGCAGGCATTACGGTTAATAAAAATACGATTCCATATGATCCTGAAAGTCCGTTTGTTACAAGCGGAATTCGCATGGGAACAGCGGCACTGACAACACGCGGCATGAAGCAGGAAGATATGGTAAAAATCGGTGAAGTCATAGCATCTGTGCTTAAGAGCAATGAAGAGGAAAGCACACTTAGAAAGGCAAAAGAAATAACAAAAGCGATTTGTGAATCGTATCCATTATTTCAGCAAACTGCAGCTGTTTAAGAAAGGAGCATGATGATGGAGTTTCAAAGCTGTTTTGATATTATCGGCCCGATTATGGTAGGTCCATCAAGCTCACATACGGCAGGCGTTGTCTCAATCGGAAAGTTCGTCCATGAACTGTTAGGGGGATGCCCTGAAAAAGCGAATATTATTTTCTATGATTCATTTGCCGAAACCTATGAAGGACACGGAACAAATAAAGCACTTCTTGGCGGACTGCTCGGAATGAACACAAATGATGCGCGGATTAAATACTCGCTGCAGTTAACAAAACAGTATGAGCTTACGTATCAATTTAAACTCGAAGAAACTTGTCCATACTTTCAACATCCGAACACAGCGGTTATCAAAGCAGAGCGAGGAGAGCGCGTTGTGACAGTTGGCGGTGCCTCGCTTGGCGGCGGATTATCAAAAATCTTTATGATCAATGATGAAATGACCGATATTCGCTTAAGTACAAGTGATAACATGACTGAGCTTGCAAATCGTTATCGTCCATATAAACTTCAGGAAATGGTTGGTGCGTAATGGATATCGGATCAATGAAAGAACTTATTCAGATTTGCGACGAGAAACAAAAAACGATCGGTGAAATCATGCTGATAATGGAAGCCGAGAAATCAGGAAAAGATCAAGAAACGATTGTTGCAATGATGGAAGAACGCCTTTTAAAAATGAAAGAAGCGGTCGATCAAGGGAAAGCAGACGCTTCTGAAGCGCCGAGCGGTATTTCTGGCGGTGACGCTGTTAAAATGAATGACTATGTGAAAAGCGGTAAAGCCCTGTCAGGTTCTTATATTAGCAATGCGATGACATTTTCACTCGCAACTTCTGAAAGTAACGCCAGAATGGGTGTTATTGTCGCAACACCAACAGCAGGAGCTGCCGGGATTTTACCGGGTGTATTGTTTTCGCTTCATAAAAATGACAACACACCGTTTAAAGAGCTCGTGATGGGTCTTTTTACAGCGAGTGCGCTCGGCTATGTAATTGCAAATCGTTCGTTTATTTCAGGCGCAGCAGGCGGATGTCAAGCAGAAGTCGGTTCAGCAGCAGCGATGGCAGCAGGGACGATTGTTGAATTAAAAGGCGGTACACCAAAGCAGGCTGTTCATGCGACAGCAATTGCGATGAAATCACTGCTCGGACTTGTCTGTGATCCTGTTGCAGGTCTTGTCGAGGTTCCTTGTATTAAACGAAATGTAATTGGCACATCGATTGCCTTTTCCGCCGCTGATTTAGCGCTTGCCGGCATTGAAAGCAGAATTCCGTGTGATGAAGTGATTGAAGCGATGTACAAGGTGGGAAAAGATATGCCGCGAACCCTGAGAGAAACATCACTTGGCGGGCTTGCGATGACAGAAACCGGACAAAAAGTAAAAGAGCGTTTATTTAAGAATAAGAAAGTATAAGGTTAATGTTAATGTCCAGCTTCAGCGCCTATCCCCTCGAGTCAAATAACCTTACAACGTAAAGGTAAAAAGCACCTTTTCGTTGTAAGAACATTTGCTTATCGGGGATAAGCAAGGCGCTTACGCTTTTCTAAAAAAAGAAATCATAATGTTGGAGGAATCGGAATGGAGACTGAAACAGTATTAAAGCGTACACCGCTTTTTGATACGTATAAAAAGTATAGAGCCAAGGTGATTGACTTTGGAGGCTGGGAACTGCCGGTACAATTTTCAAGCATTATCGAAGAACATGAAGCCGTAAGAAATAAAGCAGGTTTGTTCGATGTGTCGCACATGGGCGAAGTGCTTATTGAAGGAAAAGATGCAGAATGTGCGATTGATTATCTTGTTACAAATGATGTTACAAAACTAGCAATCGATCAAGCACACTATACGGCAATGTGCTATCCGGATGGCGGGACAGTTGATGATTTACTCGTTTACAAGTTAGCTGAAGAAAAATATTTACTCGTGATTAATGCTTCCAACATTGAAAAAGATGTGAAGTGGATGAAAGAAAATCTAAAAGGAAACGTCACACTTAAAAATATTTCTAGTGAAACAGCGCAGCTTGCCCTACAGGGACCAAAGGCAGAAGCGATCTTACAAAAGCTAACCGATACGAATTTATCAGAAATTGGCTTTTTTAAGTTTAAACAACATGTAACGGTTGCGGGTATTCAACATGTTCTTGTTTCACGTACCGGTTATACAGGAGAAGACGGTTTTGAGCTTTATTTAGATGGGGAAAATGCAGCTGAGCTTTGGGATAAGCTTTTAGAAGCTGGAGAAGAAGACGGCTTAAAACCGTGCGGACTTGGCGCGCGTGATACCCTTCGCTTGGAAGCACGTCTTGCGCTCTACGGTCAGGAGCTTACAAAAGACATTAGCCCACTTGAAGCAGGCATCGGCTTTTGTGTAAAAACGAAAAAAGAAAGCGATTTCGTCGGAAAAGAAGTGCTTCAAGCGCAAAGAGAGCAAGGATTAACACGTAAATTAGTCGGTATTGAAGTAACAGGGCGCGGCATTCCTCGGCACGGTTATCCGGTTCTTTCTGAAACAGAAGAAGACATCGGCTTTATTACATCAGGGACTCATTCACCAACCTTAAAGAAAAGTGTCGGACTTGCGCTTGTGAAAGCAGAATACGCAGAAATTGGAACGCCTCTTAAAATTGAAGTACGAAAGAAAAAAATTGACGCAGTTGTTGTGAAAGCACCATTTTATAAAAAAGACTAACAAACTATTAAAATACTATAAAGGGAGAGAAGAACAATGGCAAATGCAACAGCAAATTTACGATACAGCAAGGAACATGAATGGGTATTACAATTAGAAGGCAATAAAGTTCGAATTGGTATTTCAGAATACGCACAAAAGCAGTTAGGCGATATTGTTTTTGTTGAAAATCCGGAAGTTGGCGATGAAGTAACCGCTGACGACACAATGGGCTCGATTGAATCTGTAAAAGCGGTGTCAGAAATTTATACACCGGTATCTGGAACGGTTGTGAACGTAAACGAAGAGTTAGAAGACGCTCCTGAAGTGATTAACGAAGATCCTTACAAGGCAGGCTGGTTAGTTGAAATTGAATTGTCACATCCAGAGGAGTTAGCGTCACTAATGAATGATGAAGAGTATCAAGCATTTATTGATGAAGGAGCGGAGTAAGATGACGACAACTTACAGATATCTTCCTGATACAGAACAGGATAAAAAGGAGATGCTTTCCTTTTTAAATATTTCCTCAACAGATGAGCTGTTTGAAGATTTGCCGGAAAGTATTCGCTTAGAGGGCGAACTTAACATTCCGGCGGCTGTTCCTGAACCGCTCTTAGTAAAACAGATGCAGAAACTCGCATCACTTAATAAAAATGCAAACCAATATCCCATTTTTTTAGGAGCAGGTACATATGATCATTACATTCCAAGTGTGGTGAATCATATGATTTCACGCTCAGAGTTTTACACAGCATATACACCTTATCAGCCGGAAATTAGTCAAGGCGAGCTGCAGGCTATTTTTGAATTTCAAACAATGGTTTGTGAGCTAACAGGAATGGATGTCGCAAACTCTTCAATGTATGACGGCTTTACAGCACTAGCTGAAGCGGCATCACTCGCCGTGTCAGCCTCACGTAAACAAAAAGTACTTGTTTCAAAAGCGGTTCATCCGGAATCACGCTCGATTTTAAAAACAGTCGCAAACGGACCAGGCTATCACGTTGAAGAAATTGAGCTAGTTTCTGAGATTACCGATTTAGAAAAATTAAAATCGCAAATTTCCAGCGACACAGCAGCTGTTATTGTGCAGTATCCAAACTTTTTCGGCTCGATTGAAGATTTAGCTGAAATTAAAAAGATTGCAGATGCTCATAAAGCGATGCTGATTGTAAGCGCAAATCCATTAGCGCTTGCGCTGCTTGAATCCCCAGGTAACTTAGGAGCAGACATTGTTGTAGGTGATATGCAGCCATTAGGTGTGCCGATGTCATTTGGCGGCCCGCACTGCGGATATTTTGCCGTTCGTAAAAAATATATGCGTAAAGTTCCAGGTCGTATTGTAGGGCAGACGACAGATGAAGAAGGACGCCGCGGCTTTGTTTTAACATTACAAGCGCGCGAACAGCATATTCGCCGTGATAAAGCTTTATCAAATATTTGTTCAAACCAAGCATTAAATGCGCTTGCCTCTGCAGTTTGCATGTCAGCGCTAGGCAAGCACGGCATTCGCGAAATGGCTCAGCTTAACGTTGAAAAAGCCGATTATATGGCAAAACGTTTACAAGAAAAAGGCTTTATTGTTGGTAATGAAGCACCATTTTTCAATGAATTTGTTGTAGAACTGCCGCTTTATGTGAAAATCGTAAATGAAAAGCTGCTAGAAGCAGGTATGATTGGCGGCTTTAGTTTAGAAAATGACTACGCATTTTCTAATCATATGCTGATTGCGGTAACAGAGCAGCGCACAAAAGAAGAAATCGATAAATTTGTTGAGACATTGGAGGCGATCGTAAATGGTTGAGCATAATGAATTAATTTTTGAAAGCAGCCGTCCAGGACGAGTGGGCGCAAGTCTTCCGCCAAGTGATGTTGAGAAAGTGAATTTAAGCGATAAGCTTCCCAAGCATTTGATTCGTTCCGTGCCGGCAGAGCTTCCTGAAGTATCTGAGCTTCAGCTTGTCCGTCACTACACTGCACTTTCCAATAAAAATCATGGCATTGATAACGGCTTTTATCCGCTTGGTTCTTGTACGATGAAATACAATCCGAAAATTAATGAAGATGTTGCTCGTTACGATGGATTTAGCCGGATTCATCCGTATCAGCCTGCTGAAACGGCGCAAGGAGCATTAAAGCTTTTATATGAATTACAAGAAGATCTTGCTGAAATTACCGGCATGGATGCGGTCACCCTTCAGCCATCCGCAGGTGCTCAAGGCGAATGGACAGGGCTGATGATGGTGAAGGCTTATCTTGAAGCAAAAGGTGAAACGAGAAAGAAAGTACTTGTCCCTGACTCAGCGCACGGTACAAACCCAGCGAGTGCCGCAGTTGCCGGATTTGATACCGTTACAATTCCTTCCAATCAAGATGGTTTAGTTGATTTAGAAGAGTTAAAGAAACATGTTGATTCTAATACGGCAGCTTTAATGCTGACAAATCCGAATACACTTGGTTTGTTTGAAAAAGAAATCGTTGAAATTGCCCGTGTTGTTCATGAAGCAGGCGGCCTCTTATATTATGATGGTGCCAATGCTAACGCAATTTTAGGAAAAACAACGCCAGGGAAAATGGGCTTTGACATTGTTCACTTAAATCTTCATAAAACCTTTACAACACCGCACGGCGGAGGAGGCCCGGGTGCTGGTCCTGTTGGCGTGAAAAAAGAATTAATCCCATACTTACCGGTACCGCGTATTGAAAAAGACAATGAGAACTATAGTATAAGCTTTAATCATCCGCAGTCGATTGGACGCGTAAAAGGCTATTACGGAAACTTCGGCATTCTTGTACGCGCTTACACTTATATTCGTACGATGGGTCCAGAAGGTTTGCGCGAAGTATCAGAAAGCGCTGTGCTGCATGCCAATTATCTTCGTAAAAAGCTTGAGCCTTATTTTGAAGCGCCATACAAGCAGGTGTGTAAACATGAATTTGTTTTATCCGGCTCCAGACAGAAAAAGCTTGGCGTAAGAACGCTTGATATCGCGAAACGTTTGTTAGACTTTGGTTACCATCCGCCGACTATTTATTTCCCTTTAAATGTAGAGGAATGCATGATGATTGAGCCAACTGAAACGGAATCTAAAGAAACGCTTGATGCATTCAGCGATGTTATGATCCAAATTGCTAAAGAAGTCGAAGAAAACCCTGAGATCGTTTTATCTGCCCCGCATACAACGATCATTAATCGACTTGATGAAGTAAAAGCGGCAAGACAGCCGGTCCTTCGTTATACAAGAGAAGAAGCACCGCAAAAAGAAGCTGTGAAATTGTAAAATTAAATATACGGAATGGAAAGAGTTTTCCATTCCGTTTCCCTATTCAATAAATTCCATTTCTAACAAGACTGCACACAATTGAAAACGTTTACTTATATAGCGGGTTGAAAAGTGAAAATGACGTGTGAAGAGAAGCGGTAAAGATAAGGTTGTATTTTTTAAAAAGCTAACCTGTATGAAATTTGGTTTATAAGCGATTAGTTTCATTCAGGATGGCATCACTTATAAATTCACCTTGAGAATTCAACACAATGTCCACAAATCAATCTAAAAATACATAAGGAGGAAAGTTGATGGATATGATTGCAAAAATTAGTTCAATTGTGTGGGGTCCGCCTTTATTAATCTTATTAGTAGGAACAGGTGTTTATTTAACATTTCGATTATCATTTTTACAATTTTCGATGCTGCCTTATTCACTTAAATTAGCGTTTGGTAAGCAGAAAGACAGTTCGTCAAAGGGGGAAAAAGGCGATATATCCCATTATCAAGCATTAATGACAGCCCTTGCGGCAACAATCGGAACTGGAAATATTGCTGGTGTTGCAACAGCAGTTGTGCTTGGTGGTCCGGGTGCTATTTTTTGGATGTGGCTTACAGCACTATTTGGGATGGCCACAAAATACGCTGAAGCAATCTTAGCAGTAAAGTTTCGGGTGGAAACAAAGAATGGTGAAATGGCGGGAGGACCGATGTACTATATTGAAAAAGGACTCGGTTTGAAATGGCTTGCTGTTTCGTTTGCTGTATTCGGTTCTGTTGCGGCATTTGGTATTGGCAATATGGTACAAACAAATTCTGTTGCAGAAGTTATGGAGACATTTAATGTTTCCCCAATTGTTACAGGAGCTGTGTTAACCATTTTAACAGCACTTGTTATTTTAGGAGGAGTAAAAAACATTGGGCGCGTTGCTGCACTTTTCGTCCCGCTCATGGCAGCCTTTTATGTACTCGGAGGCCTTATTATTATCGTTATGAATATTTCCCTTGTACCAGAGGCGATTATGCTTATTATGAGCGATGCATTTTCAGGACAAGCAGCTGCTGGGGGGGGCAGTTGGTGCGGTAATTCGATATGGAGTAGCAAGAGGGGTGTTCTCAAATGAAGCAGGTTTAGGTTCAGCTCCAATTGCCGCTGCAGCCGCGAAAACGGATTATCCAGGAAGACAAGCACTCGTATCGATGACACAAGTATTTATTGATACAATTCTTGTTTGTTCCATCACTGGAATTGCGCTTGTAATGGGGGATTTATATAAGAGTGGTCTGGAAGGAGCGGCATTAACGAGCGCGACATTTGGACTATTTTTAGGTACACCCGGCACATTAATTGTTTCAATTGGTCTTATCTTCTTTGCTTATTCAACGGTACTTGGTTGGTCATATTACGGAGAAAAATGTTTTTCTTATCTATTTAAAAACTCTACAGGAGCGGTGAAGTTTTATCGTATTTTATTCGTAATTGCAGTATTTATTGGTTCAACGCTTCCTTTAACGGTTGTTTGGAACTTAGCCGATCTTGCAAACGGCTTAATGGCAATTCCGAATTTAATTGGTTTATTAGCTTTATCAGGCGTAGTTGTTGCCGAAACGAAGCATTTTCTTGAAAAGAAGCGTGAAGAAGAAAGACTTGCAAAAGGAGAAGAAACGTTAGAGAAAAAATCGATGTAAATACAATATAGGAGTGGTAGAGATGGCTCATACAAAAGAACACCTTCGCAAACCAGAATGGCTCAAGATTAAATTAAATACGAATGAAAATTACATAGGCTTAAAGAAAATGATGCGTGAGAAAAAGCTTCATACGGTATGCGAAGAAGCAAAATGCCCGAATATCCATGAATGCTGGGCCGTAAGAAGAACCGCTACATTTATGATTTTAGGCGGAGTTTGCACACGTGCCTGCCGCTTTTGTGCCGTTAAAACCGGACTTCCGACAGAACTTGATTGGCAGGAGCCTGCACGTGTAGCTGAATCTGTTGAACAAATGAATTTAAAACACGTTGTCATTACAGCGGTTGCCCGAGATGACTTAAAGAGAGGTGGTGCGCAAGTTTTTGCTGAAACGGTTCGTGCAGTACGAAAGCGCAATCCGTTTTGCAGTATTGAAGTGCTGCCTTCAGATATGAACGGTGATTATGAGAACTTAAAAACATTAATGGATGCAAAGCCGGATATTTTAAATCATAATATTGAAACGATTCGCCGGTTAACTCCGAGAATTCGCGCACGTGCCACATATGAGCGTTCACTTGAATTTTTACGGCGTGCTAAAGAGATGAGTCCAGCTGCTCCGACAAAATCGAGTATTATGATCGGTCTTGGTGAAACAAAAGAAGAAATTATTGAAACGATGGATGATCTGAGGGCAAATAATGTTGATATTATGACAATCGGCCAATATTTACAGCCGACAAAACGCCATTTAAATGTACAAAAATATTGGAGCCCGGAAGAATTTAATGAACTAAAGGAAATTGCGCTTTCAAAAGGATTTAGTCATTGTGAGGCAGGACCGCTCGTTCGTTCTTCTTATCATGCTGATGAGCAGGTAAAGGCGGCAAACATGAATACAGTTTCCAAATAAATAAAAAAACAGTGGTGATACGATGAAAAAAAAGCTGATGATTATAACGCTTGTTGTTGAAGGACTTGTCACGTTCAGTCTTGCTGGAATGATTGGTAAAAGTTTTTTTGAACTCTTTTTTATTACAGCATTCCTCTTCTTTCTTGCGTCATTTTTATTGTTAAAAACCGAATCTAATACGTATTCTGCTGCTGGAGTTGATCAAATAGAGGAAGAAGAAAACAGTCGTGTATTTATCTTTGAAGCAGCAAAGCTTTATTTCATTATCAGCATTTTAACAAGTGCGATTTATTATTGGGAGTATTGGTAAATCGGTGTTTTTACGAAAGAGGTGTTGTCAGCTTGTTAACTTCAACAAGTGACGATCACCTCTTTACGTTTTTTTTCGCACAGATGAGTCAAAATCAACCCGTCCATGTTTAAATGCCGAATCTTTAAGTTGAACGTATATAGTAAAATCGTTGTGACCGCTTTTTTATAAAAAAGATATTAAATTTTCATAAAATAGAGTACGATTTAGATATCAAATTCAATGGAAGTAGACATCCTATTATGAACTGTTTATAAGTTACATAGTTTTAAGCGATGGCCGCTTTCTGCATATGAAGGTGTTTTTTTATGTATTCCTATTCAGAAAGGTGGAGATTTATTTGGTAGAACGACGCATTGTAATTGCCGGTACGGGAAGCGGTGTTGGGAAAACGACGCTGACAATTGGATTAATGGCAGCACTAAAAAAGCGCGGATTAACCGTGCAGGGCTTTAAATGCGGTCCTGATTATATTGATCCTTCTTATCATACTGCTGTAACGCATCGACCTTCTCGTAATTTAGACAGCTGGATGCTTACAAAGAATCGGGTGTTGGACATTTTTACGCATGGCAGCCGCGGAGCAGATATTTCAGTAATCGAAGGGGTGATGGGCTTTTTTGATGGGAAAAGCCCGGAAACAAATGAAGGAAGTACCGCTGAAATTAGTATAATTACGAAAAGTCCAGTTTTACTTGTTGTCAATTGTGAAAGCATGGCGAGAAGTGCAGCGGCGGTTGTAAAAGGATTTCAACTGTTTGCAGAAGGTCTAAATATTGCAGCTGTGATCGTCAATAAGGTGGGCGGCGAAGGCCATTTTCAGCTTGTCAAGAAAGCAATTGAACAGGAATGTAATGTGCCTGTGATTGGTTATTTAAAACGAGAACTTGACATTGAAATGCCTGAGAGACATCTTGGACTAGTTCCTTCGATTGAAAGAGGAGAACTCACTCCGTTTTTTGATATATTAGGAGATTTGGTGCTTGAGACGGTTGATCTCAACAAACTTCTTGAAATATCCCTTGCCGAGCCGTTAGCCGAAAACGAAACCGCCTCTCTTTTTAAAAAGAAAAAGGAGCCTTTCGTTAAAATTGCTGTCGCCAAAGATGCAGCGTTTAATTTCTATTATCCTGAAAATCTAGAAATCTTAGAAGCAAACGGATCGGAACTTGTTTATTTCTCGCCGCTAGCTGATGAGGAGCTCCCAGAAGATGTTGATGGTCTTTACATAGGCGGCGGTTTTCCAGAAGAATTTGCCCATGAGCTTAGCTGCAAGTTAAAAGCAAAACGCTCGGTGAAGGAGGCGGTTGAAAACGGCTTACCAACACTCGCTGAATGCGGCGGGTTTATGTATTTAACGAAGTCCATTGAAACAACGGAAAAGAAGAAGTATGAAATGGTAGGAGTGATCCCCGGCAGCATCGAGATGCAGTCCCATTTAGCAGGATTTGGCTACAGAGAGATCAGCGGCCTAAATAACAACTTTATTTTAGAAAATCAAACTGCAAAAGGCCATGAATTTCATTATTCCTCTTTTCAACCTGCTGAAGAAAATATTCCATATGCGTATGAAACGAAAGGAATGGGAGGTTTAAATAAGGAAGGCTATGTTATAAAAAATGTAGTCGCTGGCTACACGCACTTTCATTTTGCTTCTTGTCCAGCGATGGTTGAAAATTGGATTAAAAAATGTTTAGAGCATCAAGCTGGCAGCAAAGATCTAATTTGAGTTAACAGTGAACAAGTGAAGGGAGTTTTAAGATGAGATTAATATCGATTTGTCCAAGCAATACAGAACTATTAGGTTATTTAGGATTGATTCCGTCGCTTATCGGAGTCGATGACTTTTCAGATTGGCCGGAGGATGTGAACGCTCTGCCAAGATTAGGTCCGGATTTAAACATTGATATGGATAAAGTAGAAGAATTACAGCCTGATTTAGTATTAGCCTCTCTCACTGTACCCGGAATGGAACGAAATATCGAAGAGTTAAAAAAACGCAGCATACCATATGTGATTGTGCCTAATCCGAAAACATTAACAGAGGTTGGCGAAAGTTTATTGTTTGTTGGACAGGCAACAAATACATATGAAAAAGCAACACAAGTATTCAAAAAATACAATCGTATCCTTGAAAACTATCATTCTTTATCAAAGCAGGTAGAAAAGCCGGCAGCTCTTTATTGGGAATGGTGGGCGAAACCGATTTTTACACCTGGAAGAGATAATTGGTTAACTGAAATAAGCCAACTTGCGGGGGGACGAAATCTATTTGAAGATAAAGCGCAAGAAAGTGTGCAAACAGATTGGGAAGAAATAAAACAAAGAAATCCCGATGTAATTTGCGTGATTTGGGTAGGGGTGCAAAAAGAAAAAGTGAATCCAAAGGTAATCTTAAAGCGAAAAGACGCAGAAGAGATGAAGGCCATTCAAAACGAGCAGCTGTATATATTAGAAGAACCATTATTTTGCAGACCTTCCCCTCGATTATTAATTGGGTTAAATAAGATAGCGAGTATCCTTCATCCTCAGATTTATCCGGCATTTACCGAAAATAAAGATCTTCTCATGGATGATAAATGAGCAGTTCTGTCGACGGCAAACACCGAATCGAAAAAGTGTATCGTAATAAGGAGAAAACAAAATGTTTAACAAAATAGCGATTGTAACTGGGGCTTCAAGTGGGTTTGGTTTGTTAAGTGCGATTAAACTTGCTGAAAGCGGATTTTATGTGATTGCGGCGATGAGAAATTTACAAAAAAAAGAACATTTGCAATCATTGGCAAAAGAAAAAGGCGTAGAAAAACAGATCCAATATCATCAGCTCGATGTGTGTTCAGAGACATCCATCCATCAATTTGGCCTCTTTTTAGATGAGTTAGGGCAGGTGGATGTTTTGCTGAATAATGCAGGCTATGCAGGTGCTGGATTTGTTGAAGAAATACCAATCGAACAATATCGTGAACAATTTGAAACCAATTTCTTTGGTCTTATTGCTGTCACACAAAAAGTTATTCCGATCATGCGAAAACAGAAAAACGGTACAATTATCAACATGAGCAGCATTAGTGGATTAATAGGATTTCCGGGATTATCGCCTTACGTATCTTCTAAATTTGCACTCGAAGGCTTTAGTGAAAGTTTAAGGCTTGAATTAAAGCCATTTGGTATTGATGTGTATGTAATTGAGCCAGGTTCATATAAAACGAACATTTGGACAACAGGAAAAAAGGTAGCAGAGCAATCGCTGAACCGTTCTTCACCATATTTCAGCTATATGATGAAAATAGAAGAACAGGTGGAAGCAGGGAAAAAATCTTTCGGAAACCCAGAAGAAATAGCGAGTCTTATTACAACTATTGCTCTTAAAAAAAAGAAACAGTTTCGCTTTCCAATCGGCAAAGGAACGAAAATGATGGCACGTCTAAAAAAATTACTTCCATGGTCAAAGATTGAAAAAGAGATACTTAAACGACTTGGTTGAGTTTGCATTCATAAAAAAAGTGAATCCAAAGGTGATCTTAAAACGCCTAGACGTAAAACAGATGAAGGTCATTAAAAACGAAAGATGAACTTTCATTTTTAACTAAAACATTCAATCAAATGAAGAAAAACATTCAGCAGTCCGTAAAAGAAATAGAGGAGAAGGCAAAACTTGCACAGTTGTTAAAAGAAATGGAACTGTGAAGCCTTCAAAATCAGATTAATCCTCATTTTCTTTTCAATACGTTAAACACGATCTCGAAAACAGCCTATATTGAAGGTGCGGAGAGAACAAGCGACTTAATTTCATCGGTTTCGGCTTTACTGCGCTATAATTTAGGTGATATTGATAAGCCGACTACATTGTCAGATGAAGTAGAAATTGTAAAAGAATATTTCTTTATTCAAAAAACACGCTTTGGAGATCGTGGTGAGTTTGAGGAGAACATTGATCCAGCTGAAAACGGGAACATATCCAATAAAAGCGTGTATCATGGATGTTTTTCTCATTATTTCACTTTTTTTTTCTATCTTATTAGATTTCTTTAAACAATTCTTTGGAAGTAAACGTAAAAAAGCAGGTATGATGGAATGTGGAAAAGCCCTTGAATTTCATAGAATTCAAGGGCTTTTAGATTTACCTCAATAAGTCTTTCAAAAATTCTAATTTTTGTGTGGCATTTTCCTTAATGATAATATCTACACCGCTGTCAATGTTCTTCTCAACCGTTTTTCCATTCATTACTTTCAATGCAGCATTTGAGCTTAAATATCCCATATCGTAAGGATTTTGTGTTACAGAACCTGGTAACGTTTCTTCTTCGATTAATTCAACCATTTTGGTTGTTCCATCCGCTCCTGTGATCGGTATGGTTAGTCTATATTTTTTCATTGCTTTAAATGCATAGAGGGCCATGATATCATTTGTGGCCATGATTCCTTTTAGATCAGGGTGTTCTTGTAATATCGCTTCTATTTCTTTTTTTATAAGGATTGGATTATTGGATAAATCTGTTTTTTCTGCTACAATGTTGATTCCGATTGCCTCTAAGCTAAGTTTAGCTCCTTTTATCCGTAAGCTTGAAATCGGACTATTTATATATGAACAATCCTTGCATTCGTCTCTTCCAATCATCGCGACTTTATCACCAGGATGCAGTTCCGATCCTAATAACGCCCCAGCTTTTTTCCCTAAATCAAAGTTATCTGTACCAATATAAGCCGTTTTATGTTCCCAAGCGGCATCCGTATCTACAAGAAGAACAGGTATGTTCTGTTCAACAAACTGATCTAAAATCGGAGTGAGGGAAGGTGGGTAAATGGGAGAAATGATTAAAACATCTGGCTTTTCTTTCAGAATGTTTTCTAATACTTCAGCTTGTTCTTTAACAGTACCACTAGCAGGAGCGATCACACTCCCGTCTAAACCAAAATCCTGAAATCCTCTTTCAGCACCAGCTTTGACAATTTTCCAATACTCTGAGTTTAAATCTTTTACAACAACAACCACTTTCGGTTTTTTATCTGCAAACGACACAAGCCCGAGTAAAATAAAAGTAAAAACGAAGATAACAAGAAAATAAATCGACCTTTTCTTCAATGGTTCATCCTCCTCTCTTGGTTTTAAATTATATAGGAGTGCATTTAAACCGAAACGGTACCGGCATTGCTTGCATAGCTGCTATGTTTACATAATGATTTGGTTATATTTTGATTATATTTTCATAATACTTTTATTATGTTTTGATGATAATACTATCATCTCTTTCAGTCAATAGAAATTATTTTATCTAAATAAAGGAAAATAAAAAGGTGTAAATGATTTCTTATGATTTGGATGGAATTTTAATTATTCTAAGTTTCATACAGCTTCACGTTTGCAGTTTTTTTAAAGGCATCAAGAATACTATTAAAAATTATGAAACTTTTGAAATTTGAGTTAATATTAGGGTGTGTATGTAATGAAAGAGGTGGGTGATGATGATGACAGAAAAGATGATTGAAGTTGACGGCTTAGTTAAGCGATACGGCAGTCATACAGCTGTGAACGGTGTAAAGTTTAGTGTAAATGCCGGGGAAGTGTTTGGTTTACTAGGACCAAACGGCGCTGGGAAAACGACGACGATTGAAATGCTTGTTGGACTAAGAAAGCCGGATGAAGGAACGGCAAGACTGGCTGGATTTGATATTCGTAAAAAAATTAATTCAGTGAAAGAAGTGATCGGTGTTCAGCTCCAATCAACATCTTTGTTTGAATTATTAACGGTTGAAGAAATTATGAAAATGTATGCGAGCTTTTATCCAACTCACGTGTCGATTCCACAGTTAATTGAGGATATGCTGTTAACGGAAAAGAAAAAGGACCGCATTAAAGGATTGTCAGGCGGGCAGAAGCAGCGGCTGGCGATTGCGCTTGCGATTATACATGATCCGAAAATTGTCTTTCTTGATGAACCAACAACAGGACTCGATCCGCAGGCAAGACGAACATTATGGAACATTATTGAAAACTTAAAAGCGCGCGGCAAAACGATTGTACTTTCAACGCATTATATGGATGAAGCGCATGTACTTTGTGATCGGATCGGCATTATGGATCAAGGCGAGCTGATTGCACTCGATACACCGACAGCGCTCGTGAAAAGTCTTCAATCCGATAATGCCATTGACTTTTCGTTAGATGAAGGAGTCGATGCGGACTTTTTACATATGCTTGAGGGTGTGAAGCAGGTAAGTACCCAAAATAACCGCTATGTACTTTATACCGATTCGCTTCAAGTTACGTTAACAAACTTAATTCAACATACTTCAGAGCAAAACATTATGCTGCATGACCTGCAAACGAGAACAGCGACATTAGAAGATGTGTTTATACATATGACAGGAAGGAGTTTACGAGAATGAGAGGATACGGACAGTTAACATTAGCACAGCTTCGCATCTTTGCGCGCAATCGCCAAGTGCTCTTTTTCACATTGCTTTTTCCTCTTATTCTGATGATTGCACTCGGATCATTGGTTGGAAGCGGCAGTGGTATATCAATTTCTTTAACGATTGTGAACAATGACAAGACAGATGCTTCAGAGGAGCTGGTGGCACTTTTACAAGAAAATGAGGCAGTAAATGTGGAAGTGTCTGATGATTTACAAGGGGCACTGTCTCGTTTAGAAAACGGGGAAGGGGAAATCGTTCTTGAAATTCCAAAGGATTACGGAGAAACGATCACTGCTAGAACCGAAAATGATCCGGCCTACTCAATACCTGTCTACTACAATGAAACGAACTTAGCAGCGTCCGAGCTTGGATTAACCGTTGTAAGCGCGGCGCTTGATACGTGGAGTAAAAAGATGACGAACTACAATCCGATTGTTGAAATCGATTCAAAAGGCGTAAGGGCCTTAGAGATTGAGTACATCGACTTTCTTGTA
Organism: Bacillus taeanensis; assembly: GCF_003318295.1. Taxonomy (GTDB): domain Bacteria; phylum Bacillota; class Bacilli; order Bacillales; family UBA6769; genus Maribacillus; species Maribacillus taeanensis. Next base: position 59,163 of record NZ_QOCW01000020.1, read on the forward strand.
CCCGGCATTGTAGCAATGATGATTATGAGTAACAACATGAACGGTGTTGCCGGCCAAATTTCAGCTTGGCGTGAGCGCGGCATTTTACGACGGATGCAGGGGACAAGACTAAAGGCATCGACTTTCATTGCGGCGCAAATTACAGCGCGTCTTGTCTTAAATGGCCTTCAAGCGCTGATCGTTCTTCTTGTGGCGAGCTTTATTTTTGGTGTGAGCGTTAACGGCTCGTGGCTTTCGTTAATCGGTTTTGTCATATTAGGAACGCTCGCGTTTATGTCGATTGGGTTTATTATCGCAGGGATTGCGAAAAACCCTGAAAGCGCGGGACCAATCGCAGGATTTGCCTCATTTCCAATGCTCTTTTTAGGCGGTGTCTTTTTCCCGATCAGCAACATGCCGGAGTTTTTGCAGCCGTTTGTAAAAATTCTGCCAATCGCCCATTTAAGTACGGCACTGCGCGAAACGATGAATGTCGGGACACCAATTACAGCGCTTTGGCTTGAAGTATTGGTGCTCGGTTTATGGCTTGTTGGCGGGTTCTTCATTGCGAGCCGGACGTTTAAATGGGAATAAGGAAGGAATGCCTCGCTTAAAAAAGAATGTTATTTTCTCTTCGGCAATACGTGAGAAAATAACATTCTGCTTTTTTGTATCTTGAAAGAGAGGGAGTAGAGTTCTAGAGGGTGTAATACCTGCCCATTTGTCAGTCACTTACGTTTTATACAGCGATCTCCGCATGTGCTGTCCTTTTATTTTCTTCAAGCCAAGTGTTTCGTTGATATTCTTTTGTAAACGTTGGCTCTGTCATAGCGTCTTCGAGAAAACATAAATCGGTAAGCAGTTCATAATATTGTTGAGTTGATTCAAGCACTTTCATTCCGCCTTTCTTAATAAAAAATGAAAGCTATGAAAGATAAAAACTAGCATAAATAAAAGATCGGTTTTTGGATTAGACAAAATGATGTTATACGTATTAAAGAAGAATATGGTTTGCGCAGTCGAGGACTAAGTATGTTCAAATATCGTGTTAAGAGCAGCTAAAAGACCTCAATAAAACGAAAAAGGGCAGGTCTGCTCACAGCAGGTGATGTCTGCCCAACATTAAAAAGGTGGTATCCATAACATTCTTGGATTTGCTTCTTAATCTTGGCATTTAAAGAGGAAGAGTAGTTTTCTAGTAAGTGTTTGTGCACGAGAAGTAATGCTGTCATTATTAAATATATGGATTTAAAAAGGTTGGAAAAAACTCTTTGTTCCTTTTTCCAGCTTGCTTATGATGACTTCCGCTGAATACTTTTACTCTTGAGTTTCTTTTCTTTTGATTTTTGTTTGGCCTAAACGACAATCTCGTTGTAAAACGATTTCGCTTCATTTCGCTCACTCCTTAATTGGTTTTTTGAAATTTCTTCTAAAGAGCTGTATTCACACAATTAATGATAAAGGGAGAGCTATACTGCTTGTCTAAACAGTGTTACTGAAACGTTCTTTGCCAACAGCAAAACCTTTTGATGCACTGATTTTACTTCGCTTTACCGAGAGTGGCGATTTCACTTGTGGTTTTGTTATCTCCTCCTTTTTAAAATTTTAGCTGCTATTTAATCTCAAACCATCACCTCTTTCTGCTTATTTTTTATTAGCACTCTACTTAGTAGATTGCTAACTTTACTTATAATTATTTTGATTTTTCTTAATATTTCAAGGCAAGAAAACGTGAAATATCGACTTTATAACCTAAATTATAAAATTTATCTCTATGTTTCTTAATTTTTCTTAAAATTTCTTTGTTTTTCATATGCTTTTATTTTTAGAAAGGAACTGAAAAAGCCCCGCCATTCATGCTCGAACGGCAGGGCTTTTGAATAAGAAAAACTTAAAATGGTTTTAATGTCATCAGAACAATTAAAACAATGGCTGATAAGTGCGCTAACCCGTTAATTGGCGCCATTTCTTTTCCAATCTTCGTATATTCCTCAGGAAGATCCTCCCCTTTATGACTTTCAAGAAGTTCACGTTGACGAGCCATTTTTTTCGGAAGAATCCCAGCGACAATTGGTTGAATCGCAACATAAATAACGAGTGAAGCAATGTACCAAATTTTTTTGAATAAATAAGGAGATAAAATTCCTAAAATAATTCCGGTAACTAAAAGGGTAATGCTTTCGATTTTTACTGGCTTTTCAACTTTTTCGTTAACAGCCAGCGCAAATTTTGCTTGAGATACTGTCTTCGGGGCGTTCATCAGAATAGGCAAAGCAAAAGCTGCACCTAATTCCGCCACTGCTGCAATAATATGTAAGAGTAACACGATGCTGTAAATGGACATGTTTTCACCTCCTTTGATGATTTAGTGTATGAAAAATACTAAACTATTATAATATAAAAAGATTGGGATTAAAATGTAAATATTGTATTTTTTTATTTTTTATCCAAATAATTGTATTTAAATGAAATTTTTGTATGGATAAGGTTGGTCACAGGTAAAAGCGTTCTAAGAAGATATCTTGGATGAGCCGGAATATGATATCGTAGACATGAAAGCTTTTTTAGAAGTATTCTGCTCTATTCAATAAACAGCTGCCGAACGCAAAACGAACGAAAAAACTAGTTAGAAAGAATAGGTATGGGAAAGGAGATGCAGTACTTAATGATTAAACGAGTTGAACACGTAGGAATTATCGTATCTAATATGGAAGAATCGATTAACTTTTACTGCAATCTATTCGATTTTAATGTTGAAATGAAACAAAACACCGGCAAAAAGGAGCTCGTATTTTTATCGCATTCCGGACTGCCGGGATTTGAAATTGAACTGATTCGTGATTTAGAGCAAACAAATGACTATTCAGAGCACGGATTAGTTAATCATTTGGCATTTGTTGTCGATGATATTGAAGATGTAGTCGAGTGCTGCAAACAAAAAGGAGTGAATTTGGAAGTCGGTAAAATAAAGCGCGGCATGAAGGGTCGGAAAACGATGCGTTTTAAAGGACCTAATGGAGAAGTGCTGCAGTTAGTAGAGGAAAGGAAATAGTATATCAGTAGGAAGGAAAAGACTATTTTTACCTTTCTATCAAGGATGTTCAGAGTACCCCTTCTTCAAGCGTGAAAACGATAAGGAGGGGGTGAATGGACAGGTCTTCATAGGTCTTACTCCTTATTTTTTAGAAAAAGAGGCCTGAATCTTCGTTCGAGAACAAATGTTTGGTATAATGATCTTAAAGGGGGTGAAATCATGGAAAAAGGAAAAGAAACGCAGTATAAAACGCATCAAATTTGGATTAAAAAAGGACATCGGATGTATCCTTATTTTAAAGAAATGGCCCAGAATGCTAAAAACATGACCAACACCACAAACTTTTACATCCGACAAGTGTATACAGGTTTGACGCAGGAAAAAGACCTTCAACCGCTGCAAAAAGAAGTCCTAGAAATCATTGAGGAAAATCTTGATAACATGAATGGCGTGCAGAAATCCTCTTACGTAAAAAAGACTGAGAAAGAAAAAACAAAACCGAAAGAACAACAAAAATCATTCACTTGTCATGTATTTGAAGCCCCTTCGAAAGCACATCCTTATGTGGATTACAACTTCTTAGATTGTTTATTTAAAGTGACCGCTCAACACGATTATCGTTCCCTTCCTACGCAAACAAGTCAATCGATTATGAAAACCGTTTTTCAGAACTGGAAATCTTTTTTTTCGAGTTTAAAAGAGTATAAGAAAAACCCAGGTAAATACAAAGGAAGACCGAGAATTCCCAAGTACAGCCGTGCTCAGGAAAAAGAAGTGGTGTTTACGAATCAAGATTGTGTGATCAAAGAAAAGAAGTTTTTAAAATTTCCTAAAACAAAGGAACGATTAAACATTGGAAAACTGGGAGCTGGAGAAGGAAAGCTGAAACAAGTTCGGGTCATTCCTAAATACGGACAGTATGTCGTTGAATTAGTTGTGGATGTGCCGTTGAAAAAGGAAGAATATCAAGAAATCAACCGTTTAATGGCGATTGATCTAGGAATTGACAACCTTGCGACCATGGTGACGAATACAGGAAGCGGACCTGTATTAGTCAAGGGCAAGCATGTCAAATCCATTAATCAGTATTATAACAAAATGAAAGCTCATTATTTTGGCATTTTAAGACGGGGAAAGGAGCCAAACGAAGGGCCTTTTACATCGAACCGGTTGGAAAAACTACATCAAATCAGACATCGCAAACTGAAGGATCTTTTCCATAAAGTCAGCTTTTCCATTATGAAACATGCCCAAGAAGAGAACATTGATACGGTCATCATCGGCAAAAATAAGGACTGGAAGCAGTGTTCAACGATGGGGAAACGAAACAACCAATCGTTTGTAAGCATTCCGCACAGCTTGTTCATTCGTATGATTCAATACAAAGCGAAGGAACAGGGAATCAAGGTCATCTTAACCGAAGAATCGTATACGTCCAAAGCGAGCTTCTTGGATGGAGATGAGATTCCAACTTATGGGGAATGCGAGACAAAGAAGACGTTTTCCGGAAAACGGATCAAAAGAGGGTTGTATCGTTCGAAAGCAGGAATTATTATCAATGCCGATGTAAACGGAGCAGCGAACATTTTGAAAAAAACGTTTCTACGTTTAAAAGGAGAAGATATTTTTCATAAAGAAACCATTCATGTATGGCATCCGCAATCAAAAATTGTCTAAAAGAAGTACCGAATGCATGGAAAACATGACAAACGGTATAGAGGGGTTGGGCGTTTTCAGCACGCCGCTGTGTCAACTCCACTAGTGTTAAGCTTGATGGCACTTAAAAGGTGTAAGAGCCATTGAGAAACATTAGAAACCCCCACTTCAACCGTAGGTAAGTGGGGGAGGTTCATAAATTAATCCTTTAAAAAAACATTCTCTAAATTCAGCGGTTCTTAAATCAAATAAGTATATCTAAGGGAATAAGAGCAAATATTATAATTGTTGCAAATTCAAAATAAAAGGAGGAAGAGAAATGAATGCACAACGAGCACAAGAAATTGCGTCTTCGTCAGCTATGGCTAATGTAACTTATAATGGACAGCGTATTTACATTGAGCATGTGGATCAACAAAATGAAACAGCTACAATTCATGACCTAGACAACCCGAATAATAAACAAAGTGTTTCTGTTTCCAGCTTACAAGAACAGTAATTTGTGAAGAGTTCCCTCAATGACATTTTAGATGAAAAACAAAACTATTTTGCCCGACTTTTGCTAATAAAGGTTGGGCAAAATTTATATCTTCTGTTTTCACCGCTTCATCAAAAGAAGTAAGATGTAATTTTTTTTATAAAAAACACTTGAAAAACGCTTACATCTTCCCTATAATAAAAACAAGAAGTTAATAAACCGGTTTAGTAAACCGGTTTATAGAAAGGGGAAGCGATGAAAGAAGTAAAAGAGGAAATTGTTGTTCATATTTCTGAAACACAAACAATTATTGAGCTTAGCCAACTGCTGCAGCCATGTCAAGCGGAAGTGTACTTGAAGAAAGTTGTCCAAGGATCTGTTATTGAAGTGAATTTAAAAAGCTTTCTTGGATTGATTACACTAAAACTTCAAAATGGTGACAAGCTTACAGTACGCGCTTTAGGCGAAGATTGCGAGAAAGCACTAATGAAAGTAACCGCATTTCTCACCTAAAAGGGGTGAATCATTTCTAATTTGTTTATCTTTTTATAAACGTTAACAGAAAGGGTTTTCTTATAAAAAATACTGTCTCATAGATTTATAAAAATTTATCTTTCAGTAACTAAACATGTTTACTAAACCGATTTACTTAAAGGTCGATATTCGACGACAGCGAAACTATTAAACTTTGCAAGAAGGCTACTAGTAGTTAAGAATCACCCAAAATGAAACCGCTTAATAAACCGTTTAAGCGAAATTATTTTTACTTAATCGATGTTAATCATATAAAAATTAATATATTAAAGGGGCATTATATGATGAAAAAACTATTCTCAAAATTAAGCTGTGGTTTATTAATGATTTCCATGCTGGCTGCGTGCGGCAGTCAAGAATCAGCAACAACTGGAAGTGAAGCGGAAAAGTCAGTAAAAATTATTGCCGCCCACGTAACAGATGAAGGAAGTCCGTATCAAGTCGGAATGGAGAAATTTAAAGAAGTGGTTGAAGCAGAAACAAACGGCAGTGTAACAGTAGAAATTCACCCAAACGGCGAGTTAGGCGGAAATGAAGATGAACTCGTACAAAAAATGGCAACAGGCTCTGTTGATGTGATTGTATCGTCTCCAGGATTTATGGCGCAAACAGCACCAGAAGTAGATTTTTTCGCAATGCCGTACATGTTTGCAAGCTATGATCATTGGAATACAGTGGTTGATAGTGAAGTTGGTCAAGCTGTTTCAAGCAAAATTGAAGAAAAAACCGATTTTAAAGTACTCGGCTATTGGAGTGCAGGAATTCGCAACTATTACGGACAAAAGCCTGTTGAAAAGCCTGCCGATCTTAAAAATGTAAAAGTTCGTGTTCAAAATTCTCCGGTTGTAAAAGATACGTGGAGTGCATTTGGAGCGCAGCCTGCACATGTTGCTTGGAATGAATTATATCAAGCATTACAAAATGGTGTTGTGGATGCAGCCGAAAATGATTTCACAAACTATTTCTTAAGCAAGCAGTATGAAGTGGCACCAAAGATGTCTTTAACAGAGCATGATGTAGCGACGCGTTTATTCTTTATGACAAGCACGAAATTTGAAAACCTATCAAAAGAACAGCAGGAAGCCGTGATTAAAGCTGGTAACGAAGCGTCAAAAGCGGAACGTGAAGCAGATTTAAAGCTTGGTGAAGAATATAAACAAAAACTGCTTGATGAAGGTGTGGAAATTAATGAAGTAGAAAAAACACCATTCGTTGAAAGCACAGAAGAAATTCGTGTTCAAACAGCTGAAAAACTAGGAATGTCTGAGCTTTATGAAAAAGTAAAAGAAACAAAATAAAAGGTGCATCTTAAAAGGAAAAGGTGTGATTCTCCTCACTTGGTATATAGCAGATTTTACATCATGTTGAGGAGGTCAGCTTCACCTTCATTAACTTTTTATTATTAAACATAAGAGGGTGTTTCAATGAAGCGATTTGTTAATTTGCTGGAGTATGTTCAGCTTCGTTTAGCGGCATTGTTTTTAGTTGTCTTTATCGTATGCGTTATTCTTGGTGTAGTAAGCCGTTATATTCCGGGTGTGTCGATTTTGTGGACAGGAGATGTGGCAACCTATTCGTTTATATGGACTGTTTTTCTAGGGGCTTCTGTTATGGTAAAGCACCGCAAGCATTTTAATATGGGTGCTTTAAAAGAAAAGTTAACAGGTAAAAAACTGCTTATCAATAACGTTCTTATTCAAGTGATTATTATTTTATTCAGCTTCGTCATTATGATTGATGGTTATAAGTTAACGATGCAGTTTTGGGATTGGTCGTTAAATGCACTTCCACAGGTAAAACAGCGCTACATTTGGAGCGTCATGCCTGTGATGGGGGCAACAATGATTATTTATTCAATCAGCAATCTTTATGAAGATATTCAAAGTTATGTGAAGGGGGAATCAGCATGACAGGTCTTCTATTAGTTGGACTATTTTTATTCCTTCTTATTGTAGGTGTACCGATTGCGTTTGTGCTTGGAATTGTCGCTTATGCCGGTATCTTTATGATTGGTGATATTCCGCTTGCGACTGTTGTCCAAAAAATGTTTTCAGGGTTAAATTCGTTTGTACTCCTTGCTGTACCGTTATTTATCTTAGCTGCAAATTTAATGAACCAAGGAAACATCTCGCAGCAGCTGATTAAATTTTCAACGTCACTTGTTGGTCATATTCGCGGGGGACTGGCGCATGCAAATATCGTTGTATCGATGTTTTTTGCCGGTATTTCCGGATCATCAACAGCAGATACAGCTGGTGTTGGGAAAATTTTAATTCCGAGCATGATTAAAGAAAAATACAGTAAAGAAACAGCCGTTGCCGTTACAGCCGCATCTTCTACAATGGGAATGATTATCCCGCCAAGTATTCCAATGGTGATTTACGGAAGTCTTGCAAGTGTATCGGTTGGAAAATTGTTTATTGGCGGCATTATTCCCGGCCTTTCGATTGGAATTGGCATGATGATTATTATTTGGTTTGTTGCGAAAAAAAATAACTATCCGGTTCATGAACGAGTTGGCGTTAAAACGATTTTAGTGGAAGCGGTTAAAAATATCCCGCCATTATTAACGCCCATTATTATTATCGGCGGTATTGTCGGCGGTATTGTAACACCAACTGAGGCAGCGGTACTTGCTTGTGTGTATGCATTTATTCTCGGCTTTTTCGTTTACCGTACAATTAAAATTAAAGATCTTCCGGAAATATTAATGGACACATTAAAGCTAAGTTCGCTTTCATTATTTGCACTAGCGACGGCAAGTGCGTTAGGGGAGCTAATTAGTTACTATAATTTATCATCTTTAATTGCCCAGTTTTTTGAAACATCATTTCCATATCCATGGTTATTCTTAGTAGCTGTCATTTTACTCTTCTTATTTATTGGTACGTTTATGGATACGGTACCGGCGATTATTTTATTCGTTCCGATTATCCTTCCAACAGCGACGGCACTTGGCATCGATCTTGTGCATCTTGGCTTAATTATTATGATTTGTTTAGCGGTTGGCTTAATTACACCGCCGTATGGATTATGTTTACTGCTCGCAAGCTCAATTGGAATGCTTTCGGTTGGGAAAAGCTTTAGAGCAGTTACTCCTTACTTAACAGTTGTATTAGTCGTTATTTGTTTAGTAGCGTTTGCTCCTCAATATGCATTATGGATTACAGACTTTTTAGAATAGCTTCCTTTGTAGAAGGAGTACAGTATCATTAGCCGTCTAACTTTTCATTACTGTTAGACGGCTGAATTGTTTATTTATGGGTTTTTATACCTTATACTAATAATAATAAACCGTTTTATTAAATTCGTTTACTATTAAGAAAAAGGAAGGTACTTATGGCAAAAGTAACAATGGCAGATGTGGCAAAAGAAGCAGGTGTATCAAAAAGCACGGTTTCACAATATTTAAATAAACGCTATGAATATATGGGGCATGATACGAAAAAGCGAATTGAAGAAGCCATCGCAAAGCTTGGCTATCAGCCAAACTTTCTTGCGCGCAGTTTAAAACAAAAACGTACCTCAACAATTGGCATTATTGTTGCCAATATTATGCACCGCTTTTCGACAGAAGTAAGCCGCTCGATTGAAGATTTCTTTCATGAACATGATATTCATGCGATTGTTTGTAATGCAGATGATAATCCGAAAAAAGAAAAGAAATATATTGAAATGCTCCGCGCAAAGCAGGTAGATGGCTTAATTATTTTTCCAACAGGTAAAAATATCGCCCTTTATGAAAGTATGATCAAAGAAAATTACCCAGTCGTATTTATGGACCGCAAAATTGAAGAACTCAACGTAGATACGATTGCGGTTAACAATAAGGAATCGACTTATCATGCTATCAAACATTTTATTGAGGCAGGTCACGAGCAAATTGCGCTCATTACCCCCCCGTTAACAATTAGCTCTCGTATAGAGCGGGTAGAAGGATATAAACAGGCATTAAGCGACCATAATCTTACTCTTAATCCCGATTATTTAAAAAGTGTTGAAATTCCAGCGATTCAAAGTGAGCTTGATAAAATGTTTTCGCTTTCTAAATCTCCGACTGCTTTATTAGCCGGCAACGATTTAGTGTTATTAGAAGTGTTAGCATTTTTAAAAGAAAAAGGAATTAAAGTTCCGCGTGATCTCTCCTTAATTGTATTTGATAATCTTTCATTTGCTCACATATCAGAACCAACGATTACAGCGATTATTCAGCCGGCATATGAAATGGGGAAAAAGGCTGCTGAGCTGTTATTAGCACAAATTATGAAAGAGAATGTCACCACTCCAACAGAACATATTTTTGAAGGTCGCTTAATTGTTCGTAAATCTTCTGAAGGTTATCTTTTCTCTAAATGATCGGAAGTTTAAACGTTAAAAATATAGTCTAAAAAGCCGGATCAATGTTGATCTGGCTTTTTAGAATGGTTCTCTAAAAAAAATAACAAAGGCTCCATATAATCGATTCATTCCAAAAAATAAAAATATCCCTTGAAAAACGCTTTCACCTATTTTATAATCAACTTAACGATTTAATAAACCGGTTTACTAAATCGATTTATTAACTAATGAAGATGAACATCATTCGCTTAAATAGGTAACTAAAAATGAATAGGAGTTGGATTATGAATACTGTTATCGTCCCTACGTCAGTGTATGGTGCCGAAGAGGTGTTAGAAAAAGGCCAGGATTATTTTGTTCCGATTATCGCCCAAGCAGGCAGTATGGGAATTGAAATTAGACGTGAATTATTTCCTAAAGGTGAGCTTCCATTAAAAAAGTTGCGGAATGTGATTAAAGAAAAAGAATTGTTTTCTGTATACTCTGCACCGGTGGAAGTATGGAAGCAAAACGGTGAATTAAACAAAGAAGTGTTAAAAGGAATTTTTTCAGAAGCGGTTGATTTAGGGGTGAATATTGTAAAGTTTTCTCTAGGAAACTACCGCTATGATTGTTCTAATATGACTGAATTGAAAGCGCTCTTAGCAGATTGCCGTTTAGAAGATTACGAGTTAACATTTACGATCGAAAATGATCAAACAAGCTATGGCGGCAGTATTGAAAAGTTATCTAACTTTTTTGAAAATGCAGCAGTATTCTCTGTTCCTGTGAAAATGACCTTTGATATTGGCAATTGGCAGTACAGCGGCGAAGAAGTAAGTGAAGCTGTCAAAGCTTTGGCAGGTTATGTAACATATGTGCATTGTAAACATGTGGAGTCAAAAGACGGAAAATTAATGACACTGCCGCTGCCTGTTGATGAGAAAGCAGCATGGCGGGAAATTTTGCTTTATTTTCCAAACGATATTCCAAAGGCCATTGAATTTCCAATACCTGATACTGAACGAACAAAAGAATATGTTGCGTTAGTTGAAAACGCTTAATAAGAAATGGGGGAGAAAAATGAATACGTTAGATGTTGTAACCTTTGGAGAAGCGATGGCGATGTTTGTTGCTGATGAGCCTGGTGCATTACATGAAGTAAAGCACTATACACGTGCTTTAGCAGGAGCAGAAACAAATGTGGCGATTGGCCTTGCAAGATTAGGCTTTAAAACAGGCTGGGCGAGTAAAGTAGGAAAAGATTCCTTTGGTAAATACATTATGAAGACCCTTCAATTAGAGAATATTAATATTGATCATGTTGTAGAAGATAGGAATCATCCGACTGGTTTTCAGGTGAAATCAAAAGTGTTAAAGGGCGATCCTGAAGTGCAGTACTTTCGGAAAGGTTCAGCTGCAAGCACATTAAGTGTAAACGATTGTAAAGTGTCTTACTTTACATCGGCACGTTACCTCCATATGACCGGCATTCCGCTTGCGTTATCAAGTGAGACAAGAGGTTTTGCAAAACATGTACTGTTAAAAATGAAAGCAAAAGGACGCACGATTTCATTTGATCCGAATTTAAGACCAGCTTTATGGGAGTCGACAGAAGAAATGGTGGAGACGATTAATGAAGTTGCATTCCAAACCGATTGGGTACTGCCTGGTATAGGGGAAGGAGAAATTTTAACAGGCTGTAAAAATCCGAGCGATATCGCTGCTTTTTACTTAGAACAAGGCGTAAAGCTTGTCGTCATTAAGTTAGGTGCAGAAGGCGCTTACTATAAAACAGCAGCAGAAGAAGGAACGATCCCAGGATTTCCAGTTCGAGAAGTCATTGATACAGTAGGAGCTGGAGATGGCTTTGCGGTAGGAACAGTGAGCGGTTTGCTTGATGGTCTTTCCATTCGAGAAGCGGTACTGCGCGGCAATGCAATTGGGGCACTAGCTGTTCAAACCCCAGGAGATAGTGATGGTCTTCCAAACCGTGAAGGATTAACATCTTTTATGCAAACAGGAGTGAACTAACATGAAAAGCCATTTAGCGGGAGCTCGTTGGGTGCGGCTTATTCCTGTGGTGTTTATTACCTATAGTCTTGCTTACTTAGATCGAGCAAACTATGGGTTTGGGGCAGCGGCTGGAATGGCAGAAGATCTTCATATTACTGCATCAATGTCTTCATTATTGGGCGCTTTATTTTTCCTTGGTTATTTTTTCTTTCAAATTCCAGGTGCCCATTATGCGGAAAATAACAGCGCCAAAAAGCTGGTATTTTGGGCATTAATTCTTTGGGGAGGGCTTGCGACAGCAACAGGAATTGCGACAAATGTTTATGCTTTAATTGTGATTCGGTTTATGCTTGGCGTTGTCGAAAGCGCTGTTATGCCGGCGATGCTTGTTTTTTTAAGTCACTGGTTTACAAAAAGGGAACGTTCACGTGCCAATACGTTTTTAATTTTAGGTAATCCTGTAACCGTTTTATGGATGTCAGTTGTATCCGGTTATTTATTGGAATCAGTTGGCTGGAGATGGATGTTTATTATTGAAGGGGCACCGGCTATTTTATGGGCATTCATATGGTGGAAGCTTGTCAATGATCGTCCGAAAGAAGCAAATTGGTTAACAACAAAAGAAAAAAATGAATTAGAAGAAGAGCTGCGAAAAGAGCAGGCCGGATTAAAACCGGTTAAAAACTACCGCGAAGCATTTAAATCAAAAACGGTTGTATTGCTAAGCTTCCAATATTTTTTCTGGAGCATTGGGGTGTACGGCTTTGTAATGTGGCTTCCGTCAATTATTAAAGCAGCTCCGAACATGAGCCTGATTAAAACAGGATGGTTATCTTCTGTCCCATACGTATTAGCAATCGTTTTAATGCTTACGGCGTCTTATTTTTCAGATAAGCTTTCAAATCGAAAAGGATTTGTTTGGCCGTTTTTATTAGTCGGAGCGCTTGCCTTTTATACTTCCTATGCGATTGGGACCAATCATTTTTGGATCTCATTTGCGTTATTAGTACTTGCAGGCGGAGCGATGTATGCACCATATGGACCGTTTTTTGCGATTATTCCTGAAGTGCTGCCGCGCAATGTAGCGGGCGGTGCAATGGCTTTAATTAACAGTATGGGAGCGTTAGGGTCGTTTTTAGGAGCCTATTTTGTTGGTTATTTAAACGGTGTTACAAACGGATTTGGTGCTTCTTATATCTTTATGGCAGGGTCGTTATTACTAGCATCAATCCTAACAATGATGGTCGGAAGCAAGAAGAAAAAATCGGATATGAACGGAAGAAAATTAGAGGTGAAAATACAATGAATATTCAATTAGCATTAGATCGGATGACAATTCCTGAAGCAATACAGTTAACACATGTAGTAAGAGAACATATTGACTGGATTGAAGTTGGTACGTCATTAATTAAAGAATTTGGCATGGAAAGCGTACAGAAGCTGAAAGAAGCTTTTCCTGAAAAAATCATTGTTGCGGATATGAAAACGATGGATAATGCCACATATGAATTTGAAATGTGCTTTCATGCCGGGGCAGATGTGGCAACGGTCATGGGAGTGGCGCCGCATGTTTCAATTGAGACATGCATGGAAGCTGCTTCAAAAATGAATAAGAAAGTAATGATTGATCTTCTTGGTACAACAAACGAGCAGATAAACGCTCTTGCCGTATACAAAGACGCGATTTTTTGCGCTCATGTTAGCAAAGATCAGCAGGAACTAACAGGGAAACGAAATCAATCATTAAATCTTCCTAGTAAACTATTAAATGATTCTTCGTTGGAACTTGCTGCTGCAGGAGGCATTACAATTGATTCATTAAAAGATTTTAAAGATGCTTGTCTTTCTGTTGCGATTGTCGGCTCAGCCATTACAAAAGCCGACGATCCAGCGGCGGCAGCATGCGCATTTAAAGAAGTGATTACAACGATAAAAGGAGAAAAAATGTTATGAGTGAAATCCGTACAATTTTAGCAGAAATAGAATCCGTTATGAAAAAAGTAAATGAGAGTCAGATTGAGGCAGTTACTTCTGCATTTCAATCAAATAAACGCATCTTTGTCGTCGGTGAAGGCCGTTCAGGATTAATGGCAAAGTCATTTGCGATGCGCCTCATGCATCTTAGCGCCAATGTATACGTTGTCGGCGAAACGATTACACCATCGATTGCAGAAGACGATCTATTAATTGCAGTTTCAGGCTCCGGCACAACGAAAAATGTTGTCTGGGTTGCGGAAAAAGCAAAAGAATTAAATTGCTTTGTAATTGGGGTTACAACGAATCCAGAATCTCCATTAGCACATGCCGCTTCAAGCATTCTCCATGTTCCGGCGGCCACGAAATATCGCCGTGATGGTGAATTAAAAAGTATTCAGCCGCTTGGATCTCTATTTGATCAATGTGTTCACATTCTTTTTGATACGATTTGTCTTCGGTATGCGGCATTAAAAGAAGTGGATAATAATCAAGCGTTTAGCAAGCACAGTAATTTAGAATAAAGCTATTTTTATAAACTTTTATAATAAATTGAACTTTTAATCGGTAAAGAGGCTATGATAGAAGGCCTCTTTTTTCGTGCAAATTGACAAATGCCGTTAACACTAGAGATGGCCAATAAAGGAGATCCTCATAAAGTCAGGATAATTGACCTTATGGGGATCTCCTCGTGTTATCTTTCATGTACGAAGAAAACTTATTGTTACAAATTTTAACAAATTAGAGAAGGAGAGTAATTATTGATTCTTTAGCCACAGACAATTTTTTATAAAATGATAAGAATAATATAATGGAGAAGAATGAGGGGAGTAAAATAACTTTAATTTTAAGGAATTTTTAATCATGTTAACTAATTTAATTTTAGTCAAAGAAAGGAATCTCTATGTTTAAACAAATGCTCCGAAATTATGATAAGTCTCTCATTATATCTGTTCTTAGCTTATGTATGATAGGTTTGGTAATGGTTTATAGTTCCAGTTACTATACAGCAATGGTTAGATATGGGGAATCCTCCTCCTATTTCTTTACCCGTCAATTGCTTTTTTTCGGTGTTTCATTGGTTGTATTTTTACTAGCATTATTAGCGCCTTATAAAGTCTATAAAAAATTAATGAAAATCATGCTGCTGTTCAGTCTTTTTCTACTTACAGCTGTTTTATTGTTTGGTAGAACGGCTAATAATGCTCAGAGCTGGATATCCTTTGGTAGTGTCGGTTTTCAGCCTGCTGAGTTTGTGAAACTGGGCTTGATTATTTATCTGGCAGCCATTTATTCCAAAAAGCAAAGTTATTTATCTGACTTCGTAAGAGGGGTTCTGCCGACTCTGGTTGTGATCGTAACCATTTTTTGTCTTGTAGCCATACAACCAGATTTAGGCACAGCAATGCTTATTGTGGGAACCTCTGGAGTTATGATTATTTGTTCCGGGATAAGACTGAAACATCTTATCTTGTTATTTTTACTTGCAATGGCATCCTGTACGATTCTTGGAATCTTCTTATCTGAAGAACAGCTGTCGCGATTTACTGCTGCCTATGATCCGTTTTCAGATCCACAGGGTTCCGGCTATCATTTGATTAATTCTTATATAGCAATTGCTCATGGCGGTATCATTGGCCAAGGGTTAGGAGGGAGTACTCAAAAGCTTGGTTTTCTTCCTGAAGCTCATACCGATTTTATAAGTGCTATCATTGCTGAAGAATTTGGATTTTTCGGTATTGGAATTGTGATTAGTCTTTTAGCATATATTGTCTTTCGTGGATTTTTCATTGCAATCCGCTGTAAGGACACTTTTGGAAGTCTTTTAGTTATTGGAATATGTGGAATGATTGGAATTCAATCGATTGTTAATTTAGGAGCAGCGACTGGTTTGCTTCCAATTACCGGTGTTCCTTTACCTTTCATTAGTTACGGTGGTTCCTCACTTCTTTTATTAATGATGGCGATGGGAATTGTGATTAATATTTCTTCATTTGTCAACATGGAACGAAAAAAACCTGATATGATACAAAAGAACAGTTCAGATCGTTCTCTAAAACTAGTTAAAAATCAAAACAAGAGGAGAGCGGTAAGCAGACTTCCATAGTCCGATCCTTCATTCATGATTCAATAGCTCAAAAACGCCAAGAGTCCCTCTCCTTACTTTGTTGAAGGAGGGGGACTCTTCGCACATTTAAATAGAAAGAATTTTTACTATCTATTATTTTTTCAATACTTCCCGTTCATTTAGAGGTTGGATTGGACGATTGTTATGCGGGAAAATGTTCTGAAAGGCCTCAATTTGTTCTTTCGACATTTCTATTGGTTGTTCAAGTACCAACCATTTTACCCCTTCTGAACAAGGAGGGGTTGTTAAAGAACCGCTGTACTGGAAGGTTGTTTTATTTTCTGGAAGGATGTTTAATATGTCAACGGATTGATCTAATTTTTTTCCTTCTGTTGTTGTTTCCGTTGGCATCTGCTCCCACAATTGCTGCAGCGGTTTGTTTTCTTTCCCTTCTTTAATCATTACACCTAAAACAGCAAGCTTTCCTTCATCATTTTTATGTACAAAATGCAATTCCATCTCAAAATGTTTGTCGTTAAATTGATGTTCACTTGGTGTGTGGAAGTGGAACTGTGCAAGCTGGTATTCTTTCTCACCGATCAGAATAGAATTATTCATTTCAGCAGCATTTGCCTGTATCGTATGACCGTTATTTATTACAGTAAATGTTGTTGGTTCATAATGAATGGTCATATCATCTAATAACTCACTTGCTTGAAGTTCTGAAGTGTCGATATTAATTGGTGATTGTTCTGTTCCATTTGTACATAAAGCATAGTCAGGATGTAATTCACCCCAGTGTTCCGGACCGGTTTCTCCTTCATAAGACCAGTGAACATCTTGTTGTTCAGGTGTTTTATCTTCTTCATGAGTTGGAGCGTTAGCTGTTGTTTCAGCTGGAGCTGTTGTTGATTCTGATTCTTGGTTTTCCTGCGAGCATGCAGCTAACAAAATACATAATAAAAGTGTAAAGAAAAGTTGTGTTTTTTTATTCATGATATACCTCCATATTCCTATGTATCTATTTTCTCCCAATATTCAATGATAGTTGTTCGTTGTGTTGAAGATTTTTTTGTCTTTTGAATAGGAAAAACTTTAATTGGCTACCTTAAAAATTTAATAGGAAGACGGTAATGATTCAAAAGTTTGGTTTGTGAAAGGTTATATTTCTTATATTACGTTAAAATAACAGCTCAATTACAAATGGGTAAAGAATAAATGAATTGTAAGATTTTTGAGGAAAACTTGTATATAATGGCTTTGGATTTGAGGATAGGAGTTGAAAGTCTCCTGTGATCAAATACCTATAATGCTTTCATTTAAAATTGAGAAGGAGGAATGGAAATGAAAACTCTTTGGAAATTAGCGGTGATGGTGTTTGCTGTGATGATTGCTTCAGCCTGCGGTGCAGCGGAGGATCAAGACATGAATGAAGAAATAGCTCCTGAAGAAGAACCTGCAAGTGGGGATATGAATACAGAGGAACCTGCAGTTGGAGAAGAAATGGCACCTGAAGAGCCGGCAAATGGTGGTATGAATACAGAGGAACCTGCAGATGAGGAAGAAGTAGCTCCTGAAGAGCCAGCAAATGGTGATACCGGTACAGAGGATTCTGCAGATGAAGAAATGGCTCCTGAAGAATCAACTAATGAATAATTTAGAAAGTGTTCATCTAGATTTACAAGGAATTGATACTTAATGTTACTAGAATTTTTTTATGAATATGAAATTACAAAGCATGACAAAGTACATTTAAGAGTTAGTAAAGATGTTATAACAATTGAAAAGCTTGTCCGGCAATTGAAAAATGAGAAAACAAAGCAAGAATTAATTAACAAGATAGATGCATTGGGAAGTCATGCTGATAAGGAAATGGTACTTGCTTATTTAAGTGGGATAGCTGAAATGATTAAACTAGGAAAGAAATAGATTTCCAAATTGAAAAACAAAAAATGGTGAACACGTTTTAAAGCTTCTAGATTAATCAATCTAGAAGCTTTTTTAAAACTACGCTGAACATCTGGGAATCTGCAGAATGAAAGTAACAAGCTGTTTATTCTTCAGCATGAATAGTTATCATTAAAGATTGTGATGAAAAATAGCTTAATAGGAATATGAATACTCCCGCCACTTAATTTTCTAACGAAAATTTGAAGTGGGGGTTTCTAACGTATCGAACATTTCTGAACGCTTAACGTTAGTGGAGTTAACAAATTGGCGGTCTAAATACGCCCAACTCCTCTATCCCATTGGTCTTGCCTTTGGGAGTTCTTTTAATAAGCCTACTGCAACATTTTCACACGTTGTGCTAGTCATGTATCACGCATCTTCGGCTTCTCTAGGTTTGAACATTTTACGCAGCAGAGCGTCTTTTCCTGCTACAACCTTATATGTTCAGTTTTCAATGAGCATGTACAAGGATGTACAACTATTATTATATCATTTATTACGTACTTGTGTTCGTAATAAATGATGGAAATTCACCCCCTTCCTACTGATTGGGCTATCGCCCTTCACATTCCTTGAGGAAGGGGTACTCTTTCCAAAAACGATAGAAATAATTCAGGACGGCTTTTGTACTCACAGAAAATGGTTTTATGAGTAATTTAGAAGATAAGAAACATTTATTTTAAAGGAATGATTGACAATGAATAAAATTATGGGCAAAACCGAAGCTTCTTTAGAACAAATGGTGCAATTCTTAAAAGAAAAAGCACCGGCTGCTCCTGAAAATATTGCTCAGTACTACTATGTAATCGGAGAATTAGAGGAAGTCCGTGCTGACGTTGCTCTTGCTCAAGCCCTTCATGAAACAGGTTATTTTCGTTATGGCGGCGATGTTAAGCCTGAACAAAACAATTTCTGTGGACTTGGTGCGACAGGTGGTGGAAACCCAGGACACTCATTTAATTCTGTATTAGAAGGTGTTCTTGCTCAAATACAACATTTAAAAGGGTATGCAGCAGCAGAACCACCTATAACGAAACTGATTGATCCCCGTTATAAATACATCAATCCGTTAGGTAAAGCACCACATGTTGAAGAACTTGCCGGAAAATGGGCTGTCCCGGGATACAGCCGCAGCAAGTACAATTCTCTTGAAGAAGCGATGAAAGCAGAAGATGCTTATGGTCATCAGATCATGAAGAAGGTTGAACTAATAAAGCAAATTAAAGTAGACAAAAAATCAAATACCAAATGAATCTAAGTAATATTGAAAAAATTACAATTCAACTAGATACTTTTTAGAACAATTTTATTCTGGTAAAAATATTATACATGAGGAACGATACTTAAATAAAAAGTATCGCTTTTTCTATTCAAGTAAACTGAAATATAATAGGAAGGCTGATACCTTATAACACATATCGCTTATTTTGAATTTAGATTGAGGATGATAATATGAAAATCAGAGTAAATAAAAAAATAGAAATTGATAAAATGATAGATATATGGTACAAAGGCTCATTAATAGCACATAATTTTATTGATAAGGATTATTGGAAATCTCAGCGAAGTGAGATGAAAGAAACATATTTTCCAATGTCTGAAAATTATGTTATATGCAATAAAAAAGAAGTCGTAGGCTTCATTTCAATGGTAGATAACTATTTGGCTGCATTGTTTATTGATACTAATCATCAAGGGAAAGGATATGGAAAAGAATTATTAAACTTTATAAAAGAACGAAGGACAAATATACAATTGAAAGTTTACAAGAAAAATGATGAAGCAGTTAAGTTTTATTTAAGAAGTGGTTTTATTAAAAAAGAAGAACTATTAGACGAACAGACTGCCGAGGGTGAATTTTTAATGGAATGGAAAAAAGTTTAAATAACATAGGGGAATGATTGTTTAATAAAAATATTGAAAAAGAAGCTAAACCATTGATAAATTAAAGGTTTGGCTTTTATAGATTTCAAAACATTATTTTTATAAATTATTGAACTTTATTTCATTGTTATAGAACTGGGTCTTTTGTTGGGTTAAAGGTTATGATTGTGAAGTTTAAGTTGGTGCTGTTTTCTTAACAAAAAAATGAATAAATGGCCGATTTTTCGGCAGATTGGACGATAAATTGTCTTATTTCTTATCAATTTTATGAAAACGCTTTATTTATTGGCTTTTTTAAGTTGGCACGATGATTGCAATAGTAGTAAGTGAACTAATTATAAAAAGGGGGATATGATTTATGAAAGCAGCTGTTGTTAATGAGTTTAAACAAAAACTTGAAATTAAAGAGGTACCTATTCCAGAGCTTGAATATGGCGAAATTTTAGTAAGAATTAAAGCGTGCGGTGTCTGCCATACCGATTTACATGCTGCACATGGTGATTGGCCAGTAAAGCCAAAGCTTCCGTTAATTCCTGGTCATGAAGGTGTGGGCGTTGTTGAACAAGTAGGTGAAGGGGTTAAATCGATTAAAGTTGATGATCGTGTTGGAGTACCTTGGCTTTATTCTGCATGTGGGGAATGTGAATATTGTTTAACAGGAAGAGAAACGTTATGCCCTGATCAATTAAATGCAGGTTATTCTGTTGATGGTGGTTATGCACAATATTGTAAAGCGCCAGCCGAGTATGTAGCAAAAATCCCTGATAATTTAAGCTTTGAAGAAGTGTCACCGATTTTTTGTGCAGGTGTTACAACATATAAGGCATTAAAAGTTTCTGAAGCAAAGCCGGGTGATTGGGTTGCCATTTACGGTATTGGTGGTTTAGGACATGTGGCACTTCAATATGCAAAGGCAATGGGCTTTAATGTGGTGGCAGTTGATATCCAAGACGATAAACTAGAATTAGCAAAAGAATTAGGAGCAGATTTCACGGTAAACGGTATGAAGGGAGATCCGGTAAAAGCAATTCAGGATAAGGTCGGAGGTGTTCAAGCGGCAATTAGTGTTGCCGTTACAAAGAAAGCATTTGAACAAGCTTATCAATCTGTTAAACGAGGTGGGAGCCTAGTTGTTGTTGGTCTTCCAAATGATGAACTGCCAATTCCAATTTTTGATACAGTTTTAAATGGTGTAGCAGTAAAAGGGTCTATCGTTGGAACACGTAAAGATTTACAAGAAGCGCTTGAGTTTGCGGCACAAGGCAAAGTTAAAACAAATATTGAAACACAGCCGTTAGAAAAAATCAATGATGTATTTGAGCGGATGGTAAAAGGACAGATTAATGGACGTGTTGTTTTAACACTTGATTGATGAGGAGATATTAATAATGATTCAACGATTAAGTAATCAATTTTTAGTTCGTGTTTATGTTCAAGCGATGACATTAAAGCTTGATTCTCATTTTATTTATTTGTTAGAAAAGGAAGTAAAGAAAAGAGATTTACCATTACAATATCAAACACATCAATGGCAAAATATAAAAAGTTCATTATAGCAGCCCTAAAGAGCTTTCTTTAGATATTAGTTTTAATTTATAGAATAGTTATATTACTCAATTTTTTCTATACGAGTAGGTTTATCAAATTCTTTGATAAACCTACTCTTTATTTTAGTTATTTATATTTTATAAACCGAATGTAACTTAAAAAGTTGTCCGAAAACCAATGAATATTTCTAATTGTTACAACATTCATAAAACTATTGGAAACCAATAGAAAATTTCGTAACATTAAGATAAAAAGGGAAATGATAATCATGCAGATTACAAAATTTGTTACACCTGAAATTATCTTTGGAAAAGGTGCAATTAGACAAGTAGGAGAAAGCTGCCTACGTTTAGGTGCTAAAAAAGTATTAATTGTAAGTGATTCTGGTGTGATAAAGGCAGGGTGGCTGGATCATATAATTGAAAACTGCAAAAAAGCAGGACTTGATTACGCCGTCTTTTATGATCTCTCAACAAACCCAACCAGTGATAATGTAGAAGCAGGATGCCAACAATATTACCGTGAAGAATGTGATGCTGTACTTGGTATCGGGGGTGGAAGTGCCCTCGATGTTGCAAAAGCAATTGCCATTATCGCAACAAATGGTGGTGATATTTGCGATTATGAAGGGATTGATAAAGTCACAAGACCGCTTCCTCCACTTGTAATGGTTTCGACCACTGCTGGATCAGGATCAGAAGTTTCGCAATTTGCGATTATTGTGGATGTAAGGCGAAAAAAGAAAATGACAATTGTTTCGAAATCTCTAGTACCAGATATTGCAATTATTGATCCATATACACTTGTAACAAAGGACCGCCTCTTAACAGCATCAACAGGAATGGATGTGCTTTCTCATGCCATTGAAGCATATGTTAGCGTTGCTGCAACACCATTAACAGATGTCCAAGCAAAAAATGCAATATCACTTGTTTCAACATATCTACGCCCTTCTGCTGCTTCAAAAACGAATGAAGAAGCAAAAAATGGAATGGCAATGGCAAGCCTTCAAGCTGGACTTGCTTTTTCAAATGCGATCCTTGGAGCGGTTCATGCGATGAGTCATGCAATCGGGGGACGTTATCCTATTTCACATGGTGATATTAATGCTATTTTACTGCCTTATGTTATGGAATTTAATCTAATTGCTGCACCAAAACGTTTTAAAGATATTACATCATTATTAGGTGAAAACATTCAAGGACTTTCGGATATCGACGCCGGTCGAAAAGGTATTGAACATGTGAAACAACTTGCCATTGATATTGGTGTACCAGAATGTTTATCTGATTTAGGAGTAAATCGTGAAGAAATAATTGCCATGAGTGAAGCAGCACTTGAAGATGCTTGTATGATTACAAATCCGCGGGATATGACGCTTGACGATGTTAGCAAGCTATTTCAGCAAGTGATTTAAGGAGAGAGTAAAATGATTGAGGAACAAAAGGAACGGATCGCCCAACTTACCGGTGTAAAATCGTCAAAGCAAAGTTACTATACACAGCTCAAAGAAACAGTTCAACAAATGAAAAAGAAAAACATGCAGCTTGAAATTATTAATGATATGATGAAAAGCTTTAAAGTCGACCGTTCAATTGATGATATGTTAAAAAACATTTTACATAAACTGCAAGAAATTATATTCATTGATTATCTATTGCTTTTTCTTTACGACAACCAGCATTTAACATTAACAAACAGCTATCCTGAATCTCTTTCATTGAAAATTGCGAATCCGGTAAAACAGTCCCTTATTTGGCAAGCTATTAAAAATAAAAAAGTACTTATAAACTCGTTTTCTACTATTAATGAAGCAACTGATTTTGAAAGAGATATTTACCAAAATATTGAAACCAGCACTTTTGTTACCCTGCCGCTTTTCAATAACGAAACGATTATTGGCGCATTGTGTCTTGGAAGTAAACAGGAAACAAAATATGAAGAAAGTGACATTGATTTTTTGCAGCAACTTGCTGATCAGTTAACCGTATGTATTGAAAATACAAGGCTCTACCATATCGTTTTACAAAGAAAAAAGGAATGGGAAGAAACCTTTCGAGCTGTAGATGACATGCTCATTGTAGTCGATTTAACGGGATCTATTTTACGGTTTAATGAAAGCGCAGAATCCTTTTTAAACATTAAAGAAAATCAACCATGCAGCATTATTTTTACTAATATTGACCATGAAAACCAAAACCCATTAACTGAAACATACCAGACGCGAAAAACAGCATACCGTCAACTTCACTTCCATGATGATCGTATATGTGATGTTTACAGTTATCCTGTTTTTAATGAAGAAAACACAATGTATGGAGCAATTTTATATATTAAAGATGTTACAGATAAACTGCAAATGGAAGCACAGCTGATGCATTCAGGAAAACTTGCAGCCCTTGGTGAAATGGCAGCAGGTGTTGCTCATGAGTTAAACAGCCCGCTAACAGCCATTCTGGGAAATTCGCAGATTTTGATGCGGGAATTTCATAAGGATAATTCTTCTTATAATCTTTTACATGATATTAAGCAATGCGGTATACGCTGCAAAAAAATTATTCAAAATCTATTAACTTTCTCAAGACAGGAAGAATTACGTGTCGAGAAATGTTCAATTAATCAAGCAGTTGAACAAGTACTAAGTTTAGTCGGTTATCAAATTAGGAGAAATGAGATTGATTTGTCCATTCAATTAACAGAAGAACTTCCTTTTTTTCAAGGAAACCTTCAGCAAATTGAACAAATTGTTATTAACTTATTGCTAAATGCAAAAGATTCGCTTGAAATGTCCAAAAAAACAAATAAAAAAATAATTATTAAAACGACATTCCAAAAAAGAAATGATTATAAATGGCTTGTACTTTCTGTCAAAGACAACGGCATCGGTATTGTTGATAAACATCTTAGTGAAATATTCCATCCATTTTTCACAACAAAGGAAGCAATGAAAGGGACAGGACTTGGACTATCAGTAAGCCTTGGAATTGCGAAAGCACACGGTGGGACAATTGAAGTCAAAAGTACTTATCAAAGAGGCAGTATTTTTTCCTTACTACTTCCTCTAGATCATGAAACAGACTCTATTAATCAATACTAACTTCTTAAAAAAGGTGATTTGATGACAAATATTCTTATCATTGATGATGAACATGAAATTGGAAATTTCTTCTCACATCTTCTAACACGAAAAGGTTATCATGTAACGGTTGCTAATTCCGGAAAAGAAGCAATCAACACAATTAATATGCAAAACTTTCATTTAGCGATGATTGATATAAAGCTTCCAGATGCAAATGGTCTAACATTATTGAAACACTTAAAAAGACAGCTTCCAACATGTAAAGCAATCATTATGACAGGGTTCAGTACGATTAAAACAGCAGTAGAAGCCATTAAGCTTGGTGCGGATAATTATATTGAAAAGCCATTTGATAACATTGACGAATTAGAAGGAAAAATTGACGAATTGCTGGAAAATAATGTGACAGATACGAAAAAGGAAATCGTACAACTTGCTAAAAAAACAGGATTAATTATTGGTACAAATACTTCGATGAATGAATTGATTACAATGGCTTATAAGATTGCACAAAAAAATGTCACTGTCTTAATTGAAGGAGAAACCGGAACTGGTAAGGAAGTGCTTGCGCGATTTATTCATCAAGCAAGCAACCGCACTGAACAATCATTTATCGGTGTTAACTGCGGTGCATTAGCAGAATCACTGCTTGAAAGTGAATTGTTCGGACATGAAAAAGGGGCTTTTACCGGCGCATCACAGCAACGCAAAGGTTTATTTGAGATTGCAAACAATGGCACACTATTTCTTGATGAAGTTGCCGAAGCTTCACATGCTATTCAAGTGAAGTTATTACGTGTATTAGAAACGCGCGAATTCATGCGTGTAGGCGGTAATAGTCCGATGCAAACAAATACACGAATTATCGCGGCCTCACATGCGAATCTTTATGAAGCAGTAAAACAAAAAAAGTTTCGTGAAGATTTATTATACCGGCTCGATGTCGTGAAATTAGAAATCCCACCGCTAAGAAAGCGTAAAGAAGACATTCCACTTCTCGTTCATCATTTATTGGATAAACAAAACAGCAATCACCTTCGTTTTTCTGACGAAGCGATGAGCTTAATGCAGAATTATGAATGGTTTGGAAACATTCGTGAGCTGGTAAATGTCATTACACGCGCCATTACGCTTGCTGATGGTGAAACAACTATTATTACACCAAATTATTTACCAATTAAACTGACATCAACAATTGAACAGGTTTCGCCATCACAAAACTTAAAATCTCCTATAAAATCAACAGCATATGATCATGACTTTGAGGCTTACCTCAATCAATGGGTAATGGAAATACTTCAAATGTGGAAAAATGACAGTAATGTCGATTTTGAGGAAATTCTCAACCAAATTAAATTATTTGAAGACCAAATTGGTAAAGCTTTTGTCACAAAAGCACTTCGTAAAACCCTTGGCAATCGCAAGGAAGCAGCAAAACATTTAAAAATCAGTACTCGAAAATTACGATATTTACTAAACGAAAAAGGGACTGATTTATAAGAGGTTGGCCTTTTTTCGTTTAGTGAAGGCCCCTTATTTCACCTCTCTTTCGGTATATTTTCTGTACTCCAGATTAATGTAAATTTCTGCTTCTTCTCACTTCTTCTAACATTATTACAAAGCGCTGGTCATTTTAAATTTAGCATTTTGAACTTTCTTGACTTATCTAATTTGACATATTGAATGATGAATAACAAACAGCCTCTACTTAAAAAGTAGAGGCTGTTTGTCCTATAAAAGGGAAATCTTAAAATGTTTGATGGATCTCCAAATTAATCCTGAGATACAGTGGAGGGAATTACGCTTATAGTATTCGAGGTAAACCCTCTATTAACTGAGTGTGACATAATACTCAAATATGAGACGATGTGATAACTTTAATCGTTGCTATTCTATCATTACAGTTAATCCTTACTTGTCATTTTGAATGTTATTCTAAAAATTACCGGGAACTTAAGTTCTAATAATTAAATGTAAATATTAGGAATATTACAATGTCTATCAAGGGTGTCCAGAGTACCCCTTCTTCAAGCGTGAAAACGATAAGGAGGGGGTGAATGGACAGGTCTTCATAGGTCTTATTCCTTGTTTTTTAGAAAAAGCTTCCTGAACCTTCATTCAAGAACAAATGTTTGGTATAA
>NZ_QOCW01000021.1 GCF_003318295.1 Bacillus taeanensis
TGGCATCCACAATCAAAAATTGTCTAAAAGAAGTACCGAATGCATGGGAATCATGACAAACGGTATAGAGGGGTTGGGCGTTTTCAGCACGCCGCTGTGTCAACTCCACTAGTGTTAAGCTTGATGGCACTTAAAATGTTTAAGAGCCATTGAGAAACATTAGAAACCCCTACTTCAACCGTAGGTAAGTGGGGGAGATTCATATAAAAATAGACTAAGTTATTGAGGTTTCTTTATGACATAACTAAAAATAGGGGGATTTTATGGGACATTCTCATGACCATAATCACTCACATCATGCGAATAAAAAGGCGTTATTGATCAGCTTTTGTTTGATTGCTACTTTTATGGTTGTTGAGGTAATCGGTGGTTTTTTAACGAACAGTCTTGCGTTATTATCGGATGCTGGCCATATGCTCAGTGATGCTGTGTCGTTGGGGCTCAGTCTTTTGGCGTTTAAAATTGGCGAAAAAGGCGCAAGTAAAGAAAAGACGTATGGTTATAAGCGATTTGAAATTCTTGCCGCCTTTATAAACGGAGTGGCACTTCTTGGCATTTCTATTTATATTTTTTGGGAAGCATATCATCGCTTTTTTGATCCACCACAAGTAAGCGCGAATATGCTGATCATTGCTTGTATCGGAATGGTTGTAAATATTCTTGCTGCTTGGGTTTTAATGAAAGGAGACACGAGTGAAAATCTCAATTTACGCAGTGCATTTCTTCATGTTTTAGGTGATCTGTTGGGATCAGTAGGAGCCATTATTGCAGGATTATTCATACTATTTCTAAATTGGAATGCGACAGATCCGATTGCAAGTGTGCTTGTTGCTGTTTTAGTTCTGATTAGTGGTTGGCGTGTGACCAAAGATTCTTTTCATGTATTAATGGAAGGTACTCCTCACAATATCGATATTGATCACATAAAAGAAGCACTTCTAGAAATTGAGGGTGTCATTGATGTTCACGATTTTCATGCTTGGACAATTACTTCGGGATTTCCGGCCTTAAGCTGTCATCTTATTGTTCAAACCCATATCGATCGCGATCTTGTATTACACAAAGCTTCTCATTTGTTGAAAGATCATTTCACTATCAAACATACTACAATCCAAATTGAAGGAGAAGAATCTCGGCTTTCAGAAAAAGAGCATGTGTGTGAGTAAATAATTGTCTCATTGGGTTAGGGTCCAGCACATAATTTATAACTTTAAAAGGGGTTTTTTTATGCCGATTTCCGATTTAGCTCTGCGTCTTGTTATTGCATTTATTGTCTTATTAGCGCTCACTAGGATGATGGGTAGAAAGGAACTTTCAGAGATGACTTTCTTTAATTTCGTTTCTGCTATTACTCTAGGGGCGCTTACAGGAATCTTGGTATTGGATGAAAATGTCAGTCTTCTAAATGGTGTTTTAGCCCTGGTAGGTTGGAGTGCGATTACGATTGTTTTAGGGTTTATTGATATAAAGTCAAAGAAAGTTCGTAATATCATTGAAGGACAGCCAAGAATCCTTATTAAAAAGGGTGAAATTATGGAAGATGAACTTCGGAAAGTACGTTTAGATATTGATGCTTTGAACTCTTTATTAAGAGAAAAAGATGTATTCTCTGTTTCTGATGTGGACTATGCTATTCTTGAGACAGACGGAAAACTATCTGTGATGAAAAAGGAACTTAAACAACCTCTTTTAAAATCTGATTTAGGAATACAAAACACTAAGATTCATGTTTATCCGATTTCTACTGAAGTCATAAGTGATGGTAAAGTTGTTACTTCAAATTTAGAAAAATTAAATCTTGATACACAGTGGCTCGAGAAGCAGCTGCAATTATCAGGTGTCAAGTCAATTTCTGATGTGTTTTATGCAGAAGTGAAAAAGGATGGTACATTGTATATTGATCATAAAAACGATGTTTTACATTAATAATGAAATGGAAAGAGGTCGTTTACATGAGCCGAAGTATCACATTTGAAAGAAATGAAATCGTGATTAAATTTTCACCGCTAACTACGATTGCTGGATTGAAGCATGAACTTAAAATACCATACAGCGCTGTAAAAGGGGTAGAAGCAGGAAATTTCAAATTGCATTGGAGTGCTCTTAGAGTAGGCGGTACGTCCATTCCATTCGGTTATAAGGCAGGGCGTTTCCGGTATAATGGACAGAAGTATTTTTTATCTTATCACAATCCTAGTAAAGTGGTGGTTCTTGATTTAGAAGATTATGATTATGACAAAGTTGTCGTACAGGTTGGTCAACCGAAGCAAATCAAACAAGCGATTTTAAAGCGCTGCCCACAATTAGTTTAACGAAATTCAGCCAGAAGTCCCCTTCCTCCCGTGCGAAGCGGTAGAGAGGGGAGATTTATATTTACTTCTCTTTCATTTGAAAATTATGCTAAAATAAAGGTAAGATAAGTAAAAAGTGGGGGATTGAATGAAGCGAAAACTTCCAATTATTCAAACGAAATTTGTCCCGCCTTTTTTAAAAAAATTTACTATTCGAAAGCCTCATGTGATGAGAAAGCTGAATGAAATCGAGCATTATCCGCTTACATTGATTCATTCTGGTGCAGGTTATGGCAAAAGCACAGCACTTTCCTCATTTATACACGACCATCACTTTACATACTCATGGTACAGCATTGCAAAATCAGATGATGATTTTTTGCCATTTATCCTTCATTTTATCCATTCGATTCGCACTCAAATTCCAACATTTAGTGAGAAGCTGCTTTACTATTTAGTAACAGAACAACCTCATAACTATGAAGAAGACGTTCCATTTATTTGTTCTGAATTGATTAATGAGTTTATGAAAATCAAACAGTCATTTTTTGTGATTTTAGATGATTTTCATTTAATCGAACATACCGTCTCAATTAAACAGCTGCTTCTTTCATTAATTGAATATTTGCCAGACCATATTCATCTTATCCTATCGGGAAGAACGCGTCCAACATGGCATCTCTTAACAGAGCTGTTTGTAAAGGGAAAGCTTCTTGAAGTCAATGAAAAAGATCTTGCATTTACAGAAGAAGAAATTGGGGTGCTTTTTTCTGATTATTATCATATGCCGCTCAAAAAGACTGACATTAACCAAATTTATAAAAAAACAGAAGGCTGGATTATAGCCATTCACATGGTTTGGCAGAAACTAAAAGCGCAGGGGAATGTTGAGAAATTATTAGAGAAAAAGCTTTCGTCTATGAATGAATTGTTTCATTTTTTAACGATGGAAGTGGTAGAAAAGCAGCCTTTACCTGTTCAAGAGTTTCTCCAAAAAACATGTATTTTTGATGAATTAACCGAAACGCTTTGTAATGAGCTCTTAAACATAAACAATTCAGGTGAGCTGTTAGAATATCTTGTTCATCAGCACTTATTTCTTATTTCAATTGAAAAGAAGCAGTACCGTTATCATGCTCTTTTTAAAGAATGTCTTCAAGAAAAGCTAAAAGAAAATAAGCGGTTATATAAAGATCTTCATCTTCAGGCAGCTAATTACTATCTTTCTCAAGGTTATCATGAAAAAGCCTTCTTTTATTTACTTGAAATAAAAGATTATGTTAAAACCGCTTCTTTGTTAGAACGTTACGGCCAGATGATGATTGAAAACGGTCAGCTTGAAATGCTGCTCGACGTATTGAAGGCACTGCCGGATAATTTAAAAAATATTCATTATATGCTTTGGTTTTATCAAGGAGAGATTTACCGCTATCGCTGTTATTATGAGGATGCATTAGCATCCTATGAGCGTGTGCAAACTTTGGCCGTTCATAAAGAAGATTCTATTGGAGAAAGTTTAGGGAAAGAGGGGAAAGCACGGGTATACCTTGATACGGTGCAGCCTGGAAAAGCCGGTGATCTGCTGAGGCAGGCGATTTCACTGATTGATGCTCATCCTGGTTGTTCAACAGAAAAGAAAGTACAGCTTTATAGTTTAATGGCTGAAAATCTTTTAAACTTAGGAAAAGCCGCTGATGCAGAAAATTGGTATAACAAATGCAAACATGTGTATAAGCAAATGGATGGCAGCAAATTTGAGAAAGTGGAATTTGAAGCAAGACTGTATTTACGTACAGGACGATTGTTTCAGGCGAAAGAAATTCTTGAAAGCTATAAACGCGAGCAATCAAAAAGTGAGCTGCTTTCACGATCACACCGCACTACCGATTTGCTTCTTGCAATTGTCAATACCTACATTGGCGATGGCGATCAGGCAAAAGCCTATGCCCAGGAAAGCATTTTGCGCGCCAGTCAGTGGAAAGCGCCGTTTGTTGAATCTGTCGGCTGGACACGAATTGGCCATGCCGTACAACTTCTTGATCATTACCGCTTGCATATGGCAGAAGATTGTTATAAAACATCTTTAAAAATTACCGATCAATTAAAAGTAAGAAGAGGAAGAGCAGAACCGTTAATGGGCTTATGTTTGCTTTATGGAAGAACAGATCAGTACGAGCTTGCGATGGAAATAGGGAAACAAGCATTACTTGAAACAGAAAAAGATGTATGGCTGGCGAGTTTTATTCAGCTTGCCATGGGGATTGCTGCGTATTACGGCGGTAATAAGGAAGAGGCTTTGTGCGCCTTTCAAAAATCGATGGAGCATTTTACAGAGTGCGGTTGTTGTTATGGTATGTTTCTCTCCTCATTTTGGCTCGCCTTAATTGAATTTGAACAGGAAAATATGAAAAGGTTTACAAAATTCATCACGTCATTTTTGCGAAAACTAAAGCAGTCGAATTTTTTCTTTTTTATTGAACAAAAGACGCTGTTTGGTCCTCATGATCTGCAAAAGATGGTGCCCCTCTTTATTGAAGCGAAAAAGCGGGAAATCGAGCCGGAAATCGTCTCAGCAATTCTTGAGCAGTATGGTTATCGTAATCTTCCATCACATCCTGGTTATACATTGTGTATTCAAACATTTGGAGAATTTAAAGTTTGTCTTGGAGATATTGAAGTAACCGAAAACGATTGGAAGCGAGACAAAGCGAAAGAATTGCTGCAGCTGTTTGTAACGAAAAGGAAACCTATCCCCAAGTCAGAGATTTTATCGCTGCTTTGGGGTGATTTAAACGAAGAAGCGGCAGCACGAGATTTTAAAGTCGCCTTAAACGCGCTTCATAAAACAATTGAGCCAAGCCGGAAAGCACGTTCGTCGCCGTTTTTTGTGGAGCGTAAAAATATAAGCTATGGATTAAATGAGGAAGCGCAGATTGAAGTAGATGCCTATGCTTTTCAATCACTTATCGAACAAGCTCTTCAGGAACAAAATTATGAGTATGCCGAGAGTCTTCTTGTAAAGGCGCTCTCGTATTATCAGGGAGATTATCTTCCGAGTAGGCGTTATCATGATTGGTCTTTAGAAATGCGTGAGCGTCTTCTCGTCTTATTTCTTAGAGGAGCGGAACGTCTTGCACAAATTTATACAACAAAAGAGCGCTATGATGAAGCCATTTACTGGGCAGAAAAAATGATTGAAAAAGATGTTTGCTGGGAGGAAGCCTATCGTTTATTAATGTACTGCTATTACCGGAAAAACAACCGTTCTTATGCGTTAAAGTTATATACAAAATGCACCCAAAAGCTGCAGGAGGAACTTGGGGTTGCCCCGCTTGATGAAACAAAGAAAATGGTCGAGATGATGATTGGGTCAGAGCATATTCAATATTGGAGAGCTTCAAATGGAGATTAACAGTAAGTAAGCTGTTAGTCTTTTTTTATGCTTTCGTGCAGTGTAACAGCGAAGAATTCGACTTAAAAACAAAATAGAAAATGTAACTCATTTGTAACTCTTATCTTTCATAATGAACATAAGGTATTGTCATTCATTATAAAAAGGGGGATTTATTATGCAGCGTAAAGTGCGGAGTTTGTTGATCGGTACTGTTGTATTCATGATGATCTTTATAACAGCGTGCAGTTCGAAGTCATCGAACGAGGAACAAGGGTCAGGTACAAACAGCGGAGATGATGTTATCAAAATCGGTCTTCTTGCATCACTGACAGGTCCGCTTGAAGCATATGGCAATCAAACTGTAAGAGGCTTTGAGCTTGGTATTGATTATGCGACAGATGGAACGAAAGAAGTGGCCGGAAAGAAAATTGAGGTCATCGTCGAAGATACCGAAACACAGGCAGATGTAGCGGTCCAAAAGGCAACACGTCTTTTAGAAGAGGAAGGTGTTGATATCATTGTAGGCTCATCTTCTTCAGGCGATACGCTTGCGGTGCTCCCATTAATGGAAGAATACGAAAAAGTGATGATCGTTGAACCGGCTGTGGCAGACAGTATTACAGGAGCAAATTGGAATGAGTACATTTTTAGAACAGGAAGGAGCTCCTCTCAAGATGCGATTGCAGGTGCACAGGCGATTGCGGATGAAGGCGTGAAAATTGCGACACTCGCTCCTGATTATGCATTCGGCCGCGATGGTGTTGCTGCCTTTAAAACAGCAGCAGAAGAGCTTGGCGCTGACATTGTAACAGAAGAATATGCTGATCCAGCTGCGGTAGATTTTACGTCAAACATTCAACGAATTATTGATGCAAAGCCAGATTATTTATTTGTTATTTGGGCCGGTTCAAACTCGCCTTGGAGCCAAATTGCTGATATGAAAGTACAGGACAAAGGCATTAAAATTTCAACAGGTGCTCCTGATATTGCTGCACTTAAAACGATGGAAGCGATTGTTGGTATGGAAGGTTTTACGGTTTATCATCATACGCTTCCAGATAACGAAGTAAACAATTGGTTAGTAGAAGAACATCAAAAACAATTTAACGGTGAAATGCCTGACTTATTTACACCAGGCGGTATGTCAGCGGCCATTGCTGCAGTGGAAGCATTGAAGAAGTCAGAAGGTGACACAAGCGGCAGTACATTAATTGGTGTGATGGAAGGGATGTCCTTTGAAACACCGAAAGGCACGATGACATTTAGAGAAGAAGATCACCAAGCACTGCAAACGATGTATTCGATTACACTTGAAAATGTGGACGGATTTGATTATCCAGTTCCCGTGTTAAAACGTGAATTAACGCCGGAAGAAACAGCACCGCCGATTCAAAATTAGTGAAAAGAGGGTGATCGATTTGGATGTAATTCTTGAAACAAAAAACTTAACGATATCGTTTGGCGGCCATGTGGCCGTCAACGATGTCAATTTAAAGGTACCGAAAAATGAGTTAAAATCGATTATCGGTCCGAATGGTGCCGGAAAGACAACCTTTTTTAACTTGTTAAGCGGTCAATTAAAACCGACAAAAGGCCGTGTTCTTTATAAAAATGAGGATATTACCTCGCTTTCCCCAACATATCGTACCCGAAAAGGAATCGGACGCTCATTTCAAATTACGAACGTGTTCCCGAATTTAACATGTCTTGAAAATGTCAGGCTTGCCGTACAGTCAAAGGAAGGCATTCATTATCGGATGTTTTCTCATTTTACAAAGTATAAGAAGCTTCATGAACAAGCACATGAGCTTTTAAAGCTGGTAATGCTCGATAATAAAGCAGAAGAAGCTGCAAAAAATTTAGCGCATGGTGAAAAACGAAAGCTTGAAATTGCGATGCTGCTTGCACTTGATACAGAAATTTTACTGCTTGATGAACCAACAGCCGGAATGTCGCTTGAGGAAGTACCGAAAATTTTAGACGTTATTAAGAAAATTAAAGAAGCCCAAAACCGGACTATTTTACTGATCGAACATAAGATGGACATGGTTCTTGATTTATCTGACACAATTATGGTGCTGTTTAACGGCACGCTTTTAGCTGATGGAAAGCCTAGTGAGATTATGAACAATGAACAAGTGCAATCCGCATATTTAGGGGGGCTGTACGATGGCGCTTCTTAAAGTAAGTAACATTGAAACGTATATTGAACAGTATCACATTTTACAAGGCGTTTCGTTTGAAGTGAAAAAAGGAGAAGTAACGGTACTGCTCGGCCGAAACGGTGCCGGAAAAACGACAACACTTCGCTCGATTATGGGCTTAAATCCAGTAAAAAGCGGCACAATTACGTATAAAGAACAAGACATTCACAAGATGCCGACTTATCATGTCGCAAATAAAGGAATTGGCTATGTTCCTGAAGATCAAGGGGTTTTCGGCGGCCTTACAGTGGAAGAAAATTTAAAAGTGGCGATGAAAAAGAAGGATGATCCGACACTTGAACGACTCGATTATGTGCTGAATTTATTTCCAGATTTAAAGAAATTTTGGCATAAAAAAGGCGGTTTTTTAAGTGGCGGCCAAAAGCAGATGCTTGCGATTGCTCGTGCGTATGTAAATGATAATGAATTGTTATTAATTGATGAACCGAGTAAAGGGCTTGCACCTATTATTGTGGAGAAGGTAATGGAATCAATTCAAGAAATGAAACAAAAAACAACGGTGGTGTTAGTGGAACAAAATTTTATGATGGCAAGCGGAATTGGCGATTCGTTTTACATTATTGATGACGGCAAAACGGTTCACAGCGGCAGGATGCAGGATCTTAAAGAAGATGAAACATTAAGGCGGCATTATTTAGGCATTGCCTAAGCGGGAAAGGAGGGAACAGCGTGGATGTAATTATTAATTTAACGGTAAACGGTCTTGCGACAGGAATGTTAATTTTTCTATTAGCGGCAGGATTAACACTTATTTTTGGATTAATGGATGTGCTCAATTTTGCCCATGGCGCTCTGTTCTTGTGGGGAGCGTATGCAGGAATTTGGGCATTTGTTGAAACAGACAGTTATCTTCTCGGTATCCTTGCGGCAGTTGCAGCAGGCAGTATATTAGGCTATTTGCTCGAATGTTTTATTATTAAGCCTGTTTACGGCAATCATATCCAACAAATTTTAATTACGCTTGGCGCCATGCTTGTATTAGGTGAAATGGTAAAGGTTGTGTGGGGACCCAATCAAATGATTGCAAAGCCGCCGGAATTTTTAAGAGGAAGCTGGGAGTTTGGCAATGTGCTGCTTATTAAATATCGAATCTTTGTGATTGTTGTCGGAGCTCTTGTTTTCTTCGGATTACTCTTTCTGTTAAATCGTACAAAGCTTGGTATGATTGTAAGAGCAGGTGTGATGGACAAAGAAATGATCCAGGCGCTTGGCATTAATATTCGTAAAGTCTTTCTATTTGTGTTTATGCTGGGGGCAGGAATGGCAGGACTTTCCGGTATTTTACTTGGACCATACGCAGGTGTGATTTATGCAGAGATGGGACTTGAGTACGGGATTTTAGCGTTTATTGTGGTGATTATTGGCGGCATGGGCAGTGTATTAGGTTCTGCGTCAGCAGCTGTTCTTGTTGGCTTGCTTGGTTCATATGCCGCTTATTATATGCCGGATATTGCGCTTGCGGTCAATATGCTGTTAATGCTTATTGTGTTGATCTTTAAGCCGTCCGGGTTAATGGGTGCGAAAGGAGCGGTAAAATGAAAAAATCAAACCTTGTATTACTGCTCCTTGCCTCTGGGCTTTTTTTGCTTCCATTTATCAATGATTCTCGTACAATGCTTATATTAATGACGCAAATTTTTATTTTTGCGGTATTTGCGATGAGTTATGATGTGCTTCTCGGTTTTACGGGGATTGTTTCATTTGGTCATGCGATGTTTTTTGGAATTGGTGCCTATGGATTAGCGCTTTGTATGAAGCATTTTGATGCAACATATTTTTCTTTTTTTCTCGCTGTTATGATTACGCTAAGTTTAACGGCAATTGTTAGTTACTTTGTTGGCATTTTAACATTACGATTACACAGTCATTTTTTTGCGATGCTTACGCTTGCTGTTGCCGGCCTTTTTTTAGTTGCTGCAGAAAAGTGGCGTTCCCTTACATTAGGAAGAGATGGCTTTACGTTTCGGGTGCCTGATCTTTTTAAAGACCGGTTATCGTTTTATATTCTCTCGCTCGTGTTAATGATTGTTGTTTACTTATTTCTACGTCGTTTTACAGAATCTCCGTTTGGAAAGGTACTGCAGGCGATTCGTGAAAATGAAAAACGTGTAGAATCGTTAGGCTATCGCGTTATTCATTATAAAGTGATTGCAAATGTTGTCGCCGGTATGACAGCAGGTCTTGCCGGTATGTTTTACGCGATGAGTCTTCGTTTTGTGAACACAACCGTCTTTTCAACAGAAGTCACACTTGATGCGTTGTTAATGACGATTATCGGTGGGGTTGGAACACTATTTGGCGCGGTGATTGGGGCGGGATTAATCGAATTTGCCCGCCACGGCTTAATGGATCTTGCGAAAGTACACTGGATTTTTGAACGATGGATCATTTTATTTGGTATTGTCTATATTCTTGTTGTGATGTTCTTTCCAGCCGGCATTGTTGGAACAGCAAAGATTTGGTGGCAGAAACGAACGCGGAAGCAGCCGGTAAAGACGGAGAGTGAAGCCGCTTCAGATACAGAGAAGAATATTAGTTGAAAAAGGAGGTTTTTTGAGTGGAAGAGCCAACTGCCGTTTCTTCCTTCGTCCTACGAATTCATCCTATAAAAGAATCAGAATCAGCAAAACAGCGAATGAAAGTAACTTATGTGCAGGAAAATGAGGAAGTTTTCGTGTATACATTTGAAGAGCTCGTGCGGTATTTAAAAGAGAAAACGAAATGGGGGTCTGACCCCATGCGTGGACAAAATATATAAAATGTCCATCTGGAGAGGACATGTAGAAAGGAATAGATAGGATGAGAGATTTAAAAATAAAAGCAAACGGACTAGATTTTCATGTAGTGGATTATGGTGGTACAGGAAGAACCATTCTTTGCGTTCACGGACTTACCGCAAACTGCAGGTATTGGGATGCTTTTGCCGAGAGAATGAAAAGCAGTTATCATGTTTTGGCCGTTGACTTACGAGGAAGAGGCGACAGCGCCAAACCGCCATCAGGTTATAACATTCCCCAGCATGCTGCTGATCTTAATGCACTGCTTGATTCCCTTCAAATCGATCAAACCATTTATGCCGGACATTCGCTCGGTGCGATGATTGGAACGTATTTTGCCGCCCATTACCAGGAACGGCTTTCACACCTTATTCTTGTTGATGGCGGCGGAGATGTTGATGAAAAGGTCATTGAGATGGTTCGGCCTGCTGTTAATCGTCTCGGAGAATTGTTTAGTGATTTTGATCGTTATCTTAATGAAATGAAGAAAAATCCGCTGTTTCATGATTGGAACAGTTATATGGAGCAATACTTTTATGCAGATGTCCATCATTTTGAAGATGGCAGCGTATCCTCAAAAGTAAAAAAAGAAGCTGTAAGGGAAGAGGTTGAAGGGTTGCGCCATATCAATTTAAACGCTCTTCATTCAAAGATTGAGGTACCAACTCTTGTATTAATAGCTTCTGATTGTTTTATGGACGGAAAAACATTTTTAATTACAGAGGAAAAGGGAAAAGAGCTAGAAGCGTTAATGCCAAACAGCCGCTTCGTTGAAATGGAAGGAGCTAACCATTACACGATTATTTTAACGAAATATGATCAGCTTGTATTAGAAACGAAAAAGTTTTTAGCCGGTGCAGGTGTTAGGGTGAATGAATGAAGCGGGAGAAATTCGATGGAAGAAATTTCAAAAAGGAGAATCAGCACTGCTCATTGGAGCGGGGCAGGTCATGATTCTTAATTAAACTTGATATTACGAATCTCCCCCACTTCAACTGTCGGTAAGTGGGGGGAGATTCATGTTAAAATATGGAATAGTTATGAATAGGAGTTGATAACATGTATGCCCAAATTCAAAGCTATTTTGACGATTTAGAATCAACAGACAAAGAAATCCACTCTGAAGCTTATAAGAAGTTATTAACTGAAATAAAAAAGAAGTAGATTGGGCTTATGAAGTTTGGGGGCAATTCGTACAAGACCTAACCCATTGCGATCATCATAAAAGATCACGGGCGGCGCAGGTTCTTTCTCATTTGGCGATAAGTGATCCTCAGAAAAGAATGGTAACTGATTTTTCAGCGTTATGGGAAGTCACAACAGGTTGCCTCTCAAAATAAAACGATTAAATAAAAGAGAAGGATTTATTGGATTTTCCTTAAGCCCTTCCCTTCAATAATCTCCTGCATGCCTTCTTCACAAACCCCGTAGGAACGCCAGGAACACGTTTCACAGACAACTTGAATATCGGAGGGGACAACATGGTTTCGGATGTGAGACTCAATGTCTTCCCACTTCAAAATTTGTCCGATTTTAAGCCCTAATTTCGCTAAAATTGCCGCATCTCTTTCATAAATATGGCTACCTTGGCAGTGGTATTCACCAGGATTTGGATACTTTTCACACAAACAATCAGGTCCCTTTACAAGCTCAACCCACGTCTTTGGGTTATCTCGCAATGTTTGATGCAAGCGTGTCATATTTGCCACGAATTCTTGGGAATAACCCATGCCCCGATAACCGAGCAGGCAAAAAAGATGATGACCTCGCAGTTTATACATAAACTCCCCCTCAATTCGCAAGTTCTAGTAAAATTTAATGTTAACTAAGATTTATAATAAGTTAACAATCTTTAATTATCATAACATATCACACCTGATCCCTTAAAAATTTTTATTTTACTTGAAAGATTGGCTTTTATTGGTGGATTTCTATTGTTAAATTAAAGGATAGGATGATGGAATAAATCATATGGGTAAATAGGTTAATAACGTGATAGATTGTGAAAAATTGTACTTGAAGTAACTAGCAGGTTACTTGAACAAAGAGCAATAGTATTGAGATATTAGAAAAATAATAATAGAATAACTTTATTAAAAATCAATAGAGCCTAATAATTAAATTATTGGGAACTGGGGAAAGAAATAATGCAGATTCGTGAAATTGAAGAAAAAGATAATAAAAAAATTGAGCAAATTATTAAACACTCATTGGAATCATTTGACTTAAACATTCCAGGAACAGCCTATTTTGACCCCCAACTGAGCAGTCTAGCGCAATTTTACAAGCAGCAATCACATGCAAAGTATTGGGTTGCAGTCAATGAACAAGATGAAGTGGTAGGCGGTGTGGGGATTGCACCATTTCAGCAGAAGACGGGGATTTGCGAGCTGCAAAAGTTATACATTACACCTGAAGCTCAAGGGATGGGTCTATCGAAGAAGCTGATGAAAACAGCAATCGACTTTGCTAAGGAACACTATACACACTGTTACTTAGAAACAGTGGAGAAACTCCAAACAGCTAATTTCCTTTACACCAAATTAGGTTTTCAACAACTTGAAAGAGCACTAGATGGTTCAGAGCATAATGCTATGGACGCTTGGTATATAAAAGAATTATCGCAAGAAGTATTTAGAACAAAATAAAAAATCGTTACCCATGCTGCCCATCTTAATCAGTTTAATAAGCGATGCTTTTTTAAAAAAACAAAGTGAAATATTGGATGACATTTAATGAAATTAACAGCGGCTTTATTATGCCGATTCAAGGTCTTGGTTTCGCGATCCAAAAGAAAGAAGACAAATACGAGCCGACATTCCAAGCTTTTCACCATCAATTTTTAGCGAGCGCTATTGCAGTAAAAGCGTGTCACAAAATTATTCCTGATGCGAAAATTGGCTGCATGATTTTATATGCGCCGGTTTACTCGTATGATTCCAATCCGGAAAATGTGATGTATGCGCTCTAGGAAGAACGTATGTTTAACTATTTTTGCGCAGATGTGCAGGTGAGAGGCGAATATCCTGCTTTTATTAAGCGTTATTTCAAGGAACATAACATTGAATTAGAAATCCAAGACGGTGACCTCGAATTAATAAAGGAAGGCACTGTTGATTATATCGGCTTTAGCTATTATATGTCGCGAACAGAGAAAAAAGAGAAAACAGAGAAAACAGAAGTAGAAAGTTCAGAAGGAAATCTGATCGGCGGAGTGAAAAACCCGTTCTTACAGGTAAGCGATTGGGGCTGGGAAATTGACCCGGTCGGACTGCGCATCAGCTTAAATCAATTGTATGATCGCTACGAAGTTCCTCTGTTCGTTGTCGAAAATGGATTAGGAGCGTATGACAAAGTAGAAGAAGACGGTTCAATCAATGATGATTATCGAATTGCCTTTCTTCGTAGCCATATTCAAGCAATAGGTGAAGCGATTGAAGATGGGGTGGAATTAATGGGCTATACAAGTTGGGGCTGTATTGATTTAGTAAGTGCGTCATCAGGTGAGTTCTCAAAACGCTATGGCTACATTTATGTTGATAAACATGACGATGGCAGCGGCACATTAGAACGAAAAAAGAAAAAGTCCTTTTTCTGGTATAAAGATGTTATTGCGACAAATGGGGAAAAGCTATAAAGATTATAGAACAGTTATAAAATCAAATTTGCTTTACAATCACACCAATGATTTAAAGACCTCTCCTTCGGAAATAAAGATGAAACTTTATTCTTTAGAAATCGTATTTATTATAAAACGGGTGCGGGAGGTCTTCAAGTGAATGGTTCTACAAAAGTAACAGAATGTCCAAAATGTGGTGGAAAAGAATTAGGAAAAGGCAAACATTCTGGATATGCAGTGATGGTGCCAGTTAATAAGGTGATGAGCTTCGGTTCAGATGTTGAGTATATTATCTGCACAGAATGTGGATTTATCATCGAAAGTTATGTAAAAAAGCCGGAGAAATTTAACGAAATTCAGCCAGAAGTCCCCTTCCTCAAAAATTCAATGGAATTTTAGGTGGGGGATGAATGGCGTTTTTGTTTTGGTGTTTGGAAATAAAAAATAATAAAATCTTCCTATAGGCGAACTTTTGTTCTTGATAGTAAAATAGAAGTACGGAGGTGAAAATCATGTATCGCACAATGAAAGTCCCGTTTTCTGCTTCTTCTACTACCATTCAAAAGTTATTTGACATCCGCCGGCTTTGTGCCGTTGTTTGGAATGATTGTGTTCAAATCGCCCGTTATTATTACCGGCTCGGCGGGGGATGGATCACCAAGAGCGATCTTCAAAAGGAACTAAAAGGGCTCTATCCTCTTCACAGCCAAACGGTTCAAGCTGTCGCTCATAAATTCCTTCAAGCAAGAGAAGGTGCCCAAAAAGCGAGAAAAGCAGGATTCAATGTCCGCTATCCTTGGAAGCATAAATTTGTATTCAACTCCGAATGGGTCGGAGAATCGTTTACACTCCAAGGAAAGAGAATCACCCTTTCATTAGGAATATGGAACGGCAAACGTCAGCCGAAAATAATACTTAAACTCCCTAAAGTCCCTCCAGGAAATGTGAAAGAAGTCGAATTAGTTTATAACCGAAAATGGTTGATTTGTCTTTCGTATGAAGCCCACACCGAGGAAGAACCTCCTAAACAACAAGGCCTATCCGCAAGTATCGACCCCGGAGAAATTCACACCATTTCCAGTGTAACCGAAAACGGTGACAGCCTCGTGATCACCGGCCGCTATCTGAGAAGCATCCACCGTTTACGAAATAAAAAGCTAAAAGAACTTCAGAAGCTGATGAGCCGCTGTAAAAAAGGATCCAGACAATGGCGAAAATACAACCGTGCTAAAAAATATGTTCTCTCGAAAAGTGACGAACAAGTAAAGGACGCGCTTCATAAAACAACGAAACAGTTCGTAGACTGGTGTCTTCAACATGACGTCAATCATGTGGTAATCGGAGACGTAGAAGGGGTCCAGCGAAACACGAAAAAGAAAAGAAGCAAAAACACAAATCAAAAGCTGTCAAACTGGTCTTTTGGAAAGTTGTATACCTTTCTTGTCTATAAGCTAAAAGCAAGAGGGATCACGATTGAAAAAGTTGACGAGCATTTTACATCCCAAACGTGCCCCGTTTGCGGAAACCGCAAAAAAGTCAGTTATCGAACGTATCAGTGTCAATGCGGGTATAAGGAACATCGCGATCTTCATGGCGCAAGGAACATACTCACCAAACAGCTGTATGGGAAGATGATCGATTATCCGCTTCATGATCCAATCTATGTACGACCGACGTATC
This sequence comes from Bacillus taeanensis, assembly GCF_003318295.1. Taxonomy (GTDB): domain Bacteria; phylum Bacillota; class Bacilli; order Bacillales; family UBA6769; genus Maribacillus; species Maribacillus taeanensis. The sequence continues at coordinate 15,987 of NZ_QOCW01000021.1, forward strand.
TACAACCTGCATCTTCAGCTTAAGAAGACCTTTTTCTGCTGAAAGGAAGTAGTAGACGGGCAGAACCGCCCCTTGTTCGTTGTGAAACGCGCAAGTTGCCTACGGTGGCAGTTTTCTGTCGGGAGACACGAAACGAGAAGACCACTATCCTCAAAAGGGATGTTTGGTTCCAAGCACAAAGGCAGTGTTGATGACACTTGTTCCAGCGGGGACGGCTTTTGGACTTGGGAACTTCAAACAGGAAACCCCTTCCTCAAGCGCGAAGCGGTAGGGAGGGGAGGTTCATGGGTACACGATAAAGAGGTATTTTGTTAGTTGAAAAACAGTTCAATTGATTGAAATTAGAATAGGATCAAGCAGCAGTGAACCATATTTTCTAAATGAAAATATGGTTTACTTTATTTTCATTATGCTGCACATATTTTATTATTAATGGATGACATATATTATAAGAGGTGCATTGATAAATAAAGAACAATATGGTGATATCCCTACTATTGAAAAAGAACGTCTTATTTATAGGTTGAATGAGTAAGGAGGGGGTTAATTGGCTAATAAATATTGTCCTTTATGCGGAAAAGACAACGAGTGTAGGACAGGTGCCGGAGAGCATGGACATTGCTGGTGTGATTTAGAAACATTTCCTAAAGAAATCTTTGAATTAGTTCCGGTAGAAAGCAGAAGAAAGCATTGTATATGTAAAAACTGTTTGATTATGTATAAAGCAGAAAAGAAAATCAATAACAATAAATAGTGAACGATACGATATATTTATATAATAGAAGAAAAAATTTTTGATAAACGGATCCTTTTCCTTTAATACAATTTATTTGGACATAGAAGAAAGGAAAACTATAACAAGCAAGCTACCAAAAATAGCTTGCTTGTTTTTAAATGTTTAATTCAGGTTTTTGTGTCAAAGGTTTAATGTATTTAGCTAATAGTTTACGTGAGATTGGTCCAACAATTAGTAATTGAGATGGAAGCGCCACGATAAAGTTTAGACCAACTATTTTAAGGTACGCTGTGAAAATTGAACCTTCAATTCCTATCATTAAAGCTGTTAAAATAAGTCCGTATACTGACATAATAAGGACCATTATAGGGACCATACAAAAGGCAATCGCTACAATAAAGTTTCTTTCTTTCGATTTATCATAAGGCAGTGATAATGCCAATTTACGAGCTTTCGGTTCAACTAATGACTCTGCGATAAAGGCGATAATAAGTGTTATGATAAATTGAATGACTGCACTCCCTACTGTAAATGCTGAAAATCCGTGCAAAGCTGTGTTGTAAATTGACATAATAAGAACCATTCCAAAACACATAAAAATTCCGAAAATAATGCCTTCTTTTTTATTACTAGGCAATTAAAAACATCCTTTCCTTTAGAGAATAATGTAATTATATATGCCTAAAAAATTTTACATAAGTGACATTTTTGTGAACTTTTATTTTAGGATCAGAATTCTTGAGGAAGTTCTTATTCAACTATTGAGATCTTTAATACAATAACGAGTCCATTTGCAGCGGGTGAGGGCAGGAACGAGTAATCGTTCCTGTTTTTTCATTAATCATTTAAAGTTTGTAAGGCTGGAATTCGGTTTTCCTCTAAAAATGTTTTTAATTGCTCGGGAGCCAGTGGTTTACTATAGAAATAGCCTTGTCCATAATGGCAGCCGTATTGCTGTAATAAGGACAGCTGCTCCTCGTTTTCAATTCCTTCCGCAACGATGTTAAACTGTAAGCTTTTTCCCATATTAATAATTGTCTTTACCATAATTTCTTCACCTTTTGACATCTCGTAAATAAACGATTTATCAATTTTTAAGCAGTCAATCGGTAAATGCTGCAAATAACTTAATGACGAATAACCTGTGCCAAAATCATCAATAGACGTTCGAACTCCGAAATCTTTTAAGGCTTGGAGGATTATTTTTGTTTCTTTTACATTTTGTATCATGCTTTCGGTAATTTCTAATTCAAGGCAAGCTGGGTTGAGCTCAACTTTGCGCAAAATTTGTATCACTTCTTTTGCAAAGTGCACATTTTTAAATTGTTTGGCAGACACATTGACGGCAGCGTGCTGGATTGGCACGCCTTCTTTTTGCCACTGCTTCATTTGTGTACAAGCCGTTTCAATCACCCATCTGCCAACAGAAACAATGAGACCTGTTTCTTCTAAAATTGGGATAAATTCATTTGGGGAAATCAGTCCAAATTGAGGATGATGCCACCTTAATAATGCTTCTACCCCTGTAATGCTGTCTGTATGTAAATCGAACTGCGGCTGATAATGAAGGGTAAATTCATCATTCTGTAAAGCTCGGTTTAATTGTGTTTCAAGCGTCATTTTTCGTGAAACTTTTTCATTTAACAGAGGCGTATTTAACTGATACGTACCGCCGCCTAATTCTTTTGCATAATACATGGCGATGTCTGCTTTTCTAATTTCACTCTCGATGACTTTTTCGACCGGCAAGCTTTCAGTAGTTAGATGATGAGGTTCATATAAACTAATTCCAATGCTGGTTGAAATAAAAAACGTTTCTTCATTAATAAGAAATGGAGCTTCTAAACTTGTAATAATGTGCTCGGCTATTTTTGCGGCATCATTTTCACTACGAATATCTTCTAGTATGACAACAAACTCATCACCGCCTGTACGTGAGATAAAGGCACTGCTCGGAAGAATTTCTTTTAAGCGAACTGCTGTCTGTTTTAACAACAGATCTCCCGCAATATGTCCCATCGTATCGTTAATCACTTTAAAGCGATCTAAATCTAAAAACATAATGGCTGCTGGCTTTTTGTTTCCAATAACGGTTTGTAAATGTTTATTTAAAAAATTGCGATTCGGCAGTTCTGTTAACGAATCATAATAGGCCATCTGCTTAATTTCTTCTTCCATCGCTTTCTTTTTTGTAATGTCATTTCGAATCGATACATATTGATACGGTTTTCCGTGTCCGTCTAGAAAGGGTACAATTGTTGTATCAACCCAATAAAAGCTGCCGTCTTTTGCTTTGTTTTTAATTTCTCCTTTCCATACGTTTCCGCTTCCGATCGTTTGCCACATTTGTTTAAAAAATGCTTTTGAATGATAACCGGCATTTACAATTTTATGATCTTGTCCAATCAGTTCTTCTTCTTTGTACTTTGAAATGTCACAAAATTTTTTATTTACATAGTTTATAATGCCTTTCTTCTCAGTAATGGCGACGATGGAAGATTCATTTAATGCAAATTCAATATCTTCTAGCTTTTTTAATGTTTTGTTTAATTTTTTTTCGATTTGTTTATTTGTCATCTATCCCGTCCCCTTGAAAAATGTAGATACTGTTTGACTTTTAACATCATTTTAAACGAACGGTTTTTTAATGACTGTGATATTCTTCACACTTTGTTTATCAGTTTTCATAAGTAATAAAAGGTAAGGGAACTGCGAAACGAAAATAAGGGAATTCCCTTATAATAAAAACTGACTCACTCCTGTAAGATAAGAGTGTGAACAGGAAATGGAAAAAAATGAAAGGGGGATTAAGCGTGAAAGGTTCCCTAGTAATAAATAAACCTTCTGTACCGAACACGTTCCAATTTTCAGAGGGGAATTTGCGAAAACTTGAAAACATGATGTCAATCAAAAAAGTAGAGCGAGATCATTATTTATATTTAGAAGGAGATTCGTGTGACCAGCTTTATTATGTAATCGATGGCGTGGTTGATGTTTGTAAAAATATGGATGGTGGAAAAATTATCGATTCATTATTTTCATCCTGGTGATTTATTTGGTGAATGCTTTGAAAGAAAAACAACGATGTTTACTTCAAAAGCTCTCGAAAATTGCACGTTAGGTATTATCAACCGCCGCGAATTGGAACAGTTTATGAGAGTGGAAGGAAGCATGGCTTTAGAATTTATAAAATGGATTGGCTTGATGTATCAACATCTTCAAACAAAGCTTAGAGACCTTACGTTATTAGGAAAGCAGGGAGCACTTGCTTCGACATTAATTCGCATCGCAAACATGTATGGAAAAAGAGAAGGTAATAACCTTTATATTAAAAAACGATTTACAAATACAGAAATTGCGGACTTGATCGGCTCAAGTCGGGAAACCGTGAACCGCATGCTGAGTCAATATAAAAGAGACAACATTTTAACATTTGATGAAAAATCGATGGTCATTTTGGATGTGGAGTCTTTAAAAAAGATTTGTCATTGTGAAGATTGTCCAAAGTCTCTTTGTCGATTGTAAGATGCTTGAATAAATCAAAGTAAAAAGGCTAATGATGACTATAACATACAAGGAGGGATTTGTAATGTCAAACGAAACATTATATGAAAAATTCGGCCGAGAAGAGGCAATTGCAAAAGTTGTTGATTATTTTTACGAATTAGTACTGACAGATGACACTGTAAACCGTTTTTTTCAAGAGACGGACATGGAGAAGCAGCGAAAACACCAAACAAAATTTATTAGTTTTGCGTTAGGCGGACCAAATCAGTACAGCGGTAAATCAATGGCAAAAGCTCATGAAGGAATGAACATTCAACCTGAACATTTTCAAGCGATTGCACAGCATTTAAAAGAAGCACTTCTTCACTTTGGTGTTGACGAAGCGGATGTAAATATGGTGCTGGCAAGTATTAGCGAGTTAAAAGATGATGTGTTGTATAAATAATAGGAAGAAATCCAGCTTTAACAGGTACCAGCTTCTTGTGGAATTGATAAGAAGCTGGTACCTGTGTTTTCCTGCAGCTGCGATAAAAATCCCCTTGAGAGTGAACAGCAGCTCAAAAGGGGTGATCGTTTCGTATTTTATAGAAGAGAGGCTGTATTGGTTAATTCAGCAACTTTTTCTGCCAATGTCATGTAGTGAGTGTTTAATGTTGAACTTTCCTTATAAATTGAAGGTGTTTCTCCGTCTTCATTTGGAATTTCAAGCGGAAGTGATGCGAGCACTTCTGTACCGAGTGTGTGCGCAAGTTTTTGGCCCCCGCCTTTTCCGAATAAATAGTATTTTTTTTCGCTTTCTGGAGGCTGGAAATAAGCCATGTTTTCAACAACCCCTAAAATTTCGTGCTTTGTTTTAATGGCCATTGTGCCGGCACGTTCTGCGACATGGGCTGCCGCTTCATGAGGCGTTGTGACGATGATCTCTTTACATTGCGGAAGCATTTGATGCATATCTAAGGCAACATCCCCTGTTCCTGGCGGTAAGTCTAAAATCGTATAATCTAATTCCCCCCAGATCACATCATTAAAAAAGTGCTCGAGCATTTTACCGAGCATCGGTCCGCGCCATACAATTGGTTCATTTTCTTTTACTAAAAACCCCATCGACATCACGCTTAATCCGTGTGCCCCGACAGGAATGATTTTTCCATTTATCGTTTTCGGACGAGATGTAATGTTTAACAGCTTTGGAATGCTGAACCCATAAATATCAAGATCAATTAATGCGACCCGCTTTCCCTGCTCTGCTAAAGAAAGGGCAAGGTTTGCTGCAACCGTTGATTTGCCAACCCCGCCCTTTCCACTTGTTACGGCAATAATCGTTCCTTTTAACAAATGATCCACGCTCCTTAATTTTCGTTCATGTATTTATTGTAGAAAACAGAAAGAAAGCTGTATGTGATAAACCTCACACGATATGCTTTAAAAAATTGACAGTTTTGTTAACGCGTTTTATGAAAGAAGAAGTTTCCTCCAAGGTGTGACGAACTTCACAGTCAGCAATGTAAAACCTCATTAAAATGTAAGTGAATAAGCAAATGTGAGGGATTAAAGGAGTGGGGAAGAAGTGAAGCAGCTGGAAAGATCATTTTATTCAAAGACCAGCATGTACGCATTTTTTGTTGTATTAATTTTATTTTTTTCAATGTGGATTGGTACGAGCGGATTTAAGCATATTGATATGGCGCTGTTAGGTTATATGATCTCATCGTTTATTTTTGCGATCGGCATTACAATTCGGATGTGTTCATGGCTGATCAGACCAGCAACACATGAGGTCATCAAACGAAGCTTTAAAAATTTAAAAACGAGAGAGCGTAAAGAGCGAAATATTCGTTCCATTTTAAAAACTGCTTTTGATAACATTATTTTGCAAAAGTTTATTTTTCGACGCGGGATTTATCGCGGAGTGATGCACTTTATGATTTCTTGGGGCTGTATTGGCTCTTTTGCGATTACATTCGGATTAACGTTTGGCTGGATGCACTTTGATTTAGTCGATCCACATACGTATCAAATTGTGGTGATGGGTGTGCCGACGTTAAAGATGGCTGCACACGGGATACTTGCTGAACTGATTTACAACGGGTTAAATATTACCGGAATGATGGTGTTAGTGGGTGTGATTATGGCGCTGTACCGCCGTATTAACGACAAGGATTTAAAAGTAACACAGCGGGCAGAATTTGATTTATTTCCGCTTTACTTATTGTTAGCTGTTACGGTGACAGGCCTTGTTTTAACGATTTCATACACGCTTTTAGATGGATTTATGCACCATTATTTAACATTGATCCATCAAATCACTGTTGTAGTCATGCTTATTTATTTCCCATTCGGAAAACTGTTCCACTTACCGATTCGTCCGTTAACAACTGCGGTACCGCTAAACTATCAAGAGCAGTTAAAAATTGATACGAGAGCCTGCAAAAAGTGCAGTACTGTGTACAGCAGTGACGATCAAATTGATGATGTAAAGGCGATTCTTCATGTGCAGCAGTTTGATTTAAAGCTTGCTGACGGAACCTATTTAGCCGATTACTGCCCAGCATGCCGCCGCCGTATTCGTGTGATGAAGCAGATGAATTTAGAAGGACCAAAAGGAAATCCATATGGACCGATTCAAACGATGAACGACATTCATTTATCTGGATTTGGTAAAAAGCGCTCAGAACAGTTTTATGAGAAAAAGTAGTGAATAGAGGAGGAACAATCATGGCAGAGTTTGTCGTAAAACCAGGTGTAAAAAACCTGCAGCATAAAGATGAAAAACTAATTACAACCCACTGCAGCTACTGCGGAATGCAGTGTGGAATGCATATTCGTGTTCATAAAAAAACAGGAAAAGTAATGGGAGTTGAACCTCGTTATGATTGGCCGGTAACGATGGGGAAAATGTGTCCCAAAGGGGTTACCGCTTATCAGCAAATTGACCATAAAGACCGAATTACACGTCCATTGATTAAGAAGAACGGAAAATTTGTAGAAGCAAGCTGGGATGAAGCACTCGACTTAATTGAAAAGAATTTTAAAGGGTTGCAGAAAAAATATGGAAAAGATACGCTATCTGTTTTTGGCGGTGTATCGATGACAACTGAAAAATGCTATCTCGTTGGCAAATATGCACGTGTTGCACTCGGTACTCGCTATCTTGATTATAACGGACGCTTCTGTATGAGCTCTGCGGCAGGAGGATTTATTAAAACATTTGGGATCGACCGCGGTTCAACACTGCCGTGGCCGGAGCTTGAGCATAGCGACTGCTTCTTTATGGCGGGGACAAATACAGCGGAATGCCATCCAACAAGTATTCAATGGTTTTGGCGGGCAAAGGATAAAGGCGCAAAACTTATTGTTGCTGACCCAAGGGAAACACCAACAGCTCGTATTGCTGATGTGCACCTTGATTTAAAGCCTGGTACCGATTCAGCGCTTGCAAACGGAATGATGCATCTCATTATAAAAGAAGGCTATGTTGATGAAGCGTATGTCAGTGAGCGCTGCAATAACTATGAAGAACTAAAAGATATGGTGAAAAAATTTACACCCGAATATACGTCTGAAATTACCGGTATTGCGGTTGAAAAGATTATCAAAGCTGCTCACATTTACGGGAGATCACCGCGCTCTGTTATGATGTTCGCCCGCGGCGTTGAGCAGCAATCAAAAGGCGTTGACAATGTGACGCTTTACAGTTCAATGGCACTTCTACGCGGTCAAATTGGTAAATTTGCTTCAGGTGTTGCTACATTTACAGGACAGGGGAATGGTCAAGGAGGACGCGAGCACGGTCAGAAATCAGATTTATTACCTGGATACCGTAAACTAACAGACCCAAAAGCGGTGGAATATATTTCAAAAGTGTGGGGCATTGATCCGAAAGAAATGCCAGAGCCTGGTGTATCTGCTTATGAAATGTTTGATGAAATTCAAAAAGGCAATATTCGCGCGATGCATGTAATTTGCAGTAATCCAGCCGTATCAGCACCAAATACAGAATACATTTGGGAAGGCTTTAGAAAGCTTGATTTTATGGTTGTTAGTGATTTTTTCTTATCCGAAACAGCAGAGTTTGCCGATGTTGTGCTCCCAGCTGCAACGTGGGCGGAGGATGAAGGAACAACAACGAATTTAGAAGGGCGTGTCATTCGGATTCGTAAAGTAAAAGAGCCGCTTGGTGAATCAAAAACCGATTGGGAGATTATGAGCGAGATTGCAAAAAGAATGGGGAAAGGTGAGCATTTTCAGTACCACAATCCGAAAGAAATTTTTGAAGAGTTGAGAATCGCTTCAAAAGGCGGTAAAGCCGATTATTCAGGCATTACGTATGAACGAATTGAAAAAGAAGACGGTGTGTTTTGGCCTTGTCCATCAGTTGATCATCCAGGAACACCGACAATGTTTAAAGAAAAATTTGAAACACCAGACGGAAAAGCAAATCTTGCCGTTGTCGATTGGAAGCCGGCAGGAGAAACGCCGACAAAAGAATATCCGCATCTTTTAACAACAGGACGCGTTGTGTTTCATTATTTATCTGGAAATCAAACACGCCGAATTGACTTTTTAATGGAGCAGTGTCCGCTGCCGTATGTGGAAATACATCCGGAGCTTGCGAGTCAATATAACTTAAGTAACGGAGAAAAAGTAAAATTAACAACATCTCGCTCACAAATGACATTAGATGTACGTCTTACAAAAGCGATTCGAAAAGATACTGTCTTTGTTCCGTATCATTGGGGAAAAGAGCTTGCTGTGAATCAGTTGACAAATCCATGTCTTGATCCGGTATCGCGGATGCCTGAATTTAAAGTGTGCGCAGTAAAAATTGAAAAATTATAAGCATTCATTATTTTGAGGAGGAAAACTGATGAATAAAATTATGTATCTTGAGTTTGAACGCTGTATCGGCTGCCGTGCTTGTCAGGCTGCCTGCAGAGAGTGCGGCGGACATGACGCGAAGGAACGAAATTATGTTGAATATGTTGATTTTGTAGAATCAAGACAAACGTATCCAATGCTGTGCATGCAGTGTAAGGACCCGGCTTGTGCGCGTGTTTGTCCGGCAAATGCGATTCAAATTACCGAAGAGGGCGTCGTCTTATCAGCAATGGAAGAAAAATGCATCGGCTGCCGCAATTGTACGTTTGGCTGTCCGTTTGGGATTCCAAAGTTTGATTTTGAAGAAAACAAAATGTATAAATGCGATATGTGCTATGACCGCTCAAAGCATGATATTGCGCCAATGTGTGCATCAGTTTGTCCAAGTGACGCGATTCGATTTATTGATTTTGAAGAAATGCAGGCACTAAGAAGAAAACGAACACAGATGAATTTAGTCGAAGGGAAAAAGCCGACAGAGCAAGATAAATGGCAGTACGTCCCGGAGTTTTTCGGAGTTTATACAGACTAGGGGGAGAGCATGATGACAGAGCGAAAAAAGCTTGGCCGCAATCAAAAAGATACAAACGATGATATGATTAATCTCGTAGATAATTTGAATCGTGATGATGATTTAAAATATAACCGCAGAACGTTTTTAAAAACAGCCGCAGGCGCGTCAATGGCGCTTGGGCTGGCAACACTTCCTTTTTCAGTAAAAGCAATGTTAAATTTAAATGAAGACGTTGAAAAAGTATTTATCGCAAATCTTTCTGATGTTCCAAAAGGAGAATCATTTAATTTTACGTATCCAACTGAAGCTGAACCAGCGCTTCTCGTTCATACGAAAGACGGTGAGTTAAAAGCTTATAACAATAAATGTACACATCTGCAATGTCCAGTATTTTATGAAAAAGAAGAAAATGTTCTGCTTTGTCCATGTCATAAAGGCTACTTTAATGTGAACAGCGGCCAGCCGATGGCAGGACCGCCGCAGCGTGAACTGCCAATGATTGAGCTTGAAGTAAGTAACGGAAAAGTGTACGCAGTCGGAAGGAAGATTCGCCATGGGTAAAAAAATGTGCTGGACGATTATTTTTTTCACATTAGCCGTCAATGTTGTCCTGCTTCAGCAAACTGTTGAAGCGTATTATGGACTCGAGTATGAGCAGGTGTTTCGAAATACGATTTTAGGCTGTATTTCTGTCGCTGTCACACTTCTTGCATTAATAAGATGGTGGAAGCTTGAATATAAGAAATAAGAGGTTAACTCAAAGCATAGGGTCAGTTTCTTCTCAACACACATATCGATTTTGCTTTATGAAAAATCGATATATGTTGTATGAAATGGAGAAGGTCAGACCCTAAGGAGTTAGCCTTTTTTTAGAAATTTTTAACAGTGACTATATTTATTTCAAATGTTATAATAGATTTAAATATTCTTAAAATTCAGATTAAAAGAAACGGTTGAAATGAAAGGAGCAGTAAAATTGAAAGAGACAAACCTTCATGTAAAAGAAGTAAAAGATATTGTGGAAGAAGAGAAAGATATTATTGAATTATTAAGAGAAGAAGGCATGTTATTTGACTTTGACTCGATTTAAATAAAGCATTTTCAGCAAATAATCATGCGATTCCTTCTATTATGTAAGAGAAAGAATGGATGCAAGCCATTCTTTTTTGTGCTGTTTAATAAAATTCTCCTGTTGCTTCAATCCTTAAATTTCCCCCAGTAAATGTCCGCTCTCCAAACGTTGTAATTAGCGAACAAGATGTGACCGTGAAGGTGTCTTTCTTCGCTTCATCTTTTTCATAGTGAACAAGAATCCCTTCTGCGATCTGGAAATTCTGTTCATTGTAAATCCGTACTTTTTGTCCTTCCATTGACGTATGTTTGGCACCGTTTAAAAAATAAACCCACTTCTCCCAGTTTGTAATAAGATACGCTTTTTCATAGTTTTCTAAATACCCCATAAATGCTTCCTGATCATCAATGACAGCATGAAGTTGATCGGAAATCGCAGTGATTGTATCGTGAATCGTTTGGTATTGTGCCATTGTTAAATTTCCTGAGAAGCTGAAAGAGACGCACTGTTCATCGGATTTAGGTATCGCTTCAAGCAATACAGAACCTTCCTTTGTTTTTAAAACATATGCTTTAGTTGATTTGACAAGGTTTGTTTCTAGTAGGATTGTTTCCACATCCAGAACCTCTTCATAAGTAAGTGTTACGCTTAACATTTTATCCTCTCCTTTTTTCCATTTTTCCATCATTAGAAAAACTTGGCTTGTCACCAAGTCCTTTTAGCGAAAGACTTAGTTTTTCTTATACTTTAATCCTTTAAAAAAGTTAAACTTTCTTAAAGTGTAAAAAAGCAGCTGTAAAAATGATGTGACATTTATCACGCTGGAGTATAAGAAAAAGCTGCCTCAATTTGGGATCAGATCCCTTCATGAGACAACTTCTCCAAAAATGAAAATTAGATAGCGTTAATTTTACTTTGCAGCTCTTCTTTTTCTTCAATAGAAAGAAGGCGGTTTGCAAGCGGGAAAAGGACATTTTCTTCTTTCATAAAATGCTCGGATAAAATGAGGTAAGCTTGTGAAGCGAAGTTTGCGAGCTCTTTCGCTTTTTTCATGGTAAGTGCTCTTTCTGCTTTTTCCATTTGGGCTAAAAAGTGTTTTAACTGTTTTTTTGCTTCGTCATGTTCATATTCCATCACGGCAATTGGACCAGATTCACGGCCGATATAGGGAACCATCATTGGAAAAAGCACGCCTTCTTCGCGTTCTGAGTGCGGTTCAAGCTCTGATACGAATGCTTTTATTTTTTCATGCAGCTCATTCATGATGTTTTCAATATTGGCAGCTGCTCCGTCGTTTTCAATTTCTTGAGTTAGCTCATAAAATTCTTCCATTTGTTTTGTTAACGGAATATGTTCTTTTTTTAACTGCTCGAGTGCTGAGCAAAACACAACGTTGGTATTTCTCATCATACTAAAGCAGCTGTGTTCTTGTGGGTTCATGCTAGTTAGCCTCCTTTAACTCGTTAAGCACTCTTGGAAAAAGGATATTGTTTTCAAGGTGAATGTGCTGAAAGAGATCAGATTCTAGGTCTTCCAACTTTTGATAGGTTAACCGGTACGTTGTGCATGCTCCTTCTGGGAGGGTGTAATCGTTTGTTACGTCACGGAGTTCTTTTAAGAGATCTCCGGCTTCACTATGCTCGCTTTCAAGGTCTTCGATTTTTTGTGCGAGTTCGATTAATTTTTCTTTTGACGGGATATGTTCATATTCTCTAATTAATGGAAAGACAATGTTTTCTTCTTGAATAAGATGGTGTTCAAGCTCAACTTTGAGTTTATAAAATAATTTGTGTACGTCAGCAAGCTCAGGGTGATGAGTACCGTGGACACGGAATACTTTCGTTGTAAATTGACTTAATTCAGGTAAAACAGCATTAAGGTAAGCATGATGCGTGTTAACAATATGATCAATAAGATCGCTGTTTGTAATGTGATCCCAGTTAATGCGCTGATGCTGTAATGATTTAAAATAGACGTTATTTAATTTTTGCAGGATTTCTTTCTCATTTAAATTTTTTTCTTCGATTGCTTCACCAATTGGGCGGTTGCCGCCGCAGCAAAAATCAATTTTATATTCTTTTAAAATCGTACTTGTTTCAGGTAAACGTGTGACAATATCACCCGTTTTTGTTGTGTTATGAAAAATTGGTTCCATTACTAAAACCTCCAATTTGAATAGTGTTTGTTTTTCTAATTAAAGTGTAGCGAATGTAAATTCCACTTGAAGTGATACAAATCACAAATGAAAAAATTACTGAACATAAATTTTAGAATAGATAGTGTGAAAAGAACGTTTTACCCGACGAAGTCAAAATTAATAGAAAACTATACCGTCGCTGTAAAGTTTGCTCATTAGTGAGAAGTATCACATCGTTTTCCGGTTGGTTTTGTTACAGTATGTTTAATTTCATTTATAAAAAGGAGGCAGCTTCATGCGGACTAGAAGGACAAGCGGGACGTTAACAAATCTTATGCTTGATACAAGAACACTTGATGAATGGGTGGATGAGTATGGGTATAAGTGGGCAGAGGGATATAGGTGGGCAAATGGAAAGAAATATACGTGGATTCAAGCATTAAGGGAATTAGAGGATTTAGAGGTGAAAGGAATTGTTAGACAAGCTTAACGGAGGGGACAAAATGAGTAATTCATTAATCATTGGCGGTATTGAATTTAAAAACCGCTTATTCGTTGGAACAGGGAAATATGCAGATCATCACCAAATGAATGAAGCAATTGAAAAATCAAACACAGAGCTTGTAACGGTTGCTTTAAGACGCGTTGATTTAGAAGCAAACGAGGAAAACATTTTAAACTACATACCAAAACAGGTCACATTAATGCCAAATACATCAGGAGCACGAACAGCAGATGAAGCGATTCGCATTGCAAGATTAGCGAGAGCGTGTGGAATGGGAAATATCGTAAAAATTGAAGTGATTTCTGATCAAAAATATTTACTTCCAGATAATAATGAAACAATTAAAGCGACAGAAGTATTAGCACAAGAAGGGTTTATTGTGATGCCTTATATGAGTCCTGATTTAATGGCGGCTAAAAGGTTAAAAGAAGCTGGTGCAGCGAGCATTATGCCGCTTGGAGCGCCAATTGGAACGAATCGCGGAATAAAGATGAAAGAGCTAATTCAAATTTTAATTGATGAAATGGATCTGCCGATTGTTGTCGATGCCGGAATTGGAAAGCCTTCAGAAGCAGCAGAAGCAATGGAAATGGGAGCAGCTGCCGTGCTTGTTAACACCGCCATTGCAGGTGCACAAAATTCAGTGGAAATGGCAATGGCTTTTGATGAGGCAGTAAAGGCAGGAAGGCGCGGTTATTTAGCGGGAGTTGGTACATGCTCTTTCACTGGAAATGCTTCTTCGCCGTTAACGGGATTCTTACATTTATAAAAGGGGGAGAAGCAAAAAATGAGTTTCTATGAAAAATATGAGGAAGTAAAATCATTACCGTTTGAGGAGATCTTTACATCGACAACCGAATTTGATGTGAAGCGTGTATTAGCAAAATCAAAATTAACTGAAATGGATTTTCTAACATTGTTATCACCAGCGGCAGAAGCATATTTAGAAGAAATGGCCGTAAAAGCTCATAATCTAACCGTACAGCACTTTGGCAGCGTCATGCAGCTGTTTTCACCGCTTTATTTATCGGATTATTGTGTGAATCAATGTAAATACTGCAGCTTCAGCATTGAAAATCAATTTGAGCGAAAGAGATTAACAATGGATGAAGTAGAAGGAGAAGCAAAAGCAATTGCGGCTAGGGGAATAAGACATGTGATTTTATTAACAGGTGAATCAAGAAGGTATACACCTATTTCTTATTTTAAAGAAAGTGTTGGTGTGTTTAAAAACTATTTTGATTCACTTTCTATTGAAGTACAGCCGTTAACTGTTGGAGAATATAAAGAAGTGATTGCAGCTGGTATTGATGGTCTTACAGTATTTCAGGAAGTGTATAATGAAGATATTTATAAAGAAATTCATCTAAAAGGCCCGAAACGAAACTATCATTTTCGCTTGAATGCACCAGAGCGCGGCTGCCAGGCAGGAATGCGCACCGTTACAATTGGCGCACTTCTCGGTTTAGATGATTGGAGAAAGGAAGCCTTTTTCACAGGGCTTCATGCCGCATACTTACAAAACAAGTACTTGGAAACAGTGATTGGGGTTGCTCTTCCGCGCATCAAGCCTCATTTAGGGAGTTTTCAGCCGAATGTTCACGTATTAGACAAGCATCTTGTCCAATATATGCTTGCATTAAGGCTGTTTTTACCGCGGATTGGGATGACACTCTCAACAAGGGAAGCCCCAAAACTTCGCGATCATTTAATTCCGCTCGGCATCACGCAAATGTCAGCAGGCTCATCAACAGCAGTCGGCGGTTATGCAGAAGAGGAAGAAGGAAACAGCCAGTTTGAAATCTCCGATGAGCGCAGTGTCGATGAGATAAAAAGCCTCTTAAAGCAAAAAGGCTATCAGCCGGTTTTTAAAGATTGGCAGCTGCTGAGTGAGGCGCATTAAAAAAGTATATGAGGTATATCTTTCTGGATTATTCTTTATACTATTCATGAATATAGAAGAGGAGTGCGGTATTGTGACAACACTTTATGAAAAACTAGGCGGAAAAGAAGCGATCAGCAAAGTTGTAGATCATTTTTATGACAAAGTTTTAGCAGATGAAACTGTCAACCATTTCTTTGAAAATACGGATATGGAAAAACAAAGGCGCCATCAAACACAGTTTATCAGCTGGGCAGTTGGCGGGCTAAATCAATACTCAGGAAGAAGTATGGAAAAAGCCCATGAAGGATTGAATTTACAGGAAGAACATTTTACAGCCATTGCGAACCATTTAGCTTCAAGTCTACAAGCATTTCAGGTTGAGCAGGGAGACATTAATCAGGTGTTAGATAAAGTCGCTTCAATGAAAGAACAAATTTTGCATCACTAATAGTAAGATAAAAGACAGAGAATTCTTTTTCCTGTCTTTTATTTTTTAAAGTTACTTACTAAAGATTATTTTTGTATAAACTTAAAGTGAAAGTCAATAATAGAATTAGTGAATTTTACTAATTGGGGTGTGAAGCATGAATCATAACCGTGACTATGATCGAGATGGCGGCCGGGAAGATATGTTGACTGAACAGTGACTAAAGGAAATGCAAAGCGAACACAGCAGCTCCGTAATGAAATTAATCAAATCCATTAAAAAGCTGACCTGAAAGTATTTTTTACTTTCAGGTCAGCTTTTTATATTGATGATAAAGGGGAATATTTATGAAATAAAATTATGAAACTGTCACTAATTTGTGATATATTTCACATTATTTGAAGAAAAAAGCAGTACAATATGGGTGCATTGTCATTCATATTTTCTAAAACTTTACTCATACTAACTTAGAGGTGATTGAATTGAAAATAAAAGTTTTTGCATTCTTGTTGTTCTTTTTAACGATTCCATTTATTGCAAACGGTCATGTGAAGTGGTTCACAAAATCTGCGCCTGTGAAAGAATCAATTGAAAATATATTATCACCATTTTTTATGACGATTGCATTAATTACAGCGCTTGTTCTTGGGATTTTGCCGCAAATTTTACCGAAATTAATGGAATGGAAGCCAGTTGAAAAGTTTGATGAAACATTAGATCGTTTAAGAAAATTTTCACCGTTATTGCTGCGATACGGAACAGCAGTTGCATTAATTGTGCAAGTTCTATCAGGAAGCTTATTAGCGCCTGAAATTCATATTAATACATTTGGCTATATTGTTGGTGCAGCAGTTATTGTGCTGCTTCTTATTCCACATCATTTTGCTCATAAAATTGCCGCTGCTGCACTTGTTTTAGCATTTATTGAAGCAACATTTCGCATTGGCACGTTTCATATGCTGGATTACGGCTTTTATGTGGCGATTGCGTTTGCATTATTTGTGCAAAAAACAAAAATTGAAACATGGGGTACACCGTTTTTATATTTAGGCACAGGATTATCTCTTTGCTGGGTAGCTGTTGAGAAGTGGGTCTTTCCGGGATTAAGCATGGATATTATTGCATCACATGGTGTGCCAACATTTGGCTTTTCACCTGAAATGTTTATAAGCATAAGTGCATTTATTGAGTTTGTTGTTGGTTATTTGTTAGTCGTTGGAGTGTTAAATCGTATTTTAGCACTTGTATTAACACTTATCTTCTTTATGACAACAACATTGTTTGGAGCTGTTGAAATTGTCGGACACTTAATTGTTCACTTTATTCTCATTGTATTTATCCTTGAAGGAATAAGCTTTTATAAGCCTCCGATTAAAATTCACCAAACAATGCTTGATCAAATCATTTTTGTTTTTTTAAACTTCTTGTTTGTATTAGGAGCTATGATTTTAATTTATTATCGCTTTGCATAAAAAACTCCTGCTGTGAATAAAGTGATCCACAGCGGGAGTTTTTTATAGAGAAATTTAAGTAAGCTATAAATGATAAAAAAGCTCTTCTTTAACAGCATTAGCTGCAATTAAAAAGCGACCTTTTGCGTTTACTTCAACTATTTCTTTTCTGCGTAATTGTGTAAGCGTCCGGCTGACGGTTTCGCGTGAGGTGCCGATCATGTTTGCGATTTCTCGGTTTGTAAAGTGAGTGGTAAGTTCAATTCTGCCGTCTTTATGCTTTTTTCCATATGCTTTTGAAAGACGAAGCAGCAGCATTAAAATTTGTTCATACGTATTATGAAGAATTTGTTCTTCAAGCCTGTTTTGCAAATCAACAATCTTTTCACCCATTACTTTAAACAATTTTATACAAACATCAGGACGCTGCAGTAAGAGTTTTTCAAAATCAGAAATTGGAATAACGATTAATGTTGCGTTTTCAATAATTTCAGCGTGTGCTGGGTAGTCACCAGTACGAAAAAAACCGGCATGTGGAAACATATCGCCTTCTTGCAATATGGAAACAATTTGTTCTTTACCGCTCAAATCTGTTTTATAAATTTTTACTTTTCCTTTATGAATAAAAAACACGCGATCAAGCGGATCTCCCTGCATAAAGATAATCATCCGAGCTCGAAATTGACGTGGATGTGCCATTTCAACAATTGGTGTGAGTTCATTCTCTGTTAGTTCCTTAAATAATGGAACTTTTTTTAATAATGTTCGAATGGTCTCTGCGCTCATCCCTTCTCCACCCTTCTCATAATTTTTAAGTTTTCCCTTCTATTATTTTAATGAGTTTGTTCTTCCTTTAAAGTGATCAATCTCACACTTTTTCCTTGCAGCACCTCACAGACGGTTTGGAAAAAGAGGTATATCATAAGACGCAAATAAGATACTTTAAAGGGAGTGGATATGATGGGAGCACCACAAATAAATGATCCAAAAACTTCGAAAAAACGAAATATAAAAGCAAAAAATGGCTTTTTAAAATCTGTGTTAGTGTTTACACTGCTTGCTAGCTTTACCGTATTGCTTTTAGGAGGTTATTGGATTTTTAAAGAAATGGCACCAAGACCGCTTGAGGTTGTAAATGCAAATGGCGAAGTGGTTACAAGTCAAGCATTCATTAAAGGAGGGCAGGCCGTCTTTCAAAAATATGGCCTGATGGATTATGGAACAGTTCTCGGTCACGGTTCATATATGGGACCTGATTACACAGCTGAAACATTGAAAATTTACACGTTAGGAATGCAGGATTATAAAGCACAAGAAGCTTATGGGAAGCCGTTTGCTGAGTTAACGAAAGATCAGCGCGAAGTGATTAAAAATCATGTGATTGAAGAAATGCGGGTAAACCGTTACAACGAGGAGAAAAAGGTTCTTCCGTTAACGGCGGCACAAACTTACGGATTAGAAAAAGTTCGCGAATATTACCGTGATGTTTTTACAAATGGCGATGGCTGGGGCTTAAAAGCAGGATTGATTCAAGAAAGTCATATGCCGGATGGGGAGCGTGCATGGGTAAGTGATGGCGATCAAATTACGCAAATAGCAGACTTTTTCTTCTGGACAGCATGGCTTTCAAGTACACTGCGTCCTAATGATGAGATTACCTATACAAACAACTGGCCTTACTTTGAAGACGCAGGAAATACGATGTCATTTTCTGCTGTATGGTGGAGCGGAGCAAGTATCACAATTTTAATTCTAGCGCTTGCTGTGATTCTTTATTTATTCAATCGTTATCGTCTCGGTATGGAAGAAGCTTATACAGAAGGAAAATATCCTACTTTTGATTTAAGTAAACAGCCGTTAACACCGTCACAAGTGAAAACAGGAAAATATTTTGCGGTTGTATCGGTGTTGTTTTTCGCGCAGGCAATGTTTGGAGCGCTTCTTGCTCACTATTATGTAGAGCCAGATAGTTTTTTCGGAATAAGGTGGATTTATGATATTTTACCGTTTAGTATTTCAAAAGGTTATCATTTGCAGCTTGCAATTTTCTGGATTGCCACGTCATGGCTTGGCATGGGAATTTTCGTTGCACCGCTGGTCGGAGGACATGAACCGAAGCGGCAGGGAGTATTAGTTGATATTCTGTTTTGGGCGCTCGTTGTATTAGTCGGCGGCAGTATGGTTGGTGAGTGGCTCGGTGTGAATGGTTATTTAGGAAACAATTGGTTCTTATTTGGTCACCAAGGCTGGGAATACCTTGAGCTTGGACGGATTTGGCAGGTTGTGCTTGCAGCGGGAATGCTCATTTGGCTGTTTATTGTTTTCCGAGGCATTAAGAGCGGGTTAAAGCGAGAAAGTGATAAAGGCGGCTTAATTCATCTCTTGTTTTACGCAGCGATTGCGGTGCCGTTTTTCTATATTTTCGCATTTTTTATTAATCCAGGTGCAAACTTTACGATGTCTGATTTTTGGCGCTGGTGGATTATTCACTTATGGGTAGAAGGAATTTTTGAAGTATTTGCGGTTGTTATTATTGGCTTCCTGCTTGTGCAGATGAATCTTGTCACCAAAAGCTCGACTGTCCGCGCGCTGTATTTTCAGTTAACTATTTTGCTCGGCAGCGGTGTAATCGGAATTGGTCACCATTATTATTACAACGGTTCAAGTGAAGCGTGGATTGGACTTGGCGCAGTTTTTTCAGCGCTTGAAGTTATTCCGCTTACACTACTTGTGCTTGAAGCATATGAGCAGTATAAGATGATGAGAGACGGTGGCGTCGATTTTCCGTATAAAGCAACATTCTGGTTTTTAATTTCAACAGCTGTTTGGAATTTAGTTGGTGCAGGGGTATTAGGTTTTCTCATTAACTTGCCGGCAGTTAGCTTCTTTGAGCACGGACAATTTTTAACACCGGCTCATGGTCACGCTGCAATGATGGGTGTGTACGGCATGTTTGGCATTGCGGTTCTCCTTTATTCATTAAGAAACATTGTCAAACCTGAAAAATGGAATGACAAATGGCTGAAATTCTCATGCTGGGCACTCAATATCGGTTTAGCAGGAATGGTAATCGTCACACTGCTTCCAGTTGGTTTCTTGCAATTAAAAGAAGCATTTTTCAGCGGCTACTGGGCATCACGCTCACCTGAATTTTTACAGCAGGACATTATCCAAAAGCTTCTTACAATTCGTGCTGTTCCAGATACAATCTTTTTATTAGGGGTTATTGCACTTGCGGTGTTTAGTGTAAAAGCATTATCCCATTTAAGAAAACCGACACACCGTGAAATGGAAGCACTGCCTGTGAAAGATCTATCAACTGAGGAAGAGTAAAGGAAAGGAGAGGACTCTTTAAATAAATAGTTCCGTTATCGTGCAGAAACATATGAAATAACATGCCAATTAGCAGACCAAATCACATAGTTGATTTGGTCTCTTATTTCCCTTTTATGCCAATGATTGTTGGCTTTTAACATAAAAAATTGCAGAATAAATCACACCCTAATTCGCATAATGACAATTACTGTTGTCAATCCGATAATTAGTATGTTAAAAGGTTTGCTATTTACTATGTTAATTCTGATACATACAGAAAGTAATTGTAATTTTATGTTAAAATAAATATACTTAAAGTAAACCAGCTAATAGTTTGTCAACATTTTTCAATAAAAAACTCAAAATTAATGTGATATACTAAATTTGCGCGTGCCAAATAACCTTCCTTTATTATTATACTGGAAGGTTTTGTTTTATTTAGTCAGATATAGTTTTTAAACTATATCTTGGAAAGTTGTTTTGTTTTTTAGTAAAGCATATATCCAATGTAATAGCTTATTTACACAAGCAATTACTGCTACCCTAAAGGGTTTACCTTCGCTGCGCTTTTTATCGTAAAATTCCCTCATTTTCTTATTTCGAGGGATTAGTTCATCACTAGTTTTCTTTTTACGCTTGTCACGGATGGCACAACGTATAGCTAGATATAAAGCGTGGCGTAGACGACTAGAACCTCTTTTAGTGATACGGTTTTTACTCGCTGTGAATCTACCTGATTCAAAAACGCTGGGATCAACTCCGGCAAAAGCCACAAGCTTTTTGGGGTGATTAAATCGATCTATTTCCCCAATCTCAGAAAGGATCGTGGCAGCGATCTTTTCTCCGATACCCTGGATAGATTTGATAATATTATATTTTTCAATTTCTTTAGCTAGTGTATCTATCTCTGCTTCCAACTTTGATAGATGCTC
The DNA here is from genome assembly GCF_003318295.1 of Bacillus taeanensis. GTDB lineage: Bacteria > Bacillota > Bacilli > Bacillales > UBA6769 > Maribacillus > Maribacillus taeanensis. The sequence continues at coordinate 37,346 of NZ_QOCW01000021.1, forward strand.
TTTAAATTGAAGAAGCATATCAATATACATTCCCATGCTTAAAAGATGACTTTGGTACAACGTCTTTTTAAATGGGTTACGAGCTGCAGCTGCTTTGAGCTTTTGTGCCTTTTCATAAGCCCATTTTTCAGAACGACTCGTACATAAATCAGCTATACGATTTGCTAGTTTATCCACGCTAGTCTTCAAGATATCTTCGGATGCTTTAAATTCTTGGAGAACCCGTAAAGAAACAAAAGAATATAGCTCTCCAAAAACCCCTCTATATTCAGGAAATACTTGTTCCAATACAGCCTGAAACTGTAGCTTTGTTTGAATAAAATTCCCTGTAATATTCTCATGTTGCCGTGTTAGATTACGAAGGTTTAAGAGTTGAACTCCACGCTTTTTATAAGGCTCTAAGTCCTCCTTATAGTAAAGTTCGCAAAGATGATAGGCATCTATGGCATCTGTCTTAACCTTACGTAAACTAGAACTTTTCGCTCTATGTGAGATCAATGGGTTCACTATGATTAATAAATAATTATGCTCCTCCAAAAATTGAACAACAGAAGCATGATAATGTCCTGTAGATTCCAAAACAATTGATGGATTCTGTCCTGTAGTTTCCTTTATGTGCTTTAAAAATTCGTGAAGTAAAACTAGTCCTTCACTAGTGTGTTTCACTTTAAAACTCTTACGATAAGGCTTTTTCTTGTCCAAAAATGCTTGGACCTGACTTTCCACTTTAGATACATCCAGACCAACGACTGGATTCATCCTCCACCATCTCCTAATCTTTTTATTTGCCGGTACCCCTTATCCTTCTTGCAGTATCACAGCTTCGCTTGTTATACGAGATCGTTGTCCCAACCAGCCTCAATCATGTTTCTACAAGTAGGGGGCAAACTGTTTAGCTGACGGGATCCAGGTCCCACGGGCAGTTACATTTTACCCCAGCTACCGTTATAATAAGACCATATAAAAAATGGTCAACCAGAAATATTTTCTTATCTGGATGACCTTATAATACGAACGTGGCAGTTTACTTCAACAAAAATTAACATATATAGGATTGGATAAAAGAAAAAGCCCACTTTAATTTGCAAAAGTGGACGTTCTAAGTAACTTATTATTATTGTTTTTAAGTCTTGTATCTACTAGAAAAAATAATATCGCACTGGCAAATGTATATATTACGAGCCATCCTAACAAAAATATTATAATAAGACCGAAAAAACTATAAAGGGAAAAGGAAAAAAGAACTTGCTTTTTTCTTTTTCCATGCCTTGTTATATATTCAATTAGAATGGATACTGGTAAGCCGTAAACAAAGTTACCAATTAAAGTGTAAAAGAAAACCAAAGGTAGAAATCCTAAACTTGTGGTTGATTCTGAAAAGCTATGACCATCCCCTACATAAAAAAGAATTAATATTGTAACAAAAACCCCAGTAATTATTGTTAGAAAAACAGCTGTATATAAAGCTGATAACATCTTTCGTTTAAACATTCCCTCACCCCTCTGATGTTTAATTATACAATAATTATAATCTTTAACGATAAAGATAAAGTTTGTTCCACGAAAGGGTACTTGAATTTAAGAATAAGGATTGGTGCAGCAGCTCCTTCGTTTATTCAATCAAGTGGCAGTTTAGTGGAAGAAGAAGTTATGTTAAACTTAGCTAAAATTTGAAAAAGGGGAATAATTATGGAGGATACTTTAACAATTAAAGAGTTACAATCACAAAATGAGATTTTAGAAGCATTTCCAGTTATGAAACAACTACGAAAACACCTCGATGAAGAGACATATCTCGATTTAGTTTTAGACGCAAAAGATAAAGATAGATATAAAATGTTTGCTTTAATTGATGGCGGAGAAATAGTTGCAGTAACTGGTTTTAAACCAATGATAACACTATATTATGGTAGATTTGTCTGGGTTTGTGATTTAGTGACCGATACAAATAAGCGTTCAAAAGGATACGGTGAAAAACTACTTTCATATGTTCATGAATGGGCAAAAGAAAACAACTATGAAAGTATTGCTTTATCTTCAGGATTACAGCGAACTGCCGCACACCGTTTTTATGAAAATAGAATGGACTATGACAAAGTAAGTTATGTGTTCAAAGCGTTTTTGAAATAAGTAGTATTGAATTAAAGGGTGCAATAGTGGAATAAGAGAGTTGTCGCTGTAGTATTATCCCCTTATGGTAAATCGCAGGAATGTTGAGCAAGAAGGTAATTACACTCTATGTATAGAATTGGAGGAGCATAAATGGAGTGGTATAAAGAAGAGTTTGTAGTTAGTGACGATAAAGATAGAATAAACTTAGAAGATGTCTCAAAGTTACTATCTACAACATATTGGGCATCGAATAGAGCAATAGAAACCAACGAAAAAAGCATTAACAACTCTTTGTCATTCGGGGTGTATCATAACGGAAAACAAGTAGGGTTTGCGAGGGTAGTTACTGATAAAGCTGTGTTTTCATGGATATTAGATGTTGTCATAGATGATAATTACAGGGGTAAAGGATTAGGTCAATGGTTAATGGAATGTATATTTGAACATCCAGAAATTAAATTTACAGCATTTGCCTTAGCGACATCAGATGCACATGATTTTTATAAAAAGTTCGATTTTAAAGATAACGCTTGTATGACCAAGCCTTTACTGTCCAATTAAGAAGCATTCTTGCACTAACGGGTAGCAAGAGCTAAAAAAGGCGATCATTAAATTGATTGTCTTTTTCTTTTTTATAATTGATAGAATATATACAGTAATTTCCATTTATTGCAGAGAAGTATAAATAGAAAATTCGAAATGAGGGTGAGATTAATTAAACATAGATTGATTTTTATATATTTTATTTTATCATTTCTAGTTTCTTTGTCTGCCTGTGACCAAAAGATGGATGAAGAAGAGTTCCTTTCTCCAAATTCTAAACTAGATAGAACTTTTATGCCGAAAGAAGTTCCATCAGGAAGTAGAAGTCAGTATGACATTATGTTAACTATGACTGATGAAGGGGAATTTAATATAGAAACGAAAGTGATTATAGAAAACACATCTCAAGATAATTGGAATAACTTGATATTCTATTTTATTCCTAACATATTTACAGAAGATACAGCTCAAGATTTAAATTATCCTCTAGAATCTCCAGCAACTATAAAATTTCATAAAGTGGCTATTGATGGGAATCAAACTGATTTTACCCTAGAGGAAGACACATTAACAATCCCCTTACAGAATCAGCTAGAACCGAATAAACAAATTACAGTTGAATTTATCTATGAATTCACCCTTCCAGATAATGGACTGAGGTTTACTAGAAAAAATGGTAATTACTACTTATCACAATTTTACCCAATGGTTGCAACATATAGGGATAACAAATGGAATAAGGCAGACTACATGTTTAGAGGTGAAACCTATCATACTGCATTTAGCGATTATAAATTTGAATACGACATCCCTGAAGAATACACTTTCGTTTCAACATATGATAATGAAAATTTTCCAAGTAAAAACAAAGATTCTTTTAAAGTCAGTAATGTAAAGGATATATTCGTAGCTGTTATAAAAAAAACACTAGTTGTTCAAAGAATGTCTGGAAACGTAAATATAAGGGTTTTTGGATTTGAAGAAAAACATGATTTATATACTGAAATAAGTGAAGTAGCTACAAATGCACAAAGTTACTTCGAAAAAAATATTGGTCCATACCCATTTAAACAGCTAGATATTATTCTAGATAGTTTAGGAATGGAGTGCCCAGGTATTGTTACAGCAAGCTCAGTTTACAATAGTGGTCCAGTGAAAACTGATACCCTTAAAAGAATGGTTGTACACGAAATTGCACATCAATGGTTTTATGGTATCATCAGCAATGATCCTTATAATGAAGCTTGGTTAGATGAGGGATTTGCTGAGTTTGCAACAGGGCTATATTATTATTCAAATTCTGAACAGGAAATCCCTTATGACACAATGGCAAAACATTTAGAAAAACTTGAACCACTATCTATAAACCTACCATTAGATAAATATAAACATAATCAAAGCTCATATACCTATGGAAAAGCCAGTGTGATGTTGTGGAAAATGTTCGAAAAAAGAGGTGGTATAGAGGAGGCAGAAAAATTTTTAAAAAGTTATTATGACTTTTATAATTATAAAGAAGTAAATACTAAAGAATTTGTTAGATTTACTAAACACTATTTTAGTTTTGAAGATAACGCAGAATTTGAGGATTGGTTGGTGCTTGATTGATTATTTTTGCAATTTCCTTTTTTTAAACTATAGGGGACAAATCCAGAATAACAACTAAAAAGGTATATAGGAATCGAGGTTGATTATATGAACTTTGATGAGATAGAAAATAGTGTCAAGTCCAAAAAAGGAGTTATTACAATTCATACGCTTAATGAAGCAGGACTATATAGATAATAAGCAAGAATGGGAAAATACAAGTATTGATACATAGTTAGATGCAATGGAAGCATGGGCAAGTGACACTAAATTACTTTTAGAAGAGCCTAAATGGAGTGAATTTACAAAGATATTATACGCAGGCAGTAGGTATGAATAATAGATGGTAGTTCTTGCACTAACGGAGTGCATTAGTTGAAGAAAACAAGCAAATTTAAAGCGTATGGATTGTCATGCGTTTTTGTGTGTTATTTCTGTTGTTATTTAACTTGCTATTGCAAGTGTGATTTCTAATGTTTTTTTGTATTTTCTCCACAGTATAGGAGCTACTTACTCTTTAAAGGGTCTTCTTTTTTTAGGGAGTTGTAAATTTTACTATAGATTTTACGCTGCTATATTATTAACAAAACACCGCGGGAGCAACCCTAATTAGTAAATAAAAAGGTGCCTGACCGAATGCATTTGCATTTTAGGATCAGGTACCTTTAAAGATTTAGATACAAGCTTCATATTCTTTCATAATGTTGTTGATGATTGTTTGAACTGGGAGGATTTCTTTAATTTCATGCACTCTTGCCCCGGCGAAAACAAGGCCATTTTCGCAATCTCCATTCATAGATGTAATTAAAGAATCCAGTGTACAGAAGCGATAAGAACAATTTTTTAGGCAGTCAATGCACTTCTTAATTTTTACTTTTTTATCATCAGCAATAAGCTCACTGAAAGAATTTTTAATTACACGACCTTGGAGACCAACCGTTGTTTTAACTAAAATCGTATCTTCCTGCCGAGCATGGACATATTTTTCTTTAAATGGTAACGGGGCATCACACTCTTCACTTGCAGCAAACCTCGTACCCATCTGTACCCCAGAAGCTCCGATACTTAAGGCGCGGTTGAGATCTTCTCCCGTTAGTATTCCTCCAGCAGCGATTACTGGAATTTTGACTGCAGCAACGACTTCCGGCAGTATATCGAATAAAGGTCTGTCTGTACCAAGGTGTCCACCGGCTTCATGGCCTTCTACAACAACTGCAGCAGCACCAAGACGTTCTGACAGCTTAGCAAGCTTTGCTGAAGATACAATCGAAATAACGGGGATGCCGGCTTCTTTCCCCCAAGCATACATATCTCTTGAAATTCCAGCACCTGATATAATAAAATCAACTTTTTCTTCAATCGCTGCTTTCATTTTTTCAGCAAAATCATTCATGGCGAAAAGAACATTTATTCCAATATAGCCGGAATTCTTTGTACATTCCTTTGCCTTTCTTATATGTGATCGCATTTCATCGACAGTAATTCCTGTTCCTGATATGATTCCAATTCCTCCAGCATTCGCAACCGCAGCTGCTAGTTTGCTTAACGAAATACCTACCCCCATGCCACCTTGCATGATGGGAACCTTTGGCATCATATGACCTATTTTCAATTGTGGAAAATTCAAAAAAAAACCCCATTTCATTATGATTTAGCACGACTTTAACAACTTCTCATTGTAATAATAGGTTTCTATAAAATAGTGAGTTAATGAACACCTACTCTCAATAATTAATAATATTTTCTTTTTTATTCCAATACTTCTAGGTATATGCTAGCTTGTTTCACTTCCATAGTCTGTGTCATAGATCACATTTTAAAAAAGATAATAAAAGTGTGATCTATGTAACAGTGTTAATAAACGAGAAGCGATACAATTAATGTAAAGAAACGAACTATTAAGAAAAGGGGGAAGCAAACATGGATCAATTTATAAGGGTAGAAAAGGATTTAATTATTAAAACCCTTATCGCTTATGGAATTTATAAAATGAATGATGGACGGCACTTCTATGCTTCCAATGTTTTTTTTTTGAAGAAATGTTTCACTTAAATATCGTGCAGGCCGGCATGATTGACGCAAGCGGCGATCTGAATCAGTCTTTAACTGTCTCTCCGCATCGCGAAAACTCTTCCAACCTTTTAAACTCGACAAAACCCACGTATACAGTAATTCTTTGTATGTCGCTTTTCGCGCCGTTTCTACATAGTCGTATCTTTCAAGAATCGTATCAAAATCCACCTTATCAAGTAGGGTTTGAAGAATTTTTAATACTCTGTTATTCTGGTTCATAGGGAGTTCTCCTTTCCTCGGTTAGTTGGTCTTAGTCTGAGGATAACAAGGAGACTCCCTTTTTTCATGTATTCATCTTACAAATTCTTCATAATCAACACGGCTGGGTCAGACTCCTCAAAAAGACAAAACGCCTAATTTGTCCATATGGAAAGTACAATGAAAGCTAATTTCATATAAAAAGATAGCAGCTGCATATACTCTTATAAAGGAGGGAGTTTTTTGAGAATAGGAGTATTTGTTGCAGCGTTACTATTTATATTTTTCATCGCCGGTTGTTCAGAACGGCCGTCACCGGAAGATGCGTTTGATACTTATGTTTTGCAGTGGAACAGTCAACAATTTGACAAAATGTATGATGGATTAGCTGCAGAGGTGAAAGAAAAAATTTCAAAGGAACAATTCGTGAATCGTCATAAATCTCTTTTTAAAGATATTCAAGTGAAAAATCTAAAGGTAGCATTTGAAAAGCCTGAGGAAGAAGTGGAACCGAATGAAGAAGGACAAGTTGCATTTCCGTTTTCTGTTTCAATGGATACAATCGCAGGTGAAGTTTCGTTTGATCATACCGCTGTTTTAACATTAGAAGGCGAAAAAGGGGCCGAGCAGTGGGGATTGAATTGGGATTCTTCGTTTATTTTTAAGCAGTTAAAAGACGGCGATGAAGTAAAATTAAGTGCGATACCTCCTGTGCGCGGGCAAATTTTTGATCGAAACGGACAAGGACTTGCCGTCAATGATACGGTTATTTGGGTTGGTGTTGTGCCGGCAAAGCTTGGTGATCAACAAGAAGCGATTATTAAGCAAATCAGTGAAACGATAAAACTTGATCAAGAAACGATTAAAAAGAAATTAGCACAGGGGTGGGTTCAAAGTAATCCTGAGCAATTTGTTCCGTTAAAAGGTGTTGTTTCTGAAGCGGATTTATACGACGGTTTAGCAGAAATCCTAGGTGTACTGACGATGAAAAAAACAGAGCGTGTCTATCCATTAGGAGAAAAAGCAGCCCATCTAACAGGCTATATTCGCCAAATGTACAAAGAAGAAGCGGAAAAAATGACGAAAAAAGGCTACAGCTCGTATGAAACAATTGGAGCAGCTGGTTTAGAGCAAATCTATGAAGAAATACTGCACGGTGAAACAGGTTGGGTGATCGCTGTGAAAGGTTCAGGAGAGGAAATTGCGAAAAAACCGAAAGTAGATGGAAAAGATCTTCAGTTAACATTAGATACCCGCCTTCAAGCCGTTATTTATGAACAGCTTAAAGAAAAGTCAGGCACAGCTGTTGCACTAAATCCGCTAACAGGTGAAACACTCGCAATGGTTAGTACGCCTGCTTATAATCCGAATGATTATATTTTAGGTTTTGATACAGGCGAGTACGAGGAGCTGAAAAACAATAAGCATAACCCGTTTTCAGCAAAGTTCAATAAAACATTTTCACCCGGGTCTGTGATGAAGCCAATGACAGCAGCGATTGGTTTGGAAGCTAAGACATTAAATCCGCAGCAAGAAGAAATGATAGACGGAAAGACGTGGAAAAAAGATGCAGATTGGGGCGGCTACAAGGTTACGAGAGTTTCAGCTTATGATTCAAACGTAAACTTAGAGGATGCAATCGTCCAGTCTGATAATATTTATTTTGCCCGCAAAGCGTTAGAAATGGGAGCGGAAACGTTTGAAAAAGGACTGAAACAATTCAAGTTTAACGAGGAGTTAGATTTTCCATTTCCGATTCATGTCTCAAGTATTTCAAATGATTCTTTAACAAAAGATGAGGTGCTTCTTGCAGATTCTAGCTACGGCCAGGGACAAATACAGATGAGTCCATTTCATTTAGCGACGGCGTATACGACTTTTGTTAATGAAGGAAAGATGGTTTTTCCGTTTCTATTGAAAGAAGATGGGCCTGCGAAAAAAGAACAAATGATTTCCGCTGAAAACGCAGGTCTTCTTCATAACATGCTGAGAAAAGTTGTTCAAAGTCCAAACAGCACAGCACCAGAAGCACAAATTGAAGGTATCACAATTGCCGGTAAAACAGGAACAGCTGAGCTGAAAAAAGCCGGTGAAACGAGCGGACAGGAAAACGGCTGGTTTGTCGCATATGAAGGGGAAAAGAAAAATCTTTTAATCGCAATGATGGTAGAAGACGTTCCAAACGGCAGTCATTCAGTTGTTCCGTTAGTTGCGAACGTGTTTGAACAATATAGTGAGTAATTGGGCTGAAGCTTAACGAAAAGGAATGAGTCACGCTTGTTCATTTCGTTAAGCTTTTTTTACAAAAAAATAGATCTACCTTAAACCGTAAGATAGATCAAAAGAATTAACAGCCGCAAGATTTTCGAATAATTAATGAGGTTGGCAGCTGGATATGCTTGTTATAAGATGGGTTATTGATTTTATTAATTAACACATCAAACGCTGTTTTTCCAATTGTATCAGGCGGTAAATTAATGTTCGTTACAGGAGGATCAATAATTTTTGCAGAAGCAAAATCACCAAATCCAATTAATGCAATATCTTCAGGGATTCTTAACGTTAATTCTTTACAGGCCGAAATAACGCCTATCGTCATTAAATCGCTTAAAATAAATAATGCCGTAATGTCTGGTTGTCTATTTAACAATGCTCTTGCAGCACTAGCGCCGCCGTCTACTGTTGCGTAACCTAATTCTAAATAATTTTCATTAAATGGAATATTGTGCTGTTCTAATGCTCTTTTATAACCATCAATTCGGTGAATGGTTGGGGTTACATTTGGAACAGCATAAATAAGTCCAATTTTTTCATGTCCATGTTGGATAAGGTGGGTTGTGGCATCATATCCGGCTTGAAAATCTTCAGGTGTTACCCAAGGCGTATTTTTAAGTCTTGGATCATATCGACTAATTAGAACAACTGGGAAATCTTCTTCAATCAGCCTGTCTAAATATCTTGCATCCATTGAAGTCGGAGATAAGATAATACCGTCGACCATTTTGGAGTGAAGAAGGTTAACGGTTTTTTTCTCGTATTCTGTATCTTCATTTGTATTAACAAACAATAAGTTATAATCTAATTCACGCGCGCGGTCTTGGATGCCGTTAATATAGCCAGTAACATAAGAGTCGGGAAAACTTGGAACGATTAATCCCGCTGTTTTAGTACTTTGTTGGCGCAAGTTTTTAGCTGAAAAATTAGGAACATAATTGTATTTTTTAATAATCTCCATAATTTTTTGGTGCTTTTCCTCTGAAATGCGCTTCGTCCCATTAATAACATGAGAAACAGTTGCGATGGAAACACCGGATTCCTTTGCAATTTGCTTCATAGTAACCTTCATAATATCTCTCCTTTAGAAAATCGATTAACCCATCGCTTTCAATTAATATATTTTACTGCCAAATTAGTAAAATGGCAACTTTCCGAAGTGCTTTTACATAAAAAATGTAAGGGTTTTAATCATTTCAAAAGCTTGTAATAAAGATATTTTTTGTATATTAACTCTCATTTTATCACTAATGAGAGCATGTCAATAGCTTTCATCATAATCTTTAGGTGAAAAAATTCAAAATATTATTGACAAAAGATAATACAGCAATTATAGTTAAGTTAATCAGTTAAACGTTTTACTAAATAAGGTTAAAAAAACCTTGATTAACCGGGATTAAATACATAACGATTTCAGCTATTTAATCTTACAGGTTTTGAAAGCGTGTTCTGATAGCGGTTTATTTGTAAAAAATAACAATTTAATAAAAGAAAAAGTTGAATGGAGTGTTTAAAGTGAATTTTGACAATCGCGTAGCATTAATTACTGGAGCAGCATCTGAAAAAGGAATTGGCCGTGAAATTGCACGTCAATTAGCTAAACGTGGAGCATTAGTTGTTTTATCGGACATTAATGAAGAAGGATTAGCAGTTGCAGTTCAAGAGATTCAAGACTTAGGTGGCAAAGCAGCTTCTGTCATTTTAAATGTGACAGATCGAAATCAGGTAAACCAACAAGTAGCTGAAATTGTGAAAGAGTACGGTAAAATCGATATTCTCATTAACAATGCTGGGGTTACTCGTCCAACAAGAGTACTAGATATTGAAGAAAAAGAATGGGATTTCATTTTTGATATCAACATGAAAGGGACATTCTTTCTAACACAAGAAGTGCTTCGTTATATGAAGGAAAAAAATTACGGAAGAATTGTTAACTTAGGTTCAGTTTCTGGTAAACGCGGCGGTGGTATCTTCGGCGGTTCTCATTATTCAGCAGCTAAAGCGGCAGTAACAGGCTTTTCAAAAGCTGTGGCAAGAGAGATGGCGCCATTTGGAATTACATGTAATACAGTAGAGCCGGGCTTAATCGGTACTGAAATTACAGGCGGTCTTCTAACTGAAGAGAAAAAAGAAGTGCTTAAAAATGATATTCCAGTTGGCCGAATTGGAACAGTAGCAGATGTTGCGTACACAATTGCTTTCTTAGCATCAGAAAATGCAAGCTATATTACTGGAGAAGAAATCGACATTAATGGTGGTTCTCACATCGACTAATTTACAAATCATTAATTAAACGTTTTACTAGATTAACAGAAACTGTTTACTAGAGTTTCATAAAAAAAGATGAATTTTTCATTTGAAAGGAGCATGTTGCATGAAGATCGGACTTGGTTGTGATCATAATGCTTATGAGTTTAAAGAAGAAATTAAAAAATACTTAGAAGAAAAAGAAGGTTTTGAAGTCGTTGATTATGGATGCCATAACTGCTCGGTAGCAGTTGATTACCCAGATGTTTCATTTGAAGTAGCGCAAGATGTAAGGAACGGAAAGCTTGATCGCGGTATTTTAATTTGCGGCACAGGCTTAGGCGTAGCGATTGCAGCAAATAAAATTCCAGGCGTGCGTGCGGCAACGGCTCACGACGTATTTTCAGCAGAGCGGGCTCAGTTAAGCAACAATGCGCAAATTATTACGATGGGCGCTCAAGTTATTGGTATTGAGCTCGGTAAGAAAATTGTTGAAGCCTATGTAAACGCTCACTTTACAGAAGGAAGATCAAGTCATAAAGTTCAAAAAATTATTGATAAAGAGAGCGAATTGTCAAATCAACTAAGCTAACGTGAAAGAGTAAGCAAAGGCAAAACTTCGCACTTGATTAAAGGAGTTAATAATAATGAAGATTGGAATTAGTACGTATGCACTTCGCTGGGAATGGGAATTTGTTGACAAAATTGAAAACCCTCTTGATATATACGGTTTACTTTATAGAGTAAAAGAGCTTGGTGCAGAAGCTTTCCAAATTTGTGACTATCCTCCGATTGAAGAAATGTCAACGGGAGAACTGCAGGCATTTAAAGAAAAAGCAAAAGAACTTGGCATTGAACTGGAGCTCGGCACACAGGGAGTTTATCCTGATCATTTATTAAAATATTTAAAAATTGCCAATGCCCTAGAAGTGAAGGTACTTCGAACGATGGTGCATGACAAAGTCCATCAGCCGTCGATTGCACAAGCAGAGGAATGGCTGAAGAAAATCCTTCCTTCTTTTGAATTATCAGGGGTAAAGATTGCACTAGAAACCTATGAACCTGTGAAAACATCAGATCTAGTTTCAATTGTAAAGTCAATTAATAGCTCGTACATTGGAATTTGTTTAGACCCAGGTAATTCAATTTCTGAATTAGAGTTTCCAGATGCGGTAATCGAAAACACTGCCCCCTATGTAACGAACTGTCATTTAAAAGATTTTGTTTTCAAAAGACGTGAAGGGTCAATAGGGTTTAACCTCTTAGGAGCACCTGTAGGAGATGGGCAGTTAAATCTTGATTTTCTCCTTGAAACGCTTAAAAAAGAGGGAAAAACAGTAAACGGAATAATTGAACTGTGGCTTCCTTTTACAGAATCTGCTGAAAAAACAGCGCAGCTTCAAACAGAGTGGATTCAAAAAAGCATTGCGAATATGAAAAAGAAACTATCAAGTTTTTCTGCAGTTGAAAAGTAAGCGCTAGCAATATTCTTTTAGCGGTAAATGTCGGAACATTTAATAAAAAGTGTTCCGGCTGTTCCCGCAAACTGTTACAAGTTTATAAGGTAAGGTGGGATTGTGTGAAGAAATTAATTAATAAAAACGAAAATATTATTGAAGAAATGGTTGACGGATTTATTGAAGCATATGGTGATCATTATAAAAAATTAGACGAAGATTTTAAAGGTGTTGTTTTAAAAGAGAAAAAAGATAAGGTGGCTGTTGTCGTTGGAGGCGGAACAGGTCATGAACCGTTATTTATCGGATTTGTAGGTGAAGGATTAGCAGATGGCGCGGCAATTGGAAATGTATTTGCAGCCCCAACGCCAGGCACTGTTCTAAATGTGACAAGAGCGGTCGATTCAGGTAAAGGCGTTCTCTATATATATGGAAACTATTCAGGCGACATTTTAAATTTTGATATGGCGGCAGAGTTAGCGGAGATGGAAGACTTAAATACGGAAACCGTCCTCGTTCGCGATGATGTTGCCTCTGCTCCAATTGAAAGAATTGAAGATCGCCGCGGCATTTCTGGGGATGTGTTTGTGATTAAAGTGGCAGGAGCGGCTGCTGATTTAGGGCTTTCACTAGAGGAAGTAACGAAAGCTGCTCAAAAAGCAAGCGATCAAACGCGTTCAATCGGTGTAGCTTTATCTTCCGGGACCATTCCAGGTTTAGAAAAACCGACATTTTCATTACCTGAAGATGAAATTGAGTTTGGCATGGGTATTCATGGAGAACCAGGGATTCAGCGAACGAACATGATGACAGCTGATGAATTAACAGATAAAATGCTTGAAACATTATTAGCTGACTTCAATCTTAATGAAGGTGATGAAGTGTGTATGCTGGTGAACGGTCTTGGGTCCACATCATTGTTAGAGCTTATGATTGTCAATCGCCGCGCTTCTCAAGTGTTAAAGGAAAAAGGCATTTCCATTTATCATACTGATGTGAACAGCTACTGTACGTCTCAGGAAATGGCGGGTGTATCAATCTCATTAATGCGCTTAGACGATGAATTGAAAACGTTTTACAACCATCCAGCACATTCTCCTTATTATACAAAAAAATAAATGCTTCCATTTAGAAATGCTATTAAAGGATAGGATGAAGGGAGAAAGAAATAATGGTAAATCAAACAGAAACGCAGTTAAGCATTGAACAAACTGTTGAAATGTTTAAATATGTAGCAGAACAGGTGATTAACAGCAAACCATATTTAACGGAAATCGACAGTGCAATTGGTGATGGGGACCATGGTATCGGGATGGCAATCGGCTTTGAGGCAGCAGTCAATAAATTAAACAGCGGCTCATTCAAAACAGTAAACGCTGTATTTAGTGAAATAGGTATGGCGATGATTAGTTCAATGGGAGGAGCGTCAGGGGTTATTTTTGGAACGATGTTTATCGGAAAAGTAGCTAAGCTCCCGCAAGAGACAAATTTAAGCCTTCCATTCCTAAGCACTATTTTTACAGATGCCTTAGCAGCCATTAAAAAGCGCGGCAAAGCAGAATTAGGCGATAAAACGATGATCGATGCTTTTGAGCCAGCGGTTGTTTCGCTCCAGCAAAGTGTTTCGAATAATAAGACATTATTAGAAGGCTTAAAGGAAGCTGAAAAGAAAGCTGCAGAAGGCGTAGAAAATACGAAAAACTACACAGCGAAATTTGGACGAGCTAAATCTTTAGGTGAGCGCGCTGTAGGTTATCAAGATGCAGGGGCGACTTCTGTTTCTATTATTATTCAATCAATGCGTCAGTGGATTGAAAGGAATATATAAGATGAAGAAGGTTTATATCGGGACAAATTGGAAAATGACGAAAACGTATCAGGAGGGTGCGGTATACTGTAACGAGCTCCTGAAAATTAGTCAAAGGTTAAGCAGTGACATCCAGTTGTTTGTGATTCCTTCCTATACAATGCTTTCATCAATTAAAGAAATCTTAAAAGAATCTACCATTCAATTAGGCGCCCAAAACATGCATTGGGAAGAGAAGGGTGCTTATACAGGCGAAATCTCACCAACAATGCTGTCTGAAATCGGAATTGATCTTGTTGAACTAGGTCACTCTGAACGAAGACAATATTATAATGAAAACGATGAAGATATTAATAAAAAAGTATTAGCTGCCTTGAACTATGAAATGAATCCGTTAATTTGTATCGGTGAAAATATGAATCAAAAAGAAAACAACATTTCTGTTGAAACGTTAGCTGCACAGTTAAAAGTATGTTTAAAAAATGTCAGTGAAGAGGATTTAGCGAATATTCGCATTGCTTATGAACCTGTTTGGGCCATTGGCGAAAACGGTATCCCGGCTTCTGCTGACTATGTGAACGAGATTCACAATGAAATTCGCAGTATATTAACGACTCTTTATGGCAGCAAAGGAAAGAACATCCCTCTTTTATATGGGGGAAGTGTAAATCTGGAAAACTTCTTAGAGTATTTACAGTTAGACAATGTAGATGGTCTCTTTATAGGCCGTTCTGCATGGGATATGACTTCATTTAAAGAGATTCTATCGTCTATTGATAATCTTCTAACTGAAGAAGTTAACTCCTGAAAAGCTTTCATTAAACTTTGACGTTTAAGTTGATGAGAAGTTGTTACTAAATTATTTATTATTGACAAATTGTTTGTTTATTTTTAAAATTTTATGTAAACGGTAAAACGTTTAACTTGAAAAGAAGCTGTAAAACTGTTTAAAATGATCTCTTAAGATTCTCTAAGAGATCGTTAAATGATAAAAGAAAGCGTTTACTAAAGATAGAGCACTTTCTAGAGAAATGACAAACTTATTAAATGAGGGGGAAGTAACAATGAAATTAGGTAAATTTCTAAAAGTAATGATTTGGTGCTTAGTACTTGGTCTTATATCCGCATGTTCATCTGGTGCCAGCTCTGAAGGTGGAAATACAGATGGAGAGGCCGCAAGCGGTGAACAAATCGTCATTAAATTTGGTCATGGCGCTGCAGAAACGAATGCAAGACATGAAGCTGTATTAAAGTTTAAAGAGTTAGTAGAAGAAAAATCAAATAATCAAATTAAAGTTGATGTATTCCCGAATGAAACGTTAGGCAGTGAGCCGCAAATGGTAGAAAGCGTTGCATTTAACGATCTTCAAATGGTAGCAGCAGGAACATACGCACAATATCATGATAAAATGGGCGTTTTTGAATTACCTTACTTATTTGAAACACCTGAGAAAGCATATGAAGTACTTGATGGACCAATTGGACAAGAAGTTGCTGAGCCCCTTATTGATCACAACTTACGTATTCTAGCTTATTTCGAAAATGGTTTCCGTAATATTACAAACAATGTAAAACCGATTGAATCACCTGAAGATTTATCTGGTATTAAATTAAGAACACCTGAAGTACCTGTTTCAATCAGCACATTTAAAACGTTTGGTGCGAACCCAACACCGATGGCTTTTGGTGAATTATATATGGCATTACAGCAAGGAACAGTTGATGGGCAGGAAAATCCGTTAACAAATATTGCAGCTAGTAAATTCCAAGAAGTACAAAAGTATTTAAGCTTAACAGGTCACCAATATAGTCCACTTCCTGTAGCGATTAGTGAAGAATTTTGGCAAACGCTTTCTCCAGAACTTCAGGAAGCTGTTCAACAAAGTGCACAAGAAGCTGCCGAATATCACCGTGAGCTTGTAAAAGCGAATGATGAAAAGCTTGTAGAGGAACTGAAAGCAGGCGGCATGGAAGTAAACACGCCAGAAAAAGCACCATTTAAAGAGCTTGCACTAGAAGTATATAAAGAGTATGAGGATATCTATGGAAAAGAGCTTATTGAAAAGCTTGTAGAAGCTGGGAAATAAACTGACAAGTAAAGCAGAATCTCATAGTAGATTCTGCTTTTTAAAAGAACGGGGGATAAAAATGAAGGTAATAAATTGGCTGGACAAACACTTCGAAGAATATATCCTTGTGATTTTAAGCCTCCTAACAGTTGTTGTTATTTTTATACAAGTAGTGATGAGGTATTTATTAGACAGTTCACTCGTATGGTCAGAAGAACTTGCGAGATATGCATTTATTTGGATGGTTTTTATCGGGGTGAGTTATGCGGTAAAAAAACAAAGACATATTACGGTTGATGCATTCGCACTGCTTTTTAATGACAAAGGAAAAATTGTTTTAGCGATGATTGGAAATGTGTTTTTCTTTTCATTTTGTCTTATTTTAGCTTATTTCGGCTATGGAGTAATCTTAAAGGTTTCACGATTGTCGCCAGCTCTAGAAATTCCGTTAGGCTGGATATATGCAGCCCCAGTTGTCGGCTTAATCTTATCCGCTATAAGACTTATTCAAATATTGTACAAGCAGGTAAAGGAACTTAAAACGTTATAGTCAGGGGTGATCACATTGACAGCAGTTGTACTATTTGGAAGCTTTTTATTTTTTATGATTTTTATGGTTCCAATAGGAATTTCATTAGGATTAGCATCACTCATTACAATCGTCTACTCGGGAAGTGTATCGATTGATTTTTTAGCACAAAGTCTTGTAACGTCAACCGATTCGTTTCCATTAATGGCGGTCCCGTTTTTCATTTTAGCTGGTGAAATTATGGGTAAAGGCGGGATTTCTTCACGCTTATTCAGTCTAGCAAATGTGTTTGTCGGAAACTTTACAGGAGGATTTGCGATTGCGGCGGTTTTAACGTGTATGTTCTTTGCGGCAATCTCTGGCTCAGGTCCGGCTACTGTTGCCGCCGTTGGAGGAATAATGATTCCGGCAATGGTTAGTCAAGGTTATGATAAAAAGTTTGCGACAGCTGTTGTTGTGTCAGCTGGTTCGTTAGGAATTATTATTCCGCCAAGTATTCCAATGGTCATTTACGGAGTATCAGGAGGCGTTTCCATTGGCGATATGTTTATTGGTGGAATTATTCCAGGTATTATCGTTGCAATCGGCATGATCGTTTGGAGTTATATTTATTCGAAAAAGAAAAATTATAAATTTGCAAGCGAGAAATTTACCTTTAAGCGAATGGTTCAGGCATTTAATGTTTCAAAATGGGCGCTGTTAGTTCCAGTCATTGTATTAGGCGGTATATACGGAGGAATTTTTACTCCAACAGAAGCTGCTGTTGTCGCTGTTGTTTATGCTGCCTTTGTTAGTATCTTTTTACACCGTGAAATTTCTTTTAAGGACTTTCCAAAGGTTATCTCAGATGCTGCGTTAACGTCAGCAACGATCTTAATTATTATTGGAACGGCAAATGCGTTTGGGCGAATTTTAACATTAGAACAAATTCCTACGATGGTTACAAACTTTGTTCTTGGTATTTCCTCAAATCCAACGATTATTCTTTTGCTTTTAATTGCGCTGTTCTTAGTTGTTGGATGCTTTATGGATACGGTCGCAGCCATTATTATTTTAACACCAATTTTACTGCCAGTAGCTATGCAGATTGGGCTTGATCCCGTTCATTTTGGAATTATTATGATCGTAAACCTGGCGATTGGTTTTATTACGCCGCCATTAGGCGTCAATCTCTTTGTTGGTTCAGGTATTTCAGGGTTAAGTATTCAAGTGCTGTCAAAAGCGGTCGTCCCTTTCTTCTTTTCGATGCTGTTTAGTTTATTGCTCATTACCTTTATCCCGCAGCTTACGTTATTTTTAATCAAGTTACTAGGATAAAGAAAATTTACGTTAAAAAGCTCCTTTATTCTTTTTTTAGAAAAATATGAAATGAAATGAAAGAGATGTTTTTACTTTATTTTACGAAAGGAGAAGACGTAAAAATGAATCATAAAACATTTCCGAGTACAAAGTTTGATGTTAAAGCGTTAGCAATGAACTTTTTGCCGGTTGCTCAAAAAGCAGCCATTGCTTCTTATCCTTGGATTGGGAAAGGAAATAAAAATGAAGCGGACGGTGCCGGTACAGAAGCAATGCGCAATCAAATGAATGACATTGATATGCACGGTGTAATTGTTATCGGTGAGGGAGAAATGGATGAAGCGCCGATGCTGTATATCGGGGAAGAGCTCGGAACAAAGCAAGGTCCGCACCTTGATATCGCTGTTGATCCTGTAGAAGGAACAACACTGATGGCGAAAGGACAGGATAATGCTTTAACTGTTATTGCTGGAGCGGAAAGAGGAAGCCTCCTTCACGCGCCTGATATGTATATGAAAAAAATTGCCGTTGGACCGAGGGCAAAAGGATGTATCGATCTAAATGCTTCATTAACCGACAATATGAAGGCTGTTGCAAAGGCAGTTGGCAAAGACGTATCTGAATTAACGGTGATGATTCAAGATCGCGATCGACATAAAGATTTAATTGAAGAAGTGCTGTCGTTAGGGGCACGGATCAAACTTTTTCCTGATGTAGATATTCCAGGCGGGATTGCGACAGCCATTGATGAAATTGGGGTCGATTTATTAGTCGGTACAGGCGGTGCTCCAGAGGGTGTGATTACGGCGACAGCTTTAAAATGCTTAGGCGGTGATTTTCAAGCACAGCTCGTACCGCAGGATCAAGAAGAATTTGAGCGCTGCCGTGAGATGGGGATGACAGATCCGCTCAAAACATTAACACTTGATGATATTGTGAAAACTGATCAATGCTTTTTCGTGGCAACAGGAATTACCGACGGCCTTTTGTTAAAAGGAGTTAGAAAAAAAGAAAAGGGTGGGATTCTCTCGCATTCGTTCGTCTGCTTTGGCGGCGAGATTAATAGTTATCAATTTATTGAATCATTTCATTTATAAAGACAAATGTGTTCGTAACGAGAAACTAATATAAAGGTAAAATATAGGGGAGGAACAAAAAATGATAGAAAATAAAGTAATGGTAGACGATCTTTCCATTAATACGATTCGTACACTTGCAATTGACGCGATTGAAAATGTTGGTTCAGGTCATCCCGGGATGCCGATGGGAGCAGCACCGATGGCTTATACATTATGGTCACAATTTATGAACGTTAATCCAAGCAATCCGAACTGGTTTAACCGCGACCGCTTCGTATTATCAGCAGGTCACGGCTCGATGCTTTTATACAGCTTACTGCATTTAACTGGATATGATGTTTCAATTGAAGACTTAAAAAACTTCCGCCAGTGGCGTAGTAAAACACCAGGACATCCTGAATATGGCCATACACCAGGCGTTGACGCGACAACAGGACCGCTCGGACAAGGCATTGCGATGGCAGTTGGAATGGCAATGGCAGAACGCCATTTAGCAGAAACGTATAACCGTGAATCATTTCCAATTGTTGACCACTATACGTACAGTATTTGTGGGGACGGTGATTTAATGGAAGGCGTTTCTGCAGAAGCGGCATCACTTGCAGGTCACTTAAAACTTGGACGATTAATCGTCATGTACGATTCGAACGATATTTCCCTTGACGGCGACCTAAACCTTTCTTTTAGTGAAAGTGCAGCAGAGCGCTTTAAAGCGTATAACTGGCAGGTGATTCGCGTAGAAGATGGCAATGATACAAAAGCAATCGCGCAAGCATTACGCGATGCGAAAGAAAATACAGATCAGCCGACATTAATTGAAGTGAAAACAGTAATTGGGTACGGTTCCCCGAATAAAGGCGGCAAATCAGCTTCACACGGGGCACCGCTTGGAAAAGATGAAATTAAGCTTGTAAAAGATCATTATCGCTGGGAGTATCAAGAAGATTTTTATGTTCCTGAAGAAGTAAAAAGTCATTTTGATGAATTAAAACAAAGCAGTGAACAAAAAGAAAAGGATTGGAATGAATTATTTGCCCGTTATGAAGAAGCTTATCCAGAACTTGGCCAGCAGTTAAAAACAGCGATTTCCGGCGAGCTTGAGGAAGGTTGGGATCAAGATCTTCCTGTGTATCGCGTTGGCGAAGATAAGCTTGCCAGCCGTGCATCAAGCGGGGAAGCATTAAATGGACTTGCCAAAAATGTTCCACAAATCTTTGGGGGATCTGCTGATTTAGCTTCCTCAAATAAGACGCTTCTTAAAGGAGAAGGAAACTATAATCCAGCTGATTACAGTGGTCGTAACATTTGGTTTGGTGTCCGGGAGTTTGCGATGGGAGCAGCATTAAACGGAATGGCCTTACACGGAGGAGTGAAGCCATACGGAGCAACATTCTTTGTTTTCTCTGATTATCTCCGCCCGGCAATTCGTCTTTCTGCATTAATGAAACTGCCTGTCACGTATGTGTTTACACATGACAGCATTGCTGTTGGTGAAGATGGACCGACACATGAACCGGTTGAACAGCTTGCTTCTTTACGGGCGATGCCTGACCTTTCAACAATTCGTCCGGCCGATGGAAATGAAACGGCGGCAGCGTGGAAGTTAGCTGTTGAAAGTAAAGACGAGCCAACAGCGTTAATTTTAACGCGTCAAAATTTACCG
Source organism: Bacillus taeanensis (assembly GCF_003318295.1). Taxonomy (GTDB): domain Bacteria; phylum Bacillota; class Bacilli; order Bacillales; family UBA6769; genus Maribacillus; species Maribacillus taeanensis. Next base: position 58,283 of record NZ_QOCW01000021.1, read on the forward strand.
ACACTGATTGATGCTGACAAAGCATATGAAGGTGTGAAAAAAGGAGCTTACGTTATTTCTCCTGCAGAAGGCGATGTCGACGGTCTTTTATTAGCATCAGGTTCAGAAGTTGCGCTTGCTGTTGAGGCCCAAAAAGAGCTTGAAAAAGAAGGAATCCACGTTTCAGTTGTCAGCATGCCAAGCTGGGATCGCTTTGAAAAACAATCGGAGCAGTATCAAGAAGAAGTGCTTCCGACAAACATTAAAGCTCGTTTAGGCATTGAAATGGGAACTTCACTAGGATGGCATAAGTATGTTGGAGATCGTGGTCAAGTATTGTCAATTGATCAATTTGGAGCCTCTGCACCAGAAGAAAAAATCATTGAAGAGTATGGATTTACAGTTGAAAATGTAGTTGCTAAATTTAAGGAAACTATTTAGTGAAACAAAGGGCAGATTCATAAACGAATCTGCCCCTTTTTATAAGCTAATAAAAAAGTGTGTAATGATAAGGTACAATGTTAAATATGAGTGTATTAGAAAAAATCACATTGATATGATGTTCACTTCAGCAGGTGGCTTTGATTTTGAAAATGATTTAATCGATTTTAACATATACGAGGTTAATTAATACATATTATTTTTCAGCGGGAATTTAAATGATTGGGAACGGTACAGTGAATCTATTAAAAAAACACAACAAGGAATTTATTTTTCTTGTTGTGTTTTTCTGCTGTGTATTTTAAGAAAAACCTTTTATTTCAAATCAATTATAATAAAGCATTGATCATCACTTTTAAGATAGGAAAGTTTTTGATCATTAAGTGAGTGGATAATTTTCTCCTTAAGTGTATAGATAGAGTGAGGTAGATTCTCCATTAATAATGTACATAACTGTTCTTCACCAAGAGGATCTGTCTGTATAAAGAAGCAGCCTTCCCCCCTTACTGTAACTAAAGGTGTTTGTTTTAAATACAGTATCTTTAAATGTTCCTAAGGGAAGGGTGGTGGAATTCAGCTCATGCAGATTTCCATTAGGATGCTGCCAAAATGCCGGCGGATAGCCTGCATTTATATAATTAATTTCTTGTTTATTTGTATCAATTAATAGATTGATCGCTGTACAATAATGCCATGCTTCATCGTTATATTGGAACAACCTATGAAGGTGATTATCCAATTCTTTCATCACATCCTCAATATTACTTCCGGTTGAGATGAGTCTTTGAAACAAGGAGTGGAGAGACATGGTGATTAATGCGGAAGAAATGCCATGCCCCATTACATCAAGCAGGATCACTCCATAACGATGTTGATCTAGTTGATAAAAACCATAAATATCACCCGATAATTCATTGGAAGCTTCATAGAAAGCTTCAATATGAATATTTTCGTTAATGATAGAATCAGTTAATGATGTAACTTGAATTTTTCTAGCAAGTTCTAGTTCTTTTGTTGTATTGATTTTGTATACCTGGTTTTGTTTGTTTAGTTCAAGAAGTTCTTCTTGTTTCTGCTTCAGGCTGTTCAGGGCATTCTCTAAATCTGCATTCGCTTTGTGCTTGGCAATTAAAGCAGATTCTGCTTCTTTCTTTGCAGTAAGCAGTTCATTTTCATACTTGCTTCTGTTGCGCATTGGCATAAGAACACAATCGATTACGCTTTTTCCATTTTCTTTTCTTGGAAGAGCGTTCATAATGACAGGTATTTCTTTTCCATTACTAGTTTGTAAGGAGATATGCATTTCCTCAATCAGATTCTCTAGTTTTATAAGCGGAACAAAGTAGAACTGATAAAAGAGCCGTGATGGCACTGTAAGAATGGAATTGATATGATTTCCATGCAGTTGGTTAATATGATATTCAAGCAGCTTAAGTAAGGTTTGGTTTATTGATAAAATTATTCCATCTTCTGATAAAGTTAGAAAGCCGCAGGGGGCATAATTTAATTGTTCATCCATTTAACATAGTCCCTTTGTCTCTTTGAATCCCTCCTAAAGTATTTTCCTGTAAATAGTGGCGAATACAATCTATAGTTTCAGTAGGGTGGCTCATATGCGGACAGTGTCCTGTTGCTTTCATTTTTGTTAGCGTACTATAAGGAAGATGTTGATGAAGATACTGACCAACAGCATCGGGTGCAATAATATCTTCACTACATTGTAAAATCAGTGATGGGGCTGTTACTTTTGATAAATCCTTACGATTGTCCGCGAAAAAAGTAGCTTCTGCAAACTGCCGGGCAATTATAGGGTCAGTGGAGCAAAAGCGTTCTTCTAGTTCATCTTTAAGCTCGGGGCGATCCGGATTATTCAGCACGGTCGCCGCAAAAACGGTTGCCCAGCCGATATAATTTTTCTCCATCATGTCAATTAATCCGAGAAGATCTTGCTTCTCAAAGCCGCCGTAATAATCGGGCGGCATATTTAAATAGCAGGGAGAAGGACCCAGCATAATTAGTTTAGAGAAATAATCAGGATGTCTGAGTGATGCCAACATACCGATCATACTGCCGACGGAATGACCTACAAAAATAGTATCTTTTAGGTTTAATGCTGAACAAACATCAAGTACATCTTGTGCATATCCGTCAAGACTGCTGTATTTTTTCGCGTCATAAGCTCGTAAATCTGAATTTCCTGTCCCCACATAGTCAAGTAAAATAACTTGATAGTCATCTTCAAAGGATTTGGAAACTGTCTTCCAAACACTTTGATCACAGCCGAAACCGGGTGCAAATAATAGTGATTGTGCACCACTGCCTTTAACGGTTACATTGTTGCGAAATAAGATATCCTGGTTCATCGTACACTCCTTTCTTTAAGGATTTTTTAATCGTAATACACTCGTTATACATATCATAGCATTTAACTGGTTCATAATGGAATGAATTCATCCTATTTAAATGCAGATTATGAAATCGAAATGTTTTCAAATCACTTTACTGGATTTTGTCGTTTGTACTGTTTATGATAGTCAAGTAAGTTTTCAGTTCAAGCATTTAAGTTTGTTTTTACCATGCTAATTGATACGATAGGATTGAAACTTTATTAAGAAAGGATCATTTATATGTCAACTATACAAATACCCGTATTGGTTCTAAATTTAGCGCCAATTCGTCAAGGACAGGGAGCGAAAGAAGCGATTGATGCAATGGTTGATTTAGCGCAGGCGGTTGAGGAAATGGGCTATACGCGCTATTGGATTGCGGAGCATCATAATACGTCAACACTCGTTAGTTCAGCTACTTCCATTTTAATTAAGCATACATTAGAACATACAAATCGTATCCGTGTCGGCTCTGGCGGGATTATGTTGCCGAACCATTCCCCTTTAGTAGTAGCGGAGCAATTTGGAACGATGGCAGCCATTTATCCGGACCGTTTGGATCTAGGTCTTGGCCGGGCACCTGGTACAGATATGAGAACCGCAAGTGCGCTAAGACGCTCGCAGCATGATGCTGTTTATACGTTTCCAGGTGATGTTCAAGATTTGCTTACGTATTTCGGTCCTGAAGAGCTGCAAGGTCAGGTAAAAGCTTATCCGGGTGTGAACACAAACATTCCGATTTACATTCTCGGTTCATCGACCGATTCAGCGGTTTTAGCAGCTAAATTAGGGTTGCCTTATGTATTTGCTTCACACTTTGCACCGCGATATATGGAGGAAGCGATTTCGATTTATCGCAATCAGTTCCAGCCTTCTGAGTATTTGGACTCTCCATATATGATTGTCTGCCTGAATGTAATTGCAGCTGAAAGTGATGAAGAGGCCGAATTTGAATCTACAACGATGAAGCAGTTTTTCTTAAATGTTGTCCGCGGCTCTCGAACGCCGCTAAGTCCGCCGGTTGAAAACATGGATGACATTTGGAGCGATGCTGAGAAAGAAATCGCGAAATCGATGACGAGTGTAACGCTTCTAGGAGATAAAGGTTCAATACGAACACAGCTGACAAGTTTTCAAGAAAAGTATCATGTAGATGAAATTATGGCTGTATCTTATATTTTTGATCCTGACAAACAGAAACGTTCTTATAAAATATTAAAAGAAGTCGTTGATGGAAAATAAAGAAGTAATCTAAAAGCAAACCCTAGATGTGGGGGGTTTGCTTTTTTGATAGAAGCGAATGTTTTGGACTTGAACTGTAAAAGATTATACACTACAATACGTAGTGTGAGGTGAGCGGATTGGATATTAAGAAGTTTAATTATTCCGGAGAAGGTCTTTCAAGATTTTTCGGTCCTTTGGAAGCGAAAATATTAGAACTGCTTTGGGAAGGGGAAGAGCTCAGTATTAAAGAAGTTCAAAACCGCCTTGAAGCTGAAAAACCAGTAAATTTTAATACTGTCATGACGGTGATGAAACGATTAGTTGATAAAGGAGTGCTTGAAAAGCGAACGTGCGGACGAACATCTTTATTTAAACCGATTCAGTCAAAGGAAGAATTTTTTGAAGCACAATCCAAAAAGCTGACCGAAAATTTACTTGATGAATTTGGCGGTGTTGTCATCACTCATATGCTCGATTCTTTAACAGAAGTGGATGAAACGCTGATGGACCAACTTGAACAAAAAATTAAGCAGCTAAAAAAGGACAAGTCATGATGTGGTGGAAAAAGAAATCCGTCTATCTTTTGGCTTTAAGCACCTTGTTAGCGGCATTTGTATGGTTTCAGATGGCAATGTTCCTTGCTCATACGATTTTTGGAGTAACAATTAAACTTAATCTTTTTAATTTCTGCCTTAGCTTTTTTAAGGAGTATTCCATTTATTATAACTTGGCAAGCTTAGTAATGAATATCATTATTATCTTCACACTGCTTATAACGGTTGTAAAAATAAGCATGCAATTTATTCTTCTCTATCAATTTAAAAAGCGGATCTCGTTTTTAAAGGATCGAGAGTTATCAACGTTTTACAGTGAAAAGTTTCAAGTTAATAAAGAAATCTATGTAGTAAGAAGTAATCAATACCTTGCTTTCACGATGGGAATTAGAAGCCCGTCTATTGTTCTATCGACTGCGTTAATTGATTTGCTTGAAGAAGAAGAATTAACGGCGGTGATCGAACATGAAACATTTCATCAACATAACCATGATCCTTTTATGATCTTTATTCTCCAAGTGATCGCCCAATCGTTGTGGTTTATTCCGCTCACAAAGTGGTGCTATATAAATTATAAAATTATTCGTGAAATTCTGGCTGATGAATATGCGATTCAAAAAATGGGTTCAGAAATAGGGTTGAGCAGTGCTTTATTAAAGCTTATCAAACACCGTTTGAGTGCTAAAGTGGCGCCAATCGTTGTTCAGTTTTCAGGTGAATCTGTAAACTACAGACTGCAGCAGTTGGTAGAACCGAAACGAAGCATTCCGGTAAAAATGAAACCGAGGACGGTATTGATTTCTATTTATGTTATGATTTTATTTTTGGGCATGGTGGTAATGACCCTTGCCTAAAAACTTTTATCTTTACACACTACATATTGTAGTGTAATAATTGGAGAGGAGAATTGATATGAACAAAAATGTAGAAATTGGTGCATTGATTTTAAGAGTAGTTTTAGGGATTACCTTCTTTATTCACGGCTTGGCAAAGTTTCAGGGTGGGATCGACAATACAGCCGGCTGGTTTTCAAGCATTGGTTTACCTGGCTTTTTGGCATATGCAGTCGCAATCATTGAGTTAGTGGGCGGTTTAGTATTAATCGTAGGCTTTGCAACACGGATTGTTTCAATTCTACTAGCGCTCATTATGCTTGGAGCGATTTTAAAGGTGAAAATCTCAAATGGTTTCATGGGGAGTGCTCAAGGATCAGGATACGAGTTTGATCTTGTCTTAATGGCTGTAGCGATTTACCTCTTTTTACATGGAACTACAATGTTAAGTGTTGATTCCAAGCTTTCTGATCGAAAGCCGGCTAACGAATAAAAATAGCTCACAACTAAGAAAGGAACGATTATGAAAACAAAACTGATATTTTTACTTCTCAGCGCAGTGCTTGTTCTCGCAGCATGCGGTGATAAAAAAGTAGAAGAACAAATGACGTTATTGGATCATGAAAAAAATGAAGTGACGTTCCCGCAGGAGAAACCGACGTTATTCTTTTTCATTACAACATACACATGAAGTCACTGCCAACAGCAGCTGGTTCAGCTGCATGAAAATTTGGATGCATTAAAAGATTTGGATGTTAATATGTACATTGTTAGCGGCGACACACCTGAAGAGCAGGCGGAACTCTATAACGCTTTAGAAGATGCCTATGGAAAAAGTCTTCCGTTTATTTCAGATCCTGATCTTAAAATGATTGAGCTTTTTAATATGAAAAATAATGATGCTGCTTACCGCGGCTATGGGCTCATGGATACAGAAGGAAATGTTGTATTCAATACAATCAATGATTTATGGGGTCAAGAGCTTGATCAAACAGTTGAAGAAATAAAAGAGGAATATGAAAAGATTCATAACGATTAGTTTAACTTATCATTAAAAAAGCCCGTCTGGAATGTTAGTAAAATGAACGTTCCAGACGGGCTTTATTGATAGTGCGTATGATGAGACAGGGAATGTACGAAGAAAATAGCGGTTTAGAGTTAGAGCGCACATAAAAAGGTGGAAGAGAGGGACAGCTTGCTTTTTCGAAAGTGTGCTGTCCTTTCAGGTGTATCTTCCACTCGTATTAATAATGTTTACACTCGTGCAATAATGAATAAGCTAACTGCTCACTGTCGGTATATCCATACAGCTTCCAGCCTTCTAATATCTTGATTGTTGTTTGATGAATATCATAACAAATTTCTTCGTCAGTTTTGCTGTACATAATGTAATACATCGTTCATCCCTGCCTTCATCATTCTTTTTATTTATTAATCTTTTTTTCGTTAATGTAAAGTTCACTTACATTATTGAGCAGCTAAAAGCTCTGGTGCAACGGTAAAGTGTGCTTCTGTTTTTTCTTTTACTTCTTCAACGGTTACATTGTCTTGTGTTTCAACAAGGACCATTCCGTCTGCAGTAAAGTCAAAAACAGCAAGATCAGTAATAAGTCGGTTTACAACGCGCTGTCCGGTGAGCGGCAGTGAGCATTGCTTTTTAATTTTTGATTGTCCGTGCTTATTAACGTGTTCCATAATAATAACGACCCGCTTTGCGCCGTTGACGAGATCCATTGCGCCACCCATTCCTTTTACCATTTTGCCTGGAATCATCCAGTTTGCGAGGTCACCTTGTTCTGAAACTTCCATGCCGCCAAGAATAGCAAGGTCAATATGACCGCCGCGAATCATCGCAAACGATTCGGCGTTATCAAAAAAGGAAGCACCAGGGACCGTCGTAATCGTTTCTTTCCCGGCATTAATTAAATCAGGATCTTCCTCGCCAGCTAACGGATAAGGACCGATACCGAGTAAGCCGTTTTCCGATTGAAGCAGTACATTAAAATCTGCCGGGATTTCATTTGCGACAAGCGTCGGCATGCCAATCCCTAAATTCACATTCATGCCATCCTCAATTTCTTTAACCGCTCTTTTTACAATGCGAAGGCGCATATCTTTCATTTTATTCACTCCATTTCTTTATTTTTAAGCGTTTACAACTGTAAGGCGTTCAATGCGCTTTTCATAATTTGTTCCGAGCAGTAAGCGCTGTACATAAATGCCCGGTGTATGAATTTCATCCGGATTTAGTTCACCTGCTTCTACAATTTCTTCTACTTCAGCAATCGTTATTTTTCCGGCCATTGCTGCAAGAGGATTAAAGTTTCGAGCGGTTTTGCGGAATACTAAATTGCCGCGTGTATCCGCTTTCCATGCTTTCACAAGTGCGAAATCTCCTGTAATCCCATGTTCAAGGAGGTAAGGCTTCCCGTTAAATTCTTTTACTTCTTTTCCTTCAGCGATTGGTGTCCCAACACCAGTTGCTGTATAAAAACCAGGTATGCCGGCACCGCCTGCGCGAATTCGCTCTGCCAGCGTTCCCTGCGGTATTAGTTCAACTTCTAATTCGCCGCTCAAATACTGCTTTTCAAACGTTTTATTTTCGCCAACATAAGAAGAGATCATTTTTTTTATTTGATGATTTCTAAGGAGTAAACCAAGTCCCCAGTCATCGACGCCGCAGTTATTACTCACAACTGTTAAATTTTTCGTACCTTGTTCAACAAGTGCTCCAATCGCCTTTTCAGGAATTCCGCAAAGACCGAATCCGCCGACAATTAACGTCGCACCATCTCCAATATCCTGTACTGCTTCACTAAATGAGTTCATGATTTTACCGCTCATAAAAAAACCTCCTCTATAAAGTTTCGAAATTTCTAATAACTTCTTATTTATAGTTTACAGCGTTTATATATATGAGTAAAATGAATAAAAAGAATATAAATTATGAATGAAATGAATAAATGGGAGGGGAGAACTATGGAACTACGAGACTTAAAAGCTTTTATGGAAGTTGCCGATCACAAAAGTTTTACGAAAGCGGCAGCTCATTCGTATTTAACACAGCCTTCTTTAAGTAAAACGGTTAAAAAATTAGAAGAAGAACTTGGGGTAGAACTATTTGATCGCTCCACAAGACATTTGCGTCTGACCGATGCCGGAGAAATTGTCTACGAGCAGAGTCAAAAAATACTCTCAGCAATGTCGCAAGTAAACGTCCTTTTAGATGAACTGCGAGACGTTGTTTCAGGGGAGATCAAAATTGGGATTCCGCCATTGGTCGGTACGCTTATTTTCCCGGAAATCGCCAGAGATTTTCATAATCAGTACCCGAAAGTAACGCTTGAGCTCGTTGAACTTGGAGCAAGATTAATTGAGAAACTAGTTGAAGAGGGGGCAATTGATGTTGGCGTTGTCGTCCTGCCGGCAGAGGAGGCTAAATTCAATATTTATCCGCTTATAAAGGATGAATTTGTTTTATATTTACATAAAGATCACGAACTATCACAGCGAAGTTCTGTTTCTTTGAACGAACTAAAAGAAGAAAAGTTTATATTGTTTTCAAAAGACTTTACGTTATATGACTACATTATCGGGGTATGTGAAGAAGCAGGCTTCACCCCTGACATTTCTTATCAAAGCTCACAGTGGGATTTAATTGTTGAGCTTGTCTCATACAATCTCGGCATTACACTTTTGCCAAAATCGATTTATAACAAACAAACGAACTCCAATGTTAAAATCGTCCCGCTTGAAAATTCCAATCTTCTTTGGAAACTGGGGATTATTACAAAAAAAGAAGCTTACCATTCTTTTGCATTGAAAGCGCTGCTCGAGGTAGTAGGGCGAAAAGATGACTTTTAAACATAATTGACAAGAATTAAAAAAGACTAAAACAGGAATGAAGCATGATTAGGCAGGTGAGAAAAAGAAGACTAGAAGGAAGAAGAATGGAGCGGCACCTCTATAAATCAAAACATAAAAAAACCCTGATTTTGCAGATTGCAGCAAGATCAGGGCTTTTATTTCCGAAAAACGTCTTAGCGGATTATTTTTAAAGAAACCGCGCCTTGCTATAACGAATAACTGCTCGCCTGCACGAAGAACTGCGATTGTTGATAATTATATGTCACTTTTGAAAAGTCGAATGGCTGGCCGTTGTTTAAGTGAAACACCGATTCCATCTCAAGTTTCGGTTCATCTTTTTCAAGCTCTAAATACTTTGCTTCTTCTTCATTTAATTTTCCGATATGAAGGAAAGTATCGGAAAAACCAATTTTTAATCCTAATCCTTCTGTAATATAGTTAAAGATCGATTCAGCGACAATTTCTTTGTTCAAATAAGTGATAATTGCTTTATTAAAGTACGATTCCTCTAACGATAGCGGCTGGCCGTGAATGTAGCGGATTCTTTTCACATAATACACATCTTGATTAAGCTCAACATTTAAATTAACCGCTGCTTCTTGTGTTGGTTTTGTAACTTTTAATTGGAGCACTTCTGATGTTAATTGAAATTCCTCAAGGCTGTTTTTAAATCCCTGACTTGCGAGTAAGTTAATATATCCTTTTCGCTTATGCTTTCGAACGAAAATCCCGCTTCCTCTAACTTGAAAGACGACCCCTTTTTTCTCTAATAAATCCAATGATTTCGTAACCGTACTTTTACTCACGCCAAATTGCGTCATTAATTTTTCCAAGACAGGCAGTTTGTCTCCCTGTTTAAGGGCATGATCTTCAATATATTTTTCGATTTCGTTTGCGATGTGCTGGTATTTTAACATATCCATTCCTCTTTAGTGTATTAATTTTTATTATGAGAATTATATCATAAGCGAACTAAAAGCTCCTATTCTTAAATTGTTTAATTATAAAATTATTATCAGTTACTTGATAAATTATACCGATACAATTATAATGTAAGTGTATAAAAGGAGAAGAATACTAGAACTTAAAAAGAAGTCAGCTTTGAAAATAGTAATGATCGTTTAGTAGATCAAAAATTATTACAGTTGTAAAATAAGGAGGAATTTGAAATGGCAAACTTACCGAAGAATTTTTTATGGGGCGGCGCGTTAGCTGCGCATCAATTTGAAGGCGGTTGGAATCAAGGCGGAAAAGGCCCGAGTGTTGTTGATGTAATGACAGCGGGGGCACATGGTGTAGCGCGTGAAATTACGGAAACAGTTGAAGATGATAAGTTTTATCCAAACCATGAAGCAATTGATTTCTATCATAAATATAAAGAAGATATCGCTTTATTTGCGGAAATGGGCTTAAAGTGTTTGCGTACATCAATTGGCTGGAGCCGCATTTTTCCAAAAGGCGATGAAGCGGAACCGAATGAAGCAGGCTTACAGTTTTATGATAATGTGTTCGATGAACTGTTAAAACACGGAATTGAGCCTGTGATTACGCTTTCTCACTTTGAAATGCCGCTGCATTTAGCAAGAGAATATGGCGGTTTTAGAAGCAGAAAAGTAGTCGATCATTTCGTAAAGTTTACTGAAGTTTGTTTCAAGCGTTATAAAGACAAAGTAAAATACTGGATGACATTTAACGAAATCAACAACAAAATGGATGTGAATAATCCAATCTTCTTATGGACAAACTCCGGTGTTTCTGTCAAAGAAGGCGAAAATGCGAAAGAAGTCATGTATCAAGCAGGCCATCATGAATTACTTGCAAGTGCATTAGCTGTCGCAAAAGGAAAAGAAATTAATCCGGAATTTCAAATTGGGGCCATGGTTTCTCACGTGCCGATTTATCCTTATTCATCCAATCCGGAAGATGTGATGTTAGCAGAAGAAGAAATGAGACAGCGCTACTTTTTCCCTGATGTTCATGTGCGCGGTTATTATCCAAGCTATGCGTTAAAAGAATTTGAACGAGAAGGCTATAACATTAAATTCGAAGACGGTGATGAAGAAATTTTACGAAAGGGTACGGTTGATTATTTAGGATTCAGTTATTACATGTCAACAACGGTTAAAAGTGATGTTAATAATGATAATACTGGTGATGTTGTCAATGGCGGCTTACCGAACAGTGTTGAAAATCCATACATTAAATCAAGTGATTGGGGTTGGGCAATTGATCCAACCGGACTAAGATATACATTAAATCGTTTTTATGATCGCTACCAAATTCCATTATTCATCGTTGAAAATGGCTTTGGTGCAGTCGACACATTAGAAGAATATGGCTCAATCCACGACCCAGAAAGAATTGAATATTTAAAATCGCATATCGAAGCATTAGAAAAAGCGGTTACTTACGATGGTGTTGATTTAATGGGCTATACGCCGTGGGGAATTATCGATATTGTTTCCTTTACAACAGGTGAAATGAAAAAACGTTACGGGATGATTTATGTGGACCGTGATAATGAAGGAAACGGCTCCATGAAGCGTTATAAAAAAGATTCATTTAACTGGTACAAACATGTTATCGAAACGAATGGGGAACAATTAGAATATCGAAGCAAAGAACGCTGCTAACGAGTGCTTATAAAACAGTTTGATCAAAAGTCCTGTATTGATATGCAGGACTTACTTTTTGCAGCAAAGAAACAAATCATATTTCCAAACCACTTGACTTTTAACAAATCTCACTTATAATAAAAACGGAATGAACATTCATTCCTAAAATGAGGTGAAAAAATGTCGAATCAAAAACAAGAGGCTATTTTTGAGGCAGCCATGCAGTTATTTGCAGAACGCGGTTATGATGGAACGACCGTACCAATGATCGCTGATAAAGCAAAAGTAGGGGCTGGAACGATCTATCGTTATTTTGAAAATAAAGAATCACTTGTTAATTCATTATTTACAAAATGTGTTCTTCAGTTTTCTGAAGCGATCCGATCTAATTTTCCTTCTGAAACGAATGTTAGGGAAAAATTCACTCATATCTTTAATCGGTTATTTGAATTTGCACGACATAATGTGAATGCTTTTCGTTTTATTAATTCTCATCATGAGGGCCATTATTTGAATGAATCTAGTAAAAAAACGTTTAACGATTTCCTTGATTTTATTATCGAGTTAATCGAGGATGGAAAAGAAAGAGGCGTTATTCGCTCATTACCGTCATGTGCTTTAATTGCGCTTGTGTATGAACCAATTGTAAAGCTGGTTCAGCTGATGGAGACAGGTGAATTAACGTATACGGAAGAGTTAGTAAAAGAACTGGAAGAAAGCTTTTGGAATGCTATTGGAATCAGTTGATTCAATAGCTTTGCTATAAACAGAATGAATATTCATTCCGTAAAAAGAAAGGTGAGTTTAGATGGAAAAGTTAAAAAGCTGGAGAAGTGTCTCCTTTGTGTTATGGATCATCATTACGGCTGTTATGTTAACAACAATGCCTAATATGAATGAGCTTGTAAAAGAAAAAGGACAAATTACAATTCCTGATACAGAACAAAGTGCTATTGCTGACGAGATGTTGAAGCAAATGAATGATGAAGATGGCGAAACGTATGGAATAATTGCCGTTTTTAACAGCGGCAGTGAAAAAGCCTTCACAAATCAACAAAAGAAACAGATAGAAGTTGTTATTAATGAATTGCAAACCAAGCAAAACGATCTAGGAATTACCGTGCTCGCTTCTCATTTAGATAGTGAAGAGCTGGAAAAGCAGTTGGTTTCAAAAGACAACACAACTATTTTGACGCAAATTTCCGTGAACAAAAACCAGGGTAACATTTCAGCAGTAACTGCTAAACTTCATCAGATTATGAACATAGAAGATGTTAAAACGTATTTAACAGGAAGTGAATTAATCGGAAATGACTTTCAACAATCAACACAAGAAGGCGTAAAAAAGACAGAAGTGATTGCGATTATTTTTATTCTTGTTGTGTTAATTCTTGTTTTTCGCTCTCCAATTGTTCCCGTCATTTCGCTTCTTACAGTTGGAGTTTCTTATTTGGTGTCATGGGGAGTGATCGCCCAAATTGTTGATAAATTTAATTTTCCTTTTTCAAACTTTACGCAAGTGTTTGTCGTCGTTGTATTATTTGGAGTTGGAACGGATTATAATATTTTGTTGTATACACGATTTAAAGAGGAACTAAGCAAACAGGAAGATGCTTATTTAGCCGTAAAAGCAACCTTTAAATCAGCAGGAAAAACGGTTTTATACAGTGGGTTAGCGGTATTAATCGGGTTTGCATCACTTATTTTAGCGAATTTCAAACTCTATCAAGCAACTTCAGGAGTGGCTGTTAGTGTTGCAGTTCTGCTTCTTGTGTTAACTACGTTAAATCCTTTTTTCATGGTATTGCTCGGAAAAGGGATGTTTTATCCGGTTAAAAATTTTAAAGGTCACGGAGATAGCCGTTTATGGGGCTTTCTTGCCAAGAACTCTGCAGCTAGACCGCTTTTAGCACTTATTTTTGTTTTTGCTTTATCGATGCCTTTTATATTGAGTTATTCAAATACATTGAACTTCAATGACTTATTTGAAGTAAATGACAAGTATGAATCAAAACAAGGGATTAATGTAATTGAGGAACATTTTCCATCAGGTTTTTCTTCTCCAAGTACACTCGTGATTCAATCAGACAACGAGTTCGATCAGGTGAGTTCACTGCAAACGTTAGATGAATTAACTGAGAAAATTTCACAGATTGACGGTGTTTCGGCTGTCTACTCGCCAACACGTCCAACCGGAGAGAAAATTAAGGAATTGTACATTAATGATCAAGCCAATGAACTTAATAAAGGGTTAGGCGATGCCAATAACGGAATCGGCGAAATTAACGAAGGATTATCTTCGGCAGAAAATCAGCTCCAAAGCAGTGATTCAAACGGTCTCGCTAATGTACAAAGGTTAATTGATGGAACAAATGAAGTGGAAAATGGCGTGTCAGCTTTAGGAAATGCCATGAATCAGTTAACAGAAGGAATTAACAGCGGTGCCGCAGGAGCTCAAGAAATAGAAGATGGTTTTGTTTCATTAAACGAAAACATCACCATACTATCAAGTGCCGTTTCCAAACTTCATACAGGTTACAGCCAATTAGAAACAGGATTAAGCTCTTATGAACAACATTTCGGAAGTATTGCTGAAGCGATTGATGGGGCTAAAGCAGGGTATGTGCAGATCGAAACGTTGATGAATACTTTGATTGAAACAAAACCTGAATTAGAAAGCGATCCGAACGTACAGCAAACATTGGCCATCGCTCAAGCAGCACAAAACCAATTAAATGAACTTTCAAGCCAATTAAAGAAATTAACTATTCAGCATCAAGCTGCGATGACTTCGTTTAAAGAAGCGAATACGTCTCTCGCTAAAGTGAATGATGGCTTAACACAACTGAAGAACGGTATTGCCCAGTTACAAGCAGGGACGACTACTTTAAAAACTGGACTCGTCGAAGGAGCGGCTGGTTCAGAGCAAATTGCGAGTAAAACATTGGTTCTGAAATCAGGTGTGTCTGAAATTAATAATGGTCAAGAACAGTTACTGCAGGGACTTAATGATCTCCAGGAAAAAATGGGTCAGCTGCAAACAGGTCTAACAGCGAGTACCCAAGGTCTTGATCAAGTAAGCAGCGGCTTACAAGATGCCCAACAGTATTTAGGCGATCTAAGCGAATCAAAAACTTCTGAAAAATTTTATCTTCCACAAGAAGTATTGGAAAGTGAGGATTTCCAGAAAGCATTAAATACGTATCTATCAGATAACAGAAAGATTGCTAGAATGATGATTATTTTAGATGTAAATCCTTATTCACAAGAAGCGATGCCAATTATTGAAGATATTAATAAACAAGTGGACGCGGCATTAAGTGGTACAGAGTTAAAAGGTGCAAAAACAGCGATTGGCGGCACAACAGCTCGAAATGCTGATCTAAAGGATCTCACACAACAAGATTTCTTACGTACAGCGACAATTATGTTAATAGGAATTGCACTCGTTTTAATTGTGATTACACGATCTGTCTCTCATTCAATCTTTATTGTTGGTTCATTGCTCTTAGTATATTTTACATCACTTGGTATTGTTGAATTAATTAGTTCACAGCTTTTAAATGTCGATATTTTAAGCTGGAATGTGCCGTTCTTTAGTTTTATTATGATTGTTGCACTTGGTGTTGATTACAGCATTTTCTTAATGATGCGATACAATGAGTTAGAAGGAGATCCGACAGCACGAATTGTCGAAGCATCTCGTCACATCGGTGGGGTTGTATTATCTGCTGCCCTTATTTTGGGAGGCACATTTGCGGCCTTAATTCCTTCTGGTGTCTTAACACTCATCCAAGTCGCATCGGTTGTTATCGTTGGTCTTCTATTACTTAGTTTACTAGCGATGCCGATTTTATTACCTGCTTTAATGGGGTTAACTAACAAGTTAAATCGTTTTAGTAAGAAGTGAAAAATAAAAGAGGATGTTGCAAAAGTATAGCTTTTGGAACATCCTTTTTTAGAATCATGCTTTATAGAATAACTATTTGGTCCTTTAAATTGGCTGCTGTCTTCAATATTCCTATCTCTATGATTTTTTATCTAAATTTCCTGTTATTAGATTCACGCCTATTCTTTTTTATAATTCTTCTAAGCTAAAGGCTTTTCATCTTTCAATGTCGAACTCTGCATTTGAAAGGATGGTATATAAAGTAAAAGAGAAAGTTATTAAGTTAAATAAAGAAGCGATCATTAAACTATTTATTGTGTAATGTTTTTAGTTGTAATTTAAAAAAGAAGCAGATCACATGGTACTCTACATTTCAAAGGATTTATGCTTTATTAAAAAACGCAGAGTAACATTCGCTCGAAGACTTTTTGACAGAAGTTGTTCAGCCAATCTTTGAATCTAGTGAAATCCTCACCAGCTTTTTAAAACGATTTATTTGAGAAAAATTTAACGCTATATAAGTTCAAATTAATTTATCGACATATGAATATCGCTTCTTCTTTTTAGTACTTGTTGAGGAACATCCTGAATGAAACGTACAAATTCATCAACGGCAGAACAGATTTCAGCTCGATTCTGATAAAAACGATTGGCGATGACGCTTCCTTTTAACCATTTCCACATTCTTTCTACTAAATTTAAGTTGGGAGAATAAGGCGGTAAGAAAAGAAACGTCAAATGATCTTCATGCCTTTGAAGAAATGGTTGAATCAAATGGGCATGATGAATTCTCGCATTATCAAGAACCATGACAATATGTTGACCGGGATAACGATCCAGAATTTGTTCAAGAAATATCTGAAAAGATTGAGCATTACATTGTTCAGCCTGCGTACATAAGAAGTCACCTGTGAAAGCGTCAACTGTCGCAAAAAGATTGACTCTTGTGTGATGACCGTAAGTTGGCACGTGCTTTTGTTTTCCTTTCTCAAACCAAGTCGCATGAAGCGTTTGGTAGTCACGAATATGACTTTCATCTTCATAAAGTAAGATCATATCGTCTGAGAAGTTTTTTTATCATGTCAAGCTGATTGAGAAAATTACGCTGTTTTTTCGGGTCAGCTTTTGGCAATGTATAGGTTGGGTGCGTGTAACATAACCCCATCCGATGAAGCATATCGTGAATCCCAGTACGATTCCATGCCCAGTTCTTCTTGAACAGGTGTACTTTCAAGAATCATTTGTTTTAACGTTTGTTCTTCTTCTGGTGTGAGATAAGGTGTTTTTCCTGGTGCGTAACGACGTTCAATGACTTGATCGATTCCACCTTCATTAAAGTTTTGCACATATTTTGAAACCGGTTGACGATGAAGATTAAGCAGATTGGCAATGTCGATTCCTTTATAGACTTCCATGACAAGATGCACGGCTACCACTTTGTTTCGTTTTCTCGCATCTTTTAATGTTCGTTCATAGTCTCGTAACGTATCAACTAGTCCATCCGTGATCATTTGTAATTTGTAGTTGTTTCATTTTAACCGCCCCTTTGATTTTACTTTCTTAGGAGCAGTATTGACGATTTTGTATGCAACTTAAACGTGATGGAAAATCAAATTGAACTTATATAGATGTCTCTTTTAGAATGGAGCATATTAATTTACTGGAGGAATAACATGTTAATTTGGAAAGAGTTGTCTCGTTAGATTTTTTAAGGTTGTTAAAACTTCCTTAACATGGTAAATGTGAAAAAATGTTGTTATTCAGGTATTGAACAGGTTAATAATCTATGCTATTATTATTACGTAACCGGTTTCGTTTATTCGGAAAGAAGGTATAATATGACCTATACAATTATGGATGTAGCCAAGAAAGCAAATGTATCAAAAGCAACAGTTTCAAGGGTTTTAAACAATCAAGGCGGTTACTCCGAAAAGACAAAAAAGAAAGTACTTGAAGTTATTCAAGAATTAGAATATCATCCTAGTGCAATTGCACGAGGGTTAACCAATAAAAGAACGCATACCATTGGAGTGCTGGTACCCAACTTAACAAGTTCCTTAATTACAGAATTTTTAAATGAGATTGAGGCAGTTGCTCACAAGGTAGGTTCAAGTGTTATCGTATGCCATACCGAGTCACGCGGTATTAAAACGATGAAGTATCTTCAATTATTACGTGAAAAACGAATTGATGGACTTATTTTAGCTGGTACAATGTTTAAAAAAGAATATTATGATTATATTGAAAAGATGGGAATTCCAATTGTTCTTTTGTCAACTTATCCTGTACATCCGGTTCCCTATGTCACAGCGAGTGACTATGATGCTGCTTATACAGCAGCAAAGTATTTAATACAAAAGGGACATAATAAAATTGGAATGATCAGCGGTAATAAAGAAGAATGGATTGCCGGCAGTCATCTTCCTAGGGTGGAAGGATTCAAGGACGCCCTTTCTGATTACAAAATTTCTGTTAATGAAAATCATATTGTGTATGGCAGTTTTTCATACGATGATGGTATGACAGGCTTGAAACATTTAATAAAACAAGTACCTGATCTTACAGCTATATTTACAGAAAATGATACACTTGGTATAGGGGTTTTATCCGCAGCTTATCATTTAGGCATAAAAGTTCCTGAAGATATATCCGTTATTGGCATGGACAATATAAATTTATGTGAAGTTGTGACTCCTCCGCTTACATCTGTTTCACTATCGCATAGTGAGATGGCGGAAAAGGCTGCAAATATGATGTTTGAAATGATTGAGTCGAAAAAAGTTGCAAAGAGCTGCATACTTCCACATAAAATTGTTGAGAGACAAAGTGTATGTTCACGATAGTTTCTTTTTTTCACGCATTTACGTAACCGGTTACGTAAATGCGTGAAAAAGCAAGTTTAAATGGAATGTGATTGATTGGAATACAAATAGCTGATATATAAAGCAACTTTTCTTTTGCACTTTTACGTAACCGGTTACGTAAAGGTATTTCTGCAAAGGAATAAATACAAGTTTAAAAGGAGTGTGACTTATTAGTAATGTAGAGTGTTAGTTCATAAAGCAATTTTGAATAGGACTTAATATTACATATTTATAAAAACTTTAACAGTCAAACAACAACTAAATTTAAAGAGGTGTCTATACGATGAATAAAAAGTGGTGGAAAGAAAGCATTGCTTACCAAGTGTATCCACGGAGCTTCATGGACAGCAATGGCGATGGGATAGGAGATTTAAAAGGGGTGACTTCCAAATTAGATTATTTAAAAGAGTTAGGGGTTGATCTCATTTGGCTTTCGCCGATGTACAAATCACCTAATGATGATAATGGATATGATATCTCAGATTATCAAGATATCATGGATGAGTTTGGGACGATGGCTGATTTCGATGAACTGCTTGAAGAAGTGCACAAGCGGGATATGAAATTGATCCTAGACTTGGTCATCAATCATACGAGTGATGAACATCCTTGGTTTATTGAATCTCGTGCTTCTAAGGAAAATCCCAAACGTGATTGGTACATTTGGCGGGATGGGAAAAATGGAAAAGAACCAAACAACTGGGAATCTATTTTCAGCGGTCCGGCGTGGAAATATGATGAAGAAACGGAACAATACTTCATGCATATTTTCTCTACAAGGCAGCCTGATCTCAATTGGGAAAACCCTGAAGTACGCGAGGCTTTAAGTGATATGGTTGTCTGGTGGTTAGAAAAGGGAATTGATGGTTTTCGAGTTGATGCCATTTCTCATATTAAAAAAGAACCTGGTTTGCCGGATTTGCCGAATCCAAAGAAATTAGATTATGTCCCTGCTTTTAAATATTTTACAAATGTAGAAGGAATTGATGATTTCCTATCTGAGTTTTCCAGAAAAACGCTTAAAAATTATGACGTTGTGACGGTTGGAGAAGCAGGCGGTGTAGGAGTAGAAGACGCGGATAAATGGGTTGGAGAAGAAAACGGCTATTTCAATATGATTTTCCAATTTGATCATGTCGCTCTTTGGGATAAAGGTGAAAACAACTCAGTCGATGTGGTTGGCTTTAAAAAAGCACTCACAAAATGGCAAAAAGGCTTGGAAGAGATAGGATGGAATGCTTTATTTTTAGAAAATCATGATTTGCCGCGCAGTGTTTCAAGCTGGGCAAGTGATCAAGAGTATTGGAAGGAAAGCGCGAAAATGCTTGCTGCATTATATTTCTTCATGAAAGGAACACCGTTTATTTACCAAGGACAAGAAATCGGCATGACCAATGTGGAATTTCCTAATATTGAAGATTATAACGATGTTGGAATGACTAATTTCTATCATACGGAAAGAAGAAAAGGCCGTTCACACGACGAGTTAATGAAAATTGTCTGGGAAAGATGCCGAGATAATGCTCGTACTCCGATGCAGTGGAACAAAACGAATCAAGCTGGATTTTCAAGTTCAGAAAGCTCATGGCTTGGAGTGAACTCGAATTATAGAGAAATTAATGTAGAACAACAGTTAGAAGATAAGGATTCGATTTTAAATTTCTATAAGGAAATGATCTCATTAAGAAAAAACAATGAAGTGTTTGTATATGGTACTTACGAGTTGCTCTTAGAGAACGATTCAGAACTGTTTGTCTACAAGCGGGTAATAGATGATCAAATGGCTATTATTATTTGCAATTTTACAAATCAAGAGCCTGTTTTTGAAGTACCAAGTGATTTATCTTTTTCTCGTTCAGAGCTGGTGCTTGCTAATTATGATACGGCTGAGCGTAAATTACCAGAAAGGTTATCTTTAAATCCTTATGAAGCAAGAGTGTATCTTTTAAAGTAATTAGATAGGCTTCTCTTTTGCCCCTTAATTTTCTTAAAATTAACTACCATTAAGATCTAGGGACAAGCTTGGAGCCATCAAAAAAAGTAGGGAAGCAATCATTGTCTATTTAAGTTTTTAAAAGTTTAAATGAAACCGATACCATAGGGTGCTCTAAGTCTTTATTTTGGAAGAAATATAAAAAGTACGGCGCGAGAGGTATGCACTAAAAGTGTCGTATTTCTTGAAGGGGGGAGATAAAGAACCTAAAGAATCACAATGCAAAAAGAAAAACGCAGTGCCAAAATAAATTTACCTTTATAGGAGGATATTCAATGTTTAAAAGAAAATCATTTTTATTTTCAATGACGCTTTTGCTGGTGTTATCAATGGTTTTGGCTGCTTGTGGTCCTAATCGGGAAGAAGTGAAGCAAGAGAATGGAGCTTCTAATGAAGGAGGGGAACCCGCAAAGCCTGATGAATTAACAGTATGGGCATGGGATGATGTTGCTGAGGCTTATAAAGATATTGCAGAAAAGTATACCGAGAAAACCGGTATTACAGTAAACGTAGTAGCAGGAGACAATCAAGATATCTCTTTAGATGCACCAGCGGGACGCGGTCCTGATCTGTTCTATGGAACGCATGATCGTTTAGGAGACATTTATTTGCAAGGTTTAGCTGCTGAACTTGAGCTTACAGATGAGCAGTTACAAGGTTATCAGGAGGCGGCATTAGAATCATTTTCATATGAGGGCAAATTGTTGGGAGTTCCGTCATCCGTAGAGACAATCGGTTTATTTTATAATACGGACTTAGTTCCAGAAGCTCCACAAACAATTGATGATCTAATGAAGGCTGCAGAGAGTCTAACAAATCCTGAAAAAGATGAGTATGGTTTCTTGAATATGACTTCAGACTTTTATCCCTCTTTTCCATTCTTAATTGCGTCAGGTGGGTATGTATTTGGAAAGAGTGAAGAAGGTACGTATGATACAGAGGACATTGGTTTAGCAACAGATGATGTGGTCAAAGGTGCGGAAATTATTCAAGCTTTGCATGAGAATAAATATATTCCAGATAGTATTACCTACGATGTAATGAATGGGTTATTTCGTGATGGAAAAGTTGGAGCAATTATTTCAGGTCCTTGGAGTATAAATGATTTCCAAGAAGGTCTAGGCGATAAATTGGCTATTGCGCCGCTTCCATCATTTGAGGGGGAGCATTTAAATTCTTTCCTAGGTGTAAAAGGATGGTTAATTTCGGAATATAGCGAGAATAAATATTGGGCTTCTGATTTAGCGTTATTTATGACGAATGCTGAAAATTCGAAAATATTATTTGAAGAAGCTGACCGGATACCAGCTCGTACAGATATTGAAATTGACAATGAATTATATAAGGGTATTCAGGAGCAGTTAGAATATGCAGTTCCAATGCCAAATATTCCTGAAATGGCTCAAGTTTGGGAGCCAATGGGAAATGCACTCGTATTTATTTCTAATGGTGATGATCCAAAACCAGTATTAGAAGAAGCTGTCAAGCAAATTAAAGAACAAATCGCATTACTTGGTTCAGGCAATAATAACTAATTTTTTTGGATGGAAGGATAAAGAATTTATCCTTCCATCGTACAAGTTGTACAGGAGGTTGTTAACGTGGAAACTATAGGGGACAGAAAGGTTAATCATCCCAATCAACATAAACCTAAATTAGCGGCGTTTCTTTCAATTATTCCAGGTATGGGGCAAGTCTACAATCGTAGGTTTATAAAGGGATTAATCTTTCTTATTCTTTTTGCTGCTTTTTTCATTGTTTTTGCTAACTTTTTAAATATTGGTTATTGGGGGTTAATGACATTAGGTGAAATACCAAAGCTAGATGATTCTCGTGTCCTGTTGTCTCAAGGTATTCTTGCCCTTATTTTAACTGCATTTGCTTTGACTTTTTACACAGCAAATATTATCGATGCCCATAAAGATGCAAAGAAAATCCAGCAAGGTTGGTCTATTCCTAATCTTCGAGAAGGATTTAAAGATGCTTGGGATACCGGATTTCCTTATTTACTAGTTGGTCCAGGGCTGTTCTTACTTATATTCGTTGTGATATTCCCGTTGTTATTTATGGTTTTTCTAGCGTTTACAGACTATAACCTTTACAATGCCCCGCCTAAGAATTTACTAAGCTGGGTAGGGTTTGATAACTTTGCAGCATTATTGACAGTTCCAATTTGGCGCACTACATTTGTTAATGTTTTTTCATGGACGATCGTTTGGACATTAGTAGCAACCACACTGCAAATTGCTCTTGCTCTTTTCTTAGCGATCCTAGTAAATGACCCGCGTGTGAAGTTTAAACGACTCATTCGTACTGTTATCATTTTACCTTGGGCAGTTCCGGGATTTGTAACGATTTTAATTTTTGCAGCATTATTTAATGATAAATTTGGTGCCATTAATCGTGATATTTTAATACCGCTAATTGGGACCGGTCTGCCTTGGATGACGGATCCATTCTGGGCAAAAATTGCACTTATCGGAATCCAAGTTTGGCTAGGATTTCCGTTTGTATTTGCCTTATTTACTGGTATTTTACAAAGTATTTCAGCGGACTGGTATGAGGCTGCTGATATGGATGGGGCGTCTCGTTGGCAAAAATTTAGAAACATTACATTTCCACACGTTATGTTTGCAACGGCGCCACTTTTAATTATGCAGTATGCAGGTAACTTTAATAACTTTAATATCATTTATTTATTTAATGAGGGTGGCCCAGCTGTTCGCGGTCAAAATGCTGGTGGAACTGACATTTTAATCTCTTGGGTATATGGTTTAACCTTTGAAACACAAAACTATAATATGGCGGCATCGATTTCAATTATTATTGGATTAATGGTTGCTGGATTTGCCTTCTATCAATTCCGCCGTACGCGTTCCTTTAAAGAAGAGGAGGAAGTGTAATGACAAGAAAAATGAAAAGTAATCTTGAAGTACTAGGGATTTATGCAATCATCGCCATTATGTTTGTAGTAATCCTTTACCCACTGCTTTGGACGTTAGGACTTTCTTTAAATCCTGGAACAAGCCTTTACGGCGCAGCGATGATTCCAGATAACTGGTCTTTTGTTCATTATAAATGGCTGTTCTTTGATCCAACAAGTGACTACTTATTATGGTATAAAAACACATTAATCGTTTCATTTGCAACATCATTTTTCGCGGTGTTATTCGTTTCACTTGTCGCTTATGCCTTTTCCCGTTATCGATTTGTGGGGAGAAAGAATGGTCTTTATGCTTTTCTATTACTGCAAATGTTCCCAGTGCTGATGGCGATGGTTGCATTATACATTTTATTAAATTTAGTTGGCCTGCTCGATACTTTAACCGGTTTAATTATTATTTATATTGGTGGTGCGATCCCAATGAACGCGTTTCTAGTAAAAGGATATTTTGATACAATTCCACGTGAATTAGATGAATCGGCAAAAATTGATGGTGCAGGACATTTACGTATTTTCTTTACCATTATGCTGCCGCTTGCAAAACCAATTTTAGCGGTTGTTGCACTGTTTAACTTCATGACACCGTTTATGGATTTTATCCTGCCGCGTATTATTTTAAGAAGCCCTGAAAATTTTACGCTAGCACTTGGACTATTTAATTTTATTAATGACCAATTTGCGAATAACTTTACGCGTTTTGCAGCAGGCGCGATTTTAATTGCCGTTCCAATTGCAACGATTTTCTTGATGCTGCAGCGTTACCTTGTTTCTGGTTTAACGTCAGGTGCTACAAAAGGATAACAAACTAGTTATTTTAAATAAGTAGGGTTCATCAAAGTATCAAATTACTTAATTCTAAAGAATAAATGTTAGTGAAATGTATTGGAATGTAAAAGGTTAATGGATTTATCTGCATTGTGCGGAGGATTCTTAAGGAAACATTCCTGAATTTTACCTTAGTAAAACCAAAGACAAAAAGGCTGTAAAACGCTTTTTTAAGAAAGATTTGTAGTCTTTTTATTTTAGCTAATAAATTAAAATTAATTAAGCCCAAAAAGAGGATGTTAAGGCTTGGGAAATCTCCCAAGCTTTTTATTTGTGTTAATTTCAATGTTAATTAGTCCTTCAATTGTAGTACCATTAGAAAGTGCCATTCATGAATTGGCAATCATAGCATACGGATTATTCGTACTTTGCCATCCCGTTTTCTTAAATGTGAATTTATTTTGCAATTATTTTAGAAAAATGTGTTGACTTAAAGTCAACTCTAGGTGATACGGTGTATTTACAGTTTAAGAAAATGTACTTAATTGAATTTTTTAGGAAGATATAAAAGCAATTAAAGGAGATGTTATATATGATTTTAAAAGAAAATTATACTCTATCTAATGGAATTGAGATTCCCAAATTAGGCCTTGGAACATGGAAGATAGAAAATAAAGATGTCGCACAGGTAGTGGTAGATGCTGTGAAAATCGGGTATCGTCATATTGATACAGCACAGGCATATGCAAATGAAAGTGGTGTTGGAGAAGGGATTAGAGCTTGTGGTGTGAACAGAGAGGATTTGTTTATAACTACAAAGCTTGCTGCAGAAGTAAAGTCATATGAAGAAGCCGTTTCATCGATTGATCAATCACTAGAGGCGATGGGACTTGATTATATTGATATGATGATTATTCACAGTCCACAACCATGGATGGAATTCGGTGAAGAAGACCGTTTCTTCGAAGGAAACCGTGAAGCGTGGAGAGCTCTTGAGGAAGCATACGAAGCAGGAAAACTTCGTGCCATAGGTGTATCTAACTTTCAAAAAGAGGATCTAGATAACATTCTTAGTGCTTGTACAGTCAAACCAATGGTAAATCAGGTTTTGGCTCATATTAGCAATACACCGACAGGATTGATTCAATATACGCAAGAACAAGGCATTCTTGTGGAGGCTTATTCACCGATTGCCCATGGAGAATTGTTTAAAAATCAAAAAGTTGTAGAAATCGCAGACAAATACGGTGTTTCAGTACCTCAATTAAGTATTCGATATGATTTACAGCTTGGTCTTCTTCCGCTACCTAAAACTGCAAATCCAGAACACATGAAAAATAATGCAGATGTCGCTTTCGTTATTTCTGAAGATGATATGGAGTTTTTGAAAAATGTGGAAGTCATTAAAGATTACGGTGAGGCAAGTGTAATGCCTGTATTTGGTGGAAAGCTGAAATAGTCTGTTACTGAAACGTGAATCATAAAACAATCAAATACTAACAAAAGAAACGAGCAGAACTATCTGCTCGTTTCTATTAATTAATGGTTTAGAAAACCCCTGGCTATGCCGGGGGTTCCAGAGAGCTTATAGCGTGGTAATAAAAAAACCTCACTTCATGGTAGGATAAAGTTGGTTTCCCGACCACTTCATCTCACCATAGAAGGA
>NZ_QOCW01000022.1 GCF_003318295.1 Bacillus taeanensis
TGGCATCCACAATCAAAAATTGTCTAAAAGAAGTACCGAATGCATGGGAATCATGACAAACGGTATAGAGGGGTTGGGCGTTTTCAGCACGCCGCTGTGTCAACTCCACTAGTGTTAAGCTTGATGGAACTTAAAATGTTTAAGAGCCGTTGAGAAACATTAGAAACCCTCACTTCAACCGTAGGTAAGTGGGGGAGATTCATATCAATCTTTTGTTGGTATTGATCGGAAACGAGAAAATCATCTTCCATTAGAATGTAAGGATGTGTTTCCATCAAAATCTTTGTGAGGTAATCCGGCATTTTCTCTTTTGTGTACGCACAAATTAATGGAAAAGACAGAAGGTTCACAGCTTCGTCTGCTATCTTCTCAAAATCTTCTATTATATGCAGGGTCTCTTCCATAGTGAGCCACTCCACATGTGCCCATGATCGGAAAGAAATTTTATTACATATGGCTGAACTGTTTTATTAAAGTAATCAAGAATGGCAGGAGGATGATAGCTGCCGCTTGAAAAATAAAAATTAAAACTGTTTACAGGGTGGACCATTTCCATTTGTTCTTCTGTTAACTGCGAGCTCAGTTTTTTATGAATCATACGGTAAATAGGTTCATTTTCAATAAGAATGACGTGATCTCCCGCTGTGATGCCATTTTGTATGTAACTCATAACTTGTTCAAGATAATTGTCCATTTCCTTATACGCATAAAGTACATGAACACTTCTTTGATCCTTAAACAACTGGTTCATTTTGCTTTGCAAGTAATCATCCTTTCTACTACATTGACTTAACTCCAGGTTAACAAAATTCTATAAATAATGCCGAAAATGAAAGTTTTGTAGTATATAAACGGTTATAGTGTTGAGGGTAATGATTGGAAATTACTCTTTTTATTTTATGATGAAGGAAAGTGAAATGGTTTCCTTTAATAAAATTCAGCCAGAAGTCCCCTTCCTCAAATGCAAAACAGTAGGGAGGGGAGGTTCATAAACTTAAATCTATTTTTTGGGATCGCATTTGAAGAAATGGGATACAGAGAACTTTGATTACAAACAAGAAAATGACTCCCAGCTCATATGAGTGGAGTCATTTTTTCATACAGTTAGTGTTTATTCATCTTCAAGATCTTCAATTAAATTTTTCATTTCAGTAATTTCTTTACGCTGCGCTTTTATAATTTCGTCAGCAAGATCACGAACTCGTGGGTCTGTAATTTCAGCGCGTTCGCTCGTTAAGATGGCAATGGAGTGATGGGGAATCATTCCTTCCATATAATCCACATCATCTACTAATGTTTGGCTTCTTAATAGAAACAGTGAAGTGGAAAATACAACAATACTTCCTAAAATAATGGCAATATTTGCTTTGCGATTTTTGAGCATATGAAGCATAAAAAGTAACATAATAATCGTCATTGTTGCACCCATTAACAGCGCCATATAAGCTCTTGTTTCACTAAAGAATACATGATCAAACTTAAATGTGCTCAGATATTTGAAAATAAACATCACAATGGCTGAGATTAAAACCATTCCTGCAAATCTTAGGTATGGCTTCATAACATACACTCCTTTATATAGTCTTGTAGAGATGAATACCCGAATTTTATAACATGTATTCTTTATTCTTATTTAAAACAGTCTCTAAAATATAAAAACATGTCGCTATAGTACAAAGACAATTTTTAGAAATTGCCCTAAAATTATAATGATTAATTCAGTAAATTTTTAACAGGGGAATAAAAGCGATTACATTTAGAATTGATTTATAGGAGCTGAAAATAATGAATAAATCTGTTCGCTGGGGAATTTTAAGTACCGCTCAAATTGCCCAGGACGAATTACTGCCTGCTTTTATGGACGCTTGTAATGCAGAAGTTACGGCCATTGCGAGTTCGAATCCGAAAGTAAATGACATTGCTTCAACGTTTACCATTTCAAAAGTATATAACTCCTATGAAAATTTATTAGACGATCCTGACATTGACGCGGTGTACATTCCACTTCCAAACGCTCTTCATGCAGAATGGGTTAAAAAAGCGGCCAAAAAAGGAAAGCATGTGTTATGCGAGAAGCCTGCTGCATTAACCGCAGCCGAAGCGGAAGCAATGATTAATGTTTGCCGGGAAAATAATGTGCTTTTCTTAGAAGGGTTTATGTATTAATTTCATTCACAGCATGAACGAGTAAAGGAAATAATTGCTTCTGGTGAAATTGGTGACGTAAAAGTGATGAGAGTAAGTCTTTCCTTTTACTTTGAACATGGTGCTAACAATATCCGCATGAATTCACAGCTTGGCGGCGGCAGTTTGTACGATGTTGGCTGTTATTGTGTTCATTCAATTCGAAATATTTTAGGAGCTGAACCGAATCGAGTATTCGCTTCTGTTCAAAAGCATCCTGAAAGTGAAGTAGACATGTCTTCAGCAGGCATTCTAAAAGTTGATAACGGCATAACAGCGGTATTTGATGCGGGCATGGATCGTACCCGGATTGATACGTACGAGGTAATTGGTACAAAGGGCAGTATTCGCGTACCACGAGCGTTTATACCACAGATTTATAAAGGCGAAGCATCACTTTTGATTGCTGCAAATGACGAAAATGGTCGTGAAGAAACCGTGATTGGACATCAATATCAGCTTGAAGTTGAATCCTTCTCAAAATGGGTGTTAGAAGGGAAAATGCCAGAGGGAATGATGGAAAATACAATTCATAATTTGAAGGTACTTGATGCGTGTTTTGAGTCCGTTAAAAAAGAAACATTTGTAAATATAACGACTTCCTCTTTATAAGTGGATTACGTTTTACGGTGCCCAAGAAAAACCGAGAATGAATGTATATCTTGACAAACTTGACGAACTAGCAGAACAAGCTTCAGAAGAAGAAAAACTGCGCATGAAGGAACTCTTTATGGTCAGCTGTCAGCTTGAATATATGTTTTTTGATATGGCGTATAAAGTAGAGGATTGGCCGGTACAACAAGTAAGTGCTGCAGTAATAGATTAAGAAAAGAAAGCCCGATTTCCTGTGTAGATCATCAAGGAAAGCGGGTTTTTTAGTATAAAGTAATGTTACATAATAAAGTTGTATTTAAGAATTGTTTTTCCATTTTTTCTAATAATATAAAGAAAAGGCTTGGAGGAGGAACAATAAAATGGTGGATCATAAGGTGTATGATTTAGTAGGAGTGGGGATCGGTCCTTTTAATTTAAGTTTGGCGGCGCTGCTTGATGATTGTACAGAAGTAAAAACCGTTTTTTTTGATCAAAAACCGCATTTTGATTGGCATCCAGGCATGCTAATTGTAGGCACAAGGCTTCAAGTTCCGTTTATGGCGGACTTAGTAACGTTAGCGGATCCAACAAATAAATACAGCTTTTTAAATTATTTATCGGAAAAAAATCGCTTATATCCGTTTTATTTTTTACAGCGCTTAGATATTCCGAGAAGAGAGTATAACGATTACTGTCAATGGGCGGCAGATGGATTAAAAAATTGCCGTTTTGGAAAGAAGGTCTCTTCGTTAGAATACATGCAGTCGGAAAAATGTTTTGTTATTACCGTTCAAGATATGAAAACGAAAGAGATAACAACATATAAAGGGAAAAACATTGTTTTAGGTACGGGCAGTACGCCGGTGATGCCAAAATCGTTTCAAGGTTTTTCAGAAGAAGATGTGTTTCATACGTCACAGTTTTTAAAGCGGCAGAAGCGGTGTCGAAAAGCGAAATCGATCACAGTGATTGGTTCGGGGCAAAGTGCGGCAGAAGTATTTCGTGAATTGTTAAAAGAACGGCTCGATCATCAGTATCAACTAACATGGATTACACGCTCACCAAGCTTTTTATCAATGGAAGAATCGAAATTAAGTGTCGAACAATTTTCTCCTGATTATGTAAATTATTTTTATCAATTTCCCCAAGAAAAAAAAGATGAAATTTTTGCTTCCCAAGACCTTCTTTATAAAGGAATTAGCGCGCATACAACGACTGATATTTATAATTTGCTGTATGAGCATTCTGTTTCCGGAGAAGAATTAGATGTGAGCTTGCAGGTATTAACAGAAGTGAAAGGAATCGAAGAAAAAGGGGATAACTATAAAATTTTGTGTCATCAGTGGCAGCAAAATAAAGAATTTTCCCATGAAAGTGAAGTCGTTATTGTCGGTACCGGCTACCGTCCGAATGTACCAGATTTTGTTAAAAAGTTAGATTCTTATATTTCGTGGGATGACCAAGGCAGGTATGAAGTAGAGGCTGATTACCGGCTTCGTCTCGATCTGCCAAATCAAATTTATGTGCACAGCGGCATCTCACATTCACACGGATTGGGCTCAACAAACTTAGGGCTTGCTGTTCACCGCAACAAGGTAATTATTAATCATCTGCTTAGAAAAGAAATATTTCCAATTTATGATAAATATGTGTTTCAAAATTTTGATGCCGAGAAGTTTAATTGAAGAAACTTACTTATTCTTCTTTACACCTGTTTTTGATCACACTTTTTCAAAAACAGGTTTTTTCTTTAGTTCATAACTGAATCCAAATTTATTACGAACTAGAAAGTAAAATCGGCTGATTAGAAGGATAGTTAAAGTATTGTCTAACCGCAAGCGAGATGCCTTTTGCGATATTAGCGGCCATCGTGTAAATAAGATGGAGGTTCGTATAAAAAAGCTCCCCTTTTTCAATGGCAGGATTATTTTCGAGAACGACTCCCATAATGCTGCAGTCTCCGATTGGTGGAAGATGTTGGTTAAGACCTGCACCCGGCAGCAAAGCACCTTCGCGAACAACGATTGAGTTTAAGGTTTTTGCCGTTCCCAGCACACTATCAATTGCGATGACAAAGCTGTTTTTTGGTAAAATCATTCTTGATATTTCCGGGACAAGCGTTGTCGCATCTAAAGGTGATTGAAGATTTCCGCGTACTGTTAAGTGGTCTGGATATAAATCACGAAGTAATGTTCCAACAAAAGGACCGAGACTATCGCCGTTTATTAGGTTAGAGCCAATTCCGACAACATAAATATGCTCTGTACCTTCTGGAATAAGCGCGTGTAATGTGTTGCGAATAAAAAGTGGTGCTAGTTTATGGTTATATGGAATAATTTCTTCAAACATTGTTCGTTTCTTATCTGTATTGTATCGGTTGAACATGTGATAGCCACCTCATCAATTTCTCTGTTGTTCCATTTCTTAAAACTAATATTCTTTCTTTATACCGTATAATCCTTCATTTTTTCTAATTCGAAAGTCACATAAAGGTAAAATATGGTAGTTAAAATGTGTAATAATGAAGCAGGAAGCGGGTGATTTAACGGGATTAGGGAGGAAAAAATAGGAGAGATGTGGAAGACTACTTTAACCGTTATCAATCAATTAACGGTCATTAATGATTGAGAAATTTTCACGTAAGAAAGGGTATGAAAACCTTGAAACCAAACGTTTATATTACAAGAAAGCTGCCGTTACCTGTTGTAGAGAAAATAAAGGAAGTTTGTGAAGTGCGCATGTGGGATGAAGAAGATATTCCGGTGCCAAAAGAAGTGCTTGAAAAAGAAATAGAAAATGTTGATGGACTGTACTGTTTATTAACGGAATCCATTGATAAAGAGCTTTTAAGTAAAGCGAATAACCTGAAAGTGATCAGCAATATGGCGGTTGGCTACAATAACATCGATGTGGATGCTGCTTCAGGAAAAGGAATACTCGTTACGAATACGCCGGGTGTGTTAACGGAAACAACCGCTGATCTTACGTTTGCATTAATGATGGCTGCTGGTCGCCGGTTAGTTGAGGCTTCAGATTATTTGAAGGCTGGTAAATGGAAAACATGGTCGCCGATGATGTTAACCGGTCAAGATATGTATGGTGCCACACTTGGGATTATTGGCTTAGGACGAATCGGTGAATCCGTTGCGAAACGAGCAAAAGGCTTTGATATGGACGTTTTGTACTATAATCGAAGCCGCAAAAAAGAGGCGGAAGAGGAGCTCGGCATTCACTATAGGGATCTTGAAACACTGTTAAAGGAGTCTGACTTTGTTTGTGTGTTAACGCCCTATACGCCGGAAACGGAAAATTTAATTGGCAAAGAACAGTTAGCGTTAATGAAATCATCTGCTGTATTAGTGAATACGGCAAGAGGCGGCATCGTGAATGAAGGTGACTTGTATCATGCCTTAAAAAGTGGCGAAATTTTTGCGGCAGGGTTAGATGTATTTAAAGAAGAGCCAATTTCATTAGATCACCCGCTGTTAACGTTACCTAATGTTGTCGTACTTCCTCATATCGGCAGTGCGAGTAAGAAAACAAGAATGAACATGGCAAATCTTGCAGCAGATAACTTACTGCAGGGGGTAGAGAGGAAAACGCCGAAACATTTAGTAAACAAACATGTCATTGAAGAAGGTCTGTCTTATTAGGGATAGGCCTCCTTATTTTTTGCGGCAGCTTTTTTATGAAAAAATGAAAACCCGATTTCCTTTTAAGTTATAAAGGAAATCGGGTTTTTTAGTATGAAGTCATGTTGTTTTTAAAAATTTCCCTTTTAAATTCCATTTCAATCGTATATAATCTAACTGTATTAAATATAGTAGTACAGTTAATACAATTCATACACATAGTACAGAAGGGAGAGCAGCAATGTTTGAATTAGATGTAAGAAGCCGAAAGCCGATTTATGAACAATTAATCGACAAGATTAAAGAGCTGATTATTAATGAAGTGCTTGAAGTTGATGAAAAACTTCCTTCTGTAAGGATCCTTGCACAGCAGTTAACAATTAATCCGAATACAATTCAAAAAGCGTATCGAGAGCTGGAGAGACAAGAATACATTTATTCGATTAAAGGAAAAGGCAGCTTTGTTAGTGCGTCTGCTAAGGAAGTGAATACAGAAAAGTTAACAAAAGTAAAACAAGAGTTAAAAAAATATTTAGCTGAAGCGCTATACTTAGGATTAACACGAGAAGAGATATATGAGCTGGTTAGAGAAATTGAACAATCCATAGGGGGAGGCGGCCAAGATGATTAATATTACAGAAATAAGCAAAGCATTTGATCGTGAAAACGTGCTGTCAAATGTTAGTTTTTCCATTCATAAAGGCTCCATTTACGGGCTGCTTGGCTCAAATGGTGCTGGAAAAACAACGCTTTTAAAAATAATTGCCGGAATTTATAAACAAGATGCAGGAGAAATTCGCATCGAAAACGATGAAGTGTTTGAAAATAATCTTATTAAACAGAAGATCATCTTTCTCACCGATACGGTTTATTTTTTCCCACAGTACACGATCAAACAGATGGCGATGTATTATCAAAGCTTGTATCCAACATGGAACTCGGAAAGATTTAAGAAATTAGAACAGCTTTTTGGAATTGATGTACATAAGAAAATTCAAAAGCTTTCAAAAGGGATGCAGAGGCAGGTTGCAATTTGGTTAGGATTGTCTGCGATGCCTGAAATTTTTATCTTAGATGAACCTTTTGATGGACTCGATCCAGTTGTGCGGAAAAAGGTGAAAAATTTAATTGTGCAGGACGTTGCAGAGCGTGAAATGACGGTCATGATTTCTTCTCATAATCTTCGGGAAGTAGAAGATATTTGCGATCACATCGGGATTTTACATAAAGGGACGATGCTGTTGGAACGCGAGCTCGATGACTTAAAAATAGATATTCATAAAATTCAGATCGCCTTTAAAAAGAACGTACCTGATCACTTTTTCGATGAGTTAAATGTTTTATATAAAGAGGAAAGAGGCAGCGTCTTGCTTTGCATTGTACGAGGGGCTCATGAAGAGGTATTCCAAAAGGTGGAGCGTTATAACCCGGTTATTTTTGATTTGCTGCCGCTTACATTAGAAGAAATTTTTATTTATGAAATGGGGGGAGCCGGTTATGCCATCGAAAACATCTTGGTTTAATAAAGAGATCGTTCTGCAGGATATACGAACAGTCGGATGGGTTAGTCTCGTTTATTTCTTAGGATTATTGTTTGCGATTCCTTTAAAAATCATCATGGAAATGACAAGGGAGGATGCTTACTATTTCCCACATTATGAAAATCTTTTTTCTTATAATGCTGAAGTTCAGATTGTTTTATTTGCTGGGATTCCAGTTTTACTTGGATTATTTCTTTTCAGATATTTACAGTTGAAGCAGTCAACCGATTTTATTCACAGTTTACCACTCAAAAGAAAAAGCGTCTTTTATCATCATCTGGTTATTGGAAACACCTTTTTAATCCTGCCGGTGCTGGTTATTGCGGTTATTTTAGTGCTGTTTAACAGCTTCTTTGATATGACAGCCTTTTTTACGATGAAAGAGCTGGCAGTCTGGCTTGGCACAACGATTTTGCTTGATTTGCTGCTGTTTAGTGCCGCTGTTTTTGTCGGGATGTTAACGGGATTGTCTGCTGTTCAGGCGGTGCTTACGTATCTTTTGCTTTTCTTTCCG
Source organism: Bacillus taeanensis (assembly GCF_003318295.1). GTDB lineage: Bacteria > Bacillota > Bacilli > Bacillales > UBA6769 > Maribacillus > Maribacillus taeanensis. The sequence goes on from NZ_QOCW01000022.1 coordinate 8,466, forward strand.
CTTGGAATAAGTTTGTTGTTTAACTTTAACTTGGAACAGTTTTTATTCGGATATCCAGCAGATTATTATTTAAATAATAATCTTGAACGGTTTTCACCACTTACACATTTAGAACAATTTGATCGCCAGCCAATCAGTCTGAAGTTTGTAATCATTTATCTTGCTGCGGCGATCACTTTAACGGCTTTATCTTTAGTTATTTATAAAAAGCGAAAAAATGAAGCGGCATCCCAAGCAATTGCGTTTTCGAAATTAAGACCAGTTTTCAAATATGGGCTAACGTTCTGCACAATGCTGTTCGGCGGTTTATATTTTGGCGAAACACAGGAAAGTTTATATTGGGTTTTATTTGGATACGCTTCTGGTGCTGTTATTGGCTATTATATTTCAGAAATGGTGCTCCAAAAATCATGGAGGGTGTTTGGAAGTTTAAAGGGATTAATTCCATATTCATTAGTGATCATTGTTGTTTTTGTCTTGTTTCAATTTGATGTTACGGGATATGAAAGCAACATACCGGAATTTGATGAGATTGAGCGCGTTTATTTCAATGACAAATCGCCATGGGATTACATCAACCAAGAAGAAAGTGAATTACCTGTACACTATATTTATAAGGAAGAAAACATTAAGGCAATTATAGACTTACACAATGAAATGATTGCGAATCAAGAAGGTGTGGAAGCGAAAAATCCTAACTGGCGAAGTTTATTTATTGTGTATGAACTGAAAGATGGCGACAAACAAATTCGTCAGTACAAGGTTCCTGCGAGTGCTGCTTTTGAAGAATATTTAAAACCAATCTATGAGTCTGCTGAATATAAGAAGACTACGTATAAGATTTTAAGTGTCGAAAATAGTCAAGTTGACCGAATCACTATTTCTCCAAACGGACCGATTGATCACCGCGTCACGATAGCTGATCCTGAAAAAATCATGGAGGTTATCGAGATTTTAAAAGAAGAGGTTACAAATGCATCATATGAAGAGATGATAAACGAAAAAGGACGTAATTCCCATATCTCAGTTGAATTAAATAACGACAATCAACAACCTGTTTATATGGAATTATCACCAACATATCAGGAGCTCTTGAACTGGTTGAAAAAAGAGGAACTTCTTGCTGCGGCGATTTTAACGGCGGACGATATCGACTATGCGGTTATTGCAAAAAGCAAAGAGTTAAGTCCGACTGGAGGGTATGCAGTAGAAGTGGAGACAAGGATTAAAGAACTGCTCGATGAAGGAACCGCATTAAAAATTACCGATAATGAAAAAAATAATCAGCTCTTACAAAATATTGATAATGGCCGTGAAAATAGTAGTTATATCATTGCTTTCAAATATAAGAGCGGAGCCTATATCGAAACACAGTATCTTTCCAAGGAAGCTGCACCTGATTTTGTACAAGAAGCAATAAACGAATAAAAACAAGAAGGAGATGGGGAAAGTGGGGGCTGTCTTAGAGCATAAAGAGAATCAAAAAGACGTTGGATTGATTTATCGAAATTATTATATGAAAGTCTATCATGCAGCTTTGTCGGTCGTAAAAGATTGCCACATAGCAGAAGATGTTGTACAAGAGACGTTTATTAAAGCCTATAAAAACATTGAAAAAATGGACGAGGAATGTAGAATCGGAAGCTGGCTGTCAACGATCGCTGTCCGAACCGCAATCGATTTTGTACGTAAAGAAAAGCGAAGCGGCGCGGTACCAGTCGAATCGATCATCCTTGAGTTGAACGAAGACAAATGGAAAAGTCGCAGTGTGGAGAAAGAAGTTGAGCAGCTTTTTCTAAAAGAAGACCTCCTGCAATTCGTAGGAGAGCTTAAACCAGAGTTAGGTGAAATTCTTTTGTTGAAATTTCAAAAAGGATTAAAGGAAGAAGAGATTGCCCGTTATATGAAGCTTCCTTTAGGTACAGTGAAATCACGAATTTATAGAGGAAGAAATAAAGTGAAAGATTATTTATTAAAACAGTACGTATCTTAGCGAATGTCTTTTGATTTAAATAGAAAGAAATAAAAAAGCTGCTGAGCATGACGCTCAGCAGCTTTCACTTTATTCAACGCCAGGAATGTTTGGAGGCGTAGTTGGGACGGTTTTCTTTTTATAATTATATTGAGAACGATCGACAGGAACAAAACCTTCAGGAGTGTAAAAACGTAACAGGTCTCCTTCGACAAGACGGTCAGAGAACTGCAGTTTCATCTCAGCAGCTTTCTTTAATTGCTGCGCTTCTTCTGTTGCTTCTATTTCCTCTCCACTCGTAGAATCATAGAATTTATCATCTGTATAGGAGATCGTTGGTCCCATAAAATCACCGTTTCGAAATGGAACGACTTCATCGTGTTCTTCAGATAATAAATCTGTCCCAAATTCGATATACTGCTTTGTATCAATTCCTAATAAATGCAGTAGTGTTGGACGAAGATCAATTTGACCGCCGTATTGATGCATTGTGCCGCCTTCAATGCCAGGAACACGAATAAATAAAGGAACTCGTTGTAAGCCTGCACTTTCAAGCGGTGTAATTTCTTTATTTAAAACTTGTGCCATAGCCTTGTTATGATTCTCTGAAATTCCATAATGATCACCATACATAATGATAACAGAGTTATCATATAAACCAGATTCCTTTAAGTAATCGAAGAACTCTTTTAATGCTTCGTCCGCATAGCGTGCTGTCTGGAAATAATTATCGACAGATTTATCTCCAGTTGTATGCGGCTCAATCGTTGTTTGTTCTTGATCGATTCGATAAGGATAATGGTGAGATACCGTCAAGAATTTCGTATAGAAAGGCTGCGGTAACGATTCTAATAATGGAATAGATTGTTCAAAAAATGGTTTATCATGTAAGCCGTAATCGGCAAGCTCAAATTCATTCAATTCATAATAGCTGGAATCATAAAATGCATCATATCCAAATGATTTATAAATTTCATTACGGTTCCAGAATGAACCTTTGTTTCCATGAAACACCGCTGACGTGTAGCCTTTTTGTCCTAAAATAGCAGGTGCTGCTTGGTACGTGTTCATTCCTTTCGTTGAAAAGGCAGAACCTTGCGGAAGGCCATATAACGAATTTTCTAAAATAAATTCAGCATCGGATGTTTTTCCCTGTGCTGTTTGGTGGAAGAAGTTATCGAAATACAGCGTATTTTCTTCTGCTGTTAACGAATTTAAAAATGGTGTTACTTCTTCGCCATGAAGTTCATAGTTAATCAAGAAATTTTGAATCGACTCTAGGTGAAGATAAATCACATTCATGCCTTCTGCCGCTCCGAAATACTCCGGATTAGGACTCGCATACTCTGCATTTGTATAGTTAATTACTTCAGTAATATCATTACTATCTGCCATCGCACGTTTTGCAGAAGCTTTCGTGCTTAACACCGCATCATAAATCGTGTAATTATACATTCCTAAATATTTTACAATATAGTTGCGGTCAAATGTTCTTGTTAACAACTGCGGGCGGTCTGTTTCAGCCAACCCTAAGTTTACGGACATAATTATAATCGCCGCTGTAAAAACGGCAGCGATTTTTCTGCGCTGAATTTGGATGTTTTGCTGTTTGCCAAAGCGAAATGCAGCTAAAACAAGTAATATGATTGTATCTAAAAAGAATAATAGATCTGTTGCTTTTAACAGCGATGTAATACTGCCGCTAACATCACCGAAGTTTTGCGTCTGTGTTAATGTTGGCAAAGTAATAAAGTCATTGAAAAAACGATAGTAGACGATATTTGCAAATAATAAAAAGCTTAATAAAAAGTTGATGATAATGAGCCAAATATATTTTCTTCTTCCTTTTGCAAAAAGCGCAAATCCAAGGAAGAAAAGTGATGAACCTAATGGATTAAGAAATAGTAAAAACTCCTGCATACTATTTTCAATTCCTAAATTAAATTCATTTAGCTGACTGTAATAGGTTTTTATCCATAATAAGATCACAGCTAGTAAGAAAAGGCTCATATAATTATTACTGAATCTCAGTTTGTTGAATAAATTCTTCATCATTTCACCTCTTCAAAGTTCAAGTATCTAAGTTTATTTAATATATTTATTTTTTATTAACAATATCTATTATTCTTTTAGGTGGACCATTCTTTCTTGCAAAATATACAAGAAAGTTAATGGATAAAATAGATCATAACTGTTTTTTGGAAAAAGTCAAGATGCTGGAAAAACAGAGAGTTATGTTGAACTCTTTCACACCATTAAAGGAAGCGATTACAAAAAAATCTAGGAGTAACCTAATTGGAATGGATTTTTTATCGATAGGATTAACGACAAGTTGTAGGTGGAAATAATGTACATAATTTTCGAAAAATATTCAAACTAAAACGTTGACTGTACGGTTTGTATGTTATAAATTAAAATTAATTTAAATGGATGGGGTGATTAAATTGGGAAGTTTTATAAAATTGGTGAATTAGCAAGTATAACCAATGTTTCTAAAAGAACAATTGATTATTACACCCAAATAGGATTACTTAATCCGGAAAGAACGGCATCGAATTACAGATTATATAGGGAAGAGTCCATTCATATTTTAGAGCTTGTTGAGCATTATAAAAAGTTGAATATGCCATTAGATGAAATAAAAACAGCGATTGGATTAATAAAATCAAATGATGGTGCTGATGATTGTAAAGTTGAAAAGCATATGGAACAAATTGCAGATATTATGAAGCATCTTGAGACTGAAATTAAAGAAATAAAGCCTCTGCTTGAAAACTTAGATGAAAAACAACATAAGGTAATCATGAACAAACTAGCGCCACGAGGTACAGCATTGTCGCAGACACTGCTTTTATTATTTGGATAATAAAGCAGCAAACCAATTATTATACAACCATCCATTCTTCTTTTCTTGCTTTTATTTTTCTAATGGTTAACCTGACATCTTCTGAAAAGATAAGTCGTTATACTAGGAACCTTTCTATTTTTTGGAACTGTTACTTGTAAAAAATATAGCATGAAACTGCAAACTAAATAATTAATATTAATGACTGAGAATATAAAAAAACAGGAGGTGTATTCCTTACTTGCAGCGATGCAGTAAGGAGACCATTTGGAGATATTTAATTTAATGATGGTAGCAATTTTGATCGCTTTAACCGGATTTTTCGTTGCATCTGAGTTTGCGATTGTGAAAATTCGCAGTACAAAGATTGATCAATTAGTGTTAGAAGGAAATAAAAATGCACTTGCTGCCAAAACGGTAATAACGAATTTGGATGAATATCTTTCAGCATGTCAACTAGGAATCACTATTACAGCATTAGGACTTGGCTGGTTAGGAGAGCCAACAGTAGAACATTTACTGCATCCATTATTTGTTCAATTGAATGTATCTGAATCCGTATCGACGATTTTATCGTTCATTCTTGCTTTTGCGACCATTACATTTTTACATGTAGTCATTGGAGAGCTTGCTCCGAAAACACTTGCGATACAAAAAGCTGAATCGGTCACATTATTATTTGCAAAACCGATGATGTTTTTTTATAAAATCATGTATCCATTTATTAAAATTTTGAATGGATCCGCTCGTTTAGTAACTGGAATCTTTGGCTTGAAGCCGGCATCTGAACATGAAATTGCTCATTCAGAAGAAGAACTTCGTCTTATTCTTTCTGAAAGCTATAAGAGTGGAGAAATTAACCAATCTGAATACAAATATGTAAATAATATTTTTGAATTTGATGACCGTATTGCAAAGGAGATTATGGTTCCCCGTACTGAAATCGTTGCATTTGATCGAACGCAAACGCTGCAAGAGTTTATAGAGGTTGTGAAGGAAGAGAACTATACGAGATATCCCGTTACTGATGGTGATAAAGACAATATTATTGGGATGATCAATATGAAGGAAGTGTTGATTCATTTTGTAAAAGGGAAAAACTTAGAGGGTACGATTGAAAACTATACACGCCCTGTGATTCAAGTGATTGAATCGATTGCCATCCATGATTTGTTGGTGAAGATGCAAAAAGAACGTGTTCATATGGCTATTTTAATCGATGAGTATGGCGGAACGGCAGGGTTAGTAACCGTTGAAGACATTATTGAAGAAATTGTAGGAGATATTCGCGATGAATTTGATTATGATGAGGTCCCGGATATTAATCGTATTGATGAGAACCGAACAGTTATTGATGGAAAAGTGTTGATTGAAGAAGTAAATAATCTGTTTGGACTTTCGATTGATGATACAGATGTTGATACGATTGGCGGCTGGGTGCTGACCGAAAAGATAGAAGCAGCAGCAGGAGATAAAATCATGGTGAATGATTACCAGTTTAAAGTACTCGAAGTAGAAGGATATCATATAAAATCTCTTGAGGTCGTCAAAGTTTTAGATCAGCAATCGCTTGCGTAGCAGCCAACACTCTTTAAAGGGTGTTGTTTTTTTTGAAATGGTCGCTGCTTATCGAGATTAATTGGAATATTTTAGATGATTTGAAGGTTTATATTTGATGAAGAAAGAATTAAAAAAGAAAGGTATTTAAATGAAGTTGAGCTTTGCCAAAAGAGGTGAACGAATATTAGTATATGGGTAAAAGTGATTTCTTTTATAAGTATAATCGCCATTTTATGTTTAATAGTTTTTAATACAGAATTGTTTATTGTATTAAGAGATGGTGATATCGAAGCAGTTCGCTTGTGGTCCGATAAAAATTTATTCTTTATATTCGTGCTTACTTTCGTCATGATGATTATTCAAAATACGTTTACGGTTATTCCGCTTATTTTATTGCTAACGCTTAATATTACTTTATTTGGATTCTTTTATGGGTATATGTGGAGTTGGTTTACAAGTGTAGCTGCAGCTGTAATTGTTTTTCTCATTGTACGAGGATTGTTTCAAGATGTATTGCTTCAGAAAGGTTATTCTGGAATGAAAGATAAAATCGAACAAAACGGTTTTATGTATGTATTGATAGGAAGGATTTTTCCTTTTGTTCCAACAAGTATCATTAATATTGCTGCTGGCCTAAGTACTGTTCGTTTTAACCATTTCTTATTAGCAACAGCTGTTGGTAATTTAATTTATTTTTTTATATTATCTCTCATACCATTAGGGTTTCTTTCAAAGAAATTTGATCAGTATATATTAGTGGCTCTTTCTACCGCAGCTATCTTAGCTTTTGTTGGATATAAACTTTGCAGTAGAAAGAAAAGGAACAAGATCAGCCATTCTAGCATTCATGATAAGTAGAAAGCTTTAGCATCATAATTAAAAAAATGTATTCACAAAGGAGTTTTTATGATGTCAGAAATTATACCTTTTTTACTATTTGAAGGCAGTGCTGAAGAAGCAATGAACTATTATGTCTCTCTATTTGATGATGCAGAAATTATAACCATTTCACGTTACGGGGCAAATGAAGGGGGAGAGGAAGGAAAAGTTTCACAAGCGAGCTTTTCATTAAACGGACAAGTGTTTATGTGTACCGATAGTATCGTAAAACATGATTTTACCTTTACCCCATCACTTTCACTGTATGTAACTTGTGATACGGAAGAGGAGCTTGACCGGGTATTTCAGAAATTGGCACAAAATGGTGAAGTGTTAATGCCGTTAAATGCTTATCCATTTAGTCAAAAGTTTGGCTGGGTTAGTGATCAATTTGGTGTTTCTTGGCAGTTGAACCTTTTAAATAAGTAAGAGAATCATTCCTTAGGATTGAATAACAAGCTCCAGCTGTACAAAAAAACAACAAGGCGAATGTCTTGTTGTTTCTTTTTTTGGGACTGAAGCAGGCAGATACCCATGTTATTTACTGAATGCTCATTCTATGGGGTAAGATTTAATTTAAATTCACAGATTCCGGTACTGAAACCTCTTTTGGTTCTGGTACAAACATAAGCACGATAATCCCAACAATAAATAAAACGATTAAACTGAATACTCCCATGCTCGAATTGCCGGTAATTTGAGCGGTTGCTCCTACTAATAATGGACCCATGATGGAGGCGAATTTTCCAAAAATATTATAAAATCCGAAAAATTCATTGGCATTGTTCTTTGGTACGAGCTTCGCAAAATAGGCGCGGCTCAGCGCTTGAATGCCGCCCTGTGATGTGGCTACAAGCATCGCTAAAATCCAGAAATCTAGTGTCGTTTCTAGGAAGTAAGCGTAAATACAAACAATAATATAAATAAGAATTCCAACATAAAGCATTTTCTTTCCTGTAAATTTCTCTGCTAGTTTTCCGTATAAAATCGCAAATGGAGCGGCAACAACTTGTGTAACAAATAAAATAATTAAAAGGTCTGTTGCGCCAATTCCTAAATCTGTTCCATAGGCGGTAGACATTGATATAATTGTTCCCACGCCATCAATGTAGAAAAAATAACCGATTAAAAATAAAAAGACAACCCGATATTTGCGAATTTCCTTAAACGTTTTTCCAAGCCGCTTAAAGCTGTTAACAACAGGCCTTGCTTCACGCTCGATATAAAAGCGCTGCTGAACGTTTTTAAATAAAGGAATCGTAAATAATCCCCACCATAAAGCAGTGATTAGAAAAGCAATTTTACTTGCGGCAGTGATTGAAAGAGGTAAGAGCTCGTTTTGCGCCAAGATAATTATGGCAATGCTTAGTATAAATGGAATCGTACTGCCGATATATCCTAATCCAAAACCGCGCGAAGATATATTGTTCATCCGCTCCTCAGTTGTGACATCGACAAGAAAGGCATCATAAAATACATTTGCTCCTGTTGCTCCAACAGCAGTCACCGTATAACAAATGAGTAAAGCTAGCCATTGATCACTCGGAATAAACGCAAGTATTGCTGTTGCGGTTACTCCAAGGGCAAAGAAGAAGGTGAAGAACTTTTTCTTAAAGCCTTGATAGTCTGCGATGATTCCTAAAATAGGTCCAAGCATGGCCAGAATAAATGTTGCAATTGCAATCGTGTAACCTAAGTACGCTGTGGAATTCGCAGCACTCACTCCGGCATTTTCAGCAGCGGCCTTGTAAAAGAGCGGAAAGACAGCGGTTGTAATAATAATCGAATAAGCAGAGTTTGCCCAGTCATATAATACCCAGCTGTTTTCCTCTTTAGAAAAACGCTTCATAAGCTTTACCCCCTAGTAAATAATTCACTTGTTTTAAAATAAAAGTAATTTCAACGTGTCACTGTTGGAAAAGTTAAAAAATGAACATGTTAGTTAGTAGAAAAGGTGTAGGTGTGAAGGTATTGCGGTTCATTCTTCTTCAGTATAAAGAATCATTTTTATAATATTCAACTATTTTTTGTAAATTTATTAAAACGTAATGGATTGTTAACATTCACTTAATAATTTTTGAAAATACAGCAAAGAAGGAGAAATCTTTTGCTTTGAGAAGTGGACTTACACAATACAAAATAAACAATTTCCCTTACACATAATAGTCAGCTGTGCATATAGTAGCCAATGTAACAAACTGATTAAATAGTGGAAAGGGAGTTTGATAGATGTATTATGATTATGATTATGATCCGCGTCAATTTCCTTATGGAACTGGGGGAACAGGTCAAACAGGTGGTCTAGGCGGTATCTTTGGTGGAACCGGTGGATTTGATGGTGTAGGTAGTCTTGGAGGTCTTGGTGGTTTTGGAGGGCTGCCTAGTCAATTAAGTCCAGCACAACAACAGCAAGTACAGCAAATTATGCAGCAAATCCAACGTCCTACTACACAACCGCCACAGCAACTTGTAAGTCTTTATAATCGTTTAAATTCATTACCGTCTCAACAGCTGATGAGCCTCGTACAGCAGCGCCCACAAGGATTAACACAAGTCTATCAATTGTTAGGTTCGCAAACTTCTCCAACGTCAGGTCCCTATAATTACAATTATAGGGACGATGAACGATTTAATGGAATTTGGTCTTGTCAGGGCAGATGGACACTGATCTTCTATCAAAATCCTTTTGGTGGTATTAGTGTTTCTCTTGCATGGGTAGCTTTCGTGAATTGGTTTATTACAATCGCATTCTGCTTCCCTACATTAGCGCCTTGTTTCTTCTTTACACCGCAAATCCTTTTAGCTCTTTGTTAGAGATGATTGCTGCCAAAGGGGAAAATTATATATCCTCTTTGGCTTCATCTATAGAAATGGGACAAGCGGCACTAGCACTTACATAATTAACATTTGGTTCATCGCTGTAGCGCAATACAATATGCCGATTAGTGTGGTGTGATAACAAATTCTAAAGATCTCCTCAGCCCCTATTTTTCCCTGCAGCATATCAAGTTTTGTTTTTATCATCCGTCCATATGGGATAGCTCCATCATTCCGCCAAGCGTTTTGAAATGCCCGAGCAGCCTCACGATAAATGGGAGAGCTGCATTTTCCGAGACTGTTTAAGTTTATGAGCAGCTCGCCTACTAAATCCCAATTACCAACTTGTAAATAATGAAGTAAAAGATATTCTACAACTGCCGATATTCTTTCTCTATCATCTAAAAGCCAGGAAAACGATTGATTGCCAAAATCAGTAATATAAAACAGTGTATGAGTAACAGAATAAGCATCATCCTCAGTGAGGGATATGGGACTGGATTTGTTTCCTAATAAGGTTCTCCTGTATAACTTTAACCAATTCGGCTCTTGGCAGTAATTTGCTTTCCAATATACAAATGCTTGTTCCATTATCAACTCAGAATCTGCTTCCATCGTATAGAGATATCCAAATCGGGAAAGGTATTCGAGAGTTTCTTCATAATATAATAAGCGATAACCGGAAGCGCGCAGCATAAGATATGGAAACAGGATCGAAAATGAAATGATCGGGTATTTTCTAGCTGTTTGAGCATAGGATCGGTTTTCACAATGGTGGGAAATAAAGTGATACCAAGCAGGCAGATGATTAGTAAGATTTAAGTTTTTCCATTGATGCAAATAGGTGTAAACCACTGATAATTCCGAGAAAGCTTGAAGCCCGTCATAATCTAGTTTGTTGTCTTTAATCGGAGAAAACAAATAAAGGTAACGATTTACCCAGTCTATACTTCTTGAAGCCAGTTGGTGTAGGAAGGAATATTTCAGCTTTAATTGAGGTGGAAACTTTTCAATATCCAAATAACTCACTTCTTTTATAAGTATAGAAATACCAAGGATAATTGGATGCTCTATCATACATGCTTATTTCTCCTCTAAAAAGATATTTTATTTACTTTACTTCAATAATATATGTGTGGTGATTGGAAGATGATTACGTGATTTAAACCTTAGAAGACAATGCTTGAACAGGTAGAGTCCAGCAGTAATTCCAAGCAGCATTAAAGGATAAAAAATGTAGAATGCTTAGGTAAGAGGAAGACATTTCTATACAAAGAAAGACACAGTAGGATTGTGAATATTATGTAGGTAAACTGGATAAGGCACCCCCCTCATTAAAGTAAAGGTTTTAATGAGGATGGGTGCTTTTTTGTACCTCTAACGATATGTTTTATAAGGCTTCAGCTTAATGATCCAAAAGGGATTTTGCTAAATTAACGGCATGATCCTTTGCATAATTGTTGTAAAGACCTGTGCTTAGTCTTACAGGATCACCGAAAAAGAATCGTTCATATAATGTTTGTCTTCCGCCAAATGCACTTGTACTTATATCCCATGCAAGCCGAAAGATTTTTGTTTTTTCTTCGCCGTTACAAAACGCCCCTTGTAGATAGTGATTTAAATCGTTTTTTAAAGGGGAGTTAAAATCCTTTTCAGTCGGAATAGAGATTAACCCGCTTGCTCCGAGGAGCTGAATAATTTCAGTAAACCGAGGGTATAACCGCGAAAATGTAATAATCGCTGCATGCAATGGATTTTCACTTGGGACCATTGTTCCTCTTTTATCTTGTTTTGCCTCCACTTCAGAACTTAGAAGAAGTGCTTTCATTGTTTCCAGCCCTATGATTAATTCACTCACTTTTTCTTGGACATGTTGATATTCACCAATATGAATGGTATCGACGATAAGCTGGGCAGCGCCGAGGAGAAATTCAATTTTTACAACCTGTCGAGAAGCCGTTTGGTGCAGCAGAAAGGGATAGAAATTCGATTCCTTATACATCGCATTTGCAATCGCATAGTTGTTGTACAAAAAAACTCGTTCCCACGGAACCAATACATGATCAAATACAACAATCGTATCCATTTCTTCAAACCGTGATCCTAGAGGATGATCGAATGTTGAGCCTCGGTAAGCGAAAGATTCACGACAGATAAACTTTAGATTTGGCGTATTGCTTGGAATCGAAAAAGCATAAACAAACGAGTCTTTAATAAACTTTCCCCCGACCGGCAGCACTAACAATTCATCAGTAATGCCGCCTTGTGTTGCGAGTAACCTAGCCCCTTTAATGACTAAGCCATCTTTATTTTTTTTAACAATTTGAGCAGAGAGAGGTTCGTCATCATCTTCATAATACCCGACGGAACGATTCACCTGCGGGCTGACAAACGTATGCGAAAATGTTAAGTCATTTTCACGCGCGTGTTCATACAAATTCTTAAGGTTTTTTCCGCGGTTATTCTTGTCTTGAAAGGCATCCCAAGCAGTACCTAATGCCATAAGGGCTGTATTAATATAATCGGGCGATCTTCCCATCATACTGCCGGATGTTTTTGCCCATTCCTGTGTTGTTAATCTTCTTTTTTTTAAATCTTCTTTTGAGCGGGGAGACAAATACGACGTTCCAACACGATCTCCTGTTAAGGGGGACGGGTATGTCATAAAGCTTGAATTTTTCGGATCCATTTGGAGATCAAAGAGCTTTGCTTTACTTTTTAACAGTCCTTTAAAGGCATCATGGTCACAAATATTTCCGTTCATTTTCTGTCCGTCAATCCATATCTCTGCCTGCAGTTTACGAATTCTTTTTAAAAAAGCTGCCCCATTACATGCCGGCATGTCATCCCACCTTTTAAAAAGAGTTTGCTTATGAGGTAAAGGCTGTTAGCGAAAGGTTTAAACTAAATAAGTGTATGACTAATCGCTGTCAATCTTGCTCTTCTCATTCAAAATTTCTAAAAAACTTTCTTTGAACATTCTAGTGATCAGATTATAAAGGAGAAGCGAATTAATCTCCATATGCTGTGTGTTATAATAAAATACATATTTATGTAAAAAAGTAATAGTAAAGAAATAAATAAACTCGTTTTTTAAAAGAATAAACATATAAACTTGGTTTATAAAGCGGTGCTGGTGACTTCACTTTTTTGTTATGTTCAATAAAAATTTTGATTGCGAAAATATAAGCGATCCATATAAAAGAGCACAGCAAGGAGTTAAGCCTTCTTATTGTGTTTGTCTGCACTAATTTTCAAAAATAGGGGGAATAACATATGAGTTATCATTTAGACGGTAAAATTGCCCTCGTTACTGGCGGCTCAAAAGGACTTGGAAAAGTGATTAGCACAAGGTTGGCAGAAGCAGGAGCAATGGTGATTGTAAACTATGCAAATTATAAAGAAGCAGCCGAACAAACTGCAGTCTCGATTCAATCTAGCGGTGGAAAAGCTGCTACAGTTAGAGGAGATATTACAGACGAACAAGCAGTAGCACAGCTTGTAACAGAAGTGGAGGCGACATGTGGTGGAACAATTGATATTTTAGTCAATAATGCGACAGGTCCGCAGCCTGAACTATCAATTGAAGAAAGTACATGGAATGACTACTTAGATCAGCTTGTGTTCTTTGTAAAAGCGCCTTTATTATTAACAAAAGCCGTTTTACCAGGAATGAAGAAAAAAGGTGAAGGTAGAATTATTACTATTGGAAGTGAAGTTGTTCAGTTAGGGAATCCAAACTTTTCTAATTATGTCACAGCTAAATCTTCTCAAATTGGCATGACGCGTTCTTGGGCAAATGAGTTAGGCCCGTTTGGGATTACAGTTAATTTAGTAAATCCCGGCTTTATTCCGGTTGAAAGACATAGTGAAGTCAATCCGCTTACTTTACGTGAATATGCAAAAGGAGTCCCACTTCGCAAAATGGGAGAGCCCCGCGACATTGGAAATGCCGTGGCATTTCTCGCTTCAAGTGAAGCAAGATTTATAACAGGACAGTCAATTTCCGTAAACGGTGGAAATACGTTTGGTATTTAAGCTGCTGATGCAAAAAGCAGAAGAGGAGTTTGCCTAAAGGAAATTCTGTCTATGTCATACATAATAGAATCGATAGGAAAAGGAAAAAATAAGGATGATTAGTTACAAAAAATATGTGAAACTCAGTAAAAAAACAAATGAGTTAAAGAAAGAGAAGATGTTAAAGTGAACAAATTAGTTTTTTTTGTTGGAACAGCTGGTACAGGAAAATCTTATATTGCGAGAGTATTATCCCAACATTTTTCGTGGGCTTATTTAGATATGGATACAGTCGGAACGCGTTTTGTAAATAAAATGCTGACGATGAGCGGAAGAAGCGCGGATGATCGTGATTCTAAGTTTTATAAAGAACATTTAAGAGATTTACCTTATGAAGCGATTACTGATCTTGCGCTAGAAAATTTAGAAGCAAAGCAAAATGCAGCATTGATCGCGCCTTTTACAAAAGAGTTAGCAATTCCGAACTGGATCGATGAGGTACTGAAGCGAAAAGGCTTTACGATACGAGATGTGGATATAAAAGTTATGATTATCGAAGTGGAAAATACAGAAATAGCGAAGCAAAGAATTGAAGCGAGAGGCTTCTCAAGAGATGAGTGGAAGCTCGAGCATTGGGATGAGTTTAAAGAAAGAATAAGTGCTCCTGAAATCGCTTGGAACATCCCGGATTCTTCTATCTTAAAGTTTGATAATTCCGGTTTATTAACAGAAGAAAAGTTAGAAATGTTAATTCGTTTTATAAAAGGTGAAGAAAGTTAGAAGCATCCTCTCATCCTTTAAAACAAAAAATTAGACAAAAGCAATTTACGGCTATATAATAAACCTCGATTTGAAGAATCTTTAAATTGAGATTTATGATAGTCTTAAAGCGATTGTAAACGAGAGAAAAACAGGAAGGTGGAGGAATTTTAGTGGAAATTGGTATTAGCACATTTGTAGAAACAACACCAGACGCGAAAACCGGTGAAGTCATTAGCCATGCACAGCGATTACGTGAAGTTGTTGAGGAAATTATCTTAGCTGACCAGGTAGGCTTAGATGTATTTGGTGTTGGGGAACATCATCGCGAAGATTTTGCGGCTTCTAATCCTGCGATTGTATTAGCTGCGGCTGCCCCGCAGACAAAACGAATCCGGCTGACAAGCGCGGTTACGGTACTTTCTTCTGCTGATCCAGTGCGGGTGTTTCAAGATTTTGCGGCGCTTGATGGGATTTCAAACGGACGCGCGGAGATTATGGCGGGCCGGGGTTCTTTTATCGAATCGTTTCCACTGTTTGGCTATGACTTAAATGATTATGATGAATTGTTTGAGGAAAAGCTCGAGCTCCTGCTGCAAATACGAGAGTCAGAGAAAATTACGTGGCGAGGCGGACATCGACCGGCGATTCAAAATCTCGGCGTTTACCCAAGGCCTGTTCAAGAGCCGTTGCCGGTCTGGATTGGAAGCGGAGGCAATTCACAATCTGTTATCCGCGCAGGTTTCCTTGGGCTGCCGCTTGTTTTAGCGATCATTGGCGGAAGTCCGCTTCAATTTAAGCCGCTTGTGGATCTTTATAAGAGAGCGGCAGAAAAAGCAGGTCATGATGTATCGAAGCTTCCGGTTGCCTCGCATTCGCACGGTTTCATTGCCGAGGATACCGAAACAGCGGCTGATCAGTTTTTCCCTTCTACCCAACATGTGATGAACAAATTAGGAAAAGAGCGGGGCTGGGGACCGTATACTCGTTCAAGCTTTGATGCTGCAAGGAGCTTTGAAGGGGCATTGTATGTCGGTGATTCGGATACTGTTGCCGAGAAAATCATTCATCTTCGCAAAAATGTTGGCATTACACGGTTTATGCTGCATGTCCCAGTTGGCTCTATGCCTCATCATGAAGTCATGAAGGCGATTGAATTGTTAGGAAAAGAAGTGGCCCCAAAAGTGCGTAAAGAAGTAGCGAAATGGGAAACTGAAAGTAAAGAGCAATAACCTACAATAAAAAAGTGGCAAAGAAGAGCTGTGGCGAAACAACTCCTTTATTTTTTTAACATTTTTGGAAATAGTACCTTTTCCTCAAGGGATGTGAAGGGCGATAACCCAAATGGATTAGAATGGATCGCAGTTAAATACTTTCATTTATTTACTTATAAAACATGGAAGTCTTGGTATTCTCTTTTGTTTTATATCCCTGTTATGCTGATCAATATTATCTTTTATAATAAATTTCATAAATATGTAGAAAATCAAAGGAAGGTAAGGGATATATAATATTCACCGCTAAACCTTCCTTTTTTGTATTTAAAATAAATTTGAACATAGTCCCTGTTTCTTAAGGAAAACTTACCTTATCTTGGTGGTCTTGGAGGTGCTCCGAACATTGGCTGCCCTGGAGGTGCTCCGTACATTACTACGCCGCCTCCTGTACCAGACTGAAGCTGACTAGCTGTCACTTGTGCTGATCCAGCTACACAGCTGCCGGGGAAGGGGCCTTGTAAAGGAGCTACGATTGTCACCATCTCAAGAAAGGCTGGAGGAGCATAATCAACTTTGTGGATAAAAACACGTGTGCCTTGAGGAAGCATTACACCATTGGGCAATGTTAAAGGACCTGGAAGGGTATAGAACTGTCCAACTAACCCTTGAAATGCCATAAGCATTTAACCTCTTTTCTTGTTGTAAGTTTATTTCATACATTAATCTATATATTCAGTGAAGTGTTTAAGTGTATAGATAGAAACCTAGATTATGGATTGTCATATTTAACTATTTTGAATCATAAGAACAAGAAGAACATTTTATAAGGGGTGGAGGTTTATGCGGATCGATTATAAAAGGTGGTCAGAACACCCTTATCCGGGAGAACAAGTTCCCCCTAGAGGTTATCCAGAACCAGGATATTGGCCGATGTTTTTTATTTCAAGAAGAGGGTCTAATGATTTTCTAGATCCCTTTCAGCAGCGGATCCATTTTAAAATTAAAAATCCTTATACGATTGATTGGGAAAAAGAGCTGGTTATTGTAAAACAAACATTGGCATCATTAACTCCTCAACAAAGACGTATCGCACAATATTGGGGAACAGGTGAACTAACCGAAAAAATTACTGCTATCATTATCAGTTCAGCCCAAAATAATCGAATGGGATCCCCTCATGTTGCTAGAGTATTAGGGTGTTTCCATGCTGCTGTCAATGATGTCTGTGTGATCACATGGCATCTTAAGTATCTCTTTAATGTAGCCCGACCCACTCAATACGACAGGAATCTACCTGCTGTGCTGATTACCCCTCGTTTTCCAGCATATCCTTCTGCACACGCAACGATCGCAGGATGTGCAGAGATCATATTAAGCTATTTCTTTCCAGCAGAGTCATTCCCAATAAGGAATTTAGTGGAAGAAACGGCTCAATCTCGTTTATATGCCGGCGTCCATTTTAAAGTAGACAATGATGAAGGCTTAAGGTTAGGCAGGCAAATTGGGGAAATAGTTGTAAATTTATTGCAGATACAAAATGTAAGTACTTTTCGATAGGTTCAAAACGGCTCCCTTATAATATTGTTTCCTAATAGAGGTTAATCAAATAAAATATACAAAAATAACCGGAGCTGCGTCTGCAACCCCGGTTAAAAACCTTTCAAATAAGCCAAACCTCTCTATAACCAACACGAGGCATATAGCCGATTTGACCAGTCTGCGCAATTTGGACAAGATCAAAAATTTGTAAATCTCCAAGCGGTCCCTCCTCTTGGGAAGGACTTGGAATATGCCAACGAAGCGATATGACAGCTGTTCCTTTTGGTATTTTAGTTACCTGTGAATTTGATTCTGGTTTTTCTAAAAGGATATGGTCATGCATTGTTACATGAAATCGCTTTGTATGAAATTGATGAGTCAGTTGTGAACGTTGAAGTGTTAAACGAGCATTGTCTGCCACAAATGATTCACTATCTTTTGCAGCTGTTTGTAATACCTGCTGGGCCTGCCAAGAAGCAATCCGTCCAAGACTAATCACCGCATAAGACCTTACAGACGAACACGGATGTTTCGTTAATTGAGATAAATACGGAATCGCTTCATTTCCTAACGCTTCCCATTGAAATGTGCCAATATAGTAAACACCGTGCAGTAAAAGAGAATTCATCAGCTCACACGAAGGAGCTCCCCCCATGTTGTTCCACGTTTTATAAAGCTCAGTAGGGTTTGGCTTTTTAAAACCAACAAGAAGCTCATCTCCAACACTTATATAGCCTCTTAATCGATTAGCTTTCATCAATCCTTTTACTGTTGTGTTAAATTGGGCTGCCAAACATGGTAGTGTATCACCTGGCTGCACAACATAATAAGGTATACCGCCTGATTTTGGAAGCTGAATATCCTTTTCTGGAATAATAAGCGGCATTCCAGCAGAAATCACATTAAGATTACAAATCACATTCGCATGTAAAAGGTCCTTGATGGATACTTGAAACCTATTAGATATACCCCATAATGTATCTCCGTTTTGTACAGTGTAAAGCATAGCATTCTATACCTCCATTTTTATTAAGCTTTTCGGGTGTATTTAAGAGCAGATACTGCCATCCCAAATTCTCTTATAGTTAGATGATAAAATAGGCGTTTATTCCAAGAACTTAAAGAGGGGACGTTACATAATCTAGTTTTGGATGGATATAAAAACGAAAATGTTGCTGTTTTACGTGAATCTTTTTTGTGGAAGGACGTGATGAAAATAAATCATTTCATGCGAACAAATCAGGCAAATGTGGGCTATCAATATCCGTTTAACTATAATCAGCGTTCTTATTATCCGAGAAATCGAAAAGAAAACCATACAATTAAAGTAACAGGAAAAAGCATTTTATCAGCAAAGCCCGATCAGGCAGTCTTATCGCTTGGTATTGTGACAGAAGATATGGAAGTGCAGACGGCTCAAAAACAAAATGCGCTCATTTCAAATCAAGTGATTAACGCGCTCCATAACATGGGGATTGAAGAAGATGAAATTGAAACCGAATCATATACAATTGAACAAATGTATGATTACCCAAATGGAGAAAAAGTATTTCGAGGTTATAAAGTAAAGCATATGCTTAAGGTTACAGTGAAAGACCTTTCTAGAGTAGGAGAAATAATCGATGCTGCTGCACAGAACGGAGCAAATGTCATAAACCAAGTTGAGTTTGAAGTTTCAGATCGTAACTATTATTACCAAGAAGCCTTAAAACAAGCTTCTCTAAATGCAAGAAAAAAAGCAGAAACGATCGCCAATTCATTAGGCTTAACGATTAATCGAATTCCATTGTGGGTGGTTGAAGAAAGCGTTCAGTTCGAAACGCCTCGTTATCCGACACCTGTGCTGTACGCAGCAGCACCAGCTGAAGCAGCGACACCTATACAAGAAGGTGACATAAAGATCACTGCTTCTGTTCAAGCCATGTTTGAGTATGAAGGTTTTCAATCATTTGAATAAATAAAGTAATAAGGATTTTTCAAACAGGTATGTCTCTCAAAAGAAATGAGGGACATATTTTTTGTGAAATGATTAAAAATTCGCACAATGTACATATTAAAAATAGTTTCAGTTTAACATGATAAGGAGATAAAAAATGAAACAAAAATTAATCATCTTAATCATAGCCATTCTTTTTTCATTAACTGTTTTATCTGCGTGTAATGTCAATCACAATAACATGATTGAGCCTGAGGACGTGAATGTTGAACTGGTTCGCTATGATCGTAATAATGATCGAGATATGGAGATGAGAGGTAACGATCTAGATACAGACCCAAGAAATGTAGGTGATGAAGAAGATCTTGATACATTGTTTAACCTGGATGAAGAAGAGCCAGATTTATATGAAGAACCATCAGAAAAGCGGCGCGGTGAATAAGTAATAAAGCTTTAAACTCATTATCTTATAGTATGAACATGAACTTTTAGAATATGTGAGGAGATCATTACAAATAAAAAAATGGAATTGTTATCCGAACATATTTACAGGAAAACCTCAAACAATAAAAGCGTTGGAAGGTCATGTCTTCTAATAAAAAAGCAAATGAGGTGTTCAACAAGGTGAACAATTTAGCTTGGATTTTTAACGTTGGACGAGGCGTTCAACAGATTCTGCAGATGTTTGGAAATAGACGAAATAATAGAGGCGGTATGATGCTTTCTTTATTAGGTTTAGGAATGGGTGCTGCGGCTTATGGAATGACAAGAAGACGCAGAAATGGCAATGCACCGCAGCCTGCTGTACAGCCAATTCGAAATATGGTTACGGTCAGACCATTTGGAAAGTATTTACAAAATAGGTAATTGATAAAAAGCGGTCCTAGTTTTCGAACTAGGGCTGTTTGTTTTTCTAGTATTAAAATTTAGGTGTATTTATAATTTGACGAAAATTCATAAAAATGTCCCCATAAAAAGTAGAAAAAACACATTGATATAAGAAGGGATATAAGATATAAATGAAGGTGTAAAGGGAAGAAAAAAATTGGTAGTTAAAAGTAAGGGGATAAAAATGCTTGAAAAAGGATTTCAGAATGTAATGGATAACCTTCTGAATGCGGTAGTAATTTCACATAATGAATACTCCCGCCACTTAATTTTCTAGCGAAAATTTGAAGTGGGGGTTTCTAACGTATCGAACATTTCTGAACGCTTAACGTTAGGGGAGTTGACACATTGGCGGTCTAAATACGCCCAACTCCTCTATCCCATTGGTCTTACCTTTGGGACTTCTTTTAATAAGCCTACTGCAACATTTTCACACGTTGTGCTAGTCATGTATCACGCATCTTCGGCTTCTCTAGGCTTGAACATTTTACGCAGCAGAGCGTCTTTTCCTGCTATAACCTTATATGTTCAGTTTTCAATGAGCATGTACAAGGATGTACAACTATTATGATATCATTTATTACGTACTTGCGTTCGTCATAAATGATGGAAATTCACCCCTCCCTACTGATTGGGCGATCGCCCTTCACATTCCTTGAGGAAGGGGTACTCTTTCCAAAAACGATAGAAACGTGCTGTTTGTAAATTTGGCTGGGGTGGAATTGTTAGAGCATCATCACCTGAAGAGATAATCGGTCAATCATTAATGAACTTTATCCATCCAGACTTTAGACCAATTGCTAACAAACGAATTCAAAGAATTGAAGAAAATAAACAAAGTGTTGAACGTGTTGAGGGAAAATTTATTCGTATAGATGGAAAAGTGATTTATGTAGATGTGATTAGCTTTCCGACAACGTTTAATGGAAAGCCAGCCGTTCAGACGATTTTTTTAGATATTACCGAAAAGAAAAAAGCGAAACAAAGTCTAGTGGAAAAAGAAAATCAATTACGAATATTACTCAATGCTGCTCCAGATTTTATTTGCTTTAAAGATATGGAGAGAGAAGATGGATTGAGGTAAACGAATTTGGTCTGCGCTTATTTGAACTCCAAGATGTGTCCTATTATGGAGAAAAAGATTCTGAATTAGCGGAGTACAGCCCATTTTATAAAGAGGCTCTTTTGTATTGTAAAAAATCGGATCAAGACGTTTGGAAACAAGGAAATACGATGCGCGGGGAAGAAAGAATTCCTCAAAAGGATGGAAGAAATAAAGTTCTTGATGTTATTAAAGTTCCGCTCTATTATTCTGATGGAAGCCGTAAAGGACTTGTCATTTTTGGTCGTGATATTACTAATCAAAAGGATGAAGAGGAAAAGCATTCTGAAAGTGAAGCAAAGTATCGTGAGTTATTCAATAATACAAATGATGCGATCTTATTAGCCGAGGTTGAAAAACAATCTGACTACTTTCGGTTTATTGATGTCAATGAGCCGGCATGTCGGCTCTCAGAATATGATCGAAACGAACTGCTTTCAATAGTTGATTTTGATGTGACTGCTAGGATACAGTAGACAGTTTTTGCTAGACACGATAAACTACTTGTTTAGTCGCTTTAGGAATTCACGCATAAAACCAGGCAAGTCAGGCCAAGCATGACCAGAAACTAAATTGTCGTCCACATGAAGCGGTTCAGAAATATATGTAGCTCCAATGCGTTCAACCTCTGGTTTACATGCGACATAGGCTGTCATTTCACGATTTTTCAATTCATCGTGAAGCACTGTAAATACTAAGCTAGCATGGCAAATTGCTCCAATGGGCTTGTTTTCTTTAAAGAAGTGACGCACGATTTTGGGAATGTGTTCATTTAAACGGATATATTCAGGAGCACGACCGCCTGGGATAATTAAGCCATCGTAATCAGCGGGATTAATTTCTTCAAAAGCAGCATGTGCCTCTAGTTGATAGCCTTTTTTCTCCGTATATGTATCCCAATCTTCAAAATCATGGATAACGGTATGAAGAGTCTTTTTCTCTGGAGCAGCAATCGTAACATCTAGACCTTCTTCTAAAGAGCGATAATACGGATAATAAACCTCTAGTGCTTCGACTGCATCTCCCGTTAAAATCAATACTTTTTTCGGCATACAAATTCCTCCATTTAAATAAATTCACATTTTACTTAATACCCTTATCTTTCATTTTCGAATCCTTTTATTATCTGTTTTTAAAAAGATTAACGGAAAATGAACTTAGTAATTGTAATTTGTTAGATAAGTGCTTTAATTAAAAGTTTTGTCATTTTTAAGAAATAGAACAAAAATTGCTCCACTCATCAACCAATCAGTGCAGCTAAAGCTCTACTCTCGCATGAAGGTTCAGCAGTCGCTGAGATTTATAAGGAGGCAAAACGAGTAAAAGCGAATAAGGTCGTTATTTTCCGTTATTCAAATATATATTTCTATCATCGACCTGTTCAATAGAATCACTGCAGCAATACAACATTTGTTTTTTCTCATTAACCGTTCAATCTTTTCTATCGGCTTTTTTCCATTTCCGTTCAAAATTAGTGGAACTGGAAAGTTTAATAGATCTTGCATAACAAAAAGGATTAATGTGGTTTGAAGCAATAATAATCATTCATCTGCCAAACTATCAATTATGTTAAATTTTCTCGAAAATGCTCGATTGAAAACAATTATTATAAAAAATATCATAAATTAACAAATTATTAAACAATAATGATTATAGTATTTTAAATTTTCTTATTTTTTAGAAAAATAACTTGCGGAATGTAGAATGTAAATTTATAATAAAATTCACAATCGTGATCATTTTTGAACAAATTTTAACAAAACTGATTGAGAAGGAGGGGAAATTTAACATCATGATTCCAGAAAAAAGGCAGGTTGCGATCCTAGAATTACTTAAGCTAAAGAAGATGGTCAGTATAGAAGACATTGTGAAGGAGCTTAATATTTCGGGAATGACGGCGCGCAGGGATTTAAATCACATTGAAAAGAGTAGCAATCTTATTGTAAGGGTTCGAGGAGGTGCTAAATTAGTAGAAAATTCACCTGAAGCAAATTCAAGCTATTTAAATGATCGATTTCAACAGCAGTATTGCAGACACAGAGCGGAAAAAGCGGCGATTGGGAAAAAAGCGGCTTCGCTAATAGAAGATAATGAAACAATCCTGATTGACGCAGGTTCAACTACATTCCATTTTGCCAGACATTTGGACGGAAAAAATATAACTGCGATTGTGACCGCTGCCAATATCGCAGAAGAATTAGAAGGTCGAGAGGGAATTTCGACGATCTTAACAGGCGGCATATTTCGTTCCAGAGTGACTACATTGCTTAATCCACTTTCGGCGAATATTTTAACACAATTTTATGCAGATAAGGTGTTTATGGGCGTAACTGGTATTTCAGCGAGTCATGGTTTTATGTGCCATGATTTTTTGGAGGCTGATGTTAAGAAAATCCTTCTCCAATCTGGTAAGGCGGTTTACTGGTTGGCAGATTCCTCCAAACTAAACAAGGTAAGTACTATCCAAATTGCTGATTGGCAGCCTCATTATTGGCTGATAACAGATGATGGTATTGATGTGGAAATAAAGGAGGAACTGGGTTCAAAATGTAGATTAATCATAGCTTAAGAGAGGTGATAAATCGTTGAAGCATACTGTCGGGAGGACCAACGCCAGTTATTAATATGACACTGCGTGGAGCAGTAGAGGAAGCTTACAAAACGGAGAAAATTGATCAGATCTATGGGATGAGAAACGGACTTGAGGGTCTTCTCGGTAAAGGGATTATTTCATTACACGAGAATATGAAAGCGATTACGAAATCATCTGAACAGCCGGGGGCAATCCTTGGTAGATCAAGATACTCACCGAGCGAGAAAGAGTTTAAGGAAATCCTTCAATTCCTCGAAGAAGAGAATATAGAGATTTTTTGTTACATAGGGGGAAACGGCTCTTCCCGTACAGTAGCAGAGCTTCATCGACGCTCTGTAGCAGCCGGAAAAAATATACGTTTGTTCGTTCATATTCCAAAGACAATTGATAATGATTTATCTGGAACGGATCGATTAGAAGCTTATCAGCTTGGCAAGAAAGCTGTCCGCTATGCTCTTGAAGGTTACTCTGGGGGGAATGGTTGGATTGAACCGAATTTCTAATGAACAGTATCAATGTACCATCCAATGGACTGACTTATCGAAAAACGCCGGCCTTGAAAAGTCGTTCCCTCTGCAAAATAATTTTACAATTTCATACAAGAAAATATGATTGACCATTTTGGGGAATTCCTTTTCGATTTAACTCATGAAAAACGCCGATGTTTAAACCAGATTTTATCTAATTATCCAATCACTCAAGAAATATAGGGCTTTTTTCAATATTTCCGTAGCATTTTTCGTGAGAAAGGTGCTCAAATATTTCGTACCCTGCTTTCATTTGTACATTAACATCAAATAGAGGAGGGAATATTAGATGATAACCAAAGAATTCTTCATTAACCTTTCTATTTTTACTTTCCTGGTTAGTATGGCTATAGGTATTCGAATTTTTGTAATACATAAAAATTTTAAGTTTTACCATTTGTTTATAGGATTATATGCAGGTAGTGTTGCTGCTATCTTGATGTTCTTCCCGGTTACATACAATGGGTGGATCTTTGATCTTCGGGCTGCCCCTTTCATACTTTCGTTTGTTTACTTTGGTCGTATTGCTGGATGGATTACAACCATTTTCATTTGCATTAGCATAGCGTACCATTACATAGGAGGTCATCATTGGATACGAGGCGAACTTTTGTTTTTTGGAACAGCTCTTTTATTCACTGTGTTCAAAACTTATTTCCCAAACCTTCATCCCTTAAAAAATGTTTTTCTTTATCTGATTGGTCTTATGAGTGTTCATATTTTTCTAGTCACATTCTTTTCTTCTTTAAAACTATCTATTGCTTTTGAAATGACACGTGTATTATGCCTTTTTATTGGACTGTTAATGGGCATTTTTCTTATGGAATCTTACCAAAAATTGTATCGATTAACACAGGATTTATCGAAATTGAATCAATCATTAACAGAATCAAAACAAGAACTAAGGGATACAGTGCGTGAACAACAAGGTGTTATTTTTAAGTTTAAAAAGGTGAATGAACGTTTTATCTATACCTTATTTGACGGACAGTTAGCTCATCAATTAGGCATTAAACCTCAACATATAATAGGTAAGACAACGACCGTGTTTAAAAGGTTCTTGTCAGTAAGTACACTTCAACAAGTATTGGTCTATTATGAACGCGCGTGGAAAGGAGAAAGTGTAACGTTTGAAATGACATCGGTTTATGATAGGTCGTTCATTGTTGCCCTGCGGCCTCTTTTACGGAATGGACAAGAAGTTGTTGAAATAGTCGGTTCAATCGTAGATATAACGGCGTTGAAGAGAGTAGAAGAGGAATTATGGGCGACCAAAGAACGACTGAAGTCATTCATTAATCATAATACAGATGCTATCATTATATTTGATTTAAAAGGGCATATTTTACAAGCTAATAAAGCTTATGAGGAGATATTTGGCTGGTCAGCACAAGAAATTTTAGGTGTAAAATTACCTTGTGTACCAGACTTTTTAATGGATCAAGCTCAAGAAACCATTCAAAAGATTATATTTGGAGAACCTGCCATAACTAAGAGAGAAACGGTTAGACAACGAAAAGATGGAAGTCTTATCGATATAAGTATGACACTTTCACCTATTCTGGATTCAAAGAGAAATGTGATTGCTTTATCAGCAATCTATAGAGACATTACTGAAAGAAAACAAGTAGAAAGAGAACTCCATCAATTACATCAACAATTAAAGGAAAGTGAGATGAAATACCGTGTTCTATTTGAACAGGCAGCTGATGCTGTATACTTAGTGGAATTGAATGAGGATCGATATCCAGCTCGATTACTGGAAGTCAATCCAGTTGGATGTGAAAGATTTGACTGCAGCAGAGAAGAACTTCTCTCGATGCCATATGCCGATATTGTTCCTCAAAATTCTACCATGCTCAAAAGAAGTGTAGAAAAAATCAGAGAAGGAAAACGTTCTTTCACTTTACAAGACGAATTTGTCTTTAAAAAAACAGGCAAAAAAATAAATAATGAGTTTAGTGTTCGTGTTTTTAACTTGAATGGAAAGGAAGTTATACTGCTTATTTCTCGAGATATCACGGAACGGTTAAAAACAGAAGAATTATTACGGAAATCGGAGAAGCTTGCTGTCGTAGGAAAATTAGCTACAGCGATTGCTCATGAAATTCGAAATCCTTTAACGTCTATTAAAGGATTTATGCAATTACTAAAATCAACAGAAAATAAGGACATTCAGTGTTATGTAGAGGTGATGTTACTGGAGATCGAACAAATAGAAGATATTACGAATGAGTTTATGTCAGTAGCCAAGCCGCAGGCTGTGAAAATGTATCCTAATGATTTGCAGCTATTAGTAGAACAGATTGTAACACTGTTTCAATCTCAAGCGACGATGAATAATGTAAAAATTAGAAGAGAATTTGAATCCGACATTCCTTTGATTCCTTGTGAAAAGAACCAGTTAAAACAAGTGTTTATCAATATTATGAAAAATGCGATTGAAGCGATGCCGGCGGGAGGAGAAATTTTAGTCCAAATCAATAAACTTAATGATCATCAAGTAAATATTCGTTTTACTGATCAAGGGTGTGGGATTCCACCAGAACGTATTCCATATCTCGGTGAACCGTTTTATAGTATTAAAGAAGAAGGAATCGGCTTAGGATTAACGATCTGTTATAAAATTGTTGAAACACTTCAAGGGAAGATTGTTATTGAAAGTGAAGTTGATAAAGGAACGACAGTTGATGTCGTACTTCCTATCTATCCTCTTCAAAATCAAAGCATTCATTCATTGTCAGGTTCTGGTGAAAGGTAATTTCAAAAAACATAGAATATGAAGTTTCTGCTAGCTTACTGATTATGCTACATGTCAAACAGTTTATCAATGAATTCTTTTTGATTTTGGGCAGACTTCACTTTTTGGTGGATTTGCCCTTTTTTCATCCTATGTCTTATTGAAGTGACAGTTTCATACGTTTCAAATCCCAGAATGGAGCGTACTCTTTTCTTAATGAAATGATGATCTTGTTCTACGATATTATTGAGGTATGTTCCGTGTCTATTTAAAAATTCAAAAATAAAGGTAAGCTGTATTATACATGGTTAATATAACTTACCTTTTGATAAAAATTTAACTAAATAAAATAATTTTTTTGTTTTAATTGTTTTACGAATCTTTTAATATACCCTCTAAATCTTCGTCTTTGATGTTAATGTCAGCTTCTTTTTGAAGGTTGGAAATCACTTCGTTCATTGGCTTAGCCTTTTTAAATTTTAGTTCTTTTTCAATTCTATCTTTGCTGTCTTCGAATTTGTTTGTTTTCTTATCCGTTACTTTAATAATGTGATAACCGTATTTTGTTTTCACAAGGTCACTTACCTTATTGACGTCAAGTGAAAATGCAACATTGTCGAATTCAGGAACCATGTTCCCTTTTATAAAGTACCCAAGGTCTCCGCCTTTGTCTTTTGAACCAGGATCGATTGAATATTCACTAGCAAGTTTAGAAAAATCCCCACCTTTATCAAGGTTTTCCTTGACTTCTTTTGCTGTTTTTTCATCCTTGACAAGAATGTGACTTGCTTTAATTTCTACTTTATACTTGTCCTCAAATTCTTTTTTGATTTCTTCTTCAGAAACTTTAACTCCGTCTGTTGCAGCTTTTTCAGCCAATAACTCTCGTTTAACAAGATTGTTAAATACTTTTTCATCATTAATTCCCTGTTGCTTAAGAGCTTGCTTTAAGCCATCTTTACCACCAAATTGTTTCTCATAATCTTTGACTTTGGCATCAATCTCTTTATCTGTTACTTTATATTCTTTTTCAAGAAGCATGATATCAATCATTTGTCTTAAGACTTTGTCACCAGCTTGAGTTTTTAATTCGTTGTAAAACTCTTCTTTGGTAATTTCCCCAGCTTTGGATTGAACAATTATATCTGAATTGACATCACCTGGATTACAAGCAGAAAGAGTAAGGACTCCAGCTGCTATTCCAAGGGAAGATAACCATTTTTTCATACAAGAACACTCCCATTATAGTTAATAAGTTTAGACAATGTCTACTCTTGTGATTTCAGTTTGGAATTCTTCTTTTCAAAATTAAACAAACCTCACTATTACAAATCTCTTATTGTCATTCTTAATCTGTCTCTATCAAATGTGCCAAGAGTATCCCTTCTTCAACGAAGGAAGGAGGGGGTGAATTAGCGGTTTTGACCTAATTGAATCATCACTTATCCCCTTTACAATGAAGAAAAGGCCGTTTGAAAACTAAATATAGATGGTTGTTGTAGGAAGAAAGCTCTGTCACGTAAACGATTCAAGCGCAAATGGATCGCCTTAAAAGAAGTATCGGAGACAAGATCAACGAGATAGAGGGGTTGGGTGTTTTTTGCACACCAATGTGTCAACTCCACTAACGTTAATCGCTCGCTTTAATAGATCGACACGTTAGAAACTCCGACTTCAAATTTTCGTTAGAAGATTAAGTCGGGGATATTCATTTCTTGTTATTCATAAATTTAAAATCCGATTTCCCTCAAAGACACCGTTTCGTCTTTTCCTTTGGGAACACATCCTATCTTTGAATTATTTATAACATTTGAAAAGAAGGAACTAACAAAAATGATAGTTCCTTCTTTATATGGTTTTATGTCTAACTTAACGGATTTGAACTTCTTTCTTCTCATCTGCTGGAATACTTACATAAAGTACTTTTGTGTTTTCGTCGTAGAAGAATGTATTTGTTTGACCTTGCGTTTCTTCTAGTGAACCAACCTCTTGATACTTGTTGTTACCAGCTTGGATTCTAGATGGTTTTTCTACGTTGTTTAATTTCAACGTATATTGATGTAGTTTAGAGTCTTGGTAGCTGTAAGCTTGTTGTTTTTGTTTGAATGTAATCGCGTTTGGTTTACGTGTTACATCAAATTCTGTTAAGTTGTATTCCCCTTGTTTGTAGTCTTCTGTTGCACCATCATCTTCATAGAAGTTATAGGAAGCGTTTTTGTCTAAATACGTATCAAGAACAAGGTTTGTTAATGGTTTTTCATCAGTGTACTGCTGAACTTCACGAGTTGGAATAATCGATCCATCTTTCACGAAAATTGGTAAATGACCTAGTGGGGCATCTACAGTAATCGTTTGTCCGCCACTATATTGTTTACCAGTCCAATAATCTGTCCAGTTTACACCTTCTGGTAAGTACACGTTACGAGAAGTTTGCCCTTTTGTTACAACCGGTGCAAGCATCATAGAGTCACCGAACATATATTGGTCGCTGATGTCATAAGTGTTCTCATCGTTTTGGAATTGATAAACAAGCGGCTGCTGTACTGGTTTACCACTGTCTGCTGATTCTTTAAACTCATTGTATAAGTAAGGAAGCAGCTTGTAGCGCATTTCAATGTATTTTTTGCTGATTTTCTCAACTTCTGGACCAAATGCCCAAGGTTCTTGCCCTTGTTTTACCTCTGCTTTTGCATCACTATCATAGTGAATACGAGAGAATGGTAAGAATGCTCCGACCTCAATCCAACGAGCAAATAATTCTGCATCTGGACGAGAAGCGAAACCGCCAATATCATTACCAACAAATGAGACACCGGACATCCCTACATTCATATTCATAGGAAGTGACATCGCTAAGTGCTCCCAGTTACTTACATTGTCTCCAGTCCATAATGCAGCCCAACGCTGTGTTCCTGCATACATATCACGTGTTAACACGAATGGACGAGTACCAGGCTTATGCATTTTAAACGCTTGATAAGTTGCATCGGCTTCATCATGACCATATAAGTTATGATACTCTGTATGCATAATTTTGTTATCTTCTGTACCGAAGTAAGTATCAAGCGGCATTGTATGACGATGTCTATCATCATCAAGAAAGACCGCTGGTTCGTTCATATCGTTCCAAATACCGTCAATACCTTCATTTAATAGGACATCATGGTTTTTTGCCCACCAATCGCGTACTTCTTGTTTAGAGAAATCAGGGAACATCGAATCTCCAGGCCATACTGGTCCTACAAATGGAGTGCCGTCAGGATTTTTCCCCCAATAATCATTTTTTGTTCCTTCTTGATACATAAAGTAGTTTTCATCTTGTTTAACAGCTGGATCGTTAATTGCGATGGCGTGGAATCCAGACATTGCTTTTAAATCTTTTAATGCTTGTTTATACTCCTCATTCCATGTAGATACACGGTAGCCATCCATATAGTCGATGTCAAAGTGCATCGTGTCTAATGGAATCTCCTTATCACGATATGTTTTCGCAACATTCAGAATTTCATCTGCCGTATAACCCCATTTACTTTGATGTAACCCTAGAGACCATTTCGCAGGAACATCCATTTTCCCCGTTAAATCTGTATAGCGGTCGATTACATCTCCAATCTCCGGACCGTAAGCAAAGTAATATGTTAATTGCCCACCGTTTGCATAGAAGTAGTAGTAGTCATCAGACTCACTAGCCATTTCATAGTAGGAACGGTGTGTATTGTCAAAGAAGATACCGTATGCTTTTTCGTCTTTTAAACCGATAAAGAATGGAATTGCTGTATACAAGTATTTTGTATCTTTATCGTAGGCATAAGCATCTGTGTTCCATAAACCAATGCTGTCACCGCGTTTGTTAAGCTCTAATCCAGCCTGTTCACCAAAGCCATAGAAATCTTCGTCTTTATCTGTTTTCTTAAATACATAAGGTTTTCCGTTTTCATATCCTGATGTTTTACCTTGATTTACATAATCTTCATTGATGACATTTCCTTTTTTGTCAAGGAACCGCACACCAAATGGTTTCATCTTAATTTCAACCGTTATTTCATCTGTTTTTAGTGTGTATTTATCTGCGCTACCGTTTGCACTAAAGATAGGAGTATCCCACTCAGACGCTTTTTTGGCAATTCCTCTTGATTCGAATTCTTTCTCACCTTTTTTTACTACAGAAACTTTTACTAGATCTTTGTCAAAAAGACGAATATAAGCTTCATTTGTTCCTAAGTCTAACTTGACACCATTAGAAAGCTTTTCAACTCCTTGAACGGAAAGGTGTTGAAGGTTTTCTTTCACTAAAGGAGTGTCTGGCTCTGGTTGAGTAACTGCTGCTAGAACATTAGGGGCTTCTGCTGTAAAACCGATAGCAGTTGCAAGTGAAACGCTAGCTAATACTCGCAATGATTTTTTCGATAATTTCATTTTCTCACCTCATCTAATTTTTTTTGGGACATAAAACATTACACATAAAACATTGTACATAAAAGAGATAAATATTAAGAATTTTTGGTTCCTAGTCTGTTATCACCTCCCATAAAATTATTTGAGACTTAAAATGTGGTTCCTATCGACAAAGTGTTTCGTCAATGGGTTCTACAAACACTATACTCATCGAAAAAATGTTTCGTCAACTTCTTTTCTAGAGGTTCAAAGGATAGGTATTAAGAACTAATATCTTTGATTTTATAAAAATGAAAACGAATGCTTCTTGTTGTTAACCGTTTTCTGAAAAATATGAAATTAAGTAATTATACCTAGTTTTTTTGTACCATGTGAAGATAATCTATTAAAAATCTAATAATGAGCAAATTTAGTTTAAAATATTTTTTCTCTATAAAAATAAAAAAGATAGATAGGCAAATTTGTTTCTAAAAATCCTCATTTAAAGAAAAACAATTTGCAGGACTAATACACTATGAAAATCAGAAGAAAAGGAATTTATTGAGAAAAGTAAACAGTATTTATGACTGCCGCTTACACAGATGGAGGATTATGATAACGATTCATTATAGAATGTGAGGAAGGCGTCCTGCTAAAAGAATCGTAGGGGAATGCATACTATGATGGTTTTTTTCGCTATGATGAATGTTCATGGTTAGTGAAAAATGAACTTAATGGTGCGATTAGTGGACAATTTTGTAAAATAGTCCATTTCACTCTTCTAAGTATGACAAATGTACCGGTAGCAAAACTTGCAAAACGTCATAACGAAATTTATGATGTCATTATCGAGCCGCTGATGCAGGGAGCAGGCGAGATGGTTTTATTAATGAAAGAAACGAAACAACGATTTGAATGGAGAGATTTGATAATTAATTTAATTATTTTGAATTGTGTGAGATTTATCTTGTTTCACTGAATGAATTATGTTAAATTTTACATAGTGAAATGAGGGTAGAGGAGAAGAGTGGAATGAATTTACTTCGAAAAGGAAATAAAGATCTTATAAAAGAGCTGAACCGTTCTCTTGTGATTGATATGGTACGTCTTCAAGGAAATCTTACACGCACCGAAATTGCTAAAAAAACTGGATTAGGTTTATCTACCATAACAAATATTATTGATGAACTCATTAAGGATAATCTTGTCTCTGAGATTGGAACTGGAGATTCACGGGGCGGCAGGAAGCCGGTATTATTAAAATTTAATGGAGATTATGGGGTTATTGTTGGCCTGAAAATCGAGAAGCAACAGATAAAAATGTGCCTAGCTAACTTGGAGGGGAAAATCTTACATAAAGATCACTTTACATACGTTCTCAAGGAAAAGAATCAATTATCAGGCGTTATTATTGAAAAACTTGAATCTTTTATTGAACAAAATGTATGCGCCTCCAAAGTAGTAGGGATTGGGATTGCGACCCCTGGCTATGTAGACCAAGAAAGCAATGAAGTGGTCTATTCTCCTATTTTGAAGGTGGATCATGGAGATTTGAAGCCGATTGGCGAGCATTTTAATGTACCTTTGCTTATCGATAATGATGCGAATGTATTTGCACTGGCAGAGAAGTGGATCGGCTTAGGAAGAGAATACCGAAACTTTATTGGGGTTACGGTAGGAGCTGGTGTGGGAGCAGGCATTGTCATCGATAATATGTTGTTCCAGGGAACCTTTGGCGGAGCTGGAGAGTTAGGCCATATCACTATTCATCAGGGAGATCGCCTTTGTTATTGTGGGCAACGAGGTTGTTTAGAGCTATATGCTTCCGATGCTTACCTTGTGAATGAGGCTAAGAGGATGGTCTCGATAGGTGTTCCTACATTACTAGAGTCGCTTACTCCAATTACCCCAGAAAGTGTCGTGACTGCAGCTCAAAGAGGAGATACATATGCGCAGGAATTGTTGGTAAAGCAAGGAGAAAATCTAGCAATAGGTATTAAGAATATGGTACATCTATTTAATCCAGAAGCCGTCATTTTAGGCGGGGAAGGATTAAGAGAAGAAGAATTTCTACTAAAAGGAATTAAAAAGGAGCTAGCCGTTCACTTTTTCGTGAAGCACCCTCGCAAACTTCAGTTCCATACCACGGAGATGGGTGAGGATGTATGGTTGATTGGAGCGTGTGCACTGGTGGCTAGCCATTTGTTTAAAGTACCTATTTATAAATAATAAAGGAAACGACTGCGGTTGTCTCCTTTTGTTTAATTACTTCATTCAATGAAAAAAGTATCTATCTCTTCTATTAATCTGCAATAGATTTAAAGGAGGTGTTAGTATTTTAGGCTTAAGAAACAATAACAAGTAGTTTCTAATTGAACAAAAACAAATAGGGAGTGTAAACATGCGAAGAAGTAAACACACACAATTACCGAAGGCCATGATGCTGACAATGATGATTGCGTTGGTTATTTCTGCTTTTAACGTTAGTTCTGCGTTTGCAAGAGATAGTGAGTTTACTAGACAAGGTGCTGGTCCGATGTACTGGATTACTTATGAGCATCAATACAGAAAAGATGTATTCATGCCAGAACATCGTTTGAAAGAAAATATCGATTGGATGGCCGAAAATTTCAAAGATTACGGTTACGACATGATTAGTACCGATGGGTGGATCGAGGGTGCTGCGCTGTTAAATGAAAACGGTTACATTGTGTCGCATAATGATAGATGGATGAGTGACCCCATTTATATGGATGGTCGCGATAAACCATATCTTAAACCAGGAAAATTATTTAACGGTGACTTTGAGTATGCTGCTACGGAAGGCTGGGAGATTAAGGGGAATGCTAGTTATGGAGTTGATAAGTCCAATGCTCGCAATAACTTTAAGTTTTACTTTTATAAAGATTCAGCTTACAGCGCTTCCGCAAGTCAAACAGTGACTGGACTCGAGAAGGGTAAAGCCTATCGGCTGTCTGCTTGGGCAACGTTAGAGGATTTTAGCGGCTCCAATCAGTTTATCGATAATGACATGGGAAGCTACGCTGAAATGCGTATCAGTCAGAATGGGGAAGTGGCAAAGAGTGTGCCAATCAAGCTGAGTTCAAGTTACCAAAATTATACACTTGATGTAGAATCTATTGGAGATGATATGACGGTTGAATTTATCATCGACTCTAAGCTTGGAAGTACTTCTTTACAACTTGATGATATCACCTTTGAAGCAGTATCTTCTGATCAACCTCCCATTCCTGATGGAAATGTAGTGATGAATAGCGGGTTTGAGCATGATGAAACGGAAGGCTGGATTTTTGAAGGGGAATTTTCTCACGGACGAAATGATGATCCTGAAGGTGATAAGTCGTTATGGACTTATAGCGAAGACCCGAAAAAACAAATAATTTCTCAAACAATAACGGATTTACCGGATGGTAACTATTACGTCAGTTCTAAGGCTAAAGGAAAGAATGGTTTTGCTGACAAAGGGGTTGTTGTAGAAATGAAGCTTTCTGGATATGACAAGACGAATCCTGAAGCTTCTGTAAGCCAGCCAGTGACTACAGAAAATTGGGCAACATATACAGAGACTGTGAATGTGACTTCAGGCGAATTAAAAATAGAATTTATCGTAGATCCTACGGAAAATCAAGCACGCGATGCTGGAATCGATATTGACGATGTCTCCGTATTATACAACACGTGGCAGGGTTATCCGCACGAACGTTATCCAAACGGCCATACATGGAAAGACTGGGCAGATTATGTAAAGAGTAAAGGTATGAAATTTGGTATCTATTACAATCCGCTTTGGATTAGTCCAGAAGTTGTAAAAAATCCGGATAAATACAAAGTGATAGGTACAGATACACCAGTCGCAGATCTTGTTATTATAGAACCTCAAGATATTGGTGACGGTAAAACGCTGCAAGGTGATCGCTTCGATGGGGGACAAGGGGGAGAAAGAGCTCTTTATTGGTTAAATGTTGATCATCCTGATGCTGAGAAGTTTCTGAAAGGATATGTAGACTTTTTTGCCAAACAAGGTGCTTCGTATCTACGTGTAGACTTTTTGTCCTGGTATGAAAGCGGATACGATAAAGGATTAGGTCAAGTTGGTATAGGTCATACGAGAGAACAATATCGAAAAGCCCTTCAATGGATGGATGAAGCCACTAAAGAAAATGGTGTATTCCTTAGTTTGGTTATGCCGGACTTAAAGAATCACGGCGAATATGAGCAAAAGTATGGCGATATGATTCGAATTGATGAGGATGCTTTCAGCGGCGGTTGGGAGCATATCAGCGGCCGTAGACAAGAGTGGACGAATAATTGGTCTCAATGGGCCAATCCATTCCAAGGGTTTACTGGTTTTGCGGATATTTCTGGACGCAGTTCGATGATTAATGACGGTGATTTCTTAAGGTTAAATACGTTTAAAGGCCTTTATGCTGAAAACGAAAAGAAAACAGCTGTCTCTCTTTTCACTATGGCAGGTTCCCCCATTACGATTGCCGATCAATATGATACAATTGGAGATAACTATCAATATTATCAAAATCCTGAATTAATTGAATTGAACAAACTTGGTTTTGCAGGAAAACCAATCTTTTATTCAAATGAGCATTATAAGAACAATATAAGTCGCGACAGTGAAAGGTGGGCTGGTCAATTACCAGATGGATCTTGGATTGTTTCTCTCTTTAATCGTAGTGATGAAAGCAAAGAGCTTTCAATAGATTTCAAAAAAGCTCTTGGAATCAAGGAAGAAGCTTTTGTTCGCGATCTTTGGGAACATAAAGATCTAGGCTACCGCACTATGTATTCCAGCATGTTGGAGCCGCATGACAGCACTGTATTGAAGTTAATTCCAAAATCAACGAAAAAAGTCTATCAAACCGAAGCAGCTTCTTATCAAGGCGGAGCGATCTTTGATAACGAACAATTGGGGTACGATGGAGTTGGCTATATCACTGGACTGAATACGAAAGACTCAAAGGTAATGATTGCCGTTGAAGTACCGAAATCAGGAAAGTTTCCAATAACGATGAAATATGCGAACGGTAATGCAGAAACTGGTACTTTATCTCTTTCCGTTGAGGATGTAAAGAAGAATGTTATTGAGGCACCGACTACAGTGTCGTTCCCAAGTACCCAAGATAAATGGGGAACTGTCGAAGAATCTGTACAACTGAACAAAGGGTTGAATTTGATAACCTTGGAATTCACTGCTAAAGATACAGGTGCCGTTTTAATGGATTCCATCCAGGTTGAATTCGGTACAGGTCAGCTTATTAATGGAGATTTTGAAATGGGCAATGAAACAGGTTGGACTGTCGATACCTTTGGCACAACGGTGCGGCATGGTGTGGATAAAAATGATGCTTATGAAGGGTATAAACAATACTTGTATTCTCCGAATAGCAGTGGAAAAGTCTCTTCTAAACAAACAATTGTTGGTTTAGAGGATGGCCAATACACGGTAGCGGCGATGGTCAAACTCATGCCGCATTTAGATCCATCATTTTCTGGTGGGGTTGCTAAAATGATTATATCTCAGCCTGGTAAAGAGAAGGTGGAGGTAACAATTAAACCTCAATTAAAAGATCCGGATGGTCCTTTAAAAGAGATGTGGAACGCCGATGAGTTTGAGTATAAAGAATTCAGTACGGACACAATCGACGTTACGGAAGGTCAATTGACTGTAGAGTTTTATATGGAAGCCCCTAAAGGAGAGACTTCCATGCAAATTGATAATGTAGAACTGCGGTTAGCGAACGCTGAGATTTCAAAGGATGTACAGGTCAACCTATATAACACTGGTTTTGAGCAAGGCTTCACCCAGTGGAGTCGAACCAATATGATCAACCACTCCATTAAATCCGAAGATGGAAAGGCGTTTGCACGAGTTACAGGTACGGATGCTTATTCATCCGATTTGTGGCAATTTAGTAATGCCCCTATTGATGGAAACTACCAATTGTCTATTAACACTCGTAAATCTGGAAGTTTTGATAAAGCATCGGTTTATGTCACATACTCTGGCGGTACTAAAAAAGTTTCTATACCGGCAAGCAGTGATTGGAAAGAAGTAAAAATACCGAATATCGAGCTCATGAATGGTGAAGTGGTCAAGGTGGGCGTCATGACAGAAGGACAAGCCGGAAGTGTTCTGGATGTTGATGATGTAAAAATGATAGCAACAGATTCAAGCGAGCATCAAACTATATCGTATGTTGAAAGGTTAGATGCTGACACACCATATACTGTAACCGATGATGGGAAGGCCATTGTGTTGAATTCTGCAAGTCAGGAAAAGATAAAGATAGAGTTTGTTCAAGAGAACACGGCAAAAGTATGGATGGAACAAACTGGAACATTTAAGAAAAAAGCTTCTTTTGTTGTTGATCAAGAAATAGCAAAGGTAGTCCCTAAAATAAGTGATCAAGAAGATTACGTTTTGATTCAAACGGAAAAATTGAGTTTGCGTGCTTACAAGTCTCCATTTAAGCTTTCATACTATGATGCAGCCAATACTAAGATGTTAACAGAGCATCTTGATGGTAAAGGTTTAGGTTATGATGGCGATACAGGGGTTTATTCCGCTATGAAGCTTGATCCAAATGAGCATTTCTTTGGTCTAGGTGTGGATCGTGACTCTCAATCTTTTGACCGCAGAGGTCACAAAGTCGTAATGAAGAACGGCATGAAGGGAGGATATGGCGGAAATACTTCTGATATTTCTGGTACATTCTTCACAAGTACAAAGGGATATGGTCTTTACTTTGATAATACCTATGAAAATGTGACGTTTGATATGGGTGCGACAGATAGTGGAAAGTATTCTTTCAATGCACCAAATGGGGAAATGATTTACTATTTTATGGCTGGTGAAAAGGAAAGTACTCTCACTGATATTATGAAAAGTTTTGCAAGCTTAACAGGTACTCCTCCGATGCCTCCACAATGGGCATTAGGTTATATCCAATCTAAGTATGGATATAAGAGCTGGCAAGAAGTGAATCAGATCGTCGATACCTTTCGAGAAAAACAAATTCCTTTAGATGGTATGATTCTTGATGTTTATTGGGCCAAAGAGAATCATTACTTTGATATGACGTGGTCTGAAGCTTTTGCTAATCCAAAAGAAAGCATGGAGGAGTTAGCGACAAAAGGGATCAAGACAGTACCGATTGTAGATCCGTACATTCAAGTAACGGCGAACAATTTTAACGAAGGCGATCAGAATGGATACTTTGTTCAAGACGTTTCGGGAAATACAATAATTTATGACGCTTGGTATGGTAAAGCAGGGTTAGTGGACTTCACCAATCCAAAAGCTGTAGATTGGTTTAATGCACAGGTGAAACTCTTACATGATGCCGGTGTGAAAGGGTATTGGATTGATCTGAATGAACCAGAAATAGAGATGGATTCGTTAAGACACCACTTCTCCAAGGGAAGCGCAGCAGAAATTAGAAATGTCTATGCATTAAACGAAGCAAAAGCTTTCTATAACGGTCATAGAAGCTACAGTGATAACCGGATATGGAGCTTGTCACGTTCCGGGTTTTCTGGCATTCAAAAATATGGGGCAACGGTATGGAGCGGGGATGTTGATGCAAGCTGGGAGTCCTTTACGCACAATATGCAATTAGGATTAAGCTCTTCGATGTCTGGTATGCCTTATTTTACAACAGATATTGGTGGATTTAACGGCAAACCTACTGCTGAACTATATACACGTTGGATGCAGGCTGGTTCCTTTATGCCGATCTTCCGTGCGCATAATTGTGAATGTGGGGATCCAACAAACACAAGAGAGCCTTGGGTGTTTGGTGAGAAAGCAGAAGGGATTGTAAAACAAAGCATTGAACAGCGTTACCGACTACTGCCTTACATCTATTCAGCAGCCAAGCAAACAACAGACGGAAATGTGTCGTTAATGAGACCACTTGTCATGGATTATGCAGCGGATTCAAATGTATATGGTATTCAAGATCAATGGATGTTTGGTCCAAATATGCTGGTAGCTCCTATTTCTAAGGAAGGCGTTTCTAAGAGAAGTATTTATCTTCCAGAAGGTACATGGTATGACTGGATTACCCAGAAAACATTTTCGGGAGGGCAAACGATTGAGTATGAGGCGGACTTGTCTAAGATTCCGGTATTTGTAAAAGAAGGTGCGATTATTCCGCAGCAGGAGGTACAAAATTATACAAATGAAAGACCTGCATCAGAGATAACATTGAAGGTCTATCCAAAACAAAACGGAGAATCTTCAAGCTTTACTTTATATGAAGATGACGGTAAAACCTACAAATATGAAACCCGTCAGTCGACTGATACAGTGTTTTCGTCAGCAGTATCGGAAGAAGGTAATGTGACACTTAAAATTGAAACGATGAATGGCAGCTTTGACGGACAGATTGAAGAGAGAACATGGGTTACAGAAATAAAGGTTAATGCGGGCAATAATAAAGAAGTTAGATCTGTGGAACGCAACGGTACAAAGTTAACATTAGTTGATTCTAAAGAAGCAGTTGAAGCAGGGAACGATGTTTGGTACTACGATACAGAAACCGATATGTTATTGGTGAAAACGGCAAAGGTATCTACTGCTGAAGCACAAGTAATTACGACTACTAATTAAAAAGTGGATTTTAGCTGTGTATTATATAGTCCAAATAGTTTAATATTTTCGCTTATACGAATTTTGTTTGCGAAAAAAGAGGTTGTGTACATTCAAATCCAACCTCTTTTTTGCTTTTATAATAATAAAAAGGTAATGTTCGTTATGTTTAGTTTGTAACGGGGTCATCGGCTAAGAGCCTGTCTATTTCAGCCGCCGCGCGGTCCAAACCATCCTTAACCGATAATTCACCCTCAAATATTTTATTCATGTATTCCGTATACACTCCATCGATTTTACGCCAGTTCTTAACGAGAGGGAGCAGGATGGCATTTTTCGCATCTTCTCTATAAGGATAGAGGTAAGAATCTCTAGTTATTGTCGAAGCCTTGGCCACTTCTAGGTTAGTCGGTATTAATTCGGTATGCTCCAAGAGTAATAACTGTGCTTTCTTTCCTGTCATCCATTTCATAAACGTCCATGCCTCAGCTTTCCGTTTACTGTCCTTCATAATGACCAGATTTTCGCCGCCAATTATTGAAGCAGGACCATTATTTTGTGGAAATGGTACAGGAAAGGTTAGCTTTAGAGCACTATCAAATTCTGATTTATCTAATAAACTGTAGAACCAGGGACCATCGTCTGTCATAAGCATATTTCCGGCCTTTATCCGTTCCCAATTTTCTACTGCACCTAGCTTGTCCTGCGGAAGATCAATGAGATTTTCCTTAAAAAGAGCTGTTAACTGCTCCACAGCATGGATGGTTTCGTCACTATTTAAATATCCAGAAGCTTTGTTGGCATGCTCGTCAATAAAGGATCCGCCAAGACTATAAATGTATGGAATAGTATCCCATGGTCCTAAACCCCTGAGTCCAATAGTATATTGATAACGTCGGGCAAGCTCCAGCACTTCGTCCATCGTAATTGGTGGCTTGGAATAGCCCGCACGCTTCAGAAGTTCACGGTTAAAGATAGGAGCCTTCGTGTAAATGTTGAGCGGCAAAGAATAATAATTATTTTTATAGAGACCTATATTCATTAAATTTGTATTAAACCTTTTTCGGATGTTTTCGAAATCACCGAACCCGCTCAACGGTTCAAGAAGCTCTTTATATAAAAACTCGGGAATCCAGGCGATATGGAGTCGTACAACGTCAGGGCCACGCTTGGAAGAGGTTCGTGCGATTAAGGTGTTAATTAATTCATTATTAAAAGCCAAGTCTATAGACTCTACCTGAATGTTTGGGTGCTCGCGCTCAAAAGCAGGGATCAACTCTTGTTCCAGTAACCTGGTTTCTTTTTCATTGTATGTGTGCCAAAAAGTAATGACGGTTTTTTCGTGATCCTGAAGTGTTTGAACCTTCTTTGGATCAGAGATCATGGACGGACTCCTACACCCGGTAAGCAATACTAGAATTAGTAAAAAGGATACCCACCGACAATCCATAACGTAACCCTCCTTTCTTAATCATTAGACGATCTTGTTGTCTGGTATTTTTCCCTATACTCCATCGGGGTTAATCCGGTTACTTTCTTAAACACTTTGCTGAAATATTTTACATCTTTAAAGCCTGAGACCCTCGCTACATCGTAAATCCGACTTTCATTTTGCACCAATAGCTGCTTTGCTTTTCTAATACGCAGCTCGATCAAATAATCAACAAAGTTTCTTCCTGTTTGTTTTTTGAAGTAGAGACTGAAATAACTTTTACTGAGATGAACGATATCCGCTACACTCTGAAGTGTTAAGTTCTCGGTATAATGCGCGGATATATATTCCAGCGCCTTCGTGATCACCTGCTCGTCGTCTCCAGTATCAGTCAGTTTCCGTATAAAGGGCGTCTCGATTTCTTCCAGTTGACTAATTAGAAGGGATACCATTTGTTCCATTGTCTCCGCCCGGCAAAGCAAATCATGACGTTCAGGGAGCATTGATTCTGCGTCCCCATGCAAACGATAAGCACCCGTGATAAGGCTGCATGCCTCCTGCCGCACTTGTTCCGGGGTCAAATTTCCGCTCTTCCAGCGTTCAAGCGCGACTTCAATCGCAGAGGAAATCGGATCGCCATTGTGAATCATTTCGAAGAAAGACGTCCAATCATGATGTCCTTCTTTTTTCATGCATAATTCTGAACTGTTTATACCATACAGACCGCCCAGTCCTTCAAAAAATCGCCTTTGGCATGCCGAGTGGCTGTTGGCAAACCCCTTGAAAATGCTATCTATACCTTGTTCTGTCACAAAGCCGGCTGACGTTGAAACATGCCATTCCTTTTCCAATAACTGCTTCCAATTGAGAAGCCGCTGTTTCGCTTTCTTATCCTGGTTCGGTAAAATGAGAAACATGCAGCTTTCATCCGCAAGCAGTGCGGCTCCTTCCTCAATTTGCATATAAAACATTTTCTGCCATTCCTCCAATAGGAACTGTACATACAGGTAGCCGTGGTTTTCAATCCATTCCTCTGCTTCATCCAGCATAAGATAGACACAGGCATAGGAACTTTCTAACCATGCGGGGGCCCAATCGGTTGGCAAAGGGGAGGTTTGCTCCTGCACGATTAATCGTTTGATTTCCTGTTCGACATTTTTCCGTGCCAGATAAACGGCTCCCTGTTGGTAATGGTTTAGTTCGGAATCCTTTTTCCGCTCTTCTTCCAGCATGGAGATACACCGCCGAAGCACGGCGAGAAGGTCCTCCTTTTTTAAGGTTAGTTTTAACAAATAATCGACTGCCCCCAGCTTAAGTCCTTCTTTTACGTATTCAAAGTCGTTGTAATTGCTGATCAGGATCACTTTGAGAAATGGGTAAAGCTTTAGTGCTTGCTGCATAAGCTCAATGCCGCCTATCAAAGGCATTTTGATATCCGTAATGAGAATATCATAGGAACGTTTTTCAAGAGCAGCCAGTGCTTCGGCGCCGTTGGCGTATTGGTCTTCGACTATTACTCCTTCCTTTTCCCAATCAACAAAGGCAGTGATTCCTTTACGAATGACAGGTTCGTCATCGACGATAAGAACTCTATACATATTATTCCTCCTGTTCAGCTAGTTTTTAATGGAAGATTCCACTATTCTTTTCAGCAAAATGCGTACTGTCGTACCTTGCTCCGGCTCGCTAGAAATAGACCATTCCCAATTTTGGTCATAATACAGCCTTAGTGTGTCAAAGATATGACGTAAACCGATACCGATATTTCCCTTTTCGACGGCAGTTTTCGGATCATTCAATTCCTTCAACTTATCATTCCTGATACCCAAACCGTCATCGTTAATAAGAAATTCTATATCTCCGTTATTAAAATGGATCCTTATCGAGATTCGTCCATCCGTATTTTTGGGCACGATGCCATGGAATATGGCGTTTTCTACCACAGGCTGCAGGAGCATTCGGGGGATGGGGATTTTTTCTGTACCCGGTTCAATATCCAGCTCCAGATGGAATGTTTTTTCGTAGCGAAGCTCTAAAATGACTAAATACTTCCGGATAATGTCCAGTTCCTCTCCTACCGTTATGATGCTTCCACTTTTCCCCATGTTCGCTTCCAACAGATGGTTCAGTGCTGACAATACGAGAGAAGCTCGTTCGTTTTGATTCGAATCAATAAGCCAACGAAGGGTGGTAAGTGTATTATAGAGAAAGTGCGGATTAATCCGGTGCATAACAGCCCGAAGCTCTGCATGATATTTTTCACTCTGCTCACTTTCCACCTGCTGCATTAAGTTTTCGATTTCATGAAGCATTTCGTTAAACTGATTGCTCAAAAAGCCGATCTCATCGGAGGAATTAACGGTCGTTCTTTCTTTTAAATCCCCTTGTTTAACCCGCAGCATGCTCTGGGTAAGCTGTTTTACAGGCTTGGTTACCCATCCAGCAGTAAAAAGGCCGATGCCGATCGCAATTAAGGAGAAGACACCAGAGGAGAAAAATATCCAAGATTGGAGACGATCCAACTGTCCAATGATTTCATGGATTGGAACAGTACCTACAAGCATCCAGCCGTTGCTCAAAGGCTGTTTAACACCGTAATA
This sequence comes from Bacillus taeanensis, assembly GCF_003318295.1. Classification (GTDB taxonomy): domain Bacteria; phylum Bacillota; class Bacilli; order Bacillales; family UBA6769; genus Maribacillus; species Maribacillus taeanensis. The sequence goes on from NZ_QOCW01000022.1 coordinate 52,892, forward strand.
AGGAACCCCTTTTACGGCAAACTCGAATTCCACAGCATCGTCTCCCACAATATGCCTGTACAAGTTGGGATTCTCCACCTTCTTGTTGATCATGTCGAGATTGGAATCGATCATGATCCTTCCTTCGGTATCCACGACGAAAAACTTTCCCGTCTCCCCGAGTTTCAAGTACTCAATCGTATTCAGAATGGATCGCCCGTCCAAATGAACCTGCACAAGTCCGATATTTTTCATGGTGTCAAAATCTTTTAAGACTCTGCTAACGGGAAGAACCAAGTCCGTATTAACGCTGCCACCGTGGAAAAGATCATACTGAATTCCTTGCCAAACCAAAGCTCCATCCTTGAGCTTGGCTTCCTTCACCCATTCCTGGTCAGAGAGCTGTATGTTGTTAAGGTTTGTTTCGGCAAAAGTACCGCTTCCCCATCCGATGCCTTCCTCTTTTAACACATAAATAATTTTGACGAAGGAGTTGGAATAGACGGAATTATTCAATAAGGTATTAATATATTGAGAATCTTTTCTCTGTTCGCTTGCTGTTCTGTTATTCAATTGTAAAATAGCACGTTGAATATTCGTGTCACTGCTAATAAAATCGGAGGTATCGATTCCAACATTCAATATGAAAGAGAGCGACTCCGCCGTCTGTTTGGCGATTTGGACGGTGGACTCCCGCACGTTTCTCTTTAAGATAGAATTAGACTCCCAGTAAAAAGCCAAACAAATAAAAAGCGTTGGAATCAATATCACGAGCAGAAAGGCCACTATGATTTTCGATGAAAAGCTTCTGGATAATAAAAATTTTTGGAACATAACACCCCGCCTTATTCGTTTCTTGCTTTACTCATTGTACAGGTTGAGAAGCGCCTTTTACCAATGAAGTTTTTGGAAACAGCCTGCTTGTCCAGCCTTTTATCTATTAATTAACATATCATTTTTGTCCTCTCCCATATATAAAGGTGTTTTATTTTTAATGAAGAGCGAAAAATTTTACCCCTCCTAAGTTTCCGCTAAAAGGAACTAAGGATATCCTATATTTTCAATTAAATAATTAATAAGGAAAAAACGCTTGTTTAAGTGTCATATTTTAAGCGATAAACGATAAATAAAAGGTTGACGATCCAGTATACAAGTCAGAAAAGCGTACATCTATTTAGTTCTTTTGAACTATATTTTCTGAAATTACACATTTTTAAAATCTAAGACTAGAAATTATCTGCCCGGTGTAAAAGGAATAACAAAAACTTAAGGCTGGCGCTATTTTACCTTTATTTAAAGAGTATTTCGAAACCGCTTTCCATCTCGGTTTGAGGACGCTTTCAAACAATCGAATAGGATTTTTTTCCGATTGTTTAGATCTCCTTTAGTTGCTAACTTAGTAGTAAGCCTAGGAAAACAAGGTTCCGCTTGGTTGAAAATGATCGGGGAGAGGAGAGAAAGGATCTGAAAAAATAAGCTGGTGTGAAGTAGTTTTCCATTTGAAAGTTTGTCTGTGTTTAATTTAAATCGAAGAAGGAGAGAGCTATGAAATTAAAAAAGAAGAAGTTAAACAAGAAATGTGCTTCCATGTTACTTGCCGCTACAGTAGTGACTAGTGGAACTGCTGCTGGAACTGTTGCGCCTCTAATGCCTAAAGCTGCATCGGCTGCAGAGCTTGTGGCTCCCCCAGGGGCCCAAATGTGGGAAGGCAAAATGGTTGATGAGAACGGCAACTTGCAGCATGTGCATCCGGAAAGACCTCTGGATCAAAACAATCTGCAAGGACCGATGGAAGTGCAAGAAGTCACAAAATTAGAAAACGGCGTTAAGCTGAACTTGGGAGAAATGGAAGCTTATATCCGCTTGCTGTCTCCTGACATTTCCAAAGTGTCGGTCCTGAAAAAAGGCGAGAAAGAGTATACTTCTGTAGGTATCGCAAAAACTGATTGGGATACGGCTGAATTTACAATGACTGAAGATAACGAAAAAATCGTTTTGGCTTCCGACAGCTTAACTGTACATATTAAGAAGAGTCCGTTCGGAATCAAATATTTGGATAAAGACGGGAACGTTATCAACGAGGACGCGGAGCAGGGCGTAGGGTACGAGAACGGCAAGCCTTATGTGTTCAAGAAAACCGACAAAACCGAAGATTTTTACGGATTCGGACAGAAAACAACTGGTTTGAACCACCGCGGTAAAGATATTGCAGTTTGGAACCGCGAGAATCAGCCACAACCGGTTTCAAAATACACTTTCTCCTCTGTTCCGTTTTTTATCGGTTTAAAAGGAACAAATTCATACGGTATTTTATTTGATAACACATACCGTTCTTACTACGACATGGCAGCTGAAAGTGATGATTACTACTACTTCCACGCTGATGGCGGAAAACTGACTTACTATTTCATTAACGGCCCAGAGATTCAAGATGTTGTTGACCGTTATACTGATCTAACCGGTAAGATGCAAATGCCTCCAAAATGGTCAATGGGATTCCATCAAGCTGCGTGGGGTTATCATCAGAAAGACCTTGAGGAAGTATCCCAAACTTACCGCGAAAAGAAAATCCCAGCAGACGGTATGTGGTACGATATCGAATGGATGGACGATTATAAAACGTTCTTCTTCGGCGATAAATTCCCTGATCCAGATGGCTTGAACGAAATGCTGGAAGGACAGAATTACCATACGGTCGCAATTGTCGATCCGGCAATGCGTGTACCAGATCCTGGCCAACCGGAATATCTTCCTTATACGGAAGGGACAGAGAAAGATCTTTGGGCTAAAAATCCAGACGGAACCCCTTATTTGGGTAAAGTTTGGCCATGGGGTGTTCCATCCAAATCTGTTTTCCCGAACTTCTTAAAGCAAGAAACCCGAGATTGGTGGGCAGGTTGGCATAAAATGATGTTTGATAAAGGCATTGACGGTATTTGGAACGATATGAATGAACCGGCTAACTTTAGTACGAAAGACTATTGGTCTTTACCGCTCGATACTGTTTTCGAAACGGATGATGGCGGAAAAATGACGCATGAAGAAGCACACAATATCTACGCTCACCTGGAGAACAAAGCAACAGATCAAGCATTTAAAACATTGAAACCGAATGAGCGACCGTTTGTTTTAACGCGTGCTTCGTTTACAGGTACTCAGCGTTACGCCACAGCAACCTGGACAGGCGATAACTGGAGCGAATGGGAAATGCTCAGAATTTCAATTTTCCAAAATGCGAATGTCGGTTTGACAGGTTTCGCGATGGTAGGAAACGACATCGGTGGCTTTGCGAAAAAACCTCACGAAGGGGTTGTACCTACGCCGGAATTGTTTGCGCGTTGGATTGAGGTAGGCGCTTTCTATCCGTTCTCCCGCGACCATTACAATAATGCCGGTCAGAGCCCGATGGAGACAGATGCTGGTAATCTTTTAGAGTGGAGCAGACAAGAACCATGGCAGTTTGGCAAGGAAGTCGAGGACATCAGCCGCAAGTACATTTCCTTGCGTTATGAATTGATGCCTTACCTGTACAATACCTTTAAAGAAACGACTGAAAACGGCAAGCTCATCCAGCAGCCGCTCGTGTACCAATTCCAAGAGGATGAGAACACACATAATATCCAAGATCAATTCATGTTCGGTGATTCGCTTATGATGGCACCGGTAGTTTACGAGGGAGCGACTTCCCGTGACGTATACCTTCCGGCAGGAGAGAATTGGGTAGACTACTGGACAGGAGAAGAGTTTAAAGGCGGTCAAACAATTCATAAAGAAGCAGATCTTGCAACTCTTCCAATCTATGTAAAGAAAGACTCAATCATTCCACGCCGTGAAGTTCAGCAGTACACAGGTGAAAAACCATTAACAAATCTTGTACTGGATACGTATTTAGATCAAGAAGCTTCTTACTCCTTCTATGAGGATGACAGTGAAACGGAAGACTACAAAAAAGGCGAATACAATGTTACAAACTTTACAGTCACAAATGAAAATAAAAAACTTGTAACATTTACACAAGAAAAAGAAGTTCAAAACTATCAAGATTCTCAGTTGGAAGCCTACACGTTAAAGCTTAATCATGTAGAAAAACCGCGCAAAATTCAAGCTGCATCCAGCAAATATAAAGCAGTAAACAGCGTGGAGGAAGTCAAACAAACAAGTGAAACCTATTTCTATGATGAAGCACAATCGACTCTTTATGTAAACATTCCAGTATCAGAAGACAAGGAAGTAAAAGTCTTCTTGAATGGAAAGGCCAAATAATAAAGGGAACAGAAAGTGCAAGGTAGGGACACTTACAAATAATTTAAAATATGTTTCTTATAGTTTAAAAAAAGTTGATTGATAAGGGTCGGCCCCTCTCATATTTATAAAATATATAGTGGTTATATATTATGCGAGGGGGCTGATTCTTTTTTAGATCAACTTCTTCATGTCAGTCAAATAATAAAGGGGAGCAAATGAACATGAGTAAAAAATTGCTTTTCTTCCTGCTCATCACAAGTATAATTATCGGCATCATTTTTATCATAACAACTTCTAATGATAAAAAGAAAAGGGAAGATGCCCCAGCTATCCAAAGTTTAATAACCGATAAAGCGCAATATTCACCGGAGAACACGGTTTCCTCAACTCTTATACTGAATAAGAAAAGTTCTGAAAAAATCGATGTGAAAGTTCAGTATTGGCATTTAAATGAGCTGATAGAAAGTGAATCTTTTTCTGTTACACAAGAAAAACAAGTCGAGTGGAAATGGCAGGCTCCTCCAGCAGACTATAAAGGTTATTTAATGGAGGTATCCTTGTATATGGATGACCAACAAGTTGATCGCAAAACGATTGGGATTGATGTGTCATCTGATTGGAGTAAGTTTCCAAGGTACGGCTATTTATCTGATTTTTCAGGTCTTCCAAAGTCAACAATAAATCAAGTGATCGAAAAGTTGAATCGTTATCATGTCAATGGTTTGCAGTTTTATGACTGGCATTTTCAGCATCATCAACCATTAAAAATGAATGGTGATCTCCCTGTTTCATCTTGGTTGGATATTGCGAATCGTCCAATCAGCCTTGAAACCATTCAACAATACATTGATCATGCCCATGAAAAAAATATGAAAGCAATGGCTTATAATTTGTTGTACGGTGCCTTTAAAGAGGCTGAAAAAGACGGAGTAAAAGAAGAGTGGCGTCTTTTTAAAGACCAACAGATGGACAAGCACGATTATCATCCACTTCCTAAGGATTGGCAGAGTGATATTTTCTTAGTTAACCCGGGGAATGAAGAGTGGCAGCAGTATCTATTTGATCAGCAGAACAATGTGTTTCAGCATCTTAACTTTGATGGTTGGCATATTGATCAGTTAGGTGATCGCGGCCGTGTATTTAACGCAGCTGGGGAAGAGGTTCATCTTCCAGAAACGTTTGAACCTTTTTTAAAATCAGCAAAGAAGCATATGAATCAGGAATTAGTCATGAATGCTGTAAACCAATATGGACAATGGAATATTGCGCAGTCGCCGGTTGAATTTCTTTATACGGAAGTATGGTCACCATATGACACGTATGGAGATTTGAAAAAGATTATTGATGAAAATGAGGAGTTTAGTCATGGAAAGTATAATACCGTGTTAGCGGCTTATATGAATTATGATCTCTCCAATCAAAAAGGTGTGTTTAATGAGCCAGGGATTTTGTTAACGGATGCGGTTATTTTTGCTGCCGGCGGTGCCCATATAGAACTTGGAGAACACCTGCTTTCAAAGGAATATTTTCCGCACAACAACTTAACCGTCTCTCCATCATTACAAGAAAAACTTAAAACGTATTATGACTTTCTTGTTGCCTATGAAAATGTCCTTCGTGATGAAGTAGTCCCAAGTGAGACGAAGCTTTCTACGGAAAATTGGGTGCATCTTCGTGAAAATCCTGAAAAAGGAACGCTGTGGACGTTTTCTAAAAAGAAAGGAAAACGAGAAATCTTCCATCTTATTAATTTATTTGATGCCTCGACACTAGAGTGGAGAGATACAGATGGACAGCAAAAAGAACCGAATGTAAGAAAAGAGCTGCAGTTATCATTTCAAACTGATCGTATAGTTGATAAGATTTGGTTTGCTTCTCCCGATGTAAAGGATGGGGTCTCCATTCCCTTAACCTTTAATCAAGAAAATGAAAAGGTGACATTCGAAGTTCCATCTTTAAAATATTGGGATATGGTTGTTGTAGAATATAAAAATTAAATGTTAACCATCACTAAAAAGTGAAGAAATCATGAAACAATAATAAAGAATCCAATCTATCAAACGATATAACTGGAGGGATTATTTTGAAGAAGGTAAACAAAGTTTCTGCAAGTCTTATTACAGCATCCTTGTTGGCTATCCCATTTATACAATCTGCAGATACTGCACTAGCTGATAATATGAAACATCAGCAGGTTCAAAAAGGGAATCATATAACAAATACTCACAAAGAGATGAAATCTCCATTTACCATAAATGAATCAGCATGGGATAGAAGTTCACTAGTATTTAGCGAAGAAAATATAAATTCTGACGGTATTTTTTCCATCGTAAAAAATGGTGAGGATTCTCAAGCAATGCAGGGAGAAGTCATCTATGAAGTTTTCTGGGCGGAAAAGGGAAATCCAAAAGAGGGTGAGATTGTCGATACAGGAGTGATCGAAGAATTAATGCCTGGTGAAACGCAGGTACTCACTTATACACCAGAACAGCTTAAGTCTGGAAATTATATGTTTAAAGCTTACCAGCGTCCAAATCATCCCGGAAAAGGAGAACTGTGGAGCGAGTCCATAACGGTTAAAGAAACAACTGACTCAAACGAATCTATTATACCTGAACGTCCGCTCGACCAATTTTTTAATTCGAATGTAACAGAAGGGACGGCAACATTTACGGTTCCTGATGGGATGGATCCAGTCGAGATGAGCTTTACAAGCTATGTTTATCCAGATGGAGTAGTTCCTGGAGAAGACGGAAAACCATATGAGGGGCAGACGGCCTATGATAATATCACAAAAGTTTATGAACCGGGAACACATACTATTAACGTTGATTTACCGGAGAATGGATATTTCCAGACAGATCTATATTTAGGAGCTGAAATTGAAAATTTGACAGAGGATGGACATCCAATCGAAAAGATCATTGATGCAGATTATGGTTTTAACAACTAGCTAGAGGCCTTATTTACAAAAATCCCCCACTTCATAATAATCCGTAAAGGTATGAAGTGGGGGTTTATATTTTTTAAGCAAAACCTTCTTCCTGTTACATTATACTGCTTCTCAAAGTTTTAGTTCTTCTCCAACCAAACTTTGTCGATGTGCAGCCAGGCGTTTGGACTGCCTTCTGCATATACTCCGATTTTAACCACTTCGTCTTGTGTAAGGCTGATGTTATCAATGGTCACCTCAGTCCAATTCGAATGATCGGGGAAGAGGATATTTTTATATTTCTGACCGCCTTTATTAATATATAGACCAGCAGTATCAAAAGAACCGCTGCGGCGAACCTTAGCTTTAAGCGTATATGTTCCTGTTTGTAATGATTCATATCGGAACAAATTTGAAGTGAATGTTGATGAACTTGTAATATTGGCATAAGCGTTGTTGTTTTCATTATTGATTTTGATCAAAGCCATATCAGATCTTGTCCATCCCCGGAAATCATCCTGAAAGTTGGCATTTTGCAACGATACTCTAGTAACTTTTACATCATCTACCTGAAGAGATGTTCCTCCTGGGGAATCTACATAGAATCCAACATCTATTTTACCATTGGTCACAGTGACTTTAGCGGATACATTTTGATATTCCGAAGTGCCTGGTATATTTACGTAAACATCGGAACCACCGTGCTGAGTTACTTCCATTCTAGCCGTAGTAGGTCGAGTACCTTGCCGTTTCACTTTAGCTGTAACATAATAAGTTCCGTCGTCTAAACCGGTTATGGTTTGATGTAAACTTTGCTTGTAAGCTGAAGAAGAGTAGAAAAACAGTTTGTTCTTTCCGCTGTTCACATCATTGGAATCCACGCCATACGCAGCTGTTTGACCGCTTGGATGCCATGGTGTCCAGCCGCTTATATCGCCGGTTTCAAAACCATAGTTTTGGACTAAATTTCCCCAATGAGGTGTAAACTCAATATAATCGAGATTGAATGCACCTGTGTCAGAAGGAGCACGTTCAATTGTAATCAAGTTTAATCCTTTGTTTAATTTTAATTCAACATGTTTATTTCCCCAAGAACTCCAACTTGATGTGGCCGGTAGGACAATGGATGTATTTTCTGTAATCGTTTTATTGTATCCATCTTTCACATAAACGGTTGTAGAACTTTCTCCGCCTGTTCCATTGGCATATTTGAAGTTGAACCAATAAGATCCGTCTTCTGGAGCTTCGACAGCAAACATGATTTTTGGTCCCGCATTATTAGTTATTGAAGAAGCTTCAAATTTATCAACAAAACCAAAACCTGAATATCCAGCATGGTTATTATTAAAATTCGTTCCAATCCAAGATGCCGCTTCTGCTTCATATTTTCTGCTGTTGCGAGGTATGACTTTCAGTAATTTAACATCGTGCGGCTCTATATTGGCAGAGTAATTTTTCATGTATCCTAGATCTTGGTGTGCCCATAGATCACGCACTTCAGCTTCTCCGGTTAATCCTAATTCACTGATGAAATCAATACTTTTAATTGCGTTTTGATCAGAGCGGTTAAATAAACCGACAATCCATTCACCGTTTGGAAGTTGACCGACCCAGCGTTCAGTATCACGGCTTGTTCCTTCCTCATATCCTTCACCAGGATAAAAAGGATTAGCATTCTTGTAAATGGGCTTTGCTACAAGACCAAGTTTATTTAATTCAATAACTTCAGAATTTTGATAAAAACGTTCATTGTTTGATCCTGTATTGTTAATCGTGTCATATTGGTCAGCAATGGCTATAGGAGACCCTCCCAATGTGTATAGAGAGATTGTTGATCTTCTTTCATTATCATTTATAGATGCTGATCCATACCTGTTCATCCTGATGAAGTCAGCATCGAGGATCATTTGACCGCGTCCTCCAACATCAGAGAAACCTGTTAGGCCTTGGAACGGATTTTTCCATTGAGACCATGCATCTTGCCATGTTTGACTGCGTCCGCTAACATGATCCCAACCTCCATTAAACACATCTTCGTCAATGCGAACCATATCGCCATACTTTAATTCTACTTCTGCATGATTCTGCAAGTACGGCATAACAAGGCTAACGGTTAAATCTTCACCTGCAGCTTCGTGAATCCAGCGGAGAGCCGTTTCATATTCATCCCAATGAGCATTCCCAACTTTTTTATTTAAACCGCCATCCCAGCCTGTTTGATACCATGACAAGAAATCAATTCTTAGAAAGTCAGCGCCGGCATCTTTAAAGTACTGAACATATCCTTTAATATAATCTTCAGCGCCAGGTTTATTAACATCCACCCAATAAAGTGAATTTTCTCCTTGATCCGTTACAAATCGATCCCCCGGAAGCGTCACGCCATTCCAGTCTGTTGTGGTTGTTTCTGTGTTGACAATATCCCTAACTTTTAGGTTCGGATGATTAATGACAGTTTTGGAGCTGTCATTTACGGCTGCTGGAGTGACCCAAAGTGGATTGTAATAAATTCCGTATTTCAGTCCTTTTCCTTTCACATAGTCTCCCCATTCTTTCCATGTATACTGCCACTTATCATTATGTTTCAATACATAACCGTTCGGTGTTGTCTGAGTTGCTCCTTCAATCCACCCATCCAAACTAACCATGTCATATCCATAAGGAAGAAATTCTTCTGCAATCCAATCCACATTATTCTTCCATCGGTCTTCTGGAATAGCAACATTTGTTGAGTAAGGATTTTCATACGCCATCCAATACATGGGTCCAGATCCTTGGCGGGTATATTTACTATCACGAGCCAAAGCGGGGCCTGCAGAATAAATAATAACCACAGAAAAACAAATACAAATGAATAAAAGTTTGTAGAAAGCATTACTTTTTATTTGACGTAACATAATGTTCCCTCCTAATAAAATTTATTAATTTCAGAACAGAGACTTTTGGGAGTAGAGGTAACAACCAGCCGATTTGTATCACATTCTGTTAATGACAAAGTTATCCACTATGTAAGCTTGATCATTTTATAATAACTAAAGATTCTTTTAAGCGCTTTTATTTTATTGGGAGGGATGTGATAGGATATTTATTGAATATAGCTGCCGCGCTCCAAAAATTGCATGTTCAAAAAGTATAGATTTGTCACGCCTCCTTTCAAGAAAATGATGCTTTCTTTACTTTTTTTCTTCATTGAATGAACTAAGGATACAAGTTATTAGCAGTAAGCGCTTTCATTTGGTTTGATAAAGAAGTAGGGTTAGCTAAGGTGACTGGTCGTAATCATGTGTTAAGGAAGGTTTATCGTCTATTATTACTTTTACGAAATGGAGAGTTTGCTGCATTCCTGTTCAAGAAAATTACGCTTTTTTCATCACTTTATTCGCTGAGTGAATTAATTAAACGGAAATTCTGCCAATTACATTTATAGTAGCAGAAACATATTATTTTATCAATCTATTTTTACCAATTAATTCATAAAATTAAACGGTGAAATTTCGGCTGTGGTAATGATCTTATTCTATGTTTTCCCTATAATTATTTAAAGGTAATGATTGTAAAACAACAAACAGTCCCCGTTTAAATAACAGGGACTGTTTGTTCCTATGTAAGGAGGAATCTTAAAATTGTTTAGTAGATTTCCAATTCGTCCTTAGATACAGGGAAGGGGTTTATGCTATAGTATTCGAAGCAAATCCTTCATTAACTGAGCGTGACATAAGGCTCAATATAACGTTAAAAATGAAAAAGAATTTGTAAGATAAACGCTATATTAATTCCTTTCTTTGATGTTGCTAATCAATTAAGATTTGCATAGGGCTTGCAAATTTAGAGATTTAGAAACTTTAATCATTGTTATAGCATTTCCAATGTACTGACTGACATATTTTTTGCATATTCTTATATAAGAGATCTATTAAACTATTATTTCTACATAAAATTAAAAATGAGATGTTTGATATAAATAAGACAGAATTAGTAAATGTGGTTGCTGCTAAGGATGTTGATGCATTTTCCGAAACAATCTCGTTTACTTTTTAAAAATCAATCACTACCAGAGACAATAAAATCATCTTGAACCAATGCTAATGTCATATTAGGTGTGACAACATCACCTGGTTCTACTTTAAGGGAAGTTACATGTCCGCTGACTGGAATGCGTATTTCTTCATAAGTACCAACAACTGTTTTGATTAGAAATAAAGCTTCCCACTCATAAATATATGCATTAGAATCAATGTTTACTTTCTCAACTACACCAAGGCAGGGGCTAATAACTTTTTGTAAGGATAATACTATTTCGTAGCAAGGACTTGCAGGTCTTAAAATAGTTCCAATCATTCATAATTCCTCCTTATTAATTTAATTCACATTTGAACTTAACAACGACATCAAACAGTAGAACATTTTTAATGGTAGAAATAGTATAATATGTTTTGTTATATATACCTTAACATGTTATTCTTATTAGGAAACAGTTTTTGTTAACTAATCTATCATAAAAAATGGGAATCATACCAAATGATTCATTTATATTGATAGATAATATTCTTTTTTGTATAAGGGATACCGTGCGTGAAAATCTAAATCGATATTTTTGTTAGATAATATACGTTATTTTTGTATGCTATCCTACGAATTCTAGGGAATCAATAGTAATGATATTGAAGAAGGCACTTGGCTTAAGAAAGCGTACAGATAATCATCGCTTGGATATGTATGAGATTGGAATGGGAGAAAGATCTCCGATGCGCGGATAATAAAATCAGCCAGAAATTAGACAGGAAAATTATAATGTTGCAAAAGGTGATGTATCCAGCATGCTCTTAACAAACACTTTTACCATTCAATCATAAAACATTATCAAGAGGTTGGGTGAAATTATTAATCAATATAAAAAAAGAAGCCTACTTTTCATAGTAGGCGATAAAAAAATAAAGATCGACATTGGACTCGAAGGAGGAATTTATTCATGTCTTATTTTTATACTAGCATGATCTGGCTCTGTAAATGTTGATCTTGTCACGTTTTTTACCATCATTTTTACTTGTGGATTTAGTATTAAGAAGGTTTTAGTAGTATTCTTCATAAAGGAGAAAATATAAATTTCAAACTCATAACATAATGTCAAAACGATTACATATTCTAAATGAAACCTTCTAAATTTGCTATTCTAAAGGCAGACATTGACAATATCTCTCACTACATCCCCTTTTTAAATAACATGGATGCCGCGCTGATAAAATAGCGTGGTATTTTTTGTTTTAAATTTAACTTTCCGGACAGATATTTACATTTATATTAATATTAGAACTTGATAGATAGAAAATTAAGGGAAACAGAATTGAAAAAACTAGCGCCTCATTCCCACTAGATCAATTGGTCTTGAAAGGGAATAGAGCGCTAGTTTTTTGTTTAACTAACTATATGCTTTTCATTTCATGTCTTATCCTTTAAACAACTGTACAAACATCTTTCCATATGGTCCGCCTTCAACAATGCCAATGCCGATTTCTGTATAATTTTCATTTAAAATGTTTGCACGGTGGCCATCAGAATTCATCAATCCTTGATGTGCACTTTCAACTGTTTGATTTCCGGCTAAGTTCTCACCCGCTGTACGATAAGAGATCCCAAACTGCTTCATCATTTCAAATGGTGAACCGTATGTTGGTGACTGATGACTGAAATAGTTGTTTTCAATCATATCTTTTGCTTTTACACGTGCCACTTCAGTTAGTTTTGTATTTACTTTTAATGGATGTAAACCTTGTTTTTGACGTTCTTCGTTTACAAGGTTAACCATCTGTTGTTCAGCCTGAGAAAGTGCGTTACTTGTTTGTTCTTTAGTTGTTTTATTTTCTTGTTGTGGAGCTTGAACTTGCTGTGTTGGCTGTTGTGTAGCTGGTTTATCCTTCACAGTTTGGTGCTTCTTTATTTCTGTAGAGTTTATTTGAATGTTCTCTCCAAATATCTTATTTAAATAGTTTTCAAGGTCTTCAAAGTTATGAAATGTTTTTACCTCTGTTTTCATATTCTCAAAGGAATGTGTAAGTTGTGTTTGATTCATGTCTTCTGCATGTGCTTGTCCGCCCATACTAAATAATGAAGCTGAAAGCAGTGATGTAATCAGTAGTTTGTTCATGTTTTCCACCTCCAAAGGATATTCAGTTATAGCCTTCGGGTAGTGACATTCTTTTCTGTCGATTTTTCGTATGGTAAACCATGGTAATGATGTGGAGTAAAGTGAAAGCATTGATAACAAGCAAAATAGATTTTATAGTTCGCTCTTTATGATGGAAGGGACTTACCTAATTTTATGAAGAACGATTTTTAATAAAAGTTAGGGGCAGAGGGAAAAAATTATAAGTATCGAAAATTGCTTGAGGAATAAAATTGGCAGCGTAGTTATATAAGTTCCACTTAACAATCTGACATAATATACAATATTCTTTGCAAGTATTGTATATAGCGGCTTATTTTTTTGTGTAAAAAATTCTTTCACTCGGTTTCTTAGAAAAATAGGCTGTTTTTTCTTCTAAGAGAAATAGATAATATTGACAGATTGCTAGAGGGATGGTTAGATTAAAATAAATGTTAACCTTATATAAAAATAGGTTAACAAAAGAAGGGGGAGAATAATGATCGATAAGCATAAGGAACTAATTGAGAAAAGCAAACAGTATTTATGGCTGCCGTTTACACAGATGCAGGATTATGACAATGATCCATTGATTATTGAAAGTGGAGAAGGCGTCCTGCTAAAAGATACGGAGGGGAAAACATATTATGATGGTTTTTCATCGGTATGGTTGAATGTTCACGGCCATCGAAAAAAAGAACTTGATGATGCGATTCGCACGCAGCTTGATAAAATCGCCCATTCTACTCTTCTCGGGATGACGAATGTACCAGCAGTTGAGCTTGCAGAACGCCTTGCGCAGCTAACGCCTAAAGGACTTGACCGTGTTTTTTATTCTGATAGTGGGGCCGCAGCGGTTGAAATTGCATTAAAAATGGCCTTTCAATATTGGCAAAATATCGGTAAACCTGAGAAACAAAAATTTGTTACGATGACAAACGGCTATCACGGCGATACGGTTGGTGCTGTTAGTGTCGGAAACATTGATATTTTTCATAAAGTGTATAAGCCGCTTCTTTTTGAAAGTTATAAGGTGTCATATCCATATGTATATCGTCATTCAAGCGGAGACACTGATGTGTGCCGTGATGAATGCTTGGCTGAATTACAAGCAATGCTTGAAGAGCGTCACAACGAAATTGCCGCTGTTATTGTTGAGCCGATGATGCAGGGAGCAGGTGGAATGATATTAATGCCTGAGGGGTTTTTAGCCGGTGCTGCACGGTTATGTCAGGAGTATGATGTTCTTCTTATTACTGATGAAGTTGCCACAGGCTTTGGCCGCACGGGTGAAATGTTCGCCGTTAACCACGAAGGTGTTGTGCCTGACATTATTACAGCAGGAAAAGGGATTACGGGCGGTTATCTTCCAATTGCGATAACAATGACAAATGAGCGTATTTACCAAGCATTTTATGATGACTATACAAAGTTAAAAACATTTTTCCACGGTCATTCCTATACCGGTAATCAACTTGGCTGTGCTGTCGCCCTTGCAAACCTTGATTTGTTTGAAAGCGAGAAAATTGTTGCGAACGTGAAAGAAAAATCCATGCTTATAAAAGAAGAGCTCGAGTGTTTTAATGAATTAGCTCATGTTGGTGATATTAGACATATTGGCTTTATGGCAGGGATTGAGCTTGTAAACAACAAGGAATCGAAGCAGCCGTTTCAATGGGAGAAGCGTACTGGTTATAAGGTCTCCTTAAAAATGCGCGAACTCGGTATGCTGACGCGTCCGCTCGGTGATGTGATCGCCTTTTTGCCACCGCTTGCAAGTTCGCCTCAGGACTTAAAAGCGATGATTGCCATTATGAAAGAAGCGATTCAAACCGTTACAGAAGGGGCTGCTGTCGATGGGTAAAGGCATTTTTGTAACAGGAACAGACACAGAAATTGGTAAAACGTTTGTTACAGGTGGTATTGCTGCTGCTTTAAAAGAGAGCGGACATGATGTTGGCGTTTTTAAGCCGATGTTAAGCGGAACAAAACGTGAAGATCCAGAAAGTGATGCTTCTTATTTGAAAAGAATGGCAGAAGATGCGAACACATTAGAAGAAATCAACCCTTTCCAATTTGACGAGCCGCTTGCACCATATGCTGCCGCAAAGCGAGCTGGAAAAAAAGTCGCTCTTGATGAAGTGCTTGCTGCTTGGAAAAAGGTTAAATCTCGTCATGACATTTTTCTTGTTGAGGGTGCCGGCGGCTTAGCCGTACCGCTTGGGAAAGATTATCTTGTTTCAGATGTCGCTAAAGCGATTGGCTTTCCTTTACTAATTACAGCACGGCCGAGCCTTGGAACAGTTAACCATACGCTGTTAACAATTGACTATGCAAAACGGGCCGGACTTCGCGTGTTAGGGGTTGTGATTAACGGGTTAAAAGAGGATGAAATCGGTATTGCAGAAGAAACGAATCCAGCACTCATTGAACAGTTTTCAGGGGTACCTGTTCTCGGCGTCCTGCCGTGGATGGAAAATGTAAGTCGTAAGCAGACAATTGCGATGATTCAAGAGCGTCTTGATCTAACAAAATTTTTTTAAGGACAAGGGGGATCGTTATGAACGTTGATGAGCATCTGCACTGGGAAGAAGAGATCAAACAAGAACTTACATATTTAGAGGGAATTTCTCAAAAACGCCGTCTTGTCACAACGAAATACGCGGAACGCCCTTGGCTTATCATAAACGGATGTAAAATGCTCAATCTTGCTTCAAATAACTATTTAGGACTTTCAGGTGATCAGCGGTTAGTTTATGCTGCAGCGGCGGCGGCTCATACGTATGGGGCAGGTGCCACCGCATCACGTTTAATTGTTGGCAATCATCCGCTTTACAGTGAAGTGGAGTCTGTTCTTATCAATTGGAAGAAAGATGAATCAGCACTTGTAGTAAACAGCGGTTACACGGCAAATATTGGCGTTATTTCAGCATTAATGCGCCGTGATGATGTTGTCTTTAGCGATAAATTAAATCATGCAAGCATTGTTGATGGGGTTATTTTAAGCCGTGCGAAGCATCAGCGTTACCGCCATAATGATTTAAATCATTTAGAAGCACTGTTAAAAAAAGCCTCTCCTCATAAACGAAAGCTAATTGTTACAGACACTGTGTTCAGTATGGATGGTGATATGGCTGATCTTGAAGGGCTTGTGCTGTTAAAGGAGCGTTATAATGCAATCTTAATGGTCGATGAAGCACATGCAAGCGGCATTTACGGTGAAAGTGGTCAAGGGTATACCCATCACGTAAAGCTTCAAGATAAAATTGATATTAAAATGGGAACGTTCAGCAAGGCGCTTGGATCATTTGGGGCTTATATAACCGGGGAAAAATGGCTTATTGATTATCTAACAAATCGAATGCGCGCGTTGATTTATTCGACAGCACTTCCTCCTGCTGTACTTGGTGCTGCAAAGGCTGCGGTTGAAATTGTTCAAGAAGACGAGGCGTGTCGTACAGTTTTAAAAAAGAATGCTGCATATTTTCGAAAGCTGTTAACAGATTTCGGATTTCACATTTGTGGAAGTCAGTCACAAATTGTCCCCGTTCTAATTGGCAGGAATGAAGATACGATCAGATTCGCACAACGGCTTCAAGAAGAGGGAATTGCAGCGATTCCTATCCGTCCGCCAACTGTACCTGAAAACGAAGCGCGTATTCGTTTTACAGTTACCGCTGAACATAGTAAGGAAGATCTGGATTGGGCAGTTAAAACCACTGCTCATGTTGGAAAAGAGATGGGGGTGATTGCGTGAAATGTGTCCATCTCATCATGTTTCCTGGATGGGGAATGGAAAAGGGAGTGTTTCAGCCGTTATCAGAACATCTTTCAAAAAGATTTCAGCTTTCATTTGTAGACTGGCGAAATATTTCCGAATGCTCTGAAATTACAGCACGTGCTCGAACCATCGTTCAGTCGATCGACGAGCCTGTTTTTTTATTAGGCTGGTCGTTAGGAGCGATTGCAGCGCTTGATGCAGCTTCTATATATCCTAAAAATGTAAAAGGTTTGATCTTAATCGGCGCCACAAGCCGGTTTACAAGTGATAAAAACTACTTATCCGGCTGGCATCCGCGAATCGTGGAGCGGATGAAAAAACAGCTCGAGAATGCGAAAGAGAAAACACTTGTAGCTTTTTATGAGTCAATGTTTTCTATTTCTGAAAAGGAAGCCGGTTTTTATGATCAATTTATAAAGCATGTTAAAAATCAATGTCAAGGTGATCACACATTATCACTTCAAATAGGACTAGATTATTTAATTGAGAAGGATGTCCGAAAACTGCTTCAACAGATGAATGTGCCGTCATTACTCATTCATGGGAAAGAAGATACGATTTGTCCTGTTAAAGCGTCTATCTTTATGAAAGAAGAGCTAAACGAACAAGTGTCGCTCTCCATTTTAGAAAAAACTGGTCATATTCCGTTTTTTACAAAAACAGATCAATGCAGAGAGCTGATCACAACATTCATACAAGAAGGTGTTCGGTAATGATTGATAAGAAGCTTTTAGAAAAGCGGTTCAGTGAACATGCGAAAACATATGATAAGTATGCCAATGTCCAAAAGAAGATGGCCGAACAGTTAATTGATACACTCCCTAAGAACATACGGGAAAAGGAAATAACTATTCTTGAAATCGGCTGCGGCACAGGTTATTTAACTCGTTTATTAGGTGATGTATTTCCAAAAGCAAAGATTACTGCTGTTGATTTAGCGCCTGGAATGATTAAAGCAGCGAAAGAAAAAATCAAGGATCAGCGTGTTTCTTTTTTATGCGGGGATATTGAAGAAATGGACCTTCAAGGAAGCTATGATGTGGTCATTTCAAATGCAACTTTTCAGTGGCTGAATGATTTGGAGAAGGTGATCAAACGGCTGAATGCCATGTTAACCAAGGATGGTGTAATTTCTTTTTCAACTTTTGGCAGCCTTACCTTTCAAGAGCTTCATCATTCCTATAATCGGGCAAAAAGAAAGCTTCAGCTTCCAATGGATCGTTCACTAGGTCAATCGTTTTACTCGTTTGAAGAGCTGTATCAAATCTGTAAACAATCCCTTTTTTCATTAGAGACGTTTCCCGCTGACATTAACGGAACACAAAGTCTAGAATTTGAGTATTTTGAAACAGTCCGCGATTTCTTTATATCTGTAAAAAAGATTGGAGCCAATAACAGCAGCAAAGACCAATACTGCCAAAGACCGTCCTTTTTTAAAGAGCTGATTCAACAGTATGAGACAAATTATCGTGAAGAACAAGGAGTTAGAGCAACGTATCATTGTTTATTTTTCACTTGGCACCTGCCCTAAGCGTTTAAAAAGGAAAATGTTCTATATAAGAGGAAAAGAAGAGCAAGAATGTTTAAAAAATATGAAGTTATTAGAATAAGTGTAGATTAATTGGTTAACAATTTAATATGTAATCAATAAAAACAATAGATGATCGGAATTTGATAGTGAAAGATGCAGGAAAAAGGAGAGATGAAGAGGTGTCAGCACAATTTTTACAGCTTCAAGATATTTTTATTCGCACAAAAGAAGCGGCTCAAAGCTTTATGAAAATATTAGAGCCAACAATTGAAAATGCAAAAGAAGAGCATGAACGTTTGTATTTTCACCATATTTATGAAGAAGAGGAGCATCGGCTTGATCGGCTGGAAAGTGTGATCCCGAAACTAGAATACTTCTTACAGAACATGGACGGACAGCATACGAATAATCATGAGTTTGTAAAGCTTCTGCAAGATGTAAGTTTAGAGAAGTTTGGTCTTCATAATTTTCTCGAACATTTAGATTTGGCATTATTTCAATTTAAAAGTACAGAACATGAAAATACGTTACAAGGTTTAAGAGATTTAACATATAACGATTATCAAAAAAGCAAGGAATTACTACAGGTTCTAAACGATCAATTTGATGGGGCTGCCAATTCAGCTGCTTCTATCCCAACAGATGAAAAAGAGGGTATAAATGAACATTTGAAAATTGAAAAATATACAACAGAATCACCTGCTTCAAGAAGTTCT
The DNA here is from genome assembly GCF_003318295.1 of Bacillus taeanensis. Taxonomy (GTDB): domain Bacteria; phylum Bacillota; class Bacilli; order Bacillales; family UBA6769; genus Maribacillus; species Maribacillus taeanensis. The sequence goes on from NZ_QOCW01000022.1 coordinate 72,215, forward strand.
GAACCTATCGGAAAGCCTGCTAAGCGGTTAACAGTAGGAAGTCTTAAAACGAAAAAGGAGATTATCTAAAATGGACAAACTAACACGTTATGCTGATTCGCCATTAAATGAAACAGATTGGCATCAGTTAGATGAAACGGTTATTGAAAATGCGCGGAGAAATTTAGTTGGAAGAAGGTTTATTGATATTTACGGGCCATTAGGTCAAGGTGTGCAGTCTGTTATCAATGATATTTATGAACAATCCGAATTAGGAGTTGTTAGTATCCATGGGAATTCACTAGAACTTACTGAACCAACACGCCGCGTTCATCTTACAATTCCAATGTTATATAAAGATTTTCAGCTGTATTGGCGCGATATTGAACAAGCTAAAACATTGAATCTTCCTATCGATTTTTCAGCAGCTGCAAATGCTGCCGCACAATGTGCATTACTGGAAGATGACCTTATTTTCAATGGTTCAAACCAATTTGATTTTCCCGGTTTGATGAATGTAAAAGGCCGTTTAACACATATCCGCAGTGATTGGATGAAATCAGGTAATGCCTTTAGTGATATTGTTGAGGCAAGGAATAAGCTGCTGCAAATGGGAAATACAGGTCCTTATGCATTAGTTGTTTCTCCTTCCCTTTATGCACTGCTTCATCGCGTTCATCAAGGTACAAATGTGCTTGAAATTGAGCATATTCGTGAACTTGTAACAGATGGTGTGTATCAATCACCTGTTATTAAAGGCGAAGCAGGTGTTGTTGTCGCAACAGGACGACATCATCTTGATTTGGCGATCTCTGAGGATTTTGATACGGCCTATATGGATAGTGAACATATGAATCATTTTTTCCGCGTCTATGAATGTGCGGTACTAAGAATTAAAAGGCCAAGTGCCATTTGTACACTTGAAGATCCAAAAGGAGGAAAGTAGGATTTTTTTCAATCCTGCTTTTTTTATTGTTTGTTAGTTGACGAAACAAGCTTGGCAGGCAAGCCGATAACCGTTATCTAACAAGCTTCCAAGTTTTTCGGTTTCACTTTTAGTAGACTCAGATAACAAGTTTGCTCCTGTTAAAATTTGGACTGTACATTTGCCGCATTTACCTTTTTTACATTTATAATTTATTTTTTGATTTTGCGTAAGCGCAGCATCTAACAGAGTGAATCCTTTTTTGAGGCTTACTGAAAAAGATGATTGATTTTGCAATAGCTGAATCGTTTGATTTAAAGTGATCCCTTTTAAGGGAGACTTCTTTGAATAAAGTAATGGATGACTGATGCTTGCGTTTGAAGCACTCATTTTCTTTGGCATAACGTTTATGAACGGCTCTTGTGTTTGTTTTATCGTATGCTGCTGTTTCAATGATCCAACTGTTAACTTTTTTTGACGCATCTTGATCACTCATTTCTAAAATTTACAGGTTAGGCAATTTTAAATAATTGTTTTTCTTTAGCGATGAATGTGAAATCTTGATCTTGCTTTAACGAGTGATACCCAATATCTTGGATAATTGCCTTTACTTCGTCAATAAAAGGTTTCGTATAGGATCCTTCATTAACCGTACAAAGAAGTTTCAAATAGTGGATTTTCTCCTCTGTTTTCATTTTCTTGTAAGAATGATTTTTTAAGTCACACACTTTTTTATGAACCGGTGAAGCAATCAGGCTAATGTCATTTACATGAACCATCATTGGTGAACCGCTATCTGTAATAAAGCTAAGGTGGTAAAAGACTGAACCAGAATAATCGAGATTTGTGATAACAGGATAATCAAATACTTCTCCTGATCGAAGTTGAATCTTTTCTGCTTCAATGGCTCCGCCGACTTTTCGCTCGTTTGAGACAATTGTATAAATATCCATTAATCCATTCACTTGAGAATTCATTAGTTAATCTCCCCCTTAGATGATAATAGCTCTCATTATCATTATATTAATCTCCATTTTACATGAGAATGATTTTCATTTCAATAGATAGATAATTCCAAATAATTCATGGAATCTTCCTTTTTTTGAAATGAGTAAAAATCCGCAATCTGTACATATTAAGAATGGTTTCAAATTAAAACTATATGGAGGCGAAAAAAATGAATCGAAAATTAATGTTTTTAATCGTATCAGCTCTTCTTTCATTAAGTGTGTTATCTGCATGTAATTTAGATAACAACAATGACATGGTTGACCCTGAAGATGTGAACTATGAACCTGTTCGCTATGATCGTAACAATGATCGCGGTATAGATGATATGAGAGGTAACTATTTAGACAATGAAGGAACAGATCTAAATAATAGAAATAACGATCTAGACAATGGAGGGTTGGATTTAGATACAGATCCTAGAAATGTACGTGATCGTGAAGAGGTTGATACACCATTTAATATGGATGAAGAAGAACCAGATTTAGATGAAGAACCGTCAGAAGAACGACGCGGTCAGTAATAAATAAACTATTCATAGATAGAGGGCGTCTCAATAGAGGATGCCCTCTTAAACTTATCAAATATATAGCTGCTTTTTATTAACAACCTACTGTATATTAGGTGGGGAGGGTCTGACCCTATGCTTTTGCACCATTTTCCATCGTATCAACTGCATTTTTTATGGCGTCACATGTTTCTGCCACTCCATGTTTTGTTCTGTCACGTCCTTGGTCAACGGCAGATTGATTGCGATTTTTCTCAGTTATTTGTGATTCCTCCTAAAGCTGTTTTTCGACCTTAGTATAAGAAAATGTCACTACAGAAGTTTTAGAGGTAGGACAGACGCTTTATCGTACCTTCTCCTTTAAATCACCCCTATTAACGTTATTTACATAAAAAAGAAAAAGAATTCCATATTAATGAATGGAATGGTAAGAGGTTGATAAATTAGAAACATTACAGTTGTTATTTTTCCTCGTTTATTTGAATAAATGACTAAAAGGATGAAGAAAACATGGGTACACAAGCTAAAAAGAGACATGTGATCATGCTTATTATTGATTCCTTAATGAATCCGCCCCTTCAAGAAGCTGTTAAACAGGGAAAAGCCCCTGCACTAAGTTTTTTTATGGAGCATGGAAACCATTATCCACATGTCGTCAGCTCTTTTCCAACGATGTCTGTCAATATTGATAGTACGCTTCTAACCGGTACGTATGCTGATGTTCATAAACTCCCTGGATTAGTTTGGTTTAATGACAAAGAAAAACGTCTTATCAGTTATGGCGGCCATATAAGAGAGCTGTTAAAACTCGGTCTTGTAAAGTCACTGAAAGATATTCTTTATCATTTAAACAATACTCATTTAAGTAAAGAAGTGAAAACCATTTATGAAGAACTCGCTGATAGAGGGAAATTATCAGCTTCGATTAATGGGCTGATGTACCGCGGGAGCACGGAACATCTCTTAAAAATACCCAAATTAATAACCTTTTTCATGCCGCTTGGAAATATGATAACAAACGGACCAAACTTGTTTACTTACGGAGCTTTATCCCAGCTTGGTCCATTAAACCGGAATAACCATTTTTGGCAAAAGTACGGGTTCAATGATAAATTTGCTGCTCAAGAATTAAAATATCTTATTCAAACAGGCAACCTTCCAGCTTTTACACTCGTTTATTTTCCGAACCATGACCAAAGTGTCCATAAAAACGGTCCGATAGATATAAAAGGAATTGAAAAAGTGGACAGACAGCTTCAAAACGTGTTAGATGCTTATGAGTCTTGGGAGGAGGCTTTACAAGACAATATTTGGATTGTGATGGGGGACAGTGGACAAGCCGCTATCTACGGGGATCGAAAAACAGCATTAATTGATTTAAAACAATTATTCAAATCTTACCGGGTGATGAAATTAAAAGAAGGAGTACAAGAAAACGATCAAATTGTACTTGGTGTCAATGAGCGAATGGCGTTTATTTATTCTTTAGATCTCAAGCGTTTACCGCTTGAGGATATAGCGAAAATTTTACAGAAGGACGATAGAATCGATGTGATTGCTTGGAAAAATAAAGAATATATTGATGTAATATCTTCTGGAAGCGATGAAAAGCTTAGTTTTAAACCTAATGGAGAATACATCGATCGGTTTGAACAATCTTGGTCTTTAACAGGTAATACAGACATTTTAGACCTTACATTAAAGAACAATGAAATTTCTTATGATAACTACCCGGATGCATTGGCTCGATTATACAGTGCCCTAACTTCTCATGAAGGCAATTATCTCGTTATAAATGCAAAGCCTGGTTTTGAATTTATCGGTGAAGGCTCTCCAACCCATGTTGGAGGGGCAAGTCATGGGGGGATGCATAAACAGGATTCGCTGGTCCCGATGATTGTAACTGGAACAGATTCTTCTCCAAAATATTTACGAATAATTGATTTGAAAGCTTGGGTTTTAAAACTTATCGATTAATAAAAATCTTATGTTATTATCGAAGTTAAAGGATAATAAAAAGACTCCAACATTATACTGCTGTTGGAGTCTCCTCTTTGGTACCTTCACCTAGTGCAAGCTGATGGAATGTCATTTCAGGACGGCTGCCAACACGAATGTTCACACCCGTTTGCCCCAGACCTTCACTAATGTAAAATGCTTTTCCATCATAGTAATGCAATCCTTTCACCATATTCATGCGCATCATTTTTCGACCTAACTTTGCAAGGTGATACGGTTTAGGCCAATGGATTTGTCCGCCATGAAAATGTCCTGAAAGAAGGTAATCAAAATGAAAGTTTTTCATATGAAGAACAAGGTTTGGATCATGTGTAAGAACTAAGTTATATCCTTCTGTTATGCCTGCAAATGATTTTGCTAAATCGCTTCTGTTTGTACTAGCATCATCCACACCAATAATATTGACTCGTTTTCCTCTAATCGTAATCGTATCATTTTCATTTTGCATCGTTTTGCAGCCATACTGCTCTAACGTCTGTTTTAAGACATTAAAGTTTTTTCGGCGTAAGACGTAATCATGATTGCCAAATACAGCATAGATGCCAAACTTAGGAGCTAATTGGTTAAAGGTTTGTAAATATGGAATTAACTTTGGAATGCTGCGTTTGCGGTCTAGAAAGTCGCCCGTAAGCGCAATGAGATCGATTTTTTCATGTTTTAGTTTGTTGTATAATTGTTCAGGAGAAATTGAAATATTTTCAAGATGCATATCCGAAATGTGCAGGACGTTTAGAGGAAGTTCTTGATAATCAGAGTTATTGCCATTCGTTAGACTAATGCTATTTATAACAACCTGTTCGGTGTTTTTATATGCTTTATAAAAAAGAACAAGTAATGAAGTTAAGAACAAAAAAATAAAAAAGATATTCATTATATCCTCTCCCCATAAATCATTATAGAGAGTAGAAGAGGATATTGTTAGCGGTAATTGGTGGGAGAATTTCCAAGCGGATGATTAACCATACTTAACTTCCATATTTTTGGAGGAGCATTTCTTTTGACATAAACAAATACTTAGGGAATTGTTTTTTTATTGCTGAAAAAGAAGAGACTGATGATAACAAGCATATTGGCAGATGCGCAATCGACTTAAACCATTTATAAAATGGATTGATGATATAAAATGATTCAAATCCAAGTCTTCTGGAGCCTGTTGTTAAAGATGTAATCCCAACAATTCCTTTAATTTCACCGTTTTTCTCATGACTATTGATATAAGTTACCAGCCCAGGAAGTGAACTTTCTACACATTTACAAATAAAACGCCCTTTTCTTATTTCGCCCTTTATATGCTTCATTTCGTGAATTAAGCGAACGTTGTGTAAATGAATTTTTACTAAAAGATCGTTCTTTTTTATTTGTGTTCCATCAAACAAGGTTACATTTCTTCCTCTATAACGAGTCAGCCTGACTCGAAAAATATTGTTTTTGCCATCCATTCCTTTATCTAAATAGGTAAGTCGAGTAAACATGTAATAAATGGGGTCAAGGATATTCCATATAGTTAATAAATGATCTTTCATTTTCTTGTTTATTCCCTCTTTTCTTAAGTAATGGACACCATTATTGTTATCTTAAAAATAAAAATTATAATGGATATAAAAGGAAATGAAATTCACTCATTTATGCTTTGGTTAAGGATACTGATCATTCAGTTAAATTGAAAATGAATTAGGTTTGTAAGTGATAATTGTCAGTATTTTATTAACATATTTCATCGAAAGGTTCAAACAATAAGCCCGTCAGAAGAATCATTCTTTTGAACAAAAAATAAAAGAGGTGTTAAAGAAGATGAATAATCTGCGTTGGCTAACAGCATTATTCAATACCGGACGAAGATCCCAACAGGTGTTTCAGCTATTTGGAAATAGACGAAATAACAGAGGCGGTATGATGCTTTCTTTATTAGGAGTAGGAATAGCAGCTTATAGCATGACAAGAGGGCGTAACAGAGAGATGATGCGAGCTGTTATACAACCAATTCAAAACAGATTTAATAACCGACAAATGCAAAACATGATGCCGAATAATAATCAATAAGAATCATTTCTACTCTTATCTCTACTCTTTTGAGTAGAGGTTTTAAAAAAGTTTAGGGATATGAAACTTTAATAATCAGCCTTTAGTTATAAATTATTTCACCACTTTATTTTATGAAAGTATAGAGAATGGATTTTATTTAGTTAAAATATCCAGTTTGTTTTTTGTGAAACGATCCATTAGCCGCGATGAAAAAGTGTCAAGATGATTTAGAATTATTTGCGCTTGCGACAGATAACGAGAGTGCAAAACAGATGTATACAAGAAATGCTGAAAAAAAATTGACTAAGCGCTTACAAAAGTACAGTGATTTTAGAGCAGGAAGTGTTTTGCTGAGAAATCTGTTGAATGATCATAATAACAAATTATGTTAATAGATGCACATTCATTTGTCGATTCGACAAATGAATGTGCATCATTAGGCAGGTGAAAAAAGCCGCTTATCTTGCTGTAACATCTTTCATTGCGTCAGAAATACGGTCAACTACTGCTTTTGCACCATCTTCCATAGTATCCACTGCATTTTTTATAGCATCACCGGTTTCTTCCACTCCACGTTTTGTTCTGTTACGTCCTTGATCAATCGCAGAATTATTTTGGTTTTGCTTAGTCATTTTTCATGCCTCCTAAAATCATTTTTCAATCTTAGTATAAGAAAATACTATTTTGTTATTCGTACATTGGATTCATAACGAGCTTTACTCCTAAAAAGTGTTGATATTATCTAAGAAAGCAAAGGTTTTTAAACTAACAGCGCATATTTTAAGTAAGAAAAAAGTACTTTCTCGAAACAAAGGCATATGATAATTTTGTATACCTTTGAAGGGAATGAACAAAATGTATCCATATTCTTATTACGGTCATATGAACACACCATTATATAACCGAGGCTTTATGGCAGAGAATCATCAAGAAATGTATCAAAGAGCAGCTGAACTGCTTCTTAATAGAATTAAAAGAGAATCTTCAGCTCTTGACCTTTACAGCCGATTAGCAAGTGCAGCGCCTAATCAAAAGCATAAAAATCAAATTCTTTATGCTTTAGAAGGAAAAAAAGTTCATTTAAAACAATTTACTGATCTTTATTTTATGCTTACTGGAAGAGAGCCTGTCTATGAAATGGATACAATTCCTTTTCACAATTATCGCGATGGTTTAAAAAAAGCTTATCAAGCAGGATCAGCTGGTTATAGAGACTATCAAAACAGTTATTTACTTACGCAGCATCCTCAAATTCGTAATGTACTTTTGTGGGTCCTTACTAGTGAACAAGAGAATGCTAAACGGTTTGAATCGTTAAAGAAGGAAGTGTTAGATGGCATAAAAGATTATGGTAAAGAGCCGTTTGTTGTAAATATTGATGAGGTGACGAAGCGTAATAATACGTACCGCACCGCGTTGTGGACAGGAAATAATCTGCAGGTGACGTTGATGAGTATTAATGTTGGCGATGATATCGGGCTAGAAGTGCATCCGACAATTGATCAATTCATTCGTATTGAAGAAGGGCAGGCGCTTGTGCAAATGGGTGACAGCAAAGATCAATTAGATTTTGAAGAAGAAGCTTATGATGATTATGCGATTATGATTCCCGCCGGAAAATGGCACAATGTCATCAATACGGGTAATACATCGCTTAAATTATACGCGATCTATGCCCCGCCTGAGCATCCATTTGGCACTGTTCATAAAACAAAAGCAGATGCAATGGCTTCTGAAGAAAACGAATATGATTAATGAATGGAATAAAAAAATATAAGGAATTTAAATGGAGAAAAAGACATTCTGCTTTAATTTTACAAAGTAAGTATGTCTTTTTCTTCATTTTAAAGCTGACGCTGTACAATACGATTCATGTAACGTATATGAGTTTTTTATTTGTCCTTTCTTTATTTAAAATGTTCAGATATCAACCCGTCCGCTTTACGAGACAACCTTGGTACGTTCACTATGCTCTTGTGAAGCTTTACATAGTTGCCGAACTGATTATCACTACTTACTTATTAGAACAAAATAAAAAATGGTTAAAAATGCTTCCTATTTTAATCATTTTAATAAGCGATGCTTTTTTAAAAAAGATCAATTTCTTAAAAGTAAAAGGAAGCTATTGGGTAACTGTTTTTCTAATAAGATTCTCTGCACATTTATTCGCATTCCTGTTTCAAAAATGGATCACAAAGTTATATTAATAGTATCTTCAAAGAAATGAAAGGATAAGAGAATAGTTCATTACGTTTTAAATGTAGATATTCTAAGCTGTCCTCATTTTGGGAGGGGCATTTGCGGCTTTAATCCCTTCAGGTGTCTTAACTAACACTCATCCAAGTAGCATCTGTTGTCATAGTGGGTCTTCTATTGCTTAGCTTAATAGCGATGCCAATTTTATTACCTGCTTTGATGGGATTAATTAACAAGATAAATCGTTTTAGTAAGAAGTGAAAAAGTAAAAGAGGCTGGGACAAAACCCTAGTCTGAAAACCTAAAAAGCATGTGAAATTTTACGCTCAGTAAAATTTCACATGCTTTTATTTTTTTCATAATAAAAAGGACATCTTCTGATAAAATTTAAGTA
>NZ_QOCW01000023.1 GCF_003318295.1 Bacillus taeanensis
GACTAATTGGAGATCCATCAAACAATTTTAAAATTCTCCTTTTATCGGACAAACAGCCTCCATGTAAAGTGGAGGCTGTTTGTTATTCATCATTCAATATGTCAAACTAAACAAAACAATCAGGTTCAAAATGTTAAATTAAAAATTATATTTCGGAATATTAAAAAGCTAAACCCTTGTTTTGATAAGTGTTTGGATGCTTTCTGATGGAATTGATAAGTTTAACAAAGTAGCCTTTTTGTTAAACTCATCCCAACATTAAGATGAAACTCTATATACTATCATTGTTGTATATTATCTCATACCGTTTCGAAGGTCCTGTTGAATAACTTCGATCATACGTGCAGCGACTTTCTCCTCAATCAAACTGTAATCCTCATGGAGTGCTAAACGCTGGCCTTTATAGGGGAAGTATCCGTGTAAATAATACACACGCTTTTTCCGACCTTTTTCAACGTCTTGAAAAAATTGATCAAGGATTTTTTTCTGGTAAAGCCGGTCATACCTTCGCGCCTTCAACAGGTCGGTCACCGTTTGTTTTCCAATCTCCACATAGTCCTCAAAAATAAATTTTTGAACAAGCTCCCACCACAGTTGAGCACGGGCTTCTTCTTTGGCCTCTTCCAAGGCTTTTTCATCTACTTTCTCATTTACTACTTTTATTGTATATAAATCATTTGAGTTCCCTGCAGCATGAATGACATCTATCAATCCTGGAGCTTTTGAAATCAAAAATGAACGCAGATCCTCTTCTTCAATACGCCAACCATCGCGACGCTTTTTAGGAGGGATTCCTTTTAACCTGCCTTGGCGCAGCCACCTGCGAATAACCTCAATGTTATCGGTAATTCCATAACGCTGTAAGACTTGAAAAGCTTCCTCAACCGTATAAGGCATCGCTCTTCTCCTTTCTTTAATACTACGAATGTTGTATATATCCATTATACTACTTTAGTAGTATATGTCCAATGAAAAATGCCAGCACAAGCTGGCATAATAAATCAGATTAACATAATAACCATTTTGTTTAACTCATGAATTCAATTTTTCTTTTCATTAATCCCAGTAAAGATTAGAACCGATTAATCATTTCTTTTTTCCATTATCCATTATATTAAAAGAGGTCATATTATTGCTTAACTATACTTTCTCTGCTAGTTCCACCTTATCATGAGTTGATTCTATAAAATAGGCACGTCCAGCATTTCCGTACGTAAATAAAGAGTGTGTACTCACTTTATCCTTATTTTTATTTCTGACCCCTCTAAGTAATGCCCCTTCTGTTATACCAGTTGCTGAAAAGAAACACTGGTTAGACTTTACAAGATCGTCCATTTTTAATGAAACTTCTGGATTGGAAATTCCCATTTTCAAACATCTATTATATTCATCATCATTATTTGGCAACAGTTGTCCTTGAAGTTCTCCTCCTAGACACTTTAAAGCCACTGCAGAAACAACACCTTCAGGTGCCCCTCCAATTCCTACAAACATATCAATTCCGGTTCCTTCTATCGCAGTCGCAATTGCACAAGTTACGTCAACATCACTAAATAAACAAATACGAGCACCTGCTTCCTGTACTTCCTTGATGATTTTTTTATGTCTTTCTCTATCTTGAACCATTACTGTAAGGTCTGAAACTTTTTTCCCGTTAGCTTCTGCCACAATTTTCATATTTTCTAAAAGAGGAGCATCTATATTGATTTTTCCGGCTGCATTCCTTCCTACTGCAATTTTTTTCATATACATATCAGGTGCATGTAAAAGACTTCCTCTAGACGCAGCTGCAATAACTGATATGGAATTCCCCTGACCACTTGCAATTAAATTTGTTCCATCTAATGGATCCACTGCTATATCTAATTTAGGACCATTTTTCGTCCCGACCTCTTCACCAATATATAACATTGGAGCTTCATCTAATTCTCCTTCTCCTATAACAACAACAGCATTTATATCAAGAGCATTTAACCTTGAACGCATCGCCGTAGTAGCTGCAGCATCTGCCTCATTTTTCTGTCCCCGTCCAACCCATGGCATTGACGCAACGGCTGCATATTCTGTAACACTTAAAAAATCAAATAGCAAATGATCCATAATAACCTCTCCCTTTTTCAAAATAACTAATAAAGAAAACCCTTGTTGACTTTACTTTAAGGATATTAATAAGGAAATTGATCATGGAGATTTTCTCTAACCAATCAATTAATTACTCCTTTATCCGTCGTGTAATCTAACAAGGGTTGACAAATATTAAATAATAAAATAATTATTAACTTTTACTTTACTAATGTATTGATATAATCTGAAAATCCTCTAAAAAACAATGCACCGACAGTTGCACCAGGATCTTGATGCCCAATGGATTTCTCTAAATAACGTCCAGCTCTTCCATGTTGTGATTGCATTTGTTTAGTATTAGTCATTCCTTCTTCAGCTGCTTTATAAGCTTCTGTAATCGCTTCCTCTAAAGAACTTCCATTTTTATTTGCATTTTCAATAGCTGCATATGCCGGATGGAGAGAATCAAGTATTGTTTTATCACCTACTTCAGCTTTTCCTCGTTCTCTAATACCATCGACCATTGCCTTTACAGCAGTTGATAAATCTTCAAGTGTTAGCTCTGTTTTACCTTGTGATATTTTACCAGATCTCATAAGCGCAGTTGCAACCAATGTTCCCATTGTGGAAGCAGCAGCATTTGCCATTTCTAATCCACTTTGCATAAGTAATACGCCAATATCTTCCTCAGGTACATTTGGCAAATGATTTTTTATTGCTTTAAACCCTTTAGACATCGTTAGCCCTATATCACCATCCCCCAAAGCACCGTCCAACTTACATAAATAATCTTTATTTTCATCCATGATTTCACTAATTTTTGAAAGTATGTTTTTAATATCATCAATCGTTAACACCGTTTTCATTGACAACCACTCCTATATAATAATTTTTTATTTAATTTTGAGAAAAAAATGGCGTATCAAATGGCGCATCAAGTAATTCTTGAAGTTCATCATCCAACTTTAAAATAGAGACTGAAAGTCCTACCATTTCTAAAGAAGTTGCAAATTCACCAATATAACGGCTGTATACATGAATCCCTTTTTCTTCTAAGAGTTTGTGAACTTTTCGATACACGATGTATAATTCTTCAAGTGGTGTTGCACCTAATCCATTTATTAAAACAGAAACATCATTACCTGCAGAAACTGGCATATCTGCTAAAATAGAATTTACAAGTGTTTCAGCAATTGAATCAGCCGATTCTAATTCTCCTGTCTTGACCCCAGGCTCCCCATGAATACCCATACCAATCTCCATTTTACCTTCTTCTATATGAAATGTCGGACGACCAACAGCAGGTAATGTACAAGGTGATAATGCAACACCCATTGTTCGAATGGACTTATTTGCTTTTTCAGCAATCCTTTTTACTTCTTCTAAACTCGCACCAGTTTCAGCTTTTGCCCCTGCTAATTTATACATATAAAACATTCCTGCAACACCGCGACGTTTCTCTTCCTGTCCTTTAGGCATCGAAGCGACATCATCAGTTGAAACAACACTTTCTACTTGTATCCCTTCCATATCGGCTAATTCCGAAGCCATATCAAAATTCATCACATCTCCACCATAATTACCAAATAAATTTAATACCCCTTTACCACTATTAACAGCACGAATTACATCAAGCATTTGTTGAGAACTAGGAGATTGAAAGATATCTCCTACTGCAACCCCATCAAGCATTCCCTTCCCAACATACCCTAGAAACAAAGGTAAATGGCCTGATCCTCCTCCAGTAACAATACCAACTTTATCCTTAACAGGTGCATCAACGCGAATAAGTGACCGGTTATCTTTACGAATACTCTTAAGCTTGTTTGAATGTGCTAAAAGTAACCCTTCAAGCATTTCATCAACAACATTTTCCGGATTGTTCATAATTTTTTTCATTGTATAAGTTTGTTCTGACATAAAATCTCCTCCTAGTACTAATTAAATATTTTTATTTCTTGTTTCCATAAGAATCAATTAACGCTGCTAAAAGAATAACAGCCCCCATAATCAGTCCCTGATAATGAGCAGAAATATTCATTAAATTCATTCCTGTATTAATTACATTAATTAAAAGTACGCCAATCACCGTACCAAAGATAGTTCCACGTCCACCCATTAAACTTGAGCCACCGATAACAACAGCAGCAATCGCCATTAACTCTAAATTTGTTCCGGCTAATGGTGAACCTGATCCTAGCCTAGCAGTCATCAGAATGCCAGCGATTCCCGATAAAAGACCCGCAATGATATATACCATCATTTCAATACGCTTGACATTAATACCAGATAATTCAGCTGCTTTCTTGTTGTTTCCAATTGCATACACTTGTCTCCCAAAGAGTGTATATTGTAAAACATAGTGACCAATAATAAAAACAATAATCGGAATTATTATCATTATCGGAATACCAATAACTTCACCTGTACGTAAGAATTTGAAAAACGCATTATCATAAATAGAAATTGTTTGCGCATCTGTATAGACTAGTGCAACTGATCTTGCTGCCGCCATCATACCCAAAGTGACAATAAAAGGAGCCATTTTAAATTTTGTAATAAAAAATCCGTTAATCCCACCACTTAGTGCCCCTATTACTACACCAGCTAATAAAACAATTACTAACGGAAAACCATTGCTTACCAATCCCGCTACAATAACACTTGAAAGTCCCAACACCGAACCTACCCCAAGATCAATTCCTGCTGTAATAATAACGTAAGTCATACCAATTGCAACTACACCCATGATCGCACTTTGAAGAAAGATATTTTTAATATTCTCAATATCTAAAAAACGTTCTGTTGTAAGTGATAAAATCGCACAAACAATAACCAATGCTAGTAATACTTTGTTTTTTAACAAAGCTTGTAATGCACTTTTTCCAACACTCATTCCACTTAAATTTCTCCCAACTGATCGTTCACTTACGACTTCGACCTGATCAGTATAAATATGCGCCTCTTTTTTTCTTTCCATCCGTCACACTCCTTTCGTTGAAGCAATCATAATTTTTTCAGAAGTTGCTTCTTCTTTCTTAAAGTCCCCCGTAATTTTCCCATGTGCCATAACAATCACACGGTCACTTAAACCTAAAACCTCTGGTAGCTCAGAAGAGACAATAATAATTGAAGTACCACTTGTCGCTAATTCATTAATAATTTTATAGATTTCTTTTTTTGCTCGGATATCAATTCCTCTTGTCGGCTCGTCTAATATTAAAATTTCTGGCTTCGTTTCTAACCATTTCCCAATAATGGCTTTTTGTTGATTTCCACCACTTAAATTTGACAAATCAACTTTTGAATTTGGTGCTTTAATTTCCAATTTCCGAATGTAATTGTTAGCGATTTCATTTTCCTTTTTAAAGCGAATATTTTTTAAAAACCCAACAATATCTTTTAATGTAACAATGGAAATATTTTGAGCCACTGAAAAACCGCTAATCATTCCTTCATACCTTCGGTCCTCTGGTACAAAACCAATCTTTAATTTAATTGCGTCTCTTGTTGATTGAATATTTACTGTTTTTCCATGTACGAAAATTTCACCTTTATCTTTTTTTCGATAACCAAAAATTGTTTGCATTACCTCCGTTCTGCCTGCTCCCATTAATCCTGAAAACCCCAATATTTCCCCTTTGTGAAGCTTAAAAGAAACATTTTCTATATGATCTTTTACTGTTAAATTCTTCACTTCTAAAATTACGTCTTCACTATTTTCTCCAATTCTTTCAGGATAAACTTGTGTGAGTTCTCTTCCAACTAGCATTTTCACAATATCAGCTGGAGTAAGTTTATCAGCTGCGCCTTGTCCTGCATTTTGACCATCTCGAAGAACAACAACACGATCACAAATTTCATAAATCTCTTCCATACGGTGTGAAATATAAATGATAGCTATTCCTTTTTTCTTTAGTGATCGAATAATTTCAAATAGTTTCTCAGTTTCATTTTCTGTAATTGCAGAAGTTGGTTCATCCATAATAAGAATTTTTGAATTAAAAGATAAAGATTTAGCAATTTCAACTAATTGCTGTGAAGCAACACTTAAATCTTCAACAATTGCCCTTGGATTAATATCGAATCCTAGATCTTGAAGTAATATTTCAGCATCATGAAACAATTTTTTCCTATCAAGATTTATCCCTTTACGTGGCAAAGAATGTATAAATATATTTTCAGCAACTGTTAAATAAGGTAAAAGATTAAGTTCCTGATGAATGATACTAATGCCAACATTTTGTGAATCTTTCGTGCTAGTTAATACTATTTTATTTCCTTCAAACCAAATTTCCCCTTGATCAGGTGTATAGATTCCACTAAGCACCTTCATAAGTGTTGATTTTCCTGCACCGTTCTCTCCTAAAAGACCTATTATTTCGCCACTATGAATTTCAAAATTGACAGAATCTAAAGCTTTTACACCTGGAAACTCTTTCGATATATTTTTCATAGATAATAAAGCGTTTGACATTTAGATCACCCCCTATATGGTTTGAGAAGGGGATAAGTTACATCCCCTTTCAATTTACAAATAAATTATTTAGCTTTTAATTCTTTAGCCCATAGTTCTTCAGTATCGATATTTTCCTTTGTTACAAGAAAGTTTCTCGTATAAGTATGATCCTCTACCTCTTCACCATTTAAGTATTGTTTCACATAATCTACACCCATCTCACCCATTTTAATAGGAATTTGTGAGATCGTAGCATCTATTCTACCGTTTTCAATTGCTTGAATTGCTTGGCGATTACCATCAATTCCAATAATTATAATGTGCTCCTTATCATCAATTGGCTTAAATCTTCCAGCCTGTTCAATTGCATTGGCAGCACCTACAGAATTGTCATCGTTATGCCCAAATACTGCATCAATTTCACCATGTGCTTGCAATATATTTGTCATTACATTCAGCGCTTTTTCTTGATTAAAATCTGCTGGTTGACGAGCAATAATTTCAATATTAGGATACTTTGATTCCATTTGTTCATTAAATCCTTGTCCACGATCTCTAGCAGCCGTTGTACCTTGTAAACCTTGAAGTTCAACTACTTTTCCTTTATATTCGCCGTAACGTTCCTTTAACTTTTCAGCAATAAAATCTGCTGACTTACGTCCCATTTCCACATTGTCTGTCTCTAGAAATGACAGCAATTCACCGGCACTAGATCCTCTATCTAATGCTATTACAGGAATATTAGCTTCATTAGCCTTCTCAATAGCCGGAACAATCGCTTCAGCATCTTGAGGGTTTACCAATATAGCACGAACACCTTGTTGAATTAAATCTTCGATATCTGCAATTTGTTTTGCGGTATCATTATTTGCATTAGCACTAATTAGTTCAAATCCATTCTGTTCAGCACCTTGTTCAACACCTTGGTTTAATGCCACAAAGAAGTCAATGTTCTGCGTTGAATTAGATAAACCAATCTTGATCTTTCCATCATCCGAAGAAGAGCCATTATCATTTGTATTACTACTTGACGTTTCTTCACTGGAACTACATGCAGCAGCAAACATAACTAAAGCTAACATCATGACAGATAGTAAAATTTTTTTCATTTTGAAAATCCCCCCAATTTACTGAATGTTTACATATGAATGAAGAAATGAAGCGATCTTAACAGTTAAACAATGAAACGTCTGACAATCACCTCCTCAAATTTCATAAACATCATGAACATGTAGTCTATTAAATAGTTAACTTATTACTCGAATTACCAATTATAATTTCAGGTTGAATGATATATTTCCTAGGTTCATTTTGGAATTGTTTTTTAATTTTACTAAAAAGAACATCTACTGCAACTTGTCCTATTTTATCCGGATTTTCCTTAGCTATAGTAACTTTAGGTCGGAATATATCAAACGGATCAACCTCTCCAAAACCAATAATATCTATGTCTTCTGATATTTGTAATCCCAGTTGCCATGCGGCTCTAACTGCACCGGCCAAGAAGTTGGGATTAGTTGCAAAAATACCTTCTGGTTTTTTCACCTGTAAAAAACCAGCTATTTTTTCTGTTATTTTATTAATATCCCATCTATTATTTAGTTCTAATAAAGTTTGCTTACTACGATCAAGACCAAGGGAAGTGATTGCCAGCTTTATACCATTTAAACGCTCTTCTTCTATCGAATTAGCAGAAGAACCATGTATAAAAAAGAGTTTACGATGACCTTTATCGTATAAATGTTGGACAAGTTGGGTAGCAGTATCTTTGTTTTCATGCATCACTATATCAAAATTAGCTCCTTCAATTTTTCTCTCTATTAATACCACTGGAATTGAAGTTGGTATTTCTACATCGTCAAGATTATTACCTGTAGGATACATGATAATGCCGTCTACCCTTTTTTCAATTAACCACTGCAATGTAGGGACTTCACGTTTTGAATCATAATGGTTGAAACAAAAAATAATTTTATATCCCATCATTGAAGTTACCCGTTCAATGGACTTCATAATTTTCATTAAATAAATTTCTTCCGTATCAGGAAGAATTACTCCTATAATGTTTGTTTTGGAGTTTTTTAAACTTCTAGCAATACCATTTGGTTTGTAGTTTAATAAAGAAATTGCTAATAAAACACGTTCTCTAATTTGATCACTTACATATCCTGATTTATTAATTACTTTTGATACTGTCCCTACTGATACACCTGCTGCCTTTGCTACATCTTTTATTGTTGTATTAATAAGATCACCCCTCAGTGAAACGTTTCATTCTATTTTCAAAAAAATTTATTTTAAAATTGATGTTATAATTCCTAATGAAACGTTTCATTCTTGTTGAAATGAAAATATATTTGTTACTAAACAAATATTATACCGATACATGAATCATTTTATTTGAAGTTAACCCTATTATTTAAAGCGTTTTCATAAATATTCTTTAAAAAAGTCTTTGATTAATAATTAAAAACTTAATGAAACGTTTCATTCCATAAGGAATATGTTTCCTTTGTTAGAATATACTACATTAAATAAAAAATATCAACATTATTTTCTTAATTTTCAAAAAATATTTAATCTGTTAATTTTACTATTTTTCAGATTCAAAAATGTACGCGTTCTATTATGTAATACCTGTTTTTATATTCAATTCAACTGTATTAATTGTAAAGTAAATTCAAGGGTTCTGGTGCAAACATAATGTGAACTTGAAAAAACTAATAGGATTCCTAACGAAATACTAATTTATGCTGTTAATCCAAACAGTTCATGGATACAATTCACTTGATTTTGGACAGACTTCCTCCTTGGAACGTTTGTCCTTTTTTGATCATGTGCATAACTTCAACCCCCGCAATAATCCGTTTGGCATTCTGAAAGGATTTTAAACCAAGCATCGTTCGAATACGCTTTTTAGGCGGTATTCCCTTTAATTTCCCCTGAAGTAGCCACCTGCGAACGACCTCGATGTTATCGGTAATTCCATAATAATGTAAGCCCTTAATTAAATGCTTCTTCGACCGTATAAGGAATGCCAAGCCTCCTCTATTATATACTACGATAGTTGTATATATTCAATGAGAAGGTTGATCTCCTATTATCGGATCAACCTTCTTATTCTATCAGACTAGTATTATCCATAAGAACATTGTCACAATGATCGTGGTTATACCTTGTAAAAGTGTTGCTGCTGTTTGTGCTTTATAAGCATCTGTTACTTTCATTCCACTAAATTCCGTAATAACCCAGAAGAAACTATCATTTACATGACTTACCGTCATTGCACCAGCTCCAACAGCCATTACGACTAATGCTAGAGGAACTGCTCCTTCAATACCCATAGCTGGTAGCATTGGTGCAATAAGAGAAGACGTAATAACGAGTGCTGCTGTAGAAGAACCTTGAGCCGTTTTTAGGGCTGCTGCAATGATGAATGGAACAAGGAGGAACATCACACCAGTAAACAAATCTCCCGTTGCCCAGCCTTGAATTATGTCTGCAATCGACGTGTTTTTAATGACTCCACCAAATGCACCACCTGCACCTGTAATTAATAAAATAGGCGCTGAATCCGCTATACCCTTACCGATCCAGCCTGTTAATGTTTCCTCATCAAACTTTGGAAGAAGAGCAAAAGACGCAAAAATACCGATAATTAAAGCAACAACAGGAGATCCTAGGAAAATGAAAATTTTTCCAATTCCCCCTTCCATACCCATGAATTTCACGAAAGAGCCAACTGCGATTAACACAATCGGGAAGACAATCGGGAAAAAGGATTTGAAGGCAGAAGGCATTTCACCGAATGATTTTATGATTTCATCATAATTTAGTTCTTCGCCGTCTTCTTCAACTTCAATTTTAGCCCCTACTTTCGTTGCCCAAAGATACCCAACGATTACAGCAGGAATAGCAACGAAGAGGCCAATTAAAATGATCGTTCCTAGGAAATCACTAGCCCCAATATTTCCCGCTGCAGCAATCGGCCCGGGTGTTGGAGGAACCAAGGTATGCGTCGCATATAATCCTGTCGCAAGTGCTACTGACATGGAAGCAACTGCAACCTTTGCACGCTTAGCTAATGCTTTTTTCAAACTTGACAGAATCACGAAAGCAGAATCACAAAAAACCGGAATCGAAACAATATAGCCGATTAAAGACATTGCAAGTTGTGGCCTTTTTGGACCAACAACCCGTAGGACAACTTCAGCCATACGAAGCGCTGCTCCAGACTTTTCAAGAATTGTACCAATAATGGTACCAGCAACAATGACTATACCGATATACCCCATTAATCCGCCAAAACCATTGTTTACATTTTCAACAACCTTATCTAGCGGCATTCCTGATGCAATTCCGATAAAAAATGCACCTAACAAAAGTGATAAGAATGGATGAAGCTTCAATTTTGCTGTTGCCACTACTACTAGAACAACACCTACTATTAAAATAGCAAATAACATTACATTCCCCCCTAGTCATTAATCTTACTATTTCTTTGTCTCTACCGGACTAACAGAAGCCAAATACGCACGCAATACTTGCTCAGCACTAGACGTAAGCAGTTCAGCTCCCTTCTCCATCGCTTCCTGCAATGAAATTGGAGCGCTTACAATACTGTGTATACTGTTGATACCATATTGATAGAGTGTGTCAATCCCTTTCCCAATAGAACCTGCTAGAACAAAAACAGGAATTCCGTACTTCTGTGCCTCCTGTGCCACACCCATCGGTGTTTTTCCAGAAGCTGTTTGAAAATCGATTTGACCTTCTCCTGTAAAAACAAGATCAGCTCCAGCCAGCCTTTCCCCAAGTTTCGTATACTCGATCACAATATCAATACCACGTCTTGTCACCGCAGGGAAAAAGGCCTGAAATGCCCCGCCTATTCCACCAGCTGCACCAGCTCCCGGTTTGTCGTGTAGACGCACTCCTGTTTTTGATTCGACAAGATTAGCCCAGCCTGTCAAGTATGTGTCCAAGATTTCCACTGTCTCTGGAGTAGCCCCTTTTTGCGGACCAAACACATATGATGAACCATGGGGACCAATTAATGGATTCTGAACATCAGATGCGATCACAAATTTGGTATCGGAAACACGCGGATCAAAATCACAATCATTTATCTCAGCAATACGCTGGAGTTCACGCGCTCCAAGTCCGACTGGATTTCCTTCTGCATCCAACAGCTTCATTCCAAGCGCCTGAAGCATACCGATTCCACCATCATTCGTCGCACTTCCCCCAACAGCTAAAATAATTCTCCTACACCCATCATCTAGTGCTTTTTTAATCAGTTCACCAGTCCCGTATGTTGTTGTGATCATTGGATCCCTCTGCTCAGATGGAATTAGACATAACCCAGAAGCACTGGCCATCTCAATAACACACGTTTTCTGGTCACCTAAAATTCCGTACTCTGCTTTTACCGGTGCATGTAGAGGTCCAGTCACTGAAAATTCAACCTTTTTTCCGCTGGTCGCCAAAACCAAGCTATTCATTGTTCCTTCTCCACCATCTCCAACCGGTATCAAATGCGTATCCGCTTTCGGTAGCACTTTTTTGATCCCTTGTTCAATAGCGACTGAAGCTTGCCAAGCGGACAAACTCCCCTTAAATGAATCAGGTGCAATCACAATTTTCATAATACCCACCCCTATTTAAAGCGCTTACATACTTGTACTTAAATTATACTCAGAGAACAGCAGAAAATCATCGTTTACAGTATATAAAAAACTTGTATAATTTTTCATTATTTTTGTTTACTATATACATATACTTACCATTTTATTTTTTAAGGACGGTTGAAATGATGCTTACAAAAGAAATTGCGATTGAGATAGTAAAGGAAACAATGATGCGGTTAAACAGAAATATCAATATTATGGATCATATGGGGAAAATTATTGCTTCAGGGGATCCTGACCGTGTTGAACAGCTGCATGAAGGGGCTTTGGAAGTGCTTCGTACCGGAAAAACGATAATCCTAAGAGAGAACAATCTTCATCAATGGGAAAAATCATTACCAGGAATTAACCTCCCAATTGAATTCCAAAACCAAATAATTGGTGTAATTGGTATAACTGGGGAACCAGAAGAAATTATGGAGTTTGGCGAACTTGTCAAAATGATTACGGAAATGATGATAAGTCAATCTTTTTTGGCTTCCAGACTAGAATCAAAACAGAGAATGAAAGAGCTTGTTTTTGAAAGTATAATTCAACCGAAACCAAACCAAGAAGTCATTCAACAAAGACTGAATCTACTGGGTATCCATTTACAACCCCCATACCAAGTAGGATTATTGGAGATTGGCGAAACCCGAGTTGAAAAATTGAACCTCATTAAAATGCTGGAAGAAATCCTTGGCTGGAAAGACTCACTAATTGGTTTTTTTAGTGTTAATCGGCTGTTTATTCTATTTTCAGGAAAAACAGAAACGGGATTAAAACGGAGATTGGAAGAAATGCAAGCTGTTCTGAAAAGTAAAAGCATCCCTTTCCGTATAGGACTTGGAACACCCGTATTAGAGCAAGGAAATATCCATAATTCCCTCGAAGAGTCAAAATGCGCATTATTGATTGGGGGAGATTTGGACCAGAAGCTTATTTCTTATGAAGAGATTGAAATAAGAGCCCTTATAGGTACGCTCGACAAACATGCCAAGCATAAATTTATCAACCGTTTATTAAACCATGTACCCGATAAGATGATTGAGACATTAGAAGCTTTTTTTTCCAACAACCTAAACATTGGAGAAAGTGCGAATAAACTGTATATTCATCGTAATACTTTCATTTATCGAATCAAAAAGATTAAGGAGGATACAGGATATGATCCACAAGTATTCGAAGATGCTGTAGCCCTGCAACTGGCGATATGGATCCACCAGATGAGCAAGACAGAAACCCATTAGATATTATGACGTCTCCATGAATTAAGCATTTCGCTAAGGCTTTTCCGAGAGTTTCGCCATAGAAACTGAAACATTCATACTAAACAATATGGCGACAAAAGCAAAGTCAATTGGTGCTAAGGTTGAAATCGTCCAATCGCTAATATCCAACCAATATCCGATGCTGAGAGTTCTTTTTCTTTTAAAAAGATTGGTAGGAAACTAACAATTATAATAGCGGTAGAATGAAAGAAAAATAGAAGAGTTCGTAAAATATGAATAGATTGTGGTTGAATCATACTTTGTTCTCCTTACTACATTGTATTGAAGGTCATTATCAGCAAATAGTTCATAAAAAAAGAGAGGGATGATCCCCTCTTTTATGTAATCATCAAGGATAGACTCGTTCCACAACAGGTGATATGACAGCTTCATTTACAACAAAGCGAGGATCCTGTGTAACCATGTGGAGGAGAAATTGCCCACAATCTTCTGGATCTAAAAATTCCAAATTTCGTTCTGCATGCCAATTCGTATCCATTCCACCAGGATAAATAACAGAACAACGAATATTGTGCGGCTTTCCTTCTCCATTTAACGCTTGTGTAAATCCTGTTAAGGCAAATTTTGAAGCACAATATGCTGTCGCATTCGGCCATCCTTTTCTTCCTGCCACTGAAGAAATATTGATGATATATCCTGAATTCTGCTGCTTCATATGCGGAAACACAGCTTTTGATGTATAAAACACCCCATTTAAATTAACACCAATCACTTTATTCCATTGTTCTGCTGTTAATTCTTCTATTGAACCTGGGTAATCGATGCCGGCACTATTAATAAGAACATCCACTTTTCCAAATGTTTCAATCGTTTGTTCAACTAAATACTGTACTTGTTCATGATCAGAAACATCTGTTGCAACTGCAAGTACATCTCCTTCTGCATCCTGCAATTCACTTGCTACTTTTTCAAGATTTTCTTTCGTACGGGCAGCAATGACAACATTCCATCCGTTATGGGCAAAAACTTTAGCTGTTCCTTTACCAAGTCCGTCACTTGCCCCAGTAATAATCGCGACTTTCCTCTCCACTACTATCACCTCTTTTTTATTTAGAACACTGACTAACAAAATCTTTTATTTTTTATCATCTCACTGTTTGTGGATGATCACTGCTTATCATTTCTAAATCGGCAGCCTTTGCATTTAACTCCACCTGTTCAACATTTTTACATCCTGGAATGACACTTGTTACGGCAGGGTGCTGCAAGCACCAAGCAAGGGCCCATTGTGCCATATTAACGCCTTCTGGTACTTCTTGACGTTGAATCTCTTCTACAAGCTGGAGCTTTTCTGCTAGTTCCTTCTGATCCTGATTATAACGAACATCATTTTTTCCAAAGACTGTACCTGGTTTATATTTACCACTTAAATACCCGCTTGCAAGTGGTACACGGACAAGAACACCGAGGTTTTGACGCTCACATGATGGGAAGACTCGCTCTTCAGGGATATGATCCAACCGATTATAGACAGCTTGAATGACATCCGCATTCACCTGTGATGCTAAATCTGTTTGATGAATGTTGTCATTACTGCCAATAGAAATTCCTAGATGACGAATTTTTCCTGCTTGCACTTGTTTATCGAGTACTGTCCACAATTCGTCGTTGTTAAACACCTCATCACTACCGGAATGAAATTGATATAGATCAACATAATCTGTACGAAGCGCTTTCAACGAATCGTCTAACTGTTTTAATACTTCTTTCGGTGTCCAATGATCTGTTCGTTCTAGATGACCATGAAAATGGTGACCAAATTTCGTTCCTACAATCCAATCCTCTCTATTCTTCTGAATATAATTCCCAATTAGTGATTCTGATAAATGATCTCCATAGCATTCTGCTGTATCAATAAGATTGATACCTAATTCTTTCGCTCTTTCTAAAATCTCATCAACTTCTTTTTGGGTAAATTCCTTTCCCCATTCACCACCAAACTGCCACGTCCCTACCCCAATCACGGATATGTTTAAATTCGTTCTTCCAAGCTTACGATACTTCATAATATACCTCTCCTCTCAAAAAATGGTCGATTATCGAAAAGTAAAATTAATTCTTATTCTCCTTCATACCGCATGATTCTCTTATAAGTAATGTTGTTTCAAGTACTGTTCGTTTTGAGACTTCTTGTTTTTCTTGCAAAATATCAATGATGAGCGCTGCAGCTTTTTCTCCTAACTGTTCAATTGGCTGCTTAACTGTCGTTAAATTAGGTTCAATAACGGTTGCCATTTCTTGATCATCAAAACCCACAACCGCTAAATCTTTCGGAACCTCAAGCCCCTGTTTTTTTGCTTCTTGAATAACCCCAACCGCTAGTTCATCATTTCCTGCAAAAACAGCTGTTGGATAATCATTCGTATTTAGTAACTCTTTCATATAACGTTTCCCTTGTTGAATCCCAAAAGAATCAAATAAAACCCATTTTTCATTAACTGGTATGTCATAAAACTCTAATGCTTCGCGAAAACCTTTCTCACGATCCCTAGAAATAACCGATTCTTTAGGACCATTGATCATTCCTATCTTCTTATGACCAAGCTTAATTAAATGTTCAACAGCTTGATAGGCGGCTTCTTGATGGTTCACGCTGACAGAAAAAAATAAATTTCCATCATGATATTCTCCTACTAGAATAATGGGCCCAAACGCTGCAAACTTTTTTACTGTTTCGTTAGGATTTCGAAATGTAGTTAATACAATTCCATCTACTTGATTGTTTTCAAGCATTTTAAGATATTGAAGTTCTTTTTTAGAATCATTTTCTGTATTGCACAAGATCACTTGATAATCATGTCCAGCCACTTCACGCTCCATTCCCTGCAGAAGCGCAGCATAATAATTATTGGATATACGTGGTACTAACACAGCAATAAGCTTTGTTTTATTGTTTCGAAGTGTCTGTGCAGCACGACTAGGCTTATAACCAAGCTCTTTCATAGCTGCTAAAATTCTTTGTTTTGTTTCAGGGTCTACTCGTTTACTATTAGTAAGCACCCTTGAAACCGTTGATCTAGATACACCAGCTTTTTTTGCGACGTCTAAAATCGTTGCCATTATTTTCACTCCTGTTACAATCGGGCCTTTAAAGCCTCCATTTCTTTGATGACTGTGTCTTCATAGGTATGTTTTTTACCATCTAAAATGTCTTGTACTTTAACAGGTTGACCGATTGTTGCTGACTCAAGTGCCGCGAAAACAACAGATAACGCTTCCAATCCTTTTTCTGCACTTGAAATAGGCTTTTTTCCATCCATAATAGCTTCTGCTAATTCCACATAGGAATGAGCAAATGGATTTTCTACAACGTCCTGAGCATATTTTTCTACAAGCTCTCTCATTGTTATTACTTTACCACCGTCTAACGAAACGTGTTTACCTGGACGAAGGCATCCTTTCCCACCATAAAACCATGTGCCATTTGTTCGTTCACCATGAACTGCAGATGCACACATCCAGTGTCCTAACCCACCGTTTTCAAATCGAAATACAGTTACAGCTGTATCTTCTCCTGTTGGCTGAATTGTTACCTTTCCATCCGTTAATTCTTTTTCAAAGATTTCTGTATAAGCAAAAATTTCTTTAATGGAACCATTGATTTCTGTAAACATGTGCGCATGATGGACACCATGATCATTGATCCAACCTGCCCCCGCCTTTCCTTTCATATGACGCCAAGGGGTTCCACCAAAAAATCCTCGTTCTGTTACTTCTGTTGTTGCCGCATAGTCGATCGTCAAATGTACTGGTCCAATTAAACCATCTTTTACTGCACGCGCAACGGCTACTGCTTCTGCTCCAAGGACAATCGGCTCCGATACCGTTAAAACCCGGTTGTATTTTTCAGCATCCGCAAGCATTTTTCGTCCAAATGATGGTGAAATCGCTAACGGCTTTTGCATCTGAACATGAACACCTGCAGCAAAGCAATCTTCTGTAATCGTATGATGTAAGTCGTGACTAAGTAAAACCGATACAGCAGTCAGCTCTTCTTTCTCTAACATCTCTCGATAGTCTGTGTAAATCCTAGGGATAGTGCCAAATCTACTTTCTACTTCTTTTGAAAAATTCTCTGCCCTTTCTCTTTGAATATCGCAAACTGCAGTTAATTCAAAGGGGTTTCTTCCTAATTGTTTTAATTCAAATAATCCTTGTAAATGATCCACAGAAATATTTCCACACCCAATAAACGCTAAATTCACCATATTCACTCCCATCATATATTTAACTAAAATAGCTTCCACACGTATTAATACGGTTTCATGGGATCGATCCCACGAAACCATATTAATACACTTACTAATTTATGTCAACAATAAGACCTTGCTGTTCCCTGCTAAAATCACATCTCTTACCCTAATGAATTATTTTTAAAATTTTACAAAACATTCAGCTAATAATTATCTATTATTACAAGAGGCCGATCCTTCGATTATTCAATGAATAAAGACTTTTAATAACTATTGGAGAGTGACACTACACAATAAACTTTCTCTATATGAAATAAAAACACTTAATATCTTACATCCTTCTGTTTATGAAAAAGATGTTATTTCTGAGGAAAAAGCAAGCTTAAGCTGACTCAGTCAACAGAAAATTTTTACACCCATTCATATTTGATTGAATAGGTCAACCTCTGCATTAGCATTAGAATTAGTATAATAACGTGGACACGTCTTAATTAAGTTCTAATCATCAAAATGTGATTAAAATAAAATGGATCAAGATTACCCTTTGATTGCAAAGTTTGAAACCATATTTAAATTATTTATCCAGTCATTTTATATATTTTAAAAAACAAATCCATTATTAGCATGATGAACGACATCAACGTCAGCTACATCCGCCTCCGCTGCTGAAATTTTTACATTAAATTACTCTAGTTCAGCCGAAACTTTTTCAAGATTAGACATAGTTAATCCAACTAATCCGACATTCACGCCTTCTGTTGCTAAAGCAATTGCAGTAACACGTCCAATTCCTCTTCCTGCCCCAGTTATTAAAGTCGTTTTTCCGTTTATTGAAGCCATGTTATCACTCCTCGTAAAAATTGAAAAACAAATCGCTCCTTATTAATAAAGAGCGATTTGTCCTATTTGTTAAATATTTTTTAGAGTCTATTCAAGGTTTGAATGTCTACCATACATTTTCGTAGTATCTATTCCCTTTTTCTCCATGAATCTTAAGATGATTGCATCATAAAAAAGCAACAGCGTTTGCTCAAATAATGAGCCCATTGGTTGTATCGTTTTATAGTCGCCTTCAGACTGATCTTTCGGTGATCCAGGCAGTTTAATTGTGAGATCTGCTAATTTTCCTATCGTAGACTCTGACGAGAGCGTGACCGCTGCAACTTTACCGCCAATGCTTTTTGCTTTTTCAGCTAGGGAAACTAAACTTTTTGTTTCACCAGACCCTGATCCGATGATGAGTATATCATCTTTTTCAAAGTTTGGGGTTACCGTTTCACCTGTTACATACGAATCAATCCCCATATGCATCATTCGCATCGCAAATGATTTTGCCATAAATCCAGATCTGCCAGCACCAGCTACAAAGACCTTTTTTGATGTAAGAATTTCATTAACTAGCTTTTCAGCTTCTTCATCAACGATCAAATCCACTGAATAGCTTAACTCTTTTATGATTTCCTCTAAATAGTGGATTGTATTCATTTTTGCACGAACTTCGACTCATTAATCATTGTTTTCATTTCTTTTGCAGCAGCTTTTTTATTTTCTTGTCCAGTAATACCGCCGCCGACAATAACAAGGTCTGGTTGAGCTTTAATCACTTCTGGCAGTGTTTCTAATTTAATGCCGCCTGCGATTGCAGTTTTCGCATGTTTTACAACACTTTTAATAGTTTGTAAATCTTCAAAAGAGTTTTTTCCAACTGCTTGAAGGTCGTATCCAGTATGCACGCAAATATAGTCTACTCCCATTGCGTCAACTTCTTTAGCGCGTGCAGCAAGGTCTTTTACAGCAATCATATCAACGAGGATCTTTTTGCCTTGTTTTTTTGCTTCTTCAACAGCACCTTTGATTGACATGTCTTCAGCTGCTCCAAGAATTGTTACAATATCAGCACCTGCTTCAGAAGCTTTTATTACTTCATATCCAGCAGCATCCATAATTTTTAAATCTGCTAATACGTTTAAGTTAGGGAATGCTTTCTTCATTTCTTTTACAGCACGAAGACCTTCATTAATCACAACTGGTGTACCGATTTCTACGATATCAATGTGCTCCTCAACTTCTTTTACTAATTCAATCGCCTCAGGGATATTTACTAAATCTAATGCTAATTGTAATTTCATCTATGTTTCACTCCTAATTGTTTTTTTATTTTGCTGCATAGTAAGTAGATAATATGCTTAGTTGTGCAGCTTATATTTCCCGCAGCAATTACTAAATTTTTTTAAAAAAACTGCTACAGTTGTTAGTATAATCTCTACAATAACCTTATGGAAGTACGCACTTTATTTTTACATAGTGTTAAAAAGTATACTATGTGATAAACTATGGAAGCGGAGGTGAAACAAATGGCGAGATTGCACGACAAAACATTTAACTGTGAAAAAGAATTGACCCTTTCTGTTATTGGCGGTAAATGGAAAATGATTATTTTATGGCATTTAGGTAAAGAGGGCACTAAACGATTTAGTGAATTAAAGGCGCTCATACCGGACATTACCCAAAGAATGCTCGTGAACCAATTGCGAGAGCTGGAAGAAGACCGTATTGTTCATCGGGAGGTTTATCCTGTAGTTCCGCCAAAAGTAGAATATTCTTTGACAGAGCATGGAGAAAGTATCATGCCTATACTCGACTCAATGTATCAATGGGGAAAAACTATATGGAGAATGTAATCGGGGACTCTAAAGAAGAAAGTTCCTCCTTATAAAAGAAATATTAGGTGCTTAAAAAAGGTGAGACATCGAAATATGATGTACTCACCTTTTAAATTGAAAATGGCTATTTATTTCTAGCATTAGCTTACTAAAGTAATGGGTACACTTCGGAAACAACAGTTGAAAAAAGTGTATAACAATAATATAAAGTTAACTCTATATACATGATGCTAGACTAAAAAGTGATGCTAGACTAAAAAGTGGACACAGATTGTTATAATAAAATAAATAACAATTTGTGAGGTGTGCCTCTATGGTAAAAGGGAAACAGCAACAAAGTTTTTACTCATAAGCGCTGGTACTGCTACAGATCCAAGTGCCGCTGCAACAAAGCCAGTAATCAAATGAATGATATATCCATTTGGATAGCTTGGGTATTGACGATAATCTTCTTTCAAAGTAAAAAAGCGAGCAAATGTGCCTACAATAATTGCCGTAATGATAATGCGAAGGTCCGCAGCTTGTAATAGTTATTCTCCATCCATAATATCCCCTCATGTCTTTAATTTACCTATTAGTTTGTACCAAGTTATAAAGATTATCCATAGAATGGTATCGTAGTCTCTCCTTCCACATACATAAAAAGTTTTGAAAATCTTAATATAGAATCAGAAAAAACAGCCCCAGAATAACTGGTGCTGCAAACTAATTAATATGATAGAAAACATGATTTATGAAAAAACTCATTAATCCTGTACCAACCTTTGTTTTTCTATAAAGTTAATGTTTTAGAATAAAGTGTAGTCCTATTGGTACGCCAATAACCAATATTATTACTGCAACAGATAAAAGAAAAAACTGCCGCAAGACTAACTTATCGTTTTTAAATTCCTCTTTAAATTCTGAGAAATGATGAAATATATGAAAAAAGGGTAAAAATTTTAAAAACTTCATTTATTAATATTCTCCTTTTGTAAATACTGCAGCCCTAATTGAGTTTTAGTAAAGTGTGTAAAATAGTTCTAATAGTATTAATAGCAATAAAAATGACCTAAAGAAACTTGATTATCCTTTGACTTTTAAAAGACGTAAAGCATTTAATATTACGATAATAGCAGCCCCTGTATCGCTCAAAACTGCTAACCAAAGTGTAAGCCATCCAGGAAATATAAGAGCTAATGCAATAGATTTCACAATTAAAGAAAACCAGATGTTTTGTTTGATAATTGCTAATGCTTTTCTACTTAATTTGATCGTATGTGGCAGTTTTTCTAAATTATCTGCCATTAAAACGATATCAGCAGTTTCCATTGCTGTATCAGTTCCTGCGCCACCCATAGCAATTCCCAAATTAGCTGTGGCCAGTGCTGGCGCATCGTTTATCCCGTCGCCAACCATTGCTACTTTATGCCCTTCATTTTGCAATTGTTTGATTGCATCTACTTTATCTTCTGGCAATAGTTCAGCAAAATATCGATTGACATTCGCTTCTTTTGAAATCATTTTTGCTGTACCTTCATTATCACCCGTTAACATGACAACTTGATTTACACCTACTTGTTTTAATCCGTCCAATGCCTTAACAGTCATTGTTCGAATGGTATCAGAAACAGAAATAATACCCATTATTTCTTGTTGTGTACCGATTATCACTACTGTTTTTCCTTGACTTTGTATTTTGTCGACTTTGGCCTTAACATCACCCAAAAATATATTCATTTCTTCAAATAGTTTTAGATTACCAGCATAATGAACTTCTCCATCGATTGTTGCTTGAACACCTTTACCGACTATACTTTTAAACAACTCACCGTTTTTAGCCTGAACTCCCTTGTTTTTCGCATAGTCAACAATTGTTTTTGCTATGGGGTGTGTAGAGTAATCTTCTAATGTTAGTGCTATAGAAATTAAGTCGTCTTTTGACATAGCTAACGCATCAATTTCAAAAACTTTTGGCTTTCCTTCTGTTAAGGTCCCTGTTTTATCAAATGCAATGGCATTTATGGAGCCTGCTGTTTCTAGGAACGTACCACCTTTTATTAAGACACCATTCTTTGCTGCGTTTCCGATAGCTGAAACAATCGCAACAGGTGTAGAAATAACTAATGCACAAGGGCAAGCAACAACTAATAGTGCAAGTCCTTTATAAATCCATTCTCCCCAAGTACCAAAACCAAATAGTGGTGGTAGAACAATTACAATTAATGCCAAAACAAATACAATAGGTGTATAAATGCTGGCAAACTTATCGATAAATGCTTGAGTAGGAGCTTTCTGTTCTTGTGCTTCTTCAACCAAATGAATGATCTTTGATATTGTCGTATCTTCGACTAGCTTGGTGACTCTTATTTCAATAGAACCACTCTCATTAATTGTACCCGCATATACAGTATCTCCGATTATTTTATCGACTGGGATGGATTCTCCCGTAATAGGGGCTTGATTAACACTTGTTTCACCTTGAATAATTTCACCGTCTAATGGAACTCTATCACCGGGTTTAATAACAACGATCTCTCCAACTGAAACATCATCTACCGGCTTTTTAACTAACTCTGATCCAACTTTAATCCAAGCTTCTGAGGGTGCCAGGTCCATTAGGTTACGGATAGACTTTCTTGTTTGTTCAATCGACCTATTTTGAAGTGCAGTACCCAATGCAAATAACCATACTACTGTTGCACCTTCAAACCATTCTCCAATTATAGCAGCTCCAATTGCGGCAGCTGACATAAGAACATTCATATCTAGCGAACGGCTTTTTATAGCATAATAAGCGCTTTTTACGGGTTTATAGCCATTTATAACGATAGCAGTAGCATATAACATCGTTGTCAATAAGGGGGATATTCCATTATAAGAGCTAATAAAACCAAGAGCAATTAAAATACCAGAGAAAGTTATTAAACCATATCCTTCTTTGTTATTCGTAATTTCTGTAGGTTTGTTACTATTCGTAAGCAGCGAAGCTTTAAAACCAATTTTAGATACTTCTGAAATAATATTATCGACACTATTTTCGTGTTCCACTTTCATCTTTCCAGTTGAAAAATTAACACTTACACTTTTAACTGTTGGAATGGTATTTAGATGGGTTTCAATACTTTTAGCACAACTCCCACAATCCATTCCTTCAACATTGTAAGTTTTTAAATTTTTATTTTGTTTAAATGGTTCAATTGTATAACCGAGCTTTTTAACTTCATTTTCTACATTGTCAAAAGAAGAGCTATTCTTACCAACTACTTGCAATTTTGCAGTATTATAATTCACCTTTACTTCTTGAATGTCATTTAACCCACTTAAACCCTTCTCTATAGATAAAGCACAAGATGGGCAATCCATTCCGTATATGCGATATTCAATCTTTTCGCCTTTAATAGACGCTGTAGTATTATGAGGTATTTCTTCAACTTTATTGCTGCAACAACTTGATGTCTCCGTAATGGTTTCATCTTCTTTTTCGCTGCAACAAGACTTTATCTCTAATCCTTTAAGTGATTCTTTACTGCTACAACAGCTGTCCGTTTCTTTCACATTTGTTGCATTGACTTTTTCATCCTGAATATTGCAACAATCTTTATTATTATCAATCGTTAAAAGTTCTTTTTCATTTGAGTTGCAGCATTTGTCTGACATTGAATTCACCTTCCTAGCCTATATGATTTTCACAATAAGCAACATCATTTTTGACACCTTCAAGAACCACATCAAACATCGTTAATAAATCACGTACTTGTTGGTTCCGTAGGCCGTAATACACGTATTTCCCTTCTTGTCTTCCTACTATAATCCCACAGCCTTTTAAACATGCTAGGTGCTGTGAAATATTCGATTGATTTCCTCGTATGTCTTCCACTATTTGCGATACAGTCTTTTCATTATCTTTTATACATTCAAGTATTTGAATTCGTGTTTTATGCGAAAAGCCATGCAGGAATTTCACCTTCGTATCAAGATCCACTTTTAACATATAAGTACCCTCCTATTATATTAGATATCACTAATATGTTTTGTTGTTATCATATTAACAATCACTAATATGTGTGTCAAATATTAATACAGAGAAATTAAAATTTTCTATTGATAATAATTCAGAAATTAACGAAGTAAATAAGGACACAGAATTCGAGGTACAACTTACACCAACTATAATGGTAAACGAAACAATGATTGAGGACCCCTTTGACTGTCACTTTAGGCGATAATTTGCGCTTATTTTAAGTGTTATTTTGCACATCTAACTTTAAAAACCCAGCTACCTTCACATGGGAAGATTAGCTGGGTTTCTTAATTATTTACATCAAATCATTTAGAACTATTCTGATCGGTTTAGTAAAAAAGTGACTGCTCATTGTTCCGCAATAGGGAACTTTTATGGAATAACACGAATATTGTTTTTAAACAAATTATTTTCTTTCGACATTAATACGAACCAAAAAGAAAAACCTGTTTTAAAACAGGTTTTTAATCAAACTTTTTACAAGACAATCTTATATACATTTATTTAACAGCTTCTTTTAATTCCTTACCTGGTTTAAAAGCTGGAACCTTCGAAGCAGGAATCTGAATTTCTTCACCTGTTTGCGGGTTGCGGCCTGTTCGAGCTGCACGTTCACGTGTCTCAAATGTGCCAAAGCCCACTAGCTGAATTTTTTCCTCTTTAGACAGTGTATTCGAGATTGTTTCTAACAATGCCTCTACTGCTTTAGCAGCATCCTTTTTGCTTAACTCAGATTTCTCAGCAACAGCATCATAACAGATCCTTATACGTTTGTCATTTGCTAAAATTCGATAAAATGGCGGTAAACTCCTGTTTTTTGATTATATAACATGCAGAGATTCGCTCTCTGGTGAAATGAACGATATTTTTTATGTAACAGCCCTACTTTCAGTTTAAAGTTCCACACAATTATTTTTTAAAAATAATTGTATATAAATCTATCAAACTGGCAAAACTGATAACATATTCCCCTTTTTTGAAAAAGCATCTTCCTCTTTTTGTGGAGGTAGATGCTTTTTTTTTGACGTGTTTCTTCCTATTATATAGGTTTACTATCATCTACGATTCTTTCTTTAAAGCATCTAGTCTCCTATATAAAGCTGATCGGGATACATTTGTGATCTCACATATTTGTTTCACCGTCATGTTCCCCTCTTGATAAAGCTTGACTGCATGATTCATTCCAGCATGTTTGCCATGATACTTTCTTAATCACCCTTTCGTATAGGTTTAATGACTTCATAGTTTGCATCGCCCGTTTTCGTGATTCTTCAGAGTAGAATATGATTTCATGATTATCGCTGCCCATTATACCTCTCCCAAGAATTATTTTATTGTGTAGATCTATTCAGCTCACTTTTCAGTTTCTGATACTCCCTCCATCGACGATAAAAGGTGGCTTCGCTTATATTCGTAATTTTACAGATTTCTTTTACAGGTTTAGTGGTGGTTTCATGTAACTCCATCGCATGTTTGACCCCATCATGCTTTAAAGTAAATTTCTGTTTTTTTCCTTTGTATGTACCTTTTCTTTTCGCAATGGCAATTCCAGCTTGTTGCTTTTCTTTGATCATGGTTCGATCAAGTTCACTAAATGCAGACATGACGGTTAGAATAAATTTCCCTGAAGGAGTTCTTGTATCAATTCCTAGATTTAATATCACTAAATGAATACCACGTTCTTCTAATTCTTCAATTAACTCTAATAATTGTTTGGTGTTTCTTCCCAGACGATCCATTCTCGTCACGATGAGGGTGTCGCCCTTCACTAATTGATGGAGCAGTTGATTTAATTCTTCTTTTTGGTTTTGTATTCCCGATACTTTTTCTTGAACAATGCGATCGACTTTTGCCTCTCTCAATTGTTCGATTTGAGAATCTAAATTTTGATCAAAAGCAGACACACGTGCATACCCAAAAATCATAAAATTCCCCCTAAAACAGATAATCAAAAGACAAATGTATATGATAGTCAAATTATACAGTAAAATCAACACTCGGACAAACTATCAATAAGGTATACCCTATTGATAGTTTAGTAAACAACGATCCATCCATTCTCTTTCTATTTATTTATAAGGTCGTGCAAATCATCGCGTCAAAAATATGCAAAATAAGATGCGAAATAACAAATATTTATAATTAGATAGTGGTCCCTGTCACATAAAATGGTCATTTTTATGATAGTAAAGATAGATCGGGGTCCCTTTCAAGTAAAGTAAACTTGAGGAGATTATCTCATGCATCTAAGTTATTTTGTATGCGGGGACAGTTTGACGCTTACAAATAAGATGTAAAATAACAAAATAAAACGCTGTTTTCGTAAACTTTGTTGTTTTTTAAACTTCTTTTAAAGGATATGGTATTTTATGTTAAAATTAAAAAGAGTTAAAGATTTGGAGGATAGATATTTATGAGTGAACAAACGGCTAAAAGATTAAAAATCGGCTATCATACTTTTATAACTTTATTTGCGATAGGGGTTATTTTATCTTCAGTCTTAGGATACGAAGAAATGGAAAGAGCAACAATGTATATAATATTAGGTATATTTATTGGTTGGAGTAGCTTATTCCAGATTTTCAAAACTCTTAGGAAGTAATAACTACCTTACGAAACACTTCGCAATGTTTCAACTGTTGTATAATTTGATTTTTGACATGCACTGAATATTGCAGATAAATTGAGCCACTTATGCATAGTTTTGAGCCACCGATTGCGGAGCTGCTTGCCATTGACTGTAACGCCCGATTCTTTGCATTTGCTGGAAGGGGTTGGGGACCCACCAGCGAATGCTTAGAATCGGATTGTCCGTGTTATCATACTTGAGCAGGTGTGCCTCTTTGACATTATTTATTACAGACCTGCAATTGTTCCTCAACACGGACAAAAGTTAAGTCAATGGTGGCGGACAATAGTATCTGCGCTAATTATGGCAAAACATTGGCGGTGATTCTCCCTTCCGCAATTACTGGCTCAAACATCCGCATACAGTGGCTCAAACTGTCCGCATGTAACTGCTAAACTAAAACCACTTGACGGTGACATCTAGCCTTTGTGACCGTCAAGTTGTATCTTATCTGTCAGTCACACGTGATAAAAAGTCAAATCTCTTTCACCTTATACCTTTACTTTTCCAAAAGATTCAAGCTCTATAAACTTAGAACTAGTATAGTTTGGATCCATTTTCCGTTTTATTAATTTATAGAAATTTTCATTATGTGTTGAAATAATTATTTGCTTATTTAAGTCAGTTGTTATTGTCCTTAACAAATCGATAAACGATAATATATTTAGATTATCTAAATGTTGTATTGGGTCATCCATGAAAATAGAATCAACACCACTATTATCTTTTATTAGAGATCTAGCTAGAAAAATACTAAGTGATAGTATATTAACTTGGGCAGAACTAAAATATAATATTGGTGCTAATACATCTTTCTCATTCAAGGTTTTAATATGAAGTTCTGGTTTATCTTTCGTAAGATCAGACTCAAATTTAATATTATTAAAATCTGGGTGAGGGTCTATTCTTTGATAAACACTATTAATTGAGTCTAAATTAAATGCACTATTTATTTTTTCTTCGATACTTTTAACAATGGCATCCTTTATATTGGATAGTTCATCATTCGCCGTAACTAATTTTGATAATTTGCTTTCTAATTTTTCTTTTTTTGATTCCTTCTCTTTTAGCAGTATATTATTTTCAATATAATTATTATATTGATCTAATATCCCCAAAATATTGAATCCTTTGTCTATCTTTTCTTTATGGTTAAGAACTCTATTATATTCTGATTCAATTACTTCTCTTTCAACAGATTGTGAAGGAAATCTTTTAGTATAAACTTTATTATATTCATTAATAATCCCCTCGCAATCCTTAACAGACTGTAGCAAGCTCTGCTGATTATCTAGAACTTCAGTCTTATCATATCCTTTAAGTTCTTCAACTAAGATTTCATTTTCTTTATCAAGTTTATCTTTTATAATAAGGAACTTTGTAATTTCCTTTTTGATATCACTGATTTCCTCATTAATAAATTTAAGATCATAGTCAATATTTAATTCGTTTAATTTTTGATTAACTTCTTCTATAACTGGGTCATTTTTTATTTCTCTTTTGGTATTGTTGTTCGTGACGATTTGTTTTTCCGAATTACTAATTTGTAAGTCTAATTCCTCAAGTTTATTTTCATATACTTTTAATTGCTTTTTATTAGCATTTGTAACTTGATCATAATTTTTTAGTTCTTCTTTTAATTTAACTTTAATGCCATCTAACGAATCTACATCTCTATTATGAATATCAACTTTTAGGCGTCCAAAAAAAGTATTAATTTCTTTTATTTTTAAATTAGTATTTTCTTGACTATTATTTAATTTTCCCATTAACAATCTATTTAAGCTATTTTGTGTATCATTTTTTGCAATCCTTTTAGACAATGCTGTTATTTTATTTGATAAATGACCTTGAAACATTTGAAAAATCTCTGATATTTCTGATTCAATTAATGTAATTTCTTCTTTTAATAAATTTATTTTCTTTGTAATTTTTTCAAGACCAAAAGTATCATTAATATTTTGATTAACCTTCTTTACTAAGTCACTGTAATTATCATACTTTTTATTACATAACGGACATGATGATGTTCTTGTTTCTTGTATTATTTTTTTCCCGTGTTTTATTATTTTATTTAAGTCATCATTTAATTTTCCAAATTCTATATATTCCTTTTCAAGTAACTCTAATTCTTCTTTTTTAATATCAAGGTGTCTTGTTTTATTTTTTAATTTTTGAGTGTATTTAAGTATATCCTCTTCTTCCAAACTTTCGTTTATTATCGATTGAAGTTTATAATTACTTAAAGCTTCATATTTTTCCTTAGTTCTATTTAAAATCTTTACTTTCTGATTACGCTTTTCGATTATGTTTGATAATTTAGTTATTTTTCTGTTATTTTTGCCTTTCCTATCAATTAAGTTTTTGTATAAGGAAAAATTGGTATCCAAATCTTTAAAATCATTTTGTAATATCTCTTTTTCTTGTTGGGCAGTATTTAGTTGATTACTTAAGTCTTTTTTTAAATGTGTATAATCAGCTACCTGAATTTTCAAATTAGATATATGTTGAACTATTTTGTAGTTTGCTTTTTCTATTTCTTTTAACTGTTTATAAATGGCTGTATATTTTTCGTGATTTTTTTGAAGGAATCTATAATTTGAAAGTCGCTTATTTTGATTATGAATCTCAACAAGAATTATTTTATTTCTCTCTTCATTTTCGTTAGTTTTAGTATACTTTGCTAAAACAGAAGATAAGTGTTCAAGTTCCTTATTCATTTCTAATATGCTTCGTTTTTTTTCATTAACTAAATCAAATTTTCGTAATAAATAATCGTAATTAGTTAACTCCTCTTCATTTTTCGCCTCCATATTTTGTATATCTGACCTAAAATTTATTAATTTAGATATAAAATCTTCACTATTGGCTTGTTCTAAGTTTTTTAATTTTTTGTTTTTTAATGCTAAGTTATTTAATTTTTTTACTTGTTCATTAACTTCTTTAATTATATTTGGTCTCATAACCAAATTTTTAATCTCATTATCTACTTCTTCTATACTGTTATTAATATACTTTATTTCTTTCTCTGATTCTCTATGTAAAGAAAGTATTGTCTTATATAAAGTTGAATCATTAGATTCATCCCAGAAATTCGAAAGTGTATCAAACCGTTCCCTTGGATTTGAAAAACGCAAAAATGAGTCGATTTTATCTTGACCTAAAATATATTTTGTTGAAAAAGTAGATAAATCGTAATCATTAAAGATTGACGATCTAAAAGTTATATCACCTTCAGAGTAATCTGATTTTCTACCAAATTTACCAAGTTCCTTCGTAATTTTCTCAAAAACATAATCGTTTTCGGTTATTACCTTTACTCTTCCCACTTTTTTTTCACTGTTTATGTTCTTTAATATATTTCCTTGTTCACTATCAGCGGTATTTTTTACTACACTATTATTAGAAATCCTATTGATTTTTCCAGTAAACAGCCATTCTACTGCATCATAAAAAGAAGTCTTACCATAACCATTTGGTGCGTATAATACAATTAGATTGGCAACCTCACCTTGTTTGTCAGTAAAGTTAAAAAACTGTCTTTCCTTATATGCTCTAAAAGCTTCTAACTCAATCCCTTTTATTTTAAGGTTCATTTTAACACCTCTAAATATTTATTAAACAAATCAGAAGGTTTATCATTGTATTCAGTTATTATTCTATACACTTCTTTGTGTTTTTCCCTTAAAAAGGCATGAATACTCTCTTCGTTTTTATCCCTTTTATCTTTTTCTAATTTGAGATAGAAAAGTTTTTCAAAAACTATTTTTTCAATATCTTTCTCAGAGAGAGAATCAGCAATTTTATCAACAATTAATTTTCTAGAAGAAAACTTATTTTGCTCAAGGAAGTATCTATACTCATTATTTACTTGTTCTCTAACAATAAATAATATATATATATTCCATATTTCTATATCTATCTCAAGGTTACTCTGAAAATAAAGCGCTATATCGCTACTAACTCTTTCCCAAACTTTTTCTAATTCTTCTTGATCCTTGCAGACAATAGTAAAAATATGAATCTTATAACCCTCCTCCTTTTTAATCCAGCAATCAACAATATCAAAGATTCCATTACTGCTTTGAATTTTAATGCTATCTACAACTCCCTTATCCTTAAGGAACATTATTAAACACCTCCTTGATACAATTCTTTAAGTTTTCCTCTAATTCAGGGATATTTTCTATATCATCAAATTCCGCAAATTTGTCCAGGAATAAATCGATATGTATTATTTCTATGTCTTTTGAGTGTTCAGGATTATCGATATCTATACCATCTTCAATTAACTGGTCTCTTTCCCCACTATCTATGTGCCTTAGGACCTTTTTAGTTCTTTCTTTATTATGACTTTTTCTTCCTGGAGCACTATTTTTTGTGTTAACTACGATGATGTCATTACTTTCTAAATCATCATAATTATTAACAAATAGTTCCATTATACATTCGGATAAATTATTAAAAGGTGTAAAAAACATTTTTACTTTATGTTGTACCTGCTCTTTAGCTCTGGTTAGATCAATTCTGTCCTTAGTAGGTATGAGTGTAGTATCCATGTAATAGTAAGTTAGGAGAGAAATCCATCCTTCCCATAGTATTGGATTTAAAAGTTCTTCTTCTATAAATTTGTTGTTAGGGAGGTATAATTTTTGATTGTATCTATCAATAATATTTCTTGGTGTAAGATCTAGTAATTGTTTAGCATTCCTTTTTAATAAGGGCTTAATTCTTCCTTCATTTCTATTAAACGCAGTACCGATATATTTTTCAAAACTTAGTATTTCTTCAGGAACTAGTAATGGAAGCCCCTTTTCCTTTAATAATTCATTAATTAATGAAATACCTAATCCTAACAGACTTTTGTAAGCACCGCTTCCTTCTTTTAGCTCCGTAAAGATACCTGTTAGATATAATCTATTATTTCTTTCTATATAAATACCAGATCCTGATAAGCCAACAATTGTTTCTGAAGTAGTGTTAAATACATCACTTATCTCAGTATGAGGTATGAATTCTATTATTTTATGAATTTTATGATAAAAATTAAGAGAACAACTTAACTTTTGTCCCATCCACTTAGTATCTGGATCTTCTAGAATATTAGGAAATCCATACACTCCAAGGTTACTATTTTCTATCGGTTTAGATACTAGGATAATTGGCACTTCTTCAATGTATTCTATTTTTATAACAGCTAAATCATAGGAGTCATGTAAGTAATAGTCTAATACTTTAAGTTGAATTTCATTGTCACCATTAAATTGAAAAATTTTAATATCTTTCAAGTTAAATTCTTGCGGTACGTCTTCTTTTCCTTCAAGACAATGTTTAGCAGTTAAGACATAAGAATAATCATTAGTATGTGGTTGAAATAAGCAGCCTGACCCACAAGAATCTATACAATGGATTTGAACAGCTAGTTTTTCATAATTTGAGTAAATATCCATTATTTAACCTCCACTGTATAATCATTTTCCTCAGATAAAAAGAAACAATTTATATTAAAGTGTTCACACTCTTCTTGAGAGAAAATTTTTCTCATATTGCTATAATTAAAATAGAAATTAATTGGTTGATTCATAGTACAAATAATTTTAGCTAGACTTTCTTTATTCGGTAACCCATGTTTACTACCGTCTGTACTTATTAAATAATTTGTACAATCTAACATATTTAACAACTCAGTATTAGTGTTCCTTTTACTTCCATGATGAGATACTTTTACTAAATCAACTTTTAATTTATTACTTTCTGAATACCCTAGATTCTTTAAGCTTGATATTATTATAGAAGGATGGGAGTCTCCTAACATAAGCAAACTATGTCTTTCATACTCAAGTAATATTGCTATACTACTTTTATTAAATATTGAAGTATCTTCTTGGAAGGATAACTCATTTAATTCTAAAATCGATTTGTGATAGTCTGTTATAAATGACATCTTTCTTTCTTTACTTTTTTGTTTTCTTAACCTTAAGAGTTCTCTTTCCCACTTGTCATTCAAGTCGTTAATTGTTTCTAAGTCAGGTGATAAAACTTTAATTTTCATATCACCTATTTCCTTTATTTGATCAGATATGACTACATCTTTACTCCAATGATTATTTTTTTCAATTTCTTTCTCTAATGTCATCCCCTGTCTTACACTCATTTTTCTTGAAATAGGAGTTATTACTATCCCCCTTGAGCCCTTACCACAATTATCCTTAAGATAGTTAGAAATTATTTCTCCCGAATTAAACCAAACATCCTTAATTATGGATTTATCAATTTTTTCATCTTGATATAACCTTATAATTCCAGATATATGGTCGTCATCAATATGTGTAAGTATTAACAAATCTATATTTGAATTATTATCTTTTAATTCTTTAAACTCTTCCTTTAATTGATGATGGCAAACAATACCCTTTCCACCATCAATTAATATATTTCTATCTTTTTGGTCTTTAATTTTGATTAAGAAACAATCACCATTTGCTGCTGGTAACATTTTCACAAAAATAGACATTAAATCATCCGCCTTGGAAATTTACTTATATTGGTAATGTTTATATTATAATATATTTAATAACACAATTTAAGACCAAGAGTTTTGTAACAAGTTTCTGTTTGTATCAATATGGTCTACTTTATTGAGAATAAATCTGTTTAAGGTTTTACAACGGTTTGGAACGCCTCATATACATGTATCAAAATAGAAATTATCATTTTATCGTTGTTAAAACATCAACAGCTCTCAATCAAAATTGCTTAACTTTGTAAATCCGCATTTTCCTGACCCTTCCCCTACTTTAAAGAGGTTTTACGAGGCTAGGGATATCTAAAAATTCAATTCATATACCATAGTTTTCAGACTTATCTAGAAGTTATACAATTCGATCTAGTCAACCCTTATATCGAAATATCAACTTACTGTAAACGTTTTGTTTTTTTAACTTCATTTATCTTTGTTCCATAGTCATAGGGCTGTGAATACTGTTTTTTTCCACACTTTTGACATTCAACATCGCAAACCCGATTATAAATTAGCTTCTCTTCTTTTGACAAATGCTCTGGTGGTTCTTCAATTCCGACAACTATCATAATACCTCCGCATTCGCATACAAACATTCTTCATTCTCCTTAATTGTTTCTATTTATAGTTTGATTATAAAGTATTGTCTTTTCAATATACTAACAAACCGTTTTATAAATTGTAGTTCTAGAAAATTGCTTCAAGACAAGTTCATTAACTAAAACATTTTTATTTACATTACTTGCTACCGAATGATCTCCAGACATGTTCTTCTACTTCTAAATAAATTCCAATTTTACCCTTTAATCATACAGTATATTTTGCCATCCTGATTCAGCAATTTATTTATCCTAACAGCTACATTATCATGTTTAATTAATTTTTAAATATTTTTTAGATGAACTTTCTGTATTCCAGAACTAAAGAAAGTTCCAGTGAACTTCAAATTGAACTTTGTAAATTTCGAACTATAGTGAATACTTGATGATTAGTATGAGATCGATGCACGATCTCCATAGGTAGATTCCTTTCAAATCCACCTATGGAGCAAGAATTTATTTTAATAAAAATAAATCAAAAGGTAAATATCACCTTTAAAGGTGATATCCCTTTTTTGTTTTGATTTTATACTTATCTTAATCCTAATTTATCCAGAAAGGAAGATTCTTATCGATATTGCTTCAATTCAAAAGTTACTTCGAAAAGCATTACTTTACCGACTTATGACCAATGTGGAAAAAATAGTTTCTAATGCTGGTCTTTCACACCAAGAAGTAAGCTCCCGTACAGGCAGAAAAGGAAACTGGTTTAATGATGCTTATAACAATAATGAAGATATACATATATCTTCATTGGCAAAAGTATTGTCTGTCATTAATGCCCACACGGAAATTAAACAGTACCAACTCTCTGACCTTTTTGATAAAAAAGTTTTGCGAATTTCTAGTGTCATGTCAAGTTTAGCTGATGAGAATTTTGCTACAATCAACAATTTTATCACTTCAGAAATCGACTTATTCATGGATCTTATAGGAGATTGGGGTTCATTAGATTCGAAAAAAAAGCTTTCTAATGATGAACGCTCCTATTTTAAAGAACTACAAAAATTGATAAAGCATTTAGCTGATAAGGGGGATAAATCTAATGCCTGAAAGAAAAGTATGGTTCATTACAAGACCAGAACGAGATCCTAAGTTTCATGTTGATGCACTTCGGGCACTGCAAAAGGCAACAGACAATTTTCAAATCATTTGGTCAAGAAACCGGGATGCGCATAAAAGATATGAAGAGGTACTAGCATCTGAAGAGCTTAAGCGTGATAACATTAGTCTAGATGGATCAGGAGGAAGAACATGGGCTGCTATGCTCCGCACATTTGGATATGTCTATATCACACCATCTGGAACACTTTCTCTTACTAAAGTCGGGGCTTCATTGCTTGCAGGAAAAAAGATTCGTGAAAACACATCAAAGCAAATATTGACTCTGCAAATCCCAAATTCATATTTTTTAGAAAGTGGTTTTCGTCCAAAATTTGAAGAAGACTTTCAAATTCGTCCTGCTAGATTTCTAATTAGACTTGCAAATCAACGAGAACTAGACTGCTTCGTGACTAAAGAAGAAATTACTTTTTTTGCACTTACCGCAAAAAGAGATGACGAATTACGTACTGTTACGCAAAATATCCTTAAATACAGAAGGGTTGCCGAAGAAGAAAAAAAAGAAATGAAGGAAAGGGTTGCCAGCACGTACGATCATCGGGAACGCTCAGATAAAGGTGCACGTGATTTTGCTGCCGCACATGGAGATGTTGCACATACGTTTATGATGCTCTGCGATTATACCGG
This sequence comes from Bacillus taeanensis, assembly GCF_003318295.1. GTDB lineage: Bacteria > Bacillota > Bacilli > Bacillales > UBA6769 > Maribacillus > Maribacillus taeanensis. The sequence goes on from NZ_QOCW01000023.1 coordinate 35,841, forward strand.
ACTTGCAGATTATGTTCGAGGCGATGCCTTAAGAGTTCCATCCGAAAAGCATCAAACAACCTCTGAAGAACTTATAAATCTGGAATCAAGATATCCCTTCAATAAGCGTTACTTGATATCCTTACAGCGCTTTTCTGAAAATGCCGGATTAGATGTAGACAGTTATAAGGCAAGCTCTTTCGGATCGATTGGTCCAGCGACAAATCGAAATAAAAGTATTAAAAAGGTTCAACGACTTCTATCTTCATATCCATTGCTGCAAACCCTTTCTGTTGAAGAAATTATAACTATTCTTGAACAGGAACTTTCTCACAACGAAGCAAAGCAATATGCTTCTTTATTAAATGATTATCAATACACTTCGTTAAATGAGGACTTTGTTGAATCTTATTTATATGAAGAAAATGATCTAGTCTTTGAAGATAAAACTGCTGAACTTCTAAAAGCGATTGGATTTGAAGTCGAGTTGCGGCCTAAACCGGTGAATGAAGACGTGCGCACTGAAATTGAAATATTATTACACGTTGATCAAAATACCATTTGCATTATTGATGCAAAGAATTATAAAAAGAAATTTACTCTCTCAGCTAATCTTGCATCTCATATGGGATCTGAATATATTCCAAACTATAATGGATACGATAGAAAATCGGTCGCATATTTTGGTTATGTTACAGCCAGTGAATGGGGAGGCGAACGGAATTTAGAAAAAATCACAGATAAAGCGAATATAGTAATCCCCGATTTAAATGCCCAAGGAGCAATCTTTTCAGCAAAAGCTTTATTAGGATTCCTGGACTATTGCTTAGACAATGACATCAATCAAAATGATCGCAAACAGAAATTTATATCTAATTTTATCAACAAAGGTTATAACAATGTTTCTGAAATGATTTAAATAGCAATCTTTAATAAACCTCAGAAAATGCTCTTTTCATGTTACGATCAAGGAGGCGCCTAAATCAGAAGCCTCCTTTTTTAGCATATTCAATAAAATCAATTAGATTGTCTACCACTTCATCCAGGTCCTCTTTTATTTCATGTTCCCATACTCTCTTCAAGTGCCAATGATTTTTTTTATAATATTCATTTACTTCGATGTCCCGATTTTTATTTCGTTCTAACTTTTTATCCCAGTACTCTTGATTGCTTTTAGGCCTGTTTCCATGTTGTTCACACGCATGCCAAAAACAGGAGTCAATAAAAATTACGACTTTATATTTCTTAATAGAAATATCAGGCTTTCCAAATAATGATTTATCATTCTTTCTAAAACGCATTCCTCTTTTCCATAGTTCTCGGGAAACCCGGTTCTCTAATTTCGATTGGGAACCAATGGCCTGCATATTTTTTCTGCGCTGTTCTTTGGAAAATAAATCTCCCATATAAATCCCTCACTATTCCCTGTTTTCTTGCTGTGAGAATTCATAATTGTTTCCATCACAAGTTTAACTTATATAATACCCAATAATAAAATTGTTTAAAATTGAACTTAGGGGCTGCTTTTTTCATCTTAAAAGTGTAAAATGAATAGCATATAAGTATGCTAGAACATATTTTCTATTATTGAATCATACTGCTAAGGAGCGATATTGAATATGATATTTAAAAAAGGAGAACTCTTTAACGGTCCTGGCGGCTTAAGCTTAGGAGCCAAAAACGCAGGTTTTGTGCATCCAGAGACTGGCGAAGAATGGCGTATTGATCACTTGTGGGCAAATGACTATGATCCTGCTGCCTGCGAGACTTATCGATTAAATATTTGTGGCGATATTAATGATCAATCTGTTCACTGCGGACCCGTGGAACAACTTCCAATTGGAGACAGAACAATACTTGGTGATATTGATTGTTTGGCATTTGGCTTTCCATGTAATGACTATAGTCAAGTAGGGGAAAAGCATGGTCTTAACGGTACCTTTGGCCCGTTATATTCTTACGGTGTTAAAGTGTTGAAAGATTACCAGCCTAAATTCTTTGTTGCTGAAAATGTTGGCGGCCTTCAAAGCGCTAATGAAGGACAAGCATTTATTAAAATTCTCACAGAACTTGAGGAATGCGGATATCAATTGACTCCTCACCTATACAAATTTGAAGAATACGGAGTTCCGCAGGCTAGACACCGTATTATTATTGTGGGAATTAGAAATGATTATGCATCTCAAGGAATTGAGTTCAAAGTTCCAGCACCCACAACTCCGAAGGAATATAAAACTTGCTATGAAGCTATTACAAGTCCGCCTATTCCAGAAGATGCACCAAACAATGAATTGACAAAACATACTCAGAAGGTAAAGGAAATGCTCAGTCATATTCCAGCTGGCGAAAATGCCTGGTATCTCGGCATTCCCGAACATTTGCGTCTGAAAGTAAAAGGAGCAAGACTAAGTTCGATTTACAAACGATTAGATCCAGAACGACCTGCCTATACAGTTACTGGAAGTGGCGGCGGAGGTACTCATATGTATCATTGGGAAGAGTTACGAGCATTAACAAATCGCGAACGTGCAAGACTCCAGACATTTCCGGATGATTTTGCTTTTTGTGGAAACAAAGAAGCTGTACGAAAACAGATAGGAATGGCAGTTCCTGCTCATGGAGCACAAATTGTATTTGAAGCTATACTTAAATCCTTTGCAGGCATGGAATATCCTTCTGTACCACCTGCACCGAAATTACAACTCGAAAATCTACGTGGAAAACGGAAGATCACAATAGAAGAAATTCAAGAACAACATTCTAATGAAAAGGAAGCTATTCCTAACTAGAGATACTTTCTCTTTTTTATCCAATTTTTCAAAAGTCTTAATACAAGATAACAAAAAACCGATTTCCTGTTGCCAGGTATCGGCTTTTTTTGTTATTCATAAATTTTTATAATGGCTTTATCTTCTAAGATCTCATATTCAAAATTACATTTCATTCCCTTTAAGGTCGAAGCTACAAATTCTCCAACCTCATCAAAATCCATATACTCATCTTCTGTAAACTCAACAACCGTAACCTCTTCATCTTCCAGAATCGCATGAGCTAATTTTTGAAAAACATCAGCCATTCCTATTATTGTAAATCCTTGCTTCATTTTTTCACTCCCCTTTATCAGAATAAAATATTTACATCCATATAATACAATGTGAAAATGCATCTGAACTATAGTTTAATAATTGATTCAACTAATCGTGCTGTCATTTTCGACAACTCCTTTCTTTGTTTGACATCTCCAAATCTTTGCGAAAAGGACTGTCAAGGGGCTTGAAGTTTGTGAAGTTTTTTGAACGATCTCCTCAAAAAACTTCACAAACTTTGCTGAGCAAAGCGAAGCACCCCTTTACTGTCCTAATGAGCAAATGATTATACTTAGGAGAACAAAGAAGGAAAGGGACTCGCAACAAAAAGCAAAGCGATGATTCCAAACTGCTGCATTGGCAGCGTGCTGGAATCGAAGCGTACTGAATCATTGCGTAGCATTGATTCAGTCGTCTTGCAAAGGCTCGATGCCTACAGCAAGGCGTATAGCATTTCTTTCAATTTTTAGTAGCGATTACTCTCTTCAAATATTGCGACCGATTTCCGGAAAACACTGTACTTATATTAGCTGGTATTGTTGAAGAATATAAAACTTCTATATAATAGCTCCTATTATAGTTTTATTTTTGGCGCTAAGTTCTGATACCTTTCAACACATTGATAATTCAACACTTCCAAAATAGTGTCAAAACTTTTAAGTTATAACACAGAGAAAGCATAAAAAAAGAGCCGATTCCTATCAACTCTCTATCTCCAATCGAAAATACTTATGCATAATGTTTTATAACTCGTAAGGCTCTGTAGGGGTCTCGATCTTTTTCTCCCCAATACCGAGACGACGCTCAATAGCTACTTTCATCATTTCGTATTGATGGATAAGACTGATTTGATTTTGCTTTGGTGTATAACATGAAACAGTCCTGATTTTTCCGTCTTTATTCGTAAAAGTAATATGTAACTCTCCGTAATGGCGAGTGACTCCTATACCTCCACTACCTCTAATCGTTTGAACTTTCTTATGAGCCCTTACATCATTAACACGACCAATCGGTATAATTGCGAGTTCATTAATAGTAATCTGATCTCCGCTCACTTTAATAGTCGATACTTTATTAGGGTCAATTCCCTCGGCTCCTGTTATCTTTCCATAAGCACTAATTTTACCTTTAGGAGACTTTTGATAGTCGTCCATTTTCTTAACTGCATAAAAACAGAGAGAAGCCAAGACCATTAAACTTACTATTATTAAAAATGAAAGCATAACATCTCCCCCTTGATTTAGAGACCCCTCACGCCTGACACTCTTCCAGCGTATGAAACGAAATTATATAACTGCTCCTATTTGCAAATATACAAACCGCTGTCTATTATCGTATAGCCTAGTGTATACGTGCAAACGTTGATATTACAGTATTTTACGTTCCTTTTGTCTATGATTTTTCTATATTTACATTTTTTAAACAAAAACAATCTTTCGTTTAAAAAAGGGGTTAATTATCTTCTTCGGAATACGTAAGTTTGTACATAGCAATACCTAAATAAATGAATAATGCTAATAATTGGCTGAAAAACAAGAAAAGAATGAAACGTTTAGTTAAACTGTCATCATAAGTATCTATCGGATAAGGTAGAAGGGTACTAGGATAAACAATGCCGACAATACTAGCGTAAACCAATACAGCAAGACCACTCCATATCCATTTAGGTTTTCCATAATCATTAAGTATCTTTAATTGTTCCTTTTTTTGAAGTTCCAAAATTTTAACATCATCTTTCAAGCGATTACGTTCCTTCTTTTTATCTTTATAATCTGTATTTGAAACAAGGTTACCTGGATTTATTGATTGATAAATGCCTCCTGGAGAAAAACCAAAGACATCAGTCGTTTTTGGTTGAGTTAATTCATCAATTACTTCAAAAGCCCTTTCGTACCATTCTTTTCGATTGGGATATTTAAAATCATCGAATTCTTTATTAAAATCACTAAAAGTATCATATATTTTGTCCATACTTCCCATCTTCTCAAACATTTCATTAGTAATACCGCTTAATTCTTCAAAATGAGGTTCTAATTCTTCTTTGGATAAATATGTGTAGTCATCCTCTTTAATAATGTCTTCCAAGGACTTACCTTCAATGATTCTTTTGATATTTTCCTTCGTCACAAAATCATCTAAATCATCTTCGAATAAATAGTTTTCAATGTTGTTAATAATTTCTTGTTTTGCAAATATATCATTGTTAATTTCTCTAATTTTTCTTTTTATTCCATTCTGCTCACTAGATATTGATATAACCCTACTGACCAAGAACCCTCCAATAATAGCTACTAAAGCAGCAGTCGAAGTAGTGATAGTTGTTATTAAAGTGTTTAAATCCATAGTTCTTCTCCCCTAAATACATAAACAGTTTTTAATTCTTTAAAGTCCTTAAATAAGTAAATAAATGCGGGATAAAAGATTGTTTAAAAACCCTTGTCCATTTAAATAAGTGTTTATAGGGACACACCCTGCATATTTTTATATTTTCTTTAAAAGACGACTAATTGTCGATTGATTTAACTCTAATTTCTCGGCTATCTCTTTTTGAGTATCGTTAGGATATCGTTCTAAAGCTTTACGCAATAGAAATAGCTTATCCTCGGTCTTTTCTCGCTCCTACTCTAGATAATCCTCACAAGACATAAAGCCCTTTTCTCTACGCTCCTCTCTCTTCCTTTCAAGTACAGCTATAAAAATTAGATAAATGGGGTATTTTTGAAGCGTGGCCCTTGAAACCCCGAATCGTTTCCGTACCCCTTAATGAATCCAAAATGTTATCTAATAATTCAAATCTCATAATGTCCCCCCCATAGTTACTTCAATTTATCTAATACGATGTATCACCAGCATTTCGTTGTGTGCTCATTTTTACACCCCCTACACTTTGCCCCCCTTAAAATTCATTTCTTATCAGGCTTGATTTATAGTTTATCAATCTATAAAGTAACGCAATGATATGAATAAGTAAAAAAATCGGTGCAAATTGAATTGAAATAGCTAATTTGATACTCCACCACACAATATATATAATTCCGGGAATAATCCAAAATCCTTTTGTCAATCGTGACATCATGTATTCGATTGTTCGAAATCCAAAAGGAACACAAAACATCCAAAAACCGATAACAATGGACACTAACAGTAATTGGTCTTGAGTTAAGGTAGAACCACCAAAACGAAAACAAACAATGCCTGATACTATTCCTAGCAGCAAGGGAAACCGAAAAGTCCTCCAAACTTCCGTCCTAGCATAGCTCATGTTTCATGCCCTCCTTTTTGATTTTCAAAAGCGAAACCTACTCTCAACTTCTAACATGGCTGCTATGGCTGCTATGACTGTTCATTAACTCCATTTCCTTTTTTAAATGATTCACGGTTTGCGAAGTATCCGTTAGCATCTCAACAGCTTCAAAATCCGCCTCAAATTCATCTAACATGTCATCATGGCTCCTAGTTTCTTTGCGTTTTTCTTCTTCTTTTTTCACATTTTCAGTGGTATTCTTAAAATCTTGTACGGCATTTTTATCAATCTGAATATCCTTCAATTCATTTGGAAGTTTGCTGGTCGCTTCCTCTTCAACACTTTCTGCAGCTTCATTTTCTCCTTGATTTTCAAGAGAACTTCCATCTTTCACTTCCGATTGCTGTTCCTTCGTTTCAGCTTCTTGTTCGATCGAGGACAATCCGTAATGTTGTTTTTGGTATTCTTCAAAAGAAAAATCTTTCTTTTTATTACTTGCATCTTCTGTGAATAATGGATCTTTATAGCCTAATTTTTTTCTAGAATGATGATAATTATATTCTCTGTTCTTTGTGAGTAAATCACCATAAACCTCATACTGATAGGCTTTTTCTATTTCCATCACATCATGACCTGCAATAAGGAGATAAGCCTGATTCTTCTTCATCTTCAACAGTTCACCAGCTGTAACAAGATCACGCTCGACAAATTGATCATTTTTGCTAACACTTCTGCTGCCTTTAGAAATGGTGATCGATTCAGCTTTATGTTTGACTGTGGTTTTGCCAAAACGTTCAGAAATGATTTTTGCTGTTTCTTTCTCATTGACCCTCAAAATCAGTTGACTATCATGTGTAGAAATAATTCCTCTTGCACCTTTTTCTCCATAAAGCTTGTCATCTTGCAGTTGTGAAATATCTTGAATGATGGTGTGCATATACATGAGAAGTCCCCTGCAAGTACTTAGAACCTCTTTATACGCATCGATCTTTCCGATATTCGGGAATTCATCCCAAATAAAGTTGACCGGTGTGTGGAGTGTATTGGATTCATTCTGGGCAGCCAGCATATAAAATCGATCAATCATCTGGTTAAAGAAAACGCTCGTCAAGGCTCTGTATGGATTTGATGGCACTTGAATTTTTACATACAAAATACTTTTGCCGTCTTGGAATTGATCAAAGGTGAAATCACTTTTCTTCGTCATTTCTTTAATTCTGCTTAATTGGAAGATTCCAATGGCACTGTCAAACGACGCAATCACAGAAGCTCTTGTATTTCCGGCTAAACCATCTAAAACCGATGTTAACAAGCCATATGCAGGATGATCTTTTGGCAGCAATTCTAAGAATTTTTCACATTTTTCCGGGTCTTTGACACTCGTATTGTAAACAGTGATAAGGGTTGCCATATTAGCTTCTACCTTTGGATAGGTAGCTTTGATATAAACCATCAGTGCAGCTAACAGTTTTTGAGCACGTTCTGAGAAGAAATCTTCTTTACCATCTTTTGTACTGCTGCTGACAATGTTTTTACTAACCTTTTGAGCGTCTTCATCAGTGAGGATTAAATCGAGTGGATTATAGGAAGCTTCAGAAAAATGAACAAAATCAATCGTATAGACTTTATATCCTTGATCTCGCTTTAGTTGGTGAGTTAACGTGTAGTTTTCCCCCTTTGGATCAATCGCAATTAATGATTGCGTACGAATATTGATGATGTTCGTAATCACATAACTTTGACCCTTCCCACTACCTGGTGAACCCACAACTAAAACATTCTTATTATCAATTTCAGTACCGTCATGAATAATCAATAGTTTATTTTCATTGGGTACTTTTCCTAGCACAATGCCTTCTTCAACGTTCTTTAAACTATTTTTAAAGTCACCTGGAATATATTCATTTTTATTCGATAAGACTTGGCCATTTATAGCGTTAGTTGGATCTTCCAATTTGTTCGTGCCATGCAAACCAAACTCCGAAGCATCATCATATTGTTTCTCAAATAAACTTTCTCTTCTCAAATAGAGAAAAAAAGCAAAGAATAAGATCGGTACAATAATACCAATCATCTTCAAATTTGGATCTCCGTAAGTGAAAGTTAAAATATCGGATACCCTACTATAATTCTGCACAAAATCTTCAAATTTAAATTCAAGTGATTTTACATTCATCATATGAAACAGGAAAGCAAACACACTATAAGAAATGAAAATAGACAAAACCGCACAAACAGATACAAGAGGTTTCCAGCTCTTTTTAAGCTTTCTCTTTTTTCTAATTGTCACGATTAACACGCTCCTTTATTCAAGGTATAAATCATCATCTCTATGTCTCTTTTTACGATTCTTCTTAGCTTTTTTCTCTTTCGTTTTCGCCTGTTCACTGTTTTGAATGTGACCCACAGCACCTAAAATACCTGACACAATATCTTGTTGTGGAGAACCAAAAATATTTAATTTTTCACTAGCAAAGTCATGATCCCTATCCATTCTTTCCTCCGTATCATTCACAACCTTCCTTCCTTGATTAAAGTTTTTGTCACGCTGCTTTTCAATCATGGATTCATCATTGTAGTAATAAGAAATTAATTCTTCGTATGACATTTTCTCAAGATCATGTTGAGAAACCATTTGATTGTTTCCTGCAAAATCACGTTGAATTTGCTGAACCATTGAAGGTTCGATTTGACTTAATAACTCGTTATAATGATCACGAATCTTTTCAGACTTTAACAAGTGAATGTATCGATCAGCATTTGGATTAGACTCATTTTGCTTAATCTCTCTTTGCACCTTTTGAATGGATCTTTCAGTAATAATAAGCGATTGATGATATTTTTTAGCTAATGACATGTAATCAATATCAGCGTATGAAACAGCAGATTTTTGATAGTCACCTTTGATCTGATCCATTCTGATATAACGATGATGAAGAGCTGAATCAACCGCAAAACCTTTTTCATCAGAAGTGAATTGATCGGCTGCTTCTTTTCCATATACTTCTTCAAAGGTGCGATTCACAATGTCCTTTTGAGTGTTATAAACAAAATTTGCACTCTCTTTTTCCTTCACAAAAGCATGAAACTGTGAATTGAATTTTTCGCTATTTGCTTTTAAATCGGCTAACTTTTCGCTAATGATCGTTTTAAATTCATTCGCTTCTTTTGGTAAACCATACATGGTGACAAAAGAAGGATCTTCTTTATATTTTTTAACCATTAATTGATAGAAATTTTTCTGAGTATCTAGATTGATTTTTTCTCGCTGCAAGTAATCATTCCATTTTGAATTCACCTCTACCATCGAGTTATTCACTTCTTTAGCAGCCTGATACGTTAGATTCGATAAAAACTGTCCATGAACATTTTTTGCTTTTCGCAATACGGTCTTTATGGATTGTTTTTGAATATCATTCAAATGATTTTCAATGTGTTGAACATACTTTTTGTAAATGGATTGAATACTAGTGATTTGCTGAGATTCCATCTCTTTTTTGTATTGGATGGCTTCATTTTCTTTTCTGATTTCCTCGTTATATTCGCCCCATTTTGTAACAGGTTTATAAGGAATACCAAGAGCTTTAGCCTTTTCTTTTTCTTGTTTTTCCAATTCATAATTTCTTCTGGATAAACGTTTTGTTGCTTCTTTATCTAAACCTTGTTTTTCATAAGAACGATGATCAAAATATTTATGAATCTTATTTAATTCAGCATATTTATTATGGATTCTAGCCCAAGAACTTCGTTGATTTTCTAAAAATTCTTTTGAATCCCAATTCGTTAAAGGAACCGTTTTATATACCTTCCAACCTTTTTCATTTCTCATTTCATTCCCGTTCTTGTCTAGCTTAGGAATGTTTTTCTTTTTATCTCCCCATGTCCCATCTTCGTTAAAAGGACGAACGGTACAAAGAATATGTACGTGAGGATTATGTTCACGATCGAAATGAATATGAACATCTGCCACCATGCCTTGATCGGTTAAATTTTCTTTCACAAATTCTTTTGTCATTTCTACGTAATGATCTTTCGGAAAACCAAGAGGCAGTGATAGTTTTAAATCTCTATGCGTTCTCCAGTTTGATCCCTTTTCATTCTTTTTAACTTCATTCCAAAGTCTTTCACGATTGAGAGTCCATTCAGGAGCATGTGAAGGTTTCATAATAAAAGACAAAGGTTTGATTTCATGGTCCTTAAAATTATGATGACGATCTTCTGCTTCATCAAATAATTTTTCATCTGCACAATAGGCAGCATACGCCACACAGTTTTGATCTGATTTCTTTTTTGGTTGACTTGAAAACATGAAATAGCCTTGTTCACTCATTATGATTCACCTCACTTGTTTTTTATTTTTCTCCCGAAGGGTAATCGCCAAAGGCGAAAGGGGTTTACCCATTTACACGATGATTTTTATCGTGCGTAAATGGGCGTTGCTCTTACCAACGATTTCATTATATCAAAAATTTCATAAAATTACCACTTGATAGTTGAATTATTTTATGCATTGACTTACAATTAAAGTAAGAAATAAAAATGAAGGAGATGAAATAATGGCAAGAAGAAACACAAAGGCATTAGAAAAAGCCAGTGAAATTGATAAAAAAATTCAAGAGTATATGAAGCAGAAAGAAGAACTTTTGCAAAAAGCTCAAGCTGAAATTGGATCTTACATTTTAGAGAAATGGAATGTAGAAGGTGATTTAGAAAAGGTTTATGAAGCAATTGATTTATTAACAAAGGATGCTTTAAAAATAATTGAAGGAGAGTATAAAAAAGAAAATAGTGTTGATAAAAAGGAACATTCAAATGATGTCATGGAACCATCTTCAAAAAAAGAATTTGAAAAAATTTAGACATCAGAACGATTGAAGGAGTCGATATGATTGTCCTATTATCACAGATTAAATACTGATGAAAAATTAAAAAAGCTTGATGGAATGATTGAACGATCAAAAATCAAAAAAATGAAAATGAAAGAAAAAGAACGCAAAGAAAGAACGAGGAGATTAATACAAAAAGGGGCTCTTCTAGAAAAGTATTTTGATAGTTATCATTTAGATGTTGAAGAAACAGAAGAATTATTAAAGATTTTTTCGGAGTATGTAAAACACAATACACCGCAAAAATTCAAAGAGCAAAAATAATAAAAAGAAGGAGTTGGTTTCATTGACGCAAGCTAATTATTCCCAAGATGAAATTACGGAAGTGATTGCAGCTCTTTTAGAAAAAACAACAAATCGAATGAAGTTAGAACAATTAAAAAAGAAGGAAGAAGACATAAAGAAACAAAGACAGAAAATGCAGGAGAAAGAAAGAAATACACAACAAGTAAATCCGGTTGAAAATCTCAGAAATAATCTTGAAGATGAAAAAAGAATGAATGACATTATAAACGAGTACAAAGGTAAATCTGACAAAAGTATGATGCAGCTGCTTAAAGATAAAATAAATAATCTTAGGAATTACTCCATCCAAATTGTCAACAAAAATAAAGAGATAAGCGAAAAAGAAACGTTAGGAAAGGCACTTCTTAAACTAGATAAAGACATCAAACTTATGCAAACAGCAAAAGATCATCTTGAAGATCAATTCAAGCAAGTATACAAAGATGAAATTAAAAAAATCTTTGGAGACCAGGAAAAAGATCACTTAAAAAATGACATCATCAAGGCATTTTCACGCAGCTATTATGCCCAACTAAATAACCAAAAAGAAAGTGATAAACAAATTTTAAAACATGTTAATGATTTGAAAGAATCGGATGTTGTAAACGATAAAGATATAGAAATATCGCGCCTAAAAGGGTTAAATACGGCCATTGACAAAGTAAGAGAAGAAAAAGAAATGACCGATGCCGAAAAAATTGATTTAAACATAAAGTATGATGCCATTCAATCTAAAATTGAAAAAGGTGAAACAGTATCTACAATACCCTTTATAAAAGAAAAGAATCTACAAACGAATAATGACTCCATTCAAAACCTCAACAAACACCTAGACGATCTTAACAAAAAAACAAATAAAATGATGGATAGACAAGAACAGTTAGACAAAATATTGCAGACAGATTTCTCTAAACAAATCGTGTCGCAAATTCAAAAAAATGAAGTTTTGCTCTCATCATTAGACCAATACGTTAAGAACGCTGCCACTTCTCAAATTCAAAACCTTCAAAAAGATGTAAGTTCATTCAAAAAAGCTTTAACACCTCAAGAATCACAAAAATACAACTCAAGAATCCAAAACATTGAAGATAATTTAAATAAGTCATACGAAAAAACGATGGACCTAAAAGAAGAATCTACAGAAAAGAAAATGGAAGAAAAAGATAAAGAAATGGAAAAGTCCCCTTCACGATCAAAAGCATATGATATGTCTTTAGAAAGGTAAAAATTAAGAAACGAGGATGTGCTAACGTGAAAAAAGAGATGATGATAGTGTTTTCTTCTCTAGTTTTGTTAACTGGATGTGGCGGAAACCAAGGAATTTCTTTAGAAGGAAATTGGGTGAAAAAACAAGAGTATCTTGAGGGAAATCCACAAAATAACGATCGATGTTTAAGTAAATATGATAATGTAACGTTCGATTCAAAAACAGTTATAATGGAAGATTTCGAATACTCTTATGAAGTTGAAAATCAAGAAGATGTAATTCAATTGAAATTAGTTGATGAAACGATTAATGAAGTTAAATATTATACGGTAAAAAAATTAAAAAATGGAAATATTCTTATGCAGGAAAAAGATTCTGATTTGGGTTGTGAGCTAGAGAAAAAATAATGAGGGTGAACACAAGATGAAAAAGTTTTTACACCATCTAGCAAAAGGCCTTCTTTTTATTGAAAGGTGGTTAGGGAAAGTCATGAAGTTTTGTCTCGAAAAACCGATGGAAAATAGAAAAGAAGATTATTATGAAAAATATGGGAAGGAAATGCCTAAAAAACTTTATGAAAAAGAACGATTCTATCTGTTTGTGTTTTACTGTCTGATGGGTTTTGTCGTTTACTTTGCAGTAAGGGGGTGGCTATTCCCATGAAAAACCTAGCCAGTTTGATCAAGATAGCCCTTGCCCTTACCATTTTTATTGTACTACAATCAATGTTTATTTTGAATCCTGCCTATGCTGACGAGAAAGAAAGTATTATACAAGAGATTCCTTCAGGACGGAACGATATAGGGGTACCAGAAGGACAAAAAGGGATATTTAATAAGAATATGGAAAATGCCACAATAGACGAGGAACAACTCAACCAAGAATTGAACAAAGAAATCAATAACACCCCTACGCAGACTAGAGAAATTGAAACAGGATCGGAAGGGTTTTATAAGGCTTATAAAAAAGAGATTGATAATTTAGTCAATCAGTATGAAAAAAGGTACGGAAAAGACTCAGCAAAACTTTATTTAGAAAGGGTTAAACAACTCGATTATCAAAAAGGGACATTTGATTGTGGAAGATTCGATGTAGGGTGTCATGTTGACTCTTGGATATTATCTATGGGGAAACAAACTATAGAATACGCTTTATCTCCGTTATCCAAATTAGCAATCAAACCATCAGAAATTCTTGATGATGCAGTTTTAACAAAATTTAAAGATAGTTTTGATCGGTTGCCACAAACGTTACTTGGATTGATTTTGATATTTCAAATATTAAAAATGATAGTCGTTCGCTTCACAGACGTAAGTGATGTACCGCAAGTTTTAAACGAAAAATTAGCGAAAACAGTAATAGCTGCAGCACTTTTATTCACCTACACACATTTCTTTAAGTTACTTTTGGATATCCAATACGGATTTAATGCACCAATATTCTATCAATTAACGGGCACTGGAAATTTGAAAACCGATATCATGGCAGCATTTTTATTAGCACCCAATAGCGCTATGATGGTCATTTTCTTAATTATTTATGCTCTCGTCATCTTAGCCATGTTTTTAATGATGGTATATTCTTTTTGTTTAATAGCTGTACTATTTGTAGTGGGACCACTAGCAATTGTGACATTACCAAATGACACATATAACCTATTTAACTTATGGTTAAAAACTTATGTATCAAGAGCGTTAACGCTGTTTATACAAGGATTATGCGTGGTATTAAGCATTAGCTTTCTTACAAACTTTGATAATATCCTTTCACTTTCAAAACAACCGTTTGTTTTTGCTGCATCCATCGGCTTTTTAATTGTCGGTTTAATGACTCCTACTTTATTACAGCATTTCGGAAGCAGCTCAGGTAGTGGCCGTATGGTCATTTCTACAATTAGAACAATATCTCAGGTTAGAAAATAAAATAGACGCCTTATGCGTCTTATAGGCGTCTATGATTCTTGTTTAGTCAAAATTATTCTCTCTTTTTTTGGAGAAAATTGAAAAGATTGACCAAAATGATGATTGATTCTGCTTTTCTTTTTCTTCCTGAATAGTTCTAAGGCTAGTCATGAGCGCTCGATCTCGCTCTTCTAGTTTGTTTGTAATATAGCTTTTCTGATCTTCAAATTGTTTAGCCAAGGTGAGATTGACTTCAATCAAACGGTTTTGATTCTTTTCAAGTGCTTCAATTCTGTCACATAGCTCCTTAAATGGAGATGGTGACTGTTCTTCTATAGTAGCAGAGGTTGCTACTGTGTTTTCTGTATTCATTGCTACAGCTAGTTTTATGGCTTGCTCTAGTGACATGTTCTGGTTTGTAATAGCTGCTATTAATCGCTGGATCACGAGTACATCTTTTTGATAAAAAACCCTTGAATTATTAATTCCACGATCGAAGTTATATCCCTGTTCTTCTAATGCTAAAGCATACTTACGAAGTGTACTTGCCCCAATTCCTAAGCTCTTTGCCACTTCTGAACTAAAATAAGCAGCTTCCATCGTGTTCCTCCCTGTTCTGACGTGTTCTGTATTGATTTCCACATGTTTAGAGAAATGCCCTTCCTCTAAACATGTCGTTTAATAAGAACCTTTGTCGTTTACTTTATAACGTTGGATTTACGAAATAACAATATATATTACAGTATATAAACATTTATATACTGTAATATATACTACATTGCAAAATAGTTGTTTTATGCATTGTAGTATATACTGTAGTATGATATCATTAATTTATAGAAGTCAGTATATACTATAATATATAATAAGAGGTGGATATTGATGAAAACATTTGTGTTCGATGTCGGCAATGGTTTTGTTAAAGGAAAAAGTGTAAAAAAAACCTTCATTGCGCCTAGTTCAATCGTAAAAGAAACGTCTTTAGGGGATTCTAGTATTTCCGGTCTCTCATCTGAACTGAATTCAGAAACACAGTACCATACCTTTCAATCTCCATTAGACGAAGGAGAATCTTATGTATGGGGAGAAGGCATAAAATATGCTGTAGAAGCTTCTGATCTCATTACGACTTATACTCACAATAACCGTTATGAAAGCAAGCGTTTTAAGCTGCTATGTGAGTTTATCCTTGCGGAATTAGCAAGTGATTTTGAGGAAGAGATACTCGATGTCATTGTCGTGACTGGATTACCTTCTAAAGAAGTAAAAACAGAAGATGATAAAAAGTTAAAGAATTTCTTAAAAGGGAAGCACCTTGTAACAAGAGACGGCGTTGAGAAAGTCATTAATGTCAAGGATGTTCGCATAATAGAGCAGCCACTTGGAACACTTCTAAACCTCTATATGAATGATGACAGCCAGCTGCACAAAAATCTTAAGACCAATACAATTTCCGTTATTGACTTTGGAGCTGGGACAACCATTCTAGATACATTTAAAAACTTAAAACGACTTGATACGGAATCTGATACGTATTATGAGGGTATGATTGATATATACAAATCGATTACAAATGATCTAGTTCGGAAACATAACATAAAAGGTTTAGATATCTCGTTGGTTGAAGAAGGGTATCAAAATGATTGTACAGCTAAACTATCTGAACGTATTCGCTATCCATTCCATGACGAAGCAGACAAGGCTGTTAAAAACTTTGTTGAGAAAATCATTTCAAACATTGACCGTACTTTATCGAGACGAGATCATATCGATGAATTTATCGTAACCGGTGGTGGAGCTCATATCATCAAAGATGAATTTAAAAAAGCCTTTGGAGAGGAGTCTTTAATCATTGTGAAAGACGCGCAGCTGGCAAACGTTGAAGGATACTTCAAATTTGCTCAAGCTATTGTAAAATCTCAAAAAGCCAAAAAAGCCACTACTGCTACTGTTACTGCTAAAAGAGGGTGAGGTAATTGAGCACGACAGAACGAAAGTTGTTTTCTTATGACAGGGTAGTTGATGCGGACATCCATAACTTTTTAGGATCTTTGCCGTCTAGGCAGCAATCAAAATATATTCGAATGGCTATCCGGTTGTTACGTCAACACCTGGAAAATGGAGAAGGAGAAGTAGCAAACTTCTCTTTTCCTACTACGCCTGAAAAAAAGACCTTAAAAGAAGAAACAAACGATCATTTAGAACCTGAAACAAAAGAAAAGCCAGATGATTTTGAAGACATTCATGATGATTTCTTGGATATTGGAAGATAAATCAATTCTAAGCATGCATAGCAGCCCTCTGAGGCTGCTTTTTATTTGAAATATAAATAGCAGGGATTGCTTGCTAGAAATCTTCTACAGAGCATGTATGCCGTTTAAAAGGGCGCTTTATTGCTCACCTCTTTTAGAGATTGAATATTTTAACCATTAATCTGTTTAAAGAATCTAATCAATATAAAGCAACATGACATATAACGAAGCATGGTTGCTACAATATCCATGTAACACCATATCAACCCCGTATCAGGGTTTTATTTACCTTGGAAGGAATAATAGCAGGGGTTGCTACTAAAAAACGCCTAGAGAGCGAAAATAGAGCCTTCTGAGAATGATCTATTGCTATCCTTTAAATCTCTGTTGAGGTAACTTTAGCTGACCATGAAAGATTCAAAAGAAATTACTAATAATCACTTGCCCCATACCCCCTGAAAACAAGGTGAATAGAGTAATCAATTATAGAGCAGAACAACTTGAAATAAGGTCATAGTAACAGAAAATAGAGGGTTGCTATTTTTTATCTTGAAAATATTTTTTCAACTTCACATAATTCTTTTTGAACTGTTTCGTTGTCAGTTCGTACGAAAAAACATAGTACGGAGGTTTTTGTCCTTTTCGAAAGTTAGGGTAAGGATGAAACTTTGAGACACCAATATCCCCTATAAACCGTCTTAATTGAGGCAAATCTTCTACATCCTCTTGGATTTTATCTTTTAGGATTAAGTAAGGTGTATGAAACAGAAAAAATGTTTTTGTATCCTCATGCTTAATTCTAATCGCGTACAAAGAATAGAAGTGTCTGTCTCCTTTCTGACAGTTCGGACACTCCTTAAATTGCTCATGATTTTCTAAGCTATAATAAATCGGTTTATTTCCATCATTTTCGAAACACCACTTCCTATGCGTACTACAAAGTTTATGATGCATCTTTGGGATAAAAGCTTTTAATTTTGCATACTTACTTCGTAGCAATAAAAGGAATGCCAAGTTTTTAAACTGATATAATTCTTCTCTCTGATTTATAAGCTCAATACGTTGCTCTTTAGTCAAATTTGGTCTTTTTATTCTAAATGTAATGTAATCAATATGAAGCGAAACCCAATGCGTCCAATACGCTAATCTGCTGGTATATAACAGTTCTCGATCTACTTCCATCCACTGTTTTTGATGGAATAAATATTGATCTTTAAAATATTGTTGAAGTCTGTTTTCTTGCTTTGTTGCTGTAACCATTATTCATCCATCCTTTCATTCAAATTTCTTTGCAAATCAATTTTAAGCACCTATAGCAGCCCTGTAGAGAGCTATTTTTTATTTCGAATAAGAAAGCAGAGGTTGCTTTCTAAAAGTCTCATACGGAGCCTATATGCCGTTTTAAAAGGTGTTCTATTGCTCATCTCTCCTAGAACTCAAATATTTTAGTCATTAAGAAATCTATCAAAAGAAAGCAACACAAACATAACCAAGTGTGGCTGCTATAATACCCGTATAACGTCATAGCAAGCCCGTAGAGAAGTTTTATTTACCTTGAAAGGAAAAAGCAGGGGTTGCTATCAAAAAACGGCTAGAGAACGAAAATAAAGTCTCTGAAGGATACTTTTCTAATTTATGCTTGATTTATCTATTAATTTAGAAAACAATCGACCTATTAAGCATATTTAATAATTTGCATAATTCTGGTATCCAATTTTTCTAAATCAAAATATTTTTTATAATCTTTTTCATGTATCCAATTCAAAACCTTATCTTTCGCAATTACCTTCATACAGCCTTCTGAACAAGCTCTTTCTGTTCTGCCTTCAAATGGCCAATACGGATTTATAGTAAAATACTCTCCACCGTCTTTACTTAACATTTTTATTGAACAATTTCCACAAGTACAACTCCAATTTTTAAGAGGATTAAATAGTTTTCTGTTAATATTTAGTTTATCGAATGGGATTAGATACTTTCCTTCATTTTCTGGATCAGATAAATAATGGTGACTTAAATATGTATCTATATTTTTTGATTTAACAAATTTATCTAGTCCATCTAATTCTAGCGTTTTAATCAATTCCCTTGCTATTAGATCCAGTTTGTTCGTACTTAACAAATAACCATTTCCATCCTGGAAAGTTAGAAATTCTTCTCCATCTGCTGTTGAAATAATTGATGGCATAATAGCTCTGTCTTGCATTGCATCTATAAATTTTTGGAGTTCATTAGGATTATATTCAGGTATATCTTCCAGACCATTCTCTTTTATGCAAAACAGGCACACATGAATATATTTATCAAATCTTTTAACAAAGTTTTCAGGTCGCTTAATCGTTTTGATGTTTACGGTTGATCTTCTACAGTATGCACACCATATCGCCATAGGATAAAACCCTCCTTTTTTAGAAATCCAGTTTCCCTTGACCATATTATTTTTATTATGACCTAGTGCTGGCATCCAATCAGGATATAGCAACCTTGTATTAACCAAACATCATCGTGAAAAGCCATAGCAGTCCCGTAGCAAGGTTTTATTCACCTTGAAAAGGAGAAAAGCATGGGTTGCTACCAAAAAACGCACAGAGAGCGAAAATAAGGTTTATTTAGGGTGATCCGTTGCTATCTTCTAAATGAAGAGTCCTTAATGGGCTCTATTTTAGCTTTCAATCCAGTTATAAAAAGGATATTCCCTTTTATAACTGTTTTCTCGATTTGACTCATGCTCACGAAGTTTTTTTCGATAATGATTGTTGCTTAGTAGTGTCTGCTCAGCTTTATGCTTAAGTCCATTAGCAAAATAAACTGGCCAAGAATTAATTGTTTCCCCATTACGTTCTTTATCCATCATCCAATCATATTGTTTTTGCACATCTTCCAAGGAAAACTCTATCACTCTATTATTCCAGCAAGTAAGTACTGTATCTCTAGCTTTATCGTGAGAAACGTCTTTATGTAATAACAAGTTGTACAGTGCTTCTAAGGCAATTCCATCATGAGATGAAATAATTTGATTTAATTTTTTATCATCATCTTCTTTTCTATTTTTGGTTTCTTTATAAACTTTAGTATTATTTCTATTTATAGATGATGATGAATAATAAGTATTCTTTTTAGAAGTATTCTCTTTAAAGGTACTCTCTTTATATAAAGGACGTGTTGATTCAACATTTCCTGGAATTGTCGATTCAACATTTCCTATGGGAATTGTTGATTCAACATTTCCCAACGGGGACAAGGGCTCATCCGGAATTGTTGATTCAACATTTCCCAACGGGGACAAGGATTCAGCGTTCATTTGCTCCTCAATATATTCATTAAAATCTTCGTCATCAACGTCATGAACATCTGACTCAAGAGCAGCCAAAATTAATCCTAAACGTTTCATGAATTCTGGAATATTCAAACGAATATGGGTGGCTGTTTTTTGATGATCACGGTCAAATGGATCTTTCATTGATTTTTTGATAACTAAATCTTCTTCTTCTAAACGTTTCATTGCAGTTCGATAATTAGCAGGCGTTAAACGAATTTCGTCATACCATTCATCTATTTTCTTGACTATCCAATGGTGTCCATGTTTTTTTACTTTTAACTTAGACTCACCGTTTTTGTTTGGAAGATACCAATATACAATTTGGGAAAGTAGGAGACCTGATATGATATCTCCATTTTCAATTTCACCTTTTTTATTTTTTTTGTTGCCGACAAGACCACGTTTTCCAACAACATCGACATAGATCGTTTTAAAATCAATAGTATCGTGAGAAGCTTTTTCCCATGTTAGAAATTGTTTCCATGTTTTGAACATAAAAAATACCTCCATTTTTTCCGTGCACCCAAAAAATTACAGGAAAAGAATAGAGGTTTCTTCTTCACAATTAAGTATGTACATGGTATAATTTAAACACAAATGTATATATTAATAGTGAATAAGAATTCTCTGTTCTATCCTTGGGGAGTTTTATTTGGTATCCGTCGCCAAACTTTTACCAAATAAAACTGTGTGGGTAACAGGGAATTTTTTCATTTTTTTAGAATTATATTTGCAATTCAAAGCAGTTACATGCTATCTTTTACATATAAATTAATCCAATTCCATTTTTCTTTAATTTAAATTATAGCAAAATTTTCAATTAAAGAAAATAGGTAATTTAGTTAGATAAGGGGGACATGTCTTGAAATTAAATATCCTCATAAATAAAGAAATTAATCATCTTATACAAATATCAGCGAAAAAGATGGGTACTAGTAAAAGAAATATTATCTCGATTGCCTTATCTGATATTTTAAGTCGTGCTTATACTTTAGATGAAATTGAACAATTAAAAGTATCAATTCAGTTAAATTATGCAACCACCATAACAATCAATGATGCGTTTAATGATAAAATTAATCAAATAAATAGGTATGGACTTTCAAAAAGGGTGTTCTTGGGTTATTTGATTTGTGATTACTTTTATACTCACTACAATCATTTTATAACAAACAATGACATAAACGAAGATAAAGAATTTAACATAGAAAAAGATTACATTCAAATTAAGCTAGATAAAGAAATTAAAAGTAAGATTTCTACATATTGCGATGAAAATGCTATCTCTATAAATAGTCTGTTTGCTCACTATATTTTAAATAAAGAATTGACAGTTAAATCTTTTGAGATTGAAGAGAAAGAACTTCTATATTTAACCTTCGGCAAGGATCTAAAAAATATTATCAAAAAAAAATCTAGTGAAATGAATATATCATACCGTTTTTATTTAAATCTTATAGCTTCTCAGATTTGCCAGGATCTAAATTGATAAAAAAAGTAAAATTCAAATTGATTTATTAAATGTACTTGGTAAAAATGCTTATTTTATCTTGTTTTCGTGTTTTTCTATTGGAGTTGGAAATGGTTACCTGTAATGTAGTTTTTAAAAATTGAGTAGTTGAGTGAGAAGGTAAAAAAGTTTGATTACACAAAATGAAAAATTGACCACCTTTAATTTGAAAATGAATAAAAAATGCTTATCTAAATCTTACAAGTCTCGCCAATTTTAAGGGAGGGTTAAAAAGATACCCCTCCCCAAATTAAAGATTTTATGATAAAATTTTTAATTTCCATTATTATGAACTCGTTTTACTAAGTTTTTGTTACCATACAGAAGAAAAAAGGAAAAATAAAACGAATAAACTATAAAAACACAAAATAGTCAAAGATGCTTATAATCTAATATTTATCTTTTAAGCAGTTGGGGGGTACATGAATTTGATCTTTTCAAGGATTATAGATCGTTATGCCCTAAATAGTTTACATAAGACTCGCAGCAAAGAGTTTCAATATTCCTCTCTTCCTACCTCGATACCTAGAATGACAGATCGGGAAACTTTTTACAAAGTGCAGCCTACCGATGTTTCTTTCAAAATGCACTGTTTGGAAAAGGACTATAATGTTGGAACATTCGAATTCCAAAGTTTGATTTCATCTGGTAACCCCTCTAATGATCACGTATCAGGAGAGGTATTTTTAAATAAAAATGAAGATGCGCCTAATGTCATCTTTGTACATGGTTGGCGAATGGAAACTTTTGATCGTATTGAGAAAATGTTTCACAATCGGATTATGAATGCTTTGGGATGGAATATGTATTATTTTCCTCTTCCTTACCATTTTCAAAGGAAACCAGAGAAGTCACTGTATAGTGGAGAGTATATGATAAGCGCTAATATCCATCGGACGATTCAATCAACTAGACAAGCCGTTGTGGATTTACGAACGTTGATCCAGTGGATTAAGAACAACAAAAACGGACCCGTATTCATAATAGGTGTTAGCTTAGGTGGGTTTATTACGAATTTAACAGCTACCCTTGAACCTCAAATTGATGCATTAGTTAGCATATTTTACTCCAACCGACTTTCTTATTCGATATGGAATACTGAACCTGGAAAATTTATTAAAGAAGATTTAGAACATCATGGTGTAAGCTACAATGATTTAGTGAAATATTGGAAGATTACAGAGCCCAGCCAGACGATTCCAAAAATGAAAAAGGACAATATTCTACTAATCTCTGCAGAATATGATCAATATGTGGACATTGAAGATGCTGATTACTTATGGGAGTCTTGGGGAAGACCGAAAAGGTATGTTTATAAATGTGGACATGCTGGTATTGTCCTTCAGCGTAGGAAGATTGCAACAGACACCCTTTTATTTCTCCAAAATAAGATAAAGGGGTAAGTGCTATGATTGTAATGGTGACGTTACTTTGGTTGTGGAGCTCCATTCTGTTTTTTAGGAATCCTAAAAGCGAAAAAATTAGATGGGCAAGTTGTATAGGATTTTTCGGAGGATTCGGTGGAATAGGAGTTTTACTTGGTAAGGGTTTAAATCGTCCTGAATGGATTTTATTTCTAGATGGTTTTTTTTCATCTGTAGGGCATTATTTTACGCCATATGGAATGTTGATTTTTGGTTTAGTCTATTCAGATTTTATTAAAATAAATAAGACGAAAAAAATATACAAACTTTTGCTTCTTGTTCCCATCATTATAATGTACTCTCTTTTTCAGGTATATCCAGAATTCAAAGTAAATTATGTTATTTTATCGATATGGGTTGTACCATACGTTGTCATAGCAAATATCTTATTAATTTATTCCGCATGGCGAGAAACTAGACCGGCTATCAAAAAAAGGAAAGTATTAACTTGTTTACTTGTAGTACCAATGTTTTCTTTTGCCTTGGTTACAAACATTATTTTAGAAGCATTTGGCATTAAAGAAGTTTGGAAGTACAACCCTTGGATGATTAGTGTGCAATTTCTAGTATTTATGTATTTCGCTATTAAGTATGGAATTCTTGGTGTGCAAATTAGAGTTGAGAAAGAAAGACGTGATTCTACAATGAAAGCTGTAAGCTCTGGAACAGGGCTATTGAATCACACGATAAAAAATGAAATAGCTAAAATTGATTTATTAGTTAATCAATTAAAAGAAAATATTCCCCCAGACAAAGATTCTTCTGAAAAACTTGATTTAGTGTTAAATTCAACCAATCATGTTTTAGAACTTTCAACACGTATTCAGAGCAAGTTAGACATTATAAATCTTAAAGAATCTGAATTTTCGCTCATCAAAAGCGTAGATTCAGCAATTAGCTTACTCAAACCTTTTTTAAATTTACATTCAGACATTAACATTATTAGACAGTATGAGATTGATGCCACAATATTCGGAGATGCTGCACAGATACAAGAAACCTTTATCAACATAATTAAAAATGCGATTGAAGCAATGGATGGGCATGGCGTAATTTTGATTAAAACCTATAAAGCCCGTAGAAAAGTTTACATAGATTTTACAGACACCGGAAAAGGTATCGAAAAAGATAAACTTTCTCTTGTGTTAGACCCTTTTTATTCAACAAAAAAACAGCAAGTAAATTACGGTCTAGGCTTAACTTATTGTTATAATGTCTTCCAAAAACATGGTGGTGATATCTCGATAAAAAGTCGAGTAAACCAAGGTACAACATTTACATTGTCACTTCCGACCAAGAGAATTATTGATATTAAAATAAACCAACAATCTAATTCTAAATCGATAGGAGAAAAGAGCTTATGGACAAAATTAGATTGATGATCGTGGAAGATGATCCTGTTTGGATGCAATTGCTATCCGAATACATTGGGAAAGAAGTGGATATTACTGTTGTTTACCAAGCATACACAAAAGAAAAAGCATTAGAAGTATCGCATTCGGATATTGACGTCGTCTTGCTAGATTTAACTCTCTCTGAAGATCAAAACGACTTAAGTGGGATTGATGTTGCCAGTCAATTATATGATAAAGGGTTAATGAAAATTATCATGTTAACGTCCTGGGATGAAGAAGAAATCATTCTAGAATCCTTTGACAAAGGGGCTATGAATTACGTTACTAAAACATCTTATAAGGATATTCCAATGACTGTTAGAGAAGCATATGAAGGGAAAGTTAGTCTTCATTCTGATGTTTCTTCAACTGTACTTAATAATCTTAGAAAAGAAAGAAAAGCAAAAGTGTTAACACCTGCAGAACGTGAAGTTTATGACCTCAAAGAGAAGGGATTAAACAAAAGGCAGATAGCTGAGAAGTTATTTAAGTCGGTGGAAACAATAAAAAAGCATTTAAAAATGATAAAAGGCAAAATAAATTGAAGGGGCAATTCTAAGCTAACTCTTCAATTTATTTTGCTTTTTTTTTTCCGCATGGTAACAAAAATTTAATAAAACGAGTTCATAATAATAGAAATTAAAAATTTTATCATAAAATCTTTAATTTGGGGAGGGGTATCTTTTTAACCCTCCCTTAAAATTGTCGAGAATTGTAAGATGTAGATAAATATTTATTATTCATTTTCGAATTAAAGGTGGTCACTACACAAGATGATTTCCAGTTTGTTAGTTATTCATTAACGAATAAAGGAGGGATTTAAGAGCTTCCCGATCTTGACTAGACAATTTATTGATTTTCGAAAGTATGCTTATAAGCAAACGAATTTCTTCTGATGTTAAAGAACGAACCAAACTCATAAGTTGGCTAATTTCAGGATCATCGGCAACTTCTAGTTGGTTTTTAAAAGCATCTGGGGGTAGAAGGTCCTTAATCGTGATCCCAAGCGCATTGCAAATTTTTATGAGTGTTTCAATATTTGTTGTTGAATAACCATTTTCAATTTTGCTAATTGTACTTTGTGAGGTCCCTGAAAGTTCAGACAGTACAGTTGTTGACATATTTATTGCTTTGCGATATTTATGAATTTTTTCTCCAAGTTCCTTGTTAAACTTATTCATATTTTTCACTCACCAAACGCTAATTATTTTTATTTAAATCATATCAGAAAAAAGTAGTGATGGTTCTTTATTATCATTTTTATTCGTTTTCGAATAAAAACATTGAATTATTATTACTAAATGAATAAAATGGAAATAAGGAGGTGTACATTATCAACATAATCAGGAAAAAGAGATTGGAGAAAGGATGGACTCAATTTGAGCTTGCGGAAAAATCAGGAGTGCCGCAGCCGACCATTTCTCAAATTGAAAGTGGGAGTCGAAGATATCCTACTCATCAAACGATTATGAAAATCGCTAAAGCATTGGAGATCACAGTAGAAGGGGTTATTGAGGATGAGGACAGTTTAGAAGATTTAAAACCATAAGAGGAGATGGAAGTCATTTGATTCTTTACACATTCTTAATTTTTTTAAAAACGAGGAGTGAAGCAAATGAAAAACTATTTACTGGACTCTTTATCGCCAAATAACTTAGTTCTTGGTGCAGGGCTTTTTGATTCGTTGCAGCAATTAATCAATGCTATTTTCAGCAACATATTTAATCTAGGGGCTACAATCTTTGGTATTGGTATCTTATTTTGTGCTTTAATGGCTGCATTTGGTGGAGAAGAAGGAAAACAGAAGTTCCAGAAAGGACTTGTCGTTAGTATCATGGCTTTCACGAGTTTCCTTCTTGCAAAAGCGATCATTGCATTCGTTCAAACAAACACATAAGGTCTGGTGTTTTATGGGAATGGAGATGACAAACAATAGTGTACTTAATAAGTTTAAAAAATTTTAGTAGAAACCTCTTAAAAAGAAAGGTGGAGAATAGTCTATCTTTCTTTTTAAAATGTTTTTAGAAAGAAGTTGATGATATTTATGCAAGAATACTCTGCTGAAATGGCTCGTGAAGAAATGAAAAAAAAGGGGAAAGTCTTATTAAACCTACATTTTGATACCAGCCGATACATTATCGGCAACATTCGTTTTATAGATGTTCTGTATTCGGCCCCCTTTCTTCTTTTGACGATTTTGACTCTGATTATTTTGCATAAAACACATCTCCTAAACACCGTTACACTAGTTATTGCTTTTATTCCATTTTTATTCTCTATTGCGTTATTAAGCATGAAAGATACGGATCGTAGAAACGTCAATCAATGGAACAAAATTTTAAATAAAATCAACTTCATAAAACGTGAGAAGACCTTTCATTTTACGAAAGAGGTGAATATTCATTTGAGCCAAGATATTCGTGCAAAACTAGGAATTTTTAACATCACAAACGGGTGTTATGAAACGTTAGATAACCGTCTTGTGAAAGTTCTTAAGGTATCAACTGTTAATGTATCTTTGATGTCACCATCGGATAGAGGAAGAGTATTCGAGTCTTATCAAACGTTTTTAAATGATATTCCACGTGAGTTTTTTGATATTCAGATCAATCAGATTGTTCAACCTGTCGATTTGAAAAACTACTTAATTGATATTGAACAAGCAATGAACAAGGAACGTGATGTAAACAAACGACTTCTTAGTCAAAGCTATAAAAATAAAATTCAGCAAATTCAAAAATCGAAAAATATGGTTAGTCGAGAGCGATATGTCATCTTGTCGGCTAAAAACAATAGTAAAGGCTTAAATACAATTGATCGGAATGCAGAAACTTTAAAAGCACAAATTGAAAATATGCTGTATGGACGTTATCGGCTGGAAACAACGATTCTTGATAATGCTGCTTTAGAAGATTTGCTGTATATGGCGATTGATTATGAAAGTGCACAAACAAATAAAGAAATGTCTTCGCCTTTCAATAGTTTTTTAACAGTAAGCGACAAAGAATATACAGAGATGAGTGAAAGCTGGAAGGAAAAAGAAAAGTACACAATCTATTAAGGGAGACTTCATATAAACGCCTTAAAGGCTCTCCTGTTGCCTTTAAGGCAACAAAAAGTAGTAAGAAGGAATATGGAGCCTTGTGTATCTATCAAACGACTAGTGAAAACATTAAGGTGGTGTGAGCTTTGAAATTTCCTAAATGGTTAGATTTTTCAAATAAAAAAGATCAAACGAATGATGAGCTTCTAGAAAAATCAATGATGAATGCCAATCTCCCATTGCTTAATAAATTGTCGCCGGACTCTCTTTATGAAGATGAAAATTATGTACGATCAGGTGGGAATTACACACGAACCTATTGTGCAGTTGAATTTGAAACTGTCATATCACAAGATCATATACAGCATCTAAACGAAATATCAGAAAATGTTAGTGTGACGCAATATCTTAAAGAATATGATCGTGAAATGGCTCTCAAGCAGATTTCATTAAGTAATAAACAGAATCGAAATAAAGTGACTTCCCGATTTGTCACAGATGATATAAAAGAACGTGCTAAAGCCGAAATCAAAGACAATGAAATGTTGCTTAGAAACCTTTCAATAAAGAACGAAAGAATGTTTTATTTTCAATTATTAATTCACATTGTAGCAAGCAGCAAAGAAGAACTCGATTCACTGTCTCAATTAGTACGATCAAAGGCAGGATCTATTTGTAAATTGGTTTATCCACGATTAAGAGGAAAAGAAGCATTTGACAGTTTTCTTCCCTTTGTAAACAACAAAGTCTATGATCTGACTTATCGACCGATGACCAGTGAAGCTGTTTCTTATTTTTTTCCTTTTCATGAAAATGAAATTTATCATGAAAACGGTCTAATCTACGGTACAAACATATCCACTGGCAATATTGTAAAAGTTGAAGATCGTTTTTTAGTTAATAAACACATGTTTATTCTAGGGATTAGTGGATCGGGGAAATCAACATTTACAATCACTTATATGCTAAGAAAATATATGAAAAATGAAAGAATTATTGCAATTGATCCTAAGGGGGAATATGGTCAACTTTTTGAGAAACTTGGTGGCGAATGGATCAAATTTAAACTAGATGGCGATACGATTATTAATCCTTTTGATATTCCGGTTGTTTCTGCCCAGGCAGATGACGAAGGGAATACGGTAGAAACAAATGCACTTTATGATAAGATCTCTACTCTTATCATTATGTTCAAATTAATGTATCGAAACATGACAGATCTAAAGGAAGATGTTTTGTCAGAAATTTTATTGGATTTGTATGCTTCACCTGATTTCGGGCCTGTTTCTATCACGCCAAAAACAGACATCAAGAAGCTCAAACCAACGGATATGCCAACTATGCTGGATTTATACAATTTTCTTTCAGATTTAAAAAATAAAGACCGAAAACGATATGATATTTTGGAAGAATTTCATCAAACTTTATCAGCATATGCAAAAGGAATCTACCAAAACATTTTTAACGGTCATACAAACGTTGATACAAAGAGTAATTTAGTTGTTTACGATATAAAACCAATAGCAAAAATTGAAAAGGTAAAAAGGGTCGCTTACTTCAATATTTTAGCCAGTCAACGCTATGAAATCATTAACGGGGATGGAAAAGACACGAATTTAGTAGTAGATGAATCCCATAACTTAGCCGACCCAAATGTCGTAGTTGCCATGGAATATCTATTTGAAATGATGAAAGTATTACGTGGATTTAATTGTGCAATTGTTTGCGCGACACAGTCACTTGCTGATTTTTTATCTGCCAAAACCCAGCACAGAAACTATGGCGAAGCCGTCATATTACAATCCGTTCAGCAGTTATACCTAAGAATGAAATCCCAAGAGGTAAAAATGGTAAACGAACATATGAATCTAAATTTAAGTGAAGACGAAATGAGTTTTTTAACGGTTAAAGAAGGGCTCAAGGAATCTGATTCAGGTAAAGGCTTTTTCTATGTCGGATCGAGTAAGGTCAAAATGGAGGTGTTTCTAACGGATATCGAAGAAGAACTTTGGTTTAAGAAAAACTATAAAGTGTTAGAGCAATAGAGATTGTTAAGGGGGGAGAAGCTTGGCTGAAAGTAATGCCGCATTAAAAGAGGTTGGAAAGATGGCCGGAGGGAAAGCTTTGACCTCTGTGGGTACTCTTCCCGTCGGACTCGTGGTACTATTCATTGCCTTTCTTGTGTTCATTGTCCTTTTCGTCATGTCAATCTTTCAAGACGATGAAATCGTGAATACCCCTCAGTACAATGTAAAGGGTATTTCAGCACAAGTGATGCAATTTAAAAGCGCTATAGAAACAGAATTGGTGAATCAAGGGCTTGATACATCTATGGCTAATGTTCTTCTTGCCATCTTGCAACAAGAAAGTGGTGGCAACATTGCAAGAACAAACGGAGATATTTTTCAGTCCTCAGAATCGATGAGTGGGGGCAAGATGGGAGTCATTACTGATCCTAACGTCTCGATAAAATATGGTGTGAAGCACTTTAAGAATGTCTTAACAACATCAAATAACAACCTGGATGTGGCAATTCAGTCGTATAACTATGGAATTGGCTTTGCAACTTGGATTCAAGGGAAAGAGCCTACTTTGGAAAAACGATTCGAGTTTTCTGCAGAGATGAAACAAAAACCTCAATATGCCTCAAGTGTTTATACGGGGGTTTGTCGATATGATGCTGAAGCTCAAGCATGGAACGCTTGCTACGGGGATCCATATTATTTAGATAAAGTCAAAAATTATTTAGTGATCTTAGAAAGCGATGGGGACTTTATGGGTTTTGCTGGGGATGGGAACTTTGCCATGCCAATCGCAGGAACGATGACAATGACAAGTGATTATGGCCTGCGAATAGACCCGATTACAGGTGAAGGAAGTATGCATAAAGGAATTGATTTTGGCTGCGTTAATTATGTAACGGCTATTCGATCAATTGCTGCCGGACGAATCGTGTTCTCAGGGGTACAGAATGGATATGGAAATATCGTCATTGTGCAGCATGAACAAAGTCTATTTTCAGCGTATGCTCATTTATCGAGTTTAAGCGTCAATGTCGGGGATTCAGTGACATTGGGACAACAAATCGGTGTTTGTGGTTCAACAGGTAGGAGTACGGGACCACATTTGCATCTCGAAGTACGGAGGGAGAAATTTGGAGGTTTTCAAGATCCTAAGTCAATTCTCGGATTATAAACAAAATACGAGGGGGCTTTAGATGAAATTTAAAAAAGTTCATGTGCTATTTATTACCGTATCAGTTATCTTATTAGCTTCAATTATCGTTTTATGGATTTTTCCTGATTCAAAGGATGATGTTGATGAACAGCCTTTAAGCAATGATACAACAAAACAGGAATCTAGTAGCACAAGTAAGACCGTTACAGTTCCCAACAAATCAGAATTGGGCGAAATGGAAAATGCGATTAAGAGGTTTTTAACCGTTTGGTACACAGAAAAAGATCGTCATGTCATTGAAGATCAAGTGAAGAAGAATATGACAGATGAATTAAGTGAACAGTTTTTCGGTACAGAACAGCCTGTTGAATCTGGGGGAGATGAACACGATTTAGTTGAATTTGAAAAGAGTTTACGTTCTTTAGATATTTATGTGAAAGAAGTAGACGGAAATTATGCTGCGATGTATGAAGCGAATACAAGCTTTAGAATCGGTGAAAATACAACGGATCAAAAAGTTTTAGGCAAAGTAAGAGTATCAAATGAAGATGACCTTTGGTTAATATCTGAATTTACTGAACTTGATGTTCTAGTGGAGTAGGACAAAGGAGTTGATACCATGAAAAATCAAGCAAACCGTTTTGGTGAAATAGAAGTTTCAAAGAATAATATTGTGTACTCAATGCCCGTCAATCGTTTTAAAACAGAAGATCGAGAAGCATTAGAACAGTTGTATAAACAAAATCTTGAAGAATTAAATTATAGTGAATATTTTGCTTTTGCTAACTCGATTAGTGAATTGCGAGCACATTTTCTTTTTTCTTATGAACTAAGAGATTGTGTGAACTTTATGAGTATACGAAAATTAAAGTTCGAAGAGGTTATTCCTTTATTAAAAACACTTGTTCAAATTGCAAAAATTTCAGAAGAAAAGCAGATTAAAATTCTATGGCATGCAAGTAATTTCTTCATCAATATGGGAGAAAGAAAGATCCAAGCTCTTCTTTTTGAATTTGACGGTATGGAAATCTTTTCACATAAAACGGCACTGGATGGGTTGAAAGAGCTAATTATTTTATCCCTTACAACGCTCAATAATGTCATTGTCAAAAAACCATCTAAAGTTGATTTCATTGAAAAGAAACAAGAAACTTATCAGTTCATTGAAGATATTCTTCAAGCAAGAAGTGTAGATGAAACCGAGATTGTGATTGACAAAGCTTTAGTTCTTATTGAAATTGCAGCAGAAAAAGAATATGAGGAAAATCAATCAAAAAAACAACGATCATTATTGAATAAATGGGGGTTAAAGAAAAGTGTAAACAAACCCGAAAATTTATCCTTATCGGATAAGTTGAAAAGGGAACTGTTGGAGGAATCCCAAAAAGCAAACGCTAAAAAGTTTAAAGAAAAGAAAACTTTATTAGATAAATTAACATCCCCTACTGGGATAGCTGTCTTGGTTCCATTGGTAGTTGTGTTATTGACTACTTACTTTTTAACAGACGGTTTTACAAATTTTGAAGGAAACGATCAAACAGCATTAGCAAAAGAAAACGAAGCTCAGATAAAAAAAATCTACATCAACTATATCAATGGAGAGAAAGAAACAGCATATGCACAACTAGATAGCATCGGTTATAAGAATTTATCTAAGGAAGATCAAAAAATGTTAACGAAGTGGTATATTGAACAACGAAAATATATTAAGGCGATCTCAACAGATAAAAATAGCGCTTATACGATTGGAGATTCGCTCGTTAAAGATGACAACAAAATCGATCTAGAACAACTGGTAAACCAGGTAGAATCTAAAGTACTTACATTCGATTTAGCTGACTTAAACGATGACTATAAAGTGTTGATTGCCAACAAAGATTTAAGCAGATTTAATGAAAGAAGGGCTTATGCAATTGCCAAAGCTTTTTATCTAACAAACAATGATGACGATCTTGAAAAATTTATAACTGATTTTGAAAAAAAATCAGATGGCAGCGAGGAATACCAAAAACAGGTTGGAATATTGCAAGAAGCACAATCAATTGTTTCTTCCTATTATGAAACCTTAGAAAATTTCGATAAGCAAATCGAGGAAAAGAAAAAAGAAGTTCAGATTCAAGAAACTAAATTAGAAGACAAAAAAAACAAGGAGCCAAATAAAGAAGAAATGTTAAAAAGTAAACAAGAAGAACTGGAAAATTTAGAACAGCAACGCCATGACATCATCAAACTGATTGAAGAATTATAAAAAGTATGGAGGTGATCTTATAATTTCACATACTGAATTAAAATGATTTTAAAAGGGATAGTTAATTCTAAATAACGAATATATTTTTAAATATAGTATGGTAAATGAAATTTTTAAATTAAGATACACCATTCAAAGTTAATTTTACTGGTATGACACTTTTGCACCGTACATTTTTTATCAGTAATCAAAGTTGCTAACAAAAAAAGTCTTCAACATCAATGTTTTTCCCGATTTTCCCCAAACCCTTATTTAACTTATGGATTGTAGCAAGCTTAGGTCTATATTGTTTATCATTACAAAGTTTAGAAACCGTTCCACTACTTAACTTCGAAGCACGCTCAAGTTCTATTTGATTAATTTCATTCTTATCTAACCATTTTCCAAATCGTGACCTTGGCTTACCACCCCAAAGCATAGACTGATTCCTCCTTTTAAGAAATAGTCTGTCCAACATCTCATTTTTTTAATCAAGGGAAAAAAAATGAGATATTGGACAAACAGTCATACATACCTTGTATTAAGACGTCAAACAAGACGTCATAAAGCAAAGGAGGGAGCATCATGACAAAAGAATTAGCATTACTACTGATTCAGAGGAAGGACGTCTACCTAACAAAAGAGGGAAAACAACGATTATCTGCCATTTTAAATAAAGAATTAAATATGGAGAGACGATAAACATGGTCTATCGTCCAACTGTTCGATATCATGAAAACTTTAAACAGTATGTAGATTCATTGTTTCATGCAACAGAACTTGATCGTAGTCAGATCATTCGATGCGCTTTATTTACTGCTGCACATTCCAAAGAATTTCAAGAAGTTTTACACGCGTATAAAAAGAGAGACGTCTCTCTCCCTTCACCTAAATGGCTGCTGAATGAATGGGATTATTGGCTTCATAAGAGTGGTTTGGAAAAAGAGAAGAGGGGGGACGTCTATGCTGACAATAGACGAAAAGCAGCTGGTAAAGATGTTAGCCAAACTATTGAAAGAAGAACAAGATCAGAATCAGATGAAAGAAAAAATGGAGTTTCAGGAAAGATTGCGAGACGAGATGGGGAGGTTTTTACCAGTCAACGAATTATTGGAAAGCCAGGAGGAATCCGAATACGAATCGGATGAAAGAAGGATTAAGCTGGTTAAAGTCAAAGGAAGTTACAATTCCTATGTAGTGAAGGAATGCCTATTTACTCTTAAAGAAAAAATGATCATGTTCACCATTGCTGCAGGTGTTCTATATGCAGTATTTTCATAGAAAAAAAGAAAAAACAGCGTGAAAAACGCTGCAAAAGTCCTAGAATGATAGTTGCAAACAAAAGCAGCTAAGCTGATGGATATAGCTTTTGTTTATTATATGTATTCCATATTCCTCACATTTTTCCATAAAATTTTTTATTTCATGATGTGATCTTGTGAAAATAACTCTGCAGTGAAAGAGAATAACACAAGAAAGCAAGAGATCACTGCATCAGAAAGCATTTCTCAAACACTATTCAAAACAAAAAAGGCAAATAAAATTCTTTTATTTGCCTTTTTCTTCTTCTGTTTTTTTCTTTTTGCTGTCAACCTCTTCAATATAAGGGCGCACAAATTCAATGTGATGTTTGTACACCAGATGTTCGTATCCTTTCACTTTCATACAAAGCGTAAACTGATCATACTCAATCAATTTTCCAGCTATGGATCGTCCACTATTAAGATAAACCTTAACCGATTGATTTAAAAACTTCGCGTATAACCTTTTTTGTGTCGCATGAGCTTCTTTTTTTACTTGGGTCGTCATGATATGCCCACTCCTTTAACTGCTATTTTTAATAACCATCGGTTTTTGTGCTGATTGTTCCATTCTCTCAGCTAAGTTTTGAAGATAGGAATCCGTTAATTTTTGAGGATAATAGCCAAGGCGTCCCCTGATCAAATTTTCTAATACAAAACATTTACGAGTATAATACTCATATTCTTGATACATTTGCTGTTCTCCTTGCTGGAAGTGTGGATCTTCTGTCAGTTTACGAGCTTGGATAAATGTATATCGATTTCCGTATACAGTGGCTCTCTCTTTTCTTGCTAGTTTAAGCATATATAACAGTTCAATTGTTGAATAAGTCATCAATTCAGGCGTTGATTTTTTTACGTCTTCAAGATCGGGAAGGTGATTAGGCATTAAATTTTTCCTTTTTCCTTCCTCTTGGACGTCTTTACAGTACACCACCATTGTACAAAAATCACAATAGTAATTTCCTTTGTAGGACTGAACTTCTTTCCCGCAATAAGGGCACGTTTTCATGTTTCGATTCCTCCATTTTTTATTCGATTGCTGGGGAATCAGCAACCGAATCGTTTTTCAAGAAAAATCAGTTCATTTTGCCCATCCTTAAGCACGTAAACCTGTCAATCTGATAACCATAAAACGTTTTCGCTATTCGTGTTATAATGAAATGAAGTAGAAGGGAAGGGACAATTCCCTTCTACTCTATGCTTTATTAGGGAAGCCATTCGTTATTTTCGAATGGCTTTTTACTTTTCAAAGGTAACACCTAAAATATAATCGGCTGCATGCTGTGCTTTTGCAGCTGCCTGCACGACAAGACGAGAATCTTCTTTTAACTTTCGCAGCCAGCTGTTAATGTAAGAAGCGCTGTTATCAATCGTACTGTTATCAATGCCGGACACACCGCAGAGCATTGCGGCGCCCATTTCTGCAATCAACTCTTCACGGGAATACGTTTCACTTCCAAACCCTGCAGGTTCAATAATACCTTGGCGATGCAGTCGCCTCTCATGCCCTGTTGAATGCACAATTTCATGAAACATCGTGCTGTAATACTCATTTACATTGGGAAAGTCTTTCATCGGCGGTACATTAATAATATCGCGTGATGGCAGGTAATACGCTTCCCCAGACATAAATGTATATCTTGGTGCATCCTGATAACCTTTGATGATCTTTTCAGCTTCCTCCACGGGGTTATGCTGGAAGGTTTCCGTTTTTCGTTTGCTTTTTAATCCTTCAACCTGGGTTTGAATATTAAAAACTTTGAAATACCGAAGCATTGGAATTTTTTCTATTTTTCCTGTTTCCTCATCTTCTTTTTCTAACCACTTCCAAAACACTACAATATGAGCTTTCTCTCCCTTTTTCACCTTGCCGCCGGCCTCTTGAATTTGTTTAAAGCTTGCATACTCTCCAGACTCTAACAACATCACGTTAATCCCTCGATACGGCTTCTGCGTTTTCCAGTTGACAGCTCCAGCATTCGTCCACGGCCTGCGCCACGGAATCATACCTTCTTCAAGCTTCTCAATGATCTTGTTTGTAACGATTTCATAAACAGATGCCATTTTGCTCGTCCTCCTTTGTTTTTTAAAAGCTTTGGAGTCCTTTCGGATTCCGTCAGGAGTTCCGAAAGGGAAGCTTTTTTGTCCTTTCGACATGGAGGACAGAACAGGAAGGATAGATGGTTTGACAAGGGCCTGTCGCTTCAGCGAAAATCATATTTTTTACGCCGTTTGCAAAAAATGTGATTTCCCTTGTCAAAGCGTCTCGCCGACTTAGCGAAAACGTGTAGGGCATACGGGACCCGGCACGCTTTGAGCTTAGCTCGGCTCCTGAGTGTTATCGTACGGAAGGCGAAAGGGCGGAAAAGCCCATAATAAAAAGCAGACATAGTCTGCTCTCCAATCTTCTCTGATACGACTTTCAATCTTCTCCGATATAGCTTTCAAACTATTTTCCGTCATCGTTCACCCGTTAAGAAATTCACAGGAACCTACGGCATGTAGGCGCAGCCGTACAGTCCGTGGTTATCGGGAATTTTAGGGGGAAGCGAGATGCCATAGGATGTGAGGCAGCGTTTTTTGCTGCTTTATCAGCCTATGAGCAGACCCTTGTGGTGACCCCAACGAAAGCTTTTGAAATTCTTATCCTTTCATCTTTTTAAAAGAATTTTAAAGGATTTAAAAATAAATAAAATAAAGCGAGGAGAAAGCCTCGCTTGTTAGTTAGAATAAAATGATGATCCCTTCACTTCATGATCTAATAAGCTGCTTTATTAGCTCTTTCAAATGGAAACTTCCTTACATTAGAATAATCTTTCTTTTTCTTGTTCACAAAAACGTTCAACAGTAGACTTTGACCAATACCCCTGTCCCGAAAGTTTAATATCGGGTTTTGGAATCTTTCCTCTCTTCATATAAACATTCAGCTTCACTCGATCATACTTCAATCTATTCTCAACTAAATAACCGGCAAACTGAGTCTGATTCAAGTAGTCATCTCCTTCTCGAATCAGAGAAAAAGACGGATTCTTAATTAAATACGTATCTTCCCTAAAGTAAAAAGCAATCAGCTCTAATGCAAACTCCAACCAATCATCATCAAGATCGCGATAAAGCCACCCTAAATGAAAACTTTCATCTTCAGGATTTTCAAAAAACCAGACCAATTTTAAAAAGGTTTCTTCCACATCATTCAAAGGCTCCATCACATCTTTGATCGAATCCCTATTTTGATAAGCTTCTAATTTACCCTCCAGCATAGGAAACTTATCAAGTATATGTTTCGTTGCCTTTTTCATATTAACCACTCCACTGTTAACAATGTTAACTAAATTGCATCATAAAAACTTTACATTATTAACATTTTTTCCAGAAATAACCCTTACCAACACATTCCGACAGCATTTTACAAAACAGATCATGTACAATAAACGTCATGTGCGTAAATAAGTATAGTGAGGGATATAGGTGGAACTAATCAAATCAATTGAAGAAGTACGTTCTAAAATGATCGAAAAAGCCCTAGAAAAAGGGGATTTTACAAATAAAGAAGTCGTACAGCTTAGTCAAGAACTAGATTCCCTCATATTAGAAGCACAAAAAGAACAATCTTCCAAATAAAAGGAATATATGTGAAGAAATCTATTTTCCAACACGTCAATGCGTATCACAAGCGTTTAAAGCAGTTTATGGAGCGTTTTCAAGGCGTGACTACCAAAATATTTTGATAACTATTTATATTGGTTTAAATACCTTGAACAAAGCAAAAAAAGTTGCTCACAAATTGAACGTGTGAGACAACTTTTATTTGATGCTTGTCAAAAATCAAATTATACAACAATTGAGTTGTTGCGTAGTGTTTCGTATGAGGTTTTATTGGTTTTTAGCAATTTTAAAAATCTGGAATACACTCCCCATACCGATAATTATACCTAATATTATATACATTGTTGCTCTTTCCATTTCTTCGTATCCTAAGACTGAAGATATAATAATCCCCATTGCAAATAAAGTTATAAAAATATGATAGCCAAGTTTTAATTTTTTAGCCGTTTGTTCACTCAAGAATATCTACCCTCCAAATCATTAACTCTATTTAATTTTAGCATAAAATACCATATCCTTTAAAAGAAGTTTCAAAAACAACAAAGTTTATGAAAACAGCTTAACATTAACATTGTAAAAAACATTTCCTCTAACTGCTTACCTTTCCAAAATACATCATTTTCATAATCCTTCTACAAATTCATCATCGTCTTCACACCATATAAGAACATACGTACTAAAACACTGTTAAGCGAACGTATTTTCGTATAAACTATTAGTAAACGCTAATGAAGGAGGTTAACAGCCATGATACATGACCGAGGGGCAAAAAAGTGGAAAATGGCGATGATGCTGCCTGAACACAAGACAATGCTGAGTCAGCTGTATAAAGATCAGGATAAAGTAGAAAAACCAGAACTCGATCAGCAACAGTTAGAAGAAATAGAACAAACCATTTGCGAGGCAATGACATTTAACCAGGAGCTAACATCTACCTATTATAAGAATGGGAAATTTGAATTACTTGTAGGAAAGGTCCATTTCCTAGACGAAATGAACAAAACATTACATATCCAAGACCATTTTGGTGATTTCTACAGATTAAAATTTCATGATATCATCAACGTTCAATTTAACTGAAACAGGCGAAACTTCTTGCAATAGATATTCGTAGAATAATAAACTGTATTAATATTACATACTATCATTTTTCTTTATAAGTAGGAGGATTTAAAATGGAATTTTTCATATTAGCTGTTGGAATTGCTGCGGCAGGATATTTTATCGGAGAAGGTTTAAAAAATTTTAACAACCCAAGTGCAAAAAATGTATTTGACCGTTTAGATGAAGATGATGAACAGAAACTGATTAAAGAAAGTGAAGTACACCATTATATTGGCGTATCAAAAGAGGATGCAAAACGATTAATACAGGAGCATTCGGACATTCCTCATCTCTCTCTAAATGGAAAAACCTATTTTCCAAAGTCTAAATTACGCGAATGGTTATTAAAAATAGGGGATTAAATTCAATTCCCTATTCAACCACTCCAATATTGCAATAAGATTGAATTTATTTCGACGCCCCTTCTTCCTGTTAACTATTTAGCAGCAGGTTAATCATAGATTGTAAGGTGAAAAAGTGAGAACAATTGTAGACTTTCTATTTGGATTATTTATAGGTATGAGCCCAGATGAAATACAATTCAAGCGCAACGTGAAAAAGCTCAAAAATGAAAATTGGTTTAAAGAAAAATATGATGACGCTCTTTACTATGAACGAATTTTTCAAGATGCTGATATAAGAAACTACTTAACTCAAAAAGGCATTGTTAAAAAACTTCGAAATGATAAGAAAGAAAAAGAACATTTTCTATCTATCATTAAATAACTTTGGAGAGGTTTATAACAAATGTTTAAAGTAACACCTAGGTGTGCTAAGTGTGCTAAAGAAATAAAAGGTAATGAAGAGGTATATGTAAAGATGCGTTATCCTGAAAGAAGAAAGCTAAAAGTGGCCCACTGCATCACAGCAATCGCTGTGATGCAGTCAGTCTGCAAGGGCTCGATGCGCTGCGGACTGAAGAGGTTTTGTTTGTTAAAAGGAATTCGATGTTCCTTTTAACAAAAGCATCGATAAAAAAGAAAAACTGGGAAGGAGAATCATCTCCTTCCCTGAAACTTATAAGTATCCTTCTTCTTTCAAACTTGTATACTCGGCGTTTGCATTTACGATGATGTGATCGAGCACGTTAATCCCGATGATCTCACCGGCCTCATGCAGCCGTTTCGTAATCTCAACATCGGCGCTAGAGGGTAACGTGATCTGGGAAGGATGTTGATGGGAACAAATGATCGAGGCACTGTTGTTTAATATCGCAGACTTAAACACTTCTCTCGCATGCACAATACTTGCATCCAACGAACCAACATGACAGCGATGAACAGCGACAACGCGATTTTTCATATTCAGACACATGACGAAAAAAACTTCCCTGTCGTCCTCCCCAATAAACTGAGAGGCAATGTTCGCTGCGTCCTGCGGCGTGCGGATCACATGCTCCTCTCCTCCATCAAACTCCTGAATCACCTGTTTAATTCGCTGAATTTCATAAATTTTTTCCATTTCCATAGTGGAAACATCTCCTTTCATTGTTTGACAAGAAAGGAATTTTCAGCGAAAACGAAGGGGAAGGGTGCGCTCACGAAGAAGCGCACTCGCAAGCGGCGAGTAGGCAAAGCGCCGGCTTTTTGCGCTTTGCCGTTAGAAATGGAGGGAAGCCCAATGACTTAGTCAGCGTTAGCTTGCGTTATTGGCAAGGTTACGCTGGCTTAGCCGACTTGGCTTTCCCCATTTCTTTCGATCCGCGCACGCCCTTCCCGAGTGATAAGCTGAAAATTAAAATAAGGAGAACAAAGGAAGGAAATACCCTGGCTGGAGCACCCATCAAGCGAATTTAATCAGCCTGCAGTACTTCCATGAAACCACCTCGGGCTGAAAAAGAGCGTACTGCATCCTAAGCGCAAGCTTTGATGCAGTCGGATTGCAGGGGATTCGATGTCCCCTGCAGTCCGACTAGAAACTGCAATCCTTTGGAGCCGAGCAATGCAGGCGACACGCTTTCCGACAACAGGAGGAAAGTACCTATTGCTTTCAGTTGCTTTCCGTTCTTTTACACTTTTCGGCTCATTCGATACAGACTTTAAGTAAGCAGCACAGGAAGCTTCGGAATGTAGGCGCCGTACCCTTAACAATATAATCATAAAGGCGTAAAAAACTGTTTAAATGGGCCTAAAGCCAAAAAAACACATGCTTAAGCATACCTTCGGTCATTAATCACACTCTATTACTGGATGATTCACCAGATTATTGGACCGAACTCATTTCTCACTCTCTCCTGCTCTGTAGATACGCAAGAATAGCCACAACCAACATCCCGACCTGAACAATCAAATTCGCAGCCTCGAAGAACAATCATCCATCCTTCCATGTATTGAAATAGAGATCCTATTCTAGCGCCTCCTTCATACCTTGTCAACTTCCCTTAAATAGCTATGAAAACTGTGAACAAGCGATAAAATTCTGTACAATGAATACGGACTCAAAACAAAAAAACACCACGCTATCAGCGCGGCATCCATGTTATTTAAAAAGGGGGACGAAAAGAGAGGGACTACCTATGTCCATCTTTAGAATAGCAAAATGTAGAAGACTTCATTTAGAATATGGAATAGTTTTGACATTCTGTTATAAGTTTGAAATTTACTCTTCTCCTTCAAAAAAACTTCCATTCAAATCGATCTCTACTAAACTCAACTGTAAAAAAGATGGTAAAAAACGTGACAGCATCAGCATTTGTCGAATTAAAGCATGCTACAATCAAAATAATCCACGAAAAGTTTTCCTTTCATCATTAAATTTCTTTACTCCTTGTTTAGAGCCTACCAAAAAAGGGAGGCTTCTTTTTAGTGAAAAAATTGGATAAATCCAGCTGTTCAAGCCAATCCGTTTTGCAATTGTAAAGAAGGTTAAGATTTTGTTTATTTTTGGTAAATAACCTATGCAATCTCTTTATTATATTTTATGATTAAATGGTCACTAAATAGTCAAAGTTATTTCTTATGACGCAAGTTTAGCTACACCAATAAGAGTATGCAAAAGGGGATCTTTGCGAGGTTCTCTTTTTGTTTTGCACATAAAAAAACAGGGCTTTGATTACACAATAAATGGTAAAATGGCAGCGATTAATCTTTCCACATCGTACCATATTTGAGTATTATGTCACACTCAGTTAATGAAGGATTTGCCTCGAATACTATAGCGTAACTCCCTTCACAGAACCTGAAGACTAATTGGAGATCCATCAAACAATTTTAAAATTCTCCTTTTATCGGACAAACAGCCTCCATGTAAAGTGGAGGCTGTTTGTTATTCATCATTCAATATGTCAAACTAAACAAAACAATCAGGTTCAAAATGTTAAATT
>NZ_QOCW01000024.1 GCF_003318295.1 Bacillus taeanensis
CGAAGGGATCAGTTAGTTTCACGCGCTCGACTTGCATGTATTAGGCACGCCGCCAGCGTTCGTCCTGAGCCAGGATCAAACTCTCAAATTAAGTTTGAATTGCTCAATAGTTGTTGTCGAAAGAATTGCTTCTTTCGGGATATTGCATAAATTCGCTTGGCGTTTTGTTCAGTTTTCAAAGAACAACTGCGCTGATTTGTTAACAGCGACTTTTATATCTTAACACGTTGTTTTTAACAAGTCAACATGTTTTTAAAAGTTTTTTTGAAGCAGTGCCGCTTGTCTTGCGGCGACATGCATAAATATAACACGGGGGATATTCCCCCGTCAACACTTTTTAAAAAGTTTTTTCTTTTATTCATTTTTTAAGGCATACATACGATGAAAGATTCCTTTGCCCTTTGTCTCTAATCGCTGGACAGTTACTAATTTCTTTTGAACAAGATGCTCTAAAAGCGCACCAAGATCAACGCCATATTCCATTAACTCTCCATGACTCATTAATTCTCCATAAGACCATTCTTCTTCTTTTGAGCGCATCACCTGAAGCAAATGCCGAGCACCAATTTCTGTTTTTGTAGACAGCGAAAACTCGTTTGCAAGCAGCAATAATTCAATACGCTTTTCTAAAGGCTCTGCCCCGGTTACGAGTTCATGATACAGCTTATAAATTTGCGGCTCAATTTGTTTTACTTGATTCCATACTGTTACTTCCGGATGAAAACCATGCTTAATTACGGATAAACGTGCTAAATGATGGAGGGCATGTAAAATGTAATTAAAGGCGTCAAGATAGTGACCTGATTGATACAAATCTCTTCCATCAGTTGATCTTCTAATTAATTTCGCAAATTCTAAACCGATTTTCTTTGTGCGATCTTCAATCGGAAATTCACGGAGCTTTTCTTTTAGTTTCTTCATATATTCATTGCGATCAAATAAAATCTTTCCATTAATCACCCACTCAACCGCTCTTCGGTGACTTCCTAAAAGAAGCCATTCGTTAAGCCGCTTTTCAGTGACAATATGAAGCGATGCTTTTTTTTCTTCATATTCATAATGTTTTACAAGCCACGGCTGTTCCGCTTCTTTCATAATAATTAGCAGAACAACATCAAAATTATCGGTAAGCGGACTAATCGGTTTATTTTTTTCAACCATTAATACTCCCAACGTATCACGGTGACTGGATCTTTCTTGATAAAGGGAGCGCCAACTATTTTCCATTTTTATTCCTCCACATTCAATCAAGCCTGGATTACGAGCAGTATTACACTTCCACAACTTTACCACAAATCCTGCTGAATCTGAAAAACAACTGCTGCGAATGTTAACTTTGAAAAATTATATAGAAGAAAAGAGAATAATAGTGATTAATTTTTTTAAAGTGGAAAAACAATTATGCTATAATTCCAAATAGGAGGGAATATCATGGCCTTAAAATACTCTAATAAGATTAATAAAATAAGAACATTTGCCTTAAGTTTAATTTTTATCGGTATTGCAATTATGTATGTCGGCATCTTTTTTAAGCAGTCCATGATCGTGATGTCGCTATTAATGATTATCGGATGTCTTGCAACCCTTTCAAGTGCGGCGGTTTATGCATGGATTGGTCTTTTATCAACAAAAGCTGTTCAGGTAACATGCCCAAACTGCAGTAAGGTTACAAAAATGCTTGGACGTGTTGATGCTTGTATGTACTGCCGCGAACCGCTCACACTTGATCCTAACTTAGAAGGAAAAGAGTTTAATGAAAATTATAATCGAAAAAAACAGCCTGTGAATAAAGAAAATTAAGTAAAGTACAAAGAAAGCTAAGCGCTTTAAAGCGCTTAGCTTTCTTTGTACTTGTATATTATTTATCTTTACTAAACATGCTTATTATATTAATGTTGTGTTTTCTTTATACAATTAGGACAGACCCCATAGATCTCCATGCGATGGCGTGATACTTTAAATCCTGTCACCTGTTCTGCTAATGTTTCAACTTCATCTAAACCAGGATAATGAAAATCAACAATTTTACCACAATCATCACAAATTATATGGTAATGATCGGTTGTGACACAATCAAAACGACTGGATGAATCGCCATATGTTAATTCTTTTACAAGTCCCACTTCTTTAAAGACGCGCAAGTTGTTATAAACAGTTGCAACGCTCATATTTGGAAACTTTCCTTCCAGCGCTTTATAAATGTCATCTGCGGTTGGATGTGACAAGGATTCAATGAGATGTTCTAATATCGCATGACGCTGCGGTGTAATGCGTACACCAGCCGTTTTTAACGTATGAACCGCTTCCTGCAGCTTGCTTTCTGACATCGTCATGCACCTCACTTTCCCGTTTTAAAAAACGTTCTTATTTTATAATGTTTATAAATAGTGTACATTGTAAAAATGCCATTTGTCAATAATCGGTTATAAGAATTTAAAATGTATTTTCTTCCTATTTATTATTTCTTGCTTCCTATGTTTTACCCGCGTTAATTGTTCAATTGAATGCATACCCTATTTCCGAAAAAGGAGACAATCCCCTTTTTTCACAGCCTAAATCCTCATAAAAAAAGCACGGGAGCAGCCCGCGCTAAAATCGTTGAGGTAT
This sequence comes from Bacillus taeanensis, assembly GCF_003318295.1. GTDB lineage: Bacteria > Bacillota > Bacilli > Bacillales > UBA6769 > Maribacillus > Maribacillus taeanensis. Next base: position 2,608 of record NZ_QOCW01000024.1, read on the forward strand.
GATCCTTATTAGTGTATGAGAGACTGTTAAGATGGTATAGACATCCGCCTTTATTATGTTCTTTTATTTTAAGTTCTCGGGATTTAATCCTTCAAGTTCAGGAAGGACGAATTTGCCGTCTTTTCGTATTAATACATCATCAAAGTAAAGCTCCCCGCCGCCGTATTCTTTTCGCTGAATTAATACCATATCCCAATGAATCGAAGAGCGGTTGCCGTTATCTGCTTCTTCATAGGCTTCCCCGGGTGTAAAATGAATACTTCCGGCAATTTTTTCATCAAATAAAATATCTCCCATCGGCTCTTGAATCAGTGGATTTAAACCAATCGCAAATTCGCCAACATAACGCGCGCCTTCATCTGTATCAAAAATTTCATTAATTTTCTCCGGCTGATCTGCTTTCGCTTCAATAAGTTTTCCATCTTTAAATGTGAGCGACACATCTCGAAACGTTACACCGCGATACGGACATGGTGTATTAAATGTAATTGTTCCGTTTACGCTGTCTTTGACAGGTGCCGTAAACACTTCACCATCAGGCACGTTTGCTTCACCTGCACAGGGAACCGCTGGAATGCATTTAATTGAAAACGATAAATCAGTATTTGGCGCGATAATCCGAACACGATCTGTTTGTTCCATTAATTTTTTTAACGGCGCTTGAGCTTCGGCCATTTTTTGATAATCAACATTACAAACTTGAAGTAAATAATCGGTAAAACGTTCCGTACTCATTCCCGCTTTTTGAGCAAGACCACGCGTCGGGTAATTAAGAAGAACCCAGCGCCGGTTATTAATGTAAAATTGCTGAACAGGCTTAAATACTTCGCCGCGGAGCTTAAATTTATCTGTCGGAACGTCTGCCATTTCCGCATCATTTTCTTCTCCGATAATTGCAATGACAGCATCGACATCTTTATATTTCTGCATATCCCAATCGGCTTGAATCTGCAGCTGCTCACGCTTATAGCCCATTGCTAAATACCTTGAAATATCATCATCTAAAAGTGTCACATAAGGATACGCGCCAAGCGCATATGTTTGTTCAATTAACTCTTTGATGAGCGGCTTTGCCACCGAATGCGCTTTTATGAGTACACGCTCACCTTTTTGTAATGTAATCGAATGAGACAGCAGCGTTCCGGCAAGCTTTGTAATTCGTTCGTCTTTCATCCTATTTTTCCCCTTTAAAATAAAATGAGGCTAACATACAAGGTATAGTCCTCCTCAATATGAGGGGACCAGACCTTCAATTAACCTCTTTTGTTACGATAAATTTTCTTTTATGTATTGAAGCGCTTCTTCTACGTGATCTTTCACACGTACTTTGCGCCATTCTTTTACAAGTGTTCCTTCTTTATCAATGACAAATGTCGAGCGTTCGATGCCCATATATTCTTTACCGAAGTTTTTCTTCAGCTTCCAGACATCATAGTCTTCTGCAGCTTTATGGTCTTCATCAGCAAGAAGTAAAAACGGAAGGCCATGCTTTTCAATAAATTTCTTATGGCGGTCAACAGGATCAGGACTTACACCAAGAATAACTGCATTCACTTCTTTGAAGCTTTCATGGCGGTCGCGAAAATCACATGCTTCTGTTGTACAGCCTGGGGTCATATCTTTTGGATAAAAATAAAGGATCACATTTTTTCCTTTATAATTAGACAGCGTCACTTCCTCTCCCGTATTTGCCATTAATGTAAATTCAGGTGCTTTCTTTCCAACTTCAATACTCATCAAAATCACTCCTCATCATTGATCTCCTACTAAGGGTAACCAATTTTTAATGATGATACAACATTTAAGAGTTAAAAGGTTGTCTAGAAAGAAGCACCTGAACTTTGCTATAAGATAGGTTAACCGCTCATTTTCAACTTCACAAAACGCCGCTCATAAACGTTTAACAACCCATCTAATTCTTGACTGCAGCGAACGGTTTCTGTACAAGCAAATCCTTTTCGCATCGCAATGTCAATCATTTCTTTTCGCTTGTCAGCAATTAACTGTAGCAATGCTTTCTTTTCTGCTTCAATTATCCAACGCACTCCATCCATCTCACTGCACCTCTATTTCTGTAAAATCATGGACTATAAAGCTTGTCTAACTAATTAATTAAAGTTATTATGCCCGTTTTTTAATCGATTGAAAACCACTTCGCCTAAAGAAGTGGTAATCCTACAAATTCATACAAAATTTGCGTTTTTACTATTTTCCAAGCGGACGCCTGTTCGATTTTTTCATCCCCATCTCGCGGTCATAATCGACAATCGTCGTCACAAAAAAAACAGCAGGAAGCAAATAGCCGAGAAGCGCTTCAATGACCGCAATCCAGCGTCCAATACCAATTGGTGTAATATCGCCGTAGCCAACGGAAAGAAGTGTCACCGCACTAAAATAAACGGAGGTTGCTAGACTACTTAAAAATTGCCCGTCTACAATCTTTGTTCCTTCTTTTAATACAACCAACCCATTCATCATAAAAATGGTATACAAACAAGCAAACGCTGTAATAATCGTTAAGTAAATCAAAAATAAAAGCGCCAATTTATAAAAGGAGAACACACCACGTCTCATATTTGTTTGTTTAAATAAGGAAAAAAAGCTGTCAGATACGGCAAGAATACATAAAAGCATCACTGTCCACGCTAATAGCACCATAAAAAACCACCTCATTCATAAATATGAGGCGGCTTTTTCGAATAGGACAAAACGCTGCTTTAATTTCCTGCTCCGCGGTATTTCGTGACGCCAATATTCCACATAAAAACGGCAAAGAGAAAAAAGCCGATGCCAACAAATGGCGTTAAAAAGGAATACATATACCATTCTTCGCGGTTTAAAAAATAAGCAGATGGATACACGCCAACGAAAGCGAACGGTAAAATCCATGTTAAAATATAGCGAATGACCTTATTATAAATATTAACAGGATAACGGCCATAGTTTCCGATATTGTACATCATCGGCATAATCGATGTTCTTGCATCCGACCAAAAGCCAATGCTTGCAAGTAAAATAAAGATCCCAGCATACACGAGTGATCCACCTAACACCATCACGATAAAGACAAAGGGATCATACCAAGCGAACGTTAAATCAAGATGAGAGCCTGCATAAATCATCACAGCAATTCCTGTTAACGCTCCGAACAATGATTCAAGCTCCATTCGCTCTAAAATCACTTGAAACAAGCTGTGAACAGGACGCGTTAAAATCCGGTCCATCTCTCCTTTAACAATATAGCGTTCATTAAAATCCCAAATGTTAAAAAATGATGTAAAAATCGCAAATGGGACGAGAAAAAAGCCGTAAATAAAAATAATTTCATCACGCGACCAGCCGCTTAAAAGCTGAGTATGACCAAACACGACTAAAATAAAAATAAGGTTTACAGCTTGAAACAATAAATCTGATAGTATTTCAATTAACAAATCCACACGGTACGTTAATCTTGTTTTCATATATTGTCCTACATATTGAAAAAACACTGAAAAATATGTCATCTGTTATCCCCCCTGTACAATCAGCTGTTTTTTAGCCAGCATCCACAGCAGTTGAATTGGAATAATGAGAACAAAGGCCCAAAACACTTGAAATAGAAGCGCGTTTGTAATCTCACTGCCGATAAAGCCTTCCGTAAAAATCATACTTGGAATATAGCTGATTGCTTGAAACGGAAAATAGCCCATTACAGTTTGCGCCCAGACAGGATAAAAACTGATTGGAAGTAACAGTCCTGAAAATAAATCAATCACAACGCGTTTAGCGCGAATTAAGCCATCATTATTGTAAAAGAAGAACGTTAAGATCCCGACAATTAAGTTAATTTGCGTATTAATAATAAAACTAAATAAGAGTGATAAAAAGAAAAAGACCCATACAGAAAGCTCTCCGGAAAAGTTAAACGGAAAAATAAATGAGACAATAATTAAGCCTGGTACCGAGAAAAAGGCAAACCGAAAAATCCCTTCCCCTAGTCCCTGCATCAATTTCATAAGTAAATAGTGGTAAGGCCGTATTAGTTCAACGGCTACTTTTCCTTCTTTAATTTCCTGTGCAATTTCACGGTCAATGTTATTAAAGTAAAACGCCCTTGCCATCCATGCAACAGCAATATAAGTTGTCATTTGAATAACAGATAAGCCTTCAAGTTCCCCTTTGCCGCTGTAAATCGCTGTCCATAGAAAATAATAGGCGCCAATATTAATGCTGTAAATTAAAATCCCGCTGTAATAATTCGTCCGGTAGGCAAGCATCATCAAAAAACGAATCCGAATCATTTCAATATATTTAGCCATGAATAACGCCCTCTTCGTAAATATTTCGAATAATTTCTTCGGTTGAAATTTCATGAAACTTCATATCGCTAATCCGGTGTGCAGCGACAACACGACCGATTAATTCGGAGATTACTTTTTCTTCATTTGTAACATTTGCGACCCAAACATTGTTTCGTTCACTTTTCGTCCAAACAACCTCAAGATCATTTGTAATGGAGTTAAGTGCGTCAAGCGTTGGGAAATCAATAAACTGAATTTCAACCTGTTTTCCTTCGCCCCAGCTTGAGCGCAGTTCATTAAGACGGCCGTCATAAATGATGTTTCCTTCATCAAGCATAATGACCCGCTCACAAAGTGCTTCAATATCGGATAAGTCATGGGTGGTAAGTAAGATTGTTGTTTTATATTTTTCATTAATTTCTTTTAAAAAGTTGCGGATTTTTAATTTTACAAGCACATCAAGTCCAATTGTCGGCTCATCTAAAAATAACAGCGGCGGATTGTGAATCAGTGCTGCCGCAAGTTCACAGCGCATTCTTTGTCCAAGCGAGAGCTTTCGAACCGGCTTGTCTAGCAGCGGACCAATATCGAGCGTTTCAATCACATGATTCATGTGCTCGTTATAATCAGCGTCTGACACTTTATACACTTTCTTTAAAAGGCGAAACGATTCTTGCACAGCAATATCCCACCAAAGCTGGGAACGCTGACCGAACACAACCCCAATTGTTTGCACAAATTTTTCCCGCTCTTTATGCGGATTCATGCCGTTTACAACAACAGTTCCTGATGTCGGCGTTAAAATCCCTGTCAGCATTTTAATGGTTGTTGATTTGCCGGCGCCATTTTCACCAATATAACCAACCATCTCTCCTTGTTTCACATTAAACGAAATATCTTCAACAGCTGGAATGATTTTATAATTTCTTGTAAATAAATCGCGAAACGCCCCTTTTAAACCTGAGCGGCTTGAATGGGACTTAAATTCTTTTCGTAAATCCTGAACTTCAATAACAGATTTCATGGCGATACTCCTCTCCTTCAATACCACTACATAGTTTACTCAAGTCACGAAAGAAAAACAATTTGTATGCTTTGCTCATTTCTCTATTCCTTTTGACTGCGAACAACAGACAAGACTGTTTTGCACGATGAAATGAAAATTACCATCATTGTTTTACAGCATCACTAGTAAAAATGCTACAATAGCGATGGACTTAATTTCACTTTTCGAGGAGGTTGGTTATGAACTTTACGAATTCAGAACAATTACATAAAGAAGCAGTACAGCATATTGTTGGCGGTGTAAACAGTCCATCGCGTTCGTTTAAAGCGGTTGGCGGAGGGGCTCCTGTTTACATGGAGCTTGGTAAAGGCGCCTATTTTTGGGATGTCGACGGCAACAAGTATATCGATTATTTAGGTGCATATGGTCCAATTATTACCGGACATGCGCATCCCCACATTACAAAAGCGATCACAAAAGCAGCTGAAAACGGAACATTATACGGGACACCGACAAAGCTTGAAAATCAGTTTGCGAAAATGTTAAAAGAAGCGATTCCGTCGATGGATAAAGTGCGCTTTGTAAATTCCGGTACAGAAGCGGTCATGACAACGATTCGTGTCGCGCGCGCCTATACAGGACGCACAAAAATAATTAAGTTTGCCGGCTGCTATCACGGTCATTCCGATCTTGTGCTTGTTGCGGCAGGTTCTGGTCCATCAACACTTGGAACTCCAGATTCAGCTGGCGTTCCAAAGTCAATCGCCCAAGACGTGATTACAGTACCGTTTAATAATATCGATGCGTTTAAAGAGGCACTCGAAAAATGGGGAGATCAAGTTGCCGGCGTATTGGTGGAGCCGATCGTTGGAAACTTTGGAATTGTTGAGCCGAAAGAAGGCTTTTTACAAGCGGTTAACGATTTAACCCACGAATATGGTGCGCTTGTTATTTATGATGAAGTAATTACCGCGTTTCGCTTTACATACGGCAGTGCACAAAAATTAGTCGGTGTTGAGCCTGATATGACTGCGCTTGGAAAAATTATCGGCGGCGGCCTTCCGATCGGCGCATACGGCGGCAAAAAAGAAATTATGGAACAAGTTGCACCGCTTGGTCCTGCTTATCAAGCCGGTACGATGGCAGGAAACCCCGCATCCATGTCTGCCGGCATCGCCTGCCTTGAAGTGTTAAAAGAAGAAGGCGTTTATGAAAAATTAGACGAGCTTGGCACCCGTCTAGAAGAAGGCATTTTAGCGCACGCAAGAACGTACAACATGCCGATTACGATTAACCGCCTTAAAGGTGCGCTTACCGTTTACTTCACAACAGAAACGATTACAAATTACGAACAGGCTGAAAACACAAACGGCGAACTGTTCGGCAAGTTTTTTAAATTAATGCTTCATCAAGGCATTAACCTTGCGCCCTCGAAATATGAAGCATGGTTTTTAACGATCGCGCATACGATGGATGATATTGAAACAACACTAAAAGCAGTCGAAAACGCGTTTAAACAACTTAAAAAAGAGTTATAAGGATAAGAAAAAGGTTACTTCATTAAGGTTTGATCCTTTGATTTTGAGGTAACCTTTTTTTATATGATTTTTCGTGCTAATTTTCTCTTGATTATTCCAATTAAACGCTGTATAGTACTTTCGTTCAGCATTATTTTTAAAACAGATAATACAATGTATAGTTCATCTACTATTAGAAATGCGGAAGGCGCTCGTTTATCGACGACAAGCACAAGGCAAGACAGCTGGAAGATTGCTTTTTATCTTCTGGACGGATTGACTTGTGACCTCGAGCCGATAGCGCCTGCAGCTGGACAGATAGAAATGCGGAAGCGCCCGTTTAGCCTCGACAAGCAAATGTTCTTTCGACGAAAAGATGCTTTTTACCTTTACGTCGGAAGGTTATTTGACTCGAGAGGCTGGGTGCTGCAGCTGGACAATTAGAAATGCGGAAGCGTCTTGCTCACCCCCGACTAGCAAATGTTCTTACGATGAAAAGGCACTTTTTGCCTTTACGGCGGAAGGTTATTTGACTCCAGGGAGTAGGCGCTGCAGCTGGACTATACGAAAAAGAAAGGAAAAAAGAATTATATGAAACTTGGTGCCCGAACGATTAAAACGGGAATTGCCATTACCTTATCAATTTACTTAGCCGCACTGTTTAATTTAGGATCTGTGACGATTGCGGCAATCGCGGCAACATTTGCGATTCAGCCGTCGATTTACCGCTCTTATCAAACGATTCTTGAACAAGTTCAGTCAAATGTAATCGGCGCGTTTTTTGCAATCCTCTTTTTTATCAGCGTCGGAAATGACCCATTTATTATTGGACTTGTTGTGGTCATTGTTATTGCGATTAATTTAAAGCTAAAAATTGAAAGCACGATTCCGCTCGCGATTGTAACAGTCATTGTGTTAATGGAAAGCCCTGGCGGCGATTTTATTACCTTTGCCGTTGACCGTTTTCTATTAATTTTACTCGGTGTGCTTTCATCGTTTTTAGTTAATTTATTTTTTGTACCGCCCCGTTATGAAACAAAGCTTTATTATAAAGTGCTCAGCACAACCGAAGAAATTTTAAAATGGATGCGGCTCATTACAAGACACGCCTCAGAATATACAGTGTTAAAAGAAGATTTAATGACACTGCGCGAACATATTATTAAAACAAATCAATATTATTTGTTTTATAAAGAAGAACGAAATTATATTCGGCAAAAGCAGTTTCCAAAAGGCAGAAAGCTTGTGCTGTACCGCCAAATGATCGCGACAACAACGAAAGCTCTTGAAACTTTAAAAAGCTTACACCGCCATGAAAATGAACTATCGCAAGCACCCGATAAGCTTCAGAAATTAGTACGCGATCAAATTGACTGCTTAACAAATTATCATGAACGTATTTTATTAAAATATAACGGCAAACTTCGCTCCCAACCGATTCAATCAACGGTAGATGAATTGTGCTACGGCAAGCAATTTTTAACAGACGAATTTCTCGCTTATTATAAAGACGATGAAGTAAATGTTCGCCTTTTTCCGGTTATTGCTCTTATTATTGATTACAGTGAACAGCTTGAGCATTTAAACAAATTAATTGAAAGCTTTCAAACGTATCATAAAGAGCAAAATGAAGTACGAATTTCAGAGAAAGAAATAATCGACTAGAAAAGCGAAAATAAAAAGAGTAAGACGAACTCAATGAGTTCGTCTTACTCTCTTTTACTTATTAATATTTTTAAACTAAATCAAGCTGCTGTACTTGGAAAAGGTTATAATAGCTTCCCTGCTTCTCCATTAGTTCACGGTGGCTGCCGATTTCAACGATTTCACCGTTTTCCATGACGACAATTCGATCCGCATGGGTAATCGTTGATAAGCGGTGGGCAACAATAAAGGTTGTCCGCTCTTTTGCAAGCTTTTCAAGCGACTCTTGAATTAAATGTTCACTTTCTAAATCAAGTGCTGATGTTGCTTCATCTAGTATTAACAGCGGTGGATTTTTTAAAAATACCCTTGCAATCGCAACACGCTGCTTTTGTCCTCCAGACAGCTTCACGCCGCGCTCGCCGACTTTTGTATCATAGCCTTGAGGCAAGTTTAAAATAAACTCATGGGCATTGGCTGCTTTTGCAGCAGCAATCACTTCTTCATCCGATGCTTCCGGGCGCCCCATTAAAATATTTTCTTTGACAGAATCACTAAATAAAATGTTATCCTGCAGCACCATGCCGATTTTATCTCGTAAGGAGCGCGCTTCAAACGAACGAATATCTTCTCCATCAATTAAAATACTGCCGCTTGTTACATCGTAAAAACGTGGAATTAAGCTGATTAAGGATGATTTTCCGCCGCCGCTCATCCCAACAAGTGCAATTGTCTCACCCGCTCTGACGTTTAAGTTAATATTTTTTAATACCGGCATCTCGTCCTCATTATATTGAAACGACACATCGTCAAACGTTACATCGCCTTTTACAGCTTTTAATTCTTTTGCTTCTGGGCTGTCTTCAATATCATATTTTTCATCAATAAACTCAAACACGCGGTCCATTGAGGCAAGCGACTGGGTCAATGTTGTCGAAGAGTTTACAAGACGGCGCAGTGGGTTGTACAACCGGTCGATATATGCGACAAAGGCTACCATTTCCCCAACTGTTAATCCGCCTGTAATGACGAAATAACCAGCAAAGCTGATGACAAGAAGCGGTGCCACATCTGTAATCGTATTAACGATCGCAAATGTTTTCGCATTCCAGCTCGTATGGTCTAGAGCTTTATCTAAAAAGTTTTGATTGCGAACCGCAAACTGTTTTTGTTCATAGTCTTCTAAGGCAAAACTTCGAATAACAGGCATTCCCTGCACGCGTTCATGTAAATGCCCCTGCACTTCTGCTAATGCTTGCGAGCGATTTTTCGTTAAACTTCTTAGTCGTTTATAAAAATATTTAACCGCAAATGCATAAAGCGGCAGCAGCGAAATCGCAACAATTGTTAGCCAAAAGTCCATTGTCATCATAATACCGATCGCGATGAAAATGGTAATTAAATCAAGCCATAAATTCATTAAACCGGTAATAACAAAGGACTTCGTCTGCTCAACATCGTGAATGACACGGGAAATCACTTCACCAGCTTTATTGTTTGAATAAAATTTTAAACTAAGCTTTTGAATGTGGGCAAAAAGCTGGTCGCGAATATCATATAAAATTTTACTTCCTGTCCACTGCGCAAAATACTGGCGATAATATTCAATTGGTGGTCGAAGTACAATGAACACAAATAACGAAATCCCAATTACCCATGTTAAACGCGACATTTTTTCTTCATAAGGAATGGACGCTCCGATTACATCATCCACAACATACTTTAAAATAAGGGGAATAAACAGCGGAATTCCAAATTTTAAAATCCCAATAAAAATTGTGAAAAGTATTTCTTTTTTATACGGTTTTACAAATTGTAAATAACGGCGAATCGTGTTCAGTTTTCATCACCTCAATGTTTTCAAAGGCACTTTTTAAATTTGAATAGATAAAAACCTGCTGAACAAATTTCAACAGGTTTTCACATTAGCGGTATAACAAATATTGATCATACCACTCATCAATAAATGTTGGTGCAAAAGGTCCTTTTCGTTGATTAATCCAATTGATTAACTCTTGTAAATTTCGCTTTAAAATGCGGTCCACTGCTTTTGGATAATTCATTTGTCTGCGGTGTTCCTCATACTCATCTTCATCAAGTAAACGATAAGACATATCAGGATAAACTTTTACATCTAAATCATAATCAATGTACTTTAATGCTTCTTCATCCCATGTAAACGGACTTCCTAAATTGCAGTAATAATAAATGCCATCATTTCGAATCATACCGATCACATTAAACCAATGATCTGCGCTGAAATAACAGATTGCCGGCTCACGCGTGCGCCACTGCCTTCCGTCCGCTTCCGTTACATAGATACGATCATTGCCGCCAATCACTTCTTTAGAAGTTGCTGATAGCACAACCGTCTCTTCCCAAATGCGATGAAGTGTACCGTTATGTTTATAGCTTTGAATTTCTATCGCGGTGCCGCTTCTGGGAAACTCCATGCTGTTCCTCCTTCCTAGTTTATTTTTTCATTAAGCGAGCGAGCTGTTTCTTTTTAATTAACTTGCATGAAAACGTACCTATTTATGCCTCTCTCACCATTCTTTGTTTTATTCCTCTTTTATTATACCGTTAATAGTATAATTTTTAAATGAATGTGCTGTGTTGTATGTAGAAAAGCGGAAAACGCCTGCTTATCGGCGGCAAGCATAAAGAAAACCCCCTCTATCAATTTTTGATAGAGGGGGTTTTTCATTACTGCTGAGGTTTTTGACCTTGTGTTGAAGCTTGAGCTTTACGAGCTTGAGATTGCGCGTTTTGCTTTCTTACTTCTTGCGCATAAGATTCGCTCGCAAATTCAGTACCGAATTGACCAGCTGCACCACCAGCTTGTGCAGATTGTGCGTTTTGCTGTTTTACGTGTTGAATGTTTGTACCAGCTTGTGTTTTATTTTGGTTTTGATTTGCCATGTGTCTCACCTCCACAAACATTAATGTAACCAGGTGGTGAGAGAATATCCCCTTAAAAAAATCTTTTTTAGGGGATATTTTTCAGACTACGTCAGCAGGGTGATTCCGCCGTCGACAATAATTGTTTGACCGCGAATCATGCTTGCTTTGTCCGATAGTAAAAACATTACCGCGTTTGCTAAATCATCTTTTTCAACAATTCTTCCTGCAGGCGTTTTTTCTTTTGCTACCGCTAACAGCTCTTCACGATTTGGAAAATGTGTTAAGGCGTCTGTATCAACCGCACCACCGGAAACGGCATTAACGACAATATTTTTTGATGCTAATTCAACGGCTAAATAACGTGTTAATGCTTCAACAGCGGCTTTTGAAACACCTACTGTTGTGTAATTGTCAAGATAACGAATCGAGCCAATTGAGCTTAAACTGACAATTTTCCCGCCGTTATTTTTTTCCATTAACTTCGCCGCTTCCTGGGCGCAAAATAATAATGCCTTACTGTTAATATCCATCGTCCAATCCCAATGGCTTTCCTCAAGCTCCATAAGTGGTCTTAGAACCCCTGATGCCGCATTGTTCACAAAGATATCGAGTCGGCCAAAATGCGCGTCCACTTCTTGAAACATTTCTTTAATTTTATCGACTTTACCTACATTACATTTTATAACGAGTACCTCACTGCCGAGCTTTTTTAATTCTTCTGCTGTTTCAAGCGCTGCTGTTTTACTTCGCGCATAATTTAAGACAATATTATAGCCTTGTTCTGCTAGGCGCGCTGCAATCACTTTCCCAATGCCGCGGCTGCTTCCGGTTACGAGCGCTACTTTTTTTTCCATATTTCTTTCCCCTTTCAGTGAAACGACTGATTTTATTTTGGGTTGCATACTTCTAAAATCGGGTAGGAAACCTATATACGATTAATCTTTAAGAATGGAGGGATTTCCTTATGTATGTTGGACGAGATATGACCGAGCTTTCAATGATTCCAAAAACAGAATGGCAGGACAGTGAGCTTGCCTTTTTTCATCACGGCCTGCAGCAAATGACACCATACTTAAACAGTGAAGGGGTCACAATTCACCACGAAATCATTGAAGAAATCGAAGACCGCGGCTTATTTAAAAAACATGAAGCAACCTGGACAAACGGCACAAAACTTAACTATGACTAGAAAAGCGAAAGCACCCGTTTAGCCTTGACAAGCAAATGTTCTTTCGACGAAAAGGCGCTTTTTGCCTTTACGGCGGAAGGTTATTTGACTCGAGAGGCTGGGTGCTGCAGCTGGACATCTAGAAAAGCGGAAAACGCCCGTTTATCAGCGACAAGCATAAGGGAAGCTGGCTGGAAGGCTGCATTTTGCCTTCTGGACAGATTCACTTATGACCTCGAGCCGATGGCGTTTGCAGCTGGACATCTAAAAAAGCGAAAAATAGGACTTGACAAAAACCGGGGTCAGACCCCGGTTTTTGTCAACTAAAAATTGCTTTTTGATTGTCCGCCGTCAACGTTTAATGTGGCACCAACAATCCATGAAGCTTTTTCAGAAGCAAGAAATACTACTGCGTTTGCCACTTCTTCTGTTGTACCAAATCTGCCGGCTGGAATTTGTTCTTCCACAAAGCGGTTAATTTTTTCTGGGTTTTCTTCGATTCGTTTTTGCCAGTTTCCTGTTGGGTGAAGAATCGAGCCTGGCGCAATGCCATTTACACGAATGCCGTCTTTAATTACTTCATCGGCAAATGATTTTGTAAAACTAATCATTGCTGCTTTTGCGTTGTTATACGTTACTTTTCCACCGCTTTCACGACCAAAAATTGATGAAATATTTACAATGCTTCCAGAAGACTGATTCTTTTTCATTTCTTCTGCTGCAAGTTTACTCAATTGAACAGCTGAAAAATAATTTAGCTCCATTGCCTCATGAAAAAGTTCAAGATCGGTTTCCATCGTTCCCGCTCCATTGCTTCCACCGGCATTGTTAACAAGAATATCAATTTTTCCGAAATCATTTAAGAAAGTGGAAAACATCTCAGCGCGCTCTTTTTCGTTTGTAAGATCTGCACTGTACACAGCATCAAGTTCTAACTGCTGTTTTGTATGTTCTAACGCCTCAATTCCTCTTGCCGCAATCGCAACGCGGGCGCCTTCTTCTTTAAAAACTTTAGCGATTGCTCGTCCAATTCCTTTAGAACCGCCTGTTATTAAGATTACTTTATCTTTTAATCCAAGCTCCATAGGTCATTCTCCTTTCCAAAACAAACTTTTGATAATTTTTTGGTGTGATACAGGAAATGGATAGTTTTGAAGTTCGCTCGGATTAACAAGCTTTAAATCATCGGCTTCTTTTACTTCTCCCATTAGCTTTCCTGTATAAACCGCTATATTCCACTTAATATGTGAAAAAACGTGGCTGAAGTTAGCGATATGGTCGTCAATGCATGATTCTACTTCATATTCTTCAGAAAGAAAATTCACAAGCTGTGCGTCCTGCTCACCTTTTTGTGAGAGGGTTTCATGGTTTGGAAATTCCCACAAATTTGCAAGCAATCCTTCACTTGGTCTTCTGTGAATAAGCACTTTTCCTTCTTCATTCATCAGTACAGCCGCAGCCATTGGCAGCGGTTTTGGCGGTTTTTTCTTTGATTTTACCGGCAGTTCTTTTTCAACTCCTTCAGAAAATGCGCGGCAGTGTTCCTGAACCGGGCAGAGCAGACAGGCAGGAGATTGCGGTGTACAAATTGTCGCGCCAAGCTCCATTAATGCTTGGTTAAAATCTGATGCCGCATCTTCTGCAATAAGGGCACGCACTGCTTCTTCAAAGATTTTTCTTGTTTTCGGTTTCCCGATATCATCCCAGATGTATAAAATTCTTGAAAGCACGCGCATCACATTCCCATCAACCGCAGGCTCAGGAATTCCGTAAGCAATGCTTAAAATCGCCCCTGACGTATAAGGACCGACCCCTTTTAGGGAGGAGATTTCCTTTGGCGAGTCTGGAACTTTTCCACCGTAGTTTTCAGCAACTTCTCTTACAGCGGCCTGCAAATTACGTGCGCGCGAATAATAGCCTAATCCTTCCCACGCTTTTAAGACAGATTCTTCTTCGGCATATGCTAATGTTTCAATCGTTGGAAATTTGTCTATAAAATGATTAAAGTAAGGAATTACGGTATCTACACGCGTTTGCTGAAGCATAATTTCGGATACCCATACTTTATAAGGGTCTTGGTCTTTTCGCCATGGTAAATCGCGTTTATTTTCCCGATACCATGTTAATAAGTTCTCTTGAAATGTTTTAATTTGAAAATCTTCAAGAGCTTGTACAACGTTATTGCTCACATTTAGTGCCTCCATCATGATAAAATAATTAAGTATAAAAATTTACGTAACCTTTAATTTTCGTTAATAATTCCAAGTTAAACTTTAGATTGTGACAGCACTAAAAGGGAACTCATTGTTTTCGTTCCTTTTTGAACGGTCATACCTCTCTTATCATAATATGACTTAGAGCACACATCAAATTTTTCTACCTTATAATACATTTTCTACTTTTTAGCTGCCGTTCAAAAACCTCGACCTGTTTTTAATTTAAATTCCCTTTTGAGGTTTTCATGATTTTTAGGACAGAATAAAAAATAGTATAAAACAAAGGGGAGATTTTTTTAATGGATACTGGCACACATATTGTGATGGGGTTAGGCATCGGTGGTCTTGCAACGTTAGATCCTGCGGTTGCACAAGATCCATTAACAGCTCAGGCTGTGCTCGCCGGTACGCTTATCGGCTCAAATGCTCCTGATTTTGATACAGTGTTAAAGCTTCGCAACAATGCGGTTTATATTCGGAATCATCGCGGAATTACCCATTCGATTCCAGCTGTAATTTTATGGCCGCTTCTTATTGCTGGCGGAATTTCATTTTTCCTTCCTGAAGCAAACCTTCTTCACGTTTGGCTCTGGACATTTTTAGCTGTCTTTTTACATGTGTTTGTTGATATTTTTAATGCGTACGGTACGCAGGCAGTTCGTCCAATCAGCCAAAGGTGGGTGGCACTCGGGATTATTAACATTTTTGATCCATTTATTTTTGCCGCACATATTATCGGACTTGTCTTATGGCATTTCGGCACACATCCTGGCTATACGTTTCTAGGCATTTACGGGATTTTAATTTTTTATTATTTATGGCGTGCTTATACCCACCACCTCGTTGTAAAAGGAGTGCGAAGAAAAGTACCAGAAGCTGTCGAGATTATTGTGTCGCCAACGATTCGCTGGCACAGATGGCATATTGCTATTAAAACACCAACAAAATTTTTCGTTGCCCATGCGAGACATTTTGATATTCATATTTTAGACGAATATGATTTTGTTCCGGTCCCGAACACACCAGTTATTGAAGCAGCAAAAGAAGATGTAAACTTAGCTGCGTTTTTATCTTTTTCGCCTGTTTACCGCTGGGAGGTTGAAAAACAAGAAGACGGCTATGAAGTACGCTTTATTGATTTACGCTATCGAAGCAAAGGACATTATCCATTCATTGCCGTCGTGAAGCTTGAAAAGCAGCTCGAAATTACAAGCTCTTATACAGGCTGGGTCTACAGTGAGGAAACACTACAAAAAAAGTTAACCCCCATAAATGATTTGACTTAGAAAAGCGGTAGCGCCTTGTTCACCTCCGACAAGCAAATGTTCTTTCGACGAAAAGGTGCTTTTTACCTTTACGACGGAAGGTTATTTGACTCGAGGAGGTAGGCGCTGCAGCTGGACACTAGAAAAGCGGTAGACGCCTGCTTACCCCCGACAAGCACAAACACCCTATTCACTAAAAAAGATTGACTCGGTCGAGTCAATCTTTTTTAGTGAATCGTATCGTTATGAATTAGGTGAGCGTATTTTGGGTTATTCGTTACAAATTCATGAAGACGCGGACCATAATTATCAATCCACTGTTTCACAATGCGCTCGGTCATTTTTTGTCCTTTATAATCATGACCTGCTTTTGCGCGTGTTGTTTCAAAATCTTCCCACAGCACTTCAATCCATGTTCTCGCTTTATCATATGTCAATTGGTCATTTTTCTTCATAAGACGTTTTGCCAGTTCATCAAACAGCTCCATTTGATTCACGATAACCTCTCCTTTTAAAATTTAAAATACAATTCAAGAAATATTTACATCTTATAATTCATTATGTGTGTTTCATACTAAAAAGGCACCGGTTAAAAAGAAGGGGGAAAAAGAAATGAGAAACAAAGCAAAAGGATTTCCTGAACACTTCTCATTTTCTGGAGAGCCAAGAGCAAAAGAAGAATTTGCTTCAAAGCGTGCGAATGGTACAATTCAAGATCATCCACAAGAACGAATGAACCGCTCAAATAAAAATCGTCAGCATTAACAAATTATTGTTTACTGAGGGGGAAAAATTTTGAGCAGAAATAACGCTGGAAGTCTTAACCATTATCGTGACCCTTTCCAATCACCGCGTGCAAACTCGAAGCATGCTCATAAACAAGTAAACGGTGAAACACAACGCGCCCTAAACACACAGATTCTTGAAGTTCAAACGCGAAAACGCTCCTAACTACAACCTACTATCCCAGCACAATAAGGAGAAGCTCGACGCTTCTCCTTATTTTTATTTTTTGTTAATAAGCATCGAAATTGGAAATGCTTCTAGTTTTTCATTTTGATTACGGTATCCCCACGCAAAGCGGCCGTTCAAGTAAGAAATTGTAAAAAATGATCCCGGATCTCCTTCAAGCTCATATGTTTCCTCAGACTTAAAATCATCAGGATTTAATAAATAAGCTTTCGCAAGCGTAATTTTCCGCTCTAACACAGCGGCTTCATTTACAATGCCCATTTGTTCTGCTTTTCTTGCTTTTTCTGTTAATGAAGCAATTTCTGCTCGCAATTCTTCAGGCGTATGCTCACTATATCGTCGTTCCACTCTTCTCTCCCCCATTTTTTCTTATCTTTCTTCCAGTATAGGGGATATTGATTTTATTTGCCAATAACTCACTGAAAGCGTTACACTAGATTGTGCAAAAAGAGATAAAGGTGATGATTAGAATGGAAACGATTTTAATTACAGGTGCAGGTACAGGCTTAGGAAAAGCACTGGCCCTTACTTATAGTAAAAAAGGATTTTCAATACTGTTAAGCGGACGAAATGAACACCCATTAAAGACTGTGGAGCAGGAAATCGAACAGCTTGGCGGTCATGCCGCTGCTGTAGTTTGCGATATTACAAACTCCCATTCGATTGCGGCAATGTTAAATGCACTACAAGAAAAAAACATTACTATTGATCGCCTCATTAACAATGCGGGCGTTGGTTATTTCGGTGAGCTTGAAAGCCTCTCTGAAGCTGACATTAACACGATACTTGATACAAACGTCAAAGGAACAATCCTTTTAACGCGCGCCCTTCTTCCTTTATTTAAAAAACAGCAAAGCGGACGCATTTTAAATATTATTTCAACCGCAGGACTGCGCGGAAAAGTAAATGAATCTGTCTATGTCGCGAGTAAATTTGCGGTAAGAGGATTCAGCGAAAGCTTACAAAAAGAATTAGAGCATACACCAATTGATGTAACAGCTGTTTATATGGGTGGCATGGATACACCGTTTTGGGAAAACAGTGATCATGTAAAAGACAAAAGCCGCTTTAAAACCCCAGAAACAGTCGCTGAAAAAATTCTATCCGAAGACGACGGCCGCCCTGAAATCTTTGTGGATAAATGAAATGCGAAAACGCCTGATTATCGGCGACAAGCATAAGTATTTATTCCTCCTCTTCGTTTAAAAACCGTTCAATAAGTGGAAATGGAAAGCCCTTTCCGTATAAATACTGCTTCATTCTTCGTTCATATTCAAAGCCGGTATATTTTTTATAGCGGTTATGGGCTTTTATTCCCTGCTTTTTTAGAGCTTCCCATTCTTCATTTTCATCCTGCTCGGGAAGCTCATTTAAAACAATCTCAATAACCTCTCCTGAAAAGCCTTTTCCTCTTAGTGTACCGTTCATTTTTTGTTTAAAGGCTGAAGCTGACGTTTTCGAAGCTTGCTTTTGTTTTTTCTCAGCAAACTGAAATGCATTATCAACTTGTTCTTCAAAGGAATATTCCTTTAGCGCTTTTACAAGATTGTCTTCGCTAATTCCCTTTTCAATCAGCTCCTGCCGGATGAGATAGGGTCCTTTTACTGTTGTTCGTTTTCGCGTTCTTACAAATGCTTTTGCAAATTCTAGATCATCAAGATAGTTGTAATAAAGCAGCTTTTCGATAACTTGAGGCACAGCTTCTTCTGAAATTTCTTTTTTCTGTAAATAATCCCGCACTTCTTTTTCCGAACGCATCCGGTACGATAAAAACTGGACCGCTAAATTAACAGCCTTTTTTATCTCATCTTCGAATAACACTTCATGAATTTCTTGTTCGTCTATTTCAAGCCCTTTTCGAAGCCCAAATTTAATTAAAACATCTTGATCGACGCCAAATGCGAATTCTTCTTTCCCTCCGCGGGTAATAAAGATATTAAAGCGTTCTTCATTATTTTTTTGTGTAGTAATTTTTGAAATCACGACCATATTGTTCACCTCTTCTTTCATTTTAGCATGAGAAAGGAAACACATTCACTTTAAGAGATTGGATTTATAATCAGTTATACTCATAACTAGAAAGTACGTAAAAAGGAGATGGATAGGATGAAAATTGCGATTACGGGCGGAACAGGATTTGTCGGCAGGAAATTAACAAACTTTTTCCAACAAAAAGGAGATGAAATTTTTATTTTAACGAGAAATCCATCAACTAAGCCAAACGAGGAACACGTCACTTATGTAGAATGGTTAACTGAAAACAGCACCCCTGAAAAAGCGCTTGAAGGCATTGATGTCATCATTAATTTAGCTGGTGAATCAATTAATAACCGCTGGACAAATCAAACAAAAAAGAAAATTTTAGAAAGCCGCATAACCGCTACAAGAGAGGTACTTCGAATCATCGCAGCACTTAAAAAGAAGCCAAGCACACTTATTAACGCCTCTGCTGTTGGCTATTACGGCATTTCTGAAACAAAAACATTTACAGAAAAAACGAAGCAGCATGGACACGATTTTTTAGCACAAGTTGTAAAGAATTGGGAAGAAGAAGCATGGAAAGCAGAAAACTTCGGTGTTCGCACCGTGCTGACCCGGTTTGGGATTATTCTTGATGACGAGGAAGGAGCGCTGCCGAATATGATGCTTCCTTACAAACTATTTATCGGCGGAAAATTAGGCTCAGGACAGCAGTGGTTTTCATGGGTTCATATTGATGATGTTGTTCGTATGATTTCTTTTGCGATTGAGAACCCTGATATAGAGGGACCGCTTAATGTAACAGCACCACATCCGAAAAAAATGAATGAGTTTGGCAAAGATTTAGCCTCTGCTCTTCACCGCCCGCACTGGCTCCGGGCACCAGAACTTGCCTTAAAAATTGCGCTTGGCGAGATGAGCACCCTTATTTTAGATGGACAATGCGTTCTTCCTGAAAAAGCGCTTCAACATCACTATACATTTAAATTTAACAAGCTCCAACCAGCACTAGAAAGTTTATTATCCTAAATAGGAGTCAAAATTCATATGTTGTCCACAAAAAAATTAGAGTGATATAAATAGGAAATAAGAACTGTTTTTCTCTGTATCCATTTCGAAAAAAATTTAATATAATAAAAATAACAGCATGAATAAATAAGAAAAAAAGTTGAGGAAAAAATGAACATATTAATTAAAAACACAAGGCTTTATCCTATTACATCACCTGTTATGGATAAAGCTGATTTATTGATTAAAGATGGAAAAATAAAGAATATTAAAGAAAATATTCCCGTAAAATCTAATATGACAGTTATTGATGGAGAAGGTGCTTATTTGCTTCCTGGGTTCATTGATGCCCATACTCATTTAGGGCTTTATGATGAAGGAACAGGTTGGGCAGGAAATGATGCAAATGAAACAATTGAATCATTAACTCCTCATGTTCGCGCTCTCGATGGTGTTTATCCGCTTGATACAGCCTTTAAAGATGCCGTTCGTCACGGCGTAACCGCTGTGCAGGTTATGCCGGGAAGTGCGAATATTATCGGTGGAACAACAAGCGTAATTAAAACAACTGGGAAAAATGTGAACAACATGCTGATCCGAGAAATGGCTGGTTTAAAATGTGCGCTTGGTGAAAATCCAAAACGTGTGCACAGCCATTCAAACAATGATTCCATTACTCGCATGGGGATTATGGGATTACTTCGCGAAGCATTTTATAAAGCACAAGAATGCGAAGCAGAACATGATATCCGGGTGCTGCCAATCCAAAGAGCACTAAATCGTGAAATTCCGGTCCGCATTCATGCCCATCGTGCTGATGATATTTTAACAGGGATTCGCTTTGCAGATGAATTCAATTTAGATTTAAGAATTGAACATTGTACAGAAGGTCACCTAATTGCTGATGAATTAAGCAAAAAGAAAAATTTAAAAGTGACGATTGGGCCAACGTTTACCCGTAAATCTAAAGTTGAGTTAAAAAATAAATCATGGGATACGTATCACCTTCTAGCAAACCATGGTGTCGAGATTTCGATTACAACCGATCACCCGTATACACCGATTCAATATTTAAATTTATGTGCCGCTCTCGCTGTACGCGAAGGATTGGATGAAGATACAGCACTTGCTGCGATTACGATTAACCCAGCCCGCAGTTTAGGTGTTGATGATCGCGTTGGCAGTCTAGAAGTAGGAAAAGATGCCGACCTTGTATTATGGTCCCATCATCCATTTCACTTTTTAGCAAAACCGATTATGACAATTATTAATGGAGAAATTATATACAAAAAATAAAAACGGAAGGCGTATCGTTAGCACCATAAATTTTCCGATACTGTCTTTCTTAATTAAATAGCAACCCGTTACCCTTTCCGATTGCTTATGAAAAAATATTACTTTTCAGATAATGCGAAATCTGTCTAAAATTTACTTTTCTGAAAATAATAAAACTAGTTCCCTTTTTAAATGTTTCATAGTAAGATATCAATGGTCAGAAAAGCGGAAGGCACCTGATTATCGGCGACAAGCATAAGACAAAACGGCTAGAAGGACAGATCTTTGCCTTCTGGACGGATTGGCTTATGACCTCGAGCCGATGGTGCCTTCAACTGGACAATGAAAAGCGGAAGGCGATTGAAGCTCAAGCTTAACACTAAAAAACTTAATCAGTTCTAGGGAAGGCAATTGGTGCGCCACCAGTAAGTACACTGGTTCTAGTGGGTTCGATTCCCACCCCGAATAATAAATCAACATACTATTATTCGAGGGTGGGATTTTCATGCTTTTCTACCCTCGGCGAGGAGGGGAAAGCATGATTAAACAGCGCGAACTGTCGGAATGTCATGTACTTTACGATTTGATGGTGGATCCAGCTGTCTTCCCTTTTGTTCGTCACAAAGCACATTCCTATGATGAGTTTCTTTTTGTTACAAAACAAACGATTGAAGCAGAAGAACGTGGAGAGCTTATTTCACGAACAATTGTGGACGAATGGGGCAGCCCAATTGGTACAATTAATTTATTTGATGTTGAAAACGGCTATGGTTTTCTTGGAACATGGCTTGGTAAACCTTACTTTGGGAAGGGCTACAATCAACTAGCAAAGGATGCTTTTTTTGCTGAGCTTTTTTATGAGAAAAACATTGAAACGATTTTCATGAAAATTCGCAGAGAAAATGTTCGCTCCAAAAAAGCCGCAGAAAAGCTCCCATACGTCACACTTGCGAATGAACTGCGCCCTGAAATTTTCAACGCAATTAACGCAAACAATCCTGTTTATGATTTATATCAAATTGAAAAAGACCATTATACACTTCATATGCTTCGTCAAAACAACATCGAACAAGTCGGCGAAGAGCATTTGAAAGAAGCGTAATAAGAAAAGCGGAAGCGCCTTGCTCACCCTCGAAAAGCAAATGTTCTTTCGACGAAAAGGTGTTTTTTACCTTTACGGCGGAAGGTTATTTGACTCGAGAGGGTAGGCGCTGCAGCTGAACAATAATAAACGCAAACCGAGCTGAATTTTCTGGCTCGGTTTTTTTGTATTTATTGATACCTTTTAATGGTAGATATAATTGCTTCATCCAATGCTTCCTCTTTACCGTGCAGTTCTCCAAAAATGATTTCTCCATTTTCCTTTACAATATATTGCGCCGTTAAATTATTATTTTCCGGATATTCCTCTTTCACATTTCCCTCATGCGGAATAAATACATGTAGTGGTTTTTGCAGCCCGATAAAAAACACAGGAAAACTTAACTCCTTATACAATGGTGCATTTTCTCCTGATAACGAATCAGCAAATGTCTCTTTCATGATAACTAATGCGTCAAAATTGTATGCTTCACTTTTTAGCTTTTCAAGAGATACTTCTGTTATTTCTACGGGAGATTTTTTAAAGAGCATTTTCGAATCGCCTAATACACCAACTTGATAAGTTTTATTTGTTGACTCTTTTTCATCTACGGAACAACCGATTAAACTGCTGATTATTAAAATAATGAATAGTCCCTTCTTCATGATGATCTCCTTCCTACTTAGCTTTCCCCTTCTCAATCGTTTATCCTGCTCTTCTTCTTTTGTATGTTTATTTTCTCGATTGGGAAAGATGTTACCAACGCCAACAGAAAGTGAGGATGGAAAAATGGATAACAAGAAAAAACGTGCAACAGACAGCCGCAAAACCTTAACAAAAACACAAGAAGTAATGTATGGACATGAATTTAAGGTAGCCGATCGCATGTTCAATCAAAAAAGAAGTTAAATTTGGACGTATGTTTTTCCTCATTTCATCACACAATACTCCATGAGAGCAAGTCACCTCTCATATTTCCTAACATCCAAGGAGGAGAACAACCAATGGCAAAACGTAACCGTAACCAAGAAGCAAACCAAGCAAACAACCAACAAAATCAGGCAAACAATGCTTTTGAAGCAGAATTTGCAAGCGAGTTTGAGCCAAACGAGCGTGCGGCTAAGAACAATGGTGCACAACAGCGTCGTCAAAAAAATCAGCAATAATACTTAAAAAAGTAAAGAGGTTGACTCATGACAGTCAACCTCTTTACTTTTTTTCAAACGGTTATTGTGGATAATTCACCTTAACAAAATATTAACATTTTTAATAAATCGTTTACATTGGCTTAATACTGGGAATAATCATAAATCCTTCTTTTTTGTGGATAACTAATATAAAACCTGTGGATAATGTGCATAAGTCTGTTAATAACTCCATTTTTCTATGTTTGTTATGTGGATAAGGATGTTTATGAACAAATGTAAAAGCGTGCGTAAAAAACATGCCGCACGCCAAAACAGCTATGAACATTCATTCTGCTAATTTAAAAAAATTATGAAAGCCCTGCTTTGTAATCACAATAATTTCACCTTTAAACTTCATTTCAATTGGCCCAGTTTCCGGTTTACTGCCAATTTTCACAATCGTTCCAACATCATCTTTTTCAATGATGCAAAGATCTCCTTTGTCTAAAGGGTGAAACGTAATTGGTCTAAGTGATGTTACTTTTTGTCCAACTTCCATTTAACATATCTCCTTTTACTTCAAGGATAATGACGCAACCACTTCAACATGCGCCGTATGTGGAAACATATCAACAGGCTGCAGTGATTCAAGTTTATAGCCTGCTTTTAATAACTGCTGTACATCTTTAGCAAGTGTAGACGGATTACAGGAAACATAAACAAAGCGCTTTGACTTTACTTTTTTTACTGTTTTTAAAAACATGTCATCACAGCCTGTTCGCGGTGGATCAACGACAATCACATCTGGTTTCCAGCCTTCTTTTACCCACTTTGGCAGCCATTCTTCTGCTTTACCAACAACATATTTATAATTTTTTACATTATGACTTTCGGCATTGCGATTGGCATCTTCAATCGCTGCTGGAATCACATCCATGCCGCGAATTTCCTTAGCGTTTTCAGCTAACCATAGTCCAATGGTTCCTACACCACAATAAGCGTCAACAATTTTTTCTTCACCTGTAAGCTTTGCTGCTCTTTTCGCGGCATTGTATAATTTAACGGTTTGGGCAGGGTTAAGCTGAAAAAATGCCCGGTCTGACAGCTCAAAGGAAATTGGACCAAGCTTCTCGCTAATTTTTTCTTTTCCATGTAAGTGAACCGATTCATCTCCAAAAATAAGCGACGTTTTTTTATCATTAATATTTTGAATCACAGACGTTACTTCAGGAAGACGGTTTTTAATTTCTTCTAAAAGCAGTTCCTTTTTTGGTATTTCCTTTTGAGCCGTTACTAAAACAAGCTGAATTTCTCCTGTTTTAAAACCAACTCTCGTCACGACCGTTCGAATGACGCCCGTTCGTTTTCGTTCATTATAAATCGGGATGTTTAAATCCTCTAAAATTCCTTTCACAACGTCTGTTACGTTATTTGTTGCAGGATGCTGGACCATGCAGTCAGATAAATCAATCAGTTTATGAGAGCCTTCTCCGTATAAGCCGACAATCACTTTATCGTCTTGCTTTCCTGCTTGAAGCTGACTTTTATTGCGATAGTTCCACGGCTCGTTCATGCCAATCGTATTTTTGAGCGGTAATTGGTTTGGATTTAAATTCGTATGACGTTCAAATGCTTGACGAACAATATCTTTCTTTTCTTCTAACTGTTTTTCATAGCTTAAATGCTGAAGCTGGCAGCCGCCGCACTGCTCATAAATCGAGCAAGGCGGGTTGACGCGGTCTTGTGATTTTTTTTGGATCTTCTTTAAATTTGCTTCGGCATGATTTGCAGATGGTTTTGTAATTTCAGCAATCACTTCTTCGCCTGGAAGCGCACCTTTTACAAAAATAACTTTTCGCTTATAATAGCCGACCCCTTCCCCGTTAATTCCTAGACGTTTAATTGTAACTGGGATCGTTTGCCCTTGTTTTAGCTGTATATCATGATCTTGTTTCTTTTGTCTTGCTTTCATTCTTTCATCTCCGTACTGTTTTATTTTCCTGATGACGTGACGTACATGTATCTGTATCAACATTTTTTGAATGCTGTATTTTCAAGCAGTCTTCATTATATCATTTCTTTCCCTTTTCCATACAAAGTTAGGACTTTTTAATCGTTTTAACAGCAGAAAATACGGGAACATGTTTAACAAACCGTTTTAAGGAGAGGTTATCATGTCTATTAAGACAATTTATGTATTGTACGAAGATGATAGCGCTTATACGAAAGCAATATCTGAATACATTGCTGAAGGAGCAAATTCTGTTGACGATGTAACTGTTGTTTATAAACCTGTTGATGAAGTAACAATTGAGGAACTAAAGGAAGCGGATGGTGTTCTTCTCGGTACCTGTTGTGATGGCAGTCGTCCAAGTGGAAAAATGGCAGATTTTCTTTCCGAATTTCAAGATGGTTCCTATCCTTTACGAGGAAAAGTAGGCGGTGTTTTTGCTGTTTCAACGTCAAATTTAAATGATTTAAAGCATTTATTTCAATCGCTGCAAAATTTTATGATTCACCAAGGCATGACCATTGTTCCAAATGCCGCACCAATGGATGAAAAGTGGGAAGAAGCCGGCTTTTCGTATGGAGCTGCTGTAGTGGTCAATGAAGAAAGTACGCGGAACTTATCAAACGCGGAATGTGATTTAGCCTATTTACACGGAAGACGAGTCGCTGAAACCGCCAAAACCGTATAGGGGTCTGACCCCGCAAAAAGACATTTACTCGCATTTGTCCATGCGGGGCGGACACCATATTAATATAAATCCGGCATATTGTTTTCCAACATTAAATCATTAAGGCTTTTGAATGTATAGCCCTGCTTTCTTAGTTCATCAATAACTTTTTCGAGTGCTTCCGCATTATCTTTTGATACCGTATGAAGAAGCAAAATTGAGCCTGGATGAACTTGCTTTAAAATGTTATCATACGCGTACTTCCAGCCTTTTTGTTTATTTGTTTCCCAGTCTTTATAAGCAAGCGACCAAAAAACGTTTGTATAGCCCAATTGATTCGACAGCGCTAGCGTACGCTCACTGAATACCCCTCTTGGCGGACGCAAATAATTCATTTCTTTCACACCGGTCATTTCCGTGAATTTCTGCTTCACTTTATCAAGCTCTGCTTTTAACTTTTCATCCCCCACATTCGTAAGATCAGGGTGACTCCAGGAATGATTGCCAACAATATGACCTTCTTCAACCATTCGTTTAATTAGTTTTGGCTGATCATCTAAATAATGACCTGTTACAAAAAAAGCAGCCGGGACTTTTTTTTCTTTCAATATGTCTAAAATCGGTTCTGTATAGCCATTCTCATAGCCATTATCAAATGTTAAATAGAGTACTTTTTCATTTGTGTTTCCGATAAAAATCCCACCGTTTTCATCAAGAAGCTTTTGATACTCCGGCTCTGTTGTCGCAGGCTCATTGCCTTTACTGCGCTTAAAATACCAGTCATATTTTTCATTGCTGTAGTTTGTCGCCAAACAAGCATTAGTAACCATTAATTGCCCGATTAACATAAGAACAATTGCTTTTATCACTGTTTTCATTTTCAACTTCCTTTCTCTCCACTCTTATATCTTTAGTTTTAAATGTAAAAGCTAAAGATATAAGAGGAATCGTTTTCCAAAAAAGAAATCGACAAAATTTTTAAATTTTAAACAGGAATTTCGCAATCAATAGCGAAGTTTGTAACTGAAAATTGATTACATATTGATTAGGAGGCTTTACGATGGAATATAGAATTGAAAAAGATACGCTTGGTGAAATGAAAGTACCTGCAGATAAACTGTGGGCAGCACAAACACAGCGCAGCAGCGAGAACTTTAAAATCGGTACAGAGAAAATGCCGCTCGAAGTAATTAAAGCGTTTTCAATTTTAAAGAAAAGCGCGGCAATCAGCAACAAAAAGCTTGGCAAACTTTCTGAAGCAAAAGCGGACGCAATCGTTCGAGCGGCTGATGAAGTGATTGAAGGGAAATTAACCGATCACTTCCCTCTGGTTGTATGGCAAACAGGAAGCGGCACACAATCAAACATGAACACAAATGAAGTTATTGCAAACCGCGGCAATCAGTTTCTTGAAGAAGCGGGCAGTGAAGAGCGCATTCACCCTAATGATGATGTAAACATGTCACAAAGCTCAAACGACACCTTCCCAACAGCTCTTCACGTTGCCGGTGTTGTTGCGGTAGAAGATCAAGTATTACCGGCACTTGAGAAACTTAAAGCAACACTCGCTGAAAAATCAGAAGCATTTCAAGATATTATTAAAATCGGCCGTACCCACCTGCAGGATGCAACTCCGCTCACATTAGGCCAAGAAATTAGCGGCTGGCACCGCATGCTTGAAAAAAGTGAAAAGATGATTAAAGAAAGTGTTGAATATATGAAAGAACTGGCGATCGGCGGAACTGCAGTTGGTACGGGGATTAACGCCCATCCAAAGTTTGGCGATATGGTTGCAGAAGAAATTAGCTCTTTTACAGGTAAAAACTTTGTATCAGCGCCAAATAAATTCCATGCCTTAACAAGTCACGATGAAGTTGTATACGCACACGGCGCGTTAAAAGCACTTGCAGCAGATTTAATGAAAATTGCCAATGATGTGCGCTGGCTTGCAAGCGGTCCTCGCTGCGGCATTGGTGAAATTTCGATTCCTGCAAACGAGCCGGGAAGCTCAATTATGCCTGGTAAAGTCAACCCAACGCAAAGTGAAGCAATTACAATGGTTGCCGCACAAGTAATGGGCAATGACGCAACAATCGGCTTTGCGGCAAGTCAAGGAAATTTTGAGCTTAACGTGTTTAAGCCTGTTATTATTTATAACTTCCTGCAGTCTGCTGTACTGCTTGCCGATTCAATGGTTTCCTTTAACGATAAATGTGCGGTTGGTATTGAGCCTGAGCATGAAAAAGTTGAGCATTATTTAAACAACTCACTCATGCTTGTTACAGCACTTAACCCGCATATCGGCTATGAAAATGCGGCAAGCATTGCGAAAACCGCTCATAAAGAAGGGCTTACATTAAAAGAAGCGGCTCTAAATTCTGGACTTCTAACAGAAGAGCAGTTTGATGATATTGTTCGTCCTGAAAACATGATTGCACCGAAAGAGTAAGGGAGAAAAGCGGAAGCGCCTTGCTCACCCCCGACAAGCAAATGTTCTTACGACAAAAGGGCGCTGTTTGCCTTTATGGCGTAAGGGTATTTGACTCGAGGGGGTAGGTGCTGCAGCTGGACACAAACACTGCTGTTTTTTAAATTTAAAAAACATCACCTTTCAAACGAGAGGTGATGTTTTTTCTTCTATTCCCAATCCTTACGAAACTGCTGGCATTTTAATTCAATATCATCAAGCATTTCAATGATACGATCAATTTCAGATACACCGGCACTTTCAGCATCAATTGTATCCAACACTTTTACAAGCATGTCCATACGGTTATGAATATAATTTAATTGCGATTCTTTATCATGAACTGAATTTCCCACCTTGCACTCGCCCCTTTCGTCTTCAAAGCCACTTTATCAAACAATTATTTAAAATGCAATTCCTTCATAAACCGCATAAACTCGACCATTTTTTAATATTAAATGTGATATGATGTGGATAGCTTATTTTAAAGGAGCGGGATCTTATGAATCACCAGATAACAATGAACCCTACCAACGACCCGTGGGAAGCTTACTTAGATGTAGAAAAGCACGGCAAAATGACATTATCAAATATTGAATTTACAACAACAACATTATGCAACATGCGCTGCGATCACTGCGCTGTTGGCTATACACTGCAAACAAAAGACCCGGAAGCACTGCCGATTTCCTTAATTTTATCGCGCCTTGATGAAATTCCTCATCTGCGAACATTAAGCATTACAGGCGGTGAGCCGATGCTTTCGTTAAAATCTGTCGAAAACTATGTAGTGCCAATTTTAAAATATGCCCATGAACGCGGCGTGAAAACACAAATTAACTCAAATTTAACACTACCGATAAAGCGTTATGAAAAAATTATTCCTTATCTTGATGTGCTTCATATTTCCCATAACTGGACGAGTATTGAAGACTTTGCAGAAACCGGTTTTGCGCGGATGAAAGTAAAACCAAATTACTCACAGCGGGCGAAATATTTTGAGCGGATGTTTGACAACGCAAAAGCCTTAACGAGTGAAGGTGTGCTTGTTTCAGCAGAGACAATGATTAATAAGCGGACAATTCCTTATTTAGAACATATTCATCATGAAGTGATCGAGATGGGCTGTCAGCGGCATGAAATTCACCCGATGTATTCTAGTGATTTTGCAAGCACACTTGAAGTTGCTTCACTCGCGGAAATTCGTGCGGCGATTCATCAGTTACTCGATATTCGCAATGAGGAGATTTGGATGCTTTTTGGTACGCTTCCTTTTTACGGATGCAGCAGCAGTGAAGAAGATTTAGCGCTTTTACAGCGGCTTTCTAACGAAAAAAATGCAACGGTACGAAATGACCCGGACGGCCGTTCGCGCTTAAATGTTAATATTTTTGACGGCAGTATTATTGTGACAGACTTCGGGGACGCACCGCCGCTTGGCAATATTAAAGATACAAAATTGACGGATGCGTATCACACATGGAGCCGTTCCTCGCTTGCTAAGTCACTAAGCTGTCACTGTCCAAGCATTCAGTGCCTTGGTCCTAATATTTTAGTGAAAAACGCCTATTATCCTGACGTTGATTTTACAAAAAGAAAGGCAGGGGTCTGACCCCGCAAAAAGACATTCGACCCCTTTTGTCCATTTGAAGCGGACATTTCTTTAAGGTTTTTGATAGGTAACATACGTCCCTGCGATTAAATCATGAAGGGAACGCTTGTCTTTACGAGCACCAACCATAATCGCGCTTACGATGACGGCGATCCCAAATGTGAACGCATAAAGAAGACCTGTAACAACTGTTCGAATCAGCATGTTTGTAATACGAACATTTTCACCGTCGATTCTTAAAATACGAATGCCGACAATACGCTTTCCAACTGTATAACCTGACCAATACAGTGGGACTAATAATCCATATAAAAAGATTATTAAATTTACAAATAGTTGTGATGATGATGTTGGATCTTGTCCTCCATCCCCAATAAATGAAGCAATAATTCCTAAAGGCAGACTAACGATTAATCCGTCAAGTAAAGCGGCGCCAACACGAATCCAAAAACCAGCTGGATGCTTGACCATCTTATCATCCTTTCATTTTCAGGCGTTCATTTAGTAAAAAAATAGTACTTATTCTAATCCTTATGATAAAAATAGTTGTAATATATTGAAAATATGTTAGTTTCCAGTTTATCATTATTATGATATACTTTACAATAGTAAGTGTTTTTATAATTGTAAGTTATAATTAGGAATTATTAATTTATATGAATTAAATAATAATGAACGCTACCTTGCAAATAGTGGGCAAAACGATAAAAAGAGGTGACAAGTTATGAACTATAATTCAATGTGTCCTCGATATGAAGCAGCGATTAATATTATCGGTAAAAAATGGACAGGGTTAATTATTCGTGTCTTAATGGGCGGACCGAAACGGTTTAAAGATATTAAACAGCAAATTCCGGATATGAGTGACCGCATGCTGACAGAACGAATGAAAGAGCTCGAAAGCATCGGCATTATTGAGCGTAAAGTTTACCCAGAAACACCCGTCCGCATTGAATATCATCTAACTGAAAAAGGGGCTTCATTAGAAGAAGTCATTAAAGCCATCCAAATCTGGAGCGAGGATTGGGTTGATGATTCAAAAGAGGAATAGCAGATGCTATTCCTCTTTTTTTCTTATGCATTAAGAATACATAACTTGACAGCACTGAAGCAATTCGACTTAGAGGTCAAGTTAAAGACTTGGCAATCACCGAGTTTTCTTTATTGTGCATGGAATTTAAATGCTAAATGATCCTGCACTGGAATCCATGCCCCAATGCCGTGTTGTGTAATGTTTTTTACTTTTAAATGGCTTTCAGTTCCTTTTAGCACTAAATAAACTTCTCCATATGTGACTTTCCCCTTTTCATTCACTGCCGGTACATATCCGTACAATTGGCCGATTTTTTTAGGGGCCACATTGTATTTTTGATCTTTTTTCGTTCCTTTGCCAACAATTGTTTCAAAGGAAAGCGGCAGCTTTGATTTTTGAGCTGCTTTAATGATCATCATTTTTTTTACATCTTCACTGCTTGAAACTCTTACGGTTAAATCACCTGTTACTTTACTTTCTTCTTCCTGTACATAGCGAATTACTGCCGGTTTATTACCGCCGCGGTTATCAAGTTGATTGACACTTGCCTGCCTATACTCCCAGTTAATCGATGTTTCTTGGGATTCATAATTAAGCGGCCATTTCCCAAGATAAACTTCCGCCCCGTAGCCAAGTGACAATTTTGTATGGCGAATAGAAGATTCATTTAATAGTCGAACGAGTTCTGGGTTGGCAATTTCAACATCAGTCGATTTTAACAGCTGTTTCGTTAATTCGCTCGGCTGTAATGTTGGCATATCTTGTGATGGATTTGGATACGTATTTTCCTGTGAAATGTTTAGAACAAAATCAGGTACTTTAATCTGTTTTGTTGGTTTTTCCGCTGCTGTTCCTGTTAAAGAAAAATTCAATGATAACAGAATTGCAAGCACAGGGATCAATAGTTTTTTCATTGCAATGCCTCCTAATCAACTTTCATACTGTTTATTCGTTGATACCTTTATTGTTTTCATTGCAAAAATAATTTATCCACATAATCTAACTTCAACTTAACTTGTGGATAGCGCGTTGATTTGGAATCCGACGCGCGAAATCATCTTTTCGCACCCTTTCAGCCATGGACTGAAAGAC
Source organism: Bacillus taeanensis (assembly GCF_003318295.1). Lineage (GTDB taxonomy): Bacteria > Bacillota > Bacilli > Bacillales > UBA6769 > Maribacillus > Maribacillus taeanensis. Next base: position 34,933 of record NZ_QOCW01000024.1, read on the forward strand.
AAGTAAGCGGAAGCAGGGAAACGAGAAAATGCCTTTTCTCTAAATCGCTGCTTCCGCTTACCTGTTCGGAGTCCAAATCAATATTTCTATATTTTAGGACTAAATCCTTATAAAACTTTACTATATAACATTCGTAGTTGAACGTTCTTTTTAGATTGTATTTAATTTCACCATTTTTGAAATTTTAGGGTAAAACAGCTCAACAAGTGGGCCAATGGCGGCTGTAATAATAATCGTGCCGATGCCAACAGGTCCTGAAAAAAGAAGTGCTAATAAAAGGGCGGCAACTTCACCTACTGTTTTTGCGGTCATCAAGCTCCAGCCAAACCGTTTATGTAAGGCAAACATTAAACCGTCTACTGGAATGGCCGCAAATTTTGCCTGCAGGTAAAGCGAAACTCCCATCGCAAGAACAAAAATGCCGATAAACAGAGCAGCTAATCGTTCTCCTTTTGAACCGAGCGCTAAGCTTTCAAATACTTGAAGAAGCCAAAAGTCAATACAAGCGCCGGCAATAATAATCGTAATTAGTGCAAAGATATCCGGCTTTTCTTTCGTTAAAAAAGCATTTAAAAGGATAAGAACAATTCCAACAAGGACAACCCAGCTTCCAACCGTTAAACCAACTTTTTCAGCTAATCCAACATTTAGCGCATCCCAAGCACCTGCTCCAAGATCCGCTTTAATCGTTAAACTAATTCCAAACGTTAAAATAATAAGGCCAATCACATAGCATGCTATTCTTCTTGATGTTGTTCCCAATTTTCATTCTCCTATCCTTATCAAAATTTGCTGCACCTGAACAGTTTATCTTAGTTTATTTTATGAAGCCAATCCTTAAATAGGACAGCACTTTCTTTTCTCGCCTCATTCATACATAAAAAGCGCCTTACGATCCATGCTAATACTTGTACAAGGAGGAATTTTTCATGGAATTTCAATGGATATGGAAAGCTATATTAATTGTCTTCATCGGCACGATGCTTTTAAGATTAGGCGGACGCAAATCAATTTCGCAAATGACAGTAGCGCAAACAGTTATTATGATTTCAATCGGTACCCTTTTAATTCAACCTGTCAGCGAAAAAAATGTCTGGGTCACTTTTTTAATTGCAGGACTGTTAATTGCAACATTGATTACAATGGAATATTTGCAGTTAAAATTTGATAAATTTGAAAATCTTATTACCGGAAAAGCGGTTATGGTTATTGAAAACGGCATATTAAACGAAAAGCAGCTAAAAAAAGTCCGCTTAACAGTTGACCAGCTTGAAATGCGGTTAAGACAGCATAACATTTCCAAAATAAGTGATGTCAAATGGGCGACCATTGAAACGAGCGGACAGCTTGGCTTTGAACTAAAAGATGCATTTAAACCCGCTACAAAAGGGGATCTTGATAAAATTCTGCAGCTGTTAAATAGTACTTATCCCATGCAGGCACAACCACTCTCCTCCCAGCAGCCGCCGCAAATGCAGGCAGATCTTTTTACAGAAGTTAACCAGCAGGGAAATCACCAAGAACCAAAGCACCTTCAATAAAGAAAAATAGCTAACCTAAAAAAATAGAGGTTGTCTCAATAGGGTCTGACCCCCCACAACCTCGCACAAGATATAGATGTGTTTTATAAATCACATCCTATATATGAGGCGGGGAGGGTCTGACTCTATGCTTTTGAGACAACCCCTATTTTGCATTTTGTCTTGTTTCCTCTGTTTCTTTTTTCTCAAACAGCTTAATCTCACGCCATTTTCCATAGCGATAATAAAATAAGGCGATGATACTGCTAATAATAAAACTCGTCCCAATTCCATAAGCAATGCCGTCTTCATCGAAAAAACGTGTAAAAAGATACGTCAGCGGCACCCGCAATGCCCAAAAGGAAATTAAATTTAACACAAGCACCTGTACCATCGCCCCTGCCGCTCTTACAATCCCGTTTAACACGAAATTAATACCTAAAAACGGATAGAAAAAGGCAACAGCTTTTAAATAAGCGGCCCCAAATGCAATTGTCTCCTGATCAGAAACGAACAAACGAATAAGCAAATCCGCACTTAGAAAGACAAGCAAACTGATTAAAAAAGAAACCGATAAAATAAGCAAAATTCCCTTTTTGGCAATCTCTGCAACGCGTTCCCATTTTAAGGCGCCAATATTCTGGCCAGCAATACTATTTACCGCAGAGCCTAACGTAAAAGCAGGCAGCATAATGATGCTGTCAATCCGCTGTGAGGCTCCAAATCCAGCAACAACATCTTCCCCAAATCCCGCGACAATGCCCATAATCGCTGTGACTCCGCCGGAAATCGCCACCATCTGCAAACCGCCCGGCAGTCCCAGCTTGATGATTGTTTTTAAATAATTGGCTTCTGGAAAATGCGGCATCGTAAACGGTACTTTTGATTTTTTTAACGAGTAAATAATTCCGTATAAAAACGCCGATCCTTGGGCGACAATCGTAGCAAGCGCTGCGCCTTCAATGCCAAGATCAAAGGTTACAATAAAAAGCGGATCTAAAACAGTGTTTAAAACAACCGCCCACAACACAAAGCGTACCGGTGTTTTACTATCCCCTAACGCTCTTAATACCGTCCCGATAAAATTGTACCCAAATAAAAATAAAATTCCTAAAAAGTTCACCTGTAAATACGATTTTGCTAACGGAAAAATCGCTTCAGGCGTTCCTAATAACGTTAAAATGCTTCCTGAAAAAAGATAGCCGACAACACCAAGAGCAACCGCTAAAACGCCGAGAACGACAACAAAGGCATTTAATGATTCTTTTAAACCCCGCTCATCATTTGCACCTTTTTGCTGACTTAACACCGTTAAGGTTGCCCCGTTAATTCCAATAATAAAAGACAGTACCGTAAAAATAACGGTTGCTGAAATCGAAATCGCACCAAGTGATGAAGCACCAAGCAAATTTCCGATCCACAAGCTGTCAATAAATTGATACGAAGTTTGCAGTAAATTTGTTAAAAAAATCGGTCCAGAATAAAAAAGCATTTTTCGTAAAATACTTCCCTCTGTAAAATCATATCCTTGATTCATGATTATCCCTTCTCCAGCTGATTTTCATATCGTTTATTCTACACATAATGATGTTTAAAAAAAGATTGAAACGGAAACAGTAACAACAAATCATTGAAAGGAGCTCGACTCTCATGGATGAACAAAAGTTGAAAGAAGAAATACTGCACGTTATGGATCAAAACCATACCGGCACGCTCGCAACTGTAAAAAAACAAAAACCGCACTCTCGTTATATGACATTTAGTCATGAGGATTTAACGCTATACACACCAACAAGTAAAGAAACATACAAAGTCGATGAAATTAAAGAAAATCCAAATGCACATATTTTGCTCGGTTATAACGGAAACGGCTGGGGCGACCAGTATATTGAGTTCCAAGGGAAAGTATCCCTTAACGATTCAAAAAACTTAAAAGAAAAGCTTTGGAGCGATGAATTAAAAAACTATTTTTCAAGTCCTGACGACCCCAATTATGTGGTTCTTCAGTGCCAGCCTGAAACAATTCGCCTTATGAACAATAACTCAGAATCATCCCAAACACTTGAACTTTCTTAATAAAGAAAAGCGGAAGCACCCGTTCAGCCTCGACAAGCAAATGTTCTTTCGACGAAAAGGCGCTTTTTGCCTTTACGCCGGAAGGTTATTTGACTCGAGAGACTGGGGGCTGCAGCTGGACAATTAGAAAAGCGGAAGCGCCTTGCTCACCCCCGACAAGCAAATGTTCTTTCGACGAAAAGGCGCTTTTTGCCTTTACGCCGGAAGGTTATTTGACTCGAGAGGGTAGGCGCCTGAAGCTAGCCAATAAAAAAGCATAGGGTCTGACCTTCCTCCAGTTGAGGGGCAGACCCTACTTTAGTTAACATGCTTTATGCTTGTACTAACTCGAATGATTCAGTTATTTCAATGCTGTCTTTGACCGACTGCACCATTGAACAATTTTTTCGCGTTACTTCTAATGCTTTTTCAATTTTTGTTTCTGATAACTCTTCACCTGCAATAATAAAATGAAGATGAATTTTTTCAAGGCGATTCGCTTCTGCTTCATTTCGAACAACTTCCGCCTGAACAGTGACATCACTATAAGAAATTCGTTTTTTCGTAAGCACTTTGCGAAGTATCCCGCCGCTGCATACGGCTATAGATGATACAAGCAGCTGAAATGGACGAAATCCATAATCAGAATCTCCTGAAATATGTAGTTCTCCATATTCAACATTTGTCGTAAATCCATTTTCTTTCATTTTAAATTCCATAGCCCTTACTTCCCCTTTCTCTTACCGTTTCCTATCTGTACATTTTAATGCACAACCCTTAAAAAAGCGAATCATTCATACTGCCATTCAATGTTTAAACATAGACGTTAAAGGCAAACTAAGGAAGGTATATGGAAGCGATTTCATTGACAGGATTATAAATTCCTTTTTATACTAAATAATAGTAATCATGTAATAATTATTTTAATTATTTTCGTGACAAAGGAGACGATTTATTTTGAAATTACGTACTGAGATGCCGGAACTCGCTGGCGCAACGACTTGGTTAAATGGTGAAGTTTCAAAAAGCGATCTTATCGGAGACAAGCCCACACTTATCCACTTTTGGAGTGTAAGCTGTGGCTTATGCAAAGAAGCAATGCCAAACATTAATGAATTTCGCGATGAATACAAAGATAAATTAAACGTTATTGCCGTTCATATGCCTCGTTCTGAAAAAGATCTTGATCTTGAGCAAGTTAAAGAAGTAGCAAGAACACACGAAATTACGCAGCCAATTTTCGTTGATAATGAACATAAGCTAACCGATGCATTTGAAAATCAATATGTCCCGGCATACTATGTGTTTGATAATGAAGGGAAATTGCGTCACTTCCAAGCGGGCGGCGGCGGCATGAAAATGCTGACAAAGCGTGTAAACCGCGTCCTTCCAAGTGAAGAAGAGTAAGGTAGAAATGCGGAAGCACCCGTTTAGACTCGACAAGCTGGACAATAAACGGTATTTACTAAAAGGATCACCGATGACGGTGATCCTTTTTTTGTTTCTTTATACAACTTTTCTCCCTTCTCCCCCTGTTATTGCCATAAATATTTTTAGAAAAAAATTAAACACTAAGAAGGAAATTAGTTCATATAAAAAGGAGAATTTACAGATGAACGATTTAAAAATAAAACTGCTTATCCCTTCTGTTCTTTTATTGTTTGCTGCCGCCTGCGGGATAAATGACGAACAGGCGCAAAATAATCATGACGATAACATCTCAAGTTCTCAAACAGAAATGTCGAGCGAACAATTTCCACATACAAAGCCGATTAAAGTACAGGAAGCTCGCTATGAATACCGCGTTGATTTTGGACAAGGTGCAGGTCAGGGCGGCGTAGTGAAAGACCCGAATATCGTGACACGTCAATATGAAATTAGACCAAATCAACCACAAGCCCAGCAGCCAACGCAGCCGCAGGAAACACCGCAGCAAGCAGCACCCAAACAGGAACAGGCAGCACCACAGCAAAAACAGCCAACAAAAGCGGCTGGTAATATTAGTGAAATTGAACAACGAGTTATTGAATTAACAAATGAACAAAGAAGAAAAAATGGGCTCCCTGATTTAAAAGCAGACACATCATTAAGCAATGTCGCTCGCGAGAAATCCAATGATATGCAAAAAAACAATTACTTTTCCCATACAAGCCCAACGTACGGCTCGCCGTTTGATATGATGCGCGACTTTGGAATTACGTACAACGCAGCAGGTGAAAATATTGCTAAAGGGCAGTCAACAGCTGAACAAGTTGTCAACTCTTGGATGAACAGCGCCGGTCACCGTAAAAATATTTTAAGCGGCAATTTTACGCATATTGGCGTAGGATATAACGGCACTGGGCATCATTGGACACAGATGTTTATTAGTAAATAAAATGTAAAAAACCGAGCTGATTTAGCACGTAGATCAGCTCGGCTTTTTGTAAAATTTTAATTCATATTTAAATACTAAACGAAGTTACCTTTAGAGGATATACACTGTAACTTTAGTTTGCTTTATGACTGAAACACTTCACTTACAATTTCATGATCAGACCTGCCGCCAAGGTTTTTACCGATTAATTCGTCAATATTTTTATTCATTTGTTCTTTCAGCTGTAAGGCTTCCTCTTTTTCACCAATCATAATAATTTGTTCCCAATTATGATCTTTTGCTTTTTTATCAATTTTTGGTGCTAAGTTTTTGTACCAGCGCTGTTTGTTTGCTTCAAAACGATCTTTAAACTGTTCCTGCTGATAGCTTTTTCCACCTTTTCCGAGCGTAACATCAGCATGGTGCGGGCCTTCGTGCTGACGCCAATCTTCTGTTTCAAGATCAAGCATATAATGGATCGATTCCCTTACCTGCCCAAGTTCTGCTTCAACGATTCGAACGTCCTCTTGATTGACAACCACGATTCCCGAGGCTGGATATTTCTCTTTGAGCTCCTGCAGTTGATCAACAACAGGATATTCTTCCCAATAAAAATTTGTTTCAACAGGCATCTGTAAGAAGTTAACAGACCATACTTGCTGATCGGCAGACGCAAACAAAACAACCCCTCGCTGGAGATCGCGTTCATGATCCAAAATTTCTTTATTTACCATGTCTTTAATTTTTTTGAAGTTTTTGAGCGCTTCTTTCGTGCCGCCTGCTTCAATATATTCCTCAAGTTTTTTTAATCCATTTTTCAGTTTAATTTTCCATTCACCGTTTTGCTGATCCATGCTGCTTCGATCCGTATTTAAGTACATCGATAGGATTTTATTTGGTTCTTCTAATTGAATGCTTTTTAGTTCTTCTATTTTTTTAGTGATAATCATTTTTTGTCAACTCCTTTGAAGTATAGTTGAAAGCTTTTTCCTCTACTATTCTATTTCCGCTCCCATACGCATCTAAACTAATCGTTTTGAACTAGGTTATTGAGTTCCTAAGCTTTTGACTCCGAACAGGTGATAGAACCATTCGCACGTCGGAGTCAAAATTAAAATTGCTTAGCCCAATTTTCTAAAAAGTAGTTTCATTGTTTGGAAATTGTGGTAAAATAGAATTAATAAAAACTAATAACTAAAATAATTCTAATTTGTGGTATTGCTGTCACCTGCCCCGCGCAGATGGCAGCTTTCGTCGTTTTAAGGGTAATGAAGTTGACTCTCGTTATCAATTAGAAAGGTGGAATTTTCATTGGAAAACATTCAAACTAAAACAGCTTACATGGATCAAGTCGAAAAACAGGAGCGTCCTGTCAGCGAATTTTTACAAAAACACGGAGAGTTACTCGCAGCAGTTATAAGCGGTATTCTCATCGCCTTTGCCTTTGTATTAAAGGAGGCCGCTCCCTATTTATTTGGTGCCGCGTTTTTAATCGGCGGGTTTGCTAAAGCGAAAGAGGGCATTGAAGACTTAGTCTTTGAAAAATCGTTAAATGTTGAGATCCTGATGATTTTAGCGGCGATTGGTTCCGCGATTATCGGCTACTGGGCAGAAGGTGCGATTTTAATTTTTATTTTCTCATTAAGCGGTGCGCTTGAAACATATACACTCAATAAAAGTGAACGCGACTTATCTGCTCTTATGGCTCTTCAGCCGGAAGAAGCTCTTGTCATCCGCGATCATAAAGAAATCATTATTCCAGCTTCACAGTTAGTACTTGGTGATCATGTATTAATTAAACCAGGTGAGCGCATTCCAACAGATGGGCGTATTATTAAAGGCCGCTCATCGATTAATGAAGCAGCGATTACTGGTGAATCGATTCCTGTTGAAAAAGCACTGCAGGATGATGTATTCGCAGGAACAGTAAACGTAAACGGTGCATTAACGGTTGAGGTAACAAAACAAAGTGAAGAAACATTATTTCATAAAATTATTGAGCTTGTGCAATCTGCAAAAAGTGAAAAATCACCGTCACAGCTTTTTATTGAACGTTTCGAAGGTCTTTACGTAAAAAGCGTCCTTGCAGTTGTTGGATTAATGCTGTTTTTACCGCACTTTATTTTAGGATGGAGCTGGCAGGAAACGTTTTATAGAGCAATGGTGCTTTTAGTTGTCGCTTCCCCGTGTGCGCTTGTAGCCGCGATTATGCCGGCAACACTTTCTGCGATTTCAAATGGCGCGCGAAATGGAATTTTGTTCAAAGGTGGTCTTCATATTGAAAAGCTTGGCGCGATTAAAGCTGTGGCATTTGATAAAACAGGTACATTAACAACAGGAAAACCAGAAGTAACTGACATGTTGGTTCGAAACGATCTTGAAGAAGACACATTATTAACGATTGCCGCTTCCATTGAACGTCATTCTACACACCCACTTGGTCAAGCAATTGTCCGCTGTGCCGAGAAACAAGAACTTTCTTTCCTACCTGTTGAAGAGATGGAGGACGTATCAGGCTGGGGCGTAAAAGCAGAGGTTAACGGGCAAAGCTATAAAATTGGAAAACTTTCATTTGTAAACGAAGCAAGTGCAAAAGCGTTTCACAGCGGTGCAGCTGAAACACTTCAAGCAGAAGGTAAAACCGTTGTATTTATTGAAGATGAAAAAGGCATTGCCGGGATGATTGCCTTAAAAGATATTGTTCGAAAGGAAACAGTTACAGCGATTAAAGCATTAAAGAAAGTCGGCATTCATACGATCATGATTACAGGTGATAACGAACATACCGCAAAAGCGATTGCAAAAGAAGCGGGCATTGATGAATATTTATCAGAGCGCCTTCCTGAAGAAAAGTTAAATACGATTTCTGAGTTAAAAGAAAAGTACGGCATGGTTGCGATGGTTGGTGACGGCATTAATGATGCACCCGCTCTCGCAAGCGCCAATATCGGAATTGCAATGGGCGCCGGAACAGACGCGGCATTAGAAGCATCTGATGTTGTGTTAATGAAAAATGACTTAATTCGTATTTCAGAAGCCATCGCCATTTCACAAAAAATGAAGAAAATCGTCAAGCAAAACATTGTATTTGCACTTAGTGTGATTTTACTGTTAATCGCTTCAAACTTCCTGCAGTTTCTATCCCTTCCGCTTGGCGTGATCGGTCATGAAGGCAGTACAATTCTCGTTATTTTAAACGGTCTTCGCATGTTGAAAGAATAAGAGATAAACGAAAAAAGCGAGGTTGACTTCAATCGTCAGCCTCGCTTTTCATTATTTTAAAAACCTGAGCAAATCACCATGAACAATTTGGTCTGACAGCTGCAGTTCTTTTTGCGCTATTTCAACCGTTTCTTTACAGTTTCCATATGGAAGCTTTGTTTGTGAGGATTTGTCATAGCACACGCCCTCTGTATAGACAAGCTCCTCTGTTACAAACTCCCCATCGCGAAAAATAACAAGCTGCTCGCGATTTTTTGAAAAAAGATCCTGACCAAACTGCACAGTTCCTTTTGTATCAATTCCTAAAAGGTGGAGGATTGTTGGTTTTAAATCAATTTGCCCAGCTGTTGTGTGAAACACTTTCCCTTGTTCACCAGGAATATGAATAAATAGCGGCACACGCTGCAGTTCGATTTGATCGACTGCTGTAAACGACTCTCCAAGCGCTTCTTCTAACGCTTCTGTATAACTATTTGAAATGCCATAATGATCACCATACATAATGATGATTGAATTTTCATATAATCCTTTTTTCTTTAAGCCCTCAATGAACCGGCGCACTGCTTCATCTTCATATCTTACCGTTGTAAAATAGCGATTTACAACCCCTTCTTCTGTTTCAAGCTCTGTAATCATTTCATCTTTTTGATCAAGAAGAAATGGAAAATGATTAGTAAGCGTTAGAAACTTTGCGTAAAAGGGCTGTGGAATCTCATCAAGATGCTGCAAGGACTGCTCAAAAAACGGAATATCTTTTAAACCGTAATTTACTGAATTTTCTTCTGTAACCTGATAATCTTCTTTTGAAAAATAGCGATCATAGCCGAGTGTTTCATACATCACATCGCGATTCCAAAACGTTTTGTCATTGCCGTGAAAAGCGGCTGAATAATAGCCCGATCCTTTTAAAATCGCCGGGAGGGCGTTGTATTCATTTTCGGTTTTTCTTACAAACGCTGAGCCGCTTGATAACGGATAAAGCGAATTATCAATTAAAAATTCAGAATCAGACGTTTTCCCCTGTGCAGTTTGATGATAAAAATTGTTAAAATAATAGCTTTCGTTCATTAACTCATTTAAAAACGGGGTAACTTCTTCCCCATTTACCTTCTTATTAATCACAAAGCTCTGCGTCGATTCTAGCGAAATTAAAATTACATTTTTTCCTTTTGCAGCGCCAAAATAAGTAGGATGAGGAGAAACATATTTTTGTGCGGTATAATCCGATGCTTCCTTCACATCCTTGTCAGTTGCAAACACATGGTCTGTTGAAAGAAGTGATTGACGGTATAAATCATACATGTGGTAATGAAAAATCCCGAAGTTTGCCACAATGGTTTTGCGGTCATAATTAACTTTAAAAACTTCTGGATTGTTTAGTTTCACAAGGCCGAGATGAGCCGCAAATAAAAGCAAAGCCACTAACGCAATAAGGTGTTTTTTTCGCTCGGTTATCCTTTCCGCTTGTGGCCTTTCTTTTCGAATTAACCACCATATCACCGCAATATCAATAAACAACAAAGTATCTGCCGAGTAAATCAGTTCAAGTGTGCTTGGTCCTAAACCGCCGACATTTTTAAATTGAAAAAGAATTGGCAGTGTTACAAAATCAATATAAAAACGATAATATAAAACATTTATATATAAAATCGCCGTACCGATTATATTCATCACGAGGATCCATTTAGCGTGAATTTTTTTTGAAAAGAAAAAGCTGAACCCAATTAATAACAAAACAGAACTAATCGGGCTTATAAATAAGATGAGTTCTCCTAACAGTGTATCTCTTGAAAAACCAATAAAAAGTTTATAAACAAGATACGTTTTAAGCCATAACAAAATGACTGTCCATCCGTATAATCGAAAGCTTGTCTGCTTCCTCTTTACTTTCATCTATCATTTCCTCACTTTCACTGCTTTCATCTATACTATGACTTTTATTTCGTTTTAATCGTATTATTTTCCTATTCCCTAGTGAGATTTCTATGAAACAATTAGGTATACTATTCTTTACGATTGAACTACCCCTACTTAACAACCTTACGGTTTGTTTGAAGAAGGGGATTCCTAAGAACACCAACCTATCGGTCAGTTATTGATTAGGCTATCCCTGTTGTTCCAACAGTTAGAAGTCTTATTGCTTCATTCTTGATATTGATACTTGCGTTAATATCTCTATCGTGATGTTTATTGCATGATGGACATTTCCATTCTCTAAGGTTGAAATTCTTAACGTCTTTGTTTTTATAGCCACAACAAGAACATAGTTGAGAACTTGCAAATGTTTTTCCAACAACAACTAATTGTTTTCCATACCACTTACATTTGTACTCTAACATAGTTCTGAATTGTGACCATGACACTTCACTAATTGCCTTTGCAAGATTACCATTTTTAAGCATATTACTTACAGACAAATCTTCAATCCCGATGGTGTCGTGGTTCTTGACAATCTCGGTTGAGATTTTATCCAAGTAATCTTTACGAGCATTGGTGATCTTTTCGTGGATGCGAGCAACCTTTATTTTTTGTTTCTGATAGTTTTTTGCTTCATACAAAGGCTTTTTCTTTTTGATCGCTAACTCTTTTTGTCTTGAAAGAATACGTTGTTCTTTTGCTAATTGCTTTTCTAATGTACGGAAGAATTTAGGATTAGCATACGTTTTACCATTAGAAAGAATAGCGAAGTCTTTTAATCCAACGTCAATACCAACAGATGAGTTTACTTTAGGAAGTTCCTTTGCTTCTGTTTCAACAAGAATAGAAACGAAGTATTTTCCACTTGGGTTACGTCTAACAGTTGCGCTTAAAATTCTTCCTTCAACTTCACGACTTTTGGCGAACTTAACAAGTCCAAGTTTAGGGAGTTTGATTTTATTTTCTACAATCGCAATATTTCCATTTGTACGTTTCGTTATATAGGATTGTACGTTATTCTTTTTAGATTTAAAACGTGGTGCTTTATTTTGTTTCTTAAAAAAACGGTCATAAGCATCTGCAAGATTTTTTACAGAAGATTGAATAGCAATACTGTCTACCTCTTTTAACCATTCGTATTCTTTCTTTAAAGAAGGAAGTTTAGAAGAACAAGAACTATACGTTAATCCTTTTCCTGTTGTTTTGTAAGTATCATTCTATTTAGCAAGGAAATGATTAAATACAAAACGACTGCAACCAATTGTTTTATTGATTAAGGTTGCTTGTTCTTTGTTTGGATAGATTCTAAATTTATAAGCTTTATTCACTAACATTGTTTTCACCTCCTTTTATGTATATACTAATCATACACTAGATATAATTATATATATTAAGTATATACATTTTTTCGGAAAAGGAAAAGGAAGGTGATAATAATGGAACGTATTTCAAAGTTGATTAAATTTCCTGCTGATTTAGTAGCAGAAGTTGAAAAGTACCAAAAGGAAAATTACATTTCAAGTTTTGCAGGTGCCGTATATGAATTAATAAGAAAAGGATTAAACAAGTCGGATAGTTAACATGTCATACGACATGCCCTATCCTAAGGCGATTCATCCCCTCCCTACTCATTGGGCTATCGCCCTTCACATTCCTTGAGGAAGGGATATTCTCGCCTATATCATGATAAATGGTTGATTTAGTTTCAAAATAGTTAACACTGAATGTATCTATTTTAATCGGTAAAACGAATTGTAACAATCATAATGATAGGAGGAGAAGCTTTTGCCAAAAAAGAATGTTGACGATTATGTACAAAAAGGCTTGTATGGTGTGCAGGATACAAAACCAGAGGAAAGAAAGCAGTTTTTAGGCACATTACGAGAGCGTGTTGTTGTTGCGCTTACTCAGTCTCAGGTGCGAAAAACTGGAACCGTGAAAGAAGTAGAAGAATTAATGAAAGAAAATCCTAAAGCACGGCTTTATTTAAACGGAAACATGAATTACACGTATTTATGTGATTATATGAAACTTGCCGATACGCATCATATTTCCTACCGTATGGTTACAGATAAAGAAAATGAAACAGACTTAGGCCTTGTTTTAGCATATGATACGGCCATTGATAAAGAACATATTTATATTGAGGATAAAGAAGAGAAACGTGATTCTAAAGGGGAAGAACAGAAAGAATCCTTTTTTTCAGCAATTTGGAATGCTTTGAATAAAAAATAAGAAAAGGCTGACTCGTGAAAGTCAGCCTCTTGTTTATCCCTATTACCATGTTCGAAACGGCTGTGATCCAGGCGGGGCCATTTGAATGATCTCCCATAATGGAATCGTATAAGCAATTGCAATTAATACAAACGCTGTTCCAATCCATATCCACCAGTTTTCAAAGATTTTCGGTGTTTGAAGCGCATCTTCTGCCGTTTCCGCAATTGGAAATTCTTCTTCATCTGACTGCGGGGCTCCGGCCCATAAATAAATAACCGCCCCAATCATCATCATTGCTGAAATAAACAGAAGTACGCCGCCAACAGCCATTGTAACTTGATTAACAAGTAATCCTTCAAACCATCTTAACGCATCGGGATGATCACCATATGTTGTAAAAGCTGTTCGTCTTGGTGCCCCAAACAGACCTAAAATATGCTGTGACGTAGACATAAAGAACATTCCGACTGCCCAAACAATAATTTGGATTTTTCCAAACTTATTCATGCCTGCCGTTAATTTTCTGTTTGTTAAATACGGAATGAGCCAATACGTAATTCCAAAGAACGTCATCACAACCGGTGTACCGACTGTAATATGAAAGTGTCCAACAATCCAAAGCGTATTATGAACAACTTCGTCCATTTGAAAGCTGGCGTTCACTAAACCGCCTGCTCCGCCTGGAATAAAGAATAACATTGCAAGAAATAGAGCAAGAAATCTTACGTCATGAAACGGCAGCTTCTTAAACCAGCCGAATAATCCTGTTGCTCCTTTTGCGCGGCCCGCTAATTCGAAGGTCGCAAACATCGAGAAAGCTGTCATTAATGATGGAAAGACAACCATAAATGTTAAACATGTTTGCAGGAACTTCCAAAACGTTGAAATGCCTGGTTCCACTAATTGATGGTGAAAGCCTACAGGAATCGAAAACAGTAAAAATAAAATAAACGATAAACGCGCTAAGGAATCACTAAACACTTTTCCGCCAATAATTTTTGGTACAATCACATACCATGCCATATAAGCAGGCAGAAGCCAAAAATAAACAAGCGGGTGACCGAAATACCAAAAGAGGGAACGGCTTAATTCAACGTTAATCGTATCGACCCAGCCAAGTGACCACGGAATAATTTGAAACAAAACAGTTGAAACAACACCAAGACAGGCAATGATCCACATTATAATCGTAATTGTTGTCATAAAGCCAAACAGCGGTGTAATTTCTCCCTTATGTTTTTTCTTCCAGCCAAAATAATGAGCAAGCAGTGCAAAGCCACTAATCCATGTACCAACTATAAAGAGTGCTAAACCAATATAGAACAGCGGGTGTGCTTTTAATGGCACATAAAACGTATACATCACCGACGCTTCATTCATAACAATCATAATAGTGGCTAAAATGGTTCCGAGCGTCATCACGGAAAAGCCAAGCCAGCTGAATCGCCTTACAGCATTGCTGAGCGTTCCCATTGTCCGGCTCATCCCGGAAAAGAAAAAGCCGTAAATAAAATAAGTTGTAAAGACAAGTGCGAGTAATACACCGTGTGCCGTTAAAATTTGATAATAATTTAACCATGGCGGAAGCTCGAAGCCGCCGCTTCGCACTAATCCCTGCAGCACACCGCACAGCGTTCCTAAAAAGACGGCAAAATAACCAATCCCTATATGGACAAGACTTAAACGGGCATCTTTTCGATCAATCTTCCCAGGAGCTGTCATTGGACCACCTCAATTTCTGTTTTCATGTAATGATGGCCTGCACCACAATATTCATTACAAATAATTAAATAATTTCCTGGTTCTTTAAATGTATATTCTTTTTCACTTATATTCCCTGGAACAACCATCATGTTGACGTTCGTATCAACGATCGTAAAACTGTGGACAACATCTTGACTTGTTACACGGAAAATCACTTTCTTTCCAACGGGTACTTGAATTTCATTCGGTGTATAGGCAAATGCTTTTGCGATCATCGTCACTTCATACGTATCTTCATCAACTTTTTTTACGCCAGGTTCATTAAAAGGTGCGGTTTCCGCTACTTTTTTAGGATCGATTGTTTCCATACTGCTTGCCGGGTGCATGCCCATATGAAAAGCACTAATACCAAGTGTAAGTAAAAAAACGAATAGAGCTGCACCGCCAAATGTAAGCCAAACTTTTTCATACTTATGAATATGCATAATACTTCACCTCTTTTTTACATTCTCGATAAATACAGCTGAAAAATACTCACCCAAAAAAAGACGATAATGGCTCCAACCGCAAATACTGCAATGAGTGTTCCCTTTAAACTCGTTTCTTCTTTGCTTTTGTTTACTTTTTTATTTACTTTTTGGGATTGTGAAACATTTGGATTAATTTTTGGCATCACGCATTCCCCTTTCTTTACAACAAATGGTTAAACAGTTGATTTAATTTTTTGAGAAGCGTCTTGTTTTAAAGCGCTCTTTTGCTGTTTTTGCTTTTTGTGCGCTGATAAAGAATATTGCTTTTTTGACCAAAAGAATACAACATAAATTGGAATGATTAATAGAAGAGACAGCACCATTAAGATACCTTTCATATGCATTTTTGTCTGAAGTTCATCTTCATAACGATTCTTAAACTGGGCGGCACCTTCTACCTCTTGAATTTCTGTGTGAGACAAAAACGTTTCATTTTCTTTGTCATAAAACACAACATCTTTTGCTGTAAAATAGAAAATGCCATCGCGAACGCGGTGATAGCGATAAAAAGCACCGATAATTTGCTTGTTTTCACCGAAATACATCGTATTTAAAAGCTTTACAGATTTGTCTTTTAGATCATAATGTTCTTCTTTTAATTTCGCTTCCAATGTTTTGGCAAACTGAATTTCTTCACCTGTTACTTTCGCCTGAGCCGGTACAATGGCTAACAGTGAAAGCATCACGAGTGAACTAAACAAAAGAACTCCTTTACGAGCCATCTCGTTCTCTCCCTTGTCGTGTGATTTTCAAGCTGGTATTATCTATCATTTTTAGAAAGATTACCCCTTCCTCAAGGAATGTGAAGGGCGATAGCCCAATCAGTAGGGAGGGGGTGAATTTCCATCATTTATTACGAACACAAGTACGTAATAAATGATATAATAATCGTTGTACATCCTTGTACATGCTCATTGAAAACTGAACATATAAGGTTGTAGCAGGAAAAGACGCTCTGCTGCGTAAAATGTTCAAGCCTAGAGAAGCCGAAGATGCGTGATACATGACTAGCACAACGTGTGAAAATGGTGCAGTAGGCTTATTAAAAGAAGTCCCAAAGGCAAGAACGATGGGATAGAGGAGTTGGGCGTATTTAGACCGCCAATGTGTCAACTCCACTAACGTTAAGCGTTCAGAAATGTTCGATACGTTAGAAACCCCCACTTCAAATTTTCGCTAGAAAATTAAGTGGCGGGAGTATTCATCTGCTTGTTTAATTTCAATATCATAGATTGCAACGTTAGTTTATAAAAATAATCACTGTAAAGCTGTGACAAATCTCACAGTACAACCTTTAAATTAGGAAATAATGGCTACTTTTCGAACAAAAAATAAGGTTCACTCAAATGTTTGAGTGAACCTTATTGTATCTATCTATAAATCAACTATTTCGTTATGTAGTAGAACACTATTTATTTTCAAATAACATTTAATAATAGCCAACGAACGTTAAAAAAGGGACAAACACAACTGTTACACAGCCGCCTACTAAAAAAGCAAACAGTGAACGTTTCCAGCTTTTATCGACGATTTTAACTGTAGCTGCTGCAATAATTGAAAACAATATTCCAAATAAAAACGCTGCCGTTGGGTTTGTTGGCGTAATCCAGTCATACCAATGCAGAAAGTCCATTTTCTCTTCACTCCTTTTTTCTTGATTCTACCATGAAAGGATTTAGGTACAGGGACTTATTTTTGAAACCAATTGTTGGATAAACTCGTATATAATAAACAAAGAACAACGAGTGAGGTGAATATGATGGATTTTTTTGAACTGCTTCTTTCTGCCTTCGATCTTGGTACAGCTGTTGGCGGCGGAAGTACATCACCGCACAAAGTCCATATAAAGGAGTTAAAAAAACAGGAGAAATGGTTTTACGAGCTTTATCATGAAAACGAGAAAAAATTTCGCAAAATGATCAATACACATCCACGCATTGTTAGCTATCTTGAAGACGAGAAAAATATAAAACTATTAAAAAATGATGAAAACGAGCGGGAGCGGTTTATTGATTGGCTTCAAAGCGAATATGAGAAATGGGGACAATATTACTAGATAAAAAGGAGAAAAACAAATGGGGGAGGTGACTACTTTGTTACTAAGCATCTTACTGCCGATTTGGCTTTTGTACACCCTCATCATGATTCCTCTTCAGTATTCTTATATTAGCGGCATGAAAGAAAAGGAAAAGAAGTCAGGACTTACGCAAAGTCAGCTGTATGAGAACATGCCAGCGGCCGAAGAACAGCTTCACTCTCATATGCAGGGAAATTTTTTTAACTGGCCGGCAGCTTTGATCTCAAGTTTTATTTATAAACATCATCAGAAAAAGCACAGTCGTTCATAAAGATGATTTTGATCAAGAAAAACAATGTTAGCTCATAAAGTATACAAAGAGATTGGTTGTTAATTCGATATCGTCCGTCTGAGGTGTACATTTAGAGGTTTTTGTCCATTTGCGGGGTCAGACCCCTCCAAGAAAAGGATGTGAACAAAGTGAGTAATCATATTGTAGAAATTGATCAGCTTAGTCAGCAAATTCAGAAGCGGAACATCCTTGATAATATTTCATTAACGATTGAACAGGGAGAAATTTTTGGTCTTCTCGGTCCGTCTGGATCTGGAAAAACGACGCTTGTGAAGACAATCGCTGGAATTAGCCGCTGTACGTCCGGCAGTGTATCTGTTTTTAATCAACAGATGCCTTCAAAAAGGGTAATTAGTCAAATTGGTTATATGGCCCAGGCAGACGCTCTTTATGAAGATATGACAGCACTTGATAACGTAAACTTTTTCTCAGAGCTTTACGGTGTTCATAAAAAACGGAAAAAAGAACGAATTGAAGAAGTGTTCACACTCGTCGAATTAACAGAGCATAGAAAGCGGTTTGTTCATACGTTTTCTGGTGGAATGAAGCGAAGATTATCGCTTGCGATCGCGCTTTTACATGAACCGGCACTGCTTATTTTAGACGAGCCGACTGTTGGCATTGATCCACTGCTGCGCCGCAGTTTTTGGAAAGAATTTCAGCGTTTAAAGGAAAGTGGTGTGTCGATCTTAATTACAACACATGTCATGGATGAAGCAGAGCACTGCGACCGCCTCGGTTTTATTCGCGACGGCAAATGTACAGCTTCAGGTTCTCCTCATGAATTAAAAGAAGCCGCAAATGCACAAACAATTGAAGATGCTTTCCTATATTTTGGAGGTGCGCCATGCGAATCCTCACCCTCATAAAACGTCTTGTTAAACAGCTTTTTTATGATAAGCGAACTCTTGCATTATTATTTGCGGCACCACTGCTTATTTTCTCATTATTAAACTTTGTATTTTCCTCTCCTTCTGCGGCGGCTGTTATTGATCTAACATTTGATCAGGAAATGCTTTCCGAAAAACTTTCAAATACAGATGCTGTTGTAAATGTTGTTTCACTTGAAGAAGCAAAAAATAGATTGTTAGACGGGGAAACGGATGCTTATCTTGAAGGAAACGCCCGTGTTTTCACTGTGACACTTGAAGGCTCAGATCCAACGGCAAATCAAGCGGTGATGAATGTGCTGAAAAGTTTAGCACCGCAGCAAATCGAAGTAAACTACTTACACGGCAGCGATAGGCTTGAAACGATTGATTATTTTGCACCTGCTTTAATTGGCTTTTTTGTCTTCTTTTTCGTTTTCTTAATTTCAGGTGTTGCTTTTTTACGAGAGCGTACAAGCGGCACATTAGAGCGGATGCTTGCCTCTCCTCTTAAACGCTATGAAATTGTGCTCGGTTACTTTTTTGGCTTTGGGATTTTCGCAATTTTACAGACAATTCTTGTGCAGTGGTTTGCGATTTCGATTTTAGACATTTACTCAGAGGCGAATTTCTTTTCTGTTCTGCTCGTCAACAGCTTACTTGCGGCTGTTGCCCTGTCACTCGGAAGCTTTTTATCCACATTTGCAAAAAACGAGTTTCAAATGGTACAGTTTATTCCGATTGTAATTCTTCCGCAAATTTTACTGTGCGGCTTGTTTGATTTACGAAATATGCCGGGGTGGATTCTCCGTCTCGCTGACGTGCTGCCGCTTACTTATGCGGCCGATGCATTAAGAGGATTAATGATTCGCGGTGAATCACTTACTGATGTTTCCCTCTCACTGCTTGTCCTTGTTGGCTTTGCAAGCTTGTTTTTAATCGGTAATGTGCTGCTTTTAAGGAAATAGAAAAACAGGGGTCTGACCCCGCAAATGGACAAATACCATAAAATGTCCATGTGGAGCGTACAGACCCCTGTTTTTATTTTAATTCTCTTTTTAAAATTTTACCGATCATTGTTTTTGGCATTTCATCGCGGTATTCATAGAGCTTTGGTACTTTGTAGGCGGCAAGTTTTGTTCGGCAAAAGGCATCAAGCTCTTCATCTGTTACCTCTTTTCCTTCTTTTTTTACGATGAAGGCTTTTACTGTTTCGCCGCGGTATTCGTCACTGACGCCAATAACGGCCGCTTCTTTAACAGAAGGATGCTCATACAATACTTCTTCTACTTCACGCGGGAAAATATTAAAGCCGCCCGCAATAATCATGTCTTTCATCCGATCAACAATATAAAAATAGCCGTTTTCATCCATGTACCCCATATCGCCGGTAAAGAGCCAGCCATCTTTTAAAACTTGTTCTGTTTCTTCAGGCTTTCGCCAATAGCCCTGCATCACCTGCGGCCCAGAAATCAAAAGCTCCCCTACTTCTCCAACGCCTACTTCTTCCCCGGTTTCTGGATTGACAATTTTACTGATCGTATCAGGAAAAGGAATACCAATACTGCCATGCACACGCTGTCCCCAAATTGGATTTGCGTGACTGACAGATGAAACTTCCGTTAATCCGTAGCCTTCTACAAGCCTTCCCCCTGTGATCGATTCAAACTGCTGCTGCACTTCTAACGGAAGCGGTGCTGAGCCGCTTACACATGCTTCAACAGAACGAATATCATAGTTTTTAAGTTTCGGATCGCTTAAAAGGCCAATATACATCGTCGGTGCCCCAGGAAAAATCGTCGGCTTTTCTTTATCAATTACTTTTAACAGCTGCTCCACATCAAATTTAGGGACTAGAAGAATCGTGCCAATCAAAGAGACGGTTAAGTTTAAACAGACGGTCATTCCATAGACATGAAAAAGCGGCACAGCGGCAAGTGTTTTTTCTTTTCCTTCCTCGCCTTTATAGAACCAAGACTTACATTGAAGCGCATTTGCAATCAAATTTGCGTGAGTGAGCATCGAGCCTTTTGGTGTGCCGGTTGTGCCTCCTGTATATTGAATAACCGCTAAATCTGTTTTTGGATCAATCTCAGGGGTAACGGGTGTGCTTGAGGAAGCTTTCAGCCATTTAGGAAAGGAGAGAACATTTTCTTTGTAATAATCAATTTTCACATAGGGACCTTTTCGTTTTTGAACGATTGGATAAAGGAGATTTTTCGGAAACGGCAGGTAATCTTTAATACTTGTCGCAATAATATTTTCAAGCTGGGTTGTTTCAATCACTTTTTTTACTTTCGGATAAACAAGATCAAGACAAACAATTGTTTTCACTTCTGCATCGTTTAATTGATGCTCAAGCTCTCGTTCCACATACAGCGGATTTGTCATAACAGCGATGCCGCCAGCTAAAAGTACACCGTAATAGCAAATCACCATCTGCGGACAGTTCGGAAGCATAAGTGACACACGATCTCCTTTTTCTACGCCAAGCTTTTTAAACGCATTTGCGGCTTGATAAGCGGCTTTTAATGTTTCTTCATATGTCAGCCGCTTCCCAAGAAAATAGAGCGCTTCTTTTTTTGGGGCTTCTTTTGCCGCTCGTTTTAAAAGCTCAAACACAGGAATGTTCGGGTAATCAAGACTCTCTTTTATTTCTTCAGGATAATAAGAAAGCCAAGGATGTTCTGTCATAAGATGCACCCTCTTCCTATAAAGATGAGTTACTCATTTTTATGTTAAAACTATTCAAAAAATCCCTATTTTTCATATTATAAATTCCTATAAAAGTAGTTGTTTAAAAAGGAAGTAAGCAGAATCAGCTAGAAAACTAGTATAAAGGGGGCCTGATTTTGAAAGAACTTGTCGGCTGCTGTGTGTCATGCGGAAAAGAAATTTATTGTCAAAACGGGTTTTTGAATGGTGTCATCCGAGATGATCAATTACTGCAATGCTTTCCTTGTTACAATCAAAATGTGGAAGGAGCATAAACATGAATGTGTTAGATGCAATTCAAAAAAGACGGGAAATTACGCGCTTTAGTGAAAAGGAGATTCCAAAAGAAACGTTAGAAAGTGTTGTCGAAGCGGCCTTTTTAGCTCCATCCGGCAACCATTTACCATCTCGAGAGTTTATTGTGGTTACAAAACGAGACATGTTAGATCATCTTGCAGACGCTACACCTTTTGTGCCTTGGCTGAAAGAAGCAGCAGCAGCGATCGTCGTAACTGGACGGCCAACGGTTAGCAAATACTGGCTTCAGGATGCTTCGATTGCCGCAGGATATGTATGGCTGACAGCAGTAGATCTTGAATTAGGAGCTGCATTTGGAGCAATTTATCATGCTGAGGATCAGAGCGAATCAGAAAAACGGGAAAGCTTTGTTCGCAAGGCGTTAAACATTTCAGATGATCGAAAAGTGGTGGCGATTTTAGGGTTGGGTTATCCGGAGAAACAGCCCGATAAGAAAAAACAGTTTCCTCGCGAAGAGATTATTCATTATGAGAAATTTTCATAAATAAAAAAAGCAGAAGCTGGCATCTACCTACTTCTGCTTTTTCTGTGTAAAAATTAATTGTCGTAGGATTCATTGAACAAGCCTTGATGTACAAAGTAATCACCAGCTTAGTGAAATAAATCCTACGACAGTTACATGTTTGGTTGGGGGCAAAAATTTTTATTGGAATGGTAAGCTCCTTTTTAGGATCGGAGTAAGAAGCAAACGGCTTTCCCGCCAAGGCAAAGTATCTTTAAAGAACAAACTACTTTCAATAACAAGCAAACAAACGAGTACCGCTAACCCGCCTTCAATCACAAGTTGTTGGATAAATAAAAACAGCGGCTCCGGACCGTACACTGTTTTTGATAAATCAATATTGAGTGTAAACACATAAAAGGTACCAAATGTAAAATTACGCGCCCATTGTGACACATGATAAGTGCCGGCAGCTTTTTGAAGTGAATAGTTTTTAAGACGTGTAACTAGACGCCATACTTCGATTCCTTCAATTATCACAAACCATACAATCACCCAAACCCAGATAAAGAAAATAACGTGAGTACTAAAGACTCCCGACATAATCGAAGCAATTCCGGTAATGGACATCGCTCCATGAACAATACAGTTCGTATTTTTCCAATCCTCAGAAACGCTCCATCCTCTAAAAAAGCAATAACGCTTTATCATCAAAAAGAAGTTAAGAACATAAAAAATAATGCCTAAATAAAGCATCCCTCTGCTAACAGCTTGCAAGATTTGATTTTCAAATAAGGTACTGTAAAGGATAACAAGTGATTGCTTGCTGACCGTTGAGAGGAAAAGAACGCCGTGAATGCGCTCATAATACTTTGACTCAATAATCACTTTATAGCATTTAAGACAAAGAATGAAATAAAACAGCCACAATCCGCCATTTAACAATGAAATAAGCGAAATCACTTCTTTATAGACCGGAAACTGCTTTACGAGCACTAAACATAAAATCGACGTTCCAGCCACCCATGTTCCAACCGCAAAGCTTTGGACTGGATGAGTTAAATAACGCCTGCGAAACACTCCTTTAAAGGCCGCCTGCATAAAGGCTGCCACAAGAAGAGCCCAAGTCATGACAAGAAGAAAGTCAACCACATAGGCAGGGAGCTCCATTGAAAATGAAAAACGTGTTGTTGCTCCAATAAAGAAAATACCAACCGCCATAATTAATGCCCCGTAAGATGCATCAACACGATTTCCCCGAAACAGCGGCAGCTTCATTACGAACAGTACACCAAACAGCAGCATACAAACCATCACTCTCTGCAGCAAATTTCTCTCTCCTCTCTAATCGTATATTTTCTTACAAAACTTATCCTATGAACTTACTTGGTTTTAAGCTAAAGATAGATCTAAAATACTTCTTTTTAAACGATAAAACTATCATAACATATTTTTGTAGAAGGTAACTCTGCGAATGAACATTTTTATCGATTTTGCTTACGGGTGTCACTGCTCTCCTCATGCTATACTAAACATAAGAATAGAAGTATAAAAAGGTGGGATTACAAATGGGCTATATCGAGGAACTGCGAAGTGAAGTTGGCTCACGTCCGCTTATTTTAACAGCGGCTGCCGTGTTTATTTTAGATCAGAAAAATCGGATTTTACTGCAGCACCGCGGCGATACGAAAGACTGGGGCATACCTGGCGGGTTTATGGAGCTTGGTGAATCAATTGAAGAAGCGGCAAGACGTGAAGCACGTGAGGAAACAGGCTTTGAAGTTGGCGAATTAACATATGTTGATATTTATTCTGGTGAAGATTATTATTTCGTCTATCCAAATGGCGATCAAGTGTATAACGTGATTGTTGGATTTATGACACGTGAAGTAAAAGGAGAAATGGTCATCGATGAAGATGAGGTGCTTGATCTTCAATATTTTTCGTTCGATAACCTTCCAGAAAAAATGATTCCAACGAGTAAAAAAATGTTAGAGCGCTTTATCGAGAAGATGGAGTTTAGCGATGAAAATTAAAAAAGCAGTCATTTTAGCGGCAGGTCTTGGAACACGGATGATGCCAATGACAAAAGCGATTCCAAAAGCGATGCTTCCCGTTGTTGATCGACCGATTCTTGATTATATCGTCGATGAAGTACTCACATCGGGAATTGAGGAAATTGCGATCGTTGTTAATTACCGAAAAGAAGTAATCGAAAATCATTACAGCGATCACCCGAACATTACATTGATCGAACAGCCTGATGTAGGCGGTACAGCCTCAGCACTTCTTCAAACAAAAGCTTTTACAAATAAAGAGCCGTTTGCGCTTTGCTTAGGAGATGAAATTGTTAAAAGTGATGCGCCGTTTCTAAAGCAGCTAATGGATCATTTTATACATAACAATGCGGCAATGGTGACTGGAATTGAAGAAACAACACGTGAGAAAATTTCTGCTTACAATGCGTTAGAGGTGGAACAAATAGAAGCTTCTTCCCTCCTTAAAATTCATACTATTGTCGAAAAGCCAAAAGAAACACCGCCTTCTTTATATACATCAATTGGACGATATGTTGTGTCACCTATTATTTATGATTTGCTGGAAGGTGAAAAGCAGCCTGCTAATAGCAATGAGCTTATTTTAACCGATTACTTTGCGGAGCTTGCGAGAGAAAAAGATGTATATGGTGTGTTATTAAACGGAAAACGTTACGACATCGGCAGTAAAAAAGGCTGGCTTGAAGCGAACATCGAGTTAGGGGTCTGACCCCGCAAAAAGACATTTACCCGCTTTTGTCCATGTGAAAAGGACACATTTTTTTAAAAAGCGGTATAACCTCCCCTCTTTCACACATACTATAAAAAAATGCTGGGAGGAATTCCAATGAGTGATCCGAATAAGCGTTCCAATGAGGAGCCAACTGTTGCACCAGGAATGGATGATGGTGAAGAACTGAATGCAGAGGCAACAGAAGAGGAAATAAAACGAGGCGATTATACAATTGTTACCACGCTTTCATTTGATGAAGTCGATCCAAGTGATGACGCATAAGAATCTGTCTTATGCGTTTTTTCTTTTTGTTGAGACTGGGCGGTCTGTTCCTTCCCAATTAATTTCGCAATCACTACAGGAAGAATAAAATTAACAACCGCACCAGCTGGCACCGTTCCAAGCATACTTGTAACAAATTAAATAAACAAGTTTTTCATTCATAAAAAGTTTTCTCCTTTATAAGGGAGTCCTCTCCAAATGGACAAATATAGTGAAATGTCTTTTTGCGGGGTCTGACCCCTATACATACATCAATGGCACTGCATTACACACCATGCTTCTTCAAATCTTCTATTCTTTAAGTCTTCTGTTAGGATACAGAAGTAAAGCATGCCAACATCGCCCCACATCATTTCTAAGTTTTCTTCATCAGAATCAACTTGAAAAAGAAGCGTCCAGTCCTCTTCATTCTCACTCTTTTCAGCATATCCTCCGCATTCTTCAAATACTTCACCCTGCACGGCATGTGGATATCCTTCAATTTGATGTATCGTTCCTTCGTTAGGGAGAAGATCTGAAGACAGTTCATCATAACGGTCAAAATCATCATCGTCGTCAAAATCCATAAATGGTAAGCGATCAACAACTTCAAAGTTTATCTTACACTGCGGATACGTATGAATTCCTTGATCTCTTGGCTCTAACGCACTATTGTCGCCATTATAATAAATCACACGCCAGCCGTCTTTTTGTTCTTTCTCGCCCCAAACACCTTCTATCTCCTCATCTTCCCAATCATCATAATAAAAGAAATAAAGCATTCCTTCTTTTGGAATTTCGGTTTTGATATTGAGTTCAGCAATTTCTTTTAAGTTAAACTGTCCGATAAAATGAAGAGGTTTGCCTTTATACATTGGGTAGTCTTCTCCTTGTGGGAGATCAGGAACACCACCCATTTTTGAAGCACCAAGCGGTAAATGCTCGGCTCTTTCCGGCTTCACAGCAATACACGAAAATACTCCATCTAAAATATCATCTTTCACGTGTTCTAATCCATGCTTTTTAATAAGTGACTCAATATGACTTCCCATTCTTCCAGCTCCTTAAATAAATTGATCAAGTTCTTGTAAGCGTGAAATGACCGCTTTTGGTTTAATTCCATGCGCGTTATAAAATGAAACATCCTTCTGATAGCCGATAAACGGAATATTTGCCGCTGTCGCCGCTTTTCCATCAATCCACGAGTCGCCAACCATGAGCCACAAAATATTCGGAAACTTTTTTATGACGTATAGTAAGCCGGATGGAGATGGTTTTAACGCCTCCATTCCTTCACGGCCAATCACTTCATCAAAGAAATGAAAAATGTTATTTTCGATTAGTGCACGCTTTCCGGCTTCATAAGCATTATTCGTTACAACGGCAAGTTTTATATCCTGACTTTTTAACTGCTGAAGCATTGAAAGAGCACCGTCTTCTAAAACCGCTCCATTCATTCCTTCTGTTTCATGATGTGCTGCAATTTCCCACAGCTTCTCTTCTAGACTGGTCATCCCTTTTTCCCTTACAAGCTCAATAATTTGTCCTGATGTTAATGATTCATCAACTCCATTCGTAATGCCGTGCTTTTTTACGTATTCCGCTATGTCAGCGCGCATTTTTTTAAAGTTAATGTTTGACTGAAGCAGGGTATTGTCCATATCAAATAGTATTCCTCTTTCCATCATCATCTTCCTTTTTATGTTAAGATTTTTATAAACGGGGTCTGACCCCGCAAATGGACAAATCACCAAAAATGTCCATGTGAAAAGGACAATCTAAAGGAGGACCGATTCAATGAAATACAATTTTGATGAAGTAATTGATCGAACGAATACAAACTCTTTAAAATGGGATGGTTTGGAAAAACTTTATGGTGATAAAGAGCTGCTTCCACTGTGGGTAGCGGATATGGATTTTAAAGCACCACAGCCTGTTATTGATGCGATTAAAAAGCAGGCAGAACACGGTGTCTACGGGTATACGATTACAACTGATTCCTTCTATGAACCGCTCATAGCTTGGCTGAAAAAGCGGCACAACTGGGAAGTTGAAAAAGAGTGGCTAACGTTCAGTCCTGGTATTGTCCCGGCCTTAAGTGTTATTATCCGTGCTTTTAGTGATCCCGGTGATAAAATTATCGTGCAGACACCCGTCTACTATCCATTTTTTAAAGTAGCAAAGCAAAATGAGCGAGAAGTTATTGAAAATGAGCTTCACTTTGATGGTACTCATTATACGATGGATTTCGAGGATTTAGAAAGAAAAATGACACCAGACGTGAAGCTGCTTATTTTAAGCAATCCTCACAATCCGGTTGGACGAGTATGGACAAAAGAGGAGCTCATCAAACTCGGAGAAATTTGCAGAAAGCATAATGTGTTAATAATAAGCGATGAAATTCATTGCGACCTGATTCGAAAAGGCTATACGCATACACCGCTTGCTGCTATTTCTGAAGAGTTAAGAGATCATTCAATTACATGTTTAGCACCGAGTAAAACATTTAATCTCGCCGGCTTGTATGCTTCAACACTCGTTATTCCAAATCATGACCACCGCATGAAGTTTCAGCGGCTCTTACAAAACCAAGCAACAACCTCACCAAATACGTTTGCTGTTCCCGCCTTTGAAGCGGCCTACCGTGAAGGAGAAGAGTGGCTTGAACAGCTGCTCGATTATTTAGAAGATAACCTGACTTTCTTAAAAAACTTTGTAAACGAACGGATTCCAAATGTAGAAGTGGTGGAGCCAGAAGGAACATATTTGATTTGGCTTAATTTCAGAAAGCTTGGCCTAGACAGCCGGGAGCTAAAAAAGCTGATTCAAAAAGAAGCAAAAGTAGCTTTAAATGAGGGCTATACGTTCGGAAGTCCTGGGGAAGGGTTTGAGCGAATCAATATCGCCTGCCCAAGAAGTATTTTAGAAGAAGCTTTAGTACGCATTGAAAAAGCCATAAAAAAAATTGATTAAAAAACAAAACCTGTCCCCCTCAGATGGACATTTTAGCGTTTTTGTCTATTTGAGGGGTCAGACCCCGTTTTGAACACCAGCAATAAAAGCGGCAAAAAGAAACCGAATGTTAACGCATAAAACGGCCATGTTTCCATCACAAAACGGCCAGCATAGGCTTCATTTGGAAAAATAATAAGACCAAAAACAATAATAAGCATTCCAAGCGGCAGCGTAACAACGCGGTAATTGTTTATTCCAAGCATCTGCGAAAGAATTAGTGACAGCGCATAAAAGCAAATGGTTAGCTTAAAAAAAATCGTAATAAACCACATCATCGCCACAAACGATTCAATTCGTTCTAAAAAACCACCAATGCTTATTTTCTTTGCGAGCATATAACTTGGAAAATGGTTTCTTGCAGTTAAATCAACACCTAACACGAACAGAGCTGTCGTTGAAATGATAAGCAGCAAACTTCCTCCTGCCGCAGCGCCAATCAAGAAGCTTTTGTTTACTTTTTTTATTTCTTTTAATGAAGGAATAACCATTAAAAAGGCAGAAAGCTGCACAAATGGAATAACACTAAATAAAACAGCACCGCGAACGACAGGTGTTATGCCGTTTTCTAAAACAGGCTGTACTTTTTGAAAGTGAATATGCGGTGTCGTAAACACAACGATTAATAGAAAGAAAAGCATAATCCATGGAAAAAAAATTTCAGCAGTTCGGCCTAACACTTCGATTCCAAGCTTGGCTCCCATAATCGTGACAAGCGTAAAAGTAATATAGACCATTTGAATGGGTGTTCCTGCTAATACTTGGGTAGTCATAAAATTACCGATATCCCATAATAAACTTGAACTGATAATGAAAAAGAAAAAAAAGAAAAGCACGGCGATGATTTTTCCAAACCATTTGCCTAAAACAACTTCACTATACTGGACAATTGTCATTGTAGGATATTTTTTACCAAGCCTACTATAAAGCAGGACGTATAGTAAGCCAATGATAAGCCCGGCAATTCCAGCAAGCCATCCATCCTGCTTTGCTTCACCAGCCAAAAGAGACGGTACAAGTAGAATCGAGCTTCCAACTGTAAATGTAAAGACGAGTAACGCAAATTGCCGAGTGGATATTTTACCGCTCTTCAACATGTTTTCCACCTTTTTTTAGAGGGTTTTCTCCTTATTCTTCCCTTTCTTTCACACATATACTTTTAGTACAAAAATATCATTTCAATCATTGCTCCTTAGCAAACTTCTTCCTAACCTTATAAACAACTAACAATAAAATTGGCAAAACAAGGCCATATAAAGCAATATAAAAAGGCCATACTTCAAAATATTTAGTTGGAAATGCTTCTGTTGGGTATAAATGTAACGAAATCACAATCATGATAATTCCTAAAGGAAAAACGAGAGGCTTATAATCTTTTAATTCAAACACTTGCGCAAATCCAATGACGGCTGCATATATGTAAATCATGAGACGAAAGTAAATTGTTATTAACCAAATCGCAGCCATCGCCGCTTCAATACGAGTAATGAAATCACCAACATTAATTTTTTTCGCCAGTACATAACTTGGATAACGTTGGTTCGCTGTTAACTCTGGTCCGATTACTAAAACAGTAAGTAAAGTAACAATAAGCAGTACAGCTCCCCCAAGCAGCGTTCCAATAAAAAATCCTTTTTTCCCCTTCGCTCTATCCGTGACAGCCACAGGGAAAATCATTAAAAACAGTACAGGAGAAAACGTTAAAACACCTGTAAAAACAAGAGATGCTTTAATAAGCGTCTTTACTTCCATTTCAAAAACAGGTTGCAGATTTTCTATATTAATTTCCGGTGCTAAAAACAAGATTAAAATAAAAAACAGCAGCCCAAACCATACACAAAGAATTTCCGCCGCACGTGCTAACACTTCAATACCAAGCCGCAGTGCAAAAATAACAATAAGACCAAAAAAACTATTAAGCGCCCAAAGCGGCGTATTCTCTAGCATTTGTGTTGTCATAAATATGCCAACAATTGTTATGAGTTCTGAAGCTGTATGAAAGGCCATAAAAACGATTAGTAGTGAAATGAATTTCCCAAGCCATTTCCCTAAGATTTTTTCATTTTTTTCAATAAGCGTTAAGTTCGGATAGATACTGCCTACTGCATTATATAAAAGCACTAATAATAAGCTAACTCCAATCCCAATAAGAACTGCAATCCAGCCATCTTGTCCTGCTTCTGCGGCAAGTCCTGCCGGTGTAACTAAAATAGCTGTACCAACAGAATAAAGAAACACTAAAATCATGAATTGACGTGCCGATATTTTTTCTTGTCCTACTTTCATATCTTGCATCACACCTAACCAATACCTTCTTATTTCTATTTTTACCTTTTTATACAATAATACTCTTTCAAACCCCCTCTTCATCTACCATGAACCTCCCCTCCCTACCGCTTTGCGCTTGAGGAAGGGGACTTCTGGCTGAATTTCGTTAAAACTTACATCGCCTTAGAGTCCTTCTCAGATGAACACTTGTACATTTGAGGGGTCAGACCCCACCTAAAAAAAGAAGAGCCACCAATTGGCTCTTCTTCAGTCAGTTTGTTTTTCATCTTTTGCAGTTTCCTCTGTTGGCTGCTTTGTTTCTTCAGGCTTCTGGTTTTCTTGAGCTTTCACTTCTTCTTCCGATTTAGATTCTTGTTTCGGCTTTTCTTCTAGTTTAGACTTAGACTCTTGCTTTGGCTTTTCCTCTGGTTGTGGTTCTTCCTCTTCTTTCACTTCTTCTTGTTTTGGCTGCTCTTTCGGTTTTTCTTCAGTTTCTGGCTGTTCTTGTGACTCTTGTTCTTGTGGTTGTTCAGCAGGAGCTTCCTCTATTGGCTGCTCGCTTTTCTTTAGCTCCTCCTCTTTCACCTCAGGTTTTGTTTGTCTTTCTTTCACCACCTGTTCCTCCTGCTTCTGCTGTTCATCTTTTACAGGTTGTTTCGGCTCTTCTTGAACGGTTTCTGCCTGCTTTTCTCGTACTTCCTTTTGCTGTTCTGCTGTCTGAACTTCTTCTTGTAGTTGTGAAGAAGAGAGAACGAACTTACTCTCTTTTTTACTATTTTTCTTCTTAGCATCTAAAGTTGGAATGCGTTTTGGTGATGTGCCTTTTACATACAATTCTGTTACTTTTTGCGAAGCTGGTGTCGAACTGTTTGCCTGAAGCCCTGTTTTTTTATCAATTTCTACTGCCATAACAGAGCTCGGCTTTGTAAAGTCTGGTGTTTCAATGTTCTTTGACACATAAGCAATCACTTCTTTAAAAATTTCTTTTGACACATCATCATACTGTTCTTTAATATATGTTTCCTGTGTGGTTGCATCATAACCGCTCCAAACCGCTGCTGTATAACGTGTTGTAAAACCTGCAAACCAAACATCTGCTGTTCCTTTTCCTGAAATTCCTTCAGGCAGATTCGTTGTCCCTGTTTTGCCGGCCACAGGCAGTCCCTCAACAGCTGCTGCGCGGCCTGTTCCTTTCTCAACAACCGTTTTTAACAGATCTGTCATCATGTAAGCTGTATAATCGTGCATAGCCTGCACAGGTTCAGAACCATATTGTTCTTCTTTT
Source organism: Bacillus taeanensis (assembly GCF_003318295.1). Lineage (GTDB taxonomy): Bacteria > Bacillota > Bacilli > Bacillales > UBA6769 > Maribacillus > Maribacillus taeanensis. The sequence continues at coordinate 66,762 of NZ_QOCW01000024.1, forward strand.
CCATCTGGAAACACCACTTTTTTTACTGCATACGGTTCTTGATACATTCCTCTATTCCCAAAGGCCGCATAAGCGCCGGCAAGATCAAGCGGTGATAATCCATGCTTAAAACCGCCAATCGCATAAGAAGGATAAATTTCATCAAGTTTAAGTCCAACCTTTTCTGCAAATGCTTTTGCTTTTTCCGGACCAACTTCAAGGTAAGCTTTCACAGCCGGAATGTTGTAAGATTGTCTTAATGATTCACTCATATCAATATAACCGTGATATTCTTCATCCCAGTTTTGAATTTCTTTGCCGTATATTTCAACCTTCTCATCTAAAAACTGTTCATAAGTTGACCATTTAAAATGCTCAATCCCAGGCCCATACGCTAAAATTGGTTTAACAGTAGAACCAGGCTGACGCTTATTATCAAGTGCGTAATTCCAGCCTTTTGCTACTTTTTCCTCGCCATTTCTGCGGCTGCCAATCGCACGGATTTCCCCTGTTTGTGTATCCATCAGCACAATCCCTGAACGAAGCTGTTCATCTTGATAGGTGACATATTCATCTGTTGAAAGCACCTTTTCAACATGTGTTTGCGCATCCTGATCTAATGTTGTATAAATTTTTAAGCCGCCATTGTAAATCACTGTTTCACTAATTCCTTTGTCCACTAGTTCTTTAACAACTTTATCAATAAAGGCATCATACTGGCTTTCATTCTGTTTCTTTATGTAGAGCATCTCTTCAACAGGAATACGTTTCGCTTCTTTATCCTCTTCTTCTGTAATCACTTCATGCTTTTTCATTAACGCAAGCACAGTATTCCGGCGCTCTTCTGCCACTTTTGGATAATTGTATGGATTATAGCCGCTTGGCCGCTGAGGCAGACCTGCAAGAAGTGCGATTTCTGCTGTTGTTAATTGGTGGAGTGATTTATTAAAATACGTATCCGCTGCTGCTGCAACACCATATGCACCTTCACCAAAATAAATGTTGTTTAAATACATTTCTAAAATTTCGTTTTTCGAATAATTTTCTTCAAGTTTAACGGCAAGATAAGCTTCATTAATTTTGCGCTCGAGTGTTTTTTCAGAGCTTAGCAATGAATTTTTTACAACCTGCTGTGTAATTGTACTAGCCCCTTCAGAGCCGAAGCCATTTTTAATATTAGCTAATACAGCGCCGGCAATCCGTTTTATATCAATGCCGGCATGGTCATAAAAACGGATATCTTCAACCGCAATAAATGCTCTCTGCACATTTTTTGGAATATCCTCAATTGCCGTATATTTTCGGTACTCTTTGCCCACTAAATAACGAACTTCCTTGTTGTCCTTATCATAAATAACAGATGATTTCGGTTCTTGCAGAAGCTCCGTATTTAGCTCCGGGGCATCTTTAAGATACGCATAAGCAGAAACAGCTCCTGTAATGACCGTCATGTTAAAAACAATTAATAATGCAACAAGCGTCATAATCAAAAATTGTTTCATTTTCTTATCCTTTTTCTCCTTTACATTACGATTAGGTTTATTTAATACATGTTTAAAAGGCATCATCATAGGTCCTCTCTTTGTTTCTAAAAAAAGGATCCACACCCTCTTTCAATGAGGTTATGTGGTCACGAAAACAGGATCTTCAATCACACCGACAATTTCAAAAGATTTCGGAGACAATTTTTCAACCGGCTCTTTTTCTTCACAACTTGGACAAGAAAGCAAATAGCTTTTTTTGGAGCGTTCTGCTGCTAACTGATAGCGAAACTCTTCTTCACAGCTTTTGCATTTGTAAATATGCGGCTCCCAAATCGTTCCAACACAGTCAAAGCGTACGCGTTCTTTTCCTTTAATCATCATGAACAAATTCCCCTTTCCTTTTTCGCTTATATTGGTGTAGTTGTAATTCCCATGTTTTAAAAAACTAAACATGTTTAATTTTCTTTTTTTAGGTTAATAGAATAGTAAACTATCTCACCTATTGAGGAGGCGTTTTAGATGAAAAAAGATTTAAGTCAGCAGTTTAAAGAAATGAAAAACGAGGCAAAGGCGGAATGGAATCGCCATACTGATCACAACAAACAAGATCATAAAAAAGAAGAAGCAAAGGGGAATTTTGAGCAGGTAAAAGGAAAAGCGAAAGAAAAATACGGCGAGCTTACAAATGACCCTGAAAAGAAAATGGAAGGACGCGAAGAAAAAGCGCGCGGAGAAGCACGGGAAACAATCAGTGAAATGAAAAAAGATCGTTATTAATTTTGATGAATAAAAGCTGACTCTATACAACTTAGAGTCAGCTCTATTTATGTATCATTTCACCTTTATTTGTGGACATCATGTTGATTTTGAAAAATGTTTAAGGTGAATGCATATACATACAAAAACCTAAGCTGTTCGCTTAGGTTTTTCAATCGATTATTCTGCTGCTGTTGGTTCTAATAGTTTCACAGGTAAATAGCCGGTCGTACCATCTGAGGCTTCAACGTGGGCTCTTAATGAGACGCGGTCCATCACCATGACTTCTGTTCCTTTTTTCATTAACACCACATCATTATTTGTTTTCATTTCCTCGATACCGTCATAATCATTTGTTTCAATATAGTCAAACATTTCATCATATGTTTCTTCCGTTACTGCTGCATAGGCATCTTCTGTAACAACAGCACTTTCTCCTTCACCAATAAGAGCGGCATCAATTTCTTCCTCTGCTTTTTGAAGCTCTTCATCCATGCCGGCGATTACTTCTTCTGTTGACTGTTCGATGTCATTTGCAAAGTCTTCGGCCGCTTCTTCTGTTTCTTCAAGAGCGTCACCGATCTCTTCTGCTGCTTGTTCTCCTTCATTTTCAATCGTATCAACAGCCTCTTCGCCATCTTGTGATACATCTTCTGCTTCACTGCACCCTGCAAGTGCACTGACAATTAATAGGGATGTTAAAAATCGTTTCATACAAAAAGCCTCCTTCGTTAATGTATTAGTAAATCATTAACCGGAAAGGCTTTCGATTAAACATTTTTCTCATACAAAAGAACCATTATCCGCTTGATAACAGTCCTTCTAACAGTCTATATTGCTTCTACTTTATTTGTGGAAACTCTAGTTATATGTCGAATCGTTATGATCAATCTACTAATTAATGAACTCGTACATAATCTTCGTTTTCTTCGTCAGAATAGAGCCAATGGTAGTATTCAACTTCCGCATCCGTCATTCTCATAATTTTGTCCGGGCTGATCGTTGTTTTGCTGTACAAAAATTCAACCATATAACTTCTTTCCTGCTGGCTCATATGAAATCCTCCCTGCTCCTTTTCTTGAGCATTTGGTTTTTGTAATCGCTTTCATATAGTTATTGTATGAGGTTTTCTAGTAAAACTCCAATATCAATAATGGTTTGATTGCGAGCAATTGATATAGTTTTTGGATGAAATAAAAAATAGGAGTTTATAAACAAAAAGGAGCGGGTACTACTTATACTAAGCTAAACTTTTTTCACAAACTTCCTCCCCTATCTCTATATAACTTAGAAAAGGTACCCCGCCTTTTCTCTTTTTTTTCCTATACCCATGATAAAAGACCTATTTTTCATTTATTAACTCAAATTTACATAATCTTCATATTCCCTAAACAATTGCATGATATCTTAAATCTTGTACGAAAGAAAAATCCAAAAGCGAGGCGATAATATGAAACGCAAGCTATTATGGAAAATCTCAGCATCACTTCTAGCAGCAATGCTTCTTACTGCATGTAACACAGAAGAAGAACCAACAGAAGAAGAAACAGGAACAGAGCAAACAGAAGAAACAGAAACAGCAGAATAACAACCACGCTCACATGTTTCGCTGAGCACTCGTACACTACATCTTTGAGTCTGCTTACTTGTCCATGTGTACTTAACCTCCACCCAGATTGCTGGAAATCCCAGCGCACAAAAAAGGGGCGTCTCATTAGGGTCTGACCCTATGCTTTTGAGACACCCCTTTTTTATATTTTAGGCAATAAAAGTTAGTAAGGCTGTAATCGTTAAAATACTGAGCACTGTCGTAACAAGCGTGATGCTTGATACCAGCTCTGGCTCTGTCTCAAACTGAACCGCATACATAGTTGTCGTAGCGGCAGTTGGCATCGCTGCTGAAACAATTAACACTTTTTCGAGAAGCGGATCCATTGGAAGAATCATAATAATTAAAGCCGCGATCACCGGTGATAAAAACAGCCTCATGATCGATGCATATGTAATTTTTCCAAATTCAAGGTTTGTTAATGTAATTTGGGCAAGCTGCATCCCTAATACAAGCATCACAACTGGAATCGCTGCTTCTGCAACGAGATCAACCGCTGAAAACACATTAGCAGGCGCTTCTATGTTGAAAAACTGCATAAAAAGGGCCATAATCACCGCATACGTTGCCGGCATTTTAAATACGGTTAAAAGAGCAAGCTTAAATCCGGCAGAACCTCTTGCAGCATAGTACACACCAAAAAAGTTCATAATCACAGATTGAAGCACCATAAAGCTAATTGAATACGCAAATCCAACTTCACCAAACGCAAATAAAATAATGGGTGCCCCGTAATTTCCGGAATTCATAAAAGCTGTTGATAACACAAGAGCATTTTCAACCGAAGAAGAATAGCCGCGCACGATACAATATAGTTTATTTAACAAAATAATTGCAAACAACAAAGCAAGTGCAAACAAGACCATTTTCATATACTGTGCATCAAGGTTGGCATGATAAAACGTTCGAAATACAAGGCATGGACTTAACACATAAATCGCAACAGTTGATACAGAACGAATATCAAGACGCTTCCACTTTTGAATAAAAAATCCTGCCGCAAAGATTAAAAAAACAGGCAGCACCACATTAATAAAAATTTCCATTTCTCTTCTCCCCACCCTATCCATGAAAACACGTTAATCTCTACAATCTATCATATCATAAACAACTAATTTAATAGGGTTTATAAACTTTTTAACCAAAAAAGGGGTGTCTCAAAAACATAGAGTCAGACCCTCCCCGCCTCATATATAGTATACGTGTTATAAAACGGATCTATATCTTGTATGAGGTTGTGGGGGGGCAGACCCTAATGAGACACCCCCTTTTCTTTTATTAAAGCCGATCATCTTCCACTAAATCATAATAATTGTCATACGTATGCTGCTTTACTTCGCCATCTTCCCATGCAATTAAGACGATCCCTAATTCATTTTCAAGCGCCTTTAACCGCGCATGTTCCTCTTCGTTTAAATCAGCTAAATGAAACTTATCCATTTTCTCACCTTCCATCTTTAAAGAATCGTTTTTAGTTTGTATCAAGAAAAGAAGATCATTCAATGGAATTAAAAAAGCTTAAAGCAATAAATGCTTTAAGCGCTGACTTGCCATTCTTCTTTTGTTTCTTTCCGCTTTATGAGCTGACTTCTAACAAAGAGTCCAATCATTAACAGAGACTGCAATAAAATAATGACCGCATCCCAAAACCAATAACTGCTCATTGAAGCCGTTAAATGGGGCAGTGTTTTTGTATACGTGTAAACCATTTGTGGAATCATATAAAACGTAAACAAAGCGAGCGATAATCCAATGCCAACTAAATAGAAAAAAGCATATAATCGAATGACACGCTCTTCTCCCTCAAAAGAAGCTGCATCACGTTCAGCTCGAATAAACGGAAAGTATTGCTGCAAATAGCGTTTGCTGTTTTCCATTAAATTATAACAGCCCGTCATATTCTCAATTACATAATAAAGATCTGTTTTCATATAAAAGCAGCATTGGTAGACAACTTTGATCACAATATCAAAAACAATAAGCGCACTTAGCGCATGCAGGATAGCTGGTGCGTCGGGAAAGGCGGCTTGCACAAAGAGCGCCCCAAATAGAAGCACCATATCAAAGCACAGTCCCGCAAGATACGGCATGTTCCGCTCACTTCTCTTCAGCTTCCAAACATCGTTCATTTCTGTTTCAAATACCACGAGAAACAAACGATTGCTTATTCCAAGTCTCGCTGGAAAATTGTATGATCGGACTGCTAAAAGATGACCAAGCTCATGGTGAAGAACAATGATAAGTGACACACCCATCCATAACAGCAAATTAAATGTCATATGCTCAAATACGAAAAGATCACGGTAATGCGGAAAAAGATTAGGATTATAAATCATAAGACCAATACTGCTTATAAAAAGAAAAAAATAGAAAACACGCATCGCTTTTGAAAAAAAGAATTTTCCTATTGAGGACGGAAGCCAGTTGAAGCCTGTTTGCCTCGTAACATTCTTCTTTCTTTCAACAGCTTGTCCATCGATTTCTCTTATTAATTTGAGCTCGATCAGCTGTTCGGTAAACGCAATCATATCAATGTCTTCTTCAGGATATTTGGAAGACAACTTTTCTTCAATTTCCCCTAACGATTGATTGCTGTTTAATAAACGGATCGCATCAATACTGCATGCATTCATTTGAAAATAATCATTGCTTTGTGGATCTTCGACGATAAATTCCTTGTTGTCCTCATGAATAATAAGTTTCACTAATTTCACTTTACTTGTTAGTGTTATTTTCATTCATATCCACCTTTTTTTATTTTAAAAAGGATGCTTATTCAGCAGCATCCTCTATCATTACAGTATTATTATTCACCCAGCCAAATGCACCACCAACAAGTTGTTTTTACCTTTTTCAACTTACGGATTTTCATGAATTTTCCTTCTTTCATTATTAGTTTACTTCATCGCTTTTTACAATTTTAACCCATTGAAGATAAACACTTTTAAACACTTCCACTAATTGCGGATCAAACTGTGTGCCGCTGCCTTCAACAATCCGTTCATATGCTGTTTGTGAAGGTAGTGCTGATCGATAAGAACGGGAGGTAGTCATTGCATCAAAAGCATCGGCAATCGCGGCAATTCTAGCTGTATAAGGAATCGCCTCTCCCCTTAAACCATCAGGATATCCACTTCCATCCCAACGTTCATGGTGGAAACGCACCACATCCACACACCATTCAAGTCCATCCATAGCTTTTACAGCCTTACCGCCAACAGTGGGATGTGTTTTAATAATTTCAAATTCTTCATCTGTTAAACGACCTGGCTTCATTAAAATAGTGTCTGGAATATTTACTTTTCCAATATCATGAAGCAAACAAGCATAGTTAAATGATTGTAACTCCTCCTTTGTAAAACGCCCTGTCTTTTCCGCCAGTATTAACGAATAATTTGCCACCCGCTGACTATGCCCCCTTGTATAAGGGTCTTTAAGCTCTAATGATGTAATAATCCCTGATACAATGCCTTCAATTTGCTTAGAGTAAGACTGCTCGACTGCTTTTACATAACCTTGAAATCTATTTAATAAAATATAAGCAAAAACTCCAAAAAACAGAAGAAGGATAATAGGAAAAAAAGATCGTGTATCCCCAATGATCAACCCTACGATAAGATATTTAGAAATAATACTTGTCAATACCACTAAAAAAAAGCGTTTATTCACAAAGATTGGAGAGAATAAAATAATAAACAACTCTACAATATTTCCAGCTTGATAGATTTCATCTGACTGAAAATAAATAAGAAGCTCATTTATAATATTAATCATTACAAACGTTAATATATAAATGTATTTAACTAAGTGAGAACGATTTATTTTCACTAAATAAACTGCAAAAGGAATAAGTGCAAATTCAACTGCATACATCCACAAACCTAAACTTTGCTCCGGAAAGCCAATTTTCCGATCAGGATAAACAAACTTTGGAAGAATATAATAATAAAAGGTATCATAGCTAATGCTAATAATATAAAACAAAGTAATAAATAGTTTTACTGTACGCTGCTCTTCACTATTAAGTGCAGCTCGTTTTAGGTTTTCCCCCATAGACTCCCTCTCAATTCCTGTCTTATTCTTATTATATATAAATATTTCGTCTGTGTAACCTACTTATCTATTTTACACTATACGAACGAAACTTTTTTTACTAATTAAAAGGATTTTTATTGGATTTTATCCTATTTATTGATAAGATAATTTCTTCTTATATCCTTTTTTAAAATATAAGAAATACGTTTATTGTATTTAAAAGAAGATAGTAGTAAAGTTAATCTGTATGGCCAATTAATAGAATATAGAGAGGAAATTTTATGAAAGAAAATGCGACAGCAAAATCACTGGTAAAAGAAGAAAACCGCTCCCTAAAGTTTTTTTTAATTTTATTTTACGTAATAAGTATTGGTTATGATGCCTTTTACTATTATTTTACGCCGTTATACATTAATCCATCATATAAAATAGGCTATCCTGAAAAAGGACATTTAGGTATTTGGACACACATTATCCAGTTTGCTATTCTACCACTTGCATTTTATTTAGTAAAAAACCATAAAATATTTTCTATTAAATACTTATACTTCTACACATACCTTATACTTAGTACTATAAATGATATGCTTAATTTTTATTACAGCGGAGCTTTTGAAAATGGAAATATTGTTGAACTTATCATTATTCTATTTTCACCTATCTTTGTTAACAAACATTTCTTTTGGACCGTATCAATTGGAATAATAGGTAAGTATGGAATAGAAGGTTTAGTTATTCAAGATACAACTGTTCTTATCCCTATTATTATCCTTTCTACCCTTAGTGCTGCTGCTTATATTTTACTTTCTAGGTTTCACAGCTACACGCTTACTATTAGTGAAAGCGAAAAACAACTGCGCACTTTGATGAACGCCCTTCCAGACAGCGTTGTTTTAAAAGATGAAGCGGGTCATTGGGTGGAGGCAAATAAAAAAACAATAGAGTTTTTCTCGATTGACAGTCATTTTTACAAAGGAAAAACTGATCAAGAGCTTGCGGAAAACTCCTTTCATTACAAGTCCATTTTTGAAAATGCTGAACATACAGATCATTTACTAGGACATGACAAGCTTGAAGTAACCTTTGAAAAAACAGTAATGGATATGGAAGGCACTGAACAAACATATGAAATAACGACAGTGCCGATGTTTAAAGAAGATGGACAGCGTAAAGGGACGATTGTAGTAACACGCGATATAACCGAGCGAAAGAAGACAGAGGAACTGCTCGTACAGTCAGAAAAACTGTCAGCTGTAGGAGAGCTTGCGGCAGGACTGTCACATGAAATTAAAAACCCCCTCACTTCATTAAAAGGGTTTACACAAATGATGAAAGCGAAAGCAGTTGGAGATGATGTTTTTCATTTATCGATTATGGAATCTGAGCTTGAACGCATTCAATCAATTGTCAATGAATTTCTTATGCTGGCAAAACCGCAAAAAACAAATTATCAAGAAAACAATCTTGAAGAGCTGTTTCAGCACGTTATTTTTTTATTAAAAACACAGGCATCTTCTCAAAATATTACAATTAACTATGAACAAGATGAAACAGTTTCACCTGTTCACTGTGATGGTAATCAATTAAAGCAGGTGTTTATTAATATTATTAAAAATGCGACAGAAGCGATGCCAAATGGTGGAAACATTGATATTTCGATAAAGAAAAGAGAGGACCATACGTTAATTCGGATAAAAGATGATGGCACTGGGATTCCACAAGATGTGCTTTCAAAATTAGGCGAACCGTTTTATACGACAAAGGAAACGGGTACTGGTCTTGGGCTGATGATTTGTTTTCGAATTATTGAACAGCATAACGGCAACATTTCGATCGAAAGTGAAGAAGGAAATGGGACAACGTTTGAGATTGAACTGCCGGTTATGTAGAAAAATCAAAACCACCAGTGTGAACTGGTGGTTTGCTCTGCGGCTGAAAGCCTCTGTTACCGGCCTGGGCCTAAAAGGCCCGCTGAAAGGGTTTCCCTTCTGCACCACATTCACTCACTAATTCTAAAGAATTTCTTTATTTCTTCCGATTTTTCTCTCCCATAAATGGGTCATATTCTTCGAACAATG
>NZ_QOCW01000025.1 GCF_003318295.1 Bacillus taeanensis
CGATTCTTTCTATTATCAATAATTTAGTTGCAAATGCTGTAGAAGCCATTCAAGATACGGGAACCATTACAATTTGTATAGATAAACAGCATGAATGGGTAGAATTCTATATTTATGATGACGGACCTGGTATTTCGGACAAGTACAGAGAATTAATTTTCAAACCTGGATTCACGACTAAATATGATCATCTTGGTAAACCATCGACAGGTATAGGACTAACATACGTAAAAGAAACAGTTGAAAAGCTTAATGGAGAAGTTACTATCCAAAGGGGCTCAGAGGGAACCGGATCAGTTTTTACTATTCGATTACCGATTGATCATTTGGTTGAGAAAGGATGATTGGCAATAACGTTTTTCTTCGCACGTGGATAGATTCGCTTCCTTAGTTCCTGCAAGTGGATGTGTGTTTTGGTCATGGCACCCTTATCTCCTTTTGTCATACGACATGTTTAAATGCTCGGATCCTTCCCTCCCCACGTGTTTTGCTGCACACGGCTCTCCAGTACTACGATCCATTCTGTCCCCTTGACACCTGCCAGTCCCATTTCTCGCCCACGGTTATAGGGACGGCCTCCTTGATGAGATTTCTTCATCGGGTGTCCAAGGCTTCTCCAATTTCCACACCACCTTTTCCTCCATATCGCCGCTTATCCCCCGCCAGTGAGAACTGTCGTTTCAGACTCGTTTCGATCAATTCTTGCTGCTTTCGCGTCCATTGTATATAAATCATCTAAACCAAAATAACCCAAATCCCGTATGTACAACTCCTTTCTTCTAAGGATTCTAAAGAAGTAGAACCAAAAGCTTTATCATTCTCTTTTCCCTGTCCTGTGTGAACATATAGAGATTGTCCACTTATTAAATCGTATTCCAATTGAATTTTAGCTCCCACTGTATGACTGCTGCCTCGTGACCCTTGATAAAACACTGCAAACATGTTGTTTTAAATTTCGGAATATAAGGTGATAATGACATTTAAGAAATGAAATTACGATTGGTAATCGAAACTTTGGACAAGAACCTGAATCTTATAATGTCCAACATCGAATGGAACGGATGTTAATCATTCCATCTTTAAACAATTTATAAATTTTTTATTTAAACATAAATAACAACATTTTTATAGAATTTTTCTCCTATTTTTAGTAGGGGTGTGTAGACAGGGTGAAGAAAATGTGGAAAACGATCGTTTCTTATCTTCCAGATTGGGAAGTTTATATTCAAGCTTTTATGGTATGTTTCATTCCATATATGATCTCGAAGCTTTTTAATTGGATCTGTACATCAGAGGGAGAGAGAAGAAAATGAGAGGGTGGAAATCAAAGAACAGACAAAGTCAAAAGAGCACAAAACAAAAATATGAGCCGTCTCAAGATTCAACAGATCACTTTACGGGTAATTTTCCCTTGGACCTAGAACTTATTAAGCAAGAAATCGGCCATAACTCAGATGTACGCTTTCGGGAATTTAACATAGGATGTACAAATATTCAAGCGACAATCATTTTTGTTGACGGACTGTCAGATAAAGAGCTCATTGACAAACATATTATGAAGTCACTGATGTTAGCTTTTTCTAATGAATATAAACAGGAACTATCTGTGAAAGGTACCATTTCAAAACAGTTTATTAAAAATCATGTCCTATCCATTAGTGATTTAACAGAAGTACATGACTTAAAAAATGTGGTGTCAAAAGTATTGACAGGTTCGACAGCACTGTTGATTGATGGATCACCAAATGTGCTAATTCTTGGTACAGCAAAAGGGAAATCGCGCAATATTGAAGAGCCTGTTTCAGAAGCATTAGTGAGAGGTCCACGAATAGGTTTTACGGAAACTTTAAGCGATAATACCGCCCTTTTGCGACAACAAGGTCAAAATCACAACTTGTCAATCATCAATTTTCAAGTAGGAAAACGTGCAAAAAAAGAGCTCGTCATCGCCTATGTCAAAGAGATTGCTAATCCTGATTTGGTCGAAGAGGTTAAGAAAAGAATTAATAAAATTAATATTGATAATATACCAGAATCAGGCTATATAGAGCAACTCATCGAAGATAATTATCTCAGTCCTTTTCCACAAGTACAGAGTACGGAGCGACCTGACCGCGTTATCAGCGCTGTAATGGAAGGCCGAGTCGCAATCTTATTGGATGGGACGCCGTTTGCCTTGATCGTTCCGGTTACATTTAGCATGATGCTGCAATCTCCCGAAGATTATTATGAACGTTGGATCCCTGGCACGCTCATCCGCCTGTTGCGCTATGGAGCAGCTATTATTTCGTTACTGGGACCTGCATTGTATATTGCCTTTGTCTCGTTTCACCCGGGATTAATTCCAACTAAACTAGCCATTTCCATCATAGGAACGCGGGAAGGCGTTCCATTTCCTTCGCTTATAGAAGCACTGTTTATGGAAATATCCATCGAAATTTTACGAGAAGCCGGGCTGCGCCTGCCCAAACCGATTGGCCCTGCGATGGGGATTGTCGGTGGGTTAATTATTGGGGAAGCTGCCGTACAAGCAGGTCTTGTGAGCCCAATTATGGTAATCGTAGTGGCGGTAACTGCCATTTCCTCGTTTGCCATTCCTCAATATAGTGCGGGTATTCCGCTTCGCACCCTTCGCTTTGCGGCCATGTTTTGTGCTGCGGTGTTTGGATTGTACGGGCTTATTCTATTTTTCCTCTTTCTTTCTAGTCATTTAGTGAAACTGAAGAGTTTTGGCGTACCTTATGTCAGTCCACCTATACCTTATCGATTAAGTGACTGGAAAGACTTTATGGTTCGTATGCCTCTCCAGACCATGAAACGACGTCCGAAGATGCTGCATACGAAGGATCCCGTACGCAAAGGATAGCTCACTACGAAAGGAGGTAGACTACTAATGACGGCTAGTCCAAAAGAACGAATTACAACTTCCCAAACAACTGTTATCATCACCAATTTTATACTTGGGACGGGAATTCTCACCCTGCCTCGAACATCTGTAGAAAAAGTAAAAACACCAGATGTCTGGATAGCCGTTATTTTAGGCGGGCTGATCGCAATGATGGCAGGAGTGATCATGGTGAAATTAAGCCAACGGTTTCCTGAAAAAACCTTTTATCAATACAGCCAAAAAATTGTAGGAAAATGGTTGGGAAGTTTTCTTAGTCTATTCATTATCTGTTATTTCATTATAACTTCTGGGTTCCAAATCCGCACAACAGCTGAAATAACAAGGATGTTTTTGCTAGAAGGTACTCCTACTTGGGCCATCATCATGCCATTTATGTGGATAGGTCTCTATCTGATCATGGGCGGTATCAATCCAATCGCACGTCTGTTTGAAATGATATTCCCTATTACGGTCATTATTTTTTTTCTAGTGGCCTTGATGAGTCTCAAAATATTTGAGGTGGATAATCTACGCCCGGTATTAGGGTTGGGAGTTATACCGGTACTAAAGGGAATAAAGACAACGACTCTTTCGTACACAGGTGCTGAAATCATGCTGTTCCTTTTGGCATTCATGAACCAGCCAAACAAAGCCATAAAAGCCGTTCTAGTTGGAATTACCATTCCCCTTATCTTTTACGTGATGACAGTCGTGATGGTTATCGGAGCTTTATCTATCGATGGAGTGGTAATGAAAACATGGCCAACAATTGATCTCATACGAAGTTTTGAAGTCCCTGGTCTAATATTTGAAAGGTTTGAGTCTTTTTTACTTGTGATATGGATTATGCAGCTATTTGCTACCTTTACCATCACCTACTATGCTGTTACTTTTGGACTGGCTCAACTCTTCAAAAAGGACATTAATCCATTCATATTTGGCATACTTCCTGTGATTTACATCGTTTCCATGATTCCCAAAAATATAAATGATCTATTTAAAATGGGAGATATGATTGGTTATGGAGCATTGTTTTTATTTGGTTTAATGCCCCTACTTCTTCTTATTATGTCGAGATTGAAGGAGAAAAAGTATGAAGCAAATCCTTAACAATGTACGATTCCTCTTGGTTTTGCTGTCAATTCTTTTTTTCTTATCTCTTACAACAGGATGCTGGAGTAGTAAAGAGATTGAAAGTTTAAGCTTAGTCGTAGGTACAGCATTGGATAAAGGCGAAGAATTAACAGATAAAGGTGAATATCAAGAAAACACCCCCATAACATTAACCATGCAATTAGTTAATCCACAAGCAATGGGCACAGGTAAACAAGGAGGAGAGTCACAACAAAAACCTTATATTAATGTTTCGGACACGGAGTTTTCTATCAAGTCAGCGAGTGAGGAGATTTCCTTAAGAAGAGAAGGAATTGTGTTCGGTCAACATCAAAAATTGATGGTTATTGGAGAGGACCTTATCAAAGAGGTTAGCTTACAACAGCTGCTTGATCCGCTTATTCGGGATAGAGACACTAGAGACAGCTGTCTTGTGTTCATTGCCAAGGGAAAGGCAAGCAAGGCGTTGGAATCAAATGAAACGTCGGTTATTCCGTCATTTCATTTGATCGAAATTTCAGAGAATCAACAATCGACAAAGACTATGCCTCCTATGTCGCTTGCTAAATTAACAGGCATAATGCAATCAGAATCCAGTTTTCTTTTACAAAATATCAGCTCAAGAAATGGAGAAGTGAAATTTGAGGGGGCTGCCATAATTAAAGGAAAAACAAAAAAACTAATTGGTTTTTTTAGTAAAGAGGAATTGGAAGGATTAACTTGGATAACCGGAAACGGTAAAGGTGGTATAGTGGAAACCTTTGGTCAAGAGACAGGTCAGCCAATCGTATACGAAATAGCGTCTATGAAAAGCTTTATTCAACCCCGTATTAATGGAAACAACATCTCCTTTGATGTGAACATCGAATCAGAGGGACGTCTATCTGAAAATTGGATAGTTTCAGGAAAACTTTTTGAAAATGAAATTCTAAAGAACGCAGAAAAAGCCGTCGAAAAAGAAGTAAAACGTTTGGTAGAGAATGTAGTAGAAAAAATGCAGAAGGAATACGAAGTAGACGTTGCCGGCTTCGGAAATCGATTGAGAATTGAACATCCTAAAATATGGGGAGAAATCAAAAAAGATTGGGACCAAACATTTAGTGAGGTTCCGATTAAATACAACATAAATTTAACCATTCAGGATGATGGGGTGTAAGTTTCTAATTCATCTGTCGATTTTAAACATAAATCTACTTTTTAGGACACACAAAAACCCGAATTATGGACTTTTTCATTTTTCTATAATTCGGGTTATAGATTAAACCTATGATTTTTTCAATCTAGAATCTTCAGGTTAAACCTAGAATCCAATTTATAGTGCTGTGGCTTTTATAAACTTCTCTGTACGTGTTCATTCTTTTTTAAAAATGGCTCTTCATCCCTCCCCCAACATTCTACATTTTTAAAACCAAAAATGTTAGAAACGCAGAAGACGAGGTCTTTGCCTGCTTTCTTTTACTTTATGTAATCATTTAATGCTGCAAAAGCAATCCCGCCAAGCAAAACAATAACTATTAAGTTGATGATCACCATTTATAATCTCTTGAAATATATCCTTTTTAAAAGAATTCCTATTCTTGTCGTTTAACAATGAATTCCTAATCTTATAATCCGAACTACAGAATATAACGAAAAAACACAAAAACCTTAACTATTTTCTAACAAATTTATTTTTATATATAAAGTAAAGAGACATTGCGTTAGGAGAGCTGAAAATGTATACTGTTTTTTATATAAAATTGGGAAGTGACATTCTTGAACACCAATCCTTTAATGAAAAAAACATCTATATTGTTATTCTAATGATGTTTATAGTATCATTATCAGAAGAGTTTTGACTGGATTACTTCCTTTCAATCCCACTATCCGACGTTTTTCTTTTCCTTCACTTACGCTTGTCTTTTTTATTTGACAAAAGTTAATCGTTTTCATAAAAGTCTTTTGATAATAGAACTTTACCGGCATCATAATTGAAAGATTATTTGATTTTGTTGAGTTATTTATACAATATTTTGTTTTGGGAGTAACCATTACATTAGAAGCATTGAACGAAATGTTCATTATCGTCCTTTCTCACAGCTTTATTGTTGTAAATTTATTCAACATGTTAAAACTGTATGAAGCACAGTCTAGAGAAAGAGAAAGACAAATAAGAAAAATACTTGTTTATTAGAAATAAAATATTCAATTTTTATACGCGATTAAAAGCTCTCATCCTTCTTACCATATTTACATGATTCTTTCTAGTATCAATAATTTAGTTACAAATGCTGTAGAAGTCATTCAAGATGCAAGAATCATTACAATTTGTACAGACAAACAGCATTGAATGGATAGAGATCTATATTTATGATGATAGACCTAGTATTTCAGACAGGCACATAGAGTTAATTTCCAAACCTGGGTTCATGACTAAATATGATCATCTTGGAACCAGTAACAGGTATAGGACTAACATACGTACAAGAAACGGTTGAAAAGCTTAATGGAGAAGTTACTATCCAAAGCGGTTCAAAGGGAATAGAATCAGTTTCCACTATTCGATTACCGGTTAATCATTTGATTGAGAAAGAATGATTGGATGCGTTTTTATATAACAGATGATGATATGGCAGTTCGCTTTATGCTAGCTCAAATTATTGAAGATGGGGACCTTGGAGAAGTAGTGGGAGAATCCGAAGATGGTTCACTGTTAGATGGAGAAACACTGACTTTGAAACAAGTAGATATTTTATTGATTGATCTATTAATGCCAATTCGAGACGGAATTGAGACCATTCGTTATATAAAACCAACATTTAAAGGGAAAATTATTATGATTTCTCAAGTGGAGTCAAAAGAATTAATTGGTGAAGCCTATTTGCTCGGAATTGATCATTATATTACGAAACCAATTAATAAAGTCGAAGTATTAGCCGTTATACGGAAAGTTATCGAACATACTCGCTTAGAAAAATCGCTACAAGACATTCACAAATCATTAAATAATGTACTTCACTTTGATTCCCAAAGTGTTCAAAGGGAAAATTCATTTAAGGAGAACAATATCGTAACTTCTGGACGGTTCCTTTTATCTGAATTAGGTATCGCTGGTGAAAAAGGTAGTAAAGACTTGTTAGATATATTACATATTTTATTTAATTATGAGAAAGAACACAGCTTTGATAACGGATTCCCTTCCCTTAAAGAAACTTTTGATCATTTGGCAGAAAAGAAATATGGAAAAACAGCGACAGAGATAGAATTAATAAAAGAGAGAAAAGCTTCTAAACAACGTGTTCGAAGAGCTATTTACTAGTCATTAGAGCATTTAGCATCTCTTGGACTTACTGATTTTTCAAATCCAAAATTTGAAAATTACGCTTCCCTCTTTTTTGATTTTACAACAGTACGCAAAAAGATGAATGAATTAACTAGCGAATCACCGGTACCTCCTTCATCTGCTCGAATTAATATGAAAAAATTTATTCAAGTTCTCTATTTTGAAGCCAAACGAATCATGTAATTTGATTTTAGAAGTTATCTGTAACAATAGCATCTGCCGTTCCCTAAAAATTCCTTTCACGATTAAGATTCCGATGAATTGCCCATATAAATGACATTACAACGATGAATCCCAAAGAAGGATTTCCTTCCCCAAAAAAGAATGTAAGAGTAATTGTTGCTTATTTTGAAGAAGAATTAGGAGAACGAATTGGTTTCATTTGGGAAATTACAGCTAACAATGAAAAAATAACGGATATAATGGTTGTCTATGATGGGTCTAATCCGTTTATGAATGAAAAGAAAGCTGTGAAAGAATACGAGACGAATTATCAAAAGCACATCCTTGTACCGTCGAAATTTTCTTTTAAGGTCACTCATGTCCATGGAGATTAACGATAAATAGGAGAATAGTTAAGGAGATATTGTAATGTTTTTAGAACAGCTCGCACAATTAAGAAAGAACAAAGAGTGGTCTCTTCAGAAAACAGCAGATCTTTTAGGAATTGCTAAAAGTACTTATGCAGGTTATGAATCCGGTTACCGCCAACCATCACTTGAATCATTAATTAAACTTGCAGATTTATTCGGCACATCAACCGATTACTTGTTAGATAGAGTAGATCCTCCTACCTTATCAAACAAGAAAATTGAACTTACAGATAAGAACTCTCATTCGACAATTAGTATAAACATAGACAACAAAAAAATTTCTGAAGATGAACTTATTGATTTTATTGCATTTGTTCGTGCAAAACGACAGCTTTTACAAAAATAAAGAAAATTCATCGACTGCTGAGCCTTAAGGCGAGAGCAGAGACATAGTCGCCCTTATACTTGAGACTTAAACTTGGATTCCACGTCGAACTTACTTCCTCGCTGCTAAGTGATACATTCTTTACAAAAAAGGACTGTCTTAAGGCACCCTTATCTGCATTTAAGTGATTCTCACCTACATCACATCATACGTAAAATAAAAATTAATTTCGTCAGAAAGTGTTTCTCTGCCTCGTATTTTAACCTCATTTTTCTACAAGAAGTGAATGCTCTGAACCCTACCATTCAATTAACATTCTAAAACTGGTTAATATGTCATATTTGCTCTATCTTTGATTCTTTTTTTCTCTTATTCTACCAAAAAGTCGTTCGTAAAATATTTTTCTGTATAAAACGTTATTTTATGTATTTACATCCTGTTCATTACAAATTGCTATATCCCAAATAACTTTTCGTACGCGAAATGAAAACATATAATTTATAAAATTCGCAAAACGCGCAAATAAATTATTGTTTTTTTGAAAATAGTTGTTATAATAACCCTAAAGGGTCGCTATACGAGAACAAATTATTCAAGATGTCGCATATCGCGCACAAAATGAATCATTTAAGCGTAAAAACCCTTCTAAACTCACTCATTTGAAAGCGCTTTACTAATTTTAAGGGGGATTTGAATTGAAAAATGTACGGTTACCATCACTAACGGAAGTAGTTGTTGTATTGTTATTATTTCTTGCAGTTGTCTTTTCCTTTACAGCATTTTTTAACTTACCGATTCAGCTCGCTTTATTTATCTCTTGGTTTCTTGTAATTTTACTCGGCCTGCGTTTAGGTTATCGTTATCATACACTTCAAGAAGGAATTATGAGAGGAATTTCAAATGGACTTGAAGCTGTATTGATCTTAACCGCGGTTGGCGCTCTTATTGGAACTTGGATCGCCGGCGGTATTGTACCCACGCTCATCTACTATGGATTAGAATTTATTCATCCAAGCATTTTCTTGTTAGCAACACTTATTATTTGTTCCATTACATCTTTAGCAACCGGGACTTCTTGGGGAACAGTTGGAACAGCAGGAATTGCCATGATGGGAATTGGAGAAGGCCTCGGTATTCCCCTTCCAATGGTAGCTGGAGCAGTTCTTTCTGGTGCTTATTTTGGTGATAAATTGTCACCATTATCCGACAGTACGGTTCTTGCTGCATCGATGTCAAAAGTAAATGTCATTTCACACGTAAAATCAATGTTGTATCTAGATGTTCCGGCATTTATCATTACCGGGATTCTCTTTACAGGTGCTGGATTTCTCTACAGTGGGAAAAATGTTGACTTAGAACGTGTTGAATTTATTAAAACAGCACTTCTTGAACAGTTTGACATTCAGATTTGGATGATGATTCCTGCAATCGTTGTTATTCTGCTTCTTGTTATGAAACAGCCTTCAATGCCGACAATTGCGATAGGTGCTCTGCTTGGTGCAATATGGGCTTCACTTTTCCAAGGTATGAACTTTGCTGATGCGATCAGCACAGCCTATAACGGTTTTTTCATCCAATCTGGCATCGAATTTATTGATAACCTTCTAAATCGCGGTGGCATTCAAGGAATGCTTGGTTCAATTGTTGTCATAATTTTCGGACTTGGATTTGGTGGATTATTAGAAAAATTAGGTGTATTAAAAGTGATTGTTGCACAGTTTGAGCACAAATTAAATTCAGCAGGTAATGTTACATTTTCCACCTTACTTGTAGCTTTCTTAGCAAATGTTTTCGGCTGCGCTATGTATGTATCACTTATTTTAACGCCTAAAATTATGGAAACAAGCTATGACAAATTAAACATTGATCGCAGAGTATTATCACGTAATACCGAAGTTGGTGGAACATTAACTTCTGGAATGATCCCCTGGTCTGATAACGGTATTTTCATGGCTGGTATTCTCGGAGTAGCAACACTATCATATGTACCATTTATGTGGTTAAGCTTTGTTTCACTCGCAATTGCCTTAATTTATGGGTTTACAGGAAAATTCATATGGCAGGCTAAACCTGAACAAGCTGTGGAACAAGCTATTCATGAAAACGCTAATTAACAATTAAAGGCCATACCTGATTAACCCCCTAACTAGTTAGACATCTTTAGTTGCTTTATATGGAATGAAGCGCGTCCGTTATGCTGGTAGTAAGGGAACAATCCAATACTTTTAATACATATATGAACAAGTATGGAGGAGATAGAATGAAAAATATATTATTGCTTGCCACCGGAGGAACGATTGTCTCTGTTGAAAAGGGTCAGGGTTTAACACCTGAACTAACATCTGAAGAATTAATAAACTATCTACCAATTGATAAAAACTTCAAGATTGAAAGCAAACAACTATTAAACTTAGACAGCAGTAATATACTGCCTGAACATTGGATACAACTTGCGGAAGCGATTCAGAAAAACTATGATGCTTACGACAGTTTTATTATTACACACGGTACGGATACTATGGCCTACACTGCTGCAGCATTATCATACATGATAACTAACCTTGGTAAGCCCGTTATTCTAACAGGCTCACAAGTACCAATTCATTACAGTAAAACTGATGCACGGAAAAATTTATTGCAAGCCTATAAAATGGCTTGTGAAGATGTGAGCGGTGTTTATGTTGTTTTTGATGGTCGAATTATTAATGGGAAAAACGCAGTAAAAATGCGCACCAAAAGCTACGATGCCTTTGAAAGCATTAACGCTCCTTATATTGCTTTTATTGAAGACGATAGCGTGCATTATTTGGGAACACAGCCAAAACGAAACAATAAACCACTTCAACTAAATACAGAGCTTTGTTCAAACATTTTTATTTTAAAACTTTATCCTGGTATAGATCCAATAATCTTCCATTATATTAAAAACCATTATAATGGAGTAATTATTGAAGCATTTGGAAGTGGTGGTATACCATTTTTGAAAAAAAATATTGCAGCTGAAATTAATAAGCTCATTGAATTAGGAATCGCTGTCGTAATTACCACACAGTGTCTTGAAGAGGGCATTCATTTAAGTCTATATGAAACAGGAAAAAAGCTCGATGAAAACAAGGTTATCCTTGGAAAAGATTTTAATACGGAAGCACTTGTCCCTAAATTAATGATTGCATTAGGAAAAACAAAAAATTTAAAAGAAATTAAACAACTTATGGAAAGTAATGATATGTTTACTAGTTCAAGCATTCAAAAGAACAGAAGACTTGCAATCTATTAATCTTTTATTCATTACGAGGAGGAATTTGTATGAATGGTAAACCGCCATACCGAATTGAAAAGGACTTTTTAGGGGAAAAAGAAGTACCCTACGATGCCTACTATGGAATCCAAACATTACGCGCAGTTGAAAACTTCCCAATTACCGGATATCGTGTTCATGAATCACTTATTTATGCCATTGCAATCGTAAAAAAAGCAGCTGCACGAGCCAATATGGCGACAGGACATCTCTCACCCTATTTTGGTCATGCAATTATAGAAGCAGCCGATGAAATCCTTTCTGGTAAGCTTCACGACCAGTTTATCGTGGATCCCATTCAAGGTGGTGCCGGAACATCACTAAATATGAACGCCAATGAAGTGATCGCAAATCGAGCTCTTGAACTTTTAGGAAAAGAAAAGGGTAACTATGCTTATTTAAGTCCAAACAGTCACATCAATATGGCACAGTCTACAAATGATGTATTTCCAACTACGATTCATATGGCTGCCTTAAATATGTTAAAGAAACTCCTTGATGTGATGCGTTATATGGCATCTGTCTTCAGTGAAAAGGCACGAAGTTTTGATCACATTATTAAAATGGGCCGGACACATCTACAGGATGCCGTACCCATTCGACTTGGTCAAGAATTTGAGAGCTACCACCGCATGATTTTGCGCGACATTAAACGAATTGAACGTACACGTGAGCATTTATATGAGGTGAATATGGGGGCAACTGCGGTTGGTACCGGATTAAACGCTGATCCAAAATATATTGAAGCTGTCGTCGGTTATCTTTCAGAGTTTAGCGGACTGCCATTAACAGGAGCGGAACACCTTGTCGATGCCACACAAAATACAGACGCCTACACGGAAGTATCATCGGCTTTAAAAATTAGTATGGTGAACATGTCGAAAATCTCAAATGATCTGCGCTTTATGGCATCTGGCCCCCGTACTGGTCTTAATGAAATTCACTTACCTTCCCGTCAACCTGGTTCATCGATTATGCCTGGAAAGGTGAATCCTGTTATGGCTGAAGTCATTAACCAAATTGCCTTTCATGTGATGGGAAATGACCAGACTATAAGCCTCGCCTCTGAAGCAGGACAGTTTGAGCTCAATGTTATGGAACCTGTTCTTGTCTTTAACCTGCTTCAATCGATTCATATGATGACAAACGGCTTCCAAGTTTTTACCGATTACTGTGTAGCTGGTATTGAGGCAAATGAACAGCTTTTAAAAGAAAACGTTGAAAAAAGTGTTGGGGTGATTACGGCTCTCAATCCACATATTGGCTATGAACAATCAGCACAACTTGCACGTGAAGCAATCACATCAGGGAAATCAGTACGTGAACTGTGTCTTGCATCCAATATACTTTCAAATGAAGAACTCAATATTATTTTAGATAGCTATGAAATGACACATCCAGGAATTGCTGGGGCTCATTTAAAAGAAAAAGAGATCGTTTTATAACGGAAAGGATGGAGAGAAATATGAAATCATTACGTGATGAAGCACTTGCCATGCATAAAGCCAAACAAGGAAAGCTAGAAGTAAATGCAAAGGTACCTGTCCAAAACGCAAAAGACTTAAGCCTTGCCTATTCCCCTGGTGTGGCAGCACCTTGTAAAGAGATCTATAAAGACCGAAACTTCGGTTAATTTTTCACCACTTTTAAGTTGCATATAAAAGCGTCAATACTGCTCCTAATAAAGTAAAAATCAAAGGAGCAGTTAAAAGGAAACAACTACAAATTAAAAATGATTATGGCTGGACAATTGATACGTTACGAAACTATAAACTAACATTAAAAGATGTGCGAAAACCCAATGAACTCAAAGCTATTTTCCTCTCATTCTTTGGACAGTAGTGATTTATCAAAATTTTCAACGCTCTGCTTCAGAAAAAACCTGCATAAAAACATCTTTTTATGCAGGTGAAAATTTTGATTCTTGTTTACTTAATTAGTTTTGGAAACGAAATAGGACTAAACAACAACTAATCTAAATCATTTTGAGAAGAAGCCATCTTTTTTTTCTACTTTGCCAAAACGTGATTTTGAGATTTGATGAATGTCTCTTTCACAAATGCCTCTACTTCCTCAGCCGTTGACATCGTTAAAATCGTGTCAATCACTGCTTCAATCTCTGCTTTTGATAGAGTTGAAATTTGACTGCGTGCAGCAAGAATCGATGTTGCACTCATACTGAACTCATCAAGACCAATTCCTAGTAAAAGTGGAATTGCGATCGAATCACCAGCCATTTCACCGCACATGCCAGCCCATTTGCCTTCTTTATGTGCGGCTTTTACAACCATATTGACAAGTCGTAAAATTGCCGGGTTGTACGGCTGGTAAAGATATGAAACTTTTTCATTCATACGGTCGCTTGCCATCGTGTATTGAATTAAATCGTTTGTTCCGATGCTGAAGAAATCAACTTCTTTCGCAAACAGATCGGCCATTACAGCTGTTGATGGAATTTCAACCATCATGCCGACTTCGATGTTATCAGATACTTTGACACCTTCAGAAACTAGCTTGTCCTTTTCTTCAAGAAGGATCGCTTTTGCTTGTCTAAACTCATCAAGTGTGGCAATCATCGGGAACATCACTTTTAAATTTCCAAATGTGCTGGCGCGAAGCAGTGCACGCAGCTGTGTGCGGAAAATATCCTGCTCTTCTAAACAAAGACGAATTGCACGGAATCCTAAAAATGGGTTCATTTCTTTTGGAAGGTTTAAATATGGAAGCTCTTTGTCACCGCCAATATCTAATGTCCGGATCACAACCGGCTTGCCTTCCATTTTTTCAAGCACGGTTTTATATGCTTCAAACTGCTCGTCTTCTGTTGGCAGTTCATTACGTCCCATGTATAAAAATTCCGTACGATATAAGCCAACGCCTTCCGCGCCATTTTCAAGTACGCCTTTTACATCATCTGGAGTACCGATATTAGCCGCAAGTTCAACATGGTGTTCATCTTTTGTCAAAGACGGCTCGTTTACAAGCTTCGCCCATTCTGCTTTTTGCGCTTCAAATTGTTCTTTCTTTTTCGTATACTGGGCGATTTCTTCTTCTGACGGATTAACAATCACATCGCCGTCTAATCCGTCAATAATAAGTAATGTATCGGCTTTAATCGCTTCAGTTACTGTTTTTGTTCCAACAACCGCTGGAATTTCCATTGAGCGGGACATAATCGCAGAGTGAGACGTACGTCCTCCGATGTCTGTCGCAAATCCTTTAACATATTTGCGGTTTAACTGTGCTGTGTCAGATGGTGTTAAGTCTTCTGCAATAATAATCACTTCTTCTGTAATGGAAGCTGGAGATGCGAATGTTACACCTAGAAGGTGAGCAAGCACGCGCTTTGATACGTCACGAATATCAGCAGCTCGTTCTTTCATATATTCGTTATCCATTTGTTCAAACATCGTAATAAACATGTTGGCCACGTCGTTTAGTGCACTTTCTGCATTAGCGCTTTCATTTTTAATTTTACTTTTGACTTTATCAACAAGTTCAGGGTCTTGAAGAACTAAAAGGTGCGCCGCAAAGATTTCTGCTTTATCTGCACCAAGTTCTTTTTCAGTATGCTCTTTAATCGCTTCCAATTCTTTTCTGGATTGGTTTAAAGCTTCATCTAAGCGCTCAATTTCTTGATCGGCATTTTGAATCGTTTTTGTATCAATTTCAAGTTCAGGGTTTTCAAGAACAAATGCTTTTGCAATCGCAATTCCAGATGAAGCGGCAATTCCTTTAATCACTTGTGTCATAATCGTTTTCCCCTTTCATTATGTAAAGTGAATGAACAGGGATCAGATCCCTATTCGTTCACTTTGCTTCCATTAAGCTTGTACGTTACTTTTTATTTCTTCATACTGCTTGATAATAAGAGCTGTCAGCGGACGATCTTCCGTTAAGCTGCTGTATTTTTGAAGTGCTCCTAACACACCTTCAGATGCAATAGTTTCTTGTACTTGAACCGCTTCAGGATCTCCTTCAAAGTTATAAAGAAGAGCTGCTGCAATGGCAGATGCTAGATATGTTGGTTCTTCCTTTAACATCTCAACAATTTGAACAGCTGGACCGACTAAACGATCATTTTCGCCAAGCTTACGAATCGGCGCGCGGCCAACACGTGTTACTTCATCAGAAATATATGGGTTTTCAAAGCGTTTTAAAATTTTATGAATATACGCTGTATGATCTTCTAATTTAAAATCATATTTTTCTACGAGAAGCGAGCCTGTTTCATGAAGTGCTTTTTCAACACTTTCACGAATCTCAGCTGTATCCATCGCTTCTTTAATTGTTTTCACACCAAATTGATAACCTAAATAGGCAGTAACAGCATGACCTGTATTAACTGTGAAAAGTTTGCGCTCAATATAAGGTGTTAAATCATCAACATATGTTACACCTTCAACTGGCGGTTTTTCACCGATAATTTTTGACTGATCAACTACCCACTCATAAAAAGGCTCAACTGACACCATTAATTTGTCTTCATTTTTTTGATTTGGGACAATGCGGTCAACCGCTGAATCAGGGAAGCCAAACTGTTTATCAAATGCTGACTTCTCTTCATCAGATAGTTTTTCATAAACACTGTTCTTAAGCATCGTGCTGCCGCCAATTGCGTTTTCACAGGCAATCACATTTAACGGCTTCTCTGTTTCATTAGCGTGTTTACGTAAACCATCTGCAATAAGGTCCGCAATGAACTTTAAGATATTTGGACCAACCGCTGTTGTCACAAGATCTGCTTTTGCGATCATTTCAACTACTTTTTCAGGATCCGTTTGGCTGTTAATGCCCTGCACGCCTTCAATATAAAGCTCTTCTTTTGATTCATCGGCAAGCACAACGCGATAAGCTTTTTTCTCGTTTAATGCATCAATTAACTCACTGTTAATATCGACAAAATAAACCTGATAACCGGATTGACTTAACAAGCTTCCGATAAAGCCGCGGCCAATGTTGCCTGCTCCAAAATGAACAGCTAACATCTTAATTCACCTCTTCAAAGAAAGAGAGAAGTTCACTTTTGGATGTTGCGTTAATAATTTGATTTACTTTGTCTTCATCTGCGCATACAAGCGCAATTTTAGAAAGAATCTCTAAATGCTCACCGTCTTTCCCTGCAATCCCAATGACAAGCTTTACAATTCCGCCGCCAAAATCAACACCGTCTGGAATTTGGACAATGGAAAGACCTGAAGTTTTTACAGATTTCTTCGCATCTTCTGTACCGTGTGGAATCGCCACAAAGTTACCCATATATGTTGAGGTTAGCTCTTCACGTTCCATCATTTTATCAATGTATGATGCTTCTACGTAACCTTGTTCTACTAAAAGATTCCCTGCGATCTTAATTGCTTCTTCCTTCGCTGCTGCATGTACATTTAATAACACATTGTCTGCTGATAAAATTTGTTGTGCCATTTGTTAACCTCTCCTTATTTCATTTAGTTTTTATTAATCAAATTACTTTTTTAACTTCTGACTAACATCGCTTGCTTTAAGCGCTCGATTAATTCCTCATATTTTGGACTTGCCAGGAAATTATCTACTGAAATATGTTCCGCATTTGGCAGCTTTGCTTTTGCGCGGTCTGTTAAGTTTTTATGCGTAATAACAATATCCGCATCATTTGGCAGATTATTAATTGATGTATTGGCTACCTCAATATTCAAACCTGCTTTTTTAACTTTGTCGCGTAAAATCGATGCGCCCATTGCACTTGAACCCATTCCCGCATCACATGCGAAAATAATTTTATTGACCTCTTCTTTTTTAATTTCTTGTGTAGGTTCTTCTGAGATTACTTGTTCTTCTGTCTCACCGTTTTCTTGTAATTCACCAATAAGATCGTCGTATTTCGGACTGCTTAAGAAGTTATCAACAGAAATATGCTCGACATTTGGCAGCTTTGCTTTCGCACGGTCTGTTAAGTCTTTATGCGTAATCACGATATCCGCATCATTTGGCAGATTGTTAATCGACGTGTTCGCTACCTCAATATCTAAACCAGCTTTTTGTACTTTGCTGCGTAAAATTGATGCGCCCATTGCGCTTGAACCCATTCCCGCATCACATGCGAAAATAATTTTATTTACATTTGCACGAACGACTTTTTCTTTGTTCTCTTGTGCTTTTTCTTCTGACTTTGCTGCAAGAGCTGACGCTGCACTGCTTTTCTTACCTTTCATTTGCTGCATTTTTTCGGCTGCTTCTGATAAATCTTCCTCTTCTGTTTTGCTTGCTTTTAAAATTACAGAAGCTACTGCAAATGATACTGCAGCTGATACAACTACACCGGCAAGCACTGCAAAGTATCCGCCTCTTGGTGTCATTGCAATCACCGCAAAAATACTTCCTGGTGAAAGCGGCGCTACCAATCCTGCATTTAATAAACTAAATGTAAACACACCACTCATACCACCGGCAATTGCTGCTAAAAGAAGAAGCGGCTTCATTAAAATATAAGGAAAATAAATCTCCTGAACGCCACCAAAGAAATGAATCACTGCTGCACCTGATGATGACTGTTTTGCCATCCCTTTACCAAAGAACATGTACGCAAGTAAAATTCCTAAGCCCGGACCAGGATTTCCTTCTAATAAGAATAAAATCGACTTTCCGGCAGCAGCTGCCTGCTCAATTCCTAATGGACTTAAAATCCCGTGATTAATCGCATTGTTTAAAAAGAGTATTTTCGCTGGTTCAATGAAAATGCTGGCAATTGGCAGCAGTCCTGCATCAACAATTACTCCTACACCTGCTCCAAGTGCCTTGTTTAACCCAAGTACGACCGGACCAATTGCTAGGGATGCGAGAAGTGTTAAAACCCCCGCAATAACTCCGGCTGAAAAGTTATTTACAAGCATTTCAAAGCCTTGACGAACTTTACCATGAATCGCTCCATCAAACTTTTTGATCGCATATCCGCCGAGCGGTCCCATAATCATTGCTCCTAAAAACATCGGAATGTCTGCGCCAACAATAACACCCATCGTTGCTGTAGCACCTACAACTCCGCCTCGTACATCATAAAGCATTTTACCGCCTGTAAACCCAATTAAAAGCGGCAGTAAATACATAACCATCGGATCAACTAACTTAGCAAGACTTTCGTTTGGAAACCATCCAGCTGGAATGAAGAGTGCTGTAATAATTCCCCATGCTATAAATGCCCCGATATTCGGCATAATCATACCGCTTAAATAACTGCCGAAACGCTGCAATTTCACTTTAAATTCAACGTTACTAGTTTGTGTCATCGATATTTCCCCCTTTACTGCTTATTAAAAACAAGATCACCTATTTTAAGATCTCTTGTTGACACTTTTTAAATAATAATTTCTACACCCTTATATTAAAGCGGTAACAGCAACAACTCAATGAAAGGAAAGTGCGATTTCGTCAATATAGTTGTTGACACTTTTAAAATGTTGATATTTTTTCCATATACTATCTCAACAGCTCTCTCGTAAAATCCAGTCGATCTTCTGCATTATCTTTCGTAATAATATCTACACCACTGCCAATATTTCGCTCCACATTTTCTCCCTGCACTAATTTCAAGGCAGTTTGCACGCTTAAATACCCCATATCATAAGGGTTCTGTGCTATTGTTTCTGATAACGTTCCTTCTTCTATTAACTGAACCATTTCCGCAATTCCATCCGATCCAATCACTAAAATATCAAGTTGATTTTCCTCAATAACCTCAACCGCACTGATAGCAAGAATATCAGTTGTGGCATAAACCCCTTTAATATCAGAATGATCCTGTAAAATTGCCTCCATTATGCTTTTTGCCTGCTTTGTATCATTAGGTACTGTTTTATGTACAGCTATTTCAACCCCCGCAGCTTCTAAACTAGTTTTAGCGCCTATTGTTCGATCACTTATTACCGGATTGCTGACATCTCCTGTAAGCAAAGCCACTTTATCGCCAGGTTGAAGACCTGAAGCCAATAAAGCCCCTCCTTTACTGCCTAAATCTAAATTATCGGTACCAATATAAGCTGTTTTCTGCTGCCAAGAAATATCTGTATCCACCAGCAATACAGGAATATTATTACTATGAAATTTCTTTAATGCAGCAGCGATAGAGGTGTCAATTGGGGAAACAATTAATACATCCGGACTTTCGTTAAGAATGGTGTTTAACAGCTGATTCTGTTCATCTAATTTGTACTCGTTACTAGGAGCAAGCACTTTTCCATCCACCCCAAAATCTTGAAAGCCTTTTTCTGCGCCTGCTTTCACAATGTCCCAATATTGATTGTTGTTTAATTCTTTTAAAACAACAACTACTTTAGGTTTCTCGCTCAAAGATGATTTCAATATAAAACCTATTAACAGAACAGAAAAAACAAAGACCAAAAGATAGACTCGCTTCACCATACAACCCCCTTCGCTGATTTTTCATTAAACAAAGTTCATGTGCTGTTACCAGAGTTTTTTACATCAATTCTAACAAGATGTTGACAATATTTAATTGTTTTTACTCTAATTTTATCTTAATGAAGTGTTTGCACTGATTCAATCAAATAAAAATTCAATTTAGTCGTCAGAGTTGTTGACATATTTTTAAAATCTTTTTTATACAACAAAAAAGCGCACCACTTTTTATACAAGTGATGCGCCTTGTTATAAAAGGATTAAAACTTTTCCAAATCAACCTTGACTGTAAATTATAAGCAAAACTCCTCAAAATAAATGTGTGTTAATTCAATCTTATCTTCCGCTGAAATGGAGACTGTCTTCCCTTTACCTTGATCATAAGCAGTAAAAGTAGCAACCTTTTCCCCGCCGTTAATAAATAATTCTACAGAATGGAGATCAACATAAAATTCAAGCGTATTCTCGTCATCTCGAAAGCAATCGTTAATTGTGATAATGCCTTGATTGCCGTAATCAGATTCATAGAAAATACGGTTGTTTTCCGCGTCTACATGAATACGCGTTGATGATTCAGCACTTTTGTGAAGCTCAATCGTAAAGTTTTTACCTCTTGAAGGCGAAAAATTAAGCTTTAAATATCCTGTTCCTTCACCCTCAATGTCGAACGCTGCATTTTGTAAAACTTTATTTTCAAGACTGACTGTTTGTTTAAAATAAAATTCGTGGTTAATGGCTGCCTGCTGCATTAATTTACCGTTTTGGATCGTTAACTTTCTTGGCAGCGACATCATGCCGTTAAAGCCGTATTCTTTTGGCGGTGTTGTTTGATGCCAGCGGTGCATCCAGCCGATTAACAGGC
The DNA here is from genome assembly GCF_003318295.1 of Bacillus taeanensis. Taxonomy (GTDB): domain Bacteria; phylum Bacillota; class Bacilli; order Bacillales; family UBA6769; genus Maribacillus; species Maribacillus taeanensis. The sequence continues at coordinate 20,792 of NZ_QOCW01000025.1, forward strand.
GCTCATGATCTTTTCCTTCCGTAGACTGCGGCGCATAGAACGTTTGACCGTAATCTAACAGTCCCTTTTTCTCTGGTGTAAAGATTCCTTTTTTAAAGTCCATTTCACCAATTACATAAGCGGTAGTATTTTGAACAACTTCTTGATATTCAGGATCGCACGGCATTTCAGAAAACAAAAGCACATCTTTGTCGTCAATGCGGATTAAATCAGGACACTCTAACAGAAGATTGTCTTCAAATTTCGCTTCGTAAATCGACGAATGAAACGTCCAGTCTAATAGATTCGTTGATTGAAACATAATAATCTCGCCACGTCTTTCTGCGTTTCGAACTGCCAGCACACAATAGTAAACACCATCTACTTCAAGCACCTTTGGATCGCGAAAATCGCAGATCAGATAGCCTTCAGGTAACTGTTTTTCACCAATCACCGGATTTTGTTCATACTTCTTAAAGGTAACGCCATCTTCAGAAAAAGCAATACATTGACGCTCGGCAACTTCCCTCTCATCGCGATCAAAACCGAGATTCGGATCAATGTGGCCGGTATACATTAAATAAAGATTTCCGTCTTTTTCAATCGCACTTCCCGAAAAGCACCCGTTTGCATCGTAAGCTTTGTCGTTTGCGAGCGCGACAGGAAGGTACTCCCACGTAACGAAGTCTTCTGTCACCGCATGGCCCCAGTGCATATCATTCCAGACGATATCGTACGGGTAATATTGATAAAAAAGATGATACTTCCCTTTGTAAAACGAAAAACCGTTCGGATCATTCATCCAGCCTATTCCAGGCGAAAAGTGAAAATAAGGTCGGTTCGTTGTTTTCGCTTTATTGTTTTGAATATAGTCGTTTGCTTTTTGTAATCGATTCATAATACACCTCTCTTATTTAATTCCGCTTTGCACAGAGCCGCTGACAATGTATTTTTGGAAAATAATATATAAGATCACAATCGGAATCGTGACAATTGTTAATGCAGCCATAATATGACTTGTAAAAATATTGTACGTATCACTGAAAACAGCATTTAACGCTACTTGAACTGGCATTAACTCTGCCTTAGACAGCGCCATAACCGGCCATAAGAAATCATTCCAAGAAGCTAAGAATGTTAAAATTCCTACTGTAATATACATATTTAAGCTTGATGGCACAACGATTCGGAAGAAACAGCCGATTTCACTTAGTCCATCAATTTTCCCCGCTTCAATTAACTCACCAGGAAATGATAGAAAGTGCTGTCTGAACAAAAAGATGTTCATTACATTTACGATAAACGGAAGTAAATAGCCCGGAACTGTATTAATTAAGCCCATTTCATTGACAACTAAAAATAAAGGAAGAATTGTCGCTTCAATTGGAACGATCATTAACGCGATAACAAAAATAAGAATCGAATCTTTAAACGGAAACTTAAATCTTGCAAGCGCATAGCCTGCCAGCGAGTTGATCGTTAAACCAATAATCACCGTTACTGACGCGTAAATTAAACTGTTTAACACATTGTCAAATATATTATAAAAGCCTAGTAATTCTGTATAAGACTTAAACGATAAGTCTTCAAATCTTGGAATAATTGCAAAAATCGTACCGATATCTTTATAAATTACATCATCTGTTTTAAAAGATGAAAGAATCATCCAAGCAAGAGGAATAAGAAACTGCAGAGCGATGATGGAAGCGAGTAAGTAAAAGGATATTTTCTTTACAATCTTCATGCTGCTTTCTCCTCTCTAAATAGCTTTTTAACTATAAGCGATACAACTATTAAGAACAACGTAAATACTAATGTAATTGCACTTGCATAACCAATATTACGGTGACGGAAGCCATATTCATAAATATATTGCAGAACCGTCATTGTTGAATAATCAGGACCGCCTCCTGTCATAACCATCGGCTGAACAATCAATTTGAATGCTTGAATCGTCGTTGTAATCACTAAAAACATTAAGATTGGCTTTAAGGAAGGAATCGTAATAAATAAAAACTTTTGGAATGTATTTGCACCGTCAATGTCTGCCGCTTCATATAAACTAGAATCAATGCTTTGTAATCCTGCTAAGAAAATCATCATTTGATAGCCGCAGCCTGACCATGCCGAGATTACTACAATTGTGTACATCGCTTGCGTTGGACTTGAAAGAAACGGCTGCTTTGAAAGACCGAGATTCATAAGAATTTCATTAATTAGTCCGGATGTTGGGTTTAACATAACTGTCCAAAGGATTGAAATAACAACTAATGATAAAACCGCCGGTGAAAAATAAGCGGTACGGAAAAAGCCGATTCCTTTTAATTTTTTATTTGCGATCAGTGCTAAACCAAGTGCCATTGATAGCTGTAAAGGAACAACAAGAACCGTAAATTTGATTGTGTTATAAAAGGTTTGAATTAATACTTCATCTGTCAGCATTCGTTTAAAATTTTCAAGACCGGTAAATTGTTTTTCATCCGGCTTTAATAAATAATAATCGGTAAATCCGTACGTAAACGCTAAAACAATCGGAAGAACAATAAACAGAACCGCAAGTATCATCGCTGGCATTAAAAACCCATAAGCTGATGCCACTTCACCTTTTTTGTAATGCTCGCTGTTTCGGTAGTGCTCTGTTAAATTTCTCACTTGAACAAAGCGGCCTAAATTTACATTTTTCATCGTTTCACATCCTTTATTTAGAGATTAAGAGGTGAGGTCAAAACCCCGCCTCTTAATTCTTTAAATTATTTTTTATACTTTTCAAACTCTAATTCAATTTTCTTCGCCGCATCATCTACATACTGCTTGATCGTCTCTGAATCCGTTGCTTTGTTTTGAGCAATTTTTAAAATAACATCTTTTGCAAACGTTTCTGATAAATACGGATAGCCAGGGGAGACCGGACGAGATTTATTCGTTTCTTCAACTTGATATTTTAATACCGTCCACGCATCATTGTGATATGGGTTATCTGTATTTGTATCAATAACATCAATTGAATTAATTCTTGTCGGAATTGATCCATTCATATGATAATACTCTTTTGACGCCTCGTCGTTGTTTAACCATTCCATCACTTCTACAATTTGCTTCACGCGTTCTTCGTCTTCAATTTGTCCATTACGAACAAACGCCCAGCTTCCGGATGGTGTGTATAATCCATCATAATTTTCGCTCATTTTCGGATAACGAACCGTCTTAAACTTTAAGTTTGGATAATTATTAACAAGTTCACTCACATACCAGAAACCGCTTACAGATAAAGCCGATTTTCCTGTATGGAACGTTTTTTCCGACTCTGTTGCGCTTGCAAGTGCCGGTTCTTCAAATAATTGTGCATATTTCGTTAATGCTTCCACACTCTTCTCACTGTTTAACACACCATCGACAGTTACGCCGTCTTCACCTACAATGTTTGCATCATTACCCCAAAGAAGCGGTGTGAAATAATATGTTCCTAACTCATAAGCACCTGCAGTAATATCTGTTAATAATAAACTTACAGCGACTTCATAGTTTTCAAAGGCAGGATCATTTGTTGTTTTCGCAAACTCATCAATTTTTCTAGATAACTCGACGAATTGATCCCACGTCCAATCTTCATCAACCGCCGGAACTAACGCTTTTAAATCTTCTGGTAAAGCATTAATCATATCTTCGTTATACATCACGGCTACCCCTGAATCTGAATAACCCATTCCGTAAAACTTTCCATCAACTGTTCCTTGATCAATGATTGACTGCGTGAACCCTTCTTTAAATCCTTCGCTCATATAGCCATCTAATTCACCAAGAAGACCAGCATCTACATACGCACCAATATCCGGACCATCAAGTGTAAAAATATCAGGCATGTCATTTGCCGTAATCGCTGCGTTTAATTTATCAATGTATCCTGAACCAGCGCCTGCTCGTGTAATGTTTTGAATTTCTACCTGCGGTTTGTCTGGATTTGCTTCATTGTAGCTTTTCACGCGATCCGCAAACATTTTTCCTTCCGGATGATCCGCTGATGCCTGCGTCCAAATTACAATCTTTTCACTGCTGCTCGTTTCATCTGAACTGCAGGCAGCTAACGAGAAAACTAAAGACAGAATTGAAACGAATAACATTAATTTTTTCATACTACTTTCTCCCCCTTGTTTTTTTAAAAATCTTATCAAACGCTTTCATTATTGAGTTACGAACCCATACAGCGCTTTCATAAGTTAATGATAAGATATTTACAGCGCTTTCAAAATGCGGCATTTCTCTAAAAAATGTTTAAATTCTTATTATGGAATAAAAGCGGAGGCGCCTTGATCATCCCCTCGAGTCAAATGTTCTTATGACGAAAAGGGGCTCTTTCCCTTTACGGCATAAGAACATTTGACTCGAGGGGATAGGTGCTGCAGCTGGATAACAAAAAAGCCTCATCACCTAACAGTGAGAGACTTACTTATTTTTTACCGATTTTCGATATTGACTCGGTGTTTGATTCATTTTCCTTTTAAATACTTGGCTGAAGTAGCGCTGATCGATATAGCCGACTTTCTCGGCAATTTCATATGTTTTAAGATCAGTATTTTTCAGGAAAAGACAGGCATATTCCATTCTGACATTTGTTAAATAATCAAGAAAGGTAAGACCTGTTTTTTGTTTAAAAAGCAGACTGAAATAACTTACACTTAACCCCACTTTTTCGGCTGCCTGTTCGACGCCAAGATCGGTTTGAAAGTTATTGCGGATATACTCAATCGCCTCTTCCATCATTTCTGCCGCTGATTGACTTGGTTTATATTCTTCCTTTAAACGCTCTTCAGTCAGAACATTGCCGCTTATATAATTTTCATATTTTAATAATTCCTTGGCAGCATCAACCGACTGCTTTATATCAAATAACTGCTCCACAACTTTACCAATTGAGATAATACATTGATTAGAGCCCCCATCAAGGAGCTGCTGTGAAAATGCTTCGGTAATATCTGCTGCTTCATTGATGAAGTGATTTGCCATTTCAACGACTACAATGACTTCTTTATCTGACAGTTTGTAAACAAAGAAGTTTGGATTCCATTTAGATAGGAAGTCTTTATTTTTTGTAAAAACCGCTTCGATGTCTTCCTTATAGTTTTTTACAATCATTGAGAAATAAATGGCTCTTTTGTTGTTAATTGAATCGTCTGCTTTTCCTAACGTAATCAGCTCATAAATTCCATATTTCTCTTGCTCATACGCACTTACTTTTTGCTCTTTTAATTTGTGAAGCGCCCTTTTAACGCACTCTTCCAACTCATCATAATCAATCGGTTTTAAAATATAGTCGAACGCGTTATTTTTAAGTCCTTCTTTTGCATATTCAAAGTCATCATAACCGCTTATTAAAATAACTACCGGCTTACTGTCAAGCTTATTTAATGTTTTTAACAGTTCAATTCCGCTCATTTCCGGCATTGAAATATCTGTTAAGAGAAGGTCGGCTTGTTCATTTTCAAGGATCTCCATAACTTCTTGTCCATTTTGAGCGGTTCCAATGATTTCACAATTTAATCCGTGCCAATCAATGATTCTCGTAAGATTTTTTAAAATGATTTTTTCGTCATCCGCAATTACTACTTTATATCCCATTTTAATCACCTTTAATTGGAAATGAAATTTTAATACACGTGCCTTCATGTTTCGTCGAACAAATAAGCAGCCCATATTTTTCGCCATAAAAAAGTCTGATCCGCTCATCCACATTGCGTACACCGTGACCATTACTCTTTTCAGTATTTTTTTTAAATTTCCACTGATTTAATTCCATTAAGACAGTTTCATCAATACCTGTACCGTTGTCTTCAATCCAAAACTCGCCTTGACCGTTTGAAATCGTCCCTCTAATCTTAATAAGTCCTCCTTCCTCATCGCTATTTGAAAACGCATGAAGAAGAATATTTTCTACGAGCGGTTGCAGAATCAGTTTAAGAACCGGATAATCATTCAGTTCTTCCTCTACATCGACTTCAAAAGCAAAACGATTATCAAATCTTATTTTCTGTATTTCAAGATAACTGATTACATGACGAATCTCATCTTTTACTTTTACTTCATAACCACCATTAATACTGATACGCAGGAGCTTACCGAGGTTAATCGTCATTTTACTAATTTCTCTTTGCCCGTTTAAAGCGGCGAGCGCATTAATCGATTCAAGCGTATTGTATAAAAAATGAGGATTGATTTGCTGCTGCAGCACTTTAAACTGGGCCTCCCGCTTTCGTTCCTGTTCTGTTTCAATGTCGCTCATCAATTGCTGCAGTTTTTCGATCATATTATTAAAGCTGTGCGAAATGTTTTGTAATTCTTTAAATTTGAACCTTCCCATTCGTTTGCTTAATCTGCCGCTTTCAACTTGTTTCATACGTGTTAACAGTTCATGAATAAAACGGGAAATTCTTTTTAAATACAACAAGTTAAATAAGCCGGCCGTTAACACCGTAAATCCTACAACAACTAACATCGTGTTACGGATAGTAACGATGTCACTGGCAATTGTTTTCCACGGTTTTATCGATACGAGGAAAAGCTCTGAGTTTGTTCCCGTTTCAAAACTGGACGGCATGTACGTTATCAAACTTTTTTCATCGTTCCATTCAGCAGTGAGATAACCGCTTTTATTCTTTTGAAATTCAGAAAAATTTTCAATGTCCAGCGTTTTACCAATGAAATTTCGGTTTAATGAATAAAGCACGATCCCTTCTTTATTTACAATCACTTCATCGCTCGGACCTCCATAAATATCTTTAAAAATCGGATCAAATAAATCCAGTTTCACTTGTAAGATGAAATACCCTAAATTATCAAGTGTGTTAAGATCTTTTACGACTCTTGCCTGCGTTAGCATATATTCCTGACTAAAAAACAGATTTTGGTTTTCATAGGGCGCTAACCAAATCGGACGGCCTTTTTCCTGTAAAACCTGATCCAAAAACAAGCTTGAACGAAGCGTCTCTAAGCTCGTAACCTTCTCATCATTATACGTAATCACATTCCCGTTAAGCCTATAAAGCACAAGATTATCAATCTGTGAAGTTCCATACATCTTTCCGGCAATTTCCTGCTGCTCGCTGTAAAATTCATAAATCGAGGACGTATTTTTTGTATTTAAATAGTCCTGAACGGCACTTGATGAAACCACATAATCAGAAAAGGAATTCACTTCAGAAACAGCGGCTAACAAATTTCGGTCAACTGCCTTTAACGTTTGGATCATCTGCTCACTAATATTTTTTTGTAACGTATTAGATGAAATTGTGTAAGAAACAACACCGAGAATAATAATAGGAATTAACACAAAGCAGAGAAAAGCGATAATTAACTTATGTTGAAATTTAATCATATTGGCACCTAATTCTTTTCGTTAGCATCTGCATAGCGATTAAACATTTTTTCTAGATTTTCAAGATAAACATCAATATTTTGATCATCGTAAAACTGAGCCGTATATTTTCGAAACTCGGATTCTGCGGCAGTTCCTCCTGCCCAGTAATGATTCGGCCAGTTTAATACTTGTCCGCTTGCGATTTTTGCCCTTATTAAATGACCTTCTTTATGGGTGTTTGTAACTCCTTTAACAGCACTAATCGAACCTTCGAAATCAGAAATTCGTTGGGCATTTTCCTTTTTTATTAAAAATGCTAAAAACACTTTCGCTTCTTCAGGATATTTTGTATCAGCCGAAACCGCAAAGCCAATATCAACTCCCCCTAATACGTGATGATCCTTTTGATTTGATGCTGGAAATGGAAAGATGCCATAATTTAAATAAGGATTGGACTTTTCAATCATCGTAAGCGCCCATGTTCCCATAATGTACATAGAAGCTTCACCGTTTGCAAATTTTTTATTGGCATCATAATAGCTGTCTTCAAAAGAGTTTGGCTGCACATACAAAAGAACAGTAAGAATTTTTTCCGATATCTCTCTCCAATGACTACTATCTACAATTGAAAACTCATCCTTTTTCCAATAACTAGGTTCAAATTCATTTGCGACTAAGTTTAAATTAAAAATACTCGCCTGGTTTATATCTTTGTTTGGCATAATTAAAGCTGTTTTTCCATTAGACTTTAGTTCTTCCAACACTTGAACAAACGAATTCCAACTGTTCGGAACCGATAAATTTAACTCTTCGAAATGATCCTTATTATATAAAACACCGACCGCATTTTGCGTTAAAGCAGCACCGTACATCTTTCCGTCTACAAGGTAGCGATTTTGGATCGTTGGCTGAATGTCCTTAATGAAAGGTTCATTTGATAAATCAAGTAAATACCCTTTTTCAGCTCTTACTTTGTAATCTTGTTCGATCGGATACGTAATAAACAGATCCGGAATATCGCCTCGTGCAATTCTTGCTTTTAACACTGTCATCGGTTCAGGTACGATTTCCTGCTTAATCGTTACGTTCGGATGTAGTTCTTCAAATTCTTGAATAAGTTCATTAAAAATCACTTCTGTTTCAGGTTTCGGTGAAAAAAACTCAAGCTCAATCTTCTCTTCTTTTATGAGAGATTGATCGAGTTCACTTTCCATACAACCGGCTAACAAGAAAATGATAAGGATAGGACTGAGAGAAAGAAATCGCTTCATATACCCCTCCAATATGATATCTAAATAATCCGTATTTTATATTTTTCTTTATTTATACTATAAATCTCGCTGTTCCGCTAAGCAATGTTTATTAAGGAGGGATATCTTGAAAGCACTTTTTTCTTTTTTCTTAGTATTTATTTTAAGTTTTGGAATTGTGCAACCCATAGGTAAAGCTGAAAATGATAACTTTGAAAAAAACAATAGTAAAGATGGTATCTTTAAAAATGGCTTATTGCCGTTGCCTGATGGAGAACCAATAGTAATGGAGCCATTACCTTTATCAAAGGAACCACCGCCATCACCTGAACCAATGCCTCATTCTCAAAAAGGTAGAAATCACGAAAAAAAAAACCCTTATGAACACCGTAAAAATAAGGGGAAATAAAACCTTCTTTAAGTCACATTTATCGTTGTTTCGCTAACAGATGCTTTTCTTCAAGAAGGAAGAGTGCTCTTTTTGTTGAAGATATTAACGTAACAAAGCAGGTTAGTCTTTAAACCAACCATTATGAGTAAAAACAATAAGGGTGAAACGAATATGACAAAGAAAAATAAGAAGTTGTCACTAGAACAACGTGAAGAATTACTCAGAGCATTGAAAGCCCGTTTTGAGAAAAACATGAACCGCCATAAAGATCTTGAATGGGATAAAGTCCAAGCAAAGCTGGAAGCTAATCCTGAAAAACTGTGGTCGCTCAATGAAATGGAAAGAACTGGTGGTGAACCGGATGTTGTTGGTCATGATAAAAAGAAGGACGAATACATTTTTTTTGATTGTTCAGTGGAAAGTCCTAAAGGTCGCAGAAGTGTTTGTTACGACTGTGAAGCGTTAGAGTCAAGAAAAAAACATAAACCTGAAAATAACGCTATTGATATGGCAACTTCCATGGGCATAGAACTTTTGACTGAAGCACAATATCGAATGTTGCAGAAACTTGAAAATTTCGATATGAAAACGTCAAATTGGGTGCAAACACCCACTGATATTAGAGAACTCGGCGGTGCACTTTTTTGCGATTGTCGCTTCGGTCACGTCTTTGTGTATCACAATGGAGCAGAATCCTACTATGCTGCCAGGGGATTTCGTGGCTCGCTAAAGGTATAAATTTTGCACAGACAGCTAAATTTGAATTTTAGAACGGATTACCTAGGGAAAAGGATTAATTTCATTCTTCAACAATCGAGGCGCTTATCTGTAATAAGGTAAGCGTCATTTTTTGCGAAAAAAAAGATTGAGTAGAATGCCTTGTTTTGAAATAATTGGTATTAAGCAATCTGACAGCATTGTTGAAGATGGTAATAGTTCAAAATTAAGAAATTTGAGCAACTTAAATGAGGAGGAAGTTTATTCTAACATTTGCATGTATCTTTTTACTTTTACCTGTTGGCAAAGTTGTGATTTCATTTATTGGGAAAATTTCAGAAGAACAAGCAATAACAATAGCTAAAGAACATGTAAAACCAGAAACATTAGAAATTATCAAAGTTGAACATAAACCAAAAGTTGAACAATATTGGGTGTATTACCGAAAACCCGATAAATGTGAGGAAGGAGCACTACAAATACACGAAATTTCAGGAGCAGTTAATGGTATAACAACTACTGCAGTTCCTATAAACCAATGTGATCAAGAAAAGCAATAAATAGTTTATAAGCGAAAATGATAGTTTGTTATTCAGTTAACTAGGTGTTCTAACAGCACAACTGGAAGTCTTTTTTACAACGTTATTGTAAATAAACAAATCATTCTTGCTGTGTTTCAATCAGAAGCGCAGCAAGCCAAAAATAACCCACTGCATCACAGCAATCACTGTGATGCAGTCAGCCTCCAATGGCTCGATGCCCTTGAAGGCTGAAGAGGTTTTGTTTATTAGAAGGTACTCGATGTACCTTCTAATAAAAGCATCGATAAAAAATTAAAACGAGGAAGGAGATCATCTCCTTCCCTGAAACTTATAAGTATCCTTGTTCTTTCAAACTTGTATACTCGGCGTTTGCATTTACTATATTGAAGATTCGCTTCCTTTAGCATGAACCTCCCCTCCCTACCGCTTTGCGCTTGAGGAAGGGGTTTCCTGTTTGAAGTTCACAAGTCCAAAAACCGTCCCAGCTGGAACAAGTGTCATCAACACTTCCTTTGTGCTTGGAACCAAACATCCCTTTTCAGGATAGTGGTCTTTCCGTTTCGTGTCTCCCGACAGAAAACTGCCACCGTAGGCAACTTGTGCGTTTCACAACAGACAAGGGGCGGTTCTGCCCGTCTACTACTTCCTTCCAGCAGAAAAAGGGCTTCTTAAGCTAAAGATGCAGGTCGTAGATACGTTGGTCTTACATACATGGATAAAGGTAGCCGGCATTCGACACTAAACACTTTCATAACGCCTAATTCATACGCTACATTCGATGCACGGGGTATGCCATAAAATGCACCAATGGACGTATAAATAACTATGATAAAGGCAAGATCAAAGATAGGATGAACACGCTGCCCAATAGATAAAAGTCCATTATTGGATAGTGTAACAGAAATTATTGCCAAAAAGGTCAAGAATTCTGCGGTTAATATAAACCCAGCAATAGCGGAAACAAAGTAATTGCCGGATTCCATACCAAGATAAGCTGGGAAGAAGGTTTAATTTCCAGCATCAAAGAATAGAGAAAAGAGCCTAAACTCTGAAATAACCATTTTTTTACTCATATTAAATCCTCCTAATTTTTAGCGAATTCACCATCGACTTCAACAGTTTCAAATATATTAATAAATGCTTTTCCATCATGGTTACGGACAATTTTTTTAATTTGCATCGTTTCGTAGCGTGTAACGACCATCATTAAAATTTGCTTCTTCTCTTGTGTGTAGCCCCCATATCCTTCTGAGATTGTAATGCCACGATAGATTGAATTCAGTAGATCCTCTCGAATTAAATCTCCCTTTGAAGTGATAATCTGCATCGTTAATTTGACGTGATTAGTAAAGATCGTATCAATCATTTTACCCGTCAAATAGATAGATAAAAGAGTGTATAATGCGATATCCCAGTTGAAGACAGCTCCAGAAATAAAAACAATTATGCCATTCATACCGGTGAGAAGAAGGCCAACACTGACATTACTGGTTTGAGAAATTATAATCGCAATAATATCCAAACCGCCAGATGTTCCAGAATACTTTAAGATAAGACCTACTCCGATACCGCAAATGACCCCACCAAAAACTGTCGATAGCAATATATTGTCGGTCACTTCAACAACTGGCAACAAGTATAAGAAGGCTGAAAGTGAAACGACACAAATCAATGTATTGATCGTGATAGTTTTTCCAAGTTTGTAGTAGCCTAAAATGACTAACGGTAAGTTAAGGACTAGATTCAATAATCCAGTATTAAAAGGTGTGATTAATCCAAGCAAAATAGCAATACCACTAATTCCACTACTTAAAATCTCATAGGGAACCAGAAAGAAATTAAAAGCAAATGCAACAATCAGCGAACCTGCGATGACAATTAAATTTTTCATAGAAATATGAACTCCTTTAAAAAAATCTGTAAAAAAGCAACATAAAAGGGACGAACAATATCGGCGGACCAACCTAATTTTCGATATAAAAATAGGTGGTTAGAAATATCTCCTATAAATGGTTTTAACCCCTTTTCACACACTTTCCTTTAGAAACGAAAGAATGGTCCATTTAGAAGCTACTTCAGCATTAGCCGTGTTCGAATACCATACCGGGCTGTACACAAACCCAATATCATCAACTCCATACCCCCTTGTAAGAGGGGACGGTTGATAATCCACTTTTACGATCTCGTTGCTTCTTGAGAATGCTTTGTTTACGGTTATGTCCGTCAATCCTGCTGTTTTAGCAACTTGTTGCGTCTATTTTAGTATTGCCTTTTTATCAAAACTACAGAATTCTGCTGGAAAGAATCTTACCAGCAGATCATACGGTTGTTTATGTACAGCGCTTAGAAGGTCGGAAGAGAATACTTTAATTTGGTTAAGGAACAGGAACTTGAAGGGATTGTTTTGAAAAAGGAAGATTCAAAATATCGTCCTGGCACACGTTCAAATAATTGGATAAAAATCATTAATTATCAGCATGAACATGTTTATATTACTTCAATGACGTGAAACAAGATATAACTAACCGCAAGAATCATAAACGCATTAATTGGTAAAAGTGGTGTTTTTGGAAGAGTGGACACAAGCAGCAAGTCACCGAAGTCACGTAAAACCCGCATGGAAATATTAAGAAAATAGACAATATAGCAAAGTCCAATCATCCAACCTAGGTATTTACCAAAAACTTCTGTAATATAGCTGGTAAGTGGTTTTTCAGGATACTGCAAATACAAATAGCGATACATAAAGAACAATAGGATTCCACCTGCTAAACCGAATAGAATCGCAAGTCATGCATCTTTTTTGCGCTAGTTCCGATTGCGACAACGATGGCGCTACCAAGTTCAAATAAAAAGATTAAGGCAAATAATTGGATTGGACTAACCTTTGCTTTTTCCATCTGTATATCATCGCCTCTTTCTTCGAGGATGCCTATTCACTGCTTAAATACGATTTTGTCCGCATACCTGTACGGCGAATAAACGCACGAACATCTACTTTTACTTCAAGCTCGGGAAAAATTTCTTCCTCCCATTTTTTCTCGATTTTATCCCATTCTTTTGGATCTGCACGATTCACTACTTCACCGAATCGAAAAATATCACTTTTTTCTTCTTGTGCTGCTTTGACTGCCATCATGATTTCTTCTTTTGTTTCTTTTTCTAACTCCTTTTCAAGCTTATTAATGGTTTCAGGTTTATCAAGATCAATCCCGCAATGAACCTCAGAGATATGTCCTTCTTCCCTCGTATCAATATGAATAATCGGTTTACCCTCTTTAAATTCTGCTTTTAACTTTGTTTTAGAGCGTACCATTTCAACAGCAATTCCATTTTTTATATCTTTACAATCGAGGTTAAGGATACTTCTTGTAAATTCATTTTTAATCCAAGTGACACCCCGTGCTGCGTCTTCATCCAACCATGTTTCAAGTTTTCCGTCTTTTAGTACAGCAATGCCTGTAATTTCTAATGTTGTATCAGGATCAATTTTTCTTATATTGAATAATTCGTTTCCCTTTTCAGGATCACCGTTAATGCGAATGCCAATAATTGCGGCTGCATGTTTATTGATACTATCAATCACTTGGTCAGCACGGGTACTTGCATATTCCCCCCAAATTCTTCGTGTGAATTCTAAGGCACCAATAATTTTTGCAGCTGGAATGCTTTCTAAAGGCGTGCTCACTTTTAGAACATTTTCTGCTGTATTTTCTCTTGCGATTAAAATAGGGAACAGCATGCGGAACTGAGGATCTCGATCAATAAAATCAAAAAGATCTTTAACCCCCTCTTCTGCTAACTCCTCTCCAATAACCATTACTTGTATGTGAGGAAAATAGAGTTCGTTCGCTGTTTTGGGCGAAATTTTTCGTAATGCTTCCGAGACGGTGCTGCCTGTATTACTGAATATTGCAACAGGAGCAGATCGCCCAGGAGTTTGGCCAGCACCACCACCCACTTCTCCTTCATTGATAACCTGTACAGTCACACGATAACGATTGTCAACATCATCTTCTCCTTTATCAATTCCAATGGCTGCAACAATATCCAGATCCTGCAGTTCAGTTCGATCCCAGCATCCCGTAAGTAATAATAGAATAAACAAGATGAAGAGGCTTAGAAAATGTTTAGGTTTCATCAGCATTCCTCTTTGAATGATCTTTTTTAATGGTGTTACTTCCTTTCTCCGGTGGCTTAGGTTTTGGCGTGTTATTCGATCTGCCAATTTTATTTTGATCAACGAGTCTAGGACGCTTTGCTAACCACGGTTTTGGCAGGCGCAGAATGGTATCACCTTGATCCGATAGAATGAGTGGTGCAAATGGTGCTAAATAAGGAATGCCAAAAGAACGTAAGCTGCACGTATGGGCAACTAACATAATGACACCTAACCCGATCCCATATATGCCAAAGGAAGCTGCTAAAGCCATTAAGGCAAACCGGATGATCCGAACAGCATCGACCATCGAATGATGAGGAATGGTGAAGCTTCCAATGGCTGTTGCGGATACCACAATGACCATTCCTGCTGATACAATCCCTGCCTGAACAGCAGCATCTCCTAAAACAAGTGCCCCAACGATTGACACAGCTGAACCAACGGGGCGCGGCATCCGAACCCCCGCCTCACGCAATATTTCAAATGTAAACTCCATTAATAAGGCTTCGATAAACACGGGGAATGGGATCCCCTGTCTCTGCGCAGCCAAACTAACTAATAAAGGCGATGGAATTAATTCCTGATGAAAGGAAAGAAATGCAATATAAATCGATGGGCCAAGCATTGCAAGTAAGAGCGATACTACACGAATAAACCGTATGAAGGAAGCAATATTCCAACGAAGATAGTAATCTTCAGCTGACTGGAAAAATTGATTCCATGTTGCCGGTACCAGTAACGGAAATGGCGTGCCATCAACGAAAATCACAATACGGCCTTCCATTAAATTTCCTGCCACAACATCGGGACGTTCTGTTACAAAGATCGTTGGCCAAGGGGAAACCGTGGCATCAATGATATATTCTTCAATGGTATTTGAAGCAAGTACTTCATCAATCTCAATTCGTTCTAATCGTTCTTTCACTTCCTGAACAAGCTTGTCATTCACAATGCCTTTGACGTACATCATTCCAACATCTGTTTGAGTGATTTCACCGATCTGCATGGTTTCAACCCATAAGTTTGGACTTTTAATTCGCCGGCGCACCATTGCTGTATTTGTACGAATGGATTCCGTGAAACTATCTCGTGGACCGCGAATGGATAACTCTGAAACCGGTTCTAAGATACTTCTTAATTCTCCACCTTTTGTTGAGCAAACAAGTGTATCATCACATCCATCAATGAGCAGGACGGTTTCTCCAGACAATAGTGATAATAGTAACTTGTTCCAACCTTGTGCATTCTTAACCTCAGCAACCGTTAATACTTTTTCTTTTATTTTTATTAATAAATCTTGTGGTGATTTTGCATCGCTTTTTTCACTGTTTTCGAGTTTATTCATTAACGTTTTCATCAAAAAATCGTTAATAAAATCGGCATCAATTAAACCATCCATACAAATTAATGCAGCGTTATAAACAGGATTCTGTCCAATCTTGAATTCACGAATAATTAAATCACTGCTGTTACCTAAAGTATCTTTCATATTTCTGATGTTTGTTTGCAAGTTCTGATCGAGCTGTTGGGATGACTGTGGTAAATCAAGTTCTTCGGTATATTGGACATTCTGCTTTTTTTTAAAGTTTTTTTGTAGACGTTTCCAAATCATGCTCATTTTCCTATACCACTCCACCTCTATGAGGGCATCTTCTAACCATGCTTTTAGCATGTAATATCTAGTTATCCATCCTATCCTTCTCACTTGTTTTTATACCTATTTCATGGTCTCTATGGCATAGTGACGAAGCAGCATTAGAGTTTGTTCGTCCCAGATATACATTGGCTGTTTGGAGACTGGATCGTAATATGCAGGAACTGATTCATCATGTTTTCATACATCAATTATCCAATTAACCTATGGTTTCACCTGATAAATAACACAAAAAAACCGCTTTTTCGTCAGCGATTTTTTGTGTTTATAAATCAAATAAATGGGTTGCGATAGTTAGACCTCCATTAAAAACAGATCTTTGGACATACTACTCTTTATTAAATCGCTGTATACAACTGTCATATACCTCCGCATTACTGAAAGGGTGAATGATGCAGCGGTTCTTTTTTGTAATTGTTGCGGGAAATGAAGGTTTAAGATCCTTGTAACTTTGTACCATCTTCATCTTTTGCATATACTAATAACATCTTACCTTTCTAAAAGTGTTTATTCTGTAACACACCTTGCGTATATCTTGCAGTGAGGTGGGTATGTTGTATGTCCTAGCTGATTTCGCTACAATGAACATCACAATACAGCAGTATGCTGTGTGACGTTATTCCCACCACATTATGCTTTACTTCACTGTTCTACTTATCTGTGACTGTCATCATCTTTTCATTGGTGTTATGAATGCGACTGCATGGCTTGTGAGGGGCTATGCACGATGTTATGAGAATATTCTTCTATCCTTTTTTGTTGTGCGGCCCCCTTCCTGATAGTGATGCATTACAAAGTACCTTCCTCTTTATTGGCCTTCTATATAAAGCTAGTCTAGATACAATTGTGATCTTACATATTTGTTTCACCGTCGTGCCTCCCTCCTTATAAAGTTTGACTGCATGATTCACTCCGGCATGTTTGCCATGATACTTTCTTAATCGCCCTTAATATTTTCCTTCCTTTTTAGCCAATTTAATTCCCTCTCGCTGCCTCATTCGAATTAAGTCTCTTTCTAACTGATTCACACCGGCCATCACGGTAATCAGAAACTGGCTATAAGGATGTTCTTATGAAAGATCCAGCCAATTGTCTTTTAAAGAATGGAGGTTAGCTCCTTTTTCTTTTATGTACTCAATTAGCTCGAATAAATCTTTCGTACTTCTTGTGATACGAGTAAGCTCCGTAACTTTCCACATCCAACTTTTAAAAAACAGCTTCACATGAGAATATCAGATGGGTTTCTTAATTACTTACATCCAGAACTATTCAGATCCACCTAAAAAAAGCAACTGCTATTCTTCCATCTCTAAAAAAGGATGTAAACATAAATTAAGATTTAAAAGTATTAACAAGCTTTTATATCAAAAGATTTTAATACTTTTTTGTTTCAATGAGGTTAGAACAAAATGAATACGAATATCTATATCCATATAAAAGTTAAAAAAATGATAAAATAATGAATAATACCATAATAAAGACTGTGAGAAAGGTTGGATCTAAATAATGAATCATTTAATTAAAATAGATTCACCGATTGATCAAGAACAGTTAACTAAGAGAATTCGACAGTTGATAAGCGAATTTCAACATGAGCCTTCAGAAGAGAAATATATGCTCATTATTGCATTAACAAAATATATAGGAACATAATGTAGTACTCTTTAAAATTCAGCGAAAAGCCGGGATTAAAAATGAAATGAATGATATCTTGGATATTGCCTAAACCTTTTGATGACAAAAAAAGATTAAAACTTGTTTCAAAAGCAAACCAATTTGATCGTTCTATTTTAATTATTCAAGATAAAAAATCTATTAATACGAAAAGTATACTTAGTGCTTCACCATTAAATGGACTAGAAGGAAAAATCAGTTTGTATGCGGAAGGGGACAATTCAGAAAGAGCTTTAGAAACATTAAAAAACATATGTATGGAGTGTTCGTTTAAAAATAACGATACTTTCTTTGCTGTTTTTGCTAAGAAAACCTTATTAACTTCTAAATATGATTAAGCTACAATAGATGTTGCCCTACTTTTCTCATTCAAGCTTCATCGCTTCGAGTAATAATGGCCAAATTGTCCTTGATAATGAAAAAGCCTGTACTGAAAATCAATTCATCCTATTTTTGGTTCAAATAGCCGTATCTAAAGGAGATCCAGTGCGAATGTCTCATGCAAAAACAGCAATACCTACAAAAAAGATTGAACTCGTTCACATGAACAAAGAAGAAATGAAACGCTACAATACGTTATTTTGTGAATTTCAAGATTTCTTAAACCGGCCGTTAACAATGAAAGAGAAGAACTTTTTGAAATGGATAGTGAAAAAAAAGATTACGGTGGAGGAACTCTCAAAGAACTCTTAAATCTACAGTAAACTATAATATGAAATTTGTTTATCAAAAGTCAAAAACAGCAGCCATACAATGATAACGACTGCTGCTTTTCATATCCTTATCCGATATAGCTTCCAACCTCTTTCCCGGGATCGTTCACCCGTTAAGAAATTCACAGGAACCTACGGAGTGTAGATCAGCCGTACAGTCCGTGGTTATCGAGAATTTTAGGGGGAAGCGAGATGCCATGGGATGTGAGGCAGCATTTTTTGCGGCCTTATCAGCCTATGAGCAGACCCTTGTGGTGACCCCAATGAAAGCTTTTGAACTTCTTAAGCTTCCATTTCTAAAAATCCTAAAAAAATTTGAACATAAAAAAGACGAGGATAAACCCTTGCTTCTTAACTAAAATAAGATGATAATCTTCTCATTGTCTAAGATATTAATTTTTTTAAAAGGAAACGTTCTTAAATGTAAGTAGTTTCGATACTGTGGAGAAAAAGTAAAGTAAATCCCTTTTATAGCATTTTGTATAATTATTGTTCATAAGTACAACATAATTATTACTTACTCATAATAATGAATTGGGGGTTAAAATTTGAATAATCAACATCCTTCTTGGAATGAAATTATAAACATTAGAGAAACACTTCGAGATACTTATTGGGAGTATTGGATAAACCACGATTTGTTTTCCTTCAATTGGTGGGTGCTTTTAGTTTTAAATATTTTGTTTATATATGTGGCTTATAAAGTATTAGATAGAACACGTTTGTTTGAATTATTAACAGTAGGTGGTCTAGTTATAGCATTTTCCACGATGTTAGACGTTATTCTAATTCAATATGTTTTAACTGCATACCCAACCAGCTTAACCCCTTTATCACCATCATTCTTTACATCATCAACTTATATCATATTACCAGTTAGTTATATGTTGCTTTATCAATTTTTTTCAACTTGGAAATCATTTATTGTCGCTATGGTGATAGCAGGAATATTCTTAGCATTTGTGACTGAAAATGTATTTCGTTTGTTAAACATTTATCAATATATTCAATGGAATTCCTTTTTGTCCTTAACCATTTATATGGGAATTGCAATTATATTGAAATGGATAATGAATAACCTTTTGAAATATCAAAAATAGCAGTGGAATATTCTTCTGCTGTTTTTTGTGCTTAAATCACTCTGTTATTTAGCTAGTTCATGATGTTGTTATTTTATATGTTAAAATTCGACAACCGTTGTTATATCAATGATTAGAAAAGACCAACTCGCTAGGCGAATCGGTCTGTTAATTAGTCTACTATTTACAATATTTCTCCACCAAAACGGAACTACTTATCTTAAGTGGGTTTATTTTTTTCTTGTTCACAAAAACGTTCAACAGTAGATATTGCCCAATAAGACGTTCCTGCAAGCTCGATATCAGGTTTCGGAACCTTTCCACGCTTTAAATAAACATTCAGCTTCACTCGATCATACTTCAATCCATTTTCAGCTAAATAACCGGCAAACTGTGTCTGGTTCAAGTAATCATTCCCTTCTCGAACCAGAGAAAAAGAAGGATTCTTAATTAAATATGTATCTTCTCTAGAATAAAACGCAATTAATTCTAATGCAAATTCCAACCAATCATCATCCAGATCGCGATAAAGCCAGCCTAAATGAAAATCCTCCTCTTCAGTATTCTCAAAAAACCTAGCCAATTTTGAAAAAGTTGCTTCCACATCATTTAAAGGCTTCATCAAACCTTCGATCGAACCCCTCTTTTGATAAGCCTCTAATTTATCTTCCAGTATAGGAAACTTATCAACGATACGTTTCGTTGCCTTTTTATCTTAATCACCCCTGTTAACTTTGTTAACGGACACTCCTTTAAAAAATCCCTCAATTTACCACCACATTCCGACAACATCTCACAAAACATGTCATGTACAATAGACTTTATATGTATAAATAAGTATCGCGAGGAATGTACATGGAACGAATGAAAGCAATTGAAAAAGCACGATCTAAAATGATCGCAAAAGCCCTGGAAAAAGGGGATTTCACAGATAAAGAAGTGATACAGCTTAGTCAAGAATTAGATTCTCTTATATTAGAAGCACAACAAAAAAATGATTCTCACTAACAGGAGACGTACTAGATAATTGACCTCCTTAAAGTTTACAACGTTAACATTGTAAAGAAACATTTCCTTCCGACTGCTTCCCTTTCCAACATACATCATGTTCATAATCCTTCTACATAAATAACACTTAATAATCCAGCATCTTAATCTGTTTAAAAAACCTTTCACATATGCTGTGAAAGGTTTTTTAAACATTATTGATTAAAAGAAAATAGTTTGATAGTATTCTTTGTGTTTTCCTCAAACTTTTCAATTAATTCTTTTTGTGCTGATTTTGCTTGTGAGAAGAAATCTTCTAATGCTGTTTTTGTTTCTTCACGTGTTTTTTGCTGCTGTTCAATGACTTGCTTAAGTGTTGAATAAACTTGATCTTGAAATTGATTTAATACTGTTAGATTTTCTTGATTAGGTATTGACAATAAGTGCTGCATACGGCTAGAAATTTCATCCACACGATTATTAAATTCTTCAAATGACTTACCAGCTTCTTTACCGCTTACGTTTTGAATGTTTTGATTTACGTTTTCACGAATTTCAGTAATGGATTTCTTCATTTCTTCTTCCATTTTATCAATGTTGCCGTTTGCTTTTGCCCAAGCTTCTTGCTGACGCTCTAACAATTGAAGTGTTTGATTTTCAAGCTCAGTTTGAGAAGCATAAACCATGCTTAATCCATTTTTCCAGCTATCCCACATTGCGTCCACTGAGTGTAACACTCCATTGTCTTTGCTTTCAATTTTTGCAGTCGTAGTTTTTACAGCCATTTAAAAAACCTCCTAAATAATTTTAATACTAATGTATTGTGATAACAGCCATGCTGCAGGATCACTCTATTCCATTGCACATTTTCATCTCTCATTATCGTCATCTTTTCGTTCAAAACTGCTTGGCATCATCATATCCGTATACATGGAAAAGAAGTGACCTAACATAGATTGATATTGTTCTAAAGAATTTGCCCACGTGTCTAAATACTTTTCCCCTGCTTCAGTTAAAGAATAGATTCGTTTAGCAGTTCCTCCCTCTGAAGTGTCCCATTCTGACTTTACCATGTTGTCCTTCTCCAGCTGACGTAAGGTACGATAAATATTTCCTTGGTCAATTGAAGCGAAACCAAATTGTGTTAATTATTGAATCAATTTGTAACCATGTAGATTCCAACCTCGAAGGCTGAGGAGCAAAACAGGTACCATTAAATTTTTTGGTGTCCCGGTGACCACTTTTTCATTCTTTGGTTTCGAATTCGTAGATGTATTAGGATCATTGGTTATCAATTCGATCACCCACTCACTTAAAATATCTGTTATTTGTAAAACACCTCTTATGTGTAATTTACACCTATATATCACTATTGTCAACCATTTCTTGGGAATCTAACTCGATTATATAAATTACCCCTAAAGATTCGATATCGAAACATGGCTGTATGGATGCTCACTCATTTGTACGAAAGAATTTTTTCGCACGCTTTCACCAAATATTTAAAAAAGGAAAACTCAATACGTTGTCCATAAATGAAGTTGAAGATAGATAGCTATTCGTTAAAAAACAGAAAATTTTTTAACACACCTATTCAATCATTCTTCAAACCAAGATTTTTAGCTTACTTCATTTTAATCAAAAGTACAGCAAGCTCCCAAACAGCCCACTGCATCAAAGCAATCGCTGTGATGCAGTCATCCTTAAAGGGCTCGATGCCTTTGAAGGATGAAGAGGTTTTGTTTGTTAAAAGGAATTCGATGTTCCTTTTAACAAAAACATCGATAAAAATAAAAAATAAGGAAGAAGGTGATCTCCTTCCTTGAAGCTTATAAGTACCCTTTTTCTTTCAAACTTGTATAATCAGCACTTGCATTCACAATAACATGATCAAGAACCTGAATCCCGATAATCTCACCAGCCTCATACAGCCGTTTTGTCACTTCTATATCAGCACTAGATGGAGCCGTCACTTGTGATGGATGCTGGTGTGCACAGATGATCGAAGCGCTGTTGTTCAATATTGCAGACTTAAACACTTCTCTCGCATGCACGATACTTGCATCCAACGAACCAACATGACAGCGATGAACAGCAACAACGCGATTTTTTATATTCAGACGCATAACGAAAAAAAATTTCCCTGTCGTCTTCTCCAATAAACTGAGAGGCGATGTTCGCTGCGTCCTGCGGCGTACGGATCACATGCTCCTCTCCTCCCTCAAACTCCTGAATCACCTGCTTAATTCGCTGAATTTCATAGATTTTTTCCATTTCCATAGTGGAAACATCTCCTTTCATTGTTTGACAAGAAAGGAATTTTCAGCGAAAACGAAGGGGAAGGGTGCGCTCACGAAGAAGCGCACTCGCAAGCGGCGAGTAGGCAAAGCGCCGGTTTTTTGCGCTTTGCCGTTAGAAATGGAGGGAAGCCCAATGACTTAGTCAGCGTTAGCTTGCGTTATGTGCAAGGTTACGCTGGCTTAGCCTACTTGGCTTTCCCCATTTCTTTCGAGCTTGCGCACGCCCTTCCCGAGTGATGAGCTGAAAATTAGAATGAAGAGAACAAAGGAAAGAAATATCTTGGCTGGAGTACTAATTAAGCGAATTTTATCAGCCTGCAGCACGACCATGAAACTACATCGGGCTGAAAAAGAGCGTACTGCATCCTAAGCGCGAGCTTTGATGCAGTCGGATTGCATGGGGTTCGATGCCCCATTGCAATCCGAATAGAAACTGCAATCCTTTGGAGCCGAGCAAAGCAGGCGACACGCTTTCCGACATCAGGAGGAAAGTTTCCATTGCTTTCAGCTCATCTACGCTTTTCGGCTCGTTCGGTACGGCCTTTAGATAAACGACACAGGAACCTACGGAATGTAGTCTAACGTGAGCCGTACAGACCGTGGTTATCGGGGCGTTTAGTGCCGAAGCGACACCTATATGAATGACGAAAATCCTTTGCTTTTCGATCAGTCAGTTGTGCAGCCATACAAAAACAATGAATTTAAAGAGAAATCTATTATAAAATTACTTAGTATCCTTTTATCTGCAAACAAAAAGTATGTCGCGCACGCTAACAATGTGATTACAAAGGCGTAAAAAAATGTTTAAATGGGCATAAAGCACAAAAAGCACATGCTTAAGCATGCCTTCAGTCATTAATCACACGCTATTACTGGATGATTCACCAGATGATTGGACCGAAAACTCTTCTCTTACTTTTTCCTGCTTTGTAGATACGCAAGAATAGCCACAACCAACATCCCAACCTGAACGATCAAATTCGCAGCCTCGAAGAACAATCATCCATCCTTCCATGTATTAAAGTAGAGATCCTAGTCTAGCGCCTCCTTCATGCCTTGTCAACTTCACTTAACTACCCAAGGGAACTGTGAAAAAACCATAAAATTCTCTACAATAAATGAGACTCAAAACAAAAAAATACCACGCCATTATAGCGCGGCATCCAGATATTTTAATAAGGGGTTATCGAACAGTGAGATACTGCCTCTGTTCACCTTTAGCATAGCAAAATTCAGAAGATACTAGTTAGAATATGGGATTGTTTTGACATTATGTTATAAGTTTGAAATTTACTCTTCTCCTTCATAAAAACTTCCACTCAAATCGATCTCTACTAAACTCAACTGTAAAAAAGATGATAAAAAACATGACAACATCAACATTTGTCGAATTAAAGCATGCTACAATCAAAATAAGCCATGAAAAATTTTCCTTTAAGTATTAAATTTCTCTACTCCTTGTTTAGAGCCTATCATAAAAAGGTAGGCTTCTTTTTTGGCAAAAAAATTGGATAAATCCAGCTGTTCAAGCCAATCCGTTTTGCAATTGTAAAGAAGGTTAAGATTTTGTTTATTTTCGGTAAATAACCTATACAATCTCTTTATTATATTTTATGATTAAATGGTCACTAAATAGTCAAAGTTATTTCTTATGCTGCAAGTTTAGCTACACCAATAAGAGTATACAAACAAGGGGGAGCTTTGAGAGGGAAATTCCCTGTTTGTTTTGAAAATAAAAAAAGCAATTACTGAAACCATAAATGGATAGACTAGCGACGATTAAGGCTGCAACATCATATGATATTTAAGCCTTATGTCACACTCAATTAACAAAGAATTTGTCTCGAATACTATAGCGTAAATCCCTTCACTGTATCTAAGGACTAATTGGAGATCCATCAAACAATTTTAAAATTCTCCTTTTATCGGACAAACAGCCTCCATGTAAAGTGGAGGCTGTTTGTTATTCATCATTCAATATGTCAAACTAAACAAAACAATCAGGTTCAAAATGTTAAATTTAAAATTATATTTCGGAATATTAAAAAGCCAAATCCTTGGTTTAATAAGTGTTTGGCTGCTTTTTGATGGAATTGATGAGTTTAGCAAAGTAGAACTTTTGTTAAACTCATCTGCAACTTATTATAAATCTAGCGCCAACGTAGTACCATTGATAATCGGAAGCGATCAAGATTGGACACTTTTAATCTGAATTCTACCGTAAGCTATCAGGGTTATAATGGACATCCACATCTGATGTAATTACTATAGGATTAGTGATAGGTGAAATAGGATCATAAGTCACGGTAAAAATGAATTTCATTTCCAAAAAAAGTAAGTATTAGCCAAAAATGTGTAAAATTTAGATTTAGTAAATAATTAACTTTTAACAAGGTTACAAGGCTGTGTTCTCACAATGGCAATTATGTGAACTTATTACATAAGGACATTTTTAATAAGTTTATAAACAAAATCCTTTGACTAGGACACTTGTTTATAATAGATAGACCACTACCAGGGAGATACTTTGGCGAGTGACCCTGGAACGGTCCCGGCACGCCCCCTTTACAAAGGGATCTTAGTATTATTTTACATACTAAGATCGACGAAGTAAACGGGTTAATTCAGCCATAAAAGGAGGTCGCTTAAGAAAAGGGAGTGATTGCAATATTAAAGTCTATTAAGGGATACAACGGAAAAGCTGTGATTGTTTTAAATTTAAAAGGGTTAAAATTTGAAATTTAGGAGATAATAGAATCTAGATTAGAAGTTTAGATGTTTATCTATCAAGTAGGTATACGGACAAAATCATATAAAAAATAAATGAGAAGACCAATCATAGTACAGGAAAAAAGGAGGTCTTCTGTTCTTACTATGGAGAAAGCAAAAATTAGTGCTATTCAACTATTTGTCATGATGTTCATATTTGAGATGGGAACTGCAGTAGTCATAAGTTATGGAGCAGAGGCCAGAAAGGACGCCTGGCTTGCCATTCTTTTAGCAATGTGCGGGGGAATCGTCTTATTTTTCATTTACTACTTTTTATTTCGTCACTATCCCAATCTATCACTTATTGGGTATGCTAGAAAAGCATTTGGTAAATACTTGGGATGGATCATTGGATTGTTATACATCCTGTTCTTTTTGTATATTTCTGCTAGAAATGTGCGTGAGTTTGGTGATCTGCTTCTTTCATCGACATTACCACAAACCCCCTTATTCGCAATTAATTCCTTATTTGTTCTTATCATGTGTTATGTTCTTTATTTAGGAATTGAAGTAGTAGGGAGAACAGCAGAAGTATTTATTGTCATCCTGTTCTTTCTTGGGGGAACAGGAAATCTTTTGATCCTTCTTTCAGGTAATGTTAGTCTTGATAATTTGTGGCCGTTTCTGGAAGATGGATGGAAACCAATTTTAACGACAGCTTTTCCGAATCTTCTTGTTTTCCCTTTTGCTGAATTGCTTGTTTTTACGATGCTTCTTCCTTACTTAAACCGACCTAAATTAGTTAAAAAAGTGTGGTTGTCTGTCTTGATTTTATCTAGTGTCGTCTTAAGTTGGACAGCAAGTTTAAATATTGCTGTTCTTGGAATTGACCGATTTGAGCGATCAACCTTCCCCTTGTTATCTACGATGGGTATGGTAAATATTGCGGAATTCTTGCAGCGTCTTGATGCCATTGTTGTCTTAACCATGCTAATAACGGTGTTTTTCAAAGCATCGATCTATTTATATGGTACCGTAATCGGAATGGTCGAGTTATTCAAGTTAAAAAATCATCAACAAATCCTTTTACTAACGGGAGTGATTCTCATCTTTTGGTCATTAATGGCCCCTGATACAATAGAACATTATGAAGAAGGTATTTTTACTCATTACATTGCTATTCCTCTTCATATGGTTATTCCTTTGCTAATGCTGCTTGTCTCCTTGATTCGTAATCATTTCAAGAAGAAGTCTAACTAGACCCTTATTAGTTGATAGTATCTTTGAATAATCTTCTCAGTTTAACAAAATGGCTGCTTAGAAGAAATCAAAAAGCCCGTGAATTCTATGAACTTCAAGGGCTTTTCCATATAACATAACACCTGCTTTGTTTCATTTACTTTCAAAGAGTCGTTTAGAAAAAGTCTAAATAAAATGAAAATCTATAAAAGATAGAGAAAAACAGAGAAATAATGAGAAAAAATCCTATGATATACGCTTCCAATGGATATGTTGTCGTTTTCACAGCAAATGTTCCCGTTTTCAACGACTTTGTCAAAACAGACCTTCATGTACGATAATAGACCTATACTAATTGGAAAGGGGAAATTTCAAATGAAGAAATTTTCTAAATTACTAGCAACTGCTGTAGAAACTTATGGGAAATCAATGGAATCCTACGGAAGAGAACTTATAAAAGTATGGGAGAGAAAGTAAAATAAAAACGCAATAAGAGAATTTTACGTTATAAAAAATGCTTCAAAAGTAAGGATGGTTTTAATTGAAAATCTATATTGAATATCAAAGTGATCCACCAATCGATTCTTAAAAATAAAAAGAGAATCGGTTTTTGTATGCAAAAAAACAGCTTAGCTCTCCCCTCCCCCAGTTGGGTATTGTCTACATAAACTATCACTCCCGCAAATGCCACATTTTTTATTTTTACAACAAAAAAGGACCTTTCTCCCAAAGATCCCTTCTTTACCTACTTACTTCACTTCCAACTTTGTTGTCCATCACCCATTGGTGATCAGGATCATTATGAAATTTCCAAGTACGCACCGATCCTGCTATCACGTTCAAATAGTAGACTTCATACCCCGGTGGTGCGGAACCAGTACCACATCACCGTTTTTAAAGGTCAGCGTCTCATCTAAGGAACGGTCATCCGTGTACACTCTTTGTACTGCGAACCCATGTCCTGGATTGACTTTGTGATAATACGTCTCTTCTAAATAGGATTCATGAGGCAAATTGTCTTGATCATGTTTGTGCGGAGGATAACTGGACCAGTTCCCTTCCGGTGTAAAGACTTCAACCACCAATAAGCTGTCTGCTGGTTTTTGTTCTGGAAGAATGTTATGAATTTTCCTTTCTATATTTCCTGCTCCTCTCATTTCAACAGCAACATCTTCAGGAGCAATTAATCGAGCTGGGTACGTTCCCTTTCCGGGAGCTAAACAGACAGCGATTTCAAGGTCCGTTATGGCCTCTACCTTATATTGGTCTTCAAATGGAACATATATAGAGTATGGAGGGATTTTTTCAAATACAGACATCCTTTTCCCGATATCTTCCCACCTTTCGTTTTTCGTACTCACATTTGCTTTTCCACTTAAAAGAACAATGCATACTTCTTGATCCATTGTGTCTTTAATTAATACTTGTCCTGTTTTCAAGGAATACACTTAAAAACCAATATATTTCCATCTGGCTGATTCAGGTGTAATTATTAGAACATTACCTTCATGATCAGGTTCCGAACGGCTGGGAATGATTAAATCGGACATCTTGGACACTCCTTTTTTCATCGTCTTAGAGATATTGAACCTTCAGCTGAGAAGGGTGCTTGCCTGAATATCTTTCTAAACGTTTACTAAAGTAGATACAGCCTGTATATCCCAATAAATGTCCAATTTTCCCGAAATATTTAGAGAGGTATGAGGTAAGCAATTTTATTGCCTCTTTCATATTCTACTCTTGCATATATTCGGAAAAATTGGTCTTGATCTGCGGTTTAAACAAATGATTGAAATCATTTCGTACAGCTCCTACGCACTGAGTGGTGTAGCAGCTATGCTATACGGTAAAAAGAGATAAAGTCTGAACAAAATGAAGTTCAATTCATACGTAAGTTGTTCGGAATATCATCATAACTCGCACTGTCGCAGATAATATAGGTTCTATTTTATTATTAAATTATTTTCGAACAGAACCTTTTAACTGGCTACCAACGAGCTGTAACCATTTTTTTCTTGTATAGAATTCAATTCCATCTGGTCCATTGACATGAAGATCTCCGTAGAAGGACTTTTTCCATCCAGAGAATGGGAAGAAAGCCATAGGAGCTGGAACACCAAGGTTTACCCCTAACATTCCTGCATCAATATAATCACGGAACTGACGCACATTGCGTCCATCTTTTGTATAAATACAAGCACCGTTTGCAAAGTCGGACTTATTCGTTAATTCAATCGCCTCTTCTAACGTATTTAAGCGAACAATTGATAAAACAGGTGCAAAAATTTCTTCTTTCCAAATTTTCATCTCGGTTGTTACATTATCAAAGATCGCCGGACCTACAAAATACCTTTTTTCATTAGCTGATGGATCTTTTCGGCCATCTCTTAATAATTTTGCCCCTTCACTTTCACCAATCTCGATATATTGTTCGGTTTTCTCTTTATTAGAATCACGAATAACAGGACCTAGAAATACCCCTTCTTCAAGACCGTTCCCTATTTTAATGTTATCTGCTTCTTTCATTAATTTTTCAATAAAACGATCAGCAACATCTCCAACCGTAACAACGACAGAAGCAGCCATACATCTTTCCCCGGCAGAACCATAGGCAGCACCAATAATCTGTTGGACGGCTAAATCTAAATCGGCATCCGGCATCACGATTGAATGGTTTTTAGCACCGGCTAATGCTTGTACACGTTTACCATGAGCAGCTGCTGTTTTATAAATATATTCCGCAACAGGCTGTGAGCCTACAAAAGAGATAGCCGTTATGTCCGGATTCTCTAACAGTCCGTTTACGACATCATGGGCGCCATGCACAACGTTTAAAACTCCATCTGTTAATCCTGCTTCTTTGAACAATTCAACAAGACGGTTAGCCAATATCAGTGTTCGTTCAGAAGATTTAAGAACAAAGGTATTACCACAAGCAATGGTTTTTGGTAATGAATGCTTGCTTATGAGACTTTTAGATTGATTGGAATCCTCTTATTCATATCTAATTTAAATGTTCCATATGGATTCACATGGTTATAAAATAAAGGAGTTAATCCCCTAAAATCTTCAGGAGTCATATTCTTGAGCCAATACTGATTGTTATTATAGAGAATCTCTTGAACCATTAAAGTATTCATAT
This sequence comes from Bacillus taeanensis, assembly GCF_003318295.1. Lineage (GTDB taxonomy): Bacteria > Bacillota > Bacilli > Bacillales > UBA6769 > Maribacillus > Maribacillus taeanensis. The sequence goes on from NZ_QOCW01000025.1 coordinate 50,678, forward strand.
AAACTAAGCAGTTTTGAAGTAATTGGAGTGATAATGCAGACACTTCTTGGTCTTCTTGAGAATTGAAACGAATTTCACTATTTTTTCCATAAAAAATGTAGTTGTTAACGGAATTCCAATGTTCAACGGTATTTAGTCCTTCATGGATTTCTCTACGAACTTCCTCGAAATGTAAATAATCACATAAGAAAACGGTTTTAATCGCTTTTCCTAACTCACATAAAGCTTGGTAAGTCGGGTGCTGCGTATTCCTCGTAAATCGCTTTAAAATGGCTTCTGCTGATGCGGTTCCTAATCGCAAAGCAGTTGCGAACTTAATAATTTGCTCATACTGTTGACGGATGAGATCCCAGTTAATGGGCCGACTTAAGACGGGTTGCAAATGAGGGTATTCCTCATTCATTCCGGCTTCAGGACGATACAATCTTTGTAAGCCGATATTTTTGAAGCGTGGCATCAGCTTAAAATCAAGCAAATGGCAAAAAGCAAAAGCGATCACACTTTGTCCATGCGTATCTACATAATTTCGGTCTATTTCCATGTCTGTACAGTGACGAAGCACTCCCTCCATCATAGCTGCAACCTCAGAGGAGAGGCAGGTTTTGAGCTGAGAGTAGATACATGCTGACTTGCGATCTGTATGCCAATAGATCATGACTCCATGTTTTTTATAACGAGGATGCCATTCGGTAAGAAGATTTTGATCCCACGATCCAAAATGTTTTGAATCGGAAGCGCAGGCAGTAGTGGATTCTCCCCAGACTTCTTTCATGCGGTGGTAAATGATTTGATTCGTAACCTCCGCATTAGCTTTTCGCAAATGATCTTTATGAATAAATTTATTTTGGATATAAAGTATCGTGAATAATTCCATCAGGATGATCAACTGTAAAAATTAAATTCAACTTATATAGAAGGTTTTAACTTACAAACTATCTAATTTGCCAATTCAATGCCTTCTCGCTGCCTCATTCGGATTAGGTCTCTTTCTAACTGGTTAACACCGGACATCACTGTAATCAGAAACTGACTATAAGGGTTTTCTTCGGAAAGATCCAGCCAATTATCTTTTAGGGAATTGAGGTTGGCTCCTTTTCCTTTTATGTATTCAATCAGCTCGAATAAATCTTTTGTACTTCTTGGGATACGAGTAAGGTCCGTAACGTAAACGATATCCCCTTCTTTTAATAGGACTGATTTTTTATTAGAACGTCAAAAAAATATCCTTCAGTTCATCTTGAAGAATGTTTTTTTTGACGTTCTTACATAATCAATCATCTTAGTTAACAACTGTGTACCCTTCTGGCTTCACCCAACTACCCTCAGGCTGATCGGCTACGATTTTTCCGTCTTTCACGACAACGTCTCCTCTAATGAACGTCCCAACGACTTGGCATGGGAACGTGTGGCCCATATACAAGGTTTGCTTATGTTTGGCATAATAGTTTTCTTCGGAAACAGTGTACGATTGTTCTAACGTAACAATTGCTAAATCGGCGTCTGCTCCTTCAACAATTTTACCTTTTCGATCAGAAAGTCCAAATCGTTCAGCTGGTACTGATGCTGTCCATTTTGCGACCGTTTCGAACGGAATGTTGTGCTTTACGGCAAGTTCAACCATTGACAGCAATGAGAACTGTCCGCCGCTAATGCCGCCCCATGCTTGAAACAGGTTATAAACGGTAGGATCTTTTAAGTCGTAAGGGCATGGCGAATGATCAGAGGAAATCATATCAAATTGATCCTCAATTAATAACGAAATGAGTTTTTGCTGCTCTTCTTTTTCACGTAAAGGTGGCGCGCATTTCGCAACTGTACCTAATTCTCTTAAATGGTCATGGGTAAACAATAAGTAGTGAGGGCACGTTTCAACTGTTATGTTCATACCTTTTTGTTTAGCCTGTGCGATTTTTTCCATTGCTTCTGCTGAGCTGATGTGTACAAAATGAAGTGGGCATCCTGTGAGCTCTGCATAATAAATCGCACGTTGCACCGCTTCCACTTCAGCCATAATCGGACGTGTTTTCAAATAATCGTCTGCGCTAAATTTCCCTGCTTTTTCTTTCTCTTCTTTTAACCAGTTTGTGATTGCGGCACTTTCTGAATGAAGGGCTAACACTTTGTTGAGTTTAGCAATGATTTTCATGCCATTTAACAACGTTATATCATCTACTGCTTCGAACTCTTTGTTTCCTGTTGTTGAAAGAAACGCTTTAAATCCGATCACACCCGAATTAGCAAGAGCTTCTAAATCGATTTCATTTCCAGGTACGAGACCTCCCCATAAGCTAAAGTCAACAAATGATTTTTCATTTCCTAGCTTCGCTTTCTGATCAAGAGCCTCTTGGTTAACAGTTGAAGGAATCCCGTTTAACGGCATATCGAAATACGTTGTGCAGCCTCCTGCTGCCATCATCATTGAACCTGTATGAAATCCTTCCCAATGCTCTCTTCCCGGTTCGCTAAAATGAACATGCACATCAATCATTCCTGGAAAAATATATTGATTTTCAGCATCCCATGTCGTTTTTGCTTTAGTTGTGATTCCCTTTTTAAGAACGACAATTTTTCCATCCTTGATCCCAATGTCCGTTTCGGATACACCTGTTGGAAGCACTACTTTTCCATTTTTAATAATGACATCTAACTGTTCCATGGGAGTCTCTCCTTTAATTTCAGACCTAGGTTTCGGTTAAATTTAACCTCTGTACCATTGTATTAATCTTATAATCTAATAAGCTTTTATTGCTATTTTTAAATCCTACTCTTAAGCACCTTTCATCTTTTCCGTTTATCGATTGTTTCTCTTTAAATAACATCTTCCTCTTTTTCGAAATCCACTGTCTCTCGGAAGCTTTGTTCTACTCCTTCACTGACATACTTTTCATGTTTCATGATCCATGATTTCATAAGTACGGTATACACAATGCCGGCTGGGATAATGCCAAGGAGCCAAGATAAATCAACGTTGATGAATGAAAAGCCTGTTCCAACTGCAATCGCAATCAATGCGGCTGGATTCCACCCTTTAAATGCTGCAAACAATTTTTTCACATCATATAGTTTAGCGACGTTATAGTTCCCTTTATGAACGAGGTAGAAGTCAGCTACCATTACGGCGAAAATTGGACCTAAAAAGGCTGAAACAATCGAGATAAACGTTAAGAACGTCGAATCCGTCATAATCCACCAAGGACATGTAAATACGCCTAAAATACCGACAATGACACACGCTTTTTCCCAAGAGATTTTAAAAATATCCATCGCCACAAGGACTGGCGGCATAATGTTCGCAACTAGATTTGTCGTGATTTGAGCGATAGCAATAAACAATAAAATAACAATACTTGCAAACAAACTTGAAATGTGTCCTGAAATAATGTCAACCGGATTCCAAATGCCTACTGCCGCTGCCCCAAGAATCCCAACAAACGGAAGCAAAATCATCGGAGGAACAATCCCTACAATGTGTGATCCAACAAACGTTCCAGCTGACGCTTTACGTGGAAAATACCTTGTATAATCTGAAACATTCAATAACAAAGCAGAGAACTGACCGATTAAGACAGCCATCGCAAGCCAGAATGGAATTCCCCATGAACCATCAATTGCAGTTGTTTTTTGTACTTCGAAACCGAATGTCGATAAAAATAAGAAAATTAAATAAACAACACCAAGCAAAATGACAACAGAACCAACAACTTCAATCCATTTAATCGACTTGATCCCTTTAGCAGATAAATAGATTTGCAACGCTTGGAACGCGAAAAACCATACCCACACATTGTTATAACCGATAATGTCAGTGAAAATCTGGTTTAATGCCATAGCCCCAAGCCAAGTTTGAACTCCATACCAAAAGAGCGCTGGTACTGCACGCATCAAGGAAGGGATTTTCGCTCCAACCGGTCCGAATGAAGAACGGAGCTGAACAACCATCGGAATCCCATGCTTCCATCCGACTCGGCCGTTTAAAACAAACAACAAGGCGGCAAGGATGTTAGCCAAAATCAATGCAGCAAACGCTTGTGTTAAATTCAGTTTACCAAAGGGTGGAATTAAGCTCGATCCTAACATAAAAGACCCTACCATAACAGAATCTCCCCACCACATTGCCACATAGGCTTTCGGCCCTAAAATACGATTCTTTTCATTTAAAATCGGTTCCAGATCATAATTCTTTTCCATAGTATCCTCCTTTGATCGTGAAAAGTTTTTTCCGAATCTAATGTTAGTTAATGTAACATTATATGTAATTAAACATTACATTTGTTTTTATAACTTATATTTTATATGATCTGCTTTCAGAATTCATTAGAAGAATTGTGAATTTTCATTTTTTTCTTTGTACTTTTTAACCAAAAAATTTAAACGAGAGAATCAACAATGTCACTTTAGTTAACATCAGCATACGGCATCATCAAAAAAGAGGACGAAACAAAACGAAAAAAGCAGTTGGATTCATAAATTGAACTCAACTGCTTTTAATCGTTCTTTATAAAGAAAAATCTTAATTTTTGATTGCTGCAGGGTTTTGCAACGATTTAAAGCCGCGAATCTGACACGCTACAACGTCTCCCTCACGAATCACGACAGATCCAGGTGTACCAGTCATAATAACATCCCCTGGATGTAACGTCATGATGTGTGAAAAGAAGGAAACAATCCACTCTGGTTGATACATCATATTGGCAATTACATTGCGATGATGAACTTCACCGTTTAACACCGTTTCGACCTCCAGATCCTTTAAGTCAGAAAACTCATCAACCGTTATGAAGTGTGGACCAAAGCTGAAAAAGGTATCAAAGCTTTTTGAACGCTGTAAATAACGTGGGTTTTTCGCATGGATATCTTTCGCCGTCGTATCTAACGTCGTCGTAAAACCAGCTACAACACCTAAGGCATCCTCTTCTTTCACATTTTTGCATGTTTTTCCAATCACAATGGCAAATTCCGCTTCTGTTGTGACTTGACTAGACTGAGGAGGAAGCAAAATAGATTCCCCAGAACCAATTAAACTCGTGTCTGGTTTCATAAAAATAACCGGTTCTTCTTCCGGAGGTTTTCCAGACAATTCTAGTGCTTTTTCCATATAGTTCATGCCAACTCCCCAGATTTTTCCCGGATTACGGTAAAGAGGCGCGTAGGTTGCTTCGTGTTCTGGAATATAAGGAAATTTTGCTAAGCTGCTCTCCCCCTCTTCTTGATACCAATGGGTGAGTTCAGCTAACTCATCGTTTTGTAAAATACTAAAAAGGTCCGTGCTCCAATTTTTGTTCGCTTTCTCGTTAATCGTTTGAATCGAAATCATCTTATCATCCGAAATGACAACAGCAATTTCTTCACCTTTTATTTTCACTGTTGCTAGTTTCATATACATTCTCCTTATCGTTATCGTTAACAAACGGTCTATTTTACCTGCTTTTAAGACTTCATTTTTGCTACAAACTCATTTGCCCAACTCAATAGCTTCAGATCTTGGCCACGATTTGCGATAAGCGATAAGCCAATAGGAAGTCCATTGACTTCTGCTAAAGGAAGCGTGATTTGAGGTAAACCCGCTAAACCAGCAATACAAGAGAGTTGCATCGTTTTCGCTCGGTATTGATCCGCTTTTTCACCATGTAAGTTTAATAACGGCGCCGCTCCAGGAGCAGTTGGGACCACCAATAAACCTTCCTCTCCTAAAAGTGTTGACAGTGAGTGACGGATGTTTTCCCTTCGTTCATACGCCTGTCCGTTTTCACTCACTTTCAATGTACTTGTCCATCGAAAACGTTCAGCGATACCAGGTCCAAACGTCGGATTCTCTTTTTGGATCCAGTCGCCATGTTCGCTCCAAATTTCTAATCCTTGGAGGATGCGAAACGTACTGGACCATTCCGCTAATCCTTCTTTTGAAATTTCGATCCACTCACTATGTTTTGTCAACTCTTCTAATTCAGGAACAAAAGTCAACAGCGCTTCTTTGTGCTCGTCATCCAACAACTCCCATGCGTCGTTTCCTAAAAACAGACGAGCAAAACGCCCTTCTGTATGTTGATCATTAATGAGAAGACGACCCACTTCGAGCAACAACTTCGGATCTCTCGTCATCCAACCAACGGTATCAAAGCTTTTTGCTAACGGAATCACCCCTTCAATCGGAACAGCACCGTGTGTCGGACGAAATCCATAGATGCCACAATACGAAGAAGGAATTCGAACAGAGCCTCCTGTATCTGTGCCTAACGCAAAATCGACCATGCCAGAAGAAACCGCAACCGCTGATCCACTTGATGATCCTCCCGGAATGCGATCAGGCCCCTGCGGGTTCACAGGTGTACCATAATGAAAATTCTCACCGTTCAAACTGTACATGAGCTCATCGGTATGTGCCGTTCCCTTTAATGTCGCTCCATGCTGAAGAAGGCGATCAATAACCGGCGCGTGTTGTTCCGCCGGGCCATGCGTTCGAAGCCAATCAGGGTTCCCTGCTCCACTCGTATATCCTTCAATCATAAACACATCTTTCACTGCAAACGCGAACGAATGTAACCAACCTGATCCAGCAGGTTCGAGTATGACATTCTGATCCACGAATGCGTTCCACTTGTCATTCATCATAGCACCCTCCAAACAACTAACCTTTTTTATGATTAACAGATCGTTACTTACTTTCCTTGTTGGAAAAATTCCTTTATTTACTTTTGTTCCTTTTCAGTTGCCTCTTTAAAACGAATGTTTTCGACTAAAAGAGAACCTAAAATGCCAACTAACAGCCCATTACTGACTAACGGGCGCAAGATACTCGGAACAGTTTCGAAATACGACAAAGGAAAGGTCATCACAATGATGCCAACAAATAAAGGAACGGCTAAACGATACACATTCGCTGTCGTTAACTCAATTTGAGCAAAATATTGAAGAGAAGACTGCAACAACCGTAAGTACGCAACAAGCAATACGGCACTCCCAATGCTTAACGGAAGGTTAGCCATCAAACGACTAATCGTCGGGACGAGCCCCATCAACATAAACATCCCTCCACCAATTAAAAAGGGAAGTCTCTCTAAAATTTTCGTTTGATTCAGAAAACCAATTGACGATACATATGGAGCATACGGAACCATCCCGAATAAACCGGAAATAACGGCGAACAGCCCGCTAATCGTAAAGGAATTTCTATATTGTTTCGTTGATGCTTTCATTTTGTAAATGTCATCTGTACCTTTTAATGCCCCAAATGTATTCGACGTATTAATAAGTCCCGCAATGACAGCTGTAATAATAATACCTGCATCCAACTGAGGTGCACCGAGCGGAAAGAAGGCCATGTCCATTTTTCCAGCAACATCGATCGCTTCTTTTGGATCAAACAACAACTCAAATAGGATCCATCCTCCAATAATCCCAATTAACAAGGAGTATCTGCTGAATGCAGGTGAAGCTTTAATGCTTAATATAATAATCAAAAAGACCACAACACTCGCTAATAGAAAAACCGGGATGTCAATGTGCGCTGTTTCTGAATGCGTCCCAAATGGAATCCCTAACATTCCTTTAAGAAAAATGGCATTTAATCGACAAGCCAACAAAAACATAAACACAGCCATAACACCAGGAGTAAACAACCGAGCAAGATGATGCGAAAAACCGCTTAAGCCAATAACTATCATAATAAGCCCAGAGATAATAACGCCAACAGCCAAACTTCCTCCAAGCGTTGTCAACGACATTCCTTGCGAAGGAGCGGCATAACAAAGACTTAAAATGCCCCCCCACCACAGTCCAGATTGCCCTTCCATGATGGAGCGTTTATGTCCTAATAGTGCTTGCAGAATACAAGCGACCCCCGTAAAAAGAAACGAAACTTGCATTAACGAAATGATTTTGCCTTGAGAAAGTTCAAAAGCTGCCCCAATGGTAATCGGAATGACAACCGTATTTGTGAAAAGGAAAAAAAGCCATTGCAACCCAGCAAGCCAGTGTTTCACTTTAAATAACTCGACCATACATTCACCTTCTATCTGTTTGGAAAAAGCAGAAGCAGTCATTCCTTTTTAACAAACGTTTCCCCGTTCCAACTGAAAAACGTGTTCGTTTTCGTACAAAAAGATTCCGTTCATCTCCCGGAATCTTTTTGTATTTCAACCTCTAAAACTACTTTTTTACTGCAGCATACGGTGATTCAGATGCCTCAAGCGCTACAACTGGTGACTCATATACATCAAGCGCAGCTTGTAAACCTTGTCCAATTTGGATAGCCGCCCCGTGACGAATAAGTACCGCTTCAAGTGCTCCAAGTACAAACAAAATGTTTTCTTTTCGACAGCTATAACCCATCGTTCCAATTCTCCAAATCTTCCCATGGAGAGGTCCAAACGAACTTGCAATCTCGATTCCAAACTGTTGAAGCAACATCGTTCTCACAGAATCACCATCAACACCAGCTGGAATGTTCACACATGTAACCATCGGCAGCTTCCACGGAACATCATTAAATAATCCCAAGCCCATTGCCTTAATTCCTTCTATCAACGCTTTTTCGTGTAAACGATGACGTTCAAATCGCTCTTGCAACCCTTCTTCTAACACGATGCGTGCCCCTTCACGCAACGCATAAAGCATTGATGTCGCTTCCGTATGGTGATTTAGCCTTCTTGGTCCCCAGTAATCTTGTAATTGACTTAAGTCAAAGTAATTGCTACGGATTGGTTGCTGTACGTTTACGCGATCTTGTTCTGTTGCAACGCCTCTTTCGACTTTTTTCCTTGCAGCCAATATTTTTTCAACACGCTCATTATACGTAATTGGAGCCATCCCAGAAGGAACAGAAAAACATTTTTGCGTACCGCCGATCACGGCATCAAGCTGCCATTCATCTACTTTTACTTCTGTTCCGCCAATCGTTGCAACGGCATCAACAACACATAACACATCCAGCTCACGACAAGCAGGTCCAATCTTATCTAGTGGCTGCATACATCCTGTTGATGTTTCACCGTGTACAATCGCAAGCACTTTTGGTTGAATGCGCTTCATTTCATCAATAATGTCTTGTTGATCAAACACTTCTCCCCATTTGCATTCCATCGTGTGGATTTCTACTCCGTTACGCTCTGCAATTTCCGTTAACAAGTAGCCGAATCGACCAAAGATCGGAATTAACACTTTATCACCAGGCTCTAACACGCTGCACAACACCGCTTCAATCCCGGAACGCGACGTTCCATCAATTGGAAAAGCCCATTGGTTTTTCGTTTGAAAAATGCGACGAAGCATTTCCATTGTTTCGTTCATCATTTGTGTAAAAGCCGGATCAAACTGGCCAAGGATTGGAGTACTCATGGCACGTAACACTCTTGGATCTGCTTCAACAGGTCCTGGCGTCATGATCGTTCTTAATGGTGCATTAATTTCTTTAAAAGCAGTCATTTTTTCTCCTCCTTTAATACGCTAGCTCATATAAAACCTTTATTAATAATTGAATTCCTTTTTCTAAATCTTCCGTTCTAGTAAACTCATATGGCGAATGGCTAATACCTTTATGACTTGGTACAAACAGCAAAGAAGTTGGACAAAACGAAGCAAACATTTGTGCATCATGGCCTGCGCCGCTGACCATTTTCTTAAACGGAACCTTGTCTCTTGTTAAGATCGTTTCGGAAAGTCCCATTAACTTTTCGCACATCTTAATCGGCTTTTCATTCATCCAATTTCGGATGCTTACATCTGTCTTGTGTTTATCCGCAATCAGTTGAAATTCCTTAAACACAGCCTTTGAAAACTCGTCGATAACCTCTTCCTCACAATGACGAATGTCAATCGTGAATATCACCTTACCTGGAATGACATTTGAGATATTCGGATCTAACTGCAGCTGACCAACGGTTGCCACTAAACCTGATGTTGTTTCTTTTGCTCTTTGAATAAGCAATTGAATCAATTCAGAGGCGACATACATCGCATCTTTACGCCAAGCCATTGGCGTAGTCCCTGCATGGTTGCTTTCTCCGACGACTGTGATTTCATATCTTCTCTGTCCAACAATGTGACTAACAAGCCCAATGGCTTTTTCTTCCCGTTCTAGGATCTCACCTTGTTCAATGTGAAGTTCAAGAAAACACTCCAAGTCCGTTCGAGACGGGTGTCGATGTTTTCCTTGACCAAATCCTGCTTCATGCATCGCATTTAAAAACGATACATTTTGTAAATCAACTAACCCTTGAACATCGTCCATTGATTTGACACCGGTGATACTCCCTGATCCCCAATAGGTCATTGGAAAGCGGCTGCCCTCTTCTTCACATAATGAAACAACCTCGATGTTCTTTTTAGGTAAACCGTGCTGTTCATATAAATAGCGCAACGCAAGAAAACCGGCAATAATCCCATAGGCTCCATCATACTTTCCGCCATCTACAACAGTATCAATATGGGATCCTGTTAAGATCGTAAGCGCATTTCTTTCCGTACCTGGTAATCTTCCAAATAAATTTCCAACATCGTCATAATAGGCTTGTAAGCCTACTTTTTTTATTCGTTTCTCAAGTGCTTGTTGCGCACACTGCCATTCATAAGAATACAACTTTCTGGTAACTCCGTTGTTTTTGCTTTTCCCAAACGAAGCTAACCACTCTACCATCTCTTCAATTTGTTCGAATAAGGCAGGCGACTTCAACTCACTCGTAACCAACCTAATCCCCCCTATTCAACTAGTCTTCTATAAATCCGTGTAAACTATCTTTACATGATTAGTAATATAAACTGATTTTAGAATAAATCTTCGTTAAAATCATTCACATAAATGTAGAATATTAGATTAATTTATTGTATATATTGACTAAAATATCATGTAAAATAGAAAAAACGAAGCACTATTCTAAAAACGAAGAGGGATGAACATGAAATTAGTTGAGTTATTGGACCTTCCTGTGTTTAACGGAACAGCCCTAATCGCAGGAAAACAAGGGGTGGAACGTGAAGTCAATACCGTAAACATGATGGATGCTCCCGACATTATTCATTTTTTAAAGAAAGATGAACTACTTATTACCACAGCCTTTCATTTCAAGGATGATTTTAATTCATTATTAGAACTCATTAAAGAAATGGAAAAACAAGGCTGTTCAGGGTTAGGCATTAAAACAAAACGATTTTTACAGGAAGTGCCTGGAGCAGTCATTTCACTTGCAAACGAACTGAACTTTCCGCTCTTAGAACTACCTGTTCAGACGTCACTCGGTGATATCGTACATAAGTCGCTAAGTTACATTCTTGATATTCGCACGAATGAACTGCATCAAGCCATGCAAACCCACCAACAATTTACAAACCATGTCATAAGCGGACAAGGCATCCATAAACTGCTCGACAGTTTATCGTCTTTGATCGACTTGCCTGTTGTCCTGTTGAACCATCATTTACAGCCTGTTTCAAAACATGGCCATCATTCTTCTCTTTTCGAAAGCTTAGAGACATTAAGTGCGAGCGGACAGTCCTTTTATTTACCGGAAACAACGATGTCAGCCTTCTCATTACGAAATGAAACGCGAGAGACGATTTCTCTTTTTCCAATTTACACTCATCAGCAATCCAGCTACTTAGGTGTGTTCGGTTTTATCCCGTTATCGAATCGCTCGATGATTTTAACCATTGAACAAGCGACAAATGTCCTTGCCTTTGAATTAATGAAAGAAAATGCTTTAAAGCAAAATACAAGACGGATTCAAAATGAATTTTTTACGAATTTTATGAACGGGGCGTTTTCGACCACTGAGGAAATCATCAGCCGAGGAAAAGAGTTCGGATTAGAAAATGAACAAAAGTATGTGTGTGCCGTTGGCCAGCTAAACGATGAAACGAAGACCGTTTCCTTTATGCAATACCAATCTGAACAAGAATTAATTTATAATACGATCGAGTCAGAACTGCAACGGTTTCATGAAAAAATTCATTTTTTCACAATGGACCAGTCCTACGTCTTACTTATGCAACCGAACGGCGGATGGAAAGAGGTTGAACAACCTTTCCTTTCCCTTTTAAAAGCCATCCAAACAAAAATTTCAACCTATTTTCAAGAGGATCTTTCATTCGGCATTAGTCACTACGCTGAGCAGCTCATTTATGTTCCTTTATCTTATAAAGAAGCAACAGACGCTTTATACTATGGCAATATGTCCGGAAAGAAACAATTTATTAAGAGTTATCAGCCAAAGGAAGTACCAGAGATTTTACGCATGGTGCCGTATGATCAATTAAAAAAGTTTTACACAGACACGTTCCAGGCATTTGCGAATGAATCGAAAAAAGATCATCAAGTTCTTCTTCATACATTGTCCGTTTTTTTAGAAACACATTGTCAACTGTCTGAAACAGCCAAACGATTATATGTCCACCGCAATACCGTTATTTATCGCTTAGAAAAGTGCGAGGAGATCATTGGTCGAAGTTTAAAAGAACCAGATGAAACGTTGCGTCTGCGCCTTGCTTTCCGAATCAAAGCGCTGCTCCAAGGAAACAGTGATCCTGCTCAAACCTAATAAAATACCTGTTTAGCAAACAAAATACAATCAATAAGAAAACCTCCTCTTTGAAGTCAAATCATTTGTCATGCCTTAAGAAGGGGTAGCGTCAGAAAATGTCAATTATCTATACTTAGGATTAAAAAATCTTGATTTGGTAAGGGTTTTACATTGAAGACATGTAAACAACGTATTCATCTTAATAACAAGTAGCACCATCGAATTCTATAACTGTTTGTTGCCTTGAAGGTAACAAAAACGCCTTAAGACGTTCTCAATAAGGAGAAAATGCCGTTGTTCTTCCCAGAACAACGTATAGAATCCCGATTTATGCGAATAAGGATATTTGATGCCTTCTCATTGTCAAGACATCACTACGTTGTATACTTTGAATACGTTGTTTACACAGATAAGATATCAAATATTCAAAGTAACTTTTCATATAATTTTTCTCCTTAGAATACTTTAAATACTCCTGATTTTCATAGTAAAGATAAATGTGGATTTACAACGTTAAGATTAAGGGTAACCAAATACAACTAAAGCCTAATTTCCCCCTTAAAATGCTGATAAATTAGGCTTTTATTATTTCATAATCGCGCCTGATTGTTGAACATAGATAACTTAAGACAAGTTAATAACAAAATAAATATTTTATTATCTCCCTTTAAACTTTATTTCAAGTCAACAGTTGACATAATACTGATTCCAAGAAACAAAAATGCCTGATCTAATTGCATAGTCCAGGCATTTTGAAGCATATTTTGAACCTTCAGAATAACTTCTTCAACAGACAAACATTTGACGTCTTCAATGGTTAATTTATCAGTACCAGCCGTTTTACTTCCTGTATTTCTTTTAATATTTCGATAAGCAAGACGTATATTTTCATCAGATCGAATCCATTTCATTAAGTTATAGAAATTTTGACCATTAACACTTTGAGCGTACAAATTGTCAAGACGATGTTGCATGTCATAATACTCATTGTGTCTCAGTTTCTTCCGTTTCAACAAGTCGGTGACTCCCTTGGGAGTTGAACCTCTTTTAGTCTCACAAGAACCTTGTTAATCGATAAAGAACTGCCATACATGGTTGAATAATTCTTCATTAGTCTAGTGGCTATCCCTCCATGTTGATTAGACATTTCATTGGTACTGTGCCACCACTTTCACTGATATTAAGATAAGTTATACAGTAGCTATTCTCACCATTGTTTTCCTTATCAACGGTTCATAGAGAGTAAGCCCTCCACGTTATCAGCTTACAACGTTGAATTATATCTATTATAGAAGGAACTTAGGTGCTTCCTGTAAGCCTGTTAGCCGTTCATATGCCTGTAACATATCATGGATTTTCATATTAACGAATCTTACTCATCCACTGCTAACCTCACATTAAGTGATATACACATTTCTATGTATTGCCATTCTAGACCCGTACCTTCAGAAGTTCGTCAGCTTAACCTTTTACTATAGGTTTTTAAGCATTCTCACCCTATTCATTCAACTCAAGCGTCATGATTTACACCACCCCCGCGGGTAGGCTTTCGTCAGCTTGACCTATTACGGTAAATTCTTACGCCTTCTTTGCCGAGCTTATAACACTATCATTCTTACTAAATCAAGTGCTATTCGACGCAGAGAGAGCCCTTTAGGACGTTACTCCTTCATTTGACTCTTCGATATAATCCTTCAATTCCAAAAGGAATTGTCTAACTTTTATCTGGGTAATGTGACCACTCCCAAGTTAGGTTAGAAACGTTTCGTACCATTAAATGGCCTGTTAATAATAAAAGATATTTTCATTTGATAAGCTTAACTAAATTACCATCTTCTTCTTTATCGACTAACTTAACATCGTAATTCGAAACCTCATATGTCCAATAACTAATGGCTTTTTTGCCATCAACATTCACTGTGGTGTTTTCTTTTTCTGGTAAACACGCTATCAACCCGAATAAAAACGTTAAAGAAAATAAACATAAAATTTCTTTGGCATGACTATTTTTCCATCACTCGCTTGTTTTGAAATAAGAATGATTTCCTACCTAGTCATTTTTATCGTTAGCTTGATGGGTATGTGGAATTACCCCTGTACCTTCTCATTCTTCATCCAATTTAATGTTTTCTTAATCCCTTCTTTATAGGGAGTCTGTGGTATAGATCCTATTTTCGCCTCGTACTTCTTACCACTCAAGATTACGGGATCCTCTGTTAAGTACATCATCTCTACCATTTCTCTCATGAATGGCTGAAATATTCCGATAAATCGAATCATTGTTTTTGACACAGTTCTAATCGACTTTTTATATCCTACTTCCTTACGTACTATCTCAATAATTTATTTTCCCTTTATTGGATGTGCAGATGGAATATTCCAATTTTGATTGTACGTATCCTCTCGTAAAGCTAATTCCACCATTGCCTTTGCACCGTCCAATGTAAAAATAAATTCTCTAGCTACCTTGATATTACCAACAAAATTCGCAGTTTTATTTAAAAACACGTTTTTTAGCATTTTATGAAGGAGTGTATTTTCCGCATTTGGTCCGTATAAATCAGGCATATGCACAATCAAATAAGGTGCATTACTTCTTTTCAACCTATTTTCCATTGCGAGCCGGATTTTCCCCTTTTTTGTATGTGGCTCCTTCCTCGCTTCTTCATTTACTTCTATTTTGGATTGCATTCCATAGGCATAAATATTATCCACTAGTGCAATTTTTGCTTGCTGCTTCTCTGCGGCACGGACTATTATCTCTATGCACAAAGGATGCTTATCTATCCATTCTTGATAAGGAAAGCTCACTACATGAAAGATTACATCTACACCATCAGCTGCCTCGATTACATCCTTTTCCACTAATGCATCCCCTGAAAATATGGATACCTTTGATTCATTCTGATAAAGAACATCTAACCTTTCTTTTCTTCTTGAAAATGCAACCACTTCCACACCTCGATCCACTAACTCAAGAACTAATGCATAACCTATTCCACCTGTTGCACCTAATACTAATGCTTTTTTCATTAATAACACCCTCCCTTTATAATTGACCACTGGTCAAAACTTGCTAAAAAAATATATGCAAGCTCTAAACCTGCAAAATGATTTAGAGCTGTTTTATCCATTGAAAGTCACTTATCTCGACTTCCCGTTTTACTTCCAACATTTTTCACCCTTTATATCCGGTTTTGCAATCTACTGTTCAATACTTTATCATTAAGGTTACCTTTTAATGAATTTCATTACTTTCTTATGATTAATGGAACCTGATATTATGATCAATCCAGAAATATAAAATACACCACCCATCCCAACTAATGAAGTTGGAATCAAAAAAGCGCAGCACTTCTTTATAGAAGTGCTGCGCCGCTTTTTTTATTTGTAAAGTTTAAAACTCTTCATAAATCGCCGGGTCTTGATCATTAATTCTGCCGTCCGGGCGAGTTAATTCTGCAATTGCGCTCATTTCTGCTTCACTTAATGAAAAGTCAAAGATTGAGATGTTTTCAAGCTGGCGTTCAGCAGAAGCCGATTTCGGAATTGCAATTGCGCCCAGTTGATAATGCCAGCGTAAAATAATTTGTGAAATTGTTTTGCTGTGATCATTGGCAATTGTTCTTAGTGTTTCATTTTCTAGTACGTCCTTTGCCCGGGCAAGCGGACTCCATGATTCTGTAACAATGTTGTTTTCCGCGTGCCACTTTCTTTGCTGTTCCTGGTTGAAAAACGGATGTAATTCAATTTGGTTGATGCTCGGTTTTATACCCGTTTCTCGCTCTAAACGCTCGAGATGTTCCGGTAAGAAATTACAAACACCGATTGAACGAATTAGTCCTGATTTTTTTGCGTCAATTAATGCCTGCCACGCTTCTACGTAATGATCCTGCTTCGGATTCGGCCAATGAATAAGATATAAATCATAATAATCAAGGTTCGCCCGGTATAATGATTCTTCAATTGTCTGAACCGCTTTATCATAGGTTTGATAGCGGCCTGGGAGCTTAGAAGTAATAAGTAGTTGTTCACGCGGCACGGAACTGCGTCGCACCGCTTCCCCTACTGTGCCTTCGTTTTCATAATTATAAGCGGTATCAATGAGGCGGTAACCGATATCAATTGCGCTATTAATCGCTTGAACTCCTTTGTTTCCATTTAAACTGTATGTACCAAAACCTAGTGCTGGCACTTTAAGACCGTCATTCAATGTAACTTCTGGAATTGATTTACCCATCGCTAATCACTCCTTTTTTTAATAGTTTAAGAGTATCACCAAGAAAAATAAAAATCCAAATATTTGCACTATTTTTGATATTTCCATGTATAAGGTAAGTGATTTATCCCTTAGCTATTCTCTTTATGGCTGGTTTCACCAATACCTAACGGAGAACAGAGCAAAAAAACAACAAAAATTTCATGAGCTTCTGCTCCCAACCAAGCATGTAAATGTCGTAGGATTCATTTCTCTGCGCTGGTGATTACTTCGTATATCAAGGCTTGTTCAATGAATCCTACGACAACTTAAGTTTTACACCGAAAAAAAAAAAAAAAAGGGAGCATCTCAGTTACCCCCTTCTTTAAACATTAACGCACTGCCTCTAGTTCCGCTTTATTGCAGCTTCCGAAAATTTGCATATGATGCTTTACATTTTCATACGCTGCCGTTATCACGTCTTGGTGTAAAGTAAAATAATCACTGTAAGGACCGTTTGAAGACGCTTTGTTTACCGTACTTATAACATTATTAAATGTGGCAGTCGCTACGTTAATTTTGCGGATCCCATGTTGAATACACTTTTGGAAATCTTCTGCACTAATACCGGAACCACCATGCAATACTAATGGGATACTTACTTTCTCATTAATTTCCTCCAACCGATCTAAACGAAGATTCGGATCACCATTATACATGCCGTGCGCATTACCGATTGCGATTGCTAACGCATCAACATTTGTTTCTTCTGCAAACCGCTTTGCTTCCTCTGTACTCGTAAGCAGCACTTCAATATCTTCTGTGCCGTCTTCACTGCCGCCAACTCGACCGATTTCTGCTTCTACGGTTGCACCGTATTGTTTCGCAAGCTCCACCACTTCTTTTGTTTTTTCAATATTTTCATCAAGCGGGTGGTGTGAGCCATCATACATTACCGAACTGAAGCCAATTTCTAATGTTTCTTTTATTTTTTCTAGTGTCATTCCGTGATCAAAGTGAACCGCTACAGGCACACGTGCTTCTTTTGCCGCTGCTACCATTATACCAGCTAATATAAGTCAATACTTTTTAGTTAAAAAAGTGTTATTTAAGATGTTATAATAATTTTAAGCACGACAAAGAAACTTCAAATGCTAGTTTGAAGTTATGGTAAATAATGTAAATTTAAACTTACTTATTATGCTTTAAAAGCCTCTTTGTGTGTGAGAATAGCGTAAATCCAATGTAAAAGCTTGTTTGCGCAAGCGATTATTGCTACTTTGTGAGGCTTGCCCTCACTTCTTTTTTTGTCATAAAATTCTCTTAGTTTTACATTACGACTCCTCGTTAACCCACATTGAACAGCTGTATACAAGGCTTGTCTTAGCCTGGTAGAACCTCTCTTGGTAATACGATTTATAGATGCTTTGAACTTTCCGGACTGGAATATTCTTGGATCTATACCTGCATAGGCAACTAACTTTTTAGGATTGCTAAATTGATCTATTTTACCAATCTCAGAAATTAAAGTAGCTGTAATTTTAGCTCCAATTCCAGGTATTGATCGAATTATTGTATATTCTTCAAACTCCTGTGCGAGCTGGTCGATTTCCTCTTCCAAGATTAATAGATATTCTTTTTGTTGAAGAAGCATTTTGATATACATATTCAAACTAACCAAATGGCTCTTATATAAGGTATTTTTGAAAGGATTCCGTCTTGCTGCTTCCTTAAGTTTTTCTGCCTTAGCCAAACACCAAGAATACGAGCGTTTCGCTCCCAAACTATATATTTTACTTGCTAAATCTTCTGTGCTTACTTGCAGTACATCTTTAGAAGTAGGATATAAGAGTAACGTCTTTAGGGACAAAGGTGAATATAGATGTCCAAAAACACTTTTATATGCTGGAAAGACTTGATCTAAAATTGTTTGAAATTGTAGTTTCAATTGAACATAATTTTTAGTTAACGATTCATGCTGCCTAGATAAATTTCGTAGGTTCATTGTTCTAACGCTTTTTCTGTGAAAGATCTCTAAGTCTTCTTTATAGTAAAGTTCACATAAATGTTTTGCATCATGAGGGTCTGTCTTTACTTTTCGAAGACTTGTCTTTTTTGTTTCGTAAGAAACTACTGGATTGACTAAGTAATACGTGATTTTTCTTTCTTCTAGAAACTGAAGGACTGGTTCATGATAATGTCCAGTAGATTCAAAGATTATTACTGGTGCTATTTCTGCTTTGTACTTGACCTCCTCATAAAAAGTATAGAAATTATTCAATCCTTCAATGTCATGTCTAAACTTAAAAGTTCGACTAATAGGTTTTTTCTTATCCAAAAAGGCTTGAACTTGGCTTTCTCCTTTCGCAATATCCAGGCCAATGACTGGATTCATACTCTATCACATCTCCTTTTACTGTATTTGCCGGCAGCCCCTGTCTTACTTATAGTGTCATAGCTTCGCTTGTTATACGGGGTCAATAAGCCCCAACCAGCCTCAAACATGTTTCTATAAGTAGGGGGGTGGACAGTATAACGGACGGGATCAAGTCCCAAGGGCCAGATCGTCCTACCCCGGCTACCTTAAGAATAACCTATAAGAAATAGGCCAACCAGAATTAACTGATTGACCTTATAATACGAACGGGCCAAATATATGAATGGGTGAATGGTTGAGACGCACTTCGGCAATTTGTAAAATTAATGGCGAACGGAGCTCTTCCGCTGCTTTAATCGCCCCCATCACCATTTCCATATTGGCAACACTAAACGCTCCTACCCCGTAATTTCCCTGCTCTGCTTTCGTTAAAATCTCTTTCATCTTCACTAATGGCATGAAAAAATCCCCCAGCTTTCTTGTAATTTCATTTTCTATTTTGTTGGTTGAAACAGCCATTCATGTTCTGAATCGTTATGAAACTTCCATGTGCGAGTCGGACCTGCCATCACATTTAAGTAGTACACTTCATAGCCTGGAGGCGCAGAAACTGGATGATAACCTTTTGGTACAAGCACAACATTACTGTCTTTTACAACTAATGTTTCGTCAAGCGAACGATCATCTGTATAAACACGCTGAATTACAAAACCGTTTTCAGCCGGATTTACTTTATGATAATATGTTTCTTCCAAATACGATTCCTGCGGCAAATTGTCTTGATCATGTTTATGCGGCGGATAGCTTGACCAGTTGCCTTCCGGTGTGAATACTTCAACGACGAGCAAGCTGTCAGCCGGCTTTTGTTCTGGTAAAATGTTATGAATCTTACGAGACATTGAACCAGAACCGCGATCTTCTCTGCCAACATCTTCTGGCGCGATTAAACGCGCTTCATATGTTCCTTTACCAGGAGCTGAACAAACTGCTAACTCTAAATCGGTTAATGCTTCCACTTGATATTCGTCATCAGACGGAACATAAACAGAGTATGGCGGAATTTTTTCAAACACACTCATCCGCTTTCCAATATTTTCAATGGTTGCTTGTTTTGTTTTTACCGATGCTTTTCCGCTTAACAGCACAAGACACACTTCATTGTCTTCTGTCGCTTTTGCGAGCGTTTCACCTACTTTTAGTTCATATACTTCAAAGCCAACGTATTCCCAGCCTGCTGATTCAGGGGTTACTGATAATACTTTTCCTTCTTCATCACGCTCTCTGCGCGGTACGATTAAATCTGACATAAAATAAGCCTCCTCTATTAAAATAAACTCTTATTTATTATGAAGCAGTTAAACATGTATTCACTTTCGCGAGAGCTTCGTTCACTTTTCTTCTTTGTATCTCTTTCTCTAATAAAAGAATGAAGTCTTTCTCCAACTTTAATCCAATTGCCTTTGAATAACTTTCTAAGAGAAGCTCGTCGCTTATATATTTAATCATTTTTCTCTTTCTCCTATGCCATATCCTATTTTTTAAAAGAAACCCCGGATGACTGACGGTAATGCCATAGCTCCGAATGCATCCAGGGTATTCTTCTATACTATTACCAGCGAGCTGTTAACATTTTTCTTCTTGTGTAGAATTCCACACCGTCTGAACCATTTGCGTGAAGATCACCGTAGAATGAATTTTTCCAGCCCGAGAATGGGAAGAACGCCATTGGTGCCGGTACGCCAACGTTGACACCTAACATACCAGATTGAATATTTTCTCTGAAGTAACGCATTGCAACGCCGCTTGTTGTATATAAGCATGCCCCGTTACCAAACTCGGATTGGTTCGATAATTCAACCGCTTCTTCTAGGTCTTTCACACGTACAATTGAAAGGACCGGTGCGAAGATTTCGTCTTTCCAAATTTTCATATCTGTTGTCACATTGTCAAAAATTGTTGGACCAATGAAGTAGCCTTTGTCCGTATAGCTTTCATCGTTACGTCCGTCACGAATTAAAACAGCACCCTCTTCTTCACCTGATTGAATGTAATTCGCTGTACGCTCTTTATGCTCTTTACGAATAACCGGACCTAAAAATGCATTCTCATTTTTTAAGCCATCACCAATCACAATGTTATCAGCTGCTTCCTGCAGTTTTGCGATTAACTCATCGGCTACTTCATCAACTGCGACAACAACTGAACACGCCATACATCTTTCACCCGCTGAACCGTAGGCTGCCCCAATGATTTGGTTTACTGCGTTATCTAATTCTGCGTCCGGCATCACGATGCTGTGGTTTTTCGCGCCCGCTAATGCCTGTACACGCTTGCCGTTCGCTGCGCCTGTTTTGTACACATATTCGGCAACTGGCTGTGAACCTACAAATGAAATTGCCGGAACATCTTTATGCTCTAATAAGCCGTTTACAACATCATGGGCACCGTGAACGATGTTAAATACGCCGTCTGGAAGACCTGCTTCTTTTAATAATTCTGCTAAGCGGTTCGCTAAAAGTGGTGTACGCTCAGAAGGCTTCAGTACGAACGTGTTACCACACGCAAGCGCTAGTGGGAACATCCAGCACGGAACCATCATCGGGAAGTTAAACGGTGTAATTCCCCCAACAACGCCAACCGGGTAACGATACATGCCAGACTCAATACCAGTTGCAATATCCGGAAGCTGTTTCCCCATCATTAAGCTTGGCGCACCCGCCGCAAACTCGACACATTCAATACCTCGTAAAACTTCACCGTGTGCTTCTTTGAAACTTTTACCGTTTTCAATGGTTACTAATCTTGCAAGCTCATCCCAGTTCTCTACCAGCAACTGCTGGTATTTAAATAAAATGCGTGCTCTTTTTGGTACAGCTGTTTTACTCCACGTTTTAAATGCTTTTTTCGCTGTTTGGACCGCTTGATCTACATCACCTTTTGTTGATACAGGAACATACGCTAAAATTTCCTCTGTCGCAGGGTTTGGAACTGGAATTGTTTGAGAAGATTCTGATTCGACCCATTCTCCTCCAATATAGTTTTTAAGTGTTTGTACGTTCGTTTCAACTGTCATGATGACATTCCCCTTTCGATTTATAAAGATTTATAAGAATTTCCTATTAATACTGTTTGGCGTTTCTTAATTTCTCTTGTTTAAATTCATACGCTTTTTGAACACCCGGTTGACTGGACACTTCCGGAACACCAAGATTCCACCAGCTGCCTTCATAACCGTCTGTCATTGTTTTTGGAAGTACTTTAATTTCAATTAACGTTGACTTGTCTTGATTTTTGGCATCTTCTAACGCTTCTTTTAATTCTTCCTGATTCGTGACGCGATACGATTTCGCACCGTAACCCTCCGCCACTTTCGCATAATCAATGTTTAAAATTTGGTTGTCATCTGTTCTGAATTCACAGAAATAGCTGCCGTTTCCAAAGTCCATCTGCAGGTTATTAATACACCCATAGCCGGAATTATCAAAAAGAAGGACATTAATTTTTTTGTTATACTGAATCGCTGTAATGAATTCAGAGTGTAGCATTAGGAAGCTTCCGTCACCTACGATTGAATACACTTCTTTTGTTGGTTCCGCTAATTTCAGCCCTAATGTTCCGGATACTTCATAGCCCATGCATGAGTAACCGTACTCAAGGTGATACGTATTCGGTACTTCGGCATGCCATAACCGCTGTAAATCTCCTGGAAGTGATCCAGCCGCGCAGGCGATAATGCTGTCCTTATCAATGTTCTCATTAATGGTAAGCAGTGCTGTTGTTTGTGCGAATTCCGTCTTTAACACATCAGCATACTCATTTAATACTTCTTGAGAAAAATGATTTTTAATTTCTGGATCGAAATTTTCTCGGTTAAATGTGATTTCGCTTAAACGATCGCGCTCAGCTGCCCATTCTTCTTTTAATTCTGCAATAAGATTTCCATACTCACTTTCATAGCCTTCTAACATTGGCATTAATGCTTCAAACGCTGTACGGGCATCGGCCACAACCGGATACGCATCAAGCTTATACGCCTGCATACGGCTTACATTAATGTTTAAAAATTTCGTTGTTTCAAAGTTAAACACTGTTTTCGAAGAAGTTGCAAAGTCTGTAAATCTTGTGCCGACACCGATAATAAGATCTGCTTCACGTGCGGCTTTATTTGCTGCGAGCGTTCCTGTGATGCCAAGGCCGCCTAAATTGTTTTTAAAGGAAGATTCAACTGCTGATTTACCAGCTTGTGTTTCCGCTAATGGAATATGATATTTTTCTGAGAATGCCATTAACGCTTCACGTGCTTCCGAATATTTCACACCGCCGCCAACAACGATTAACGGCTTTTTGCTTTCTTTAATTAAATCAGCTGCTCCTGTTAACTCACGCTCAGTTGGCAGCTTGCGATCGATGTAATGAACGCGCTTTTCAAAGAATTTCACATCATAATCAAACGCTTCCCCTTCAACATCCTGTGAGATACAAATCGTCGCAGGACCTGCTTTTGCCGGGTCGGTCATTACTTCAAAAGCGCGAATTAACGCAGACA
>NZ_QOCW01000026.1 GCF_003318295.1 Bacillus taeanensis
TATATAAATTACTATAATAACAGACGTATTAAGCAAAAATTGGCCGGCATGAGTCCAGTTCAATACCGTATCCATACCTGCCAATTAGCTGCATAATATAAAACTCTAACTTTCGGGGGTCACATCACAGCCTGTCCCTTCTAAGTAAGTTATTAATCTAATATCGGAATGAGCCCTACATCTTCTAACACATTGCGGGCATGTGAATAAATGCCATCGTATAAGTTGCTGTATCCTAATACGACACCTTTTAAAGAGTTGCGGTAATAAACCGTACCGCCGCTGTCCCCGGAGATAACATCCATGCCGCTTGTTCCTCTGAAGTTATAGTGGTAAATACCATTGGAGTAGAAGTCAACACGTTTACTTTGTAATGTACCGCATGTTGTACCTGTTGAAGCTCCGGATTTACATACCATTTGTCCAATTGATTCTCCTGACCATGTTTCAAGGGAAGTTAATAGATAAACACTCCCATATACCCGGCTGCTTACATCTCTACGATTTGCAATATAAACACCTGTGGCATCGACTTCACCGCCAAGTTGATGGTATGAATTAGAAATATAACCCATATAAGAGCCGCCCTGATAGAAAGAGTCGCCAGAATTACCGCAGTGTGCCGCTGTTACAGCATAGTGTTTTCCCGTATTATTTCGTGCTAAATAAGCCATGGAACATTGTCCTTTTGGTCCAGAAATACTCAATCCGCCCTGTAGAGGATCATGATAGCTGGAACGAGACGCAAGCTCAACTTTTCCCCCTTCAATAAATGAAAGATTCTCGACTTCAGCTGTTTGCTTAATGCTTTTCTTTGCTTCTTCATTTAAGCTTGTCACACTGACGATCACGCTTTGGTTTTCAAAATCTGTAGAAACCGATGTAATTTCAATTCCTTGTTTTAAAAGTTGGTTATGTTTAGTTGAAATTTTATCTGCAATTTTATTTAGATCTTTTTCTGAATATGTGACATTATAAAATTCAATGCCGTTTGGATAAGGGTATTCTTGTTTAATGTCTGCTATCAATTTTGCAACTTGTTGATCATTTAACGGTTTTTTTACACCAACCATTACTTTACCATTTTCCTGCTGGTCTATGTAAATGCCGCCAAACCCAATTTTGTCTAGGTTTTTATCTAACTTTTCTTTTATTTTGGGTAGATGTTTTTCTTGGATATTGCCGCGGCGTTCTATTTCTTGCTCTTCAGCTTCTGTTAAAACAACGCCGTATTTCTCAACCGCTGATTCATTTTGTACTTCTGAAAGTACTTTTTGTACATGTTCAGGTTGATGGTTTAAACCAAATTCTTTTCTAAACTGAACATTTTCCATGCTTTTAATAAACGTTTTAGCATCATGTTTTTCTTTAGTTGATTCTTTCGGTGCTGCCGTACTGTGCTGTTCAAAAAGAAATAAACTGCATAATGTAACAGCAATGGCTAACAGACCGGCTATTTTAATAAATTTCACCAAATCATCCTTTCTTATCATTTATTATTCCATATTTATGGTAGCATACTAGCTTGCTAGAAAGAATACATTGTTGTACAAAAAACATATAAAGTTTTCATGGGTTTTTTATATGTCTCTAATACTCGTATACATAGTGAGAGGCGGCACGGTGTCCACAAAGCATAAAAGACCAAGCAGTTTTTTCACTTCAGCATATAGTAAACAGGTGATTTAGGAGTGGAGCATAATGAAGAAGTTTTTCTTTACCCATTTAAGAGGTGAAAACGAAGTACCACCTGTAAACTCAACTGCTTTTGGTAATGCAAAATTTATTTCGAACAGCAAGAAAACAAAAATAAAGTTTCGACTGGAAGTAAATAATATGAAAGATTTTATTCAAGCGCATATTCATTTTGGTGAAAAAGGAGAAAATGGACCAATTCTTGTTTTTTTATTTCGTGCGGATGCTGTATCACTTCCTGGTGAGGAGAGAATGATAGCTTGTAAAGGTGTGATAACAGGAATTCTTACAAACGATGATATGATTGACAATGAGAAAGGTGTGGATCGGATTTCAGATTTAATTAAGCTGATGAAAACAGGGAAAGCTTATGTAAATGTTCATACGGAAAAAATCTCGGTGGTGAGATTAGAGGACAAATTAAAAGAGTTTTTTCGTTTGAATAGGATCATTAAAGTGAGATAAGGTGACTCATTAGGAGTTATTCCCTTTGAGTCAATCCTTATTTTAACAGGAGGAATTAGAGATTTTGAAAACCGTTTACACAACCGATTTTTTTGTTGTCTTTATAAAAGACTCTTGGTACGCGATTTGAAATCATGCAGGGGATTTCATAATTGATTGTGTCAAGCTGTTTAGCAAGGTCATCAATGGAAATGCGTTCATTTTGTTGAGAACCTATGAGCGTAACTTTTGTACCGATATTCATTTTTTTTGGAAGACGAATCATCATCTGATCCATACATATTCTCCCCACGATAGGAACTCGTTCTCCTTCAACAATTACTTCTCCTTGAGCGCCAATTTTTCTCAGCCAGCCATCCGCATAACCAATTGGAATTGTGCCAATCCATTCCGTTTCTGAGGCTTCATATGCTGCACCGTAGCTTATCGTGTCTCCTTTTTGTACCTGCTTCACATGTGTTAAACAGCTGTGAAGTGAAAAAGCTTCATGAAGTTGAAATGGTGGAGCGAGTTCTGGTGATGGTTGAAGACCGTACATAGAAATACCAAGACGAATAAACTGATAGCTTTTTTCTGGAAGTTGAATGGCTGCTGCACTGTTGCTTGTATGAATAATATGTGGGGTGCTGTCTAATTCTTTAAGCAGCTGAAGTACTTGTTGAAAGCGATCATGTTGTCTGTAAAAAAGTGAACTGTTTGGTTCGTCAGCGGTAGCAAAGTGGGTGAATACACCTTCAAGAGTTAGCCACTTTGAATGTTTTATCTCTTTAACAATTTCTTTTAATTCTGTAAAAGTAGTGGTGCCTAGTCGTCCCATCCCTGTGTCAACTTTTAAATGCAGTTTAACGGGCATAGAAATATGTTCTTTTGTTTCATCCAGCCACTCTAATTGAAAAATGGTTAACTCAATGTTGTATTCTGCGGCAATCTGAACATCTTTAGGATGAACCCAGCCAAGTACATGAATTGGGACTGTAAATCCAGCTTTCCTTAATAAAAGCGCTTCATCAAGAAGAGCAACAGCTAAGCGTGCTGCACCAGCCTCAAGTGCTGCTTTTGCAGTTTGAAGGGCTCCGTGTCCATATGCATTTGCTTTTACAATAGCAATAATGCCTGTTTCATTTGGCAAATGGTTTTGAAATGCGTTGATATTTGCTTTGATTGCGTCAAGATTAATTTCTGCCCATGTATCACGGTAAAAATGATGATCCACGATGATTTCCCCCTTTTTGTGAAAATTGCTGGTATTATTTTAAAGCTTATAGAGTGCACTTGAGAATTTGCTGTCAAAATCACTACGGTTTTGGCAATTAAGTTGAAGATATATAATATATATCCGCTTCATTAAACGTTTTTATAGGTGTGGAAAATAGGATAAGATAAATACAAGGTTAATAAAGTAGGTTTATTTTACCACAATCATGAAAGTTGCCGAAGTGGTAAGGGAACAAAGCATCATCTTTTAGAACAGATAATTTTCTGATCCATGAATATCACAAAAAGGAGAATGATGGATGAAGAAAACTTTACCTATTGTTGTAATTGGCGGAGGGATGAGTGGGGTTATGGCGGCAGCTAAAATAGAAGAGAAAGGTCTGCCTGTAATCATCCTTGAGCAAAACAGCACGATTGGCGGACGGATGGCAACGAATTGTATGGAGGGAGAAAAAGCAGACTACGGTGCACAGTTCTTTACCATTCGCACATTACAATTTCAAAAAGTTGTTGATGTTTGGGAAAGGGCTGGATGGGTGAAACATTGGTTTGGAGATCCTTATAAGCGCTATAAAAGTATTGGTGGCATGAAGGAACTGGTGAAAAACCTTGCTGAAGGAATGACAGTGAAGCTAAATACAAAAGTAGTTAGTATACATATGATAGACGAAAAATATTATAATTTAAAGACAGAAACGAATGAGAATATTGAAGCAAGAGCAGTAATTGTAACAGCACCAGCTCCTCAAATAATAACCCTTTTTCATAATAGTCAGCTTCCAATTATGAAAAAGGTAAAAAATGATTTAAAAGCAATTCAATTCGCTCCTAGTATAGTGGCAGTCGTCAAATTGAGTGAATCTACAAGTCTCCTAGATTCTGGTCATCTTGATCATTCGCTGCCGCAGGGGTTAGAGCGAATCGTAGATCATAGTAAAAAGGGTCTTTCTTCCCAAACGATCGTAAGTATTTATGCAGATGGAAAGTGGTCAAAGCAGCATTGGGATATGGATGATCAGCTTCTATTAGACAAGCTGATTGAGAAGTCCAAAAAATGGATTAACTGCAGCACTATAAAAACAACACACTTAAAAAAGTGGCGCTATTCCGAAGCGTTGTCTGTTATTCGAAAACCATTTTTAAATATGGAGCTTTCTGTTCCATTTTTTGCTGCAGGTGATGCTTTTTTACATAAAGAGGATTTGGCAGGCAGAACAAGGATTGAAAGTGCAGTCCTATCAGGAATAGCTTCAGGAGAAGCTGTGATAGAATGTTTGAAAAATAAAGGTTAGAGGGTTTATTGTCAAAAATTATCTGGTTAAAGGGAAAAGCAATGAGAAAAGAGTTGAAAATTTTCTATTAACATGTTTTATTAGAGATAAATAGGGAAATTTATAAGAAAATGTTCCGGTTATATTTGATCATTTTCTTTTTTCTACATTTTCTTCAACCATTCTTCTTCAAAATTGCTTCAAAATGTTCTTATAACCGCGACAAATGGATGATGAAAAATATGTTGAACTATGTTAAGATTTGTTGGGTTAATCACCTGTTTATTTTGTTTACAAAATAAAACAAAACATACACTGAATCTCTCTCAAAAACATAGAAACTTTTCTTCAGTAAGAATAGTTTAATGAATAAGCGATGTGTTGATTTTTATTTTTTGAAAACGGCACTTTAATATTAACTTTTGCAGATAGATAATGTGTAAAAGCATATAAAATAAAAGATAAAATCCTATTGCGAGTAAGGAGTACGATAACATGTGTGGATTTATTGGATGTATACATGATAATCCTCAAGCGCTAAATGATTCGTTAAAGGCGCAGTTTGAACGCATGAATAATATTATTACACATAGAGGACCAGACGATGAAGGCTACTATTATGACGAGCACATTAACTTTGGTTTTCGTCGTTTAAGCATTATTGATCTTGAGAATGGACATCAGCCATTATCTTATGAAAATGAACGTTACTGGATTATTTTTAATGGGGAAGTTTATAATCATGTCGAGATTCGAGAGCAGTTAAAAAATAAAGGTTACAAGTTTGTAACTGAGTGTGATACAGAAGCTATTTTAGCCCTATACAGCGATATAGGTGAAAAAGCAGTAGAAAAACTGCGCGGTATGTTTGGGTTTGTTATTTGGGATAAAGAGAAACAAGAGCTATTTGGCGCGCGTGACCCGTTTGGAATTAAACCGTTCTTTTATCATGAACAGGGCAATCAAACATTTTTTGCTTCGGAAAAGAAAAGTATTTTGCTTTCTTTAGAAAATGATGTGTTACATCATGAGGCGCTTCAGCATTATTTAACCTATCAGTATGTGCCAGAGCCTGAGACAATGTCTGTGGATATTAAAAAGCTTGAGCCCGGTCACTGCTTTAAAAAGAAGATTGGTCAAAAGCTTGAAATTAAAAAATACTGGCAGGCTGAGTTTAAGCCGGTTAACAGTACAGAACAAGAACTTGTGAAAGAAATTCGTGATGTATTGTTTGATTCTGTAAAAATGCACATGCGCAGTGATGTGCCTGTAGGTTCATTCTTATCAGGCGGTATTGATTCATCTGCTATTGTTTCAATTGCGAAAGAGTTTAATCCAAATATTAAAACATTTTCTGTTGGATTTGAACGTGAAGGCTTCTCAGAGGTGGATGTGGCAAAAGAAACGGCAGATAAATTAAATGTAGAGAACATTAATTATCTGATTACTCCTGAAGAATATATGAATGAACTGCCTAAAATTATTTGGCATATGGATGATCCGCTTGCAGATCCCGCTGCTATTCCGTTATACTTTGTAGCTCGAGAAGCAGCGAAGCACGTAACAGTTGTTTTATCTGGTGAAGGTGCGGATGAGCTGTTTGGTGGTTATAATATTTACCATGAGCCAAATTCCCTTAAAATGTTCGAAAATATTCCTAATGTTGGTAAAAAGCTTTTGAAAGCAGTTGCTCAAAATATGCCTCAAGGAATGAAAGGGAAAAGTTTTATTGAGCGCGGCTGTACACCGATGGAAGAACGTTATATTGGTAATGCAAAAATGTTTACAGAGGAAGAAAAACGAAATATTTTAAAAGCATATAAAGAAGGCTTGGATTATGCAAAGCTTACGGCACCGCTTTATACAGCAACGAGCGGTTATGAACCAGTTAACCGGATGCAGTATATTGATATTCACACATGGCTTCGCGGTGATATTTTATTAAAAGCTGATAAAATGACAATGGCTCATTCTTTAGAGCTGCGTGTGCCATTTTTAGATAAAGAGGTATTTCGTGTGGCATCAAAAATTTCACCGTCTATGAAGATTGCAAATGGTACAACAAAGCATATTCTTCGTAAAGCAATAGAAGGAATTGTGCCGGATCATGTTTTAAATCGAAGAAAGCTTGGTTTTCCTGTACCAATTCGTCATTGGCTGAAAAATGAAATGTATGATTGGGCCATTAAACTTATTAATGACAGTCAAACAGATCATCTTCTTCATAAAGGAGAAATCATTAAACTTCTTGATGAACATTGTAAAGGTACAGCAGACAATAGTCGGAAAATCTGGACAGTGCTGATCTTTATGATTTGGCATCAAATTTATATGGAAGATGTATACGACTTTAGCCATAATAAAGAAAAAGAACTTATTCTGCAGTAATATTTTCACCCAAAGGCAATTTGCCTTTGGGTGTTTACCTTTTTTATGAGAATGAAGTATACGTAACCGCTTGTCTTCCCATCTGTTCCCATGCTTTAATAAAAGCTTCTTTAGGCGCCTTTCTATTCTTTTGACCTGTAAGGGGATCATTGAAATAAATATAGTCATGGTCATATCCTGTCACAAGTACCGAATGCTCCTTATAGGTGACACTAAGTGTGCCAGAGGGAGTTTCCCATTTCTCAAAATAAGATGCTGGAAGTTGACGATATTGTGTATTTGTAATAATCCACACAGGTTTTCCTGCTGACAGGTGACTGTATAGAGAGTTGAAATCTTTTCCAGTTAAATCAATGATTTGACCTGGTAAATATTCAATTGCCAACTTTCGGATGGGACCGTGATAAACACCGAGGCCGGGATTATTTTTATTGTACATATCACCGACAAAGCCATCATATGGATTACCGAAGTAGACTTGTCCATTTTGTTTTTTGTATGGTGTGGGGTCTTTTTTTATTTCTTTGGCTAATATCATTTTATCGGTGTTAACACCGGCATGGTTTAACAGCATAGCAAGGCTTGTTACTTCACAGCCTCGAGGCAGTTCGGGAAGCTGGGAAATAATCCGTACATCAAGCTTTACGCTGTCTTTAATAACTCTTTCGTTTACGAATGTTTCTCTAAGCGCGGCTTTTATGGTGTTATTAGCGAATACAGTTTCTGTGTTTTCAAAAATAACAGTGTTCCATAATTTTTCTTTTAAGTCTGAAACGTTTAATTTTGTATAATCACCGTCTTTTACATACAAAATACTACATGAACTAAGTATGAAAAATAACAGAAAATGTGCAAATGAAATTTTTCTGTATTTTCTTTTCATTGATTTTTGCAGTGTCAGCATAAACGTGACACCCATTAAGAAAAAAGAAACAGCTGCAAAAATAATTAACATGTGTTGGTACACCCTTTTATTTTTTAAAAGTTAAAAAAGATACGTTAATCATATCATGGGACTGAAGGAGTGTCCTTCATGATTTTAGTTTTTGTTTCATTTTTTTATCTATCCGTAACAAATAAAGGTCGAGGTTCAGTAAAGTGGCATGTATATCAACGTAATATTTAATTAATAAGCGTTATTAATAGTGAATATAATGAATCAATCATTTTAATAGCTATACTGGTTCTTATAAATATTTCTAAAATCATATACAATTCTAAATTTTTTTAATAAAATAAAAATAAATGAACATTCATACATTTTCCAAGTAGAAGCCGTTTGATTCTTTGTGGAGGTGACCGCTTATGAATTTTGAGTTAACGAGTGAACAGCAGATGATTAAGGATATGGTTAGAGATTTTGCTCAAAATGAAATCGCTCCAAAAGCAGAAGCGTTAGATCGAACCGCTAAATTCCCAATTGATATTTTTGATAAAATGGGTAAATTAGGGATATTAGGAATTCCGTTTCCAGAAAAGTACGGTGGTTCTGGCGGGGATACAATCTCATATGCCATTGCTGTTGAAGAAATAGGAAGAGCATGTGGAGGGACAGGACTTAGCTATGCAGCAACTGTATCTTTAGGTGCAAGTCCATTTTATTATTTTGGTACAGAAAAACAAAAGGAGAACTATTTAATTCCGTTAGCTTCTGGTAAAACATTAGGAGCATTTGGCTTAACAGAACCAAATGCCGGATCAGATGCAGGCGGAACAGAAACGAAAGCTGTTCTCGATGGGGATGAATATGTAATCAATGGAGAAAAATGCTGGATAACCAATGCCTCGTACTCTAATACGGTAATTGTAACCGCTGTCACTGGTAAAGATGTTCGAGGAAAAAATATTATTTCAGCATTAATAGTCCCGACAAATACTCCAGGATTTACGATCAACAGCAATTATGACAAAATGGGTGTTCGTGCTTCTAATACGTGTGAATTAGTTTTAGAAAATGTGCGGGTTCCTAAAGAGAACTTATTAGGTGATCCCCATAAAGGATTTAAGCAGTTTCTTTATACATTGGATGGAGGTCGTATTTCAATTGCGGCGCTTTCAGTAGGGATTGCGCAAGCTGCACTTGATAAAGCGTTACATTATGCGAAAGAGCGGAAGCAGTTCGGTCAATCTATTTCGAAATTTCAAGCGATTCAATTTAAGCTAGCTGATATGGCGATGCATGTAGAACTTGCTCGTAATATCGTTTATAAGGCAGCATGGTTAAAAGAGCAAAAAAGACCGTTCTCAAAAGAAGCTTCAATGGCAAAACTATTTGCTTCAGAAACGGCAACAAATGTAAGTAATCAAGCGATTCAAATTCATGGCGGATACGGTTATATGCGTGAATATGCCGTTGAACGGCATTTACGTGATGCAAAGCTTATGGAAATTGGTGAAGGAACTTCAGAAATTCAACGTCTCGTTATCGCCCGTCAATTAGGGTGTTAACTAATAAAAATCTTCTACTGTTCATACAAACTGAAACCGCAAAACGACTTATTTATCTTTTTGCCTCTCTATTTTTTAAAAAGTATTTTCCATCTCATTTATCCTTTTAGCCTAACCTTCAAGCATTACAAAATTATTTATAAAGTGAAGCCTCACATTCATAAACATTTTTCATTACCTCATTAAATGAAATGATTTATTTAGCGAATAAATTCACAGTAACTTGTTTAATTTGAAGTAATGTTCATTAAAAAAGGAGGTATCTATGTTTAAGAAAATTCTAATTGCCAATCGTGGGGAGATTGCGGTCCGTGTTATTAAAACATGCAGAAAAATGGGTATTAAAACTGTGGCTGTTTATTCGGAAGCAGATGCTGAAGCCCTTCATGTAAAAAACGCGGATGAAGCTTTTTTAATTGGTAAATCACGTGTAAATGAAAGCTATTTAAATATAGATAAGATCATTGAAAAGGCAAAAGAGTCGGGGATAGACGCCATTCATCCTGGCTATGGACTTCTTTCTGAGAATGCTGGTTTTGCCGATCGCTGCGCGAAAGAAGGAATTGTTTTTATTGGACCACCTGCAGACGTTATTGCAAAAATGGGCAGTAAAATTGAAGCCCGAAAAGCGATGAAAGAAGCCGGAATACCGGTTGTGCCAGGCATTACGTATCCTCTCAAAGACGCTCTAGAAGCATCTGAAATAGCGAAACGAATTGGTTACCCTGTTATGTTAAAAGCTTCAAGCGGGGGCGGCGGAATTGGAATGCAGATTGTTTATAATAATGAAGAATTAAAAAAGGCGTACGATGGTAATCAAAAAAGAGCAGTAGATTACTTCGGTGATGGGGCGATATATATTGAGAAATATATCCCGCATTCAAGACATATTGAAGTGCAGGTTTTAGCTGATTCAAAAGGAAATACGGTTTATTTATGGGAACGAGAATGTTCAATTCAACGGCGTCATCAAAAGGTAATTGAGGAAGCTCCTTCTCCATTTTTAGATGAAGAAACGAGAAAAAAGATGGGTGAAGCAGCTGTAAAAGCGGCAAAGAAAATTAACTATCAAAACGTGGGAACAATTGAATTTTTAGTTGATGAAAATAAAAATTTCTATTTTTTAGAAATGAATACAAGGCTGCAGGTCGAACATCCGGTGACAGAAGAAATTACCGGCTTTGATTTAGTTGAACTGCAAATCTACGCTGCCTTAGGTGAAGAATTATCTTTTAGTCAAGTGGACATTCGGAAGTCCGGTCACGCTATTGAAGCAAGAATTTATGCAGAAGATCCCTTTACTTTTTTTCCTTCACCAGGAAAAATTACAAAGCTTAACACCCCTTTCTATAAGTGGACTCGTCATGAGTTAGGAGTATTAGAAGGTTTTAAGGTTACCCCTTTTTATGATCCGATGATTGCAAAGCTTATTGTAAAAGGGGAAAATCGGAACGAAGCAGTTAGCCGTCTTCAAAAAGCGTTGGCAGAATACAATGTGGAAGGTATTAAAACAAATATCGCAATGCTGCAAAAGATCGCAGCTCATGAAGCGTATAAAGGTGGCGACACAACCACGGATTTTATTCGAAAATATATTCAAAATAAAATACAAACAAAATCATTTCCTAAATGAAAAAAGGATGAACAAGATTTGGAGGGGGCGTAATGAGTCAAGTTGTTTCAAATATGGCAGGTAATCTATGGAAGTTATTGGTTGGAGTAGGTGATGAAGTAGCAGAAGGACAGGATGTTGCCATTTTAGAATCAATGAAAATGGAAATACCAATTGCCTCAGAAGTAAGCGGAAAAGTGAAAGCAATTGTAACAGGAGAGGGAGAGTTTGTAAATGAAGGAGATGTGATTTTAGAGATTGAGTAGTGCCCATTGAAAGGAGCTGGTTGCCATCGATTGGCCGCAATCCATCTGTATAAAAGAAGTTGGCCCTCGCGATGGACTTCAAAATGAAAAGAAATATCTATCAACCGAAGATAAAGTTTCATGGATTAATAGTTTGGCTTTAACAGGCCTTACTTATATTGAAATTAGCTCATTTGTAAATCCAAAATGGGTTCCTGCTCTTCACGATGCATTAGAGGTTGCAAAAAAAATTGACCGAAAACCAGGTGTAACGTATGCCGCGCTTGTCCCTAATCAAAAGGGACTTGAAAAAGCACTTCAAGCGAATATCGATGAAACTGCTGTATTTATGTCCGCCAGTGAATCTCATAATAAAAAAAATATTAATAAATCCATTGCTGAAACGTTTCCTATTCTAAAAGAAGTTGTTCATGATACCCTTGCCGCAGGAAAAACAGTGCGCGGCTATCTATCTGCTGTATTTAGCTGCCCATATGAAGGAAAGATTTCTATAGATAAGGTGCTGTTTATCTCAGAAAAAATGCTTGAGATGGGAATAAGTGAGCTGTCGCTTGGAGATACGATCGGTACAGCAAATCCAACTCAAGTAGAAGAAGTGTTAGAAGCGTTTCTAAAGTATTTTCCTAAAGATAAACTTGCCATGCATTTTCATAATACTTACGGAATGGCACTGGCTAATATTTTGATTTCTCTTGAAATGGGAATTACAACTTTTGATGCTTCTTTAGGTGGACTTGGCGGCTGTCCTTATGCCCCGGGGGCTTCGGGAAATATTGCAACAGATGATTTAAATCATATGATGAATGAAATGGGGATTTCAACAGGCATTAATCAAGAAAAGTTACTCGCAGCCTCGTGTTTTATTGAAGAAAAGATTGGGCGAACATTGCCAAGTCACGCTTTAAAAGCAGAAAAAAGTAAAAAACGATTAAGTAAATAAAGAAAGGATGACTATGTTATTGACAAGCAGTTGCTCGTTTCAAAGGGTCATTCTGGTATTGTAGTTTTAACCTTAAACCGTCCTCAGTCTGCTAATGCTTTTTCTACTGCAATGCTTCATGAACTTCATGAAACCTTGTATGAGATCAAGTACGATCGAAACGTAAGATGTGTAATTGTAACAGGGGCAGGTGAAAAAGTATTTTGCGCCGGAGCAGACTTAAAAGAAAGAAGAGAAATGAACGATTATGAAGTAAGGCAAGCTGTATCACTTATTCGCACTGCAATGAATGAAGTCGAGGATCTCCCACAGCCTGTTTTAGCTGCAATAAATGGTGCTGCGCTTGGCGGAGGACTTGAACTTGCATTAGCATGTGATATTCGAATTGCTTCAACGTATGCTAGGTTTGGTTTAACGGAAACATCACTTGGCATTATTCCGGGAGCAGGCGGAACACAGCGTCTGCCAAGATTAATAGGCAAAGGAATGGCAAAAGAATTAGTTTTTTCTGCAAGAAAAATTGAGGCTGATGAAGCTGAAAAAATTGGACTTGTTGAATATATGGTGTCACATAATGAACTTATGAAAAAAACAATGGAACTTGCTGAAAGAATTGTACAAAATGCGCCGCTTGCTCTTAAACAGGCAAAGCTTGCAATTAATAAAGGCGTTGAAGTGGATTTAAATACAGGGCTTTCGATTGAACAATCAGCATATGAAGCTGTCATTCCAACAAAAGACCGACTTGAAGGACTGCGGGCTTTTAAAGAAAAAAGACGTCCTATTTATAAAGGTGAGTGATTGAATTTTCAATAGGGAGTGAGTAACGATGTCACCACAAGAAAAGTCGCCAGCGCAATCACTAAAGGAGCGGGAAGAAAACATTAAACAAGGCGGTGAAAAGAAATATCATCAAAAAAATAACGAGCAAAAAAAGCTATTTGTACGCGACCGGTTAAAACATTTATTGGATGATGATCTTGAAATAGAAGATGGTCTCTTTGCGAATAGCGAAGCACAAGGTCTCCCCGCGGACGGTGTTATAACGGGGATAGGAAAAATGAATGGGCAAACCGTTTGTGTCATGGCAAATGATTCAACAGTAAAAGCCGGTTCTTGGGGAGCGCGAACAGTTGAAAAGATTATTCGGATTCAAGAAAAAGCTGAAACATTGAATATACCACTTCTTTATTTAGTTGATTCAGCCGGGGCGAGAATTACAGATCAAGTTGAAATGTTTCCAGGTCGGCGCGGGGCCGGCAGAATTTTTTATAATCAAGTGAAATTATCTGGGAAAATTCCGCAAATTTGTTTGTTGTTTGGCCCTTCTGCCGCAGGTGGCGCATATATTCCGGCTTTTTGCGATATTGTCATTATGGTGGACGGCAGTGCATCTATGTATTTAGGATCCCCACGTATGGCAGAGATGGTCATTGGTGAAAAAGTTACGTTGGAAGAAATGGGCGGTGCGAAAATGCACTGCACTGTCTCGGGTTGCGGTGATGTATTAGCTCAATCAGAAGAAGAAGCAATTGAAATGGCGCGAAATTATCTTTCTTACTTACCTGCTAACTTTACAAAAAAACCTCCTCTAAGAGAAGTTGTTCAACCAAAACAGTTTGAGAAAACACTGCAAGAAATCATCCCAGATAATCAAAATTCTCCGTTTAATATGATGGATTTAATTGAAAGAATTATTGATCAAGAAACATTTTTTGAGATTAAGAAACGATTTGCTCCTGAAATTATTACAGGTTTTGCCCGGATGAACGGCCATACCCTTGGAATTATCGCAAATCAGCCGCGGATGAAAGGCGGCGTATTATTTCATGATTCAGCTGATAAAGCCGCAAAATTTATTACATTATGTGATGCATTTAATGTACCGCTTTTGTTTCTTGCTGATATTCCAGGATTTATGATTGGCACAAAAGTAGAAAGAGCTGGAATTATTCGGCATGGCGCAAAAATGATTGCTGCGATGTCAGAAGCAACCGTTCCGAAGATTTCTGTTATTGTTCGAAAAGCTTATGGTGCTGGTCTTTATGCAATGGCAGGTCCAGCTTTTGAGCCGGATTGTTGTCTTGCATTACCAACAGCACAAATTGCTGTAATGGGTCCGGAAGCGGCGGTTAATGCGGTTTATGCGAATAAAATTGCTGAGCTTCCCGAAGAAGAAAGATCCGCTTTTATTAAACAAAAACGTGAAGAATATAAAAAAAATATTGATATCTACCGCCTAGCCTCTGAAATGATTATTGACGACATTGTTTCACCAAACGCCCTCCGTGAAGAATTAATCACCCGTTTTTCTGCATATATGTCAAAGTATATGACATTTTCAAATCGAAAACATCCCATTTACCCTGTTTAATCAACTTCATCAAAAATAAGGAGAGGATTGCAGTGAATATCATCGTTATTATGAAACGAACATTTGATACAGAAGAGAAAATTGCTGTTTCTAATGGGAAAATTAGCGAAGATGGTGTGGAATATATTATTAATCCATACGACGAATATGCGGTTGAAGAGGCGATTACTTTGCGAGATAAGCATGGTGGAGAAGTTATTGTCATAACAGTAGGAGAAGAGGAAGCAGAAAAAGAGCTGCGAACCGCTCTTGCAATGGGGGCAGATAAAGCGGTTTTAATTAATATTGAAGATATTGAAGAGAAGGATCAATACACAACGTCTACGGTATTAGCCGCTTATTTAAAAGAAAAAGAATATGACCTTATTTTAGGAGGTAATGTAGCTGTTGACGGCGGATCTGGTCAAGTTGGTCCTAGATTAGCAGAAGAGCTTGGTATTAATCATGTTTCAACCATTACGAAAATTGACATTGACGGCAGTAAGGTTACGATTGAACGCGATGTAGAAGGGGATGTGGAAGTAGTAGAAGCAGGACTTCCGCTTCTTGTGACGGCACAGCAAGGATTAAATGAACCGCGTTATCCATCATTACCCGGAATTATGAAAGCAAAGAAAAAACCGCTGGATGTTCTTGAATTAGAGGATCTTGCTTTAGATGAAGAGGATGTGGAAGCGAAAACAAGGAGAGTGGATCTGTTTCTGCCTCCTGAAAAACAGGGAGGGAAGATTCTAGAAGGTGAGCTTGAGGATCAAGTGAAAGAGCTGTTTACATTATTGCGCTCAGAAGCAAAAGTAATCTAAAGGGGGAAGAAATATGGCGCGAAAAGTATTAGTGTTAACGGAGATGCGTGATGGACAATTACGTCACGTTTCTTTTGAAGCAATTGCTGCTGCAAAAGAAATAGCTTCTGGTGGAGAAGTTGTTTCACTGTTATGCGGTGATAAGGTAAAGGATTATGCTGAAACATTGCTTTATTATGGGGCAGATCGCGCAGTTGTTGTCGAGCACAGAGCCCTTAAAAATTATTCTCCTAGTGCTTACTTGCAGGCAGTTATGGCAGCAGTAGATGCCGAAAAACCAAATGGATTCATTATCGGTCAC
The DNA here is from genome assembly GCF_003318295.1 of Bacillus taeanensis. Lineage (GTDB taxonomy): Bacteria > Bacillota > Bacilli > Bacillales > UBA6769 > Maribacillus > Maribacillus taeanensis. The sequence goes on from NZ_QOCW01000026.1 coordinate 15,779, forward strand.
ACTGCAATGGGAAAAGATCTCTCACCAAGACTTGCTTCAAAGTTAAAATCAGGATTAATTTCCGATGCAGTTATTGTGGAAGCGGTAGGAGAAGAAGTATTGTTTACAAGACCAATTTATTCTGGAAAAGCATTTGAGAAGAAAGTCATTAAAGATGGTCTTCTACTGGCAACAATTCGGCCTAACAACATTGAAGCCTTGAAAAGAGATGAAAGCCGTTCAGGAGATATAGTCACACTTGATGTGGATATAAAAGATATACGAACAATTGTAAAGGAAATTGTTCGTAAGTCAGCAGGTGGTGTTGATTTATCTGAAGCAAAAGTGATTGTTGCCGGAGGACGCGGAGTAAAAAGTACAGAAGGCTTTAAACCGTTAGAAGAGCTTGCTGATGTACTTGGCGGTGCGGTGGGAGCTTCGCGAGGTGCTTGTGATGCGGGCTACTGTGATTACTCGCTTCAAATTGGGCAGACAGGAAAAGTTGTAACACCTGACTTATATATTGCCTGCGGTATTTCTGGAGCAATTCAACATCTTGCAGGTATGTCTAACTCAAAAGTAATTGTAGCAATTAATAAAGACCCTGAAGCAAATATTTTTAATGTGGCTGATTACGGAATTGTCGGTGATTTATTTGAAGTTGTTCCGCTTCTAACGCAAGTGTTAAAAGAAGAGCTTGTTAAAGGATAGAGAATTAATGTTAAAAAGGGCTTGAACCCTAGGGTTCAAGCCCTTTTTAAGTTGTCATTCAATAAATATTATTTAACTGTTTTATTAATAAATTCACTTACATCTTCTGTGGTAGATAAACGTTCTTCGCTAAAAACCATTTTTGTTTCAGGATCAAACACAATTGCTCTAAAAGACTCATCATCATTATTGTAATAAAGTTCTACTGCATCCCCGAAATCTTCAGGTGGTCTTAATTTATCAAAGATTTCACTTTTTGATTTCCCACTTTTCACATTTTCAATTTTCTTTAGCATTTCTTTATTCATCACTATGTTCTCCTTTCATCCTATAAAATCGTTATACTAGTTAGCGTGTACAAATTTTGTCATTATAACACTTTAGGAATATTTTAAATAGATTAAAGATTCTTTTATAACCATTTTAATTTTCAATAAATCGTTTAAAATAAAATAACAGGAAGGGGAGAAGGAATAATGACTTTACTAAATGAAACGATAAAAAGAATTGAAAGCTTAGATACAGAAATAATGGAAAAGGCAAGAGAGCGTGTCAACAATTTAATTAAGCCGCCCGGAAGTTTAGGAGAATTAGAAGAACTCCTTATTCAGCTTGCCGGGATAACGAAAGGTCCATTTCCAAAAGTCGATCAAAAAGCTGTGATTGTAATGGCAGCCGATCATGGTGTGTATGAAGAAGGAATTGCCGCATACCCACAAGAGGTAACCGCGGTTCAAACAGCGCTTTTCGCAAAAGGAGTGACAGGTGTGTGTGCCTTTGCTAAACAAGCGGGTGCTGATGTTATTCCAGTTGATATTGGTGTGAAAGAAAATGTACTTGTACCGGGTGTTGTTAATAAAAAAATTAAATATGGTACAAACAATATAACAAAGGGACCGGCAATGACAAAAGAGGAAGCGATTCGAGCGATTGAAGTTGGTATTGAGATTGCCGTTGAGCAAGTGAAAAAAGGAAAAAATCTTCTCGCAACAGGGGAGATGGGAATCGGCAATACAACAGCGAGCGCTGCAGTTGTGTCAGTTATCGCAAATATTGATCCGCTTGAAGTCACTGGTCAAGGTGCAAATTATCCACAGGAAAAGCTTGTACATAAAGCAAATGTGATAAGAAAGGCAGTTGAACTCAATAAACCGAATCGAGAAGATGGCATTGATATCCTTGCCAAGGTGGGAGGTTTAGAGATTGGCGGAATGGCAGGTGTCATGCTTGCTGGTGCTGCCTATCGTGTTCCTGTTGTAGTGGACGGATTCATTTCAACAGCCGCAGCACTTATTGCCTGCAAGATTGAACCAAAAGTAAAACACTTTTTAATTTCTTCACATTTATCAGAAGAAAAGGGGGCAGCAACAGCCGCAGAGCTTCTTGGCTTAAAACCAATGATTCATTTAGGGCTCCGTCTTGGAGAAGGAAGTGGTGCAGTGTTAGCGTTTCATCTTATTGAAGCGGCTTCTTATATGAATAATGAAATGATTACATTTGAAGAGGCTGGGATTCCGATTTAACAAAAAATATAAAATTTTTATAAGAATAAATGGAAATTGTTTATCTTTAACATGAATTTCTTCAAATTTGCACAAAATATTTTTTGTAGAAAGAAGAAATGGAGTTAAGATCATGTTAAAAAAACAATCGGTTGTTGTGATGTTAAGTGTTTCTCTCTTATTAACGGCGATTATGAGTGAATCAGTTGGAGCCAGTAGTGCAGCTGAAAAAAGGTTTCCAATTAGCTTTATGGTAGAAATGCTGCCGTGGGAAGTAGTGGATCAGCTCCTTCCTAGAAAAGCGGTTTTTCAAGTGGTGGATTTAGAAACGGGATTGCAGTTTACAGTACAAAGACGTGCGGGAAGTAAACATGCTGATGTTCAGCCGTTAACTAAAAAAGATACGGATACTATGAAAAAAATTTATAACGGAAAATGGAGCTGGAAACGAAGAGCAATTTTAGTTTTGGCTGACGATCAGTTAATTGCTGCTTCGATGCACGGCATGCCGCACGGAGCAGGAGCACTTCGCAACGGTTTTCCAGGCCATTTTTGTATTCATTTTCTTAACAGTACGACACATGGTTCAAAATACCCTGACTTGTCACATCAAATGATGATCTTAAAAGCGGCAGGAAAGCTTGATGATTATTTACAAACAGTTAGCCCGTATGAATTAATTGATATGTATCTTGCAGCGGTTAATCAATCAGATCCTTATTTCATAAACGCAGTCACCCATCATACTAAAAGTTTGAAGAAAATGTTAGTAAAACTCAAAGATATTGAAGCTGTTAAAAGGGAATCGGATTTTGGAAATGAGGAGCTTTCATATCTTGCCGTTGACATTCCTGTAAAAGTAGAAATCTTTCAGAAAGGAAAGCGAGGCAAAGAAACAAAAGTACTTCATTTTGTCATAAGAAGAGATAGCATTACTGATCCTTGGAAAATTGAATGTGAATCTCTTTTAAAACAAATATAAGTTTGTGAAAAAAAGGGAATAATGAATAGAACCTTCATTGTAAAAAAGGATGAAGGTTCTTTTTTTATGATTCCACTCTGCAAAATAAGCGCATACAATAAAACAGCTAATTTATCTTTAGCGGAGTTTTATATGCAGGTGGGGGTTTATATGAAAAACATACACATAAAAACAATTATTGAAAAAATTAATGGTAAAATTCAGCCGCAGTTAAGCGACTTTATTATAGAGAACGTAACACCATACTGGCGCAATATTAGACAGAATACACTTTTTTTTGACTGCTTTAAATATCCCATCGATTGGTCAATAATGGGACGGACTTGTGTAATTGTGACAGAAGAGGAGCGAATTGTTGAAAAGGCATTATCTAAAGGAATTCCGGTTATTAAAGTAGACAATATTCGTACTGCATACTGGGAATTTGTTCAGTATTATCGGCAGTTATTTACAATTCCGGTTATTGGCGTAACAGGAACTTGTGGAAAGACAACAACAAAAGATATGATTACCCATATTTTAGCAAAACAATATAAAGTACTTTCAACTTATAAAAGCAACAATGCTGACGAAATGAATTTGCCTTATTTGTTGGGAATTAACGATGAAACAGAGGCTGCGGTTCTTGAAATGGGTGTTACTTATCCAGGGGATTTAAAAGAGAATTGCAAGTATTTTAAGCCGCAAATGGGTGTAATTACAAACATTGGTGTTTATCATTTACAAGGATGCCGAACTGTTGAAAATTATATTAAAGCAAAAGCTGAAATCATTGAAGGAGTAAATCCTAGCGGTACGCTTATTGTTAATGGAGATGATGAAACGATTCAAAATCTTGATTTACAGAAGTTCAAAGGAAAGCTTATTTTCTTTGGTACAGGGGAAAAAAATCATTATCGTGCGATTAACATTTCTTATGTAAAAGATGGAATGGATTTTACGCTCATTTATGAAAATAACATGTATCATTTTTTTGTTCCAGGATATGGAAATCATAATGTTTATAATGCCATGGCTGCTGTTGCTGCAGCTCATGAAGCAGGAATTGCAATTAAAGAAGCGGGAAAACGCCTTGAAGACTTCAGACATCTTCCAGAACACTTGCAGTTTAAAGAAGGAGCAAATGGTGTCACAATTATTGATGATACATGGAATTGTGCTCCGCCATCTGTTATAGCCGCATTAGAAGTATTAAAAAGTACTGCAACGTTTAAAAGAACGGTTGCTGTAATTGGAGAAATGCCGCAGCTGTTAGATCTTAGTGATAATGAGTACAAAAAAATCGGGCAAAAAGCTGCTTCATTAAAAATTGATACACTTGTTACAGTTGGAGATAAGGCTAAAATAATTGGCAAATGTGCGGTGGAAAAAGGAATGAATCAAAGCAGGGTCATTGCTTGTCATAATGCTGAACAATTATATAAAACACTAGTTCCTTATTTAAATGAAACATCTGTTATTCTCTTTAAAATAACAAATCGAACGATGAAAAACAAGCTTATCAAACAATGTATAAAAAAATGCTGCAAAAGAAATAAGTAGAAGTACTTTTTCTTATAGATTTTATATGTATATTAAGAAAGTGAAAGCTTTGAAATAAGAATAATGTGAATAAAAATTATATAACTCTTCAGCTTCTCGACAATAGAAGAGACTGAAGAGTTGTTAATAAGTATGGGCTGTTAAATGAATGTTCACTTTGCTTCCTCCTTTTATTGGCCAATCAGTTTCTTTCGTTTTTTCACAAGCTGTTTAAACCAAGCTTTATCTTTTGTATCGAGAGCTAAATCAATAAGTGCGTTAATTTCCTGAACTTGACGAACGATATGGGGAGGAAGTTGATCAATAAAACGATAAATAACCGGAAAACCGGCTTTTCGTCTTTTTACAAATGTTTTTTCTGTAATTGGTTTAGGGTGCCCCCAGCGAATTCCGTTTAATAAAAATTCCTGCCGGTAGTAAAATCGCTGTTCTTTATAGATTTCGCAAATATAGATCACTTTTTTAAAGTGATTTAAATTATGGCGTCCCACTCCAAAACCCCCTTTATTATAATATATGCGGACAAGGGTTAAGTGGTGTATGAAGAGAATAAGAAAAGTGAGATCGGGCGCTTGATTGATCTCACTTTTTCAGGCAGTTAATGTCTTGCTGCTCGTTGTTAGTTAATGGGCATTAAACTGTCAATTTCTTGCATTATCTGTTGTGTGATGGTATTTATTTCAGAAAAGTCCATCGCATCAATATAATAGCTTTCTAATTGGTCATGAAGGTTTTTTGCCTCTGCCAGATAGGCAGTACCCTCCTTCATTTTTTCGGAGTAGCGTTTTTTAATATTATTTAGCGTTTCGGCGTATTTTTCATCTGTCCCCGATGTAATAGTGCGAACATACATATCTACAATTTCATCACTGTTGTGCTCAGGGAAATATTCATGTGGTGCCGTGCTGTCAAAAATAGCAACGCTTAACTCTGGAAGAATAACCATATCAAGGCTGTTAGGATCAAAACCGCAGTGGTATACTTCTGCATTAAAGCCTTTATTTTGGGCCGCTTTAGCAATTTTTTTTAACATTGTTGATTTCCCTGATCCAGGCCGTCCTTTAATAAAGTAGCGTTTTGATAGATGACTTGTTAAATTTTGAATATAATCAACAGGCCCCGTTGGAGTGGCAGCTCCTAAAAAGCGGTGGACAATTGTTGATGTTTTAGTTAGTGTGCGAGCTCCGAAAAATTGTTCAATTAGTTCATTTGTTAATTTATTTGCTTCTTCAAAATTCATATTTTTAATGTAAATTTCTTCCCATTCATCATGAATGGCTAATGCTTCTGAAAAACTGTTATAAGCATTTTGGTAGGAAGAGGAAATTTGTGCGTTTAAGTCGCGGATTACTTCTGTATTTTCGGATAGTTTCGCTGAATTCCAAGCAGTTCCTAAATTAATGTATTGTTCTACAGCACCAGGAGCTTTTGGTTCAATAATATGTGGAGCTGTTCCATCAACGATACCGACTTTAAGAGATGGAATAATGACTCCGTCGATCGAATCGTTATCAGAAGAACAGTGAATCATTTCGATGTTATACCCTTTATTGATCATTTTTGTGCCAATTTTTCTCATTAGAGAAGATTTCCCTGTACCAGGACCGCCTTTTAAAATATAAATACGATTTAGATTTTGCAGGACAGAATCATATAGACTATAAAAACCCTTTGCTGTATTCCCACCTGCAAAAAAATGTTTAATCGTTCCCTTCATCTTGTCACCTCTTTAGAAAATAATCATTCAAAATCAGTGTATGTAAATTTTCTTCCATAGGTGTATGCCTATTATTAAAAACTAGATAAAGAAACGATTGAAAAGCAGACAAAAAGATGTCCTTTCTAAAAAAAAAATGTTGTCTTAATGAAGTGTCTTACCAGATACCGAGACTTTGTAGTGTAATAATAAGCAATCCTAGTATCCATACATAGCCTGCAAATACTTTTAGTGAATGTTTTTTAACATAATGAATCATCCATTTAACAGCGAGATAGCCAAACAGTGCAGAAGAAACAGAAGCAAAAAAGAGAGAAAGAAAAGTAATATGATGATGGGTGTTTTTCACAAGGTCAATTGATTGTAAAGAAACTGCACCAAATATGGCTGGAATGGATAGTAAGAAAGAAAAATAAGCAGCTGTTTCTTTATCAATTTTTCGAATTAAAGCACCAACAATTGTCATACCTGAGCGTGAAATAGCTGGGAAAATAGCAGCTGCTTGAAAAACTCCAATCATAAACGCGTCGCTAACGCGAATATCCTCTAATTTTTTTTCTCCTTTTTTAATCATATCTGCGTACCAGAGAAATGTTCCGGTAATTAAAAACTCCCAGCCGATTGTTACTCCGGTTGTAGAAATTTCTTCAAAATAATCTTTTAAAGATAATCCAATTACAATAGAAGGGATCGTGCCAATAATCAGTAAAAAAGTTAGTTTATTAAATGGATTTTTTAACAATTTTATAAGGATTCCCCGATAAAAAAATAAAAGTGCTAATAATGTGCCAAGATGAAGCATTGTATCTAAAAAAAGCCCAGCTTCTTCAAGACCAAATAAATGTCTACCAATATAGAGGTGTCCTGTGCTGCTAATTGGTAAAAACTCTGTTAAACCTTGAATAAATCCTAGAATAACTGCTTCTAACCAATTCATAAAAAACGCTCCTTCTTTGCAAATTTTCATAGCTAGTACTATACATACAAGATGAGAAGGATGAACATGCCAATATAATTGATTGATAGATAGAATATAATAGGGTAAATAAGTTGAAGAGAGGAAATAGGAATGGAATCATTTATTTATTCATTAGCAGCCTTATTAAAAGAACTTTCTTATGCTGGCATTGTTTTAGCGCTTACGTTTGAGTTTGTTCCGGGTGAAATTATTTTACCTTTAGTAGGTTATTGGGTGTATGAAGGGGAAATGAATTTATGGCTCGCGTGTTTAGCAGGAACAATTGGTGGAGTCACGGGCCCTTTAACACTTTATTTTTTAGGGAAATATTTAGGAAGATCCTTCTTTGTTAAGTATGGAAAATATATCTTTATTAGTGAAGGGCAGTTAAGAAGAGCGGAAATTTTTTTTGAAAAGCATGGTTCAATAGTCGCGTTTACAGCACGCTTTCTTCCCGGAATTCGAACGCTAATTTCAATTCCATGCGGCTTGACAAATATGAACGTTTTGTTGTTTTCGATTTATACTTTTTTAGCAATGGCGCCAATTACGTTTTTTTATATTTATTTGGGTTTTCGTTTAGGGCCGAACTGGAGCGAAGTTGCTGTTATTGCTGATCATTATATGCCCCTTGCTATTGTTGGTATTTTTTTATTACTCCTTATCTATTTATGGATGAAAAAACGAGTCGAGCGTACGAATTATATATCTATTCAGCAATTTCTAAATTTGAAAAAGAAATAAAAGGGGTCAAGCAGTAGATGAAAAGCAGAACGCTGCAATTCACACCACCGCAAACATTAGCATTAGGCTTTTTATGTTTAATTATAGGAGGGGGTCTGGTGCTTAAGATGCCCATCTCTGTTGAAAAAAACATCTCATGGATTGATGCTTTTTTTACTGCTGCTTCAGCTACAACGGTAACGGGGTTAACAGTTGTCGATACACAATCGACATTTACTGTTTTTGGTGAAATTATTATCTTGCTGCTTATTCAAATTGGCGGTATTGGCTTTATGTCAATGGCAATGTTAATTGTAATGATGCTTGGCAAACGAATTGGTTTAAGGCAGCGGCTTTTAGTTCAGGAAGCGTTCAATCAAACATCCATCGGTGGTGTGATTCGTCTCGTAAAAAGAGTATTAGTTGTGACACTTTTTATTGAATTGCTCGGTATTATGATTTTATCAATTAGATGGGTTCCAGAAATGGGTATAAAAACAGGCATTTATTATAGTACCTTTCATGTAATTGCTGCTTATAACAATGCAGGATTTGCGCTTTGGAAAGATAATTTAATGCCATTTGTCGGTGATCCTATTGTAAATATTGTGATTTCAATGCTAATTATAGTGGGGGGTATTGGATTTACTTTACAGCAAGTCGTTTCGCAAACCATCTCTTCATTCAAAAATCATGTTTGTTGGAACGGGGAGCTTAATAGCTGTAGGATTCTTTTTCTTTTATTATCTTGAACATGCTAATTTAAAAACAATTGGTGCGTTATCTGCAGGCGATAAACTATTGGCCTCATTTTTTCAAGTTGTAACGACTCGAACGGCTGGTTTTAATACAGTGGATATTGCCAGTTTAAATGAAGCAACATTATTTGTAATGATGATTATGATGTTTATTGGTGCTGGAAGTGTTTCAACAGGTGGAGGAATTAAAGTAACGACTTTTATTGTTATTTTGTTGGCTGTTTTATCTTTTTTTAGAAGAAATGAATTTGTGACGGTTTTTAAGCGCACAATAAAAAATTCAACGATTAACCGTGCATTTGCCATTGCGATTGCTGGTCAATTCTTAATATTCCTTGCTGTGTTTATATTAATGATTACTGAAAAAGCTTCTTTTATTGAAATATTATTTGAAGTTGTTTCAGCATTTGGAACAGTCGGTCTATCAATGGGAATTACGAACAGTCTGACAACAATTAGAAAATTTGTTATTATAGTTATCATGTTTACAGGGCTTATTGGTCCTTTAACATTAATTTTCACGCTTTCAAATCCAAAGCAGAAGAAAATCCGATATCCTGATGGAGATGTTTTTACAGGTTAAACGGTTAGTAAAAAAATAAATTTGACTTTCATAAGAGGTTTTTGATACTATTTTCTCAAATGACTATAATGATATGTAACGGTGAAGGATTTATAGTAACTAAGAACAGTCTTTTAAAGCGAACCGGGGGTGGTGGAAGCCTGGTAAAGAACCTTAGTGAAACGGCAGTCTTGAGTTACTTTTTTACAAAGTGGATGTGAAGAGTCACATCAACTAGGGTGGAACCGCGGGTAAAAAGCTCTCGTCCCTAGGCGTTTTTTTCGCCTAGGGACGAGAGCTTTTTTTTCAAAAGATAAGAAAGTATAAATTTGGATGTCTAGCTTCAGCGCCTACCCCCTCGAGTCAAATGTTCTTACGACGTAAAGGAAAAAAGCACCTTTTCGTCGTAAGAACATTTGCTTGTCGGGGGTGAGCAAGGCGCTTACGCTTTTCTTATATTCAAAAAACAAACGAAAAGGAGCGAATAACATGAGTGTATCAATGGATCAAGTTGTTGCCCATGCAAAACATAGAGGATTTGTATTTCCTGGTTCTGAAATTTACGGAGGTCTTGCGAATACTTGGGATTACGGACCGCTTGGAACAGAGCTAAAGAACAATATTAAGCAGGCATGGTGGAAAAAGTTTGTGCAGGAATCTCCATATAATGTCGGTCTTGATGCCGCTATTTTAATGAATCCTAAAACATGGGAAGCATCTGGACATATCGGTAACTTTAATGATCCGATGATCGATTGTAAAAATTGTAAAGCAAGACATCGTGCTGACAAATTAATTGAAGAAGCGGCAGCTGAAAATGGTGAAGAAATTATCGTGGATGGTCTTCCGTTTGAAAAAATGCAGGAACTTATTAAAGAGTATAATATTACTTGTCCTGAATGTGAAAGCAAAGACTTCACTGATATTCGTCAATTTAATTTAATGTTTAAAACATTCCAAGGTGTTACAGAATCAAGTACAAATGAAATTTTCCTTCGTCCTGAAACAGCACAAGGGATTTTTGTGAACTTTAAAAATGTACAGCGTACAATGCGTAAGAAAGTACCATTTGGGATTGCACAAATCGGTAAAAGCTTTCGTAATGAAATTACACCTGGTAACTTTACGTTCCGGACACGTGAATTTGAACAAATGGAATTAGAATTTTTCTGTAAACCTGGTGAAGAATTAAAATGGTTTGATTATTGGAAAGAAACAGCAGAGAAGTGGCTTCTTTCATTAGGAATTACAAAAGAAAATATTCGGATGCGTGATCATAATGAAGATGAGCTTTCTCACTACAGCAACGCAACAACAGACTTTGAATATAAATTCCCATTCGGTTGGGGGGAACTTTGGGGCATCGCGTCTCGTACAGACTATGATTTAAAACAGCACATGGAGCATTCTGGTGAAGATTTTCAGTACATGGATCAGCAAACAAATGAACGCTATATTCCATATTGTATTGAACCTTCTTTGGGTGCAGACCGCGTGACACTTGCCTTTTTAATTGATGCATATAAAGAAGAAGAACTTGAAGATGGTACATCCCGTACAGTGATGAAGTTTCACCCAGCGCTTGCGCCGTTTAAAGCCGCTATTTTCCCGCTTTCTAAAAAGCTTTCAGAAGAAGCGCAAGAAGTGTTTGCAGATCTAGCAAAGCATTTTAATGTAGATTATGATGAAGCCGGTTCAATCGGTAAACGTTATCGCCGTCATGATGAAATTGGAACACCTTTCTGTATTACGTATGATTTTGATTCAAAAGAGGACGGCATGGTTACAGTTCGTGACCGTGACACAATGGAACAAAAACGCGTAGCAATTGCAGATTTAAAAGACTTTATTGCAGAGAAAACTCAATTTTAATAAATCATTTAGTACAAAACACCGTGCATGTATTTCTGCACGGTGTTTTAAAATTATATTTTGTTTAGTATGGTTAATTAATCTTTTCTTCTTACTCCTGTTGGAGGAAAGCCAGGTTTGCGCTCCAATTCATATTGAGCATCAAGCTCTTTTGCAATTTCAAGCTCTTCATCGTCTTTGACGATTTGGCTTCGTGGTACTTGTGGAAGTTTTGCTTTATTTTTATCGCGTGCTTTTTGGTTTTGGGCTCTTCCCATTTAGATTGCTCCTTTCAAATAGGTTATAAAAACAACAAATTCTTTAATAGAATGTGAAGTGAAAAGGGAATTATACAAGCTAATTAAAAAAGCATGCTTATACTTTATTGGAATTGTTGTTACAATAACATAGAACAATAAGCAGGAAAGAAGGAATACATATGATTAAATTATTTACAGATAGTGATCTTGACGGCTTAGGCTGTGGCTTAATAGCGAAAATAGCTTTTAAAGATAAGGCAGATGTTTCTTATTGCTCATATCGCAATTTAAATCAACGTGTCACAGGGTTTCTTCATAACCCAGAAAATAATGATGTACGTATTTACATTACAGATCTTTCAGTAAATGAAGAGGTAGAAAAGAAACTTGCAGAACGCTTTAAAAAGGGAAAGCTTGTTCAAATGGTTGACCATCATGTAACAGCTCTTCATTTCAATAATCATGAATGGGGATTTGTGAAGACAGAATATGAGTCAGGTAAGAAAACATCAGCGACCTCTTTATTCTATGAGTTTTTATTAGAAAAAAAATTAATCGAACCGAATAAAGCTTTAGAGGAGTTTATTGAGCTTGTGCGCCAGTATGATACATGGGAATGGGATGAAAATAATAACGTTGCAGCGAAGCGTTTAAATGATTTATTTTTTATTATTGGTATTGAACAGTTTGAAAAAGATATGTTATCACGCATTCAGGAAAATCCACAGTCATTTTCATTAAACGAAACAGAAAACATGATTTTAGATATGGAAGAAAAGAAAATTGAGCGTTATATTAATATGAAAAATCGCCAAATGGTACAGGCATTTATCGATGAGTACTGTGTAGGGATTGTCCATGCTGAAAATTATCATTCTGAGCTTGGCAATGCCCTCGGCAAAAAGAATCCTCATCTTGATTTAATTGCCATTATTAATGCAGGTAATAAAAAGATGGGTTTTCGAACAATCTATGATCATGTCGATGTGTCTGCATTTGCTCAAAAGTTTGGTGGTGGCGGTCATCCGAAAGCTTCAGGTTGTTCGTTAACATCGGAAACGTTTAAAAAGTTTGTGGTTAACGTATTTGATCTTGAACCGAGACGACCTGATGCTGAACAAAATCAATATAATGTAACAGATTCAGAATTTGGTGTCTGGTATGAAAACCGAAAAGGTGAAATTTCACATATTAGAAAGACGGACAATGAGAAATGGGAAATCCTTCATGACGGAAAGGTTCTTAATAAACCATTTTCAACATTTGAAGATGCTGAGCATTTCTTAAAACGTTATTATGTATCATGGCTTCAATATGATCATCAATTTATTGAATACCTTACAAAAACCTACAAAGTAAAAGAAGAAAAATTAAAAAATAAATTCACGGAAGAAATGAAAAGAATTATAAAAAAGTAGAGCAGGGATCCCTGCTCTACTTTTTTATAAGATAAGTATAAGTTTTGTGTCTAGCTCCAGCGCCTATCCCCTCGAGTCAAATAACCTTACGCCGTAAAGGCAAAAGCGCCTTTTCGTCGTAAGAACATTTGCTTGTCGGGGGTGAGCAAGGCGCTTGCGCTTTTCTTATAATTAATCATCCCCATCAATAAGATCAAAGACTCCGCCTAAAATACTTCCTTCACCTTTAGATTGTCCTCCTGCTTGGGGAGCTGCTGCAAATATACGGCTTGCCAGACGACTAAATGGAAGAGATTGTACCCACACACTTCCAGGACCTTGCAATGTAGCAAAAAATAATCCTTCGCCTCCAAACAGCATTGTTTTGACTCCTTTTACCATTTCAATGCTATAATTTACATCTTGGGTCATCGCAACGAGACAGCCTGTATCAAGGCGCAGTACTTCACCAGGCTGAAGGTCTTTACGAATAATCGTACCTCCTGCATGCACAAATGCCATGCCATCGCCTTCAAGTTTTTGCATAATAAAGCCTTCACCGCCAAAGAAACCAGCCCGAAGTTTACGTTGAAACTCTACGCCAACTGTTACACCTTTGGCTGCACAAAGAAACGCATCTTTTTGACAAATGATTTTTCCGTTGAGTTCACTTAAATTAAGTGGAATAATCTTTCCAGGGTATGGAGACGCAAAAGAAACATGACTTTTCCCTTGACCTGTATGAGTAAAGGCGGTCATAAATAAGCTTTCGCCCGTAATAAGTCGTTTTCCAGCACCAAATAATTTTCCCATGACTCCTTTTTGAGCGGAGCCGTCCCCAAAAATGGTTTCCATTTGAATGCCTTCTTCCATCATCATTAAGCTCCCAGCTTCAGCTATGACAGTTTCCTGAGGGTCAAGTTCGATTTCAACAAACTGCATGTCATCGCCGTGAAGTTTATAATCGACTTCATGATTTACCACCTGTCATTCCCCCTAAGGTTAATTATAAGCAGCAGTGTGTCTGCCTGTTATGTAGCGATCATTCTGTTAGTATTAGTATAAAGGAAATAGTTGGATTTTAATAGAGGGTAATCGGGGGATAAAATAAAAAAACAGCCCCTTTCTTGTTTAGAAAGGGGCTGTTTTTTTATTTAACATGTATACAATGTATAGAGAAATTCTTCTGATATCATAAATAAATATTCGTCATAATTAATAAGAGTATAATCTATAGACTGTGTAACCGTAAAGCTTTCGTAGTTTACATAGTGTTCGTTTAGCTGCATGTTCATGATGATTCCTCCTACAAGCTTTTTTCTAGTATAATGGCAAAGGGAAAGAGAATCAATATTATTTTCTGAATAGTGAAACATTTATTATTGGATTTTATGCCAAAATAAGGGGTAATAACGTAAGTTGTTTCAAAACTCTTTTTAAATCTTTGCTTGTTTGTATGTTTTTTTGAAAAACACAAACACTATTTAAAAAGGAGTGATTACATGACAGGTGATTTAATTCGTTTATTAAGTATGTTTTTTGCCCCTATGGGTGGGGAAGAAAACAGCACCTCACAAAGCGAGAACGATTTCGTTGATTCGCAGATGTTTTTATCTGGTCTTCTCATTGGTATTCTAAGTTGTGTTGGCTTATTTATTTATATAAAACAGCGCGGCAGTAGATGGGGAAATATTCTTCGATTTATACTGAAAATTGCAAGATAATAGAAGTCTGCTTTTATAAATTTGAATGTTTCTTTACATAATGATAATGAATGGTTTCATTTAAGCCCTGCTCCAGCGAGAAATGAGGCTGCCAATTAAGAGTGTAAATGGCTCTTCTATTATTTAATCTACTGTCGGTTATATCTCCTTCTTTTTTAGCTTTATAGCTTGTTTTAATGGTTTTATGAGTAAGTTTATGAAGGTGAGCTGTTAATTCATTAATGGTTGTTTTCGTATTGCTGCTTATATTTAGAATACTTTTTTCAACGCTTGAAAGGGCGGCGATATTTGCAGCCGCCACATCTTTTACAAAAATAAAATCTCGACTTTGATTGCCGTCCCCATAAATGGTGAGTGTTTCATCATGCAGAAGTTTATTAATAAAAACTGCAATCACTCCGCCTTCTCCAGCAGTATCCTGCCTCATACCGTATACATTCGCATAACGTAAAATGGTATAAGAAAGGTCATATTGTTCAGAAAAAAGCTTTATATAATCTTCAGCACTTAACTTAGAGAGTCCATAAAAAGATAAAGGGCTTTTCGTATCACCTTCCTCAATTGCTGCTTGCTTTGGTTCTCCATAAACAGCAGCAGAAGAGGCGAAAACAATTTTTTTTACGCCGTATTTGCAGCAGTTTTCAAGTACATTAATCGTACCAAGAATATTAATTTTGCCATCAATTTTTGGATTGCTGACAGAATAAGAAACACTTGTTTGAGCAGCTAGATGAATAACAGCATCGGGTAATTCTACTTTGAAAATTTCCTTGAGGTTTTGATCGCAAATATCTATTTGATAAGCTTTAATAGAAGAATCAGCATACTTAGACTTATTTTTATCAATAATGATTGGTTGATACCCTTTTTGCTGCAAAATATCCACTGTATGTGACCCGATAAATCCTGCTCCTCCAGTAACAAAAACTTTCATAGATTTCCCCCCCCTTGTATTGAAAATTAAGTACATTTTATGAAAGGTGAGAATGGAATATTCTTTACCAAAATGCAATATGATTCAAATAACACTGAAACAAGAAGGGAGTTCATGGATTGGATGAACAGAGAGAGGATGTTGGAGCGCTCGTTATTTCATTAGATTTTGAACTCCATTGGGGACTGCGTGACTTATATAGGGCTGATGATCCTTATATAAAAAGAATTCTTCATGCGAGAGAGGTGATCCCGAAGCTTCTTGATCTATTTGAAAAGCATGAAATTGCGGCCACATGGGCCGTGGTTGGTTTTTTATTCGCTAAATCACGAGCTGAACTTGCTATGTATTCTCCAAAAGAAAGGCCAAATTATATTCATTCACACCTTAATCCTTACCGTGAAATAGTTGGAGACACAGAGTGTGAGGATCCTCTGAACTTTGCTTCAAGCTTAATTAAGCAAATTCAACAGTGAAAGCGACAAGAAATTGCTACCCACACTTTTTCTCACTATTATTGTCTAGAGAAAGGGCAAACTTCTCAATCATTTGTGGCTGATTTAGAAAGTGCTGTTGCTATTGCAAACCAATATGGAATCTCTATCCGTTCTATTGTATTTCCGAGAAATCAATATAACCCTGAATATAAGCACCTACTTTTAGAGAGGGGGATTATCTGCTATCGGGGCAATGAGCAGCATTCAATGTATAGAGTAAATATTGACAACTATAATGCTCCTTATAAGCGAATATTTCGTTTAATAGACAGCTATGTAAATTTAAGTGGACATCACCTTATTTCATGGCAGAATATTATCGAACATTCAGGACTTTGCAATGTCCCATCAAGCCGTTTTTATAGACCGCCTGTCAAAGGACTTTCTTTGTTAAACCATTATCGACAAAAACGAATTATAAAATCTATCTATGCTGCTGCGAAGTCAAAAAAAATTTTTCATTTATGGTGGCATCCGCATAATTTTGGGAGCGATAGTGAAGCAAGGTTAAGTGAACTAGAGGAAATCTTTTACCATTTTAAAAGGTGTAAAAAGGAATATGGGATGAAGTCTATTAATATGATAGAAACAGCTCAATTAGGGCGTTCTAAATGGGAACATTCTAAGCAGACTTCCTTTGTAAAGGAGCGTTAACGCCATATGGATTTTGACCTTTCTGATGTGATAAATATTCTTAAGCAGCGAATTGTACTGCTTCTAAGTATCATTATTCCATCGGTGTTCATTACAGGTTGGATTAGTTTTGCTATACTTCCTCCTCAATATGAAGCGGTTACAACGCTGTTAGTTCAAACACAGAATCCTTCTACCCAAATTAACTACAATGATTTAATTACAAATGAAAAGTTAATTGCTACATATGGAGAAATTATTAAAAGTAAACGGATTGCACGAGAAGTGATTGATAAATTAAATTTAAAAGTAACAGAAGATGAACTGCTAAAAAAAGTAACAGCCTCAGGAGTGAAAGAATCTCTAGTTACAGAGATTAAAGTTAAATATACAAATCAAGCAAAAGCTGCAGCCATTGCAAACGGTTTTGCTGATTCTTTCCAAAAAAATCTCCCTTTAATTATGAAAGTGGAAAATGTATCCATTCTTGATCAAGCGATTGTTAATCAAAATTCTAAACCAGTTAGCCCTAATCCGTATATGAATATGTTTATTGTCTTTCTATTAGCTTTAAATATTAGCATTGTTATTTCAATTTTATTAGAAGTGATTGATAAGACGATTAAAACGGAAGAATCAGTCGAGGAAATGCTTGGACTTCCAGTTTTAGGAACAATTCCAAAAGGACCATCTAAGAAGCTTGAAATTCGACTAAGGGGGTAATGATGATGAAGCGGACGACATTGTATTGTCTTGAAGAACCCCAGTCACCAACTGCTGAAGACGATCCGCGTATTGCAAATATTGGTAAATGGATGCGTAAAGCTCGTTTTGATGAACTTCCCCAGCTATTTAATGTTTTAAAAGGAGAAATGAGTTTAATTGGTCCTAGACCTGAGCGTCCATATTTTGTAGAAAAGTTTAAAAAAACAAATCCAAATTACACGTATCGTTTTATGGTTAAGCCAGGAATGACTGGGCTTGCACAAATTATGGGCAAATACACGTCAACGCCTGAAGATAAGCTGAGGTTTGATTTAATGTATGTACAAAATTATTCGCTGCTGCTTGATATAAAGATTCTATTTCGAACATTCTATATTTTATTTAAGCGTGAAAGTTCCAATGGGGTAAAGAAGAAAGAAAAAATCATAAAACAAGAATAAAGTGTTTAGTCTGAACAGATAACAGTCTGTAAGCATTTTATGTGTTTCTTTCCTGTTTAGAGATGATGTTGAGAAGAAAGTAGGAAAAAAATGAGCAGCTTTTTAAAGTGGATGGTAGGATTAGGGGTTTTATTCATTCTTGCTATCGCTGGATTTTACAAAAGCTTTCATCCAACTGAACATTTTAAGGAGGAGCAGGTCCCTGTACTGGCATCACCACATATGTTATCAGAAACAATAAAATCAAAGAAAATGCCAGTTTTTCTTCAATCAAATTTAAAAGTAAAAAAAGAAAGTTTTAATCTTTTACTGCTCGGTATTGATGCAAGAAACTCGGAAAGATCTCGAACAGATGTCATGATGATTTTAAATATTAATCCAATACAGAAAAAAGTTGTAGTGATTGCCATACCTCGGGATACAAGAGTTTATGTAGAGAATATAGGTTATACAAAAATTAATCATGCCCATATTTTAGGGGAATCGGCAGTATGATGGATCCGCTCTTAAACAAAAAGCTTTATTATTGGCTTGCTGATGAAAAAGAAGTACGCAAAATTAGTGAAGAAATTTTAAATGAATAATTTAAAACATCTTCCTTACATTTTTGGGGATAATATGCCTGAAAAAAAAATGGAGGTGTTTTTTATTATGGGAAAAAGTCGAAGCAATGAGCGAAAAGCGCAAACAAATGAAAGAGCTCGTAAGCAAAAACAGCAGGAAAAAATTCAAGCAGCTTTTAATAATCCTGAAACGGAATTTTCGAGTGAGTTTAGTTTAGCAGAACAAAACCGTAAAAGTGAATTAGAACGCAATAAGTAAAAACTTATAATTAGAACCGCCTATGGCAGCATAAAAGGCGGTTTTTAGATTTTGATATTTTATAAAGGGATGGTGTTCAAGTGGAAAAATATGTTAATAAATGATTAGAAAATAATGTTATTTCAGTTGTTTCATATTTGGTAATTAAGTAGCTGGAAGCTGTTGGTAAACGAATTTTATTTGTTACTAATTCTAGTATTCTTCCTTCCAACACTTCTCGCTTTACGGTAGAGCGAGGCAGAAAAGAGACACCTAATCCTTCTTCAATAAATCGTTTCGTTACATGTACTTGAGAAACAGCCATTGTTCGAATGCGCGGATATTTATTGCGCAGTTCAATAAGTAAGTCATCCCAATATTCGGGGTGATTATCTGTAATAATATTATTTTGATGAATTAATTGTTCAAAATCGAGCGGTACTGCTTGCTCTAAGTCATTTCCATCATGCGGGACTGCTAAAATAACAGGATCATCATACAATTTTTTTACCGAAAGGGAAGGTTTGAAAAGATTCATTCGCGATAATCCAATGTCAGCATCTCCTTTTTGGATGCAGTCTCCAATTTGCTTTGATTCTAGTACGTTTACTGAAACTTGGATGTCAGGGTATTTCTTTATAAATTCACGTATTAATGAAGGCAAAATAGATACAGCTATAAGCGGTGAGACTGCAAGTGTTAAATGCCGTTTATAACCTTGACGCCAACTTTCAATATCGAGAATTCCCTTTTCTAGGTGGATGAGCATTTTCTTTGCATACGGTAAAAAGCGATTCCCTGCAGGAGTTAAAAAGATATTGCGCCCTTTTCTTTCAAAGAGCGACATTCCGATCGCGTTTTCTAAATTTTTAATATGAACGGTTACTGTCGGCTGGGCGAGAAAAAGTTTTTCAGCCGTGCGGTGAAAATTTTCATATTGAGCTGCTGTTACAAACGTTTTTAACCAGCGAATATCCAATACTTTCACTCCAATTGATTATGAATGTTTATTAAAATAACTATTATTATTTATTATTCATAATTAACGATAAGATGTAAACTAATAAGTAAAGAAAAGATTCGAAGGGAGTTTACGTGATGCTAAAGGTAACGGGGCTAGAAGGTGTTGTTGCAGGAGAAACAGAAATTAGCTTAGTGGACGGAGAAAAAGGTCATCTTGTCTACCGAGGTCATTGGGCAAAAGATTTAGCAGTTCATCATACATTTGAGGAAGTTGCTTATTTATTGCTCTATGGTACGATGCCAACAGGTGAAGAACTGTTAAGATTCAAGAAAGCGCTCACAGGAAAAAGGGAGCTTCCTGAACATGCAAAAGCAGTACTTGATGCACTGCCAAACGATATGGAAATGATGAGTGTACTGCGTACAGTCGTATCAGCAATGGGAACTTCTTCATATGGATGGGAACCTACTATTGAACAAGCAATGACAGTTACAGCTGTTATTCCTACCATTATTACATATCGTTATCATCAATTAAATAATAGAGAGCCTGTAAAGCCAAATCTTGAGTATGATCATGTTGCAAACTATCTTTACATGCTTACAGGAAAAGAACCTAGTGAAGCTCATATCAAAGCATTAAGCGCCTATATGATTCTTACGATGGAACATGGAATGAATGCTTCGACATTTTCAGGACGTGTGGTTCTTTCTACACAATCAGATTTAATATCAGCCGTAACAGGTGCAATTGGAGCTATGAAAGGTCCGCTTCATGGTGGAGCTCCTTCAGAAGTTATTGCACTGTTAGACGCCATTAATACAAAAGAAAATGCAGAGCCATGGATTCGTAAAGAGCTTGAAGCAGGTAGACGGTTAATGGGCTTTGGGCATCGCGTTTATAAAACCTATGATCCGCGTTCTGTTGCATTAAAAACAGTGGCTCAAGAATTATCTGGAAAAGATCCATGGTTAGATTTAGCTCTTTATGTAGAAGAAACAGCGATTCGGCTGCTTGATGAGTATAAGCCAGGACGCAAGTTATATTCGAATGTTGAGTTTTATGCTGCTGCTGTACTTCGAGCAGTTGAAATGCCATCAGAGCTTTATACACCGACATTTACAGCAAGCCGTATTATTGGTTGGACAGCGCATATTTTAGAACAATCAAAAAACAATCGTATTTTCCGTCCAAAAGCTGCTTATGTTGGAAAAATACCGAATAAATAATAAGGAAATGGTTCATTCCTAATTAGGATGAACCATTCTTTTTTATTGTTATTTTAAGAAATGGACATTTGAAAATACGAATGAATATGTTATAGTTTAATTGATTGTTCGTATTTAAAAAGTGGGAGGGTCATTATCCATTATGACAGCACAAATTATTAAGGGAAAAGAAGTTGCGCAGGAAATTCGCACCGCATTAAAAGAAGAAGTTTCTGGATTAAAAGAAAATGGACTTGTTCCAGGTTTAGCGGTAATTATTGTTGGAGAAAATCCAGCCTCTTTATCATATGTACGTGCAAAGCATAAAGCTTGCGGTGAAATTGGCATTTATTCTGAAATTATTGAGAAGGATGCTTCGATCACAGAAGAAGATCTTCTAAGTGAAATTGATGCTTTAAATGAAAATCCGGATATCCATGGCATCCTAGTTCAGCTGCCGCTGCCAAAGCATATTAATGAAAAAGCAGTTATTAATAAAATTAGTGCTTTAAAAGATGTAGATGGTTTTCACCCAGTGAATGTCGGTAACATGTTAATTGGGGATGACTGTTATTTACCGTGTACACCGGATGGAATTATTGAATTAATTAAACGCTCTGGTGAAGATATTTCAGGAAAGCATGCCGTTGTTGTTGGGAGAAGCAACATTGTTGGTAAGCCTGTTGCCATGCTTTTACTTCAGGAAAATGCGACGGTTACAGTAGCACATTCTAGAACAAAAAATATGAGAGAAATTACAAAACAAGCTGATATTTTAGTGGCGGCAGTTGGAAAGCCAAATTTAATTGGCGCAGAAGATATAAAACCAGGTGCGATTGTCATTGATGTAGGTGTTAATCGTCTTGAAAGTGGAAAGCTTGCTGGGGATGTTGACTTTGAAAGTGTTAAAGAAGTAGCAAGTTATATTACACCAGTTCCTGGTGGGGTCGGTCCGATGACCATTACTATGCTTTTAAGAAATACAGTAGAAGCTGCTAAAAAAATCTCTAAGTGATCATACAAAAAGCGTCTGAAGAAAAAATTCAGACGCTTTTTTATATGATTTTTACTTCATTCAACACGGCTCTATTTTACTGGAGATTTTTTAAGGTAAATTGATATAGTTACGCAATTGTTTTATTTGAAAACATACAATAACATGGAGACTTAGTGAAGGTGAGGGGACAATTATTTTATTAAAGACAAAACAAGAAATTGAAATGATGAAGCAGGCAGGACAGCTGTTGGCCTCCTGTCATAAAGAAATTGCAAAAAGAATTACACCAGGAATCTCAACATTGGAAATTGATCAATTTGTCGAGGAATATTTACATAAAAACGGGGCCATACCAGAACAAAAGGGATATAAAGGTTATCCATATGCAACATGTGCATCTGTGAATGATGTGATTTGTCATGGGTTTCCAACGAAAAAACCTCTTCAAGATGGCGATATTGTTACAATTGATATGGTTGTTAACTTAAAGGGAGCACTTGCAGATTCAGCATGGAGCTATGCTGTTGGAAACATTTCTAGTAAAGCTAGACGCCTTTTAGAAGTAACAAAAAAGTCTCTCTATAAAGGAATCGAGCAAGCCGTTATTGGAAATCGAATCGGTGATATTGGTCATGCCATTCAAATTTATGCAGAAAAACATCATTTTTCGGTTGTAAGAGAATTTGTTGGGCATGGTATTGGGCGTGTCATTCATGAACCGCCCCAAATTCCTCATTTTGGAGCAGCAGGAACAGGTCTTTGTCTAAAGGAGGGAATGGTTATTACAATTGAGCCGATGTTAAATGAAGGTTGGTATTTTTCTGTTATCGATTCTGATGGTTGGACAGCAAGAACAGCTGATGGTACATTATCAGCTCAATACGAACATACAATTGCAATTACAAAACAGGGTCCGCTCATTTTAACAGATCAGGATGGCAAAAGGTGAATCACATTTTAAAAATCTTTATAAATTAATATATTTATAAAATTGAAAATGAGGATGCGATCTACGAAAGAGCAGGAATATTTTAAGAAGAAACATACTATATCAAAAAGCTGCCCAAGATTATTTATGTAATGTTGGACAGCTTTTGTAATTAAATAGCCGCTCGATTATTGTTATGAACAACTAAAAGCGCATGAATAGCACCTGGAATCCATCCGATAATAGTAAGAACAACATTTAATAACGTTTTCCCCATGCTTCCTGACATAAAAACAGCTAGGGGAGGCAGAAGGATTGCGAGAATATATTTAAGCATTGTTTTCACTCCTTATATTTTTTGTAATTAGTTTTTTCATTCCCTGGCGGTCTCTTTTTTTAAACATTTCTTTTTTAAAGAACATGCTTGAATTATTTTTTCCTATTTATTCTAAAAAAGTAGTCATTTAGAATCGAATATGCTGATTGAGTACAAAAAAATTGATGGGAAAGCGAATAGAATATATGACGGTAGTTTAAATACAGTACATATCTCTCAAGCCAAGACACTTAAAATTGATGGAGGTTTATTATGAAGCACGAATTAACCGTTTTAGGAAAATCTTTAGGAATAACATTACCAGATTATATACTTAACGAAATAGGGGTACGTGTTGGCGAGAATATTTATTTAGAAGTGGATAAGAAAACAGGTGATTTCTTAATAAAGAAAAAAGGAGAACATGATCAACCTGTTATTGAAAAGAAAAAAGACAGTTTAGCAGATTTGTTGAATTATACGTTAAAAGCTCTTGAGGATAAAGAGAAATAAAAAAGCCAAGCAGTAGAAATGGGAATAACGAACGATTTACCCATTTCATGCTTGGCTTTTTTTACAAAAAAATGTTCTGATTATTGTAAAACTTACAGACACATTTCTTTAAAATAATGGTAAAGTAATAGTGAAGATAGAGGAATACGAAGCACACAATTACTTTTCAATATTTGTTAATTTTTATTCCAAATGTGAATTAGGTTTTTGAAAGTCCTTTTTAAACTTGTTTTGGAGAAAAATAAGAAAATTGTATTTTCACATTATAGTGATACTTCTTATGTAAGTGTTTGTGTTTTTTTTCACATATGAAGTGCTGTTTTTAGACAGAAAATATTGATTAAGATGTGTCTTTCGTAGGGAAAGATAGGAATAATGTAAGGGGTTGAGAGGGATGAATTACATGGATATGGCGCTGCATACTGACAAATATCAAATTAATATGCAGTATGCTCATTGGAAAAATGGCACACATAATAATCGCAGAGTGTTTGAAGTGTATTTTCGACGAATTCCATTTGGAAATGGCTATGCGGTGTTTGCAGGACTAGAAAGAGTGGTACATTATATTAACAATTTAAAATTTACGGATGATGATATTGCTTACTTAGCAGAACAAGAAGAAAATTATGATCAAGCATTTTTAGAAGAACTTCATAATTTTAAATTCAATGGTAACGTTTATTCTGTAAAAGAAGGAGCGCTTGTATTTCCAAATGAGCCTTTAATGGTTATTGAAGCAAGAGTATTTGAAGCACAGCTCATTGAAACAGCAGTTTTAAACTTTATGAACTATCAAACACTTATTGCTACAAAAGCAGCGCGAATTCGTCAAGTGGCCCCAGAGGATATTTTAATGGAGTTTGGAACGAGGCGTGCGCAGGAAGCAGATGCAGCAGTATGGGGAGCGCGTGCAGCTTACATTGCTGGTTTTAATGCCACATCCAATATGGCGGCAGGAAAAGCATTTGGTATTCCTACAAAAGGAACACATGCACATGCATGGGTGCAGGATCATTCTTCTGAAATTGAAGCATTTCGTCAATTTGCCTTTGCGCTTCCAGACAACGTTACTTTACTTGTTGATACCTATGATACACTTCGTTCGGGGGTTCCAAACGCGATTAAAGTCGCAAAAGAGTTAAAAGAAATCAATAAAACTGTTCAAGCAATTCGTCTTGATTCAGGCGATCTGTCATATTTATCACGTGAAGCGAGAAAGCTGCTTGATGAAGCGGGATTAGAGGATGTAAAAATTGTTGCTTCAAACGATCTTGATGAACATACCATTTTAAACTTGAAAAACCAAGGTGCCAAGATTGACAGTTGGGGAATTGGAACACAGCTTATTACGGCATCTGACCAACCAGCACTTGGCGGGGTTTATAAAATGGTTGCAAAAGAAGAAAATGGTCAGTGGCTTCCAACGATTAAAATTAGCGGAAACCCAGAAAAAATTACAACACCAGGCTATAAAACACTGTACCGCATGATTAACAAAGGAACAAATAAAGCTGTTGGTGATTATGTTTCATTAATTGACGAACAAGTGGAAAATCAAGAAAAAATTAAGTTGTTTCACCCTGTTCATACGTGGCTTCATAAAAATATTTCAAATTTTGATGCTGTTAAAATGCTTGAGCCGGTATTTGAAAATGGTCAACAAGTTTATGAACTTCCGAATCTTGATGAAGTCCGCCGTTATCATGACGAGCAATTAAACATGTTTTGGCCGGAATACTTACGACTTTTAAATCCAGAAGTCTATCATGTAAACTTAAGTCAACAAGTATATGATATGAAAATTGACATCATTCAAAAAGAAATGCAAAAAATTGAGAAAGATTAAATTTAGAGAGGAGCAACTAAACATGCAAAAGGAAATTATTGAAGTACTTGGTGTTAAGCCGTCAATCAACCCACAAGAAGAAATTCGAAAAAGAGTCGACTTTTTAAAAGACTATGTTGTAAAAACAAACACAAAAGGATATGTACTTGGAATTAGCGGTGGTCAAGATTCAACTCTTGCCGGAAAGCTTGCTCAAATGGCGGTTAATGAATTAAACGAACAAAAAGGTACAAACGAGTACCAGTTTTTTGCAGTACGTCTTCCATATGGTGTTCAGGCAGATGAAGAGGATTGTCAGATTGCTCTTCAATTTATTCAGCCAACAAAAATTATCACAGTAGATATTAAGCCAGCTGTCGATGCAGCGGTGGAATCTTTCCGAGAAGCATCAGGGGAAGTCATGCGTGATTTTGTGAAAGGAAATACAAAAGCGCGTGAACGAATGAAAGCTCAATACGATCTTGCGGCACAATTTGGTATGCTTGTAATTGGAACTGATCATGCTGCAGAAGCGGTAACTGGTTTCTTTACAAAATATGGTGATGGCGCATGTGACGTTGCTCCACTGTATGGTTTAAACAAACGTCAAGGAAGAGCCATGCTGAAAGAGTTAGATGGTCCTGAACAAATTATGACAAAAGCTCCAACTGCAGACTTAGAAGATGACCGTCCACAGCTTCCTGACGAAGCGGCGTTGGGTGTCACCTATGAACAAATTGATGACTTTTTAGAAGGAAAAGCAATTGAAGAAGACGCACAAAAAGCAATTGAAGCTCATTATATGAAAACAGAACATAAACGCCGTGGTCCTGTCACAGTGTTTGATAGCTGGTACAAATAAGGAAAAGAGGATGACTTTATAAGGTCGTCCTCTTTTTAATCATTATACTTTTAATTGTTGTTTTATATGTAATGAATGCTGCGTGAAGATTTTTTCTGCTTCTTGTTCTGCTAGATGAATTAATTCCTCTTTAAGAGATGAATCTACTTCATGATGGTTTCTTAAAGAAATCTTACAATCTTCTATTCTATCAGAAGAAAACATGCATTCCACTTCAGCAAATGCAGGTGATTGCTCATGATAGACCGTGAACGTAGTAACGAGGTTTCGACCTAAAGCAAACATTTGGACATTTTGAACTTTCATCGAGAAATCCTCCTTTTTATAAAAAAAGAAATCGCCCACAAAAAAGACTGAATATTTTATAAATTATTACAATTAATATACCAAATAACTCCTTTTTGTGCAATAACAATGAGAGATCTGTCTAGATTTGCGAATGGTAAAAGCAGATGTATTTGTAATACCCGTTGTGATAAAGTTAGAGAGGATTGTTAATAATCATAATGGGGGTGTTTAGAAGTGAAACGAATTAGTGTATTTTGCGGTTCAAGTATGGGAGCTAGCGCTGAATATGAGAAAGAAGCTCGTGCACTTGGAAAGCTTCTTGCTGAAAAAGGAATTGGTGTTGTATATGGGGGCGCAAGTGTTGGATTAATGGGCGCTGTTGCGGATGGAGCAATGGAAGCTGGTGGTGAAGTAATTGGAATCATGCCAAAGCTTTTAGCGAAACGTGAAGTAACACATAACAATTTAACAGATTTACATATTGTAAACACCATGCATGAACGAAAAGCTATGATGGCACACCTTTCTGATGGTTTCATTTCACTTCCTGGTGGAGCGGGAACGATGGAAGAGTTTTTTGAGGTGTTTACATGGGCAATGATTGGTGAACATAAAAAGCCATGTGGGTTGTTAAATATCAATGATTACTATACACCGCTTCTTACCTTTTTTGATCATATGGTGGAAGAAAAATTTTTAAAAGAGGAAAGCCGCAAAATTGTTATAGTTGAAAGTGATGCAGCAGTCATGCTTGAGAAGTTTATAAAAATTGAAAACGAACAAGCATTATAAGAGACAATAACTTTGATCTAACTGTTTAATCAATCTTTGTTTCGTCAAAGTCAACCTAGGGTCTACAAATTAAGCTGAAGGTATATAGAAGAGACGAACTTTGGATAAATAAACCAAGGTCGTCTCTTCTATTAAATTGCTAATTCAACAGCATACTATTATATTATTTTACCAATTTGTGTTATGTTTATAGTAAATCTAAACTAGCAGCATATAGCATTCATTTAACAGCTAAAGGGGATTTTTATATGGAAAGTGTGCTTAAAGAGTTTTTTGACGACTACCAAGCAGGGGGATTTGATGAATTTTATTTATCAATTGGATTAACACTAGAATTCACAGTTGATGATGTTATGATGATTGAACAATTTTTAAAAACAAAAGGCAAAGAATTGTCTCTTTATCATGGCGGTATTCTTGGTTTTTATCTTGGAGAAATTATTATTCATAATAGTGAATTTGCGATATGGAGGCCATTAAACAAACCTCAAGCGATTACAGATATTCAAGTTCAAATTGGGCAAAAAGATAACAAGTTAATGATTAATCCGTTCCATTGTATTCGGTCATTTATAGATGATGAAACAAAGAGTATTATTGATTGGTATGCAATGGTAATTAGACAGGGACCGGGAATCTTACATTAGGCTGATTTAAAGGGAAGATGGTTGAAGAAGGAAAATTAAATTTATAAACTATTAAATTTACAGCGGCTTTTATTTAAAAAGTCCGCTGTTTTTTTATGATTTTTTATCAAATGGTAATGTATAAAACTACTATTTGAAACAAATTACTATTAAACGTAAAATAGTAGATAAGCACTGATCTTATCGTAAACGAGGCATAAGATGAAAAAATTAAATCTTCAAACAAAAATGATTCTTTTAATTACAAGTTTGTTAGTATTGATGCTTGTTTTTCTAGGCTTGCTGTTTAACAAAATGTTATCAAGCAGTCTAGAAGACCAAATTGGTAAACGAGCATTAAATGTTGCACAAAGTATAGCGAGAATGCCGGCTGTTCAAGATGCATTTAAAGCAGATGATCCATCAGCAATTATTCAACCAATTGTAGAGGGAATTCGTAAAGAAACAAATGCTCAATTTATTGTGGTTGGCAATCGCGAAGGAATACGTTATTCACACCCTCTAAAAGAGAGAATTGGTCAGAAGATGGTGGGTGGTGACAGTCAGCTTGCATTAGAGAAGGGTGAGTCATATGTTTCAAAAGCGGTTGGAAGTTTAGGGCCGTCGATTCGCGGTAAAGTACCGGTTATAAATGAATCTGGAGAAGTTATCGGTATTGTTTCTGTCGGTTTTCTGCTTGAGAATGTTCAAGAGATTATTTATGATTACCAATGGAAAATTTATTTATTTATCTTTACTGTGCTGCTAATTGGTGTTATTGCAGCAGTAAAGATTGCAAATGGGTTTAAAAAAGCAATTTTTGGATTAGAACCAAAAGAAATTGCAAGTCTTCTTCTTGAACGGAACGCGATTTTAGAATCAATACGAGAAGGAATTATCGCTATTAATGAAAAGGGTTACATAACCATGATAAATACAGAGGCTTGTAGGATTATTGATATTCCATCTCATGAAAAAGTCGTGGGTAGGAAAATAGTAGATGTGTTTCCTGCTACAAAAATGGTAAATGTGCTGCAAACAGGGGAAAGTGATTTTGATAAAGAATTGTTAATCGGTAAAAAAGAAGTTATCGTAAATCGTACTCCAATTGTTAATAATGGCAAAATTAATGGAGTTGTCGCAAGCTTTCGCAGAAAAGATGAAATCGATCAGCTTTCAAAGGAATTGTCACAAGTGCAAAGCTATGCGGAATCATTACGAGCTCAAACCCACGAATATTCAAATAAGCTTTACACCATTTCCGGGTTGGTTCAGCTCGGCTCCTATGGAGAAGCAATTGAGCTTATTAATAAAGAAACCTCTGATTATCAAGAGATCGTCCAATTTTTAATGGTCAAAGTACCAGATACGGTAGTTGCAGCACTTTTTCTTGGGAAGTATAATCGCGCTCATGAGTTAAAAATTGAGATGGAAATCGATCCTGAAAGCAGTATGAAAAATATTCCTGAACAAATTAGTAGAGAAAAGCTTGTGACGATTTTAGGTAATTTACTTGATAATGCGTTTGAATCAGTACTTGAAACCGCACAGAAAGAAAAAGTCGTTCAAGTGTTTATGACTGATTTGGGACAAGATCTAATTTTTGAAATAGAAGATTCTGGTTCAGGTGTTTCGGATGAAGATTTTTCCCTTATTTTTCAAAGAGGATACAGCACAAAGCAGAAAGAAGGAAGAGGAGTAGGCTTATTTCTTGTTGATCATGCTGTTCGCCTTCTTGGCGGCTATATTACAGTGTCAACAAGCAGCTTAGGCGGGGCCTTATTTACTGTAGTGATTCCGAAAGAAAGGAAAGAGGAAGATGTCAGTTATTGAAGTGCTTATTGTAGAAGATGATCAGCGTATTGCTGAGATTAATCGCAGATTCACTGAAAAAATCCCAGGTTATCAAGTATCAGGAATTGCTTCTAATTTTGAAGAAGGTAAAGAATTACTTGAAATTTTACAGCCTGATCTTGTATTGTTAGACGTCTATTTTCCAGATGGAAATGGAATTGATCTTTTATGGCATATCCGTCAGCATTACCGGACAACCGATGTTATGATGATTACGGCAGCGAAAGAAGCAGGCTCTGTACAGGAAGCAATTCGCGGCGGGGCCATTGATTATATCATTAAACCAATTATTTTTGAACGCTTTAAAAATACGCTCCAGCGTTATCAAGATTACCGCAGTAAGATTGAAGGGAGAGAGGCACTGGACCAAAAAGAAGTGGATGGATTGTTTTATGCTGTAAGAGAAAGCGTCACAGAAGTTAAAAATATTCCTAAAGGCATTGATCCACTAACATTAGAAAAAATTGAAAAGGTATTAACAAAATATATAGAAGAGGGGAAAACAGCTGAAGATCTTGGCCAAATTGTTGGGGTTAGTCGGACAACAGCAAGACGCTATTTAGAATATCTTGTCTCAACAGGAGCAGTTCGAGCAGATCTCTCTTATGGTGCAGTTGGCAGACCGGAAAGACGTTATTTTACTCTTCACTCATAAAAAAAATAGAGCAGCATTCGCTGCTCTATTTTTAAATAATTTATTATTGTTTTAATCTGCTCCTGAAATAATCAAATCATCTTCAAGTTCAGCTAACATCATATCTGGTTTTACAACATCACCTTTTTTAACATGCAGTTTAGCAACTTTTCCACTAACACCGATCTTTACTTCTTCAATTCCCTCAGTTGTTTTGATAAATAGAAGGTTTTCCCATTCATACACATAGGCGCCAGGTTCAATAAGGATATGCTCAATTACTCCATAAAAAGGACTTGTTATTTTTTCAATCACCATCTTCAATGACCTCTTTCTTTATTAGATGTATCTAATTTACTATTATTCAACCGATAATGTTATTAACTTTCTTCTTTGCAGTTCTTCTCCTAATAAAGTGATAAAATCTAAATCAAGCTGTAGGTTCATTGCTTTATGAAAAGCGTCTATTAACAATGAATTGTTTACGCTTTTAATCATCTTATAGGTTCCTTCTTTCATAATCTTTTCGACAAATATTATGCAGATGCTTCTTCTTTTTCTTGCTCACGGTCTTTTTTAGTGAACTTTCCTTTAATAAAAGGAACAAAAAGCGACAATGCTGCAAGGATAAAAAGTGAAATGGTAATTGTACTTTCAAAAAAGACACCGTACTTTCCATTTGATATCGTTAAAGCTTGTCTGAATGACTGCTCCATCATGCCGCCTAAAATAAATGCAAGGATAAATGGGGAAGCAGGAAAAGAAAAAATCCTCATTAAATAGCCGATAATTCCAAATGCGACAAGCATATATAAATCAAACGTACTAAAACTTACTCCATATACACCGACTAAACAGAAAATAATAATTAATGAAATTAACAGCTGTTTTGGAATATATAAAATTTTAGCGATAAGCGGGATTAACGGTAAATTTAAAACGAGTAAAAAGAGATTGCCAATATACATACTTGCAATAACGCCCCAAAAGACATCAGGGTGATCCTGAAGCATAAGCGGACCAGGTTGAACACCGACGACAAGAAGTGCGCCGAGTAAGACAGCGGTCGTCCCAGAACCAGGTATACCAAGTGTTAATAACGGTACGAATGCACCGCTTGTTGCGGCATTATTTGATGATTCAGGTGCTGCAAGTCCTTTAATGTTTCCTTTTCCAAATGAGGAGGGGTCTTTGGAAATTCGTTTTTCCGTTAAATAAGACATAAAAGAGGCAATGGTAGCACCTGCTCCTGGAAGCACACCTAAAATAAAACCAAGAACAGAGTGACGAGCAATTGGACCGGAAATTTCTTTTGCTTCCTGTTTTGTAATTTTTAAACTGCCTACTTTTGAATTGCCGCCAAGCATGCTGTTATTGCGGGAAAGAATTAATGAACAAACTTCCGCTAACGCAAAAAGACCGAGGGCGATAATTAAAAAGTCGATTCCTTCTAAAAGATTAGGTGTCCCAAATGTGAAACGCTGTGTTCCTGTTTGCTGATCAATGCCGACTGTTGCAACCATTAATCCAAGTGTTGCCGTAATAAGCGCTTTTACAGTAGAGCCGTCTGATAAACTGGCAATCGCTGTAAGACCGAGAAGCATTAAGGAAAAATACTCAGTTGGACCAAATGTAATTGCAACATTCGCCATAAGTGGTGCAACAAGCATTAAACCAACAACACTAATTGTTCCTCCTGCAAAAGAGGAAATCGCAGCAATTGCAAGCGCCTTTCCTGCTTTTCCTTGTTTAGCAAGTGGATAGCCGTCAAAGGACGTTGCTACGGTTCCAGCTACACCAGGTGCATTTAGTAAAATCGAAGAAGTTGAGCCTCCAAAAACAGCCCCATAATAAACACCCGCCATTAAAATAAGAGCAGAAACAGGGTCCATTCCGTAGCTGAGCGGAATCATAATTGCAATGGCGCTAATCGGACCGAGACCAGGCAGCATTCCGATTAATGTACCGGCAAATACACCAATAAATACAAACAATATATTTTCCCAGCTGAGGGCAACTTGAAAGCCGTATAGTACGCTTTGTAACGCATCCATTATATGTCCACCTTTCTTAAAACGGCAAGATGCCTTGTGGTAAGTAAATGTTTAATAAATAGTTAAAAGAAATATAAAGTACAAGTGTAAAAATAACGGATACAGAAATCGTTATTTTCCAGTTTTGATATCCTAGTATTCTTGTTGTTACGATGAGGAATACCATTGTATCAAGGACAAATCCAATTGGTTCAAGAAGCACAATATAAGCAAGAATAAGGCCTAATGTAATAAGAAGAATTTTTATTTCCTTTTTATCCAAAGCAGGCTTATCTTGTT
The DNA here is from genome assembly GCF_003318295.1 of Bacillus taeanensis. Classification (GTDB taxonomy): domain Bacteria; phylum Bacillota; class Bacilli; order Bacillales; family UBA6769; genus Maribacillus; species Maribacillus taeanensis. The sequence continues at coordinate 48,619 of NZ_QOCW01000026.1, forward strand.
GATTAGTAGTTTTTTTTTCAATAAATAATAAAATCGACAAAATTAACAGCAAAAATCCGAGCCCTTTTGGGAGAACATCTGAGTCAACAATTGCATAAGGGAATGCTGGCAGTTGGAAGCTTAATAGTAAATATCCAAGTGCTAAAGCCATTAATACAACAGATATCTTTTTTTGTGTATTGTTAACCATAAATACCTTCACCACCTTGTTAAAGTAAGAGGATGGAGAACCCATCCTCTCGTTTTTATTACAAGCCGATTTCTTCCATCAGCTCATCCATAATCTTATATTCAGAATCTAAAAATGATTTAAACTCTTCACTTGACATAAAATTATCCGTCCAACCAAAGTTATCACGCTGTTCTTTCCATGTTTCAGTTTCCATCATGTCTTTAATTGCTTGTTCATAGTACTTTACTGCTGCAGGGTCCATGTCAGCTGGTCCCATGAAGCCGCGCCAAACGATAAACTCATCATCAATTCCTTGTTCTTTTAATGTTGGAAATTCAGAAATTGTTTCACCTTCAAGACGTTCTGGAGCAGTGATCGCAAGTACTTTTACCTTTCCAGCACGAGCTTGTTCAACTGCTTCGGCAAGTCCTGTCGAATACACATCGACTTTACCGCCAAGAAGCATCGTCATACCGCCGCCATCTTGGGCTGATACGTATTTCAGTTGTTTAACATCAACACCACCTGCTTTTACCGCTTTAACAAACTGCATGTGATCCATGCTTCCTGGCGCAGATACACCAGCAACCGAAACCGACTTTGGATCTTCTTTTAATGCATCCACTAAGTCATTCATTGTGTCATAAGGTGAGTCTGCTTTTACAACGAAAGCGGCATAATCTGCGATAACACCAGCAATTGGTGTGAAATCTTCATGTCCTAAATCAGATTGACCGTTTAGCGGTACAAATAAAATTGGTGGAGAGGTAACAAAAAGAGTATGGTTGTCACCTTTTTTACTGTCTACATATGCCCAACCTACTGCACCGCCGCCGCCTGGTTTATTAACAACTGCCATGCGCTTATCAATAATTTTTTCTTCTTCAAGAACTTTTGCAACTGTTCTGGCTGTTGTATCCCAACCACCGCCAGCGCCTGCTGGAGCAATTACTTCAATCGGCTTCTCAGGTTTCCAGCTATCCGAATTTGTTTGTTCACTGCTGCCATCAGCTGCTGAATTGCTTGCTGATTGTGATGTTTCTGAAGTACCGCCGCAGGCAGCTAAAATCATAGATAATACAAGAAGCATTAAAAATAATAGATTCTGTTTCCAAATTTTCATGAATCATTCCCCTTTGTTGTAAGCGTTTTCTGAATCTGTTTTAACTATAAACTGATCTCGTAATAATGTTAATATTCTGTAAATAATGAATGATAAGGTTTTTAAGGACATTTTGTTCATTTTGTTTATGGATTAATATTTCTCTAAAATTCTAATAGGTTTTAAATTCCACTTATAAAGTGTTACACTATTAATAGAAAGAACAATTTCAATATGTCTTATATGAGGTGTTAGTACGTATTACTTAGTAATTGAAACCGTCTTCTAGTAATAAAGTCAGATTATCGTGTCTCTTGATTAATCCGCAACATGAGGGAGGGTTAAAGGTGGCAGAAGAATGGTCTGAGGAAGAAAATAAAATATTCGTTAATATCATCGCTAACTACCGCACTGTTATTGCAGGGAAAGATAAGGAAACAAAAGAAGTGCTCACATGGAAAGTAGCAAAAAAGCTTCATAGAAAATATGAATTATTAGAAAAACGCAACGTACAGGCAGTTTATGAGCATTTATCATATATTGATGATCTAGTAGCTGGAGTGGGAATGCAGCAAGATTATCAACAAAAAGAAGAACAATATTTTAATATGTATCCGAGAAAACAAACTAGTGGTAAAATAGTTAATTTTAATAATTAATTTATGAAAGTGAGTCATATAAAACCACCCAGCTTCCTATAATGGAAGCTGGGTGGTTTTGAGATTTATTTAGCTAGAAAAATTTCTTCAATATCATCAAGCATTAAGTTTGCTGCAATAACACCGCCTGCAGTGTTCCAAATTGCATCGCTTACTTTGTGTGCATTGCCGTTCTTTACAGCTTCTAAGTTTTTCCATAGGGGATCTTTTGTCCATTCTTCTTCTGCTTTTGTTGCTTCACCTTCACCGTCTTCATATGTGAAGTAGAAAAGAACGTCTCCATCCATTTCAGGGATGCGTTCTTTTGTTACACCTTTAATCGCAAATTCCTCAACATCTTGCAATTCAGGACGTGCAAAGCCAAGTTCATCTAAAATAATACCTGAGAAAGAGTCTTTTTGATAAATACGTGTGTCACCAGCCATGAAACGCACCATAGAGATCTCATTATTTAACTGATCGCCAAGTTTACCTTTTAATTCCTCAATACGGTTATCATAGTTGACTAGAACTTCTTGGCCTTCTTCTTCCTTGTTTACTGCTTTTGCAATAAACTTAAAGTTTTCCTGCCAATCACCGCGAAGAGTTTCTTCAAATACAGTTGGGGCAATAGCATTTAACTGCTCATAAATTTGTTCTTGACGCATTTTGTTTCCGATAATAAGGTCAGGTTTTAGCGCTGCAACAGCTTCTAAGTTTACTTCACTTTCTGTACCAACAACTTCTACGCCTTCCATATCAGCAGCAATGTGATCATACCAAGGATCGCCTAGCCATGATTGTACAGCTCCAACAGGTGTTATATCTAATGAAAGAAGTGCTTCTGTTCCATGATTTGTTAAAATAACAACACGCTCAGGAGTACCAGTAATTTCCGTTGAGCCCATCACATGTTCTACAGTATAAGTTTCAGGTTGTTCTGTTTTTGCGCCAGCATCATCTTTTTCTGAAGTTACCTCTTCTTCTGTTTGTGAACCACAGCCAACAAGAGCAAGCAGAAGAGTGAAAACAAGGGCAAATGTCATCCATATACGTTGCTTTGTAAACATAATTTTTCCTCCATTATTATGTAATTGATAATGAGTTTCATTAACAGTTATTATATTAAATGTATAAAAACAAAATGTCAATAAGGAAATGAAAATAATTCTCACTATCATTGACATTGATTCTCATTTAGAATAAAATGAAAACAACATCTATATTAATGAAAAAAGTTAGGAAAGGTTATGGGGAATGAAAAAGGTTTTAGCAACGAATGCGGGAAAAACAGGCGGCATTTTTATTGGAATAATCTTTGTTCTTTTATTAATGTTTGCCAGTATTATCTTTGGTTTTACAAATATTACGTTAAATATGGTAATTGAATCCTATACAAACTTTAATGGATCAAATGAACATATTATTATTCAAGAAACAAGAATTCCAAGAGCAGTTATTGCAGCAGCAGTGGGGGGAAGCCTTGCTGTCTCAGGTGCAATTATGCAAGGGTTAACACGAAATCCGCTTGCTTCACCCAGTTTATTTGGCGTCAACGCAGGCGCAAGCTTTTTTATCGTGATTGCAGTAACGTTTTTTTCGCTTTCATCATTATCAGCGTTTAAATGGTTTGCTTTTGGGGGAGCAGCACTTGCTTCTGTTATTGTTTACCTTCTCGGTTCTTTAGGAAGAGATGGATTAACTCCTACCAAATTAACGCTGGCGGGCGCAGCTATTGCGGCATTGTTTTTCTCAATGACCCAAGGGATGCTTGTTTTAAATGAAAAAGCGCTTGAAGAAGTATTATTTTGGTTAGCCGGTTCTGTTGAAGGCCGAAGCTTAGAAATGCTCTTTTCAATGCTTCCATATCTTCTGACTGGTTGGGTAGCAGCTCTTTTAATTGCTGCAAAAATGAATATTTTAACAGCAGGTGAGGATGTTGCAAGAGGTTTAGGGCAGCGAACAGTATTGGTGAAAATTGCCTCTGGCATTATTGTTGTTCTTCTAGCTGGAAGTTCCGTTGCAATTGCCGGACCAATTGGATTTGTCGGGCTTGTTATTCCAAATATTGTCCGCGGAATGATTGGCGTTGATTATCGATGGGTAATTCCATATTGCTGGCTGATGGGGGCAATTCTCTTACTTCTGGCAGATATTACAGCGCGATATGTAATCATGCCTCAGGAAGCGCCGGTTGGAGTGATGACGGCGGTTGTTGGTGCTCCGTTCTTTATTTATCTTGCAAGAAAAGGGGTACAGCAATCATGAGCAAACTTCAGTCGTTTCGCACAAAGTATATTTCATTTCTATTTGATCGCAAATCATTGTTTATTATTAGTGGATCATTTCTTTTTACCTTAATAGTATTTATTTTAAGCATTGGAATTGGGGATATGCAAATTGGTCCGATTGAAGTTGTGAAAACATTATTCGGTTATGGAACAGAGATGAATACATTAGTTGTTCACTCCTTTCGGCTGCCGCGAATTGTACTCGCCCTTATTGCCGGAAGTGCCTTAGCTGTTTCAGGAGCTATTCTTCAGGCAATTATTCGAAATCCGCTTGCCTCTCCAGATCTTATTGGGATTACGTGGGGAGGAGCCTTTGCGACTATAAGCTTCTTTGCGATTTTTAGTGATCGAAGCAACGCACTAACGGTCAGCATTCAGTGGCTGCCGCTTGCGTCATTTATTGGGGCACTTATTATTGCGATTATCGTCTATATTTTGTCTTGGAAAAATGGTATTTCGCCAACACGTCTTATTCTTATTGGAGTTGGAATTTCTGCGGTTATGCAAGCTCTCTCAATGTTAATGATGATTATCGGACCAATTTATCGTGCTTCGCAAGCAAACATATGGATTACAGGAAGTGTACATGGTGCAAACTGGAACCAGGCCATTATATTAGGTCCTTTAGTTATCTTCTTATTAGGGATAGCACTTATCTATGCAAGAAAGTTAAATATTCAAGAGCTCGGGGAGGATATTTCCAAAGGAGTTGGCAGTATGGTGGAGCGTGATCGTCTTGTGCTCCTCTGTGTAAGTACTGCTTTAGCAGGCGGTGCAGTGGCTTTTGCTGGTGGAATTGGTTTTGTCGGTTTAATGGCACCGCATATAGCACGTAAACTTGTCGGCTCGACATTTGGAGCAATCGTACCAGTTAGTGCACTAATTGGTGGAGCGATTGTTATGACAGCTGATATTTTAGCAAGAACGCTTTTTTCACCGCTTCAAGTACCTGCAGGTGTATTTACTGCAGCTATTGGAGCGCCGTACTTTATTTATTTACTATATCGAAATCGAAAATGAAAATAATGATGGGGGAGAACAGGCATGCAGGCTTTAGAAGCGAAAAATTTAACGTTGGCATATGGAGAGTCAGTTATTATTGATGAATTAGATGTAAGCATCCCAAAAGGGAAAGTGACGGTTTTTATTGGAAGTAATGGATGCGGAAAATCAACATTGCTTCGTTCGATGGCACGTTTATTAAAGCCTCAAAACGGTGCAGTTTTGTTAGACGGTCAAGCGATTGCTTCACTTCCAACGAGGGAAGTGGCAAAAAAGCTTGCAATTTTGCCGCAAACACCAACCGCTCCTGAAGGTTTAACAGTTATGCAGCTGGTCAAACAGGGACGTTATCCGTATCAGAGTTGGTTAAAGCAGTGGTCTAAAAAAGACGAGGAAGCTGTAAAAAATGCGCTAGCTGTTACAAATATGTCAGAATTCGCTGAGCGTACTGTTGATTCGCTATCAGGTGGACAGCGCCAGCGAGCGTGGATTGCAATGACATTAGCTCAAGATACAGATACTATCTTATTAGATGAGCCGACAACATATTTGGATCTCTCCCATCAAATTGATATTTTAGATTTACTTTTTGATTTAAATCAAAAGGAAAAACGTACCATTGTGATGGTCCTTCATGATTTAAATCTTGCCTGCCGCTACGCGGATCATATTGTTGCAGTGCATGATAAAAAAATATATGCACATGGAAAACCAGAAGATATTATTACACCGAAGCTTGTTAAGCATGTTTTTGGTCTTCGCTGTCAAATTGGCAGGGATCCGATTTTTGGTACACCTCTTTGTATTCCATACGGAAAGGGGAGAAACATCAATCATGACAACCGCCATCTTCTCTACGCTCAATCGTAAAGAGCTTACTTATTTAGAGACAAATTTTCGTTATTCTAACCAACATTCTGCAGAGATGATATCTGCCGTAAAATTATTAGATGAAGAGCTTTTACTTTCTAATTTAAATTCACTTTCAGCACAATTATCAGCTCGATCTCTTATAACTGCTGCTTCTCAATTTTCAAAGCATTACGCTTTTTTACTAACAACAGTTAGTTTGTATGCAATGACAATGTGGAATAAAGGAATGGACTTATCGTTAGAAAATATATTGCTTGAATTCCCTAATTCTAATAATAAAAGTTTTCCAACGATAAATATAAATGATTTAAAAGCTTTAACTTCATCTGAATGTAATCGACAAACATGGCGGGATGCTGTAATTAAACATGTTTTTTTCGAAAATTTATCAAAAGTATGGAAAAGCTTAAATGCAGTTTCAAAAGTTCCTATGCCAATTTTATGGGAAAATACAGCTGTTTATATCTTCTGGCTGTATGAAACAAAAATGAAAGAAGAAGTAGCAGATCGAGAAACAAGGCTGCAAATAAGGGAAGATTTTCACTATCTCATTAAGGAAGCTTCAGGAGAATTATTTGGAGAAACAGAAAATCCCCTTACAAAATTTTATACAAAAAAGTGTACCTTATCGTGCAGTGAAGATCCGGTACGTGTCCGCAAAACTTGCTGTTTATATTACCAGCTGACTGATAAAGAAAACAGAGGATATTGTAAAACATGTCCAAAACAACAATAAGAGGATGGCTTTAAAGTCATCCTCTTATATTTAGCACTCTACAGTTTCTCTAACATGTAAAGGAGGAGGAACTAACCAGCCTTTTTCTTTATTGAGTTTTAGTGCTTTAGCTCCTAATTGTGCTTTTTGCATATGAAATTGACCAAACATCATTGCAACGTCTTCACGAACACATTGTCCGATAATCTGACTGCATGCAACAAGTCCAGCCGCGATATCTTTTGAAAGAGAAGCGGTAATTTCCGGATCACTAAAACGAGCGCCAACAGGGATACTTTCAATTCGCGCATTCGGTCTTTCAGGTGGTGTTGGAGGCAGGCCGATGCCATTTTCCTTCAACAATGTTTCAATTTCTTGGATTTCACTTTTGCCAGCTTCAATCACATTTACTAAAAGCTTTTGTAAATCCTCATCCCCAGCATGGTTAAGCAGTGTTTGATAGCCTGCAATCATTCCTTTTGCAGTGGAAAGAAACGACCATGTTCCAAAAACTTCTCCGTAGTGCATTGGTTCATCTTTTGGATTACCGCTTAAAATTCCCATTAATATCCCCTTAGTAAATTCATGATTTGTGCCACCTTTCATATGAATGCACGTTACTATCATTTGCATTTATAAATGCAAATATAATGAACAATATTTGTAAAGAGAGGGGATCTTTTATTTATTACTGGTGTTATTTTATAAAGCGGAAGTATTTTATAAAATTTTTTACATAAAAAAATATCATCAGTAGATACTAATAATGTTGGTTTTTGACTGGCACCCAGCGGCTTGACGCCATACCGCTCGCCGGCAACGAGTGGGCCGGGGATAAATAAGCTTTTCTGCATAAGGCAGAGAAGCTTATTTTTTTGTTTATTTTATTAGAAAATAAGGAATAGTCAGTAAATAGGGGTTAAAAGCAGATGAAATATTTGTTATGGTTAAAATAGTGGTATTTTGTTCCAACATTTATACTGAATCATCCTAGAATCGACTTGAAAAAATCGAAAAGGAGAGGAAAGTATGGAGCTTGATCAGCTTGATTTGTTGCACACCGAACAGGAGCAAATGAAAAGTGAAGAAACGAAACCTTACTTAACGGCGCTAATAGGCTGGAGTTTGCCGGCAATTGAAGCTTGCGCCAAATTAAATAAGCCGTTTGTTGTAGTAGGACCACCAGATTTTGAAAGCTATGCTCAAAAGCACAATATTAAATTTGTTGGTTGGCATTTTGATCAACTGAATGAAGGGTCCGATCAACTTTATAAACAGTTAAAAGCACTGGGTGCAGAAGTTGCGGTACCACTTTATGAAGAGTGTGTCGAATGGGCAGGGGCATTAAATTCCCGTTTTCGCGAGGAACCTCGTGTCTTTAATCGTTCTTTATTGTTACGTGATAAAGGAATGATGAAGCGAAAAGCGCAAATTGCTGGGATTAAAGTTGGTGTGTTTGAAGAAGCAAGAGATAAGGAGGATGTCAAACGCTTTTTAAAGCGCGTCAATGAAGCGCTCTTAAAAATTGAAGGAGATAAAAATGATCCGATTCATGTAAAACCGCTTGATAAAGCAGGATCTGTTGGTCATTTAGCAATTGAGAATTTTGAAGATATTGAAATGTTAACTGATGCAGATTTTCCATTATTAATGGAGAGTCATCTAGACGGACAAGAATTTTCATGTGAAGTGTTTGTTCATAAAGGGAAAATACAATTTTTGAATATTACCGAGTATATTCGTCTTGGTTATTCAAACTTTGTGCCGGCTTCTCCTTTGTTAGAACAGAAGCGTCCGTTAATAGAAAAAGCAATTGAGCAGTTAATTGCCGCTTTTGAAATTGAATATGGTGTCATTCATCCAGAGTATTTTATTACAGCAGATGGTACTCTTCACTTTGGTGAGGTAGCAGCAAGAGTTCCAGGTGGTCATATTTTTGATTTAATTGAACGTGCTCATGGTTTTAATGCCTATCAAGCACAAATCTTATGCAGTGATCCAAATACAACGGAAGAAGAACTTCGTCGCTTTTTTCCTAGTAAGGATGAACAGCCTTCTGGATATGCGGGGTGCTTAATGGTTCATCCGCATGTAAACTATGTGAAAGAGTTAAATGTGCCAGATGAACTTGAGGAACATCCTTATTTTGAAAAACACGATATGTTTTCCCCTCCTCAAGGAAAAGTAGCTGAACGAATTGGGTTTGGTAACCACTACGGCACCATTTTCTTTTATGGGGAAGACAGTGAAACATTACGTGATCTTTTGAAAAAATATGAAGCTTATAACTTTTACAGCTAAAAAAGGAGAGTTCTATATGCCGGCAGAACAAACCGATCATAAAATTGAGAAGTTTTCGCGTGCCCTTGATCAATTAGAATCTGCAGCTTCTTTTGCGAAATCCATTTATCAGACCGAGGTGTACCAAGAAGCAAAAAGGCTAATGGAAAATCAAGGCGGAATGGAGTATTTGTATGGCTATGCAGATCGTTTTGAAAAAGCAGGTGTTTTTCAAGATGGTCCTTGGGAACATGCATCCAAACTGCAGCCGCCCCTTGTTTCTGGTTCCCTCCAAGTGGAGGGGCTTCCCTCCATCATTGAAATTTTAAGTGAACTTCGCATGCTTTCCATTGCAGAAGGAAAGTACGAGCATGAAAGTGTTACAAAAGAAATGGCAGAAGAATTTCTAAATGAAGTGTTAGTGTTAAATTTAGATCTCCTTTTTCCTCCAGAAACAGAAGCCGCTAGAATTGAAGCAAATGAATATACGGAAAAAGCTAAAAAGTTATTCTTATTTTTATCAGAAAAACTTTCTGTAAGTGCTCTAACAGGAACATTAATTGAAGAGATTGATCGTCTAACCGCTCAAAGACCAATTATTGTAAAAAGAACGGTCTCAATGATTCAAACGGCAAAGAGGATGATTAAATCAGATAAAGCTGAAGAGGAATATAGTGACTTAGGGAAATATGTAGCAGCTGTAGAAGGACCTACTGATTTAAGCAGAAACAATCGTGATCCAGTGGAATATAGGAAAAAAATAAAAGATTTATCAAAGGAAGAGCTTGAAAGGGAGGCAGCAACTCTTGCGAAGTCTATGCGTGATACAGGTCTTGCTGCACCGCAGCATGCTGTATTAATTCGCTTTTTAAACCGAAAATTACCGGAGCTTTTGCCGGAAGCTCTTCAATTAAATGATAAAGGAAAAGCTAATCTCTCAGAACATGCAGAGCTTGTTGATCAGCTTATTAAAGTGGCAATTTATCCTGCCACAAGACAATCGATTTATGGATTAGCGTTATTGCTTGAGAGAGGTGTTTTATCTTCGACTCCAGTTATCCCAGGGCTGCGCCGCCTTATTGAGCTGGATATTAAGCCTGATGTTCGGAGCGTCCTTTTCCAAGTATTTAAAAATCGAGAAGGTTTAACCGCTAATTCAATTCTCGTTTCTGGGGCTATTAGTGTGCTCGGTCAGCCGTTAGGAGTAGGGCAGGGGTTAAATCCAACTTGTCAAGCCGCACGCGGTATTAGTTTATGGGCACAGCATGCACCAGGATACTTGCTGGAAATACTTCCAAGAGCTGCTCGTGATGGAGATATTGATATGATGTTTGAAGGAACGCCGATTCACTCAAAAAATTTAAGCGGCGGGTTGGCGCCTGAACTTCATAAAGAACTTGATCCGGTTTCACTTGTTCTTGTGCCTCACCTTGACCGAATTTACAGTGAAATGATGACAAGGGTAGCATTAAGGGGAGATGATGGGCATCGCTGGGTGAATCCTGCATTTTACGGAAATTGGGTTCAAAAAGGGTTTAGTAATGTGATTGATCCGATTACAGGAAGTATTGCTGATTATCAAGGATTTGTCAGACTTTTTTATTCGACTCATCACCCAGAATATAATGATGATTATGAATTAATTTATCCAAATCCTGTTGGTATTTTTATTACAAATGTTCATGGGAAGCTGCTTGGTTTTCATGCTGTTTCTATTCTTAGAATTGCTCAAGATCCAGTTGGAGAATATCGCATTTATTTTTATAACCCGAATAATGACAGTTCACAAAACTGGGGCCAAGGTATTGAACCGACCGTGATGGGAAATGGAGAAAGAGAAGGGGAATGTTCGCTGTTATTTCATGAATTTGTCTCAAGATTATATGCCTTTCATTACAATCCGTATGAGCAAGGCGACTCATTTGCAGTAGAAAAAGAAATTGTTGAAAAAGTAGAAGAACTTGCTCGTGAAAGCTGGGGAAAAGATTATACATGGATTTAAACGAATATTTTTATAAATTTTGTATAAAGTAGAGAAAAGGCACAGTAAGTCTTAAGATCATGTATTATAGAAAAGAGGCCGAAAACCATTTGCAGCTATTGCGTGGTTGGCGGCTTTTTTATTTTTGCTTGCAAAAATAAAAAAAGATCAGACACAGATAAGCATCTGACCTTTACAAATAAAATCATATTTAATATCTTGGGTGTTTCGGTTTTACTTTTCTTGGCAGTTCATTTTGTGAAGATAGTGCCATTCTTAGCGCTTTTTGCTTCATTTTTTCTTTGATTTTACGTACTGCTTCACGTTTTTCTGTTTCTTCTTCATTAAATCTTTCTGCTTCTAATTTAGAAATAATTGCTTTTTCTTTTGTAAAATGCATAATAAACCCACAATCTTCACATGCGTAGGTGTATAATTTTTTTCGTTCATAAGGAAGCGAGTTTTGGTTTTTTGCATGGATTGTCATATCGCATGAATCTGTATAATGACTTTGATAATGTTTATCATAGCGCTCATATTTTACATCATAATGACATGAAACAAAATAAGAACCTTGACAATGGAGACATAGAATTTCGCTTTTAAAGTTAGCCAAATTAAACCCTCCTTCTCTAAGGAAGTTACGTCCTATTATATGAGATTGAACGAAAAGCTAGACCGTAAAATCCATTACCTTTTTCTTGAAAATATTACAGCACCTATGACGACTAATCCGACAATAACAAGTACGATACTGAAGGGAAATGGATTGCCTGAATCCTCTTTAACCTCAACTTCTTTCTCAGGTTCTTCCCCTTTTCCTAGTTCTTTAAGATCTTCGTTAGCCGCTGCAAGTTCTGCGGTTCTGCTGCATAGGGTGGTTTGTAATCTTCCATCTCCTGTGGCGTAAACTAAGTACTCTTCTCCAACGGTAAAATTAAAACCGCAGGCTGCACTGTTCATTCCTGTATACAAAGTAACTTGAGGTTCTGTGACTCCTTTATACGTTGATAGGACTTCAAATACAACTTCTTTTTCATAGTTTGTTTCGTCTTCTGTAATTTCTAATACTTTTCCTGTAAAAACAGCTTTCGAATTGTTTAATTCTTCTGAGGGAGTACCTGGCTCAATGCATGAACAGGCATAAATGCTTTTAGGGAAGAATACCAGTATAAAGCTCATAATAATTAAAAATGAAATCATCCACGGCAATAATTTTTTCATATGAATCACCTCTACTAGTAAAGACGAATGAACAATTGAAAAAGTTTCAAGCTCATGAAGTTTTTCCAGAACGATAGACGATAGATTACACACATTTAGCTTAAAGTGTGTAGATTATCAATATTTCTAATAATTAATTGTCTTTAATAAAGCGTTTCTGGGGTGAAAAAGGTTTTTTTGAAATAAGTGTCGAATGAAAAAGATACATGGATATTTTTATTTCTCTTTGATGATTAGAGGAGTGGGATAGGGTGTTTATATTTATTGGAGCTGCTGCTGTGTTAATCATTATTAGTTTGTTTATGATGGCAAAGGTTACAAAGAAAAAGATAAAAGATAGTGCCCAACGAAAACGTGAAGTACGGGAGCAACGTATGACAACTCTCGTAAGCCAAAATCGTTTAAAAAGTCATTTATAGTAAACACTGATGAAGCAAAGCATTATAATGATGCTTTCTTTTTTTATGCAAATTTGAAACATTCCATGCGTTTACACGTATATAAATCGAGGTGAAAATAATGACAGTTCAATATTATGAAACGAAAGAACAACTAGCAGAAATTCTAAAGGAAATTCAAATATGGGAGAAAGATCAAAAAAAAGTTTGGTTTTGGGAAAAAATTGGTCAAGTTCCTTTTCTCATTCTTGATAAACTAACACCAGCTTTTATTCATAAAAAAATTGGTAAGGCGCTTGATGAATTAGGACACTATGTGCAATCAGGGGGGAGATATTTAATTCGAAAAGAGACGATTTTAAAAAGGCTCCAAAAAAATGAGCAGAAGATTGAATCTGTTCACGATGTTAGCAGGCTCCCGCTTTCTGTTATGACTGAAACAGCAGAAGAAATTATTATATCGCGAAAAACAGCAGCAGCCTTTCAAGGAGCAACAACAGGTTTTGGCGGTCTTTTTACACTTGCGATTGATGTACCGGCAGTGCTTGGGCTGTCGCTAAAAATATTACAGGAAATTGCACTATGCTATGGTTATGACCCGAACGAAAAAGAAGAACGAATTTTTATCGTAAAATGTTTACAGCTTGCTTCAGCCGATATTGTCGGGAAAAAAGCAATCATGGAGGAACTTGAGAATTATAATAGCGGAAAAGAAAATCTTAAAACCGCCTCACGAATTCAAGGATGGCGTGAAGTGATTACAAGCTACCGAGATAATATGGGATGGAAAAAGCTGTTTCAACTTGTGCCAATCGCCGGAATGATTTTCGGTGCTTACTTAAATCGATCAACGGTTCAAGATGTGGCAGAAGCTGGGCTGATGTTGTACAAAAAACGTCGTGTACTTGACAGGCTGAAGCACTATGAAGATAACACGATTTAATAATTCTATAAAAAAGAACGAAATGGTAAGCTGAAAGAACGTTCATGAGAGAGGAAGAAATAAAGGTGAAAGCTTTTGCAAAAAACTTTTTAAATGGAATTGTTACAATTGTTCCAATCATTCTCGTTATTTTTGTTGTTTACAAAGTATTTGAATTTCTCGACAGCATCTTAGGAAATGCCTTTCGGTCTGTATTAAAAGACGCTTATATTCCAGGAATGGGGCTGCTTGCAACGCTCGCATTAATCACTTTATTAGGTTGGCTTTCAGGACAATATATAAGCGGGAAAATTGTGCGATTAGTAGATTATCTTCTTGATCGTATTCCAATTGTGAAAAGTTTATATTCAGTTATTAAAGATACGATTAATTCATTTATTGGCGAAAAGAAATCATTTTCAAAAGTTGCGCTCGTTCATATGCCTGGAACATCTATGAAAGTGATGGGATTTATCACTTCAGAATATGTAGAAGAACTTGCTGATCCGTTAAAAGATCATATTGCGGTCTACGTACCGCAAACTTTTCAAGTTGCAGGAATTACGGTGCTTGTTCCACGAAGGGATGTTGAGATATTAGATGTAAAGCCTGAAGAAGCGATGAAATTCATTTTATCTGGTGGTGTAACATCAAATGGAAAGCAAAATGGAATGGTAGAATAATTGATAGGGATTTTAGAAGAATTAATTATAAAAAAGAAAAGCCCGCGGTATGCGGGCTTTTTATCGTGCGGAAACATTTTCTGTATGTGTGACTTCAATTTCTGCAGTGCAACTTTTACAAATATGTTTTTGTTTAAAAGTAAGAACGTCTTTTCCACTTCCACAAAAAATGCAAATTTCAGAGCCAAAGTATTTTCTTAAAACAATTTTATCTGTATCTAAAAAAATTTCAATTGGATCTTTTACCTCAATATCTAAATGTTTTCGAATTGATTTTGGAATAACAATACGCCCAAGATCATCAATTTTACGTACAATACCTGTTGATTTCATAATTATGCTGTCCTCCTCTGATTGTTTGTTTATAAAATTTTTAATTTAAAATAAAAGGTTACTTTCTACTATGATGAACGATTGTAGAGAATACTTTTAAATGCAAAATTTTATAATTTAAGCAGCCAGCTTCCAAAAAAATATCGTAATAGTTGCTCATAGTAAAAATTACTTAGATTACTTTTAAGTTTAATAGAAAACTTAAAAGATGTAAATTATAATATTTTTTTGTTAAAACAAATCTGTTTTTCAATATCATAGGAAATGGAGGAGTGTTTTGTCTGTAATTTAGCTTACATTTTGATTTTGAATTAGGGTTTCTTTTTGGTGTTTCTAAACAAATCATGGTAACCTAATAATATAAATGGAATTATTTGTACATATAAATTGAGATTAAAATGATGAAAAGGGTAGGGGAGACAAGATGAGTAAAAAAATCATTAACTGGGGCATCTTAAGTTCCGCCAAAATTGCACAGAAAGCATTTATTCCAGCAATTCATTCTGTAAAAAATGCGAGATTAGTAGGAATCGCAAGCGGCAGCGGAAGTGCCAAAGAAGTAGCGGAAGAGTTTGATATTCCAACTGTTTATGAAAGTTATGAGGAGATGCTTCAAGATCAAACGATTGATGCGGTATATATTCCGCTTCCTAATGCTCTTCATGCTGAGTGGGTAATAAAAGCAGCAGAAGCGAAAAAGCATGTTCTTTGTGAAAAGCCGGCCGCGTTAACAAAAGAAGAAACAGTTAACATGATTGAAGTTTGTAAAGGAAATGATGTTTTCTTTATGGAAGCGTTTATGTATCAATTTCATCCTCAGCATGAGCGCGTAAAAGAAATCCTTGCTTCCGGTGAAATTGGAGAAGTAAAATTTATGCGGGCAAGCTTTTCATTTTACATAGGTGACGCTTCAGGGAATATTCGTTTAAACAAAACACTTGGCGGCGGCAGTATTTATGATGTTGGCTGCTACGGCATTCATGCGATCCGTAACATTTTAAGTGTTGAACCTAAGAGTGTATATGTAAATGGAGAAATTGACGAAGAGTCTGGCGTAGAAATATCTTCAGTTGGTGTATTAGAAATGGAAAACGGTGTGAAGGCATCGTTTGACTGCGGCTTTGATCGTACATTTTACGCCCACTACGAAATAATTGGAACAAAAGGAACGATTGAAGTACCAAGAGCGTTTCGACCTGATAAGCAAAATGGGGAAGGAATCATTTCTGTGACAGACGATCAAGGAAATGTACGAGAAGAAAAAGTAGTTGGTCATCAATATTCGCTTCAAATTGAAACTTTCTCTAACTGCATTATTAAAAATGAACGTCCTGTTTCCTTAGAACAGCAAACAATTGCAAATATGAAAGTCATTGAAGCGTGTTATGAGTCAATTGAAACTGGGAAAAAGATTGAACTTAGTAAACAATAAAATATGAGATGAAAACCTAGGCTGATTGTCTAGGTTTTTTTATTTAAAACAGAAGCTAGAATTTAATTTAAGAATAATATATTGAAATCTATCATTATTCTGTTAAAATGATAAAATGATCTGATAGCAGCTGTAACGCTCTAATATTAGCGTATTTCGCAAATCGAGAGTTTTTCTTATATAGTAATTAGATTATTCTGAGAAGAGTGAAAATTATTGTGGTGAGGTGATGACGATGGATGTGGATCTGAAACTTTTTGAGGAAATGAGACAGAACTGCATTACAATACGAAGGAGCGTCTAAATGAACACTTTATCAAGAAAAGAAATTATGTTAGTTAGTTTAATGCTGTTTTCAATGTTTTTTGGAGCTGGAAATTTAATTTTCCCACCATTTTTAGGTCAAGCTGCAGGAGAGAATGTCATATTATCATTAATTGGTTTTATTGTATCTGCAGTTGGTTTGCCAATCTTAGGAGTTGCGGCGATTGCGAAAGCAGGAAGCTTTGAAATCCTTGCCGGCCGTGTGCATCCTTTATTTGCACTTATTTTTCCGTTTATTATTTATGTGTCAATTGGACCGGGTCTTGCCATTCCGCGTGCTGGAAGTCTAGCATTTGAAATGGGAATTGCTCCTTTTTTACCGGGCAATCTCGCTGCAAATCCATTTTCGCTATTATTATATACAATTGTTTTCTTTGGTTTAGTATTTTGGTTTAGTATGTCGCCATCAAAACTTGTAAATCGCTTTGGAAAGTTATTAACACCGCTTCTTTTATCATTAATTGCACTTATTTTTGTAAAAAGTTTAATTACGCCGATTGGATCGTTTGAAGCACCATCTGGAAATTATGCTGCGAGTCCAGTATTTGCAGGCTTTTTAGATGGCTACCTAACGATGGATGCGTTAGCTGCACTTGTATTTGGGATTGTAATTGCCAATACAGTTCGTTCAAAAGGTGTAGAAGACAGCAAGAAAGTGTCCCTTTACATGATTTATGCAGGAATTGGCGCAGGTTTACTGCTTACAACGATTTATTGTATTTTAGGGTTTTTAGGTGCAGCAAGCGGCGGCTTAGGTGAAGCAGAAAACGGCGCACAAATTTTAACAAATGTGATGAACTCCTTGTTCGGACAAAGCGGTGCGGTTCTTTTAGGTGTTATTTTTACACTTGCATGTCTTTGTGTATGTATTGGTCTTGTGATTTCATGCAGTCAGTATTTTGCAAGTACGATTTCCGGTATTTCTTATAAAATGTGGGTTACAATTCTTTCATTATTAAGTATGGGTATTGCGAACTTAGGTTTAACACAAATTCTTCAAGTTTCTGTACCGATTCTTGGCGCGATTTATCCAGTTGCTATTGTGTTAATCGCCTTAGCATTACTTCATAATGTTTTAAAAGGTTATTCTTCTGTTTACGTATTAACAGTAGCGTTAGTTGGAATCTTTAGTGTGGCAGATATGATTAACCAAACCTTCCTTTCAAATGCATGGTCAGAAGTTTTTATGAAACTGCCGTTGTATGAACAAGGTGTAGGTTGGTTAGTTCTTGGGATCATTGGAATTATTGTCGGTTATTTAATTGGTAAAATAAACTCTCCTCGTAATGAAAGAAATACGAGAGAAGCAGCTTAATAACTTAGTAGAGAAGTAAAGAAGAGGCTGGGACATAACTAGCTTCAAATAATGAAAAAAGAGAAATTGCGGACGCAATTTCTCTTTTTTCATTATTATGCCTTATATCAGTTGTTGTTGGCTGTGAATTTTCTTAAATTCACAGCCATT
>NZ_QOCW01000027.1 GCF_003318295.1 Bacillus taeanensis
CGTTTGGAAAGCTGTCTGCCCTTCTTGTCTATAAACTAAAAGCAAGAGGCATTACGATTGAAAAAGTTGACGAGCATTTTACGTCCCAAACATGTGCTGTTTGTGGAAACCGCAAAAAAGTCAGTGAGCGAACGTATCAGTGTCCATGCGGGTATAAAGAACATCGGGATCTTCATGGGGCAAGGAACATTCTCACCAAACAGCTGTATGGGAAGATGATCGATTATCCGCTCCATGATCCCATGTATGTAAGACCCACGTATCTACGACCTGCAGTTTCAGCTTAAGAAGAACTTTTTCTGCTGAAAGGAAGTAGTAGACGGGCAGAACCGCCCCTTGTTCGTTGTGAAACGCACAAGTTGCCTACGGTGGCAGTTTTCTGTCGGGAGACACGAAACGGAAAAACCACTATCCTGAAAAGGGATGTTTGGTTCTAAGAACAAAGGCAGTGTTGATGACACTTGTTCCAGCTGGGACGGCTTTTGGACTTGGGAACTTCAAACAGGAAACCCCTTCCTCAAGCGCGAAGCGGTAGGGAGGGGAGGTTCATATGAAAGCCGATCTTGTAAAATAGTTTAGATGCTTCATTGGATTAAGTTTGCTAAAATAAAGAAAGTGAAAAATTAGCAAGCGAACTTATATAAATGATACATAGTTGGAGGACATATGAGTAAAATAGTTGATTATTTCTTTTTAACAATCGGATCGATTATTGTCGCAGGAGCACTGGAATTAATTCTTGCGCCAAACGGCTTAGTAGACGGAGGGGTAACCGCACTTGCGATTATGTCGAATTCGTTATTTGATGTACCGATTTGGATGGTGTTTCTCGGCTTGAACATTCCGATTTTACTGTTTACGGCGCGCGATGTTGGCAAACAGTTTGTGTTTCGGACGCTGTATGCGAATGTGGTCACTTCGATTGGGTTAATTGTTTTTAAGCCAATTCCGGCGATTACAACGTCAGAGCTGTTAATTGTGTTATACGGCGGTTTGATTTTAGGGCTTGGCATTGGGATTGTTGTGAAATTTGGCGGTGCGATTGATGGCACAGAAATGCTTGCGATTTGGTTTAACGGTCATTTTCGGATTCCAATTACAACCTTTCTTTTAGCCGTTAATTTAGTGATTTTCACTGTTGCTGCGTTTGTTTATACGATTGAACATGCGATGTTTTCGCTTGCCGTCTTTTATATTGTCACGAAAATGATTGATTTTGTAATCGACGGCTTAAATCAAGGGAAATCGGTAATGATTATTTCGAACACACCTGAAAAAATTGGGGAGAAGATTATTAACGATTTAAACCTGAGTGTGACGTATCTGCACGGAGAAGGCGGCTATTTAAAAGAAAACAAAAAAATTATTTACTGCATTACAAACCGCTTTACATATCCAAAATTACGAGAAATTGTTCTTGAAGTGGATCCAACCGCGATTTTGGAAGCTTCTTATGTAACCGAAACATCAGGGTTAAAGAAGCAAAAGGGAGCAAACGCTTAGGTGCAATTTTCCACGTGTAAAAGAACGCTTTAAAACGCATTGTAAGAAAGAACAGCTTTTTTGCTGTTCAAAACCCGATAAGGAAGTGAGTCGGTCATGGCAAACAGAAACAAGTTGTTAGTACCGGGTGCAGAAAATGCGATGAACAAAATGAAAGAGGAAATCGCAAATGAGTTTGGTGTTGAACTAGGCGCTGACACAACGGCACGGGCAAACGGCTCTGTAGGCGGCGAGATGGTGAAGCGGATGATCAAACTCGCCGAACAAAGCATGACTGAAAAATAGGTTGGGTTTAGAAGAGGTCCTTTAAAGGGCCTCTTTATTTTTTGAAAGATAAGAAAGTATAGATGGTGGTGAGCAAGGCGCTTTCGCTTTTCTTATGGAAAAGTTTGTTGTATGAAACACTTCCAATCCACAAACACTAAAGCGAAAATTAGTGAAAGGAGGGATTTCATTTGAAGATGTCTTGGAAGAGCGCAGCAGCGGCACTCGTATTAGCGGTGTCATTACTCGGTGTTACGCCTGCTTTTGCAGAGGAACCGCCTGCTAAAGCAGAAGAAAAAGCGGTACAGCTCACAGAGGAGCAAAAGCAGGAACTCGCTGAAATGCACAAAAACATGATTGAAGGAAAGCGCGCGTTAATCGCTAAGTATGTCGAGTACGGGATGATCACAAAGGAAAAAGGCGACAAAATCATGGCTCACATGGAAGAACGCTACACGAAAATGGAAGAAAATAATTTCATTCCAAAATGGGATCATCATAAAAAGCGCGACTGCAAATAGTGCAAATTGGGGTCAGACCCCGCAAAAAGACATCCACCCTATTTTGTCCATATAGAGAGGACATGATAGGGTGGATCGTTTATTTTACTTTGTTTTACTATTTATTTTACTAAAAAAGGAGGCTGTGAATGATTTCAGTTGGATTAAATTGCACTTAAATGAATGATTTTTAGATTTTTACAAAAAAATTATAAAAATTCATGAAAAGTATTGCGCTTTCATCTAACTTTTGATATATTTTACTTAGATATTTTAGTAAAATTTTTACTAGGAAAACAAACAAATAAAGTGAAAAAAGAGTAAAAAAATTATTTTACTTAAAACCAAGATGGACTGGTGATTAGATGGCAACGATTAAAGATATAGCAAAGGAAGCAAATGTATCAATTGCAACTGTTTCGAGGATTTTAAATAATGATGAAACACTCTCTGTTTCAGAGGATACGAGAAAGCGCGTTTTTTTAGTTGCAAAAGAGCTTCAGTATAAGCCTTTACGAAAGCGCAATCAAAAGCAGCAAACAATTCATAAAAAGGATGACCATTTTAAGATCGGTTTGTTGTTAGCATATTCACAGCAGGAAGAAGTGAATGATCCTTATTATTTATCGATTCGCCAAAGCATTGAGAAGAAGTGCAGTGATGAATCAATTACAATTTCAAAGATGATCCGCGTTCCAGATCATTTAACAGCAAAAAGTTTAGCTGGATTAGATGGTGTAATCGTTGTTGGCGGAATTTTATCGGAAGAATTAAACATGATTTATGAAGAGACAAATAATATTGTGTTTGTTAGTTATGCACCTAAAGGGGAGGAACTTGATTTTGTTGTGTCCGATCTTAGGAAAGCGACAGAAGCGGTAATTGATCATTTGCTGGCACTCGGTCATCAAAAAATTGGTTTTGTTGGCGGTGAAACGATTATTAAAAAAATTAACTCTGATGAAATTGTTCGCATTAAAGATGGCCGTCACGAAGCATACGAAAAAAAACTGAAAGAACTAGGTTTATATAACCGAGACTCTGTGTTTATTACAGACAGTGATTGGAGTACAGCGAACGGCTATGATTTAATGAAACAAGCGATAGAAGCAGGGGATCTCCCGAGCGCTTTCATTATCGCAAGCGATCCGATGAGTATCGGTGCCCTGCATGCATTAAATGAAGCAAACATTCGTGTTCCAGAAGAGGTGGCAATTGTAAGCTTTGATGATATTGACGCAGCAGCCTTTTTAAATCCGCCCCTTTCAACTGTAAGAGTTCATACAGAAGAAATGGGAAGAATGGGTGTAAACTGCTTGTTAGACCGAATGAAAGGCAGAAAGGTTCCGGTTCAAGTGATTATTCCGAC
This sequence comes from Bacillus taeanensis, assembly GCF_003318295.1. GTDB lineage: Bacteria > Bacillota > Bacilli > Bacillales > UBA6769 > Maribacillus > Maribacillus taeanensis. The sequence continues at coordinate 3,637 of NZ_QOCW01000027.1, forward strand.
AAAGGTGATTGTACGTAAGAGCTGCGGTGGCAACACTGCGTAAGTCTCAAATCATGGACTTTGTTAATTAAATAAATTAATTTGGGGAATCTATAACTTTAAGGAGGTGGTTTCACGGCTTCTAGTTATACCGAAATCAAACAAGGGGATTACTTTTCATTGTACAGCGCGAAAGAAAAAAAGAAAAAGTCTCCAAAGCAGCCACTCTGGAGACAACGGAAGTAAAAAAATTGTTTCATTTCTATTATACACAAAAAAGTAACGAAAACACATTGTTATTTACAAAAAGCTGCTTTAGAAAGTCATATTCCTATTGATTTGTTTTTGTAAGCGTTAACGGGTAAATCTTTTACTTTAATGAAACTGGGGGAATTTTAGATGAAAAAAGCATTATCACTTGTCTTATCAGGGACATTAGCATTATCAGCATTAAGCGCGTGTGCAGGCGGCGGTGAAGAGTCTGCCGGCGGTTCTGGCGATAAAGTAAAAATTGAATTTTTACAATATAAATCAGAAGCAAAAGATACATTTGATGATTTAATCGCAAAGTTTGAAGAAGAAAATCCAACTATTGATGTGGTACAAACGAATCCACCTGATTCAGAAACGGTTTTAAAAACGCGTGTTGCAAAACGTGATATTCCAGATGTAATGGGAACTGGATTAAACGCAGTCTTTTCAGAGCTTACAGATGCTGGTGTATTCCAAGATGTAACGGGAGATCCTGCGCTTGATAACATTCAGCCGGCATATGTAGAGATGATGAAAGATGTAACAGGAAAAGAAGAAGTGTATGGCTTCCCATATGCGGCAAACGCGGATGCGGTGATTTACAACAAAGCCATTTTTGAAGAACTTGGTCTTGAAGTACCAAAAACATGGGACGAGTTTATTGCCGCTGCTGAAACGGTAAAAGAAGCGGGCAAAATTCCATTTTACTTTACATTTAAAGATTCTTGGACAACGCTACCTGCCTTTAACGCACTTGCTGTGAATACAACAGAAGAAGATTTCTTTAAAAGGTTACATGCAGATAAGACAAGCTTTACAGAAGATTATCAAGAGGCGACAGAAAAATTTGTGAAGCTGTTAGACTATGGTCACAGTGAAAACTCTGGTAAAGCATATCCAGATGGAAACGTAGCATTTGCCAATGGTGAATCTGCAATGTATTTACAAGGAATTTGGGCGATTACGGAAATTAAAAAAGCAAATCCTGATATTGATCTAGGTGTATTCCCGTATCCTGCGGAAAATCCTGAAAATACGAAATTAGTATCTGGTGTTGACCTGCTTCTTTCCATCTCATCACAAACAGAGCACCCAGAGGAAGCGAAAAAGTTTATTGAGTTTTTATTAGATCCTGAAACAGCACAGCAATATATTGAAGAGCAAAAAGCCTTTTCAGCAGTACAAGGGGTAGAACAAAATGATGCCGCATTTGAAGGATTAAATGAAATGTTTGAAAAAGGTGCCCTTGTGGACTTCCCGGATCACTATATCCCGCCTGCAGTTGGTCTTGATAAACTTCTTCAAGAATTAACACAGAAAAAAGATGTGGATGCATTCTTGAAAAACTTAGATACAGAATGGGAAAAAGTACAAAGTCGTAATTAAGTTTTGGAATGTTGAAAGAAATTGGGTATATGCTCAATTTCTTTCTCCCTAGTTAAAGGAGGCTCCAACATGAAAGAAAGCACAGTTGGTACGATGAAGAAAAGCGGTACACGATCAAACAGCAAAAAAACAAAGAAAAAGAAAATTAGTTCAGCATTTTATTTAATGACTCTACCGGCAGTTTTATTATTTGCACTGTTTCACACGTTTCCGGCATTACAAGGGATTTATTATTCATTTACAAACTGGAACGGTTTAAGTCTTACGTATGATTTTATCGGGTTTAAAAACTATATTGCTCTTTTCCAAGATGCAAATGTATTTAACGCCTATTGGTTTACTTTTAAGTTTGCGATTGTTTCTACCATTTTAGTCAATGTGCTCAGCTTAGCGATTGCACTTGGCTTAAATTCAAAAATTAAATTTAAAAACTTTTTTCGAGGGGTTTACTTTTTACCGAACGTTTTAAGTATTTTAATTGTCAGCTTTATTTTTAATTATTTATTTGGCAATGTATTTCCGATGTTAGCTGAAAACGTTGGCATTGAGTTTTTAGCAAAAAATATTCTTGGTAATGAAAACTTAGCTTGGCTTGGAGTCGTGATTGTTGCGGTATGGCAGGCTTGTGCGTTTAACGTGATTTTATATTTAGCGGGTCTACAAACCGTTCCGGGCGAGCTTTATGAAGCATCAAGTTTGGATGGTGCGAATAAATGGCAGGAGTTTTGGCATATTACGTTTCCGATTATTGCGCCGTTTTTTACAATTAACATGGTGCTTGCGATGAAAAACTTCTTAATGGTATTTGATCATGTGATTGCCTTAACAGGCGGTGGTCCGGGTCGTGCGACAGAATCGATTTCACTATTAATTTATACAGGCGGATTTCAAGGCGGAGAATTTGCGTATCAATCGGCAAACTCTGTGATCTACTTTATCGTCATTGTCATTATTTCAGTGACCCAAATTAAATTTTTACAAAAACGGGAGATGGATATGTAATGAGTAAAAAAGTAAATTGGACATCAACAGCGTTTATTGCCGCAGGTTCGTTATTTGTCTTTTTCCCTTTGTATATTGCGATCGCGATTGCTTTAAAATCACCGCAGGAGCTCGCAAACTCTGTACTGGCGCTGCCGACAGGGCTGCATTTTGAAAACTTTACACGGGCGATTGAAGCAACGAATTTCTTTAATGCCTTTAAAAACAGTGCATTTATTACGACAGCGGCTGTTGTCTTTACGGTGCTAACGAATTCAATGGTTGCCTATGCCATTACACGGAATATGAAGAACAGCAAATTTTTTAAGTTTCTTTACTTTTACTTTGTGAGCGCCTTGTTTATTCCATTTCCGATTATTATGCTTCCAATCGTGAAGCAAACGACGATGTTTGGGATGAACAACCCGCTTGGACTTGTGTTTTTATATATCGTTTATGGAGTTGCCTTTAACACATTTATTTATGTTGGTTACATTCGCTCGATTCCAAAAGAGCTTGAAGAAGCAGCCATTGTTGATGGATGTACAACATGGGGCGTGTTTTGGAGAATTATTTTCCCGCTTTTAAAACCAATTAATGCAACGGTTGGGATTTTAACATGCTTATGGGTATGGAACGATTTTATGCTTCCGTTAATTATTTTAAACGACCAAGACCATATGACGCTGCCGCTTGTGCAGTATGTGTTTCAATCGGAATTTGGCACAGATTATAACTTAGCGTTCGCATCTTATTTAATGGCACTTGCACCGATGGTCATTGTGTATTTATTCGCGCAAAAATGGATCATCAGCGGTGTGACACGCGGTGCGGTGAAATAAGAGGGGGTCATTTTTTAGGGGTCTGACCCCGCAAAAAGACATTTACCCCAAAATGTCCGTATGGAGAGGACAATATAGATGGAGTGGAGGAAACTACTATGGGAATAAGATTTGATAAAGAAAAAGAGATTTTTCACCTGCAAGCAAAAAATACGAGCTACGTAATCAAGCTTCTTCATTCAAAGTATGTGTGTCATATGTATTGGGGAAGAAAGGTTCGTGACTATCATGAGCCGGATGCACTAAGATTTTTAGACCGGGCGTTTTCAGGAAATCCAAATCCAGAAGACCGCACGTTTTCATTAGATACACAGCCGTTTGAATACCCGGCATACGGAAATACCGATTACCGTGCGCCTGCGTATCAAATTCAGCTTGAAAACGGCTCAACGATTACCGATTTACAGTACAAATCACACCGCATTACAAAGGGGAAGCCGAAATTAGAAGGGCTTCCGGCGACATATGTTGAAAGCGATGAAGAAGCAGAAACACTAGAAATCGAATTAGAAGATTCATTGATTGGGTTAAAAGTATTTTTATCGTATACCGTGTTTGAAAACTTTAACGCGGTTACAAGATCAGTACGTTTTGTGAATGAAGGCGATAAAAACTTAAAAATTTTACGAGCGCTCAGTACGAATGTTGATTTTCGTGATGATGAGTTTGATCTTTTAACACTTCCCGGTGCATGGGGAAGAGAGCGTTATATTGAAAGGCGTGCCCTGCAGTCAGGCGTGCAGTCGGTTGAAAGCCGCAGAGGCTCAAGCAGTCACCAGCAAAATCCATTTATTGCCCTGCTTCGTAAAGACACAACAGAGGATCACGGCGAAGTGTACGGTTTTAACCTTGTTTACAGCGGCAGTTTCTTAGCGCAGGCTGAAGTTGATCAGTTTCATACAACGCGCGTTTCAATCGGCATTAATCCGTTTGATTTTAGCTGGCAGCTCGGGTGCGGGGAAGCGTTTCAAACGCCGGAAGTTGTTCAAGTATATGCTGCAAATGGTTTAGGTGAGATGTCAAGAACGTATCATAAGCTGTACCGCACGCGCTTATGCCGCGGCGAGCACCGCGATAAAGAGCGTCCAATTCTTATTAATAACTGGGAAGCCACATACTTTGATTTTAATGCTGAGAAAATTGAAGAAATCGCTTCTGCCGGTAAGGAGCTTGGCATTGAGCTGTTTGTGCTTGATGACGGCTGGTTCGGAAAGCGTGATGATGATAACACCTCACTTGGCGACTGGTTTGTTGACCGCAATAAACTGCCAAATGGGTTAGAAGATTTAGTCGGTCGTGTTCGCAAGATGGACATGCAGTTTGGCTTATGGTTTGAACCGGAAATGATTTCTGTTGAAAGTGAATTATATAAAAAGCATCCAGATTGGTGCCTGCACGTACCAAACCGCACTCGTTCAGGATCACGAAATCAATTAGTGCTTGATTACTCACGCCCGGAAGTATGCGCGGCCATTACAAAAATGGTATCTGACATTTTAGCGAGTGCCCCGATTACGTATGTAAAGTGGGATATGAACCGCAATATGACAGAAATCGGTTCAGCGGCGCTTCCTCCAGAACGCCAGCGTGAAACGGCACACCGCTATATGCTTGGACTATATGGCGTGCTTGAAGAAATCACATCAAAATTTCCACACATCTTATTTGAAAGCTGCTCAGGCGGGGGCGGACGTTTTGATCCAGGCATGCTTCATTATATGCCGCAAACATGGACGAGTGATAACACGGATGCGATTTCACGTTTGAAAATTCAGCACGGCACAAGCATCGTGTATCCGGTAAGTGCAATGGGGGCGCACGTATCTGATGTACCGAACCATCAAGTCCACCGCTATACATCACTTGATATTCGCGGTGATGCGGCGATGTCAGGGAACCTTGGCTATGAGCTTGATTTAACGAAATTAACGAATGAAGAAAAAGAAGTGGTTAAAAAGCAGGTTGCTTCCTATAAAGAAATTCGCAGTCTTGTTCAGTTCGGCGAGTTTTACCGAATTTTAAGTCCGTTTGAAGGAAATGAAACAGCATGGATGTTTGTGTCTGAAGATCAAGAGGAAGCCTTTGTATCATACTTCAGAGTGCTCGCCGAACCGCAGGCACCGCTTAAAGTAGTGAAGCTTAAAGGTCTTGATCCAGAGAAACAATACGAAGTTGTAGAGCTTGGTAAAACATACGGCGGTGATGAGCTGATGCATATTGGCATTAATGTCCCTGACTTCCAAGGTGATTTCCAAAGCTTTGGTTGGTGTTTAAAAGAAGTGCATTAATAGGGGGCTGACCCCGCAAAAAGACATTCACCCCAAAATGTCCATCTGGAGAGGACGTTTTGGGGTGAATCCATCTATATTGTAAAAAGGGGAGAGAAGAATGAATTGGATAGCAAATGAAAACCGATATGAGAAGATGACGTATAACAGGTGCGGTCATTCAGGGTTATTACTTCCGGCGATATCATTAGGGTTATGGCATAATTTCGGCGGTGTAGATAGTTTTGAAAATGGGCGTGCAATGCTTCGAAAAGCGTTTGACCTTGGGATTACTCATTTTGATCTTGCCAATAATTACGGTCCGCCGCCAGGTTCTGCGGAAGAGATGTTTGGCGAGATGTTAAAGAAAGATTTCGCATCATACCGCGACGAAATGATTATTTCAAGTAAAGCAGGCTACCGGATGTGGGACGGGCCTTATGGTGAATGGGGTTCAAAGAAGAACTTAATCGCAAGCTTAAATCAAAGCTTGAAGCGAATGAACTTGGATTATGTTGATATTTTTTATTCACACCGTCCCGATCCGGACACGCCAATTGAAGAAACAATCGGTGCCCTTGATTTAATTGTGCGGCAGGGAAAAGCATTATATGTTGGAATTTCAAGCTATAATGCTGAGCAAACTGAAGCTGCCGTTAAAGTGGCGAAAACCCTCGGCACACCGCTCGTCATTCATCAGCCGAATTATTCGATGTTTAACCGCTGGATTGAAGACGGCCTCCAGGATGTGCTCGTGGAGAATGGAATGGGCTCGATCGTCTTTTGTCCATTAGAGCAGGGGCTTTTAACGAATAAATATTTAAACGGTATTCCTGAAGGATCACGAGCTTCGAAAGCAGGGAGCTTCTTAAGTAAAGAGCAGGTTACAGAAGAAGCTGTTCAAAAAGTGAAAAAATTAAATGAAATCGCCAAAGAGCGCGGTCAAAGCATTACCCAGCTTGCTCTATCATGGGTATTAAGAGAAGGGCGCGTGACTTCCGCATTAATTGGTGCAAGCCGTGCGAGTCAAATTGAAGAAAATGCTGCCGCCCTACAAAATCTTACTTTTACAAAAAAAGAGCTCGACCGCATTGAAGCGATTTTAGCTGGTAAATGGTAGTACATCTTTTCGCTTCATTGTATTCCCGTTATAATATACCTAGCATCTAAAGAGAAAGAAGCGATAAATGATGAAACGGAAATGGCTGCTTTTAGTGCTTAGCATCATACTTCTTGGAGCAGTGGCCGCATCATGGCTGTATAAGAAAGAAGAGGAGTCCCCGAAAGTTGTTGTTGTGTTAAAGTCATTAGATTCGGAATATTGGAAGGTTGTTCAGGCAGGAGCGGAAAAGGCGTTCCATGACTTTCACGTTGATGGAGAAGTGATCGCACCTCAGTCTTTATATTCAATCTCAGACCAAAATCATCTATTAAGAAGTGTGCTCAAGCAAAATCCTGATGCCCTTCTTTTTGCACCGACTCATCCTTCTGAATCTATACCGGTATTAGAAGAATATAAGAAAAGAAACATTCCTGTCCTATTTGTGGATACAGCTGCTGATTGGGGCGGAGAAACAACATTTATTGGGACAGAGAATACGGTTTTAGGCTACAAAGCAGGAGCATTATTAGGAACAATGCTGCACCCAGGAGAGAAAGCAGCCCTTCTTCATGGCGACTTATCCGATCCTGTGAGTAGGGATCGAATTAGCGGTGCAGAAAGGGCATTAAAGAATGTCGGAATTGAAATAACCGTCAATCAGCGGGCATATGATGTTTTTTGGAGAAGGCTGCCCGTTATGGAAAGTATTTTAGAATGGCATCCTGATGTGAAAGGTGTATTTGCGACAGATGATTCGTTAGCGCTTGATGCCTTAAAAGCGATCGAGAAAAAAGGATTAAACATTCCAGTAATCGGAACAGACGGCATGAAGGAAATAGTTCATTATGTAAAAGATGAAACACTCGGTGCAGCGTTAGCACAAAATCCTTATGATATGGGCTATATCGGTGTGCAGCAAGCACTAAAGGCAATCAATGGAGAAGTCGTTTCAAAACGGATTGACAGCGGTGTTGATATTATTACGAAAGACAATGCAGAAGATAAATTAGAGTTTCTAAAAAAAGTATTGCATTTAAAGTAAGGAATTTTACCAAAGTTTTGATCTTGTTATTGAGGTTAGGCAGCCTGTTTCTTTATTTAAAAAAACAGGCTTTTTGTATTTCAAAAATGCTCAATTTTTTAAAGGCTTAAAGTGTAAGGAGATGAAGTCAAGCGCTTAGGATAACACGAAAGCATAAGATTTAAACAACAAAACTACGGTTGTCAAAATCTCTTTAACGAAAATCTAAATTTCTCTAATCTCCAAAAGATTTATTGGCTTAATAAGTTATTTTCCCGATAAATGGAACATATAAGAAAATAATTCATTTTATGAATACTCCCGCCACTTAATTTTCTAACGAAAATTTGAAGTGGGGGTTTCTAACGTATCGAATATTTCTGAACGCTTAACGCTAGTGGAGTTGACACATTGGCGATCTAAATACGCCCAACTCCTCTATCCCATCGGTCTTGCCTTTGGGACTTCTTTTAATAAGCCTACTGCACCATTTTCACACGTTGTGCTAGTCATGTATCACGCATCTTCGGCTTCTCTAGGCTTGAACATTTTACGCAGCAGAGCGTCTTTTCCTGCTACAACCTTATATGTTCAGTTTTCAATGAGCATGTACAAGGATGTACAAGGATGTACAACTATTATTATATCATTTATTACGTACTTGTGTTCGTAATAAATGATGGAAATTCACCCCTCCCTACTGATTGGGCTATCGCCCTTCACATTCCTTGAGGAAGGGGTACTCTTTCCAAAAACGATAGACTGCATCATTATGAGATGAGAAGAGAATTTTCAAAACGACTAAAACTGCCATTGAAAGGATAGATGAACAGGATGAGAATTTATATTGCTCATAATGAGGATACACTGCGAACGATTGCGCAAAAATTCACCATTTCTGTAGATGATCTGCTTGCATGTAATCCGACGATTGAACATCCAGACCTTAACGTGGCAGGCAGGCAAGTTCGTTTTCCATCGTCTTCTTTACAACAAGCGATTCCTTCTTGCGATGTCACTGATATTTTAAACCCTGGAGAGTATTTGGATCATTGGATTCCGCTCACTCCGATCGAGGAGATGGCTCAAAAAGACTATGATGTAATTATTGTGGGTACAGGAGCTGGAGGGAGTGCAGTTCTTTGGAGATTATGTGAACAATGGCAAAAAAGCGGTAAGCGAATTGCAGTTGTTGAAGCTGGTGATCTGTTTCTTCCAACTCATGCGCAAAATATCCCAACCTTAAACGGTAATCGCAGAGATCGTTTTTTTAGGAACCGTAAGTTTTGGAAACCTGTACCCACAGCAAATGCGAACATTATGGGTGATCTTTCTCTTCTTCCATCAGCCCCTCACTATTTTGAAGAATTTATTGCTTTAGGCGGAAGAGGGATGATTTGGGGCAATGCTGTTCCTGAGATGCATCCCGTTGATATTGCGAAGTGGCCCGTTTCTTTGAAAGAGATGACCCGCTACTATACGATTGCTAAACAGGTAATGAATGTTTCATCAGATTACGGCAAAGATTCTTCCTTAACAGAAGTGATCTTAAACCGCCTCGTCAATAACGGTTTTCCTGAAGCTGTGCCTCTTCCACTTGCAGTTGATTTGCAGCCAACAAAGTACGGCTATATTCATTCCAATGTTTTTTTTAGTTCGATGGATTTTTTTGCATGGGCGTTAAGCTTTGGCAGCTTCGATCTTGCCGTGAAAGCTCGAGCGATTAAAGTGCGTACTGAAAAAAATAAGGCTGTTGGCGTAGAGGTCATGACTCGAGATAAAAAGACATATCATCTGAGGGGTAAAACCGTCGTATTATCCACAAGCACATTTGAGACACCGAGAATTTTACTATCTTCCGGCATCCCTGGAAAAGCGATTGGCCATTATTTAACAACACATTCTAGAATTGATAGTCAAGCAGCCTTTGAAACCACTGATTTCCCAGAAATATTGGGAACAGCTGATGTATTGGTCCCCCGCACGGCAGAAAGGGACTATCAAATTCAGATTGGCTATTCTCACTATTTGTATGAGTTAAAGCCTATACGTAACAATGTGCTCGTATGGTTTGGGGCTTCCGGTCTCGTCGAATCACGTTATGAGAATTATGTCGCGTTAAATCGAGAAAACATTGATGAATATGGTGTTCCTAGACTAGAAGTTCATTTTTCCTATAGTGTTAAAGACGAGAAGCTGCTCCACAAAATGACAGAAGGAGTAAAGCAGGCGGCAGGGGCCGCACAAGGAGTGATCACATCGCTTTGTTCACTCCCTCCTGGTCTTGTCTATCATGAGATGGGAACGTGCCGCATGGGAACTGATCCTGAGACATCTGTTACAAATCCGTACGGTCGCGTGCACGGTGTTCAAGGCCTTTATATAGCTGACAACAGCGTAATCCCGACGAGCGGCGCGGCCAACCCTACGCTTACAACAATTGCTTTAGCGATCCGAACTGCAGATTATTTAATGAAACAATTTCAATAAATACAAATCAAAAATTTTTCTTAGAAGGAGAGCATCACCATGAACTTTTCTGTCAATATTGAGTCGGTGTACTCAAATCAACCTTTTATTCGAAGCATGGAAGAGATTAAACGTTTAGGGTTTCATGCCTTTGAATTTTGGAGCTGGTGGGATAAAGATTTATATGCCATTAAAAGGGCAAAGGATATCCTTCAGCTTCAAGTGTCAAGCATTGTTACAAAATTTATTAGTTTAACAGACCCTTCAAAAAGACAGGAATATGTGCAGGGTGTGAAAGAAACAATTGCTGCAGCTAAACTTCTCGGTTGTCATATTATCGTGTCTCAAGTAGGTCAAGAAATTGAGGGAGTACCTCGCGAAAAACAGCATCAAAGTATTGTCGAAGGATTAAAAGCGTGTGTCCCTTTTTTAAAGCAGGCAGGAATCATGTTAGTGATTGAACCGCTTAATACACTTGTTGATCATAAAGGCTACTACTTATACAGCGCGAAAGAAGGCTTTCAAATTGTTAAAGAAGTTGGTAGTCCTTATGTAAAAGTGCTGTATGATATTTATCATATGCAAATTATGGAAGGTAATATTATTTCAACGATTACTGAAAACATTGATAAAATTGGTCACTTTCATGCCGCTGGGGTGCCGGGCAGACATGAACCGTATACGGGCGAGCTTTACTATTTAAATATTTTTAAAGCAATTCAGTCAACAGGGTTTAACGGCTATATAGGCCTTGAATATTGGCCGCTTGAAAATCCAAGCTTAAGTTTAATGAAATTTTTAAACTGGGGTCTGACCCCGCAAAAAGACAAATAACCTATTTTGTCCACGTGAAACGGACATTGGCAGCAGAAAGAACCACGTTAAAAAATAAGCATCTACCTCTTAGAGGTAGATGCTTATTAAAAGGGGGAATACATAATTAGCTTTACCAGTTAACTAGATTGATATTCATTATGAATCTAAATTTCTGGTAATATAATCTGCCGTTCGAATGGCAAGCGCAACAGTCGTTAAGGTTGGATTGGCGGCGCCTGTGTTCGGTAAAATGCTGTTGTCGGCTGCATAAAGGCCGAGTATGCTGTGAATTTGCCCATAGCGGTTCGTTGATGATGTGAGGGGATCATCGCCCATACGGCACGTGCCCATTGTGTGATAATCACTTCCAGGCGCGCTTAAACAAAGTTCAGGCGGCTTTTCTGCACCTAATATTCGGGCAGCTTTAATAAATCGCTTCGTTAAGCTGTTTAGTATTGACAGGTCTTTCGGACTAAAGGAAAAATCAACTTGTATTTCCGGCACCCCGTATTCATCTTTCTTATTTGGATCTAGAAAAAGCTTATTTTCATAACGGCCTTCCACTCTGCCAAATGAGTATGTTTCAACATGACGTTCAGTACCTTGCTCGATTGTTTTATATCTCTCAGAAATTTCAATTTGAATTTGAGATGGCTCGCTGTCGGTTTGCGGAATGGATAGGTCAATTAGTCCTAAGCTGCTTCCACCACCGTTTGTCGGCTGCTGAATTTCAAAACTTGATCGTAAAAAAGAATGAAGGGTTAAATAATGACCAATTGCTTCTCCTTTAATTCCAGAAGCAAGCAGCAGTCTTGGTGTTTCATAAGCGTTTGCTGATAAAATCACATTTTTTGCTGTTAACTCATATGCTTTTTTGTCAGGCGTCATCACTTTAATGCCGGTCACTTTTTTTCCATCGTTAAGAATTTGGACGGCTCGCGCGTTAACGGCTAAATCAAATGAACGGTGCAGTAATGCGGAACCTAAAAACGAAATGGAACTAAAATTAACAACCGGACCAAATTTAGCAGGCTCAACATTTGTTGCTCTTGGGATTACGGATGCTTCAGGAAAACCTCCCTGCCATAGGCGGGTAAGAAAGGAGTAGGAAAGCGGATAAAACGGCTTTTGGACGGTCATCATCTGTTCAGCAATATTATAATAAAGATCCAATTCTCTCTTTTCAATCGGATAATTGCTCCATTCAGACATGTGCATGCGTGGGCAGGCCCGGCCCCAAAACAAAGTCAGTCCGCCAAGAGCAATCACTTCTCTCGCCCCCGGTAAGTCGGGAAGGAATTTACCAATTGGTGTTGATATTTTAGGGTTTAAAAAATAATTATTGAATTTACCTGCTAAAGTTGGAAGGTTGGCTGCATGGGTTTGAAGCAGAATCGGACCTGCTTCAACCACACCAATTTTTTTGTTCGTATTCTTGAGCTGTTCACATAACCTCCAAACCGCTGCCCCGCCTCCTGCTCCTGTTCCAACAACAAGCACGTCATAATCCGTTTCCGCCATTTCATCCAGCGAAGTGAGTGGAATAAAATGATCTTGGAATTGTTCTGGGATTTGCGGCGCACAGGGGGGAAGGCTTGGAACAGGTCTTTTAGAAGTGTTTTGAGAGGAAGAAGGAAGCTTTACTTTTTGCCCGCCGATGTTTCGATTGGTGCTTGAGAGGTGTGGATTGAGAGAGACAAGCTTTTCAACTGCAACACGATGCTTTTTTGCAATTGTACGAAGTGTTTCGCCAGCAGCCGCCGTGAAAATTTTCATGGTCTTTTCACCCCTTTTTTACAGCGTGTCTTTCTTGCGGTTAATAAGTGGTTTTAACTCACCAAAAGTTGGTGCTGCACCATGCGGAGAGGCCGCCCACTTTACCGCATTTGCGATGACTTGTAAAATCTCTTTATGATAATAAGTAGGATGTGTTTCATGTCCCGGTTGAAAATAAAAGATTTTTCCGAGCCGCCGGTAAAACGTACAGCCGCTCCTGAAAACTTCCCCACCGTCAAACCAGCCGATAAACACGAGTTCATCCGGCTCTGGAATATCAAAAAATTCGCCATACATTTCTTCTTCTGGGAGATTGATATAAGGACCGATATCCGCTGTAATCGGATGTGCGGGATTGACAACCCATAATATTTCCTGATCACCAGATTCCCGCCAGTTTAATGCACACGTTGTCCCCATTAACTTCTTAAATATTTTTGAAAAATGTCCAGAATGAAGCACAATCAACCCCATTCCATTAAGCACTCGCTCATATACTCTTTCCACAACGGCATCTTCCACTTCCTCGTGCACTTCATGTCCCCACCAAATTAACACATCCGTATCATTTAGTACGTTTTCTGTTAAGCCATGCTCAGGCTGATCGAATGTAGCGGTTTGAATTTGGAAACCATATGGCTTAAGACCGTCAGCGAGCGCTTTGTGTATGCCGTTTGGATAAACGGCAGCGACTTCAGGATTTTTCCGTTCCGCAATATATTCATTCCAAAGCGTTACCTTAATTGTTTTTAGTTCAAAAGATTGCTCTCCAATTGTAATTTTGACCATTGTACCCTCCTTTCATTTTCAATAAAATATTCATGTTTTAAGACAATATATGTGTTGTGCTTTAAAAAAATAATCGTGGGTTTAGCAGATTTAAAAGGCAGGGTTCGAAATCGAATGACCGATCACGAATATGTCTTTAACTTTGATCCATACTAAATCAAAAGAGAAAAGAGGTCATCGTCATGTTTACATATCAAACTGCAAAGATTTCAAAAACGTTATCCGAAAACCGCAAACGGTTAGAAGACGTTTTTTCTAATTGTGAAGATCTCAACATCTTTCCTTGGCAATATGGACCAGATTTGACACATACCGCTCTTTCTATTTTTTTTGGGACATTAGTACAGGATAAAAAGTTAAATTTCATGAAAGAATCGATGCAGGATTTGGTTCCGCATGAAGTTGGCCCAGCAACGATTGTTACACCAGAAGATGTGATAAAATTTTTCGGACGCCATGGTGTATCTGCTCAAAACGCTGTTCTTGTTGATAGCTTTAATCAGGCTGTGGACAATATTTTAAAAGGACATATTGTAATTTTTTTTGATGGTTGGGACAAAGTTTTATCCTATGCCCAAGCGCATCAAGTTGAAATGCGGCCAGTTAGTGAACCTGTAACAGAATCCGTTGTGAAAGGTCCGCGCGAAGGGACTGTTGAACAGCTGGAGAGAAATATTGGGCTGCTGCGGTCACGATTAGCGAATCCCCATTTTAAAATTGAGAAATTTAGAGGCGGGGGAGCTACAAAGGCGGAGATTGCCGTTGGTTATCTTGAGGGAACGGTTGATGCGGAAACCTTAACTGAATTCAAAAAAAGAATGAATGCTGCTAAAGAAGGAGACATTTTAGAAACAGCATATATTGAAGAATTGATTGAAGACTCAACCTATTCACCATTTCCTCAATATCGCTCTACTGAACGTCCCGATGTAGCGGTTGCCAGCTTATTGGAAGGGAAAATTATCGTCATGGTCCAAGGTACGGGAACGATTTTAATCTGTCCTGGATTATTCATTGAATTTTTTCAAGCAAGTGAAGATTATTATCATCGTGTCATCTTTTCATCATTTATTCGTTTGTTAAGAATAGCAGGTTTTTTCATATCCTTAACATTACCGAGTGTTTTTATTGCGTTAACTACTTTTCATCCTGAACTGATTCCTACGAACCTTTTAATGACTGTTCTTGACACGAGAGAAGGTCTCCCTTTCCCGGCTTTTATTGAAACATTAATTATGATTTTTTTCTTTGAATTACTTCGAGAAGCAGGAATTCGATTACCAAGGCCAGTTGGATCTGCGGTAAGTATTGTTGGAGCATTAATTATTGGTGATGCTGCCATTAATGCTAATATCGCATCTCCGGCTATTGTGATTTTAGTTGCATTAACTGGGATTGCTTCTTTTGCGATGCCTCAATATAGTATCTCCATCAGCATACGTCTTCTTCAATTTCCATTGATGATTTTAGCTGCTGTATTGGGTGGGTTTGGGATCATGATTGGTTTCCTGCTCATTATGTTACATCTAACGAATTTAAGATCATTAGGACAGCCTTATTTTAGTCCGCTGACTCCGTTCAGGCCGAAGCAGTTACTTGATGTTTTCGTTCGGGCACCAATTAAAACATTGTGGCATTCCTTACGAAAACGAGAGATGCGTAAAATCTAAATTTTTTAAGAAAGTATGGTAGATCATGAAGTGGATCGTCATGAAAGCTCTGCTCCTTATTTGTTTATTAATTGGTTTAACAGGATGTTGGAACAGTAGGGAATTAACCGATTTTGGTTTTATAATGGGCGTGAGTTTAGATCAAACAGAAGAAGGAAGCATTGAAATAAACGCGCAAGTCTATTCACCATTAGAAACGATAGGAGGAACAGGGAGCAGCGATAAACCGGCATATACCAATGTTAAAACGGTAAGTAAAAGTGTTTTTGACGGAATTCGTGATTTAACTAAATATTTAGGACGTAAAGCCCAGTGGAGCCATATGAGGGTTATTTTAATTGAGGAACAGTTTGCTAAGGAACACGATATAGGAGAAATTCTTGACTTCTTTTATCGTGATCATGAAGTACGGCTTACTTCGCTTGTTATCATTACGGAGGGAAAAGCTGCTGATTACTGGAAGTATGAACCGTTTATCGAGCGAACAATGAGCCAGCAATTAAGGACGATGATAGAAAGCGCGTTTAATGCTTCTGGAAAGACAATAAGTGCCCTTCTGTTAGATATCGCGATGCAGTTAAACAGTAAGGTAAAAGCTACATTGATTCCGTATATTAAAACAACGGATGAACAACCAACAATGACATATAGCAGTGGTACTGCTGTTATTAGTCAAGGGAAAATGGTTGATTATCTAACACCAAGCGATGTTCAGAGCGTTTTGATGTTAACAGATAAATTTAAAGGAGGGACTATTGAGTTTTCCTGTATGGATAAAGAAATTGAAAAAAAGGAATCATTAGAAACGTTATCTGTTCAAACGAAAGTATCTCCTAAATTTACCGATAATCCCCCAACTATTAAAATGTTGACCAAAATAGAGGGGATGGCTGGTGAACTAAGCTGTACTTCAATAACAACTAAAGAAGACCTAAAACAATTGGAAAAACATATTGAGCAGCAAGTAAAAGAGAAGCTGGAAGAAGTAATCAAACGTTTACAGGAAAAGAAAGTTGATATAATCGGTATCGGAAACAAACTTTATCAACAGGATCCTGCCTTGTGGAAAAATTGGGAGAAAGATTGGGATAACATTTTTGCTAATATTCAATTTGGAATAGATGTTGAAGTTACTGTTAAAGGGACAGGCATGCTGCTTGGTGAAAAAGTAACGGAGGAATAACTGTTGTTTGAAAAAGTGCTTTTTCTCGTTATCTTATACTTTGGAATGTTGTGCTATGATCTTCCGAAATTAAAACAAAAAAATCGTCCGGAACGTATCGTTTATGCCATGCTGATGGTTCCGTTACTTTACTTAAGTCTCATTTATGTGCTCGATTTAGCATGGCCAACACCTAATAAGCTCGTGGACTTCTTTTTTTCAAAGCCGGCACAGAAAATTGTTGAAATCATAAAAGTCACGATGTAAGCAAGCTGGATACGTCAATAACGTGGAAACGAAGAAGTAAGTGAGATGTGGAAGCTATGGTTTCTTATCCAAAAGGAGCGGTTAAAAATGAAGAAGGAAAAAACGATAAGTTCTGGACAAATGGCCTGTTTATTTCTCTCTTTTATACTTGGCTCAGCAATTATTAATATTCCACAACCTTTAGTACAGGCGGCTAATAATGGAGCATGGCTGTCCGTCATTATAGCAAATGGACTTGCAATGTTTTTATTAGCATGTGTCTTTTATTTGTATCACAAAAACCCTAATTTTAATTTAATTGATTGCAGTCAAAAGATGCTTGGAAAATGGATCACTTTAGGTATTTTCATTCCAATTTTATTCTTACTTTTTTTAAACCTTTCTTATATTGTTATTGATATAGGGGGTTTTTTTGCAAATGCAATGATGAGGGAAACACCTGTTTATGTTTTTCATGTTCTCATTTTATTCGTTGCAGCGCTAACAGCAAAAGCTGGTATCGAAGTAATGGCTAGAATGTTTGTTGTGCTTTTATCTTATGTCATTCTTTTTTCAGTTATAGTACTAGTATTGGCTCTGCCATATTATCATGTGGAGAATCTCCTGCCTGTTTTTCCAGAAGGAGTGAAACCAGTTGTTCACGGTACATATATCACGTTTAGTTTCCCGTATTCTGAACTAGTTCTTTTTTCGCTTTTGCTGCCATTTGTACACAAGGAAAAGGAAAAATCATTGAAAAAAAAGATGTTTTTAGTTCTTGTGATCCACGAGTTTTTGTTAATTAGTGCTATTCTTTGTACGATTATGGCTTTAGGATCGCTCGCAGGTACTCTTAAATTTTCACTGTTTCAACTAGCGCGTTTAATTAATATAAGGGAGATTATTACAAGAATTGAGTCTTTTATTGGAATTGCCTTAATTGTTGGTTCCTATATGAAAACGACCATTATGCTGTTCATATTGAAAGAGACACTAGTGAAAGTGTTCAAATTGAAGGATGACCGGATTATTATTTTTCCTGTTGCGTTTACATCCCTGCTTCTTACACTGACGATGTATGAGACTGACATCGAGTTTGGGGAAGCTGTATTCATTGTTTGGCCGCTGTTTATTATGACTGTTGTTGTTCTTCCTTTTCTTATTATTACAGCTATCGCCCTTTTCAGAGGGAAGAAGATCGAAACAAATCATGATAGCTATTAGCTAAGCTAGTGTTTCTTATTAAAATGATGCAAGTTTTTAATAGTGCTTTTCTTTTTCAGAGAGTTAAATATTTGTTTTCTAACTTACAGTTATATTATGGTGAATATTGCCATTATAAGGGCAACTGCGGCACCATCTTTGCTGACAGTTCGACAGCCGCCGCTGCTCCTTATTTTCTCTACATACGAATATAGCTAGGAAATCTCTAGAATTCCAGATAAGCTGATCGATAATATCTTTTCTTGTTGATCTTTTAAAAAGATAGTTTGTTCGGCTAAATTAAGTTTAAGAATATGGCCTTTACATTTTTGTGAGATACCATCTTTATAATAGTTAATTGTAACTAAGCGTTTTTCTGTTAATCCTTTTAAAATCATAGCGTGTTTCTCCTTTGATGAAATGATTTATTTTTAAATGAATTTTTTTATAAATTGATAAGACTGGCTTTTTATCTTTCATAAAGTTAAAAATTTATTTAAGTTAAGCGCTTACCCTTTTGTTATTAAGGATAGTATACGCTTACATTTGCAGTTATGTCAATATAAAAAAGGGGTCTGACCCCACAAAAAGACATTAACCCTAAAATGTCCACATGAAGAGGACGTTTTGGGAAAGCGGTAAATCACTTCGTACCACGGCATTAAGGTGTTAAATAGTCTTTCATTTCCCCTGTTTTCGGGTTTACAACATACCAGCCTCGGGTTGCGGTTTGGTTGTCGACGATATCATAGACATGGATTAAATACTCCCCATTGACGCTGTGATCGTATTCCACATGAACGCTCTTGTTGTTCGTTAGCCCCAGCTTATAGCGGACAAGCTGCTCAGCTTCTATTTTTGTAAGTGTTCTTCCTTGGTCGCCATTGCCGAGATTGATTAATTTTAAATGTTTGTAATCCTTCCAAACATTTTTGTGAGGCGTTTGTCATCCAATTCCCCTTTTTACTATTACATTATTCAGGAAGGATTTCGATATTCAATGGCGATTAAAAGCTTTTTTTGGTCTAAGTGTAAGGATCAGTTTTAGCTGTTTTAAAATAAGTAAAAATAAAAATGCTTGGGATTCGTACGATCCCAAGCATCATGTCATCCTTTTATAAAAAATTTGAAGTAGGTCCTAACATTCAATACAAATTTGTTTTAACGTTTCTAACGCTTGTTCAGAATCTGTTCCTTTTGCGCGTAAACGAATTTGTCCAGTTATACCGTTTAACGCAGCGGCACTTAAGATACTTTTCGCATTAATTAATTTTTGGTCCAGCACAATTAAAATATAGCTGTCAAACTGATTTGCTTTTGAAACAAGTTTTAAGATTTTCTGATGATCAAAATGTTTCGTCATTAAACACGGGGTCGTTAATTCCATTACAATCGCCTTCCTTTACGATTTAATTAAATGGGATTAAACTATTTTCCGATATATTTTGTTAAAGCGATAATGAGCATCCATTTTTCTTCACAATGTTCATCTTGAAACTCGCTTATTAATTTTCTAATTTTCTTAATTAACCATTCTTGATCAATTGGTGAATCTAATTTAATGAAATAACTCATTGTTTAGATGAATCCTTTCTCACAGTCTCTATGGTGAAGATAGCTTATTCCGCATGCAGTGCAGTAAACTTCTTTCCGCCAAAAGTCACTAAAGGAATATCTGTGTTTGGGCTGTTTCATATTGAAAATTTCATCAGCAATTACCTGCATTTTCAAAAATGAAGCAAGAGGAGAGAGGTTGGAAGGGACGTCAGTAATGGTGACTTTCGTGCCGCTTCCATGATGAATTTCATAAGAAGTTAAACTTTCCATCATAAAGCACTCCTTTTAATCGTAATGGTTTCACCTTACATTTTACACCTTTAATGTAAATCCATCGTTAAGGTTGTGTTACAAATAAATATTAAAAATTTGGATAGGAAGGATGTTCGGTGCTTAGAAGAAATGTTAAAAGGATTTTTAGTTTTTTATGAAAAGGACTAGACAAATGAATAAGGGAATAATAACGAGGGGGTTTGATGTATTTTTTTGGAGGAAATCTAACAAAATATAGGTATTTAGAGTAAAAATGGAATTTATTTTGGTGATGTAAGTTTATTTTAACAGAAAAACATCCTCATAAACGTACTCAATGGAATGTTTTATAACATGTAAATGATTTGAATGTTATCTTCTTTTAAAAACGTGAGCACTTCTACTTTTACCAAAGAGGCGTCTGACCCCGCAAAAAGACATTCACCCGAAAATGTCCACGTGGAAAGGACGTTTATTCGTAATGGCCGCTTATAGAGTGAAAATCGCTTCTTCTCGCATAATATCTTCTTTAATCGCTTAACATAAAACTGTCTTTTATGATCATTTATTTTATCAGTATACAAGCGATGAAGGAGTAGGTAAAAATGGATAAACAGCGATTAATTGATTGGCCGACGTTTTTAGGGGCGGTTATTTTACTATTAGCGGTAACGGTTCCACTTGTCGTATTTCCTGAACGAGGCAAGGAAGTTGTGGATGCCGCCAATGTGTTTGTGACAACAAATTTTGGTGTTCTTTATTTGCTTGTAGGACTAGGGATTTTCTTTTTTCTCGTGTATGTGGCGTTTAGTGATAACGGCAGAGTAAAGTTAGGGGAAAAAGGTGAGCGTCCGCAGTTTAATAATTTTTCTTGGGCAGGGATGCTGTTTTGCGCAGGAATCGGTTCTAGTATTTTATATTGGGGAACAATTGAGTGGGCGTATTATTTTCAAGGTCCGCCGTTTGGGATTCAGCCGGGGACAAGAGAGGCGATTGCGTGGGCAAGTACGTACGGTATTTTTCACTGGGGTCCGATTGCGTGGGCGATTTATACCCTGCCGGCGCTTCCGATCGCTTATTTTTACTATGTAAGAAAAAAGCCAGTTCTCAAAGTAAGTGAAGCAACACGTCCGTTAATTGGCCGTCTTGCTGATGGACCGCTCGGAACGATTATTGATGTTTTATTTATGTTTGGCTTAATCGGCGGTGCTGGTACGACGCTTGCGCTTGGAACGCCGATGATCGCAGAAGGTGTCCACAGCTTAACAGGCATTGAACCGAACATGGTACTAAAAACAGTTATTTTAGCGATCGTCACAGCTGTTTTTGCGATTAGCGCATATTCAGGACTTAAAAAAGGAATTAAAGTGTTAAGTGATGTGAATTTATGGCTGTCGATTTTCCTATTAGCATTTGTGTTTATATTAGGACCAACCCGCTTTATTACCGAAACAACGACAAACAGCATCGGGCTTTTGTTAGATAACTTTTTTCATATGAGTACGTGGACAGAGCCGTTTAATGCGCTCGGACCGTATGAGCGGACTGGTTTTCCGGAATCATGGACTGTTTTCTATTGGGCATGGTGGCTTGTATATGCCCCGTTTGTTGGCTTGTTTATCGCAAAAATTTCACGCGGCCGCACGATTCGGCAAATGATTATCGGCACGATGTTTTACGGGACATTTGGATGCTTATTGTTCTTTGGAATTATGGGCAACTACGGTATGCACCTGCAGTTAACCGGGCAGTATGATGTCATTAATGTATTAAATACAACCGGAGCACCGCAGGCCATTATCGGAATTATTAGCCAGCTCCCGCTTGGAGCGTTAATGATCTTTATTTTTACAATTTTAGCGATTATTTTCCTAGCGACAACGTTTGATTCCAGTTCCTATATTTTAGCGTCGGTTGTTCAAAAAACGGTTGAAGATGAACCACAGCGCTGGAATCGTTTATTTTGGGCATTTGCACTTTGCTTAATGCCGCTCGTCTTAATGTTTATCGGCGGACTGGGAACACTGCAAACCGCAAGTATTGTCGGCGGCTTTCCGCTTTTATTCATTATGATTATGCTCGGCTGGTCATTTATGAAAGCATCAACAAGTGATATTCAAGCATCTGAGCAGTACAAACCAAAAACGATTAACTTAAATTACAAAAAAATTCTTGAACGCTTGAAACGACGAAAGCGGGAAGAAAAAGATCATCAATTAGGACCGGTTGATGCTCACTTTGAAGGCAATAAAAATAAATAAGTATAAGAGGTTGTCTTAACAGGGTAGAACCTAGCGAGACAGCCTCTTATCTGTATAACTGATTTAGAATAGGAAAGAATGAAGGAATATGTAAGGTTTTCTAATCTATCATTTTTGGAAAGAGTACCCCTTCCTCAAGGAATGTGAAGGGCGATAGCCCAATAAGTAGGGAGGGGGTGAATTTCCATCATTTATTACGAACACAAGTACGTAATAAATGATATAATAATAGTTGTACATCCTTGTACATCCTTGTACATGCTCATTGAAAACTGAACATATAAGGTTGTAGCAGGAAAAGACGCTCTGCTGCGTAAAATGTTCAAGCCTAGAGAAGCCGAAGATGCGTGATACATGACTAGCACAACGTGTGAAAATGGTGCAGTAGGCTTATTAAAAGAAGTCCCAAAGGCAAGAACGATGGGATAGAGGAGTTGGGCGTATTTAGACCGCCAATGTGTCAACTCCACTAACGTTAAGCGTTCAGAAATGTTCGATACGTTAGAAACCCCCACTTCAAATTTTCGCTAGAAAATTAAGTGGCGGGAGTATTCATAAAGATAGCCCTCAGTAACTCATAAAAGCATATAAATGAGGGAGAGATCATGAAAAAATGCAAACCGCAAAAATATCTCCTTTTCAATTATTTACATTAATCGTCTTTTTTGAAATCGGTACAACCGTGATGTTTCCGTTAGGAGCAGGCGCAAAACAAGCGGCATGGATCACAATTTTACTTGGAATGGCAGGCGGCGTGCCGCTTCTTTTCATGTATCATTATTTATTTCAAAACTATCCTAATATGCCGCTTACTGAATATATGAAAGACATTTTCGGGAAATTTGTTGGGACGTTTGTTGGCATTCTTTATATGCTTTATTTTTTATACGGTGCGGCTCGAGATGTGAGAGATGGGATGGAATTATTAACACTCTACTATATGGGAACACCTATTTCGGTACTGGGTTTTCTCTTAATGGCCGTCATTTTATATGGAATCTATAAAGGAATTGAAGTGTTGTGCCGTACGAGTGAAGCGTTTTTTATTTATTTAATTGGTACAGGCGTGCTGTTTGTCATTCTTGTTATGGGTTCAGGAATTGTCCATACAGATCGGCTTTTTCCTATTTTAGAACCTGATTGGAAGACAATTATTGGTACAGCTTTTAAAGAAACATGGATGGCGCCGTTTGGGGAAATGATTTGTTTTACAATGATTTTTCATTATTTAACAAACAAAAAATTACAGCTGCAAGTTTCAATGAGTGCTGTGATTCTGAGCGGTTTGGTTTTAGCATTTATTCACGGTCTGACAATTACGGTTTTAGGGGCAAACATAAGAGGGGAAAAAATTTCGCCGCTTTTAGAAATGAATAAATTGATTGATATTGGCGATTTTATTCAGCGGTTAGACTCGTTTTTTATGGTCTGGCTCATTGTGAACGATTTTTTTAAAATTAGTGTCTTTATGTATGCAGCAATTCTTGCGGGAAGCACGATTTTTCATGTCTCAAAAAAAATTCTTATTCTTCCATTTGGAGCAGCTGTGGTCATCACTTCTATTTATTTCGCCCCAAACTACGGCGCACACATGAAGCAAAGTTTTGTTGTTCTTCAATATGTGTATCCTGTCTTTGCGGCTTATATCCCTTTTTTATTATGTATTGTCTTGTTTATCCGAAAAAAAGTAAATAAAAAGCGGTAAGAAGCAGTTCTTATCGTTTTTTGTTTTTTTTCTGTCATTATTCGTATAAAACGAAAAACCTTTTGTTTAAAAGTAATCAAAATGTAAATAATAGTAATTAAAGATAAAAGAAAATGATAAGCAGGGGGAAGACTGTGAAACATCTAAGAAGACAGGCTAACACGAACAGATTTCATCAGAAAAGTGATGGAAAGATAAAATGAATCAACTGCCACCGTATCGAAGACGGCGCGCGCATATCTCACAATTTTCTACAGCACAGCTTCATTTAAAAAATCCTTTAGTTGTTGCTTTTTTTTCATTTTCTTATCCTGGTTTTGGTCATCTTCTCCTTCATCGTTATGCGGCTGCATTAATGCTAATTTCATGGGAATTGTTTATTAATAATTTAGCGAATGTGAATTTAGGAGTTCTGTATTCATTATTAGGTGATTTTGACAAAGCAAAAGAAGTTCTCGATGAAAGATGGTTAATTCTTTATGTTGGCATTTATATGTTTGGGATTTGGGACGGTTATCGCACCGCCGTTGATTTAAATAAGCAGTACCTTCTAGCAGATTGGGAGGATTTTCCGCTATCTCCGCTGAAATTAGGTGCTTGGGATCTTAATTATTTAGATAAACGCAAGCCGTGGGTAGCCCTTAGTTGGTCTACGTTAATTCCTGGTCTTGGTCATCTTTATTTACATAAAGTGATGGTCGGTTTTTTTATTTTTGGATATACGATCGCGATTATGTATTATTCACATATTCCGATTGCGATTCAATATTCATTAATTGGTGAGTTTGCAAAAGTGAGTGAAGTGCTGGATATGCAGTGGACTCTTTACCTTCCTTCTATTCACTTATTTATTATTTATGATGCTTACGTTTCAGCGGTTGAGTACAACAAACTATGCGAAAAAGAGCTTTCGAACTATTTGCGGCGAACCTATCAAAATCCTAATTTTAAGCTGCCTATATAGCTTCAGTGCCATTTGTAGAGAGTGTGTTGATTTTGCTGACTGGGTGCCTTCTTTCGAATAAATGAATCAAAATCAACACGTCTATCTTTTAAAATCGCATCTTACCGTGCATCTATCTGTAAAGGGAGTTGGGTGACATGCTTGTTATTGCTACCTTTGAGAATTCCATTTTTATTGAACTTGCGATTACAGCGCTTCAACAAAAAGGAATTTCAAAAGAAAATATATTGGCGGCGCCTTTAGATAAGCGAACAGAGCCAAGGCAGCTGTTTGATACAATTCACCAAGCAGATGGATTCAGCATGTTTGATGGTGCGACGATATTAGGCACATGTTTTATGCTTTTAGGTGCGATTTATGGATATGTATTAAAATGGGGTCCAATTATATGGGGAATTATCGGAGCTCTCTTTGGTATTCTTTTAGGTTTTCTTATTAAATATTTTATGCTGAAAAGATCAAAAATGGGTAAAAAAAACATTACTTCTGAAATCGTCCTCATGATCCGCTGCGGGGAACACCAGTGGGAAGCTGTTGAAAAAATTTTATGGGAAAATACCGCATTAGGAATGACAAGAGTAAAGAACAACCAACGAGAAAACAAGGTAAAAAGTGAATCAACTCATCAATAAAACTGAACGGGCAGCATCGTTCAGTTTTTTATTTAGACTGTCATAATTAAAGAATGGAAAATTAGTAATAACCTCTACTTGATCTATAAAAAACCGATTCATTCTTTGATACAATAGTGTTATGATGGGTTTTGTGTAAAATAGACAGTTTTTCATACTTCCCCTTTCTTTTTCTTTGCTTTTCGCTGTTCTTCTTCGCTTTCTTCTTTTTAGATTAGGCAAACCTCCTATTTTTTATCCATTTGATTATTTCGCGAAGGAAGATAAACTTTAGCGTCTACTGTTATTCTCTTCTTTTTTGCACATAATAGTGTTAAGGATACGTTTACTGTGATAGAACAAATGGTCAATGATTAGCTTGAATTGTAAGGAGCTAAAGAGAGAATGATGTTTAAGAACGGGAAAATATCAGTAGACCAATTTAGAATATTAGTTATTTTATTTTCTATTGGAACAACGATTTTGCTTGTCCCTGGTGCTTTTGCAAAAGATGCGAAACAAGATGCTTGGATAGCCAGTATCCTCGGGTTAGGGATAGGTTTATTGCTTGTTTTTTTATACAGTGCTTTGGGACAAATATATCCAAAGTTAACTTTATTCCAACTGTGCGAAAGAATTCTAGGAAAATGGTTTGGAAAAACTATTTCTTTTTTATTTTTTTCTTATTTTTTTATTACTTGTCCATTTTTGCTTAGGCAAATTGCTGATTTTATGACAATACAGTTTATGATAGAAACTCCTGTTCAAGCGATAATGCTTATTTTTATGTTCGTTATTATTATGGGGACACGTCTTGGGTTAGAAAGCTTTGCACGGTCAGCAGAAATTTTTTTCCCATGGATTATTTTACTTTTAACTTTTATAACTTTAGGTAATCTTAATCAGATAGAGTTAAAAAACATCCAGCCCATATTGGAAGTAGATTTTAAAAGTTTATTACGCGCCAATAACATATATATCGGAATACTTTTTTTAGAATTGATTATTTTTCTAACGTTAATCCCTTACGTAGATAAACCAGAAAAAGCGGGGAGAGCTTTGCTAACAGGTACATTCATTGCGGGACTAATTACTACTTTCATTACACTTTTATCAATTGGTGTTTTAGGGGCTGACTTTACAGCTCGAAATATTTATCCAACCTATATATTAGCGAAAAAAATTGATATTGGTGAGTTCATTCAAAGGTTTGAGGCGGTACTAGCTATAGCTTGGTTTTTAAGTATTTTCTACAAATTACTTATTTGTTTTTATGCTTCTACTTTAGGGCTTATACAAATATTCAATTTAAAAAGTAATCGTCCATTAATTTTCCCTCTAGGAATCATTACAGTTGTTCTCTCCATTTCTATGCTGCCGAATACAGCTTATTTTAGAACATTTACAGCAAAAACATGGCTGCCTTTCTCTTTAACCATTGGTTTTATCTTACCTATATTTCTGCTACTCGCAGCAAAGTTACGAAAGAAAACCGAATCATAGCTTTCGATCATAAACAATCTTTTTTTAGAAGTTAAAGGAAATGAATTTAAGAGTAGATTCAGTTAATAATTGCAAAAAAAATGTGCAGACAGAAAAATGTGCTTTTCTGTCTGCACATTTGAATATATAACAAGAAAAAAGACTATTCTTCCTATTAAGACTCCCTGCCTCTCTCTATTTAGTTAACTCTTCACTAATGCTTTTCGATCGGGCGCTGAAGGAGGTTTTTCCAACCAGCCGTTTTTGATCATAAGATTTGCACCATCTGCGGAATATTCGCCAGCTTCGATCATTAAGCGGCTGTAGGAAGCAGAAATATCTTTTCTTGCGGTTCCTGCTAAAGAGGCACCGTAATAACCTATTCCCAGCGCATTAATGGCGGTTGTATGAAACATTAACAATTTATCAGAAAATGGTGGTTCTGTTGAAGCGGTCGGCATAATATTCCACGTCATTGGTGTTTCAACATTGCTTTCAGTTAAATATTTGTGGAATATCTCCATATGGTGCTTTGAGATTTCTGCTCCTCTTGTCATATAATGCTTTACTTCTTTTGACTGTGCAATTTGACTGAATCCAGTTAATAATGCATGTCCAAACATATTGCGCTGTAAGTTAGCAAATAAAAGTAAAATTTCATTTGAAGTAAGCGGTCGTTGGTCGCCAATCCAACCAGAGAGAAAATGCTGTTTTTCCACAAATTCTACTTTCTCGTTATATGGAATGTACGGCGCCCGAATAAATACGCCTTTTTGCTGCATTAAATCAGATGTTCTGTTATAAAGCTCTGAAGAAGAATGAAGACAACTTGTATAATAATCACGAATATCTTTTCGAGCCGCATTTGGCAGTGCGGTACTATAAGTATTTAAGCCCATCGCGCCCATACCTTGAATATAATAAAGCATAAATGTATCAGAAAAAAGTTTCGGTGCATTCAAATTAATATCTGCTTTCGTAAAGCCGATTGGAATCGGATGCTTTTCTTCTTTGAAAATCGCTGTAAGTTTTCGTAAATGCTGTTTAGCGATGTCTAATGCAAATTGTAAGAGAGGACGAATTTCTTCATCTTCCACTGTTTGTAAAAAATGTGAAATCATACAGACCCCGAGTGTATCGTTTTGATACGACCCCCACAACAAGGCCGTTTCAGAAGCAGTTAATTTTGGATGATGATTGTTTGCCATTTTATTCCCTCCAGTAGCGATGTTTATTACAAATACTTTGTCCAAAAAATATATGAAGTATGAAACTAGCAGTTTTAAGAAAAATTAAATTGAGCGAGACATAAAGTTTTTAAAAAAATCTTTAAAATGTTTCTTGCTAACAATTTTGCCGCCAAAATAGCCGTAACGGGATGAAATCAAGACCATTTTAGGTTTATTAAATGTGAATCGTTTTGTTGTTTGTTCTGCTTGAAGTTCGCATTTCTCTTTTATATTAATGTTTAGTATGGCGAAATTTATGGAAGGTGATGCATAGACGTAAAAAGTTAAAATGTTCGGTTAGCAGTTTTTTTCTTATATGTCTGTCAATACTTATGTGAGGGACTTATTTTGGTTAACCTGCTAATACGGTATTTTAAATGAAGAGTGAGGGCTTTAATATGGAGCAAATTATTCTATGGGCACTGCTTATAATCGGAATTTCTCTCTTCTTCTTCAGCTTACGCAAGCCGCCGCTTAAAGATTGGCTGCTTATGTTTTTGTTAAGCGCTAATATTACAACATTTCTTGGAGTACTTGTAGAAGGGGAAGAGATGCTTCATTATCCGGTGAAATTTTTAAGTGATCATTTTGATACGAGCATTCTTTATGAGTATGTATTGTTTCCAGTTATATGTATTTATTTTTATCAAACAACTTATCACGCCGCATATCGTGGGATTGTCGGACAGGCCTTGGTTTATACAGCGGCTTTAACAATTGTCGAAGTGGGAGTGGAGCGGTATACAAATTTACTTCATTACCATACATGGACATGGGTGCATACGTTTATAAGCGTTTTCTTATTAATGCTTTTTCTTCGGTTCATGATGAAGTTGATCAATTGGAAAAGCAGGATGTAAAAAAGCTGTTACATGAAAGAACATGTAACAGCTTTTTAAAAGATAAGAAAGGATAAGTTTTGGTGTCTAGCTCCAGCGCCTACCCCCTCGAATCAAATAACCTTACGCCGTAAAGGCAAAAAGCGCCTTTTCACCGTAAGAACATTTGCTTGTGGGGGGTGAACAAGGCACTTGCGCTTTTCTTAAGAAAATATTAAAAAGCATTAATCATAAACAGCATCGTAATAAGTCCTAGTATAAACGCATAGGTGGAATAGCGCTCATTGCCGTCGCCATGGCTTTCTGGGATAAGTTCTTTATAAATAATAAACAGCATCGCTCCTGCCGCAAAGCTTAATCCATAAGGAACAAGACCGTCAACGCTCGCAGATAACAGATAACCGATTAGAGCGGTAAAAATTTCAACAGTTCCGGTTAGTGTCGCAATAAGCAGTGCCTTCCATTTTGAAATGTTTTGATTGACAAGAAACAAGGCAACAAGAAAGCCCTCGGGCGCGTTTTGCAGACCGATCGCAAACGCAATAAGACCGCCGAGACTATCGTCACCGCTTGCGTAACTGACCCCAACCGATAATCCTTCAGGTAAGTTATGAAGCGTAATTGCGGTAATAATAAGAATGGCTTTTTGTTCAATTTTAAGATTATATTTCGTATGTTCTAAATCAATGTGTGGAATATATTTTTCTAAAAAATTAAGAACAAACGTCCCAAGCAGCAGGCCGACTGTTAATACGTATAAGTTTGATGAGCCTAACGCTTCAGGTATTAAACTAAACGTAGAGGCCGCCATCATAATCCCAGCCGTATAAGCGAGAAGAATGTCGCGCCACCTGTGAGTAACCCCTTTAAAAAATAAGATAGGTACAGCGCCAAGACCTGTTGCCATTGCTGAAAGAACGCTTCCGATGATTGCCTCCTGCATGATTTTTCTCCTTTATCTCTCTAAAAAAATAATGTTCAAACGGTTTCTAACTCTTTCATTGTACGCCTTTGCTGCTGAAATTTTCAATAAAATAGTTTACTTCATTGATGGACGGGGTGAAGGAGCCGCCTTTTTCATGTTTTGAAGATGCAGTGCTTGTTCAGCAATTATGAGACCGATGAGGTGATTTCGTTTCCATACTTCAGGAAAAGCGCTGAGAGGAAGGCTTTGTTCTTCAACGAGTTCACCGATTTCTAGTGTAAAGGCAGGTTTTTGAAAGGAACTTGCAAACCAATCGGTATAGCCGCCGCCCTGCTCGGTTGGACCAGGTTGAGCGAGCTTGTAGTGAGTTACTGCCGAAAGTTTATCAACGATGCTGTGTTCTCTCTCAGCAGCATCGGTCGTATGAGTAAGCCGCCACGCATCGATTCCCCAAAAAATGACCTGTCCAGATGAATGATAGGAAACGGCAATTTCAGGCTGAATGTTCTTTGTTAAATGCACGAGGGCTTGGGCTTCTTTGGCCTGAAGCGGACGCGTACCTTTAAACATTTTATAGCTTGGTGAGGAAGTCACGCCTTTTAATTGTTCCCAGCCGACAGGATATTGGCGGTTTAAATCGATTCCGTCTCCATTTGCTTTCCAGCGGTTGAAATTTTCTATGCCTTTGTTCATTTGAAGAAACTGTTCATGTGCGAAAAAAGGAACAGCTTCGAGGCCAAACTGCTGAAGGGTAACTCCGTCTGGGTTTACCATCGGCACAAACCAAAGGGATACATCATCTAAAATGGCTGGAGATAATCCGCTGATAGGTGTGTTTGTTTTGTGAGCTTCCGCATATGTTTCGATCATCTTCATTAACAGCATACTTGTCATCCATTCTCTCGCATGATGGGCACCGTTTAGTAAAACGGACGTTTCACCGTTTCCGAGCTTCACTGCCCAAATCTTCCGGCCGTAGTCGGTTTCTGTGAGTGCGGTTAGTTGAATGATGTTCGGATAAGTGTTTGCTAGTTCATAGAGGTCGTTTGTTAAGTTTTCATAAGTATAGACGTGATCGGTTTGAACGATGTTTGCCGCACAGGCAGAATGATAGTTATTTATATAGAGGAATGGCAGGAAAAAGAGAATGGTTTTTTTCATAAAGCACCTCTTTATTTTTAAAAGTATTGTTTTTAGTAGTGTGTACAGTTTCTGCTGTTCATTCTCTTTTTTTTTTGCAGGGGTCTGACCCCGCAAAAAGACACTCACCCTATTTTGTCCACTTGAGAAGGACATTTTTAACCTAAAAAAAAAGCAGGAAGCATGATGCTCCTGCTCGATGATGATTATTTTGCCTCAAGACGGCGAATTCGTTCAGTTAAATCCGGGTGACTTGAAAACAGTTTTAACATGCCGCTTTTATTGTTAATTTTTAAAGTGGAAAGGGAAGTATGTCCACCCTGCACGCGGTTTGTATAGTGTTGAAGGGACTGCAGTGCGTGAATCATCTTATCTTTTCCGGCAAGATCTGCGCCGCCGCGGTCAGCATGAAACTCACGATATCTTGAGTAAGCAAGTACAACAAGACTTCCGAGAATCGAGAATAAAATTTCAAAAAGAATCACGGCAATAAAATGGACGATTGGCGCTAACTCTTCTTTTACAAAACGTGAAGCAGCCCAGGCAGCAATTCGGGCAAAGAAGACAACAAACGTATTCACAACTCCCTGCAGAAGCGTCATCGTTACCATGTCACCATTGGCAACATGGGCTACTTCGTGGGCAATAACACCTTCAACTGCATCATCATCCATTTCATATAAAAGCCCGGTTGATACCGCAACAAGTGAACGGCGCTTTGACGGACCTGTCGCAAAAGCATTCACTTCCGGAGAATGATAAATCCCCACTTCAGGCATTTTCATAAGGCCTGCCGCACGAGAAAGGCGGTGCACCTTTTCAACGATCGCACGTTCATCAGAAGAGAGTGCGTCATCAGGGTTTAACACACGTACCCCCATCATTTTCTTCGCCATCCAGCGCGACATCAGAAGTGAAATAAACGCCCCAGAAAAACCAATCACACCACTAAAAATAAGGAGCGCACCAAGATCAATTCCGCCTCCAGCTGTCCGGTATGACCCAACACCTAAAACTGACAACATAATTCCAATTGTAACAATCACCAAAATATTGGTTACAAGAAGTAATCCAATTCGCTTAAACATCGTTAACCTCCAATAATATATTATAAGGTTCATAAGAACTTATTTTATGAACTAATTATATGATCTTTTTAATTGAATTGCAATGTTTTTTTGCGGGGTCTGACCCCACAAAAAGACATTTAACCCCTTTTGTCCACGTAGAAAAGACATGGAGAGAATCGATTTAATTACTATTTTCTACATTCTTTCAACAGAGCAAAGGCTTTTTTACGAAAGAATAGAATATATAATGAGTTCACTTTAAGGAAAGGGTGGTAAGATGTTCATTTCCGTGACGAGGCTTCATTTAAGAGGAAAGCGAAAGTTACCAAGCTTTATATGGCATACACTTCAATCGATGAATCAATTAAAAAAAGCAGAAGGGTTAACGCATTCTTCTTTTAATAAAGAAGGTTGGCTTACATACTGGACGTTAACGGTTTGGGAAAACAAAGAGGATATGAAAAACTACCGAAACAACGGCAGTCATTTAAAAGCAATGAAAATAGCTAGAAAGATTGCAGACGAACTAGAATCCTTTCATTGGGAAGGGGAGACGATTCCCAGCTGGGCTGAAAGTAAAGAGCGGCTTCATAAAAATTATGTCCGCACAAAAAACAGTTAAAGAAAAGGAAAAATAAAAAAGCCCTGCTTCTATCAGCAGGGCTATAAGATGTTTTTAGACATCATAACATTTATCTCAGCATTTTTAGCGGAGTTCTTTAATTTAGCTGATACAACGATGATATAACACAGTCCGCTACCTGATAGAATTAGCCATAACGGAATGCCGAAGCTGCCGTTTCCAAGCAGGATCGCCAGTTTGATAGATAAAAAAAGCGGCGTAAACCATAATGTCGCTAATGAAGCTAAAATATAGGTGAGTACGGAAGAGCTTTTTGTTTGTTCATATTGCACGCTTAGCACGGTAATATGGTGAAGAAGCAAACCACACATTGCAAAGCCTACTAAAATGAAGGATAATGGAAAATCAATCACAACACTTTCCCCCTTTTTCTCTATACTCTTTGCGGGGTCAGACCCCGCAAAAAGACATTCCCCTCTATTTGTCCTTCTGAAAAAGACATGCGCTTTTTTCCTCTCATTTTCTGATTCTCTCTTCTTTTACATTTTACTAAAATTATTTTATAATGAAAAAGTGTTGCAAAATGCGCAAAGTTTAAGACGTGAAATAAGTAATCAGTATTTATAAGGTTTGATTTTGCAACAATATCTTTATGTTTTGATTGTAAGCGGTTACCAGTAACGTTAAAATAGAAAGAAGAGAAAAATTTTACAATAATGGAAGAGTTTAAGTGAGAGGTGAAAGGTTATGTTAAATGAGAAATATGAAAAACTAAACGAAATTTTACGAGAAATGGGCAGTGTGGTTGTTGCATTTTCAGGTGGTGTGGACAGCACGCTTTTATTAAAAGCAGCCGTTGATGTGTTGGGAAGAGAAAATGTGCTTGCGGTTACGGCCGATTCTGAAACCTATCCGAGCAGTGAGTTAGAAGAAGCGAAACAGCTTGCTGAATTAATCGGTGCCGTGCATCAAGTAATTGAAACATCAGAGCTGAATATTCCAGGCTATACAGAAAATGATGAAAACCGCTGCTATTTTTGTAAAAACGGTTTATTTGAAGAAGTGATGCCGATTATGAATGAAAAGGGATTTCAAAATGTTGTCTACGGCTTAATTGCCGATGATATGAGTGAGCATCGTCCCGGCGTGCGTGCGGCAAAAGAACATGGCGTGCGCGGTCCGCTGCAGGAAGCCAATCTTTATAAAGAAGAAATTCGCGCTCTTTCGAAAGAACTGGGATTGCCAACATGGGAAAAGCCGTCATTTGCTTGTTTATCATCGCGAATTGCATATGGGGAAAAAATTACACAGGAAAAATTAACAAAGGTTGAAAAATCAGAGTATTATTTAAAACAGTTAGGCATTAAGCAGGTACGTGTGCGAACACATGGCGATATTGCTAGAATTGAAGTAGAGCAAAAAGACATGGCGATTGTGTTAAACAATCATAACAGCATTATGAATAAGCTTCAGGGGTTTGGCTATCAATATGTCACCCTCGATTTAGGGGGCTACAAAAGCGGCAGTATGAACAAAGTGTTAGAAATCCAAAATTCGCTAACTAATTAGATAAAGGAGCGTTGATGATGAACAACATACAGTTAGAAGACATTTTAAAAAAAGTAAAAGAAGGAAGTTTAGAAGTTAATCAAGCAAAAGAAATGCTCTCTTCATTTGAAGATATTGGTTTTGCGAAAGTTGATTCGAACAGGGAAAAGCGTACCGGCTTTCCTGAAGTTGTTTATGGCGAAGGAAAAACAGCTGAACAAATCATCAGCATTATTTTATCGTTAAAAGAAAAAACAAACCGCGTGCTCGCAACAAGAGTGGATGAAAAAAAAGCGAAAAAAATACTTGCAGCTCTTCCTGATTTAGCTTACAACGAATCAGCCCGCACGCTGTTTTGGAAGCATGAGGACGAGCCTGAGCTTCTTTATAACGGCTATATTGCCATTGTGTGTGCGGGGACGTCTGATCTTGCCGTGGCGGAAGAAGCAGCTGTAACAGCAGAGGCATTTGGCGCTTCAGTAAAACGAATTTATGATGTAGGCGTTGCCGGCATTCACCGCTTGTTTTATCATCTTGAGGATATCGAAAAGGCGACAGTAACGATTGCGGTTGCGGGAATGGAAGGGGCGCTCGCAAGCGTTGTTGGCGGCTTAATTAGCAATCCGATTGTGGCTGTTCCAACGAGCATTGGCTATGGCGCAAACTTTCAAGGTTTATCCTCGCTGCTATCGATGCTGAATGCTTGTTCACCAGGCATTAGCGTCATGAATATTGATAACGGATTTGGCGCTGGTTATTATGCAACATTAATTCATAAAAATCACCGCAGCACAATTTTAGATTAAAGGATGGAAGTATAATGAGAACACTATATTTTGACTGCTTTTCAGGGATTAGCGGTGACATGACGATCGGTGCGCTTCTTGATTTAGGAGGAGACGCAGCGCGTTTAAAAACAGAACTTGCGAAACTAAACATTGAAACAGAATATGAACTAAAATGGGAGAAAGTTGTAAAAAAAGGCGTTTCGGCAACAAAATTTGATGTGATTCTCACAAACCATCAAGAAGATCATCACCATCATCATGACCACCATCGTCATTATTCTGACATTGTCGAGATGATTACGGGTGCTGATTTAAATGAAAACGTAACAAAAATGGCGCTTTCTATTTTTGAAAAAATCGGCAGAGCGGAAGCAAAGATTCATAACATGCCGTTTGAAAAAGTCCATTTTCATGAAGTAGGCGCGGTTGATTCGATCGTTGATATTGTTGGAACATGCATTCTTCTTGATGCACTGGATATTTCACAAATTGCAGCTTCTCCTGTTCCAGTTGGAAATGGCCGAATTCGCATTGCTCATGGGCTCTATCCCGTGCCGGCACCGGCGACGTTAGAAGTATTAAAAGGCATTCCAATTCAACAGACAGATATTAAAGGGGAATTAACAACACCAACCGGCGCAGGAATTTTGTCAGCGCTTGTACATGAGTTTGGATCGCTTCCTTCTTGTACTGCAGAAGCAATCGGATACGGCGCAGGCACAAAAGATTTTCCAGACCATCCAAATGTGCTTCGGGTTATACTCGGAACAGCTTAATTATTCAATGTTGAAATTTAAAAAGCAAAGGCGGTAATAGGTATGTCACAGCAGTTTCCGCATCGCGAGGAGCATATTGATGACGAAATGGTTAAAGTTGAAGTGAACTTAGATGATATGCCTGGAGAATGGCTTGGCTATGTGATGGAACAATTGTTTGAAGCTGGAGCAAATGATGTGTTTTATATCCCAATTTACATGAAGAAAAATCGTCCTGGTGTGATGCTGCAGTTGTTATGCGAAAAAACAAAACTTGATGAAATGAAAACGATTTTGTTTACTGAAACGACGACACTCGGCATTCGCTATTACCCAGTAAGCGTGCATCGCTTAGCGCGAACATTTTACAAAGTGTCTACAGAGTGGGGCGATGTCACAGTAAAAGAAGGCTTATACAAAGGAATCGTCGTTCAAAGTGCTCCTGAGTATGAGGATTGCCGTAAAATTGCTTCAGAAAATAAAATCTCGATCAAAGAAGTTTACAGACAAGTGTGGGAAAAAATTAAGAATTGATGACTAAATCCTTCTTAGAAAGATGCAGAGCAGTCTGCAGCGAAAAGCCTAAGGGGGCTTTTTTATACGTGAGAAAGCAGCATGTGACAGCGGAGAAGCAAGTGATGGTTAGGGATACACTTTTATTTTAGACTTGTTTATCGATTATAGCTTTACTTGAAAAAAATGTTAAGTTATGATTAGAAAAAATAGATGTGTTGATTTTTGCAACAGAAGGTGAATGAATAATGATAAAAGCATTGGTTGTTGCCCCGTATGAGGGTTTATTTGAAATTATGAAAGAGATTGCTCAAGATGTTGAAGATTTTCAGTTTCACATTAAACTTGGTAATTTGTATGAGGGGATTGAGATTGCCAAGGATGCTGAAAAGAACGGCTATAATGTTATTATTAGCCGGGGCGGTACAGCTTCAATGATTCAAGAGGTCGTTTCGATCCCTGTGATTGATATCCAAGTGTCTGGCTATGATGTTTTGCGTATTTTAACACTTGTGAAAGGTTTTCCAGGCAAAGCAGCCATTGTTGGATTTCCAAACATTTCTCACGGTGCTGCAACGATCTGTAACCTTCTCGATCTAGACATTAACACGATGACGATTACAAAAGATATTGAAGTCGAAGAGCGGTTAAAAAACTTAAAAAAACAAGGATATGAAGTTGTTATTGGTGATGTTGTAACCGTTGAAACAGCGAAACAATTAGGTTTAAATGGGGTTCTGATCACGTCTGGAAAAGAGGCAGTGATGGAAGCGCTGGACGAAGCAAGAAGAGTGTATCGGTTATTTTCAAAGCTGCATGAGGAAGTTTCATTATATCAATCGATTATTGACGGTGATGACAGAGCTGTTGCAGTGATCAATAAGGAAGGCAAAATCATTTACAGTAATGCTCTTTTTCATACCGAAATGAACAAGACGAAGCTGGAAAACTTGCCTGATGTCAAGGAAATTGTAAGGCAAACGTTTTTAAAGGGAAAAAAGCAAACAAAAATCCTTACGCTTGATGAGCAGTTGTGGAAGCTCACAACGTGCTGCAGTCAACAAAGTGTTATCTTATATTTTGAAAAAGCCTTTCGCAATCAAACGGAAGAACAAGCTGTGAAGGGGGATGCGTATGCGGTTGAAATTCAAACAGCAATCCCTTATGTAATTATTACAGGGAAAAGTGAGCAAATTCAGCACGTAATCAAGCAAGTTGATAAATATAGTCAAATGGATGAACCGCTCTGGATTATGAGTGAAGCCGGAAATGGAAAAGATGTAGTGGTGCAATCCATTTATTTAAAAAGTAAACGGAGCAGTGAGCCGTTTATTACGCTAAATTGCGACTTATTGAAAAAAGAACAGGTAACGAGTTTAATAAATGAAAACTTCTTCCAAAACTATGCGAATGGCACTGTTTATTTAAAAAGAATTGATTGCTTAGATTCGTATTCTCAAAAAGAGCTTTATCATTTTATAAAAAATGAAAACGGAAAAATGCCGAGATGGCTGATGTCCTCAAACGATACAGTAGAACAAAAAATAAGCGAAGGGACATTTGACCGCGATTTATTTTATTTGTTAACACGATTGGTTATTCATATTCCACCGCTTAGAGAGCGCGGCGAAGATATTGAAAATTTAGTGCATGTGTTTATTTCCGAATTTCATACAAAGTACGGCAAGCAAATTGTCGGCATTAGACAGGATGCTTTACAACAATTAATGGATTATGATTGGCCGGGTAATGTTGATCAGCTCAAACAGGTTATTGAACAGCTTGTCCTGCAGTCCCACTCCTATTATTTAGAAAAAGAAGAAGTGGAATCAGCCCTTTATCGATTAAAGCAGCAATCAAAAGCGAATCGTGCTGCAGTAAACAATATGGATATAAGCGGTACGTTAAAAGAGATTGAAAAAAAGATTATTACAAAAGTACTCGAAGAAGAAGAAATGAACCAATCCAAGGCAGCGAAACGTCTTGGAATTAATCGTTCAACATTGTGGCGCAAGCTTAAATAAAAGCTTGTGTCTTTTTTTGTATTTAAAAAATAAACAAATGATTAAAAACGCAACAGTAATAGATTTAATATTAGGATGATAGGTCGATTTGACCATGTTTTAAAAAAAAAATAAAAAAACCATTGCCAAATGCAACAATATCATTTACCATATAACTTGTAAGCGCTTTTCATACGTTTCAAAATAAAACACATGGAAATGCGGTGAAAAGATAGGTCGATCTAACTTAGCATGCTGCATATGTAGAAAGAAACGAATGACAAACTTAAGAAATTTATAGGGTTAGTCAAAAAGGATTAGGTTAAAAGAAGAAATGGAAATTGTATAAAAAGAGATAAAGCTATTACAGGTATAGGATAACGGATAGCAAAAAGGGGGTGGAGATGATGGTAAAGTTAGCAGTAATTGCAGATGACTTAACAGGCGCAAATGATACAGGGGTACAGTTTGCAAAACAAGGTTTAAATACCACAGTATTGTTTTCTGATACAAGGCTGCAGCCTTCCCATATGAGTGGAGATGTTATTGTATTAAATTCAGACAGCCGTGCACTGCAGGCTGACAATGCTTACGATGTTGTTTACAAGCTATCAACACAATTAAGCAGTTTAGGCGTTTCATCTGTTTTAAAGAAAATTGATTCGACGATGCGAGGCAATGTTGGAGCAGAAATTGATGCCGTAATGGATGTGTTTGAATTTAAAACAGCATTAGTTGTACCGGCCTTTCCAAAAAGTAAACGGGTAACGATTAATGGAAAACATTATGTGCATGGAGTGCCGCTGGCAGAAACAGAAATTGCCAATGACCCCACCTGTCCGGTCAAGGAAAGTTACCTGCCGAAACTGTTACATGATCAAAGCGAGCGGAAAGTGGAGCTCATTTCAATTGAGGATGTTCGAAAAGGAAAAGAACAATTAGCTGAAAAAATGAAAGGGCTATCTTTAGAGAAAGATTCAAAAATTGTTGTCATTGATGCAGAAACAGATAAAGAACTGCAAACAATTGCTGAAGCAGCACAAAGGCTCGAAGAAAATGTGCTTTGGGTAGGTTCAGCGGGTATTGCTTATCATTTATGCAGTACAGTACACCATAATGAGCCATCATATAAAAAATCTAAAGGGAAACAGCTTCCAATACTCGTTGTAGCTGGCAGTATTAGTTCCATTACTCATCGACAAATTCAAGAATTAAAGGAGAAAAATAATATTGAAGAAATTGTGATTTCTCCAGATAAATTTTTCGATGAAAGCGATCGTCAAGCGGAAATTGAACGCGCTGTCAAAATGGGAGAGACATTACTAGACAAAGGTGACTTAGTCGTTTCAACAAATCGTGAGCGTGAGGCAGTTGAGCGGGTAAAGGCGATTCAACAATCACTCGGCTTAACGAACTTAGATGTCGGCAGTACCATTGCCAATGCTCTCGGAGTTATTGCAGGAAAATTAATTGAGAGCAAAAACGTCCAGGGCGCTGTTTTAACAGGCGGAGATATTGCCGGGGCAACATGTAAAGTATTAAATGGAAAAGGCATTCGTGTTGTCGGTGAAGTGGAAGATGGCCTTCCGTATGGACAGTTATTCGGCGGTTTGTTTGATGGTTTACCACTTGTTACGAAAGCGGGTGCGTTTGGTACAGAGCAGGCACTTGTGAAAGCCCTTCAAACGTTAACAGATGTAAATAAGCAAGTTTAAAAAATAGTGAAAACATTGAGGAGGAAAAAGAAATGAAAAGCTTAACTAAAAAAGTTTTAGGTACAGTTTCAGCATTAAGTTTAAGTGTCCTTGTTGCATGCGGCGGCGGTGCTGATCAACAAGCAGAACAAACGGAAGATACAGGTGCTGCAGGCGAAGCGAAAACATTACAAGTAGGGATTACACTTGCTGAAGATTCTCACTACTACAAAGGGTTAGAGCATTTTGCAGACTTAGTTGAAGAAAAAACAGATGGCGAGCTTACAGTCGAAATTTTCCCGAACGGTTCATTAGGCGGGGAACGCGATATGGTTGAAAGTCTGCAGGTTGGAACACTTGATATGGTATTAAGCTCAACAGGTCCACTTGGCGGTTTTGCCCCGGAAATTAACGTTGTTGACCTTCCGTTTCTTTTTGAAAGTCGTGAACACGCATACAACGTATTAGACGGTGAAATTGGTCAAAACTTATTAGCAAACCTTGAAGGACAAAGCTTAAAAGGACTTGCATGGTGGGAAAACGGCTTCCGTCACGTTACAAACAGTAAACAGCCAATTGAAAAGCCGGAAGATTTACAAGGCTTAAAAATTCGTACGATGGAAAACAACGTCCACATGGATTCCTTTAAAGCGCTAGGTGCAGATCCAACGCCAATGTCATTTACAGAGCTATTCACAGCGATGCAGCAGGGCGTAGTGGACGGTCAAGAAAATCCTATTCCAATTATTTCAACGTCTCGTTTTTATGAAGTACAAGACTATTTAACACTTACAGGTCATTTCTATTCACCAGCAGCGCTGTTAGTAAGCACACAAGTATTTGACGGCTTAACAGAAGAGCAGCAGAAAGCGCTTCAAGAAGCAGCTGCTGAAGGTGCGAAATATGAGCGTGAAATCGTTGCAGAAATGGAAGAAGAAATGATTGCTGATTTAAAAGAGCAAGGTATGCAAATTGTTGAAAACGTAGACAAAAAAGCATTCCAAGAAGCAACAAAATCAGTTTACGATCAATATGCAGATCAAGTTGGCGCTGATTTAATTAAACAAATTCAAGATGCAGCGAAATAATTTTAGGTTTTAGAATGGTGCGGGGATATTCTCCCCCATCATCTTGTTGTATGGGGGAGGATATTATGAGTATGATCATGAAAGCAATTGACAAATTCAATAAAGTACTCGGTGTTGTATTAGCCCTGTTATTAATGGTTATGTCAGCTGTTATTTTTTATCAAGTATTTTCAAGATTTGTGCTGAAAGACTCTTTAAGATGGTCGGAAGAATTAGCGAGATATATTATGGTATGGAGCGTTTTTATCGGTTCTGCCCTTGCGATTCGGAAGCTTGAATTAATATCAGTTGATGCCATTAAAGAATTAATGTCTGACAAAGCAAAAGCACTTTTAAATGTCATCGTTTATCTTATTTGTATCGTCTTTTTAGCGGTATTAGTGAATTACGGATTTGAGATGGTAGGTAACGTAACAAAGCAAACATCACCAGCAATGAACATTTCAATGGCATGGGCCTATGCGGCGATTCCGGTTGGTTCGATTTTTATGATTATTAACTGTGCGGCCGTGATTATTGACAATGCCATGAAGCTAAAGGGGGGCGCGAAACAATGACAATGACTTTATTAATTTCAATGCTGATTTTGTTTTTGTTAACCGTTCCCATTGCCCTTTCGATTGGTTTAGCTTCAACGATTGCGGTATGGTCGAGCGGGGACTTACCGCTGTTAGTACTTGTGCAGCGTATTTTTACATCGCTTGATTCGTTTCCATTAATGGCGATTCCATTCTTTATTTTAGCCGGTTCATTAATGGAAACAGGTGGTATTTCAAAGCGTCTCGTTCATTTTGCGAATACACTTGCTGGTTCAATGACAGGCGGTTTAGCCGGTGTAACGGTTATTACATCCATGTTCTTTGCAGCCATTTCTGGATCAAGTCCGGCCACTGTTGCAGCGATTGGTTCGATTATGATTCCAGCAATGGTAGCGCGCCACTATGATGTGAATTTCGCGGCAGCGATTCAATCAGTAGCGGGAGCACTCGGGGTTATTATCCCGCCGAGTATTCCAATGATTCTTTATGGAGTCGTTGTTGGGGTATCAATTGGTGATTTATTTATTGCCGGTATTATTCCTGGCCTTTTAATTGGTTTTTCATTAATTTTAACAGCGTTTATTATTTCAAAACGACGCGGCTATAAAGGGGCCGAACATTTTACATGGCAGCAGCGCTTTGAGGCGTTTAAAAATGCGATTTTCGCTTTGTTAATGCCGATGATTATTCTTGGCGGAATTTACGGCGGAATTTTTACACCAACTGAAGCAGCGGTTGTCGCAGTCGCGTACGCATTAATTATCGGTCTTTTCGTTTATAAAGAAATTAAATTAAAAGACCTTATACCTGCATTTGTCAAATCAGGGATTACAACAGCGATTATTATGTTGATTATTGGTAATGCAGGTCTTTTAGGTTGGTTGTTAACAAAAGAACGAATCCCACAAACAGTGGCCCAGTCGTTTATTAGTTTTTCCGACAATCCATTAGTTTTCTTATTAATCGTCAACATCTTTTTACTTATTGTTGGCATGTTCTTTGAAACATCGGCATCTGTTATTATTCTCGCGCCAATTTTAGCGCCAATTGCGATTCAGCTCGGTGTTGATCCGGTTCATTTCGGAATTATTATGGTTGTCAACTTAGCGATTGGAATGGTAACACCGCCGCTTGGGGTAAACTTGTTCGTTGCCATGCAAATATCAAAAG
The DNA here is from genome assembly GCF_003318295.1 of Bacillus taeanensis. Classification (GTDB taxonomy): domain Bacteria; phylum Bacillota; class Bacilli; order Bacillales; family UBA6769; genus Maribacillus; species Maribacillus taeanensis. The sequence goes on from NZ_QOCW01000027.1 coordinate 46,314, forward strand.
TAAGACTTGAACAGCTTTCAAAAGCCGTGATTCCATTTTTAATTATTTTAATTGCGGATGTTCTTGTTATTAGTTATATACCAGAAATTTCACTCTTTTTAGTGGAGCTATTAAAGAAGTAAATAGTAAATAGGGGGCATACAATTATGACTGCTAGTAAACCAGTAATTGCAATTACGATGGGAGATCCATCAGGTGTTGGGCCTGAAATTATTGTGAAGTCGTTAAAAGATGAAGCCATTTATGACAAATGCCAGCCGTTTGTGATTGGCGATTTGAAAGTGTTAAAAAAAGCACTTGATGTTACAAATGTTAACCTTACATTAAACAGCATTTCACAGCCTGAAGAAGCGGCATACGAGTACGGAACCATTGATGTGCTTGATTTAGATCTTGTTTCTGAAGATTTACCATGGGGAGAAGTTTCTTCTGAAGCTGGTAATGCGGCGTTTCGTTATTTAGAAAAAGCGATCGCTTATGCAAACGAAGAAAAAATCCAAGGCATCTGTACAGCGCCGTTAAATAAAGAAGCGCTTCATAAAGCAGGTCATATTTACCCGGGTCATACAGAAATTTTAGCAGAACTGACAAACACGAAAGATTTTGCGATGATGTTATCGGCGCCAGGGTTAAGAGTGATTCATGTGACTACACATATTGGTCTGATTGATGCGGTACACAAAATTAATCCAGAGCGTCAATATACGGTGATTAAGCTTGCGCACGAAACCTTGCAAAAAGCAGGAATTGCCGCGCCAAAAATTGCGGTTTGCGGCATTAATCCGCATGCTGGTGAAAACGGCTTGTTTGGAAATGGTGAAGAAGAAGAAAAAATCGTGCCAGCGGTAGAAAAAGCGCAAAGAGAAGGCATTGATGTAGTTGGACCGCTTCCGGCTGATACATTATTTTTTAGAGCGAAACGCGGCGATTTTGATATCGTTGTCGCGCAGTATCATGATCAAGGCCACGGACCTATTAAAGTGCTTGGCCTTGAATCAGGCGTAAATATTACGGTTGGTCTTCCAACCATTCGTACAAGCGTTGACCATGGTACAGCTTTTGATATCGCCGGCAAAAATATTGCTGATGAATTGTCATTAAAAGAAGCGATGCGCATGGCGATTGAATTAGCACCGAGAAAATAGATCAAGCTATGAAAAGAGAAGGATGGTTTAGCAAGAGATCAGCATAGGATTTCTTGCTATCCTTTTTTCGTTTAAAAGAGGTGAAGAGTGCGGATGGAGATGCTTAGTGATCAATTATTGATCAGAAGTTTCCAAAAAGCAGCTGAATTGCAGCTTCATAGTGATTTTGTTAGGCTTCTGACACAGGAAATGAAGAGAAGAAATTTATTTGTTTTATCGAAAGAATCATAATAGGTAGCGGGTGTTTTATTTTGAAAAGGAGTGGAAGAAATGGGTTTTCCGAGGTTTGCAAAAATTAAACAAACGTTTCATGTTGAAAGTCTTACAAATATTCCAGCAGTTATGGCCGAGCAGTTTCAATCAGTCCGAGCAGATGAGAAAATTAAGCCGGGCATGGAAATTGCGATTACAGTGGGGAGCCGCGGCATTGCAAATATTCCGCTGATTGTAAAAAGTACGGCAGAAGAAATTAAAAAGCGCGGTGCAACACCGTTTATTATTCCAGCAATGGGCAGTCACGGCGGAGCAACGGCTGAAGGACAAATTGAAGTGCTTGACGGACTTGGCGTAACAGAGGAATCAACAGGTTGTGAAATTCGTTCTTCAATGGATGTTGTCGAAATTGGCGAAACGTCTGCCGGCATTCCGGTTTATATTGATCAACATGCCTATAATGCAGATGGTATTATCGTCATGGGACGCGTAAAGCCGCACACCGATTTTAAAAAAGAAATTGAAAGTGGCGTTTTAAAGATGGCCTCGATTGGAATGGGCAAACATAAACAAGCGCTTGCTCTTCATACATACGGCATTAAAGGAATTCGCGATATGATGCCTGAAGTTGGAAAAGCAGCGATTAAAAACTCCAATACATTGTTTGGGGTAGCGATTGTTGAAAATGCTCATGAAGAAACCGCGATTATTGAAGCGATTGAACCTGAAGAAATTGAAGCACGCGAAAAAGAGCTTCTTCGCCAAGCATTTGACTTAATGCCGAGTTTACCTGTTAAGGAAATGGACATTTTAATCGTTGATGAAATTGGTAAAAACTACAGCGGTACAGGGATGGATACAAATATTATCGGCCGGATCCGCGTCCTTGGCGTCGAAGAACCGAAAAGTCCTTCTATTAAATACTTAATCGCGTCAAACTTAAGTGAAGCAAGTCACGGCAATGCATTAGGCATTGGTCTTGCCGATCTTACCACAAAGCGCTTATTTGAAAAAATCGATCTAAAAACAATGAATGAAAATGTTGTCACAAGTACCTTCTTAGATCGCGCAAAAATTCCGATCGTTTTAGAAAACGATAGAGAAGCATTAAAAGCGGCACTGCGCGCAAACTGGGGCGTGGAAGACGAAGACGCCCGCATCGTCCGCATTCCAAACACCCTTCATATCGGGGAACTTTATGTATCAGAAGCGATTTATCATGAAGTGAAAAATCAAGAAAACATTGAGATTATTGAAGAATTAACTGAAATGAAATTTGATGAGAATGGTTATCTAGGGGTCTGACCCCGCAAAAAGACAAATTCCTTATTTTTTCCACCTCAAATGGACAAAATAAGGAATTTTTTATTTAAAAATTTCAAATAACAATTACAATAAAAGATAAGGAAGTGTAAAAAAGAGAGGGAGAAGCGGTTATGAAGAAATCATTATTTTATCTTACATTTTTAGTGCTTATTTTAATTCTTTCAAGTTATTCGATTATTACGAATGAGCCGGTTGTTGATGAGACGCCGATTGTCGTAAAAGAAGAAGCATCAGAACAAGAAGCAGAAGAAAAAGGGAGTACCGAGGAAGAAAAGCCTGCTCCTGCTGGGTCAACGGCAACACTCGCTGCGATTGGCGATATTTTAATTCATGACCGTGTTTATGATCTTGCAGAAGTAGGAAATGGAGTCTATGATTTTATGCCGATGCTTGCGCCGGTTCAACCGTATATAGGAGAAGCTGATATTACCGTTGCCAATCAAGAGACGATGATTGGGGGAGTGGACCTAGGTCTTTCCAGTTATCCTTCTTTTAACAGTCCATATGAAGTGGGCGATGCTTTACAGGAAAGCGGCGTTGATCTTGTCACACTTGCAAATAATCATACATTAGACCGTGGTGAAAACGTGATTCAAAGCGCGCTTTCTTATTGGGATACACTCGGTATTCCGTACACAGGTTCATTCGAATCAGCAGAAGATCAACAAACGATTCGAACGATTGAAAAAAATGGGATCGTGTTTTCATTTTTAGCGTATACGTACGGAACAAATGGTATTCCAGTGCCGGCGGACAAGCCTTATTTAGTCAATTTAATTGACTGGCCGAAAATGGAACAGGAGATTATAAAAGCAAAACAGCAATCAGATGTTGTCGTCGTGAGTCTTCATTTTGGACAGGAATATGAAAGAATGCCAAACGAGATGCAAAAAGAACTGGCCCATCAAGCAGCCAATACGGGTGCTGATATTGTAATTGGCCACCACCCACATGTTCTGCAGCCGCTTGAATGGGTAGAAAGAGAAGACGGGACAAGGGCATTTATCGCTTATTCACTTGGTAACTTTTTATCAGGGCAAAAGTGGGATTATAAAGATATTGGCGGAATTATGCAAATAAAAGTAGAGAAAACAGAAGCAAACGGTGAAGAAACAATTGAATTGAAAGAACCGGCATTCGTGCCAACTTTTGTTGAACAAGGATATGTGGTATATCCTCTAAAAGACGTCGAGGGAAAAGAAGCAGTATATGAAGAAATCAAAACACATATGAGTCAGTGGATGCCGGAACTGCAGTTTTCACTCGAATAATTTTTAGGTTTCGCATTTAAAAAACAGGGTATATAAAATGAAATGAACATGTGTGTGCGTTTAAGTTTACATACATGTTCATTTTTAGAAAAACTATATATATTGAAAGCGTTTTCTTAAACTATTTATCATAGCTGGCTAAAATAGAGAACATGCATTTTTATTAGAGAGCAAGAGGAGAGGGTGCTGTGGAGACTCAAGGCGATTTTTTGATTGGATTACTCTGGGGGACTTCTTTAAGCATTCCTTTATGGCTCTCGATTTTTGGCTGGATAAAATTACTTCATAGTATGTTATCTGGGTTAAATATAGGTTTTTAAATTGTAAACGACGGGCAATGCACATTTCGTTTGCTGCATTGCTTTTTTGTTTTTACATAGTGAACAGCGAATCATTTATTTATAAGCGTTTCAGTTGAATGAAAGCCTCTTATAAGTAATAGGTGCTTATTCAACTATGCTATAATTTATTCAAATTTAATAGGAACTTGCAAAAGGAGTGGAACCAAAGGTGGAAGCAATCGATCCATTGGCAGTACTAGGTCAAAAAATTATTGAAAACAGCTATGCAATCGCTGTAAATGCGAAAAAACTTCGAGCAAATGAAGATTTAGACTATCAAAAAATGGCTGCACAGGAAAAATTCCAAACCATTACAGAAAAAGATGCAGAAGAGCTATCCGTTCAGTTTGTTTCTTATCTTGGTGAAGCATTGTTTAAAGAGAAAGATGAAGTATTTGACAAGGTATCGAGCTGGGGAAAACGTGCGGGAGAAATTGCCGTTTCTGAAAAACTGCCGCTCGAGGAATCCTTAAAAGGGACAGGTTTTTTTCGAATGGCCATTTGGGAGTTTATTGATCAAGAAAGTGAATCACTTGATTTGTCCGCTAAAGAGCTGTTAAAAGCAGGGGCGATTATTGATCCGCTTTTAGATCAATGTGTGTACTGTTTTAGCTTAGCTTATGTGAAAAGCTATAACGATAATTTAAAAAAAGCGCAGGATACCATTCTTGAATTAACCGTTCCAATTGTACCGCTTAGCGATGATGTTGCGGTCGTGCCTTTAGTTGGCAATATTGAAGAAGATCGTCTTCAATATTTAATGAGCACAACTCTTCATCGCAGTATTGAGCTGAAGGTTAGTTATTTAATATTAGATGTGTCAGGTGTTCCTGTTGTGGATACGAATACAGCCAAATACATTATGGATGTCATTAAGGCGCTTGAACTTATTGGGGTTGAAGCGAAAATTACAGGCATTCGTCCCACAATTGCACAGACGGTTACAAGTCTTGGCATTGAATTTAAAAATATTGATACATACTCTACCTTAAAGCAGGCATTAAACGACATTGGCTTTATTAAAAACTAACTATTTATGAAGAAATAAGGCTGTTCTTCATTTATTTTAAGTAAGCAATCTCGTTTTTCCCCTCTAAAAGCGGCTTACTAATATTTCTTGTAAGGAATTCTTACAAATATCAAGATTTTTTTGATGGATATTTGTAATATTATTTACAACAAATCGATTTTAATAAAGCCAATTAAGGGGATGAGAAAATGAAACGAGAAGTTCGCAACTATATGGAAAACTTTTTGTCCACAAAAACAACCCTTCATCATCAAAAGATCGTGACGATGACGGATCGAGAAATTGATTATTACTTTTGGCTTTATGGAGATGAAAAGGATACAGCTGTTTAGCGATTAATAAATGAGGTTCAGGCATTTATCCATGATGGATGCCTGAACCTATTCTTTTGTGGGGCGCATGTCTTGATAGTGATTGGACAAATTAAAGAAAAAGAGTCTCAAAGTCAATTCGTCGGGGTGTGAAGGTTTGTGAAACAAGAATGGTTTGGACATATAAAAGGAGATATTTTAGCAGGGATTGTCGTGGCGCTTGCTTTAATTCCAGAGGCGCTTGCGTTTTCGATTATTGCTGGCGTGGATCCAATGGTTGGACTGCATGCCTCGTTTTTAATTGCGGTTATTCTTTCATTTGCCGGCGGACGACCTGCGATGATTTCCGCGGCAACAGGAGCGATGGCGCTTGTGATGGTAACGCTTGTTGCCGATTATGGGGTTGAGTATTTATTTGCGGCAACGATTTTAACAGGTCTTCTACAAATCCTCTTTGGGATTTTTAAATTGGCGCGTTTTATGAAGTTTATTCCACGTTCTGTAATGGTGGGATTTGTCAATGCTTTAGCGATTTTAATTTTCACTTCCCAACTCCCTCATTTTGCGGGAGAGCAGCTTGAAATGTATATCATGGTTGCGGCATCTCTTGCAATTATTTATTTTTTACCATTAGCAACAAAAGCGGTACCATCTCCATTGATTGCGATTATTGTCGTAACGATTTTTGCGATTTCGAGCGGCAGTGAGGTGCGGACAGTAGGAGATATGGGCGCATTAAAACAAGAGCTGCCGCTGTTTTCGCTGCCGGAAGTGCCATTCAATTTTGAAACCCTTTCAATTATTTTTCCGTATTCCCTTGCCTTATCAATTGTTGGGTTATTAGAAAGTCTTCTTACTGCTTCAATTGTTGATGATATGACAGATACAGACAGCGATAAAAATCGAGAAAGCAGCGGCCAAGGAATTGCAAATACTGTCACAGGATTTTTTGGAGGGATGGCAGGATGCGCGATGATTGGACAATCGGTTATTAACGTAAAGTCAGGGGGGCGGGGAAGGCTCTCCACCTTTATCGCAGGGATGTTTTTAATGTTTTTAATTCTTGTTTTAGGGGAATGGGTGGTACAGATTCCGATGGCGGCTTTAGTTGGCGTGATGTTTATGGTTTCCTTCAGTACATTTGATTGGTCCTCTTTAAAAAATTTAGCCCGGATGCCAAGAGCGGATGCTGTTGTAATGGTCGTAACCGTTGTTACTGTTGTGCTTACCCATGACCTTTCAAAAGGTGTTCTTGCCGGGGTAGTATTAAGTGCCCTGTTTTTTGCTAATAATGTATCTAAAATCAAAGTGGAAAACGAATTCATTGAAGAAAGAGACAAAACCGTTTACTACATCTATGGTCAGCTCTTTTTTGCCTCGGTCACTGATTTGTTAGCTTCCTTTGATTTTAAAGAAAACAGCGCATACGTTGAGCTTGATTTAACAGAAGCGCAAATTTGGGATGATTCTGCGGTCGGAGCGATTGATAAAATCATTACAAAATTTAAAGAGCAAGATGCCGCGGTCACGATTACAGGATTGAATAAAAAAAGCTCAAAACTGCTTGAAAAGTTATCAATTTATTATTAAATGTTTTTGCAATGAGTCGGATAAGGATTGTAGTGGATGGGAGGCGTGTCAAATGTTTAAAAAAATATTATTAGCTGCTGATGGATCAGAACATTCTTTAAGAGCGGCTGAAAAGGCGATAATGATCGCCCAGTGCCATGAAGAAGCCAATGTAAAAGTCGTTTATGTTGTAGACGGTGCAGCATCTAAAGAAGACGTGTTACATAATTGGGATTCATTAGGAATCGCAGAAAAGCGAAAAGGAAAAGTAAATACGATTTTAAAAAAGGCCGAAGAAGTGGGGATTTCTTATGAATTAAAATTTCTTCGCGGCGAACCCGGTCCAACAATTGTCGAATATGCGAATTTAAATCATTTTGATCTTGTTGTCATCGGGAGCCGCGGCTTAAACTCCCTGCAGGAAATGATCTTAGGAAGTGTTAGTCATAAAGTTGCCAAACGAGCAAACTGTCCGGTAATGATTGTGAAATAACACACGAGGGGTCAGACCCCTCAAAAAGACAAATCGCTTGTTTTTGTACGCGTGAAAAAGACATAAAAAGCAGCCAATTATTTTAAATTGGCTGCTTTTTTGAAATTGGCAGGAAAATGAGCGATGAGTTGCGAAATCGTTAACACGGACTTAACAGGTTAACGCTAGACGAAGTTTTTAATAAATGGAAATCGTTAAGGGGGAAGTCATATGACAAAAACTTATACGTATCCATGTGTGTTTTATTATGAATCAGATCGGAAACGAAAGAATGAATACCGGATTCATATTTGTTTTCCTGACTTTATACAAGCAGGTATTCCAGCGAGTATAGTTAGTCATAACAAAGATAAGGTTCACATGGCAGCACAGGAGCTTCTTGAAGATACGTTAGAAATTTTAACAGAAGAAAAGGAACAACTTCCTCAAGCGACGCTATCATTAGAAGATATTATGATTGATCGACGCGTCTATTTCGATAAATTAGGAAGCCCTTTTCGCATTGAGATTGAACATATATCTGCTGTATGGGCAAAAAAGCAGAAAAGAGAAGTGGTAGAGAAAGTAGAAGTAGAAGTAGAAGAAGTAATAGAAGCAGGTAAACAGTTAAGCAGCATTCTTTCCGGACGCATTCAAAATAACAAATGTATTATCTCAAGTATTGGCGGAGTGCCAATTCGGGAAGGGGCTTATTCATCTGATAAACTGCGCTCTCTTTACCGAGCTATTAACAGTGAAGGAGAATCAATTGCATTGAATTTCAGCGGCAAACGAATTGAACTCAACCGTGAGCAGTCATTAATGCTTCGCGATGAGCTTGTCATGATTGCGGATGAATTGGATAAAAGCGATGACTAATCTGCTCATAAATGGATGAAATGAAGCTCCCTTTGTTTGTAAAAGGGGGCTAAAAATGCGAGATAAGTTCTTAAAATCCCCTTAAATAGTAATTTATGTTATGATTAGAATAAAATATTAAAAGCTTCATAAGCAAGCCCAATCGCTTGATGATATCCTTGCAAATGAAAGCACTCTTTTTAGAAATACAGCCAGTCTATATAGAAGATAAAAGCTAACAGAAGAGGGGGACTGCAGATGACAGCAATCGGAAAACTGCCTGAAACGATTGAATATAAATGGATTCTAGAAAGCATTGGCGAAAATGTTATTATTGCTGATAAAGAGTATAATGTGGTGTGGATGAATGCGACAGCAAAGCAGCTGTTTGAACAGGTCGCTCATTTATTTGGCGTAGCAGATGTGCAGGAGATGATTGGCAAAAATATGACCGATTTTTATCGAGATCTGCACTATCAACCAGATTTAATGGAACATCTCACCTCTACTCACCGAGCAACCATTAATATTAAAGATCAATATATTGCAGATATTGTCATTACACCGATCCGAAATGATCAAGAAGAATTAGAAGGCTATATCGTCATGCTGATGGATGTAACTGAAAAAGCGAGAAAAGAGACAGAGCGTGAGCAGTTAATTAGAGAATTATCTGTTCCGATTTTACAGGTGTGGGATCGTGTTCTTGCCCTTCCGATCATTGGAATATTAGATGAAGATCGTTATAATACACTGCTTGAACGTGTTTTAGATGAATGCGTCAAAAGAAGAGCGCGTTATATTTTAATTGATTTAAGCGGCTTACGAAAAATGGACGATATGAGCGGCTATCAAATTAATAAAATGTGTCAAGCATTAGCGCTTCTCGGGGTAACATGTTTTATTGTAGGGGTTTCTCCTCATTTAGCACTTTCGTTAACAAACTTTGATTATACGTGGTCAACCTTCAGTTCGACGGAAGAAGGTTTAAAACATATTATTAGTAAAGAAAACTAAAAATCTGGATTAGAAAAAGATCTGACTGTTCATAAGTCAGATCTTTTTATTTGAAACAACTCGATTTTTTTGCTGAACGAAGCCTCATATACAGTTTCCCATTTTCACTGCATTCTTCGAAATAAATGCCAAACGCCTCAAGCGGCGTCCAAATCGCACGAAAGGAAGGATATAAAAAGGCTAACTGCTCTTCATCTTCTTTTTCATTAAAGATTCTTAATAAAACAATTCCAGTTACTAGTCCTAACAGAGAGCCGCTGAAAAAAGCAGTGATTAAACGGCCATTCATCGTGCTGCCAACTAGAAAGCTGACGGAAAAACTAATACATACAGCAAGCGCCATGACGATATATGAAAAACAGCCGAGCCGTAAAAGAATTAAAAAAATGTTACGACAAAACTAATGTAGCAGGTGACGATAAATAAAATAAGCGGCTTATGAGCATCAAAAAAGGAAGCAGGAGATTTAGTGTTTTTAAATGGCTTCTTAAGATGACTAACAGTGGTTATTTCTCTTTCTTCTGATGTTAAAGCGGCATCCTCTTCATTGATGTGTTTATAAATTGTCACCCACGAATAGCCGTTTATGCTGATTACAATAATAAATAGGAGAATAAGAATTGAGTACTTCATTATTATTACTACCTTTCTATGGAAAATAAGGCGGTTTTCTCCTGTTTATTATAATATATTTCCTAATGTTTACAAATGTTTTTTAGACTGTTCTACTTTATTTTCAAAGCAAAAAGCCGAGTGAAAAAAAGCCGAATGTAATTAGAATAAGAGCTAAAATCGTACAAATTAATGTAAAAAGCCACCATGGAACCATATCCATTGCATTTTTTTCAATTGTAAAGAAAAGTTTGGATGGCAGATGCTTCTTTCTTGAAGTACGCGCTTTTTGTTCAACTTCGCCTCTCTCATGAACAAACTTACGAAATAAAATGCCGGGACTTCCAGCGATAAGAAGACCAGTGAGCCAAAAGCTTAGCGGAATTAACCATTTTATTGACATGTTCTCACCTCACCGGTAGTATGTGCTGAAGTGCTTATCATTATGAGGGGTCAGACCCCGCAAAAAGACAGATCGCCCTTTTTGTCCACGTGAAAAAGACATATAAAAAGCAGCGCCAAGTAGAGACGCTGCTTTTGCATTAAGAAGGAAGCGTATGGATGCCGCACCATTCTAGAAGAAAGACGGCATAGGTTTTGGTAACGGTCTTCACACTGTTTAAATCAACCCATTCATCAGCACCGTGCATGTTTGCGCCAACTGGTCCATAACAGGTTGCCGGGATGCCGTAATATAAGTTATAAAACCGAATATCAGTTGTCGCGGTGGTTGAGATGGAGTGAAGCGGTTTTTCAGTTACAGCATGATGGGCGCGGGCTAATGTGTGGAAAAGCGGTTGATCACGATCAAGAGATACACCTTCTGCATGAAAGCCATAAAACGTAATTTCCGGCGGCACTTCTTTCAGCCAGTCATCTTCTTTAGCAGCATCAAAAAGCCATTCGGTTACTTCTGCTTTTATATCGTCAGGATGTTGACCCGGGTAAAAACCAATTCGCACTTCAAAAGTACACAAGGAAGGCACATTTGAAGGCCAGTCTCCAGAATGAATCATGCCAATGTTTACATTGAGAGGATGCTCAATATGAGCAAAGTCCTGATGCTTCGGGCGTTTATTAATAAGCTTTCGGTATTCACTAAGCGCTCCGATAAGATGATACGCTTTTTCAATCGCATTAACTGCCTGTGAAGCGCGTTCCACGTGGGCGCCGGCTCCTTTTACTTTTACTCTCATCCAAATGACGCCAACTTGACTTGTTAGACCGTTTAATCCAAAAGGTTCAGGAATTAATGCACCGTCTGCTGTATAACCTTTATCAAGTGCGGCAAGCGCTCCGTTTCCCGTACATTCTTCTTCAATCACCGTTTGAACGAGCACATCAGCGCCGAGGATGACACCGGACTCTTTAACGGCTTTTAAGGCGAAAATCATTGCCGCAATGCCGGATTTCATATCTTGAATGCCGCGCCCAAACATTTTATCTCCTTCAATCACAGCTCCCCATGGATCATAATTCCATAAGGACACCGGCTCAGGACTTACCACATCAACATGTCCCTGCAAAATTAAGCTTTTTCCTATTTTCGGTCCGGTGCTTTGCCATGTGCCGACTACAACCGGCCGTCCCGCGTAAGACCATTCTGCTGGGGAGTAACCGGGAAGCTTTGAAAGGCGCTTTGGGTCTGGAATAAATGTTTCTGTGCGAAGACCGAGATCATTGGCGAGGTAGTCAGCGATATAATGCTGCACCGTTGCTTCCTTTCCAAGTGTACTCGGATAGCGGCCGAGCTTTTGTAAAAACGACACTTCTTCTTCCCATAACTCCTCAATTTTTTGATTAATTATTTTTAACACAGCCGCTGCTGGTTTTGAAAGCATACAACATTCCCCCTTCTTAAATGCAATGCACATTATGAACGAAAAATGCTTCGAAACGAATGAAAGTTAAAAAATTTATTTTTTAAAAAAGGTTTTAGCTCAGAAAAATCGTGGTATAGAGGAAGTAGAGGTTATCGATCTTTTTTATTTAAATAAAAAAAGCCAGCAGAGTCGCTCTGCCAGCTTTTGAAATTATGAAACTGATAATGTTTGTCCCGGATAAATTGTTGAAGAAGATAAGTTGTTTGCCTTCATAAGGGCATTCACACTTGTATTAAACTTTTGGCTGATAGCCCATAAAGAATCACCGCTTTTGACTGTATAAGAAGTAGTCGAAACGGAAGCTGCTGTTGTGCTTTCAGCTGTTCCGGAAACTCTAAGCTTTTGTCCAACATAAATTATATCAGAAGAAAGATTGTTTAATGACTTGATGCTTGAAACAGATGTGCCAAATTGATTGCTGATAGCCCATAAAGAATCACCAGCTTTTACAGTATAAGTAGAGCTTGTACCCTCAGCTTGGACTGCTTCCGGCTGTGAACTTACTGTTTGCGCTGATCCGGAAAGCTTAAGTTTTTGTCCAACATAAATCATATCAGAAGAAAGATTATTTAGGGATTTAATGCTTGAAGTGCTCACATTGTATTTTAAGCTAATTTCCCATAATGTATCACCAGACTGCACAGTATGAACCGATGTGCTGCTGCTAGTTTGTGAAGGTGTTGTGCTTACAGCGGTCGAGCTGCTGCTTAACACACGACGCGCTGATACGAAACGTGGGCCCCAGTAAGAATTAAATGCACCTGCATAAGAAACACCGTAAGAATTTTGTGCATTGATCATTTGCCCGTTTCCTGAGTAAATTCCAACATGATTAATGACACCATCGTAATCTGTATCAAAGAAAAGCAGGTCACCAACTTGCAAATTACTTTTTGAAACAGCTGTTCCAACTGATGATTGTCCAACACTTGTACGAGGAAGACTAATTCCAAATTGTTTAAACACTGTTACTGTAAAAGATGAACAGTCAAAACGGCTCGTATCTCCTACTGCTGCACCGTATACATATGGTTTACCAAGATAATTTTCTCCAGTATTAATTACGTCATTTCCTGCTGCTGCAAATGCTTGTCCACCTGATGTTAATACAATTCCGGCTGCTAATGCGATCGGTAAAAATTTCTTCTTCATATTCATAATATAAAACCCCTCCAATTGGATGTTTGTAATGTTAGAATCTTAAGTAGTGTACCAATTGGGAAACTATTCCAAGTTAACTACTAAGTATTCTCTCGGTGATCTATAAGTAAACGTCTATTTTAAATTTATTTGACTATGAATATTAATGATGTTTTATGCAACTTGTTTCTGTTCCCTTGTCCACGAGATTTATAATACCAAATTTTTCATCTGTTTAGTTTTACGAATGTGTTACAAATAATAGGGCGAAAGGTTGATATTTGTAATTTTATGTCGGAGCATGAAGATAATTGGATAAAAATTCTTGTTGACAGCAGAGATTTCCAAGAAACACAGTTTTTGGTGTTTGTAATAAAAAATCCTTTTATTTACATAAAATTTGATTTTTTGCATAAAAAAACTGGCAAAAATTTATTTTGCCAGCTTTTTAGTGATTTTCTTTATTTTTAACATGCCTATATGTAAAGAACTGTCCTTTAATTTGGAATGACAAGATGCTGTCCAGGATAAATGACGGTTGAAGATAGATTATTTGCTTTCATTAGTGTGTTTACTGTAATGCCTTGATCAAGAGCAATTCCCCATAACGAGTCACCGTTTTCTACAAAATAAGAGCCTGCCGATGAGCTGGCATCATTATTGTTAGCAGGAGAAGAAGGTGCAGATGGCTGATTCGGTTCTTTGCCATTTTCCGCTTTTTCTTGTGCTTCTGACACTTTTAATGTTTGACCAGGAAAGATTACATAAGTGGTTAGATTGTTTAGTTTTTGCAGGTTATCAATTGTTGTGCCAAATTCTTTACTAATATTCCAAAGCGTGTCTCCTGCTTGTACTTTGTAAGTGACTGCTGTGGAACTAGAAGAAGATGGACTAGTAGTTTCATTAGACGACAGATTTTGCTCACGATTAGGCTGCGTCTTTTCATTAGAAGTCGGTGCTGTTTGAGAAATTTTTAGTTTTTGATTTGGATAAATCGTATCCGATGATAAGCTGTTTAATTGTTTAATGGTTGTGATGCTTATGTTATATTTTTTGCTGATGCTCCATAATGAATCACCAGATTGTACCGTATGTATAGACGAAGCGGATGGCTGATGCGGTTTAGGCGCAGATGGTGCAGTTTCTTTAGATGATTCGCTCGTTAAAACACGTACTGCTTTTACAAAGCTTGGTCCCCAATAACTTGATGAAAAAACATTGGCATAGGATACACCATAAGTATATTGAGAATTAATCATTTTTCCGTTTCCAGAATAAATGCCCACATGATTAATGACACCATCAAAGTCTGTGTCAAAAAATAAAAGATCTCCAATTTGCAGATTTTCTTTTGCAACCGGTGTTCCTACATTTGCTTGTTCACGGCTTGTCCTAGGCAGATTAATGCCAAATTCGCGAAAGACTGTAACAACAAAGGAGGAACAATCAAACTTATTCGTATCTCCAACGAGTGCTCCGTAATAATAAGGCTTGCCAAGATACTGCTCACCGCTGCTAATAATGTTACTGCCTGAGGCGGCAAAGGCTTGTCCCCCTGTAGAAAGAATGATCCCTGTTGCCAAGGCCATTGGTATAATCTTTTTCTGCATGCAATACAGCCCCCGATTACTTTTAGTTTTTAAAGTGAAAAAGATACGATAAATAAATATCAGAATTTTCTAACCTGCTTTAAATTAATCGTATCATATTTTCTTTTAAGTATTTTTACATTTGAATTACAAAAAATAGGTCAAAGGACTTATATTTGAATCGTTAAAAAGATATGCATTCAAAATGAAGGATAGACAGCATGCCGATTGCGGTGCATGTTCGGAATACATGGCTGAAATGAACGCCTGCATGGGAGAGATAGAGTTTCTTTATAAATAGAGGAAACAGGGATGTCTCAGTAGGATCTGCCCCCCCACAACCTCATCCAAGATATAGATCCATTTTATAAAACGTATCCTATATATGAGGCGGGGAGGGTCTGACTCTATGCTTTTGAGACAGCCCAGTACAGTATTAAGAGCCTGTCATACCGCCTTTTGTACCGGTACCAAATCCTGAGGAAGAGGTTGAAGATTTAGAGGAGGAAGAAGTGGAAGGTTTTTGAGTTTGTGTTGTCGTCTTACTCTTTGATGATTTTGGCTTTGAAGACTTTGCCGATAATAAAAACAACCACCACGGAAAGCCGCTCGCAAAATGGTGTTCTTCATTTGGCTGGCCGTTTTCATTAAGATCTTCTAAATAATCGAGTAATTCCGCTTCGTCATAGGCAATGTTGTTATCCTCGAGATAATCTTCTACTGCTTCTAAATCCACATTTGGAAAGTCATCTTCATAGGCGTCAAGTTCTACCTCTCTGTCATAAGTGTAGGGAGTTGGTTCTTTTTCAGCAGGAAGCGGTTCACTTGTTTCGTCAATTGTTTCATATTCGACTTGTTCCGGGCTGCTGCAGGCGGCAAGCGCAAGTGAAGTAGAAAGAACCCCTGACAGCAGTCGTTTTGTTTTAGTCATCACGCATAATCCTTTCTTATTGATTCTCTTAGTAGTATAAACGATTGAGAAGTGGAAAAGTTTCATTTTTACCAAAAGTTTGGAAGGAAGAAGTGGTGAATTGCTGTCTAAAAGTTGTCTCATCCAAAAACGTTATTAGTTTAATAAAATTAAGCCATTTTTGATATTGGTATTAGATCGGATTTAGCTATACAATAGAGTTAACAAATTGAAAGCGATTACAAATGATAAAAATCGCCAAGAAGGAGGAGTAAGGATGAGCCGACAAGTACGAAACCACATGGTAGAATTTCTTTGCAGCAAAACAACGATGGGTGCTGAAAAAGTACTAAAAATGACAGACGCAGAAGTAGAGTACTACCACTGGCTTTACTCCGATGACGATACTAGCGATTACGTAAGAATTCACTAATTAAAGGCATAATGTAAATCCCACATAGAAAAGATCGCCCGTACCTAAAAGTGCGGGTGATTTTTTTGTTATGTTGAAGAGCACTGTTGATAAAAGCTTAGCTGCGGCACGGTAAGATGGACTTTGTTTCGAATAGTTGGTATTCTCTAAACGATGCACGGGATAAGTAAATAAAAAACTGCAAGGAAAGAACGTTCTAATAAATGTTTAAGAAGAAAAAGGTTGGTGGATAATGGATGTTCACACTTATAAAAAACGCGGAAATTTACGCACCGGAATATAAAGGAAAAAAAGATGTGCTGATCGCTGTTAATAAAATTGCCCAAATAGAAGATCATATTGACCTTCCTGAGTCTCTTGCTCCTAAAGTTATTAACGGAGAAGGGAAATATTTGTTCCCAGGCTTTATTGATTCCCATGTTCACATTATTGGCGGCGGTGGGGAAGGCGGTTTTAAAACGAGAACACCTGAACTAAACTTAACGGAGGCGACAACAGCTGGTGTAACCACACTTGTTGGTGTGATTGGAACAGACGGGACAACACGAAAAATGCATGATTTAATCGCAAAGGCGCGCGGTCTTGAAGAAGAAGGGCTTACATGTTACGTGCATACGGGAAGCTATCAAGTGCCTGTAAAAACATTAACAGGGAAAATTGAAGATGATCTTATTTTAATTGATCGGATTATTGGGGTAGGCGAAATTGCGATTAGTGATCATCGTTCCTCACAGCCAACCGCAGAAGAAATTACAAAAATTGCCTCAGCAGCACGAATTGGCGGCATGCTGTCTGGAAAAGCGGGCATTGTAAATGTTCATGTAGGAGACAGTCCTGCAAAATTAGCGCTGTTAGAAGACGTTGTCAACAAAACGGATATTCCAATTAAAACCTTTCATCCGACTCATATTAACCGCAATGGAGCGCTTTTTGAAGCAGGCCTTCTTTATGCGAAACAGGGCGGGTATATTGATTTTACAACGAGTACGATTCCACAGTTTTTAGAAGAAGGAGAAGTGAAATGCAGCAGCGGCTTAAAGTGTGCATTAGAAGCGGGGGTTCCGATCGAACAAATCACCTTTACTTCAGACGGCCAAGCGAGTCTTCCGGCATTTAACGAAAACGGGGAATTTGCGGGGCTTCAAATTGGCCGTGTCTCTTCGTTATATAAAGAAGTAAAGGATGCGATCTTAACGGAAGGAATTGCGATTGAAACGGCAATTAAAGTGATTACCAAAAACCCGGCACACCTGTTAAAGTTAAAAACAAAAGGGGAAATTGCAGAAGGGAAAGATGCTGACATGGTCCTCGTTCATAAAGAGTCACTCGAAATGGAAACCGTATTAGCAAAAGGTGAAGTAATGATTTTAGAGGGTGAGATTGTAAAAAAGGGCACATTTGAATAATTTTTATAAAAACGCACAGAAAACGAAAAATTTCTGTGTGTTTTTGCTGTTCAATGAGTAAATTGCTTTGTATGGATCTCTTTTTAGAGGATATTTTTCGTCTTATCCAAAAGCGTTATCAATTTGATGAGATTGAGCCATTTTTGATATTGGTATTGCATCGGTTTTAGAGATATACTAAAAACAACAAATTGAAAGCGATAACAAAAAATAAAAAATCGCTGAAAAGGAGGAGTAAGAATGAGCCAACAAGTACGAAATCACATGGTAGAATTTCTTTGCAGCAAAACAACAATGGGTGCTGAAAAAGTACTAAAGATGACAGATGTGGAAGTAGAGTACTATCACTGGCTTTACTCCGATGATGAGGCTGGCGACTACGTAATCGTTCACTAATCATGTGTATAATGTAAATCCCACATATAAGAAATAAGAATGAGGATGACTTCGTGAAGTCATCCTCATTTTTTATTAATGGTTTAGAAAACCCCTGGCTATGCCGGGGGTTCCAGAGAGCTTATAGCGTGGTAATAAAAAAACCTCACTTCATGGTAGGATAAAGTTGGTTTCCCGACCACTTCATCTCACCATAGAAGGA
>NZ_QOCW01000028.1 GCF_003318295.1 Bacillus taeanensis
ATGTGGAAATGGTTAAAAGGAAGCGTCATCGCCAATTGTTTCTATCAAAATCGAGCTGAAATCTGTTCTGCCGTTGATGAATTTGTACGTTTCATTCAGGATGTTCCTCAACAAGTACTAAAAAGAAGAAGCGATATTCATATGTCGATAAATTAACCTGAACTTATATATTTTTAGATTTATCTATTAAAATTTGATAGTATGGATGTAGATGGCTCAAGATGAAGGGAGTAATTTCTTGAAAAATAAAATGAAGCAATTATTCAAGGATCAAAGAAGTGTTCATGTGCTGTATGCCTATAACAACATAGAAAATTACCTTAAACAAGTCGTAAGTTTTATAGAAGAAGGCATTATGACAGGAGATTACGTTATCCTTATTGAAAATGAACCTGTTTACCATATGATTTACAAAGAGTTGAACACACGATTAACAGAAGAAGAAATGGAATTCGTGCACTATGTAAACAGTTTTAATTTCTATTTTTCAAGCGGTAGCTATCATCCTCCTGCCATTCTTGATTATTTTAATAAAATGGTTCAGCCATATGTAGAAAATAAAGTTTCTTTCCGGTCCTGGGCCCATGTGGAGTGGACCACTATGGAAGAGCCTCTTTATTTAATAGAAAATTTTGAGAAAATAGTAGACGAAGCTGTCAATCAGCTTTCTTTTCCATTAATTTGTGCCTACGAAGGAGAAGAAATGCCGGACTACCTTGTAAAAATTTTGATGGAAACCCATCCTTATGTTCTAATGGAAGATGATTTCATCGTTTCTGAACAATACCAACAAAAACTTGATTGAAATCGATAAGCGACTTGTTGAACTTGAAGATCATATAAACAATTAACACCAAGCAAGGAAAAAGTCCTCTGCTTGGTGTTTTCACTAGAAAAACGAAGCCATTATAATAATTATCCATTATTAACTAAAACCCATTGTATGACCGTAATTAATCGTTCTTTAATTACTGTAAATGGTTCTACTTCAAATTACTCTTCAGGCATATTTTCTAAATCTAACGGAGCATATCCTAACTCATTCAATACTTCCGCAATCTTGTCATATCCGAAATCATTCGGATGAACGCCATCGAAAGAAAGAAAGCGCTCTTCATTTCCTTGAAAAGCCTGATCTATTTTAGCAACACTCACACCTTTTAAACGACTAAAGCTTTCCAAATGCTTATTAAAGGCACGCACCCACTTTACGGCTTCTTTTCTGTCAGGAAACGGATTATATAAATTAACTAATCTTATAAAATAAAGGTCAGCTGACTGCGATTTTAGTTGATGAATTTTCTTTAAAATGCTGCTCATATTTTTCCTACAGTTCGTTAATGCCTGCAAGAGAACCTGTTCATCTTTTGTTTCTAAAAACTTTTCTGCAACATCAATCAGGTCGTTTCCTCCAGCAGTGATTGTGATCATTTCGGAATTTTTTATTTCTTCTTCTACAAAAGGTAAGTCAAGGCTTTTCAATACATCTTCTGTTGTAGCTCCCGTCTCTGCAAATTTCATTACATCAATTTGTTTCTGGAGCTTATTTTCAGCCAAATGTAAGTATCGTTCAACAAATCCTGGTGAAAACAATGATGCGCCCACACCAACCGAAAGCGAATCTCCAATCGCCGTATACCGCAGAACATCTTTTTCATTTCCATTCATCCAGTTCATAGTTCACCACTCTTTTTCTTTAATTGTAATTGTTATATTCCTATTCACAGCGATAAGAAGAAGCATCTGCTTTTTATAAAATTAGGCTGACAACACAAACGTGCTCCCAGCCTAAAGGTCTTTTCTACTAAATTATTTTGATTAAATACAAAAAAACGCCTTCTTACTTAAGAAGCCGTTCGTTTGTTTTAGAAACATTTACGACAATTTTTTAATCATATTGTACCAGGTGACTCCGCCGTGCTGAGAACTTGAAACACCGCTGTTACCGTATCCATACTTTTCATAAAAGCGAATTAAGTTCTCTTTACATGTAAGAGTAATCGTTTCACGTTCTTTCTTACGCGCTTCTTGTTCAAGGTGGGCAAGAAGCGCTGCTGCCACGCCCCGTTTTTGAAAGCTTGGTGAAACCGCTAATCCTAACACACTTTGATGCCCGCCGGATGCTGGATTTTCCTTTATCTCAGTAAATAAATCATCTGTAATAAACGCTGTTTCAATGACCGGTCCATTCACTAAACCTACAATTTTGTCATTCTCTTCAGCGATAAAAAAGCTATCGGGTATGAAGCGAATCCGCTGTTTAAACGCTTCTTCTGTCGCAGCCTCTTCTTTTGTAAAACAAGAATTTTCAATCGCAACAAGTTGTGGTAAATCTTCTATTGTGACGTTTCTTATTTTTAGCATGTCCCTTTCCTCCAATTCTGAATAAACTCGGCAGCCTTTTCCTCTGAATCATTGTGCCCAATTAGTTCCAACTGAAATTCTTTTAGTCTATCTCGCTCATATTCAGCACTCCATGAATCTTCATCATTTTAACATTAGTTGAGATGTAATAAACGTCTCACTCGCATGACCTTGTTTTAAATAATCCGCAAGCTAAATGAGAGTGTTTAAATTATGAAAAATTAAAAAACTTATGCTGCCGATGGAGACAGTACATTTAATTGGAAAAATTAATGAATATAAAGGAAAACAAGAGCTCTATAAAAAACAATCCCCTCAACTCTTAAAAAAATTAATTGATGTTGCTGTTATGCAATCAACGAAAGCATCGAATGCCATTGAAGATATTATTATTAAGGATAAACGTTTAAAAGGCATTATGACAAATAAAAACAAACCTATCGACCGATCTAAAGGAGAAATTTCTGGATATAGAGATTTTTTAAATATTATTCATGCATCCGCTGAGGCTATTCCTGTTAATAAAAATGTGATTTTACAGCTCCATCGCGATTTATATAAGTATGTATCTGTAAGGATAAACCTATTTGAATTTACTAAAAAACTAGTGCCAGCCTCTTGTCATACTCCCCAAGAGGCTGGCACTAATCCAAACTTCTTATATAATTAAGTCTTATAACGCCATTTTTATAAAATCGCTCATCAATAAGAAGTTAAATATTCAGAGGCACTTTCCTCCAACTTCCAGCGTCTGAAATATCCTCGGCATCTTCTGCGGCATAGCCTTCACAAATAAAGCCGGGTACTTCTGAGCCGTCTTGGAGCTCGATTTTACCGATCCCAAGCGGCGCTGGAATAAGTGCTGCAAAGGCGCCAAAGGAAGCGAGCGGCATTTCCCAAACTTCGATTTCGATTGCTTTACCGCCTGATTTCTTTTTAATTAAGCCTGGCTTTGTCGGTTCGGTTGCAAGTTTAATAAATTGGTAGCTTTCAGCAGTTTTAGCTTCACGAACAAAAGTTGCGCCAAATTCGAGCATTTGTTTTTCTAACGGAAAGCCTCTCATATGGAGGCCGCACACAGCAACAAGTGTTGTTTCCTGTTTCGCTTTCGATTGGTTTTTGTTAACGAACGCCTCAGCCGCTCCTGCGATCAGTCCTTCATCGTTCGCTAATGCAAACAATGTAATTCCAAACGGAAGATTTGTATCAGCTTCCCCAGCCTGCACGGCAACTGCACATAAATCTAACAAGTTGCAGTGATTCGTGTATAATCCCATGTCTCTGTTCGTTTTAATTGGATCGTTACGTACTTCATCGCGCGTCCATGTTCCGCCCGCTGTTGGTGTCACAAGTACAGCATCTTTTAAGAGAATACTTGCTCTCCGCTTAAATTCCTGTAATTTGTGCATCGCGTTAAAAACAGATGCGGCATCATATTTTGGCTGCGCGCCTGAGCGCAGTACTTTTTCTGTAACCGGGAATGTTACACCCGGATGATCATTAATAAAGCCGCCTAAATCTGCCCAGCGCTCTGCAACAAATGGACCGTCATATAAAATCGCTGCCGCTTCAGAAAAGAAATTATAGTCAATCGTTTCAACCGGGATATTAAGCTTCTTTACTTTTTCAACCGTTTCATTCCAAGCCTTTTCATATTGCTCTGCAAACGGACCGTAAAATGTTAACGGACCTTCCGGCAGGCAGATTTTTTTCGGAAGCTTGCCCTGCGGAATTGGAAGCTCACGCGACCATGGATCTTCTGAATCTAATCCTCGTGCGACCGCATCTACTCTATAAGCATCTTCTAAATTATGAGAAAAAACTGTTACACAGTCAAGACTTGCGCACGCTGGGACAACGCCTTTAGTCGGCCATGCGCCTAAGCTCGGTTTTAAGCCGACTAAGTTATTAAGCGCAGCCGGGACGCGACCGGAACCGGCTGTATCCGTGCCGAGTGAGAAAACAGCCTGCCCTCTTGCAACAGAAACGGCTGAGCCGGAGCTTGATCCGCCGCTAATAAGTTCTGGGCGCAGTGAGTTATGCGCCTCACCATATGGACTTCGTGTTCCGACTAACCCTGTCGCAAATTGATCTAAATTCGTTTTTCCGACTGGAATTGCACCTGCTTCAATTAATCGTTTGACAACAGAAGCATGTTCAGTCGGTGTATAGCTAAACTCCTCGCAGCCAGCCGTTGTCGGAACATCAGCTAAATCAATATTATCTTTAATCGCAAACGGAATTCCCCATAATGGCGCGGCGTTCATATCAAGTTCAGCAAGGCGATCAAGATAAGGCTGAATATGTTCAAGCTTTGGCACCGTAATCCAAATGTTCATTTCTTCGTCTTTTTTAGCACGTTCAATAACCTCTTCGATCACTTCTTCTGGTGCTAATTCATGATTTTGATATTTTTCACGAAGCCAAGCTAGCGTTAACTTACTAGGAATGTCTATTTTTCTCATTGCGCAACCCCCACCTTTTTTTCTTCATATATGCTGACAATTAATTGTCCAGCATGAACGGAATCACCAGGTTTTACATACACATCGGCAATTTCACCGTCGCAGGGAGACCCTTGCGGAAATTCCATTTTCATGCTTTCTTCGATAATAAGTACATCGTCTTTTTTCACCTGCTGTCCTCGAGACACAATCACTTTCCAAACACTTCCCGGCATTGAACAGTTCACAGCAATTGCACCTTCCGGAAGTTCATCTTCTTCGCCGTCAGCTAGTGAATCTTCCTCTGCGACATGCTCGGCGATTCCCTGCTCTTTCCATCGTTCACGTTCTGCACGGAAAGCTTTTTGCTGACGTTCTCTAAACTGCGCAGCACTTTCCTTAATCTCATCTTGGAATTTCAAATAGTCACCAAGATCAAATGTTGTTTCAGTTATATCCACTTCAAAACGGCCGCGGAGCACATCTTCTCTTAACTGCAGCAGTTCATCTGCTTCAACCGGGTAAAATTGAATTTGGTCAAAGAAGCGTAATAACCACGGCTTACCAGGCTCAAAGCTTTTCGTCGTGCGAAGCTTATTCCACATTTGAATCGTCCGCCCAACAAACTGATAACCGCCAGGACCTTCCATGCCGTACACACACATGTAAGCTCCGCCGATCCCAACCGCATTTTCCGGTGTCCACGTTCGGGCTGGATTGTATTTTGTTGTAACTAGTCTATGGCGCGGATCAATTGGTGTTGCCACCGGTGCTCCTAAATACACATCACCAAGTCCAAGCACAAGATAGTTAGCATCAAAGACAACATTTTTTACATCTTCAATACTGTCTAAGCCGTTAATTCGGCGAATAAATTCAAGATTATCCGGGCACCACGGCGCATCAGGACGAACATTTTGCTGATAGCGCTCTGTCGCAAGCTGTACAGACGGATCATTCCACGATAATGGCAGACGGACAACTCGTGACGGCACTTGAATGGATTCAAGCGGTGGCAAGCTTTGATCAATTTCGAGTACCTTTTTCGCTGCTTCTTTTACCGTCATTTTTGAAGCATCAATATGAATTTGTAAGGAACGGATGCCCGGCGTTAAGTCTAGTACGGGAATGTCTTCGCTTTTTTGAATCGCATCCATTAACACATGTGCTTGAAAACGAAGTAATAAATCTAATTCCATCTCTCCATACTCAACAAGCAGGTTTTCATCACCACTAAAGCGGATCGTGATTGGAAGTTGTCGATTTTCCTTTTCAGCGACAAACACCGGATAAGCTGGCGTGATTTCCTCTGTTGGTTCAGAGAGCACGACTGCTTTTAACTGTGCTGGACGATTTTCACCAATCTCTTGAAGGTTTTGATCCTGAAGTTTACGCAGACGGTCAGCTTCTTCAAGTGTAATCAGTTTAAATTGAACGGTATCGCCTGGGTGAAGCTGACCAATTTTCCAAAACTCTGCTGAAGCAGTCGTCACCGGACAAACAAAGCCGCCGAGACTAGGACCATCCGGACCGAGTAAAATCGGCATATCGCCTGTTAAATCAAGTGTTCCAACTGCATACGCATTATCATGAATGTTTGAAGGATGCAGTCCTGCTTCACCGCCATCTTCACGCGTCCAAAGCGGTTTTGGTCCAACTAAACGGACACCTGTACGCGAGCTGTTAAAATGAATCTCCCATTTTGTTTCCGTTAGCTGCTTTAAATATTCAGGCTGTAAAAACTCCTCTGTACAATGCGGACCTGGAATCACACCGATTGTCCATGTTTTATTAATTTCCGGCTGATGAGTTTCTGGAACGAAAGCATCAATACTTGGCGTTATATTATTATAAACAGAAAGCACATCACCTGTTCGAAGCGCACGGCCGCCGTGACCGCCAAAGTTACCTAATGTAAACGTAGAAGAGCTGCCTAAAATTTTCGGCATATCAAATCCGCCGGCAGCAAGCATATAAGCCCGCATTCCTGTTTTTGCTTCGCCAAATGATAGAATTTGCCCTTTTTTCGCAAGCACCGGCTTATATAACGGCACCGCTTCGTTATCTAATTTTGCTTCCATATCGGCACCCGTTAAGCAAAAAACCATCTCATTTCGGAATTGATACGAGCCGCCGCGGAGTGTAAATTCTAAGCCCGGAGCATTGTCGTCATTTCCTAACAGCTTATTGCCGATACGAAATGATAAAGGATCCATCGGCCCACAAGGAGGAACACCAACACCCCAATAACCTTTTCGGCCCGGCCAATCCTGTACTGTTGTCTGAACACCGCCGTCTAATACTTCAAGCGCATTTTCAACCGCTTCAAACGAATTCAGCATTCTCGTGTACACATCACCGGCAAGACAAGCTTCTTCCTGAAGCAGTGCTTGTAAATACTGCAGATTTGTTGTGATGCCGTATAAACGCGTTTCACTTAACGCCTTACTTAATTTTTGAATTGCATCGTTTCGGTTTTCTCCATGTACAATAATTTTTGCAAGCATCGGATCATACAGCGATGTAACCGTAATGCCGTCTCTCACCCACGTTTCATTTCGGGCGAGCTCAGATAAAATCACTTGATCTAACTGACCGGCACTCGGACGGAAATCATGAAAGCAGTCTTCTGCGTAAATTCGCGCCTGAATGCTGTGACCTGTTGGCTTCTTTACAAGCGGCTGTAAATTTTTTAACTCATCGGCCGCTTCTTTTACCATCCATTCGACTAAATCAACGCCTAATACTTCTTCCGTAACACCATGTTCCACCTGCAGGCGCGTATTCACTTCTAAAAAGTAAAACTCGCAGCTTGTTGGGTCATATAAAAATTCAACTGTTCCGGCACTGCGGTAGCCGACCTCTTCCGCTAACCGTTTCGCCGCTGCAAACATTTTCTCGCGTACGTCATCAGAAAGCTTCGGCGCCGGACTTTCTTCAATTACTTTTTGGTTGCGGCGCTGAATCGAGCAGTCACGCTCGCCTAATGTCACAACTTCGCCAAAGCGATTTCCGAAAATTTGCACCTCGATATGACGCGCTTTTTCGATATATTTTTCTAAAAATAAGCCGCCGTTGTTAAAGTTCGTTTCCGCTAAGTGCAGCACACCATCGTACGCGACACGTAACCCTTCTTCACTTTCACAAACACGCATCCCGATTCCGCCGCCGCCTGCTGTACTTTTTAAAATAACTGGATAGCCGATTTTCTGCGCCTGTTCTAATGCTGTTTCTAAAGAATCGATTAAATTTGTTCCGAAAAGAAGCGGAACCCCGGCACGCTCGGCAACTTCGCGTGCTGAGTGCTTCAACCCGAACACTTCCATCTGCTCTGGTGATGGACCAATAAACGCAATGCCTTTTTCTTCGCAAGCTCTTGCAAAGGCTGCATTTTCACTTAAAAATCCGTATCCTGGGTGAATGGCCTCTGCTCCTGTTTCAAGCGCTGTTTTAAGGATTAATTCAGCATTTAAATAGCTGTCTTTTGCGGCACCTTCGCCAATTAATACCGCTTCATCAGCATGATCAACGTGTAAGCTGTCTTGATCGGCCTTTGTGTAAACGGCAACAGAAGCTATCCCTAACTTTTTCAATGTTCTCTCTATTCGAACGGCAATTGCGCCGCGGTTGGCGATTAATACTTTTTTAAACATATGATCCTCTCCCTATTCTAAAAATTCTATGCTGTTTTTAGTTATCCCAAATTAACACGCGCACTGGTGTTGGATTGTAAGCATTACAAGGATTGTTTAACTGCGGGCAGTTGCTGATTAATGCAATTGTTTTCACGATTGACTGCACTTCGACGTAACGTCCTGAAGCGGAAACGCCGTCCGCAAATGTTAAGCCGCCTTCTGGTGTAACCGGTACGTTCATAAAGAAATTAATGTTTGGTGCTAAATCGCGCTTCGTATATTTGTCGTCATATTGAGACAGCTGCAGCATGAACGTGTCGCGGCAGTTGTGCATCGGCAGCGTGTCGTGTGAATAGCGGACGGTGTTGCTCTGCGCTGAGCAGGCACCGCCTAACGTATCATGACGGCCGCACGTATCGGCAACAATTTTTAATAACTCTTTATTCGATTCAGAGCGTAAAATCGTTCCTGTTGAAAGGTAAATATTTTGCTGACCTGCAATTGTCGCAACAGCGCTGTAGTGATCTTCTGGATCTTCCGCATTATAAAAAAGTGTATCTGCCGCTTGATTGCCTTCTAAATCAACGATTCTTAACACCTGACCCGGCTTCAGCTCATGCATCCATCCTTCCCCTGCAGGAATCACATGATCATAAATTGCTTCTTCGACTTTTCGCGGACTTTCGGTATAGTTTAAAACGGCCATTTTTTATTCCTCCTTTAAATTTCTTCTTACTTCTGCACAATTTTTTTATTTCACAACAACAGGTTTTGCTTCGCCTCGTAATGCGTGATATTCCCACGTATTTTCAAATGCTCGGCGGTTTTCCGGACGGAAGTTTACACAAACATCGTCCTCTTCAACCGGAGCTGCCTCAAAAACCTCTACTTTTACCGGAACAGATGGATAGCTTTCACTCGAATCTAACGGGTTCGGTGTATTTGAGAAAACAAATAATGTATCCAGTTCGGTGCGAAGGGTAACGGACGCCCCTTGTCGACAGTGATTCTTCACAAAATGCATATTGCCGTCTTCATCGCAGTACACTTTTGAAAATAAGTTTAAGACTGGCACGATGTCGCGTACGCCTAAACCATTTCGAACAAGCTCCACCGCAAAGTTTTCTTCGCCGCTTCGTAACCAATCATTGCGAAGCTCTTGATATGTTGTTACACCATATTTCTGATCAGTCAGTTTTCGTGACGTATAACCTGAAATGCTGTCATGCCAGCCGAGGGTATCTTCCACAATGCTCGTTAACACTCTGCCGTTATCGCTCATCAAGACATGACCTTTCGTTAAATGAGACGTATGCTGCGCCTTTAACGTATCCGGCATATTGTAGCGCTCTGTTAAATTATCAGCGTGATACAGTAGTGTTGAAAGATTTACGCCGTTCCCTAAAGCTGTTAAACGAACGAGTTTTCCTTTGCCGATTGTTCCAGACCATTTCCCGCCTGCAGGGATGATTTTGCTAAAAATGCTATTCATAAAGAATTCCTCCTTTAAATTAGTAATGTGAAAGGCAGCCTCTTATCGCAGTCAGCCTATTAAAATAAAAAAAGATAAAAGCCTGGGAGATTTTCGTCTCCCAGGCTTTTATCCTTCCGTGTATACAGCTGGCGATTGCCTGCCGCTGTACGCTCTCTCTCGGACCAGACTTCCTATATTGAATAAGGAGATATTCAACACAGAAACGGAACCCTAGACAGCTTTTTTCTTCTCAATAAGAGAATCTTTATTCAATTCGATGTATTCTGTAAATTCATTGTAAACAAATCTGTTAAACTTGTAAGATCTTTCGTTAGATTATGTAACGCATTTTTAAAATTACCGATTTTCGACTGCTACTTTTCCTTTTCTTAACTCTGTTTCAGGTTTTCGGGCTAGACTTGTGCGAATGCCGATGTAAACAAAGCCTAATACAATCCAACCGACGCCGATCAGAAGTGTTTGCTTTTCCAATAACGTTAACAACCAGCCGATAAAGCAGGCGCCAATTAGCGGGAAGACGAGATATAAAAACGTTTCTTTTAGAGAGCGCTTCTTATTTCTCACATAATAATGAAAAATCACGGAAACATTTACAAACGTAAATGCTGTTAATGCCCCAAAACTAACGAATGTAACAGCCGTATCAAGGTCAATGGCGATCGAGAAAAACGATATTATTGTCACAAACACAATATTTACAACCGGTGTTTTAAACTTCGGATGAAGATAGCCAAACACTTTATTAGGTAAAATCGACTCTCTACCTAAAGCAAATAAAAATCGTGTTACACTCGTTACTGATGAGACGCCCTGTGTAAAGATCGCGACAATTAATACGGTAGTAAAAAGAGCACTTAATACATTACCGCCAACCATCTGCACAAGTTCAAATGAAGCTGTATCACTATTTTCAAATACAAATCCTGGATACGCAACTTGAGTTAAATAAGAAATCGAAATATATAAAACAGCGGCAATACTTACAATCATAAAAATCGCTTTTGGAATCGTCTTACGTGGGTTTACTGTTTCTTCTGCCATCGTTGTAACGGCATCAAAGCCTAGAAAACAGAAGCAAATGAGCGCGGCCCCTGAAAAGATGGTAGAAACAGAAAAGTCATTTCCAAAAAACGGCTGCATCGAAAACAGTGCCATGCCATCACCGCCAACAATGATATCCTTTGCAACGAACACACAAAATAAAATGATAAACAAGATTTGAAAGATAACAGAAAAGCCGCTCACTCTTGCTGCTGATTTAATACCGATAATGTTTACAAATGCTAAGACGAGATTTAAGACGATAATCCAAACATACACCGGGATACTCGGAAACTGCGCATTTAAAAAGAGACCAAATGTTAAACATGCAATAATTGGTGAAACGATATAATCAAGAAGAAGCGCCCAGCCGACGAGAAAGCCCATCTTTGGATTAAGTGCTTTTTTCGTATACGTATAAGCAGAGCCTGAAATCGGATAAGCTTTCACCATGCGGCTGTAGCTGTAAGCTGTAAAAAAGATTGCCAGAAAAGCGACCACATAAGCCGCTGACAGCATCCCACCCGCCGCTTCAAAAGCAACACCATACACTGTAAAGAAAATCATAGGCGTCATCCACGCAAGTCCGAGAAAAACAACTCCAAATACATTTAAAGACTTTTTAAATTCCGTTGTTTGTGCCATTATGAAACCCTCTCCCTTTTATAACTGAATATTCTGAACGAAATGGCCATACTTATTTACATTTTCCTGTTAATGATAAACGAACAGTTTTCTTACAAAATTGCGCTCAACTTTTTCAAATTAGTTTGAAAATGTAATAGTCAAAAGAATATCTAGCTCGCGAAAAAAAAAGAAAAGCCTGGGAGAGGTCGTCTCCCAGGCTTTTATCCTTCCGTGTATATGGAAATCAACACATTTTCCATACGCTCTCTCTCGGACCAGACTTAATCGTTGTGTAATACAATGATCAACGGAACCCTAGACAGCTTTTTCGTTCACTTTAACCGTGAACCTTTATGAAATTAGTGGGATTAATGTGCTTTGTTACTTCAAGTATAGAGAGGAAAAAAGGAGCCTGCAATGATCGCGTAATAAAATATCACATGCTTTTCACATGGAGTGGACTAAAAGTTATCATATGAACATTTATAAAATCGCTTCTTAATCCAAAAAATAACGAATGAATCAACTGCTTTGACGTTTCCAAATAATTCTTTTCACACTGGAACCAAAATATGTTACGATCTATCATATAAAATTAAGAAAATTCTTTACAATTGCAAACAAAACCAACAAAAATTTACGTACTGTTATAGTTTCAATTTAAGGTTTCTCTTATAATATAAGTAGTTAGCAGAAATCTTTTAAAAGCTAAACAGCTCTGGATTGTGAAAGGGGATACATAGTTTTGAACAAAAAATACTTAGATTTACTCGCTCAAAAATATGATTGTGAAGAAAAAGTAGTTACTGAAATTATTAATCTTGAAGCAATTCTTAATTTACCAAAGGGAACTGAACATTTTGTCAGTGATTTACACGGCGAGTATCAAGCCTTTCAACATGTGTTAAGAAATGGATCAGGGAGAGTAAAAGAGAAAATCAGAGACCTTTTTAGCGGGGTCATCTACGAAAAAGAAATTAATGAACTAGCCACATTAGTTTATTATCCTGAAGAAAAATTACAGTTAATTAAAAATAATGTTGATAATGAACAAGAATTAAATCTATGGTACAAAGAAACGATTGAGCGTATGATTAAGCTTATTTCTTTTTGCTCCTCTAAATATACACGCTCGAAAGTACGTAAAGCACTGCCTAATCAGTTTACCTATATTATCGAAGAGCTGCTGTACAAAACAGATGAATCCGCAAATAAGGAACAGTATTACACAAAAATGGTCGAGCAAATTATTTCACTCGGACAAGCTGATAAGCTTATTACAGGTCTTGCTTACAGCACGCAGCGATTAGTTGTTGACCATCTTCATGTTGTAGGAGATATTTATGATCGCGGACCGGAACCTGATAAAATTATGGAAGCTCTCATTAACTATCATTCCGTTGATATTCAGTGGGGCAACCATGATGTGCTGTGGATCGGTGCCTTTGCCGGTTCAAAAGTTTGTCTTGCGAATATTATTCGTATTTGTGCTCGCTACGACAATTTAGATATTATTGAAGATGTATACGGAATCAATTTAAGGCCACTTCTTAACCTTGCCGAGAGATACTATGGAGACAATCCAGCCTTTCGACCAAAAATACATTCCGATAAAAAAACAACGGACCATGAACGATTACAAATTACGAAAATGCATCAAGCGATCGCAATGATTCAGTTCAAACTTGAAAGCCCGATCATCAAAAGACGACCGTACTTTAATATGTCAGAAAGACTGCTTCTTGAGAAAGTTGATTATGATAAAAACGAAATCACGATTGGTGAAACAACGTACCCATTAGAAAATTCTTGTTTTGCAACGATTAACCCAGAACAACCTGATCAGTTATTAGAAGAAGAACAGCAGGTAATAGATAAACTGTTATTTTCTGTCCAACATTCAGAAAAGCTTGCGAGACATATGAATTTTCTTATAAAAAAAGGCAGTCTTTATTTAAAATATAACGGGAACTTATTAATTCATGGTTGTATTCCTTTAGATGAAAACGGAAATATGGAAAAAATGGTGATTGAAAATAAAACGTATGCAGGTCGTGATTTACTTAATGTTTTTGAACATTATTTACGTCATGCATTTGCCCATCCTGAAAAGACAGATGACCTTGCGACAGATATGGTTTGGTATTTATGGACAGGAGAATATTCATCACTGTTTGGAAAAAGAGCAATGACAACCTTTGAACGATATTTCATTGAGGATAAAGCCACTCATAAAGAGGTAAAAAATCCATACTACTATTTACGTGAAAATGAGGATACGTGCCGTCAAATCCTGGCAGAATTTGATCTTAACCCAGATCAAGGTCATATTATTAATGGCCATACACCTGTTAAAGAAATTGAAGGAGAAAATCCAATTAAAGCAAACGGCAAGATGGTTGTTATTGACGGCGGCTTTTCGAAGGCGTATCAATCAAAAACAGGCATTGCCGGCTACACGTTATTATATAACTCTTACGGCATGAAACTTGTCGCCCATAAGCATTTTAACTCAAAAGAAGATGTTCTCCTAAATGGAACAGACGTTTTATCCGTAAAAAGGTTGGTCGATAAAGAACTGGAGCGCAAAAAGGTTCTAGAAACAAATGTTGGCGAGGAATTATTACAGGAAATCTCTATTTTGAAGAGTTTAATGGAATATCGTTATATGAAATGATGAACCTCCCCCACTTCCCTATGGTTGAAGTGGGGGTTTCTAATGTTTCTAAATGGATGGATACTTACAATCTTTAGGTTACTTTTACTTCTTTGGAGCAGCTAGCAGGATGCTATTTTTAATCGATTTCCTTAATCATTTCAAATATATTTTCCTCTGAAACAACTTTAATACCGTTTTGTTGAAGTAAAGCGGCCGTTACACCGCTCCCAGCAATCTTCTCACCTTTAAATGTTCCATTATATATCATGGCACTTCCGCATGATGGGCTGTTTTCTTTCAAAACGACAAGTAAAGCCCCTACTTCTTGCGCAATTTTTAACGTTTCATACGCACCTTTTATATATTGACCCGTGACGTCCTCACCTGATACAGTGATTACTTTTGCTTTCTCGTTAAGAACATCTTCGCCACTCCCACCAACAATCTCAGCCGGTTCTCTTGGAGTTGAAAAACCGCCGAGCAGCTCAGGGCATACTGTCATTGCCTTATTTTCTTCTACCAGTTTTTTAATTTTGTTATGTAAGCAGTCTGTGCCGTTGTATCTGACCTTTAAACCTGCGAGACAAGAACTGACTAGAATCATAGAATTCACCTCATTTCCCTTTATTTAAAGCCTACTGCTTTTTTGTTTTATAAAATGTTAAGATGACAAGTACCGTTCGCCATATCTTACTCCTCGTTCGATAATTGTTGCATGATCAGACATTTTGATTTAATCTTTGTAAGGCTCAAAATCAACCCCATACATAATAAAAGGAAGAAGTGATGTAATAAATTCTTCCGGCGGTACTTCTCTATTTCTTCTCCATTCTACAGATGCGCCGTAAATTCCCCAGCTTAACATAACAGCTGCTCTCTTCAGTGCTGTATTTTCATCAAGTGAACGCTTTTTCAACAACATTTTACAAAAAATAATTTCGAGCTGCTCCCTTATAATCTGGGCTATCGTGTCTTCGTATCCTCGATGGCAGCGGTTAGATAAAGAATTTTGAAAATTGGTAATCGCTAAGAAAATATTAACCACCACCTCTTCATTTAGATCATTTTGTTTGATTTTCTCAGAATCCAAATTAATCAACAGCACTTCTGATAATACCTTTTCCAATAAATCATATTTATCAGCGAAATGATAATAAAACGTCGCACGGTTTACCATTGCCTTTGTTGTAATATCTTTAATCGTAATATCCTTGAATTCTTTTTCACTTGAAAGTTCAATAAAAGCATCCATTATTAATTTACGTGTCCGAACAATTCTAGGGTCCGTTTTTTCTTGAGTCATTTTTTAACATCACCTTCTACTTTTTAGACAATTTTTAAAATGTGTTGTATATACGATAAATTTAATTAATTATCGGTATGGGTGTTTTTTCTTATGTATTACAATGCCATTGTACAACAACTATTCACGCAAATCTAAACTGCAGCTTTTTATGCTTATAAAAAAAGGTGGTATGTTGATATGAAGGAAACGAATAAAATGATTTGTGATCTGGAATCCGGTGTCTGTGGAGAAGTTGGAGAAAAAGAGTTCGAGATCATTGATTTCAATCAACGTAAGAAAACGGTTGATTTATATTATGTAACAGACCCTATCTGTTCACATTGCTGGGTGCTCGAACCAGTGCTGCGCCGTTTTACAGAGCAGTATGGACACTATTTTAACTTTCATACGGTGATGGGCGGATTGCTCGAAAAATGGGGTGACGATCCTGTTGATCCTGCAAACGGTATTTTTGGACCGGCAGACGTTACCGGTCACTGGAGGGAAGTTGGCGAATATTCCCGCATGCCAATTGACGGGACATTGATGATTGATAATCCAGTTCAATCATCTTACCCTCCTTCCCGTGTATTTAAAGTGATTCAAAAACACTATAATGATGGATTAGCTTCTGAATATTTACGGCGTACAAGAGAAGCTCTTTTCCTATTCAATCAAAATATTTCAGAAAAATCTGTTTTGATTGACATTGTAAATAAGCTTGAACTTGATGGAAAAACAATTGTAAACGAAGCGGAACAACGAAGCGGACAGCAATTATTAAATGAAGATTTCAAGCTTGCCGCAAGTCTCGGTGTGCGGGGATTTCCAACAATTATTATCGTAAACAAAGAAAATAAAGGAGTAAAAATTGTCGGTGCCCGCGCTTTAGAAAACTATGTTTCCGGGCTAGAGCAAGTTTTAAATAATGAAGAACTTCTGCCAAAGAAACAACAGGCACTTTCAAGCTTGCTTAAACAGGAAAAATTATTATTTTCAAAAGAAATTGAAGTCATGTACGATATTGACCAATCAAAAGTAAAAGCTTTCATTGAAAAAGAGCTTTCACAAAATGAATATCAAGTAAAAGAACTTCTAGGAGAATCCTATTTTACAACCACAAACTAGTAAAGGAGAATAGAAATGGCATACGTATTACAAATCGATTTTACAATGAATGGACCGTTCGGTGATCAAATGGCTGAGGAGTTTTCCGATTTAGCAAAGAGTATCACTGAAGAAGAAGGTTTCATGTCGAAAATTTGGACGGAAAACCCGGAAACAAATGAAGCCGGCGGCATTTACATTTTCGAAACAAAAGAAACAGCCGAAAAATATTTAGAGATGCATTCTAAACGATTAGCCGGATTTGGCATAGAAAATGTTAACGCAAAAATCTTTACGATCAATTCTAAATTAACTGAAATTACGAACGGGCGAGTGAACTAAATAACTCGGAAAGCTTTACCGATTTTCAGAAAAAAAGTCTAGTGCCTTTAAGCCTGGCATGAAAATAAGTCGAACAGGGTTTATTCATTATGTAGTTTTTATTACAAGAAAAAGATAAACTCATTCGTTCCAATAGTTCTTTTTTTGATTTAGGATAGCTTACACCTTGGAAATCGTTTAGTTCCTTTAATTGATCGTATACTTCCATTACCCAAGGTTGTTCTAAATGACTTTGACGAACAGCTTTAACATTTTGAAAGACTTCAACTGGTGAGCCATGTGAAAGAATCGTTCCGTTGTTTAAAACAATCACTTCATCAGCCCATTCATAAGCAAAGTCAACATTATGAGTAGACAGTATAATTGTTCTGCTTTCATGATGAATCGAATCTAATAACTTCATAATTTTTTTCGAGTAATACGGATCAAGTCCTGCTGTTGGCTCATCTAAGACCATGATCTCCGGGTTCATCGCAATAATACCTGCAATAGCGACTCTCTTTTTTTGACCAATGCTTAAAAAATGGGGCGGTTTATCTTTTAACGATTCAGTCTCTGTTAGCTTCATTGCGTCCTCAACAGTTTGCTTCACCTTTTCTGGGGATAGTCCTAAATTTTTAGGACCAAATTTAATATCTTCGTAAACACTTGAAGAAAAAAGCTGGGAGTCAGGATTTTGAAAAACAATCCCGACCTGTTGGCGAAGTTCCCGTATTTCCTTTCGTGTATAGGATAGCATTTTTCCCTTATATAGAACGGTACCCTTGGTAGGCTTAATAATCCCATTAAGGAGTAAAAACATTGTCGACTTTCCCGCCCCATTGTTTCCAATTAACGCAATTTTTTTCCCGTGATTGATCGATAAATTAATATCTTTTAACGCAACCGTTCCATCCGCATATTTATAAGATAAATGTTCAAAGGAGAGAATTGGTGATTTCACAATGCATGCCCCGTTTCCAATTTGATTCAACGTGTTAAGTTAAAATAGTAAGAGTAAAAAGCCCTGTCATCGAGAAGAAAATGGTAGCACAATGTAATCGATTATAGTTTAAGTTTAATTCAATTTCATATAACCCTTCACCCCCACTGCGACTTTCTATCGCGATTTGTACTTCCTTAGCGGACTGGATCGATTTTATAAAAAGACTCACAATTAATTGGGCTGCAGATATAATCCAAACTCGATAATTTTTATAGCCTAGTCTGCTCGATTGTGCCAAATAGATTTCATGCATTTTATCTAAAAGCACAAAGATAAAGCGATATGTTAAGGCTACTAATTCGATAAATAGAGTTGGAAGTTTTACTTTTTGCAAGATCCATATGAGCTGATTAAGAGGTGTTGTTAAAATAAGAAAATATAGACAGCTCACACTAGCTATTACCGTCGCGCTGAGATGATAAGCTTGTTTTAGATTAGATAAACTAATATAGATTTGCCATGCTCCCATTTCAATATTCCAGATTGCATCTGTAATAACACTATTCACTGGAGCAATCGATACGATGATCGCAATGACACTTGAAAAAAGAAAAAAAGATGGCAGGAAAAGAAACTTTATATATTGAACCAACGATATTTTTGCAGCTAAAACAATCGTTATACTCATTACAAAAAACGTGATGAAAGCAATAAACATATTTTTGGTGATGATCGTAAATAATAGAAAAGCAAAAGCAAAGCCAACCTTTTCTACTGGATGGACATCTTTTAATACACTTGAATAAGCATAATCATCAATTTTTAACATAGCGAGTCCCTTGTCCGTGTTATTCTTTAAACGAATATTTTTTTCTAGCTCGGCCAAAGCCAATTACATAGCCAATAACGATCGCGCCTACAGCTACTTGTAAAGAAAATAGTAAACTTTCAATTTCACCGCTTGGCGGCTCCCAAATCGAATTAAACCAAGGCTCATAGTCAGGTGCGATCTCTTCAATCACCCCTTCTGCTTGACCATCAGCGCCACTAAATTCAGCATCTTTTTGAAAAACTAATGGAAAGATAGCCAATAGTACAACAAATAAAAACAAAATCGCATTTTTCATCCTTAACTTGCCTCCTTTACTGCAAATAAGTGCTGGAGCTCAGACATATTGTATTTTAAAAGAAAATTCATAACCATAACGGTTAATAGCCCTTCACTAACAGCTAATGGTATTTGAGTAATGCCAAAGATACTTGCAAATTTGAAAAAAGAAGCGAAAAAGCCACCAACTTCAGCTGGAAAAGCAAGCGCTAATTGAACAGAAGTGACGATATATGTCCCTAAATCTCCAAGCATCGCTGCTAGAAAAACAGAAATCGCAAACGATAAGTTCATTTTACGCCCCAATTTGAAAACAGCATATGCTAATAAAGGTCCAACAACCGCCATTGAAAAAGCATTTGCACCTAATGTAGTCAAACCACCATGTGCTAAAAGTAATGATTGGAACAGTAGTACAATCGTACCTAAAACACTCATTGCCGTAGGTCCAAACAAAATAGTCCCTAAACCAACACCAGTTGGGTGGGAGGTGCTTCCTGTTACAGAAGGAACCTTTAAGGCCGATAAAACAAATGCAAACGCGCCAGATAAACCGAGCATTATTTTTAATTCAGGATGGTCTTTCAGCTTTTTTCGTATACTTCTCAAACCAAGGATTAAAAACGGGAGTGTGGCAGCCCACCAAAAAGCAGCCCAACCAAATGGTAAAAACCCTTCCATAATATGCATCGCATAAGCTTCTTCATACGAATTCAGCCAAAAATAATTTGTGAATCCAACGATTATCATAAGTAAAACTAACAATGATTTTATTTTCATTTTTATTCCCCCTGAATTTACAACCAAACTGTTTTTTCTTCAAATGACGTTCTTTTTGAAGCTTTCATTTTTTGTATCGAATCATCATCTGGATAGCCAATGAAAATATTTCCAATCACTTTTTTGTTTTCAGGTGCGCCAATAAACTGATGTAAACGTTCATCATGAACGAGTCCTACACCTCTTGTACGCCAAACAAATCCAAGATCCAATTCCTTTGATGCTATCCACATTGAATGAATGGCGCAGCAAACGGCATATTCATTATCCTTTGTAGCTTCTTCATCGCCTGGAACAATATCAGATGTCACAACGATATGAACAGGTGTATTTTCTAATACTTTAATGGAGCTGTTAACTAAGTGTGGTTTCGTAGGAAAACGCTGCTCCAAATATTCCTTCGCGAGAACTTCATAGCGTTTTTTCGCTTCTCCTTTGATAACATAGAAGCTCCACGGCTCCCTCATCCTATCATTTGGTGCCCACGTAGCAACTTCTAGTAATCTCTTAATCTTTTCAACTTCTACTTCTTGATCACGGTAGTCACGAATTGCTCTACGGCTTGCTAACTCACTGATAATTGACATAATTCTCCTCCTTTTGTTTTTCTATATTTAATTGAAGCTCTTCAAACCATTTAATCTTCTCACGCAGTTTCACAACTTCGCCAACGATAATGATCGACGGATGCTTCATTCCCTCTTGACTTGCCAATTTTTCAATTGTATTTAATGTACCTGTAAGCGTTTTTTGCTTATCGGTTGTCCCCCATTGAATAACAGCTACGGGTGTATTGGCACTTTTTCCGTTCTCAATTAATTTCTTACAAATGTAATTTAAGTTTCCTACTCCCATGTAAAAAGCAATTGTGTCGATTCCTTGAGCAAGAGCATTCCAATTAAGATGATCTTCCTGCTTTTCGGCACGACCATGACCTGTCACAATCGCAAAAGAAGAAGAGTAATCTCGATGGGTCACGGTAATACCAGCATAAGCAGGTGCTGCGATACCAGATGTAATGCCGGGAACAATTTCAAATTTGATATGATTCTCCGCCAGCACCTCAGCTTCTTCGCCAACACGGCCAAATACACATGGATCTCCGCCTTTTAAACGTGTGACAGTTTTTCCTTCTAGTGCTTTTTCAACTAGAAGCTCATGAATTTTTTCTTGAATTAATTCATGATTGCCAGGCTCCTTCCCACAAAAGATAAGTTCCGCACCGGCTTTTGCATGATCCAATAATTGTTTATTAACTAGTCGATCATATAAAATGACATCTGATTTTTGAATGCACTCTAATCCATAGATTGTAATTAACTTCGGATCTCCTGGTCCCGCCCCAACAAGATAAACTTTTCCTTTCGTCATAATAAGCACCC
Organism: Bacillus taeanensis; assembly: GCF_003318295.1. Classification (GTDB taxonomy): domain Bacteria; phylum Bacillota; class Bacilli; order Bacillales; family UBA6769; genus Maribacillus; species Maribacillus taeanensis. Next base: position 21,195 of record NZ_QOCW01000028.1, read on the forward strand.
TTTTCTATTTTGTGTTTCGTTCGTTCCTTATCAGAAATACTTGTTGAACTAAAAACAGCGAATCTCTTTCACCGTTCACATTGTCACACTTTTTTGGTGGAACTCGACCATTTTTTGTTCAATCATATTCATATCAACATGCTTTCGAACATGATCAGCTAATCGATCAAAAACTTCTTCTCGTAATTGTTTAAAAGAAATACGCCGCTTGATAGGAGGCAGCCCCTTTTTTGCGCGAATATGATTTAATAACGCTTCACGAAAGGCATCATTATGAAAGATCCCATGAAAATACGTTCCAATTACATTTTCATTTGGACTTTTACAGCCATCAACTCGATCCGAAAGGTGGATAAGTGTGCGATTTTGTGCAACCATTTTTGTTTCTCCCATATGAATTTCATAGCCTTTTACTTGAAAAATCTGATCATTAAATTGCAGCTGTCCTTCCGATAACAGAGTTGTTTTCTCTTTCGTAATCGTCGTACTTAGCGGCAGTAAACCGAGTCCATTCATGAACTTGTTTGGAGATTCAATTGCATCTGGATCATGAATGTCACACCCTAACATTTGATAACCTCCGCAAATTCCTACTATTTGAGAATTACCTTGCTCGTGCAAATCTAATAATCTTTGAAAGATCCCACTTTCTTTTAAAAACCTTAAATCCTCTAATGTGTTTTTGCTTCCAGGTAAAATGACGAGATCTGGTTGTTTCAGCTGCTCTTCTTTTGTAATGAACCGAACATGACAATCAGGCTCTTGGAAAAAAGGATCGACATCTGTAAAATTTGAGATTTTCGGGTATTGTATAACCGCAATATCCAAATCCTTATCTTCATTTAAGACCGCGGTATAGTTATTTAAAATAACAGAATCTTCTGCATCAATATTCAAATGAGGCATATAAGGAATAACTCCTAACACTCGTTTTCCGGTATATTCTTCAAACCACTTTAGACCTGGCTCTAAGAGACGAATATCTCCTCTAAACTTATTAATAATAACGCCGATGATACGATCCCTGTCCTCTCGTTCTAAAAGCTGAAGCGTCCCTACTAAACTAGCGAAAACGCCTCCCTTTTCAATATCGCCAATAAGAATAACCGGGGCATTCGCCATGTTTGCTACCCGCATATTCACGAGCTCACGGTCCTTCAAATTGATTTCAGCAGGACTGCCGGCTCCTTCAATCACGACTCGTTCAAATGTATCGGTAAGATGAGCGAGTGACTCTTCAATTAATTTCAAGCCGGTCTGAAAAAAATGTTTTCGATATGTTCCTGCCTGCATATTTTTATATGGCTTTCCGTGAACAACGATTTGCGATTCGTTCTCACGATTCGGTTTAATTAAAATTGGATTCATGTATGTTGACGCTTCAATTTGTGCTGCTTCTGCTTGAACTCCTTGAGCTCGTCCGATTTCCTTTCCATCGATTGTAACGTAGGAATTTAACGCCATATTTTGCGATTTAAATGGAGCTGTCTTATAACCATCTTGTACGAAAATACGGCAAAATGCGGTAGCAATGACACTTTTCCCTGCATCTGAATGAGTACCTTGGAACATAATTGGCAGAGCCTTACCCATATGTTTTAATCTCCTCACAAAACTTCATCCAATTTTCGACCATATTGAGACAAGAGGCAAAATGAAAATGAGTATACCCCGCAACAAGATTATGCTTCAAGTATCCTTCCAGCTTTGTTCCGCGCATCCCTTTCGTTTCATAAGCGTGCTCTACATCATCTTCAGAATGAAAAGTTGAATAATGAAATTCATGTCCTCTCGCTTGTTCGTGCTCACCGATCAGAAAATTCCCTTTTCTCCCCCGTATTTCTCGATAGCCTAACGCGACTCGTTTTGAATGCATTTTTACTTCACCGGAAATAACCCCGACCATTTCATAGCGATCGTTTTTTGTCGTTTCAATCGAGTCAGTCAAGTACATGAAACCGCCACATTCAGCAAGTGTCGGCAAGCCCTGCTCAATCGCTTTTTTTATCGTCGATCGTGATCGATGATTTTCGGAAAGCTCGGCCGCAAACTCCTCGGGAAATCCTCCGCCAATGTACAGCCCATCGATATTTTCTGGCAATCGCTCATCTGCTAATGGAGAAAAATAAACAATTTCAGCTCCATGAGATTCCAATAGGTCGAGATTTTCAGAATAATAAAAGTTAAAGGCTGCATCTTTTGCAACAGCAATTTTTACTGATTTTTCTTTCTTCTTATTAAAAAGTGATGATGTTTCGTTTGTAACAATTGGCGGTGCTTGAGCTAACTGAAGCAATTGATCAATATTAACTGTTTCAAGGACAAGATCGCCTAATTGATCGAAAAATGGATCAAGCTCTCCTCTTTCAATCGAAGGAATAAGACCAAGGTGTCTTTCAGGGATGTTAATCGTTGGATCGCGCTTTAAATAGCCGATGACCGGTACTTGACATTCTTGCTCGATTGCCGTTTTAACAATCTTAAAATGCCCTTCACTGCCGACTTTATTCGCGATAACGCCAACAATATTTGCGCCTTCGCCAAGCACTTGAAATCCTTTGACGATCGCAGCCGCACTACGGGCCATGCTCGCACAATTCACAACGAGTAAAACAGGGCTTTGTGTAATCATACTAATTTCCGCTGTACTGCCTTCATTCGTTTTTGGATTTTTCCCATCAAAAACTCCCATGACCCCTTCTATAATGGAAATGTCTGCTCCATCACTTCCATGCGTGAAAATATCTAAAACATGTGCTTTTGCTAACATCCAGCTATCCAAGTTCCGTGAAACTCGGTTTGTTACAGCCGTATGATAGGATGGATCAATATAGTCTGGTCCGCATTTAAACCCTTGAACTGTTAATCCTTTTTTTCTTAATGCGGACATCAGTCCTATTGTTAACGTTGTTTTTCCAACACCGCTTCCGGTACCAGCAATGACAATTCTTCGCTCTGTCACCTAACGAACGCCACCTCTCTAATAGGGAATAACTGCAACTGAAATCGTTACGTTACCTGATTTTTTCTTTGTAATCTCTAAAGTGTCAGCACCGCTATACAAGCGGGCGGCAGGTTCACTTACTCCATAAGCGCCCGTAAATTTGTAAACCGTGTTAGAAGGAAGTTCAATTTCGACACGATTAAGCTCTTCAGCGGAATAACATGTGAAATCCCAGTTGTATTTTTGAACGACAGCAAGAATTCCTTCTTCGTCTTTTTTTAGATCAATTGAGCAAATTGCTTTCACGCTTTTCATCGAAAATTGTAATTCATCTAATGTCTCTTGAATCACTTGTTCAATTTCTTCTTTAGACGTCCCTCTATTACAACCAATCCCAAGCACGATCACTTTAGGGCGATAAAGAACGCCGTTTTGCAAAATAACGTCTTCATCCTCCGTTAAATTCCGATGAGTCACAACAAGTGCTGCTTTCGGGTTAGTTTCTATTGCTTCTTTAATCGTTGAATAAACGTTAATCGTTTCTGGAAGCGGCTTATCATAGTTCCACCAGTCTTTTTCCCCAGACTCCTGAATCACTGCGACTTGTTCTTCATTTACGACAGATGCACTTACTGGTGTTAACTTCTCAGCACTTTCCCACACCCAGCCAAATCTACTGCCAAATAAATCAACAGGAATCGTTTTTTGAACATCTGAAGCGGTCGTAATAACTGGTGTCGCCTTTAATAGTTCAGCAACTTCCTTTGTTAATTCATTTGCCCCGCCTAAATGACCAGAAAGCACACTAATAACATGCTTTCCTTTATCATCAATTACAACAACGGCAGGATCTGTTTTTTTATCTTTTAATAACGGTGCAATCATGCGAACGACAGCACCTAATGAGATAATCATAATAATGCCTTTATAGTGTTGAAAAAGGGATGGAAGAAGCATCCGGACATTTCCTTCAAAAAGAGAGATGTTTCGCTTCGCTTCATCGCCCTTTTCAAATTTACTCATGTAAAATAAATCGGTTTGATGGAAATTAGCATATAAGCTCCGCGCTAGTGTAACGCCATGCTTTGTAATCGCCACAATCGCATATGTTCCATTTTGTTTCAATTCAACGTCTTTTCCTTCTTCTAAAACGAGTGTCATTCTTTCACTCCTTTACGAAAACCGTGAGTGAATGCTTTATCATAAAGCTTTGATTTAAAATTCTTTTCATGAATACTTTTATCAAGTGCCCAACCAGCTAAAATCATCGCTTGTTTGCGGATTTCATTTGTACGCATATCTTCATCAAGATGCTCAAGTGTCGAGCGAATAATTTTTTGATCAGGCCATGTTGCTTTGTAAACGACACCAACAGGTGTATCCTTGCTCCAGCCAGCAGCTAAAAATTCTTTTACAATCTTTTTCGTAAGCGTCGCACTTAAAAACAACGCAACCGTACAGTTATGCTTTGCGAGATCTTTTAGCTTCTCAGACTCTGGAACCGGTGTTCTTCCTTCTGCTCTTGTAAGAATAACCGTTTGTGTTAAGTCTGGAATCGTCAGCTCGACACCTAGCGCGGCAGCTGATGCAAAAACAGAGCTTACACCAGGAATAATTTCTACAGAAACGTCTTTTTTGTTTAGTATTGCGATTTGCTCCATGATTGCCCCATACACAGCAGGATCACCGGTATGAACACGGACAACTTTTTTTCCTTCTTGAACACGATTAACCATCACTTGAACCATTTCCTCAAGATGCATCCCTGCCGTTTTAATAATTTCCGCTTCAGGCTTTGCTCGTTCAATTAGTTCTGCACTAACTAATGAATCAGCGTACAGGACAACGTCCGCCTCTTGAAGGAGTTTTAACCCTTTTACTGTAATTAAGTCTGGATCGCCTGGACCCGCCCCTATAATTGTAATTTTCATTATTTTCTCACCACCATAAGTGTTAAATATTCTAATTCCGCTCGCTCTAATTCGCGGATGTCCCAAATAATTTCTTCATTAGATGTTACCTTTGTTACAACAGACGCTTTATCAACTAAATCGAGCTCGCGAAGAATTTCGAGCATTAAATCGATCACTTTTGCGACTTTAATAAAAATCACACAATCATTTTCTACAATCGCTTTTTTCATTGCTTCATAGTCATCTCTTGCAGGAATGATCGCAACATGATCATCTCCCTCCGCAAGGGCAATACCAAGTCTAGAAGCAGCCCCGTTAATCGATGAAATTCCTGGTACGGTTTCAATGTTAACTTCTGGGTAGCGCTCTTTTACGAGATTCATCATATGAATAAAGGTACTGTACAAAAGAGGGTCTCCTTCTGTTACAAACGCAACATCCTTACCTGACTTAAGTTTTTCCCACACAATCTCGACCGTATTTAACCATTCACGTTCAAGAATTTCTGGATCCTTCGTCATCGGAAAGACGAGGCCGAGCATTTCTTTTTCACCCGGGTTTATGTACACATCAATAATCCGTTGTGCATAGCTTTTACTGCCCTTTTGCTTTTTAGGATAGGCAATCACTGGAGCTTCTTTTAGCTTCCGAAACGCTTTAACGGTTAAAAGCTCTGGATCTCCCGGACCTACTCCTAAGCCGTATAATGTTCCTACCATTCTTATTCCCCTTCCTTATGTTGTGCAGTAATAATGTAAATTGGATTTAATGCGTCAAATCGCGTTAAGTTTAAGATCGGTTTACTTCTCGAAATTTGGGCTAAAGTAATGTTCACTTGGAATCCATTTTTTTTAAACGTTTCACCTGCTTGATATAAGTTCTCAATCGTCACCGCATTTAAAACGATTCTTCCGCCCTTTTTTAATCGCGAGCAGCAAACCGATAAAATCTCTTCCATACCTCCCGCTGTCCCGCCAATAAAGACCGCATCAGGATCTGGGAATTCGTCTAAACGCTCTGGAGCTTTTCCTTGAACAACAGTAAAGTCCGTTCGAAATTTCACCATATTCAAACGACAATTTTCTAGATCATGTTCATTTTTTTCAATCGCAAATATTTGTCCTTCTTTTGCAATCATGCAAGCCTCAATCGCAACAGATCCTGTACAAGTGCCAATATCCCATACAGTACTGCTTTCGGTAAGCTTTAATTCGCTTAAGCTAAGCGTTCTAATTTCTTTTTTCGTTAATAACCCTTTTTCAGGCTTTCTCTGATAAAATTCGTCGTCATTAATTCCAAATGACCACCGTTTTCCTTCTGATACTTTTTGAAGGATTACAACATTAAGCGGAGAAAATTCTGTGTTTTCCATCTCATCAAGCTCATAAAACGCATATCGTTCATTTTCCCCTCCGAGATTTTCAGCGACAAAAGCTCTGTACTCCTTCATTCCAAATGAACGTAAATAACGCGCGATTTGATTAGGGCTATTAACAGCATCCGTAAGAAGAGCAACTTTTTTGCGGCCATTGATCTTTTGCGCAAGTCCTTTCATGCTTCTTCCATGCACACTTACGACATACGCATCCTGCCAGCTCTCATTCATTTTGGCAAACGCTTGCTGCAGTGAGCTTATATAAGGATAAATTTCTACATCTAGTTTTTTGGCAAGATAGCTGCCGATTCCATAAAATAATGGGTCCCCAGAGGCTAACACAACAACTTTTCTCGTTTCTCTTTCTAAGGAAGTGACGAGTGAGGATAAGCCGCCTTTAATCGTTACCTTTTCCCCTTCGTAATCTGGAAAAAATAATAATTGTCGTTCTCCCCCTACAAGAACCTCACTTTCGTCAATCCATTTCTCATAGATGGGAAGAAGGCTTCTCTTCCCATCGTCACCGATTCCAATAATTTTCATTTTCTTCGTCATTTTCCCCTGCCTTTCCAAGCAATGTACCTTTCAACGTGTACAAGCTTGTCTCAATCGAGATCCCACCGCCAACTTCCTTTAATCCTGACAAGCAGCAGTAAGTACAAAGAATCTTAAAAAAATCATGATAACCTTGGTCATACAGTAAATCACCTACTTGAGAAGCGGTGTTTGCCTGCTTGATCGTTTCAAGCAGCACTTCATCCTTTACCCCAGATTCAACAGCTATACTTGCTAGAAAGTTAAAATCAACTGGTGCGCTTTTGGAATGAACCATCATCACACCTTGTGCAACTTTTGAAAATTTCCCCATCATTCCAACGAGAGATACTTTCTTAATTCCTTGTCGTTTGCATTGCTTTAGTGTAAAGCCAACGAAATCGCCCATTTCAATAAATGCCTCTTCAGGAAGTTCTGGATATTGCTGCATCCCATATTTCTCGCTTCTACCTCCCGTTGTGATCACAACATGGTGACATTCACTTGCCCGCGCAACACTAATTGCCTGGACAATACTTGCCATATAGGCAGAGCTTGAAAATGGAATAACCGTTCCTCGTGTTCCTAAAATAGAGATCCCACCGATAATGCCAAGGCGCTTGTTCAATGTCGCTTCTGCGATTTTTTCGCCATCAGGAACTGAAATCGTAATGTGAATGCCTCTATTAATTCTGTGAGACGTAAGAACTTCTTGAGCTGTTTCAAGAATCATTTTCCGCGGTACAGGGTTAATGGCTGCTTCACCTACAGGCACAGGGAGACCCTCTTTGGTCACACGACCAACCCCAATACCACCATCAAGGGAAATGCCAGGCTTATCACTCCAAGAAACGGTCGATTTAATAAGTGCTCCGTGTGTAGCATCTGGATCATCACCGGCATCTTTAATCGTTCCTGCCTCAGCTAAATGAGGCTCAATGATGCAGCTTTCCATTATAAATGTCGCAAATTTGCCAACTGGTAAATATATCGTGCTTTTGGTTTGAGTTTCACCCGTTATTAATGCAAGCAAAGCGGCTTTTGTTGTCGCAGCTGCACAGGCACCTGTTGTGTAGCCTGAACGCATTTCTTTCTTGTCTTTCTTTTTAGCTTTCGCGTCCATGAATTACTCCTTTTCAGCTAAAAGAGAAATTGCATTTAACGCCGCAACCGTGACCGTACTGCCACCCTTTCTGCCTACATTCGTAATAAACGGAACATCTAATTTCGCTAATTCTTCCTTAGACTCAGGTGCTGATACAAAGCCTACTGGAAGACCGATTACTAAGCTTGGCTTTGCTTTTCCTTCTTTAATTAAGCGAATTAATTCTAATAATGCAGTTGGAGCATTTCCAATTGCAAAAATTCCACCGTCAAATTGTTGAATCGCTTTTCGTACCGAAATGATCGCGCGAGTTGTGTTTAAACGTTTCGCTTCTTTCATTACTTCTGGATCAGAAATATAAACATTTACACTCCCGCCATGCTTTTCAATTCTTCCTTTGCTCACACCGCTTAGAATCATTTGAACATCCACATAAACGTGTTCCCCATTGCGAATTGCATCAATTCCTGCTTGAATCGCTTTGTCATGAAAAAGCATGCTATGTCCCAATTTAAAATCAGCCGAAGCGTGCACAACACGTTGGACAACTTTGTACTGTTCCTCTGAAAAATCATGTTCACCAAACTCTGAATCGATTATGTTAAAACTCATACCCTCAATTTCCTGAGGTTGTACGGTTAAAGGTTTAAACTCTGTTTTAAAGTCCATCATTCATTCCTCCAATTTGCTTTTGTTATTTTTCTTCTTTACAAATGGCATCAATACTAGTTAGAATACTTGAAAAGTCTGAGTAAGCATTTCCATATTGAATGTTTGGTCGTTTTATCATGATTGTTTCAATTCCTAATTCAATCGCAGCTTCTAATTTTTCATCCACAGACCCTGCTTTGCCACTTTCCTTTGTGACCATTGTTGTCACGCCGTACTGATTGTACAGAGCACGATTGAATTCCTTTGTAAAAGGGCCTTGAATCGCGACAATGTCTTTTTGCGGCAAGCCGAGCGCTTCGCATTTTTCCATATTATCTTTTCTTGGCAGCATACGAGCAATAACGCGGGTATCAGGTTCATTTAATAGTCTGCTTGTGAAGACATTAAGCGTTTTACTTCCTGTTGTAAGCATAATCACACCTTTTTTTTCAGCTGCCAATTGTGCCGCTTCTTCATAGCTGTCAACCATTATAATGCCTTTATGTTGATAAGTTTGTGATTCACGTTCGTAACGTATATAAGGAACATTCGCTTCTTTTGCGCCTAACAAAGCGTTTTTACTCGCTTCTTCTGCAAAAGGGTGACTAGCGTCCACAACAGCTTTAAAACCTTGTGTTTGAATCATCTTCACAAAATCCTCATTCGTTAACCGTCCTACGTAAACGTCTAACCCAGCCTTTTGCATTTCCTTTCCGGCATTTTCTGTTACGACAGTTGTTAAAATTTTGTATCCTGCTTCTTGAATCATTAAGGCTAATGCTCTTGCATCACCCGTACCAGCTAAAAAGAGAATCATAGTTTTTGCGCCTCATGTTCATGATCGTGGTGGTGATCGTGGTCGTGATGATGATGGTGATCAATATGTTCCATTGCTTCAATTCGATAAACACATGTATCACAATTCATTTTCACATCACCCTGCAGCGCTTCTTTAATTCTATCTTTAATAATCGTCTGTAACCTTGGATGAAACCCAAAATACCCTGCAAGCTTGAACTCGATCCCAGGATGCTCTTGCTCAAATGTTTCAATCATGTTTTCAAGACGTTTAATTAAAATACCGGTAAAAAGAAAATATGGTAAAATGACAATCTTTTTTGCACCTAACTTTACACATCGTTCAACCCCTTCTTTTATGAGAGGATCTGTAACACCCATAAAAGCAGGCTCAACATACTTGTAATGTATGTTCTCCCATAATAAACGAGTGATTTTATACAAATCACTATTTGCATCCTGATCGCTTCCACCGCGGCCTAATAAAAGAACAGCCGTATCCGCGTCATGTTCTTTTAGATTCTCACCCACTTCTTCTAAGCGGCTTTTACAAATTTCAATCGTTTCCTCATGAATACCAAATGGTCGACCGTATGTGAACGAGATTTCAGGATATTTTTGTTTCGCTTCATCAATCGCTGCGGGAATATGAATTTTTGAATGACCTGCCCCTAGTAACATAAGGGGAATAACATATACATGAGCAGCTCCTCTTTCAATGCATGTTTGAATTCCTTGGTCAATTGTCGGTTTTTCAAATTCTAAAAAACATGTTTCAACTAAAAGCTCTGAATCTAACTGGGGCTTTAACTCGTCAATCATTTGTCTTACTTGTTCATTTCCTTCAGGGTCCCGGCTTCCGTGTCCAACTAGTAAAACAGCTTTCATACGCTTCTCCCCTATCTTTTCATTTAGTCTCCACATGGAGCTGGTTCAATTTCAATCTTTGGTGTCATATCTTTATAGGTATAATCTTGAACATTTCCTACGCGTTTAAAGTATTTAAAAAACCGTTCATTCGGATGACCTTTTTCTTTGTATTCGTAAACGATGTTTTCAATAACCTCAATGATTTTCTCAGGCTCAATTCCTTCAGCGACTGGCTGTCCAGCGTGAGCTGTTCTCCCAACTGTTTTTGCACCTAAAAACAAATCAAATTTCCCTTTTCTAAACACAATTCCGATGTCTTCCTTTACTGCCCCGTAACATGCCATACCACAACCGTTAAAGCCCACTTTTAACTCTTTAGGAAGTTCAAAACCGCTTAACTTACGATGAAGCTCTTCAGCATATGGAATGGAATCCTTTTTTTCACCTTCACAGAAATCACATGCTTTTAGTTGAAAAACATCACCAATAGGCTCTAACAGAAACCCAACATCACTTAATTTTTTCGTGATCACCTCTGGTTCACTTGTTGGTATTCTTAAATAAATTTGATGGTGTGGCGTGTATTCCATCGAGCCCTCACTTCCTACAACCTCTGCAAGAGTCATCATTTGTTCAGATGTAAACTTTTTATTGGCAATTCCCGGGCTAACAGCTAATTCAAAAATAGATGTAATAGGGGGACTTACCGAAACAAGTTGCGAAGTACTCGTCTCATTTAATCCACTCCCTACTTTACTAAGAGCCTCTAAAGCGACTTGTAAAGATGTTCCATCCTCCTTTTTTTGTTTCACCTTTTTTACCTCGCTGTTTTGAACAGAATCTTGTATCCCTCTATGAAGTGCCCATGGCTCATTTTCATGCCTTAACCGTTCATGTGGTTTTAATCGCTGCTCGATTGTGTTTAACGTATACTTTCGTTGATAGCCCCTTGGAGTAATCATTTTATTATCATAAAGAAAAGTTGTTGAATTCCCAATAACAACAGTTGTTAACATGCCAATCTCATAATCAAGCATATGTTCAAGGTCTGTAATGATAATCTTTTCCCGATCACGATAAGCACTTTTTACAAGCCCAACAGGTGTAGCTGGTGATCGATAGTTTAATAGAATTCGCTGCGCCTCTTGAATTTGTCTTGTACGACGTCCGCTCTTAGGATTATATAGTGTGACAACAAAATCAGCTTGTGCTGCCGCTTCAATTCTTTTTTCAATTAAATCCCAAGGTGTTAAGTGATCGCTCAAACTAATTGTGCATGCATCATGCATAATTGGTGCTCCTAATAAGGAAGCACAAGAATTGATCGCTGATATACCAGGAATGACTTCAACACTAACACCTGATTCTTCTTTCCAGCCTTGTTCGATTAATACTTCATAAACAAGGCCTGCCATACCATATACACCAGCATCACCGCTTGAAATGACAGCGACTGTTTTCCCTTCTTCTGCAAGACGAACAGCTGCTTGTGCACGACTTACTTCCTCTGCCATCCCTGTACTAATGATCTCTTGATCTGTTAATAAACCCTGAATTAGCTCTACATAAGTTTTGTATCCAATAATACAATCGCTCTCTTGTATCGCTTCTTGAGCTCTTTTTGTCATATGTTCAAAACTTCCAGGTCCAAAACCAATAACAAGCAACTTTCCTAGCAATTAACATTCCTCCTTCCAAAGGATCGTTTTAGTAAGCGTTTACAATTTTACGTTATTCAAATCTAGTCTCTATTTCAGGTCCAAATTAACTTCGTTTTTTTGTGGTTTACATATACCAACCACACAACTTGAGTTTTCCGGAGCAGTAAAGCGCTCAAAATCATATTTATAAATCACACTATCTTCTACAATCTTGTTGCGAGCCAAGTGTTCTTGGACAATTTCTCTTCCTAGTTCAGATGTAGCAGCTTTGTACCAAACTCCTTCAGGATAAACAATAACAACACAAGCATCCTTGCATCTTCCATTACATCGTGTTCTTGTTGTATGTATAGCACTATCTAAATTTAAGTTAGTAATTTCCTCTCTTATCGCCTGTGTTACTTCTTCGCCACCTTTTCTCATGCAGCTGCTTCCGTTACAAATCAATAAATGATGTTTTGTTTCTGATAAATTCCAAGTGGTCATTTACTCACTTCCAATCTATTTTTTTGTGAAAATGCATGGCTAAACAACTAATATCTTTTTTCACTTAGAAAATCAGATGTTTTTATCCAAATAAAAAATCCACTCAGATTCAAACTGAGCGGATGAAAAAAGCAAACGAAAGCTCCCAAAAAACATATTAAACATCGTGATTTTTGGTTACAATCGTTTCACCTTCTCACCTCCCGAAGAAACTGAAACTTTATAAATTAAGACAGGTCTCCTGACTCATGTATCTTCCTACTTTAAGCCCTTCCCATATAATCACTCTTATAATAAGAGTATCTTATACAGTGGTACGCTTATTTCGTCCACATTTACAGTTGCGGGGACAGTTCTGGATTTTCACCAGATTCCCTTTTAAGCCTTATGGCATCTTAACTTATCGTCTATTAATTTTTAGTTTACTTATCTAATATCTATAATAACACATTTATAATTGATAAAGGTATTATATTTTCTAAAAAATCTAATTAATCCGAAAATTAAAAAACCAGAGGAACAGGTACCTTGCCTCTTTCCAGTTCAGGGCGTGGAACCCGTCGCCTTGGCTCAGCAGAATTGCTTTTCAGATATTCCAGACACCTAAAAAAGGAAGCAGAATACCTGTTTGACACCTTTTTTTGCAATATATTACAGTTTAAGCCCAGTCGTATCAATGAGTCATAGGGTATCATCAGACTTTTGGAAAATATCTAAAAATGGTGTCATACAGCCGCTTCTTCCAAAAAGACATTATTATATTGATCAATCAAAAGGAATTATTTTGATTACTCCTGCTTCTTAATTTGATAAAATAAGAGATTATCAGGTGGAATTTGTAAGGTGGGAGATAAGAGAATGGCTCAATTTTGGAAAAGTAGTGATTTTGCGAAGCTGATCGGGAAACATCCGAATACAGTAGCTAATTGGTTTAAGCAGTTAGAGGCCCGGGGACTGCACTATATTGGTCGAACCCAAAACAATGAAAAAGTATATGATGAGTTAGATTTAGAAATCGCCCGTCATATAAACGAAAAGCGTGGCGAAAAATGGGCATTAAACGCCATTTTTGAAAACGTGAAGGAACACTTTGAACTAAGGTCACCCGGCGAGTATGTACAGAACACAAACACGCCACAAACTCAGAACATGGAAACTATAAAAAATGAGATCATGACAGCGGCACAAGAAATTGCCAACACACAGGTGCAGGAAGTAAAAGAACACTATGAGAAACTTTTAAGAAGCTTACCGCAGCCAAAAACTGCTGAACAAGAAAGAGAAGAGCGAATTGCAGAAATGGTACGCATACGGAAAATCGAAACGGAATTAGTGGAAGAAGCTCAAAGAATATGGGCTTTAGAGCCGGAAATAGAGCGGATGAAAAAAGGAAGTTTCTTTGGAAAAGAAGAAGATCAAATAAAGCGTGACCAATTTGTGAGAGACTATGTAAATAGACATTTTGAAGATCGAATCAGAAAGAAATTTTTCCATGAAGTAAGATGAAATTATTCTATCATTTTTCAAATTTAGTACCAGTCATTTGCCCAATACGATAAGTGACTGGTACCTATTTTTTCTAATTATAAAGCATAAAAGAAAAACTTTTGCATATTTATCTTTTTACATACATATTATTTAGGATAGCTTTAATACATAAGTCATTTAAACCATTCTCCTCTATACATACCATTATAAAGGAGTTGGTTTTATTGAATAGTCTTTATCATTTTTTAATGGTACATTGGTATTTAGGTATCCCAAATTTGTTTATTATACTTTTTTTGTTACTTCACGGTTTTTCCAATAAAAAGTAACCTAATCCAACAAAAAAAGGACCAAAATACATTGGCCCTTCCCTCTTAAGCTTCTTTGCTGATGGATTCGTCTAATTTTTTTGCTCCCGTAAACCAGCCAGCAAGTACAATAATCAGCATGAATGCCCAAAAGATTCCTTTCACTAACGCTCCATGCGCAAAATGATCTGTTACAAAGGTAATACCCGTTGTATCGTGAAACCCTGGGTGAGCGAGCGTAATGATGAGAAGCTTTACGCCTACGAGCGTTACTAAACCATATGCTGCTTTCTCAAGGTTTGGTCGTGTTTCCATCACCTTTAATAAACCTGTTGCCGCATAACGAATTGCCACAACACCAAGTAAACCGCCGATCATAATAACTCCAAAGTGCCCGGCGTCAAGACCGCCGATTTTAAACCAACCTAACTCTTTTAAACCAACAGCGAAGGCGATCGCTGCAAGCATACTGTCAATCGCAAATACGATATCCATAACCTCTACTTTAAGAACAGTCGGCCAGAAACCAGCCTTGCTTTGTTTTTCTCCATCTTCTTCGTCTGCTTCACCCGCAGCTAAACCTTTAATTCCAATATATAATAAATAAAGGGCTCCTAATGCTTGAATAAACCACCATTTCATTAATAATCCAATAATAAAGAAACATGCAAACCTAAAAACAACCGCACCAGCTAACCCATACTTTAACGCTTTAGCCTGCTGTTCTTTCGGAAGGTGCTTCACCATTACTGCCAGTACTGCTGCATTATCTACAGATAACAATATTTCTAAAGCAACAAGGGCAACGATGGCCACAATATATTCTACTAACAACGCTTCTCTTCCCTTCTAAAAAAATAATATCCTTAAGAGTATACCATTTATTTTAAATGAATGCTCATAATAATATAAAGAGAAGTTATGCTAGTCTTTTGAACCTGCTGCCCACCTCGATTAGAATCCCTAAAAGACTATTCAATCTACGTTTTGCGTTGCAATCGCATTTACAAGTCCTCTTTTTTCAAAATCAGCTAAAATAAGATGTCCCTCATGCGGCACACAGCTTTCCAAACTTTTTATACGCATGCTGTAAAATTCATGAAATAATGAATAGTGATCTTGAAATGCTTCAACGGTTGCGACAGTACGCGGGTCAATATTCTTCCACAATCCAGACGAAGAACGAAAATCTGGAATTCCGCTTTTAACAGACATCCCTGCACCTGTAAGAACAGTTGTATAGGAGGAAGATTTTATAAGCTGCGCTAATTTAACCACTTCAGGGTAACAAGCTTTTGCTCACTTTTTGTAGTTCGATTGAGTTAATTTTCTACTTCGGATTTCCTGCCATATTTGAAATTTAAATTGAGGATGGATGGTCATTGGTTTTAGATCCAGCCAAGGATAGGAGTCTAATAACTCGATTGCTTCTTTCCATGAGGAAGCATTTGATGAAGTCGATTGTGCAGATTGCTCAATTGAATGATCGTCTAGATCTTTAAATATTAGTTCATTAACATTTTTGTGAAAAAGCTAGTTTCCTTGTTCATCATATTAAAAACGTTGTTAAACCATATGCAATGACAGCCAGTTACTAGTCTCATTATCATCCCGAAAACGGCTGCTGTAAGCACCTTTTTTGGTGTTAATTCTGATTTCATTGACCAAATCGCATGAATTTGACCAAAGATGTCGGAAAGCGGTAGACAAGATGAAACTAATACGAAAGTATGAATATGATAATTAAACTATAAACCTCTCCCAAATGTATTAATGATTGTAATACTCCGACTTTTTTGATTCCCATGATGGAATTTAAGAAAATATTAAGTACCAAGAAACGGAATATTATTTTCAAGAAAATCCAATATTAATATTGTCATTTTATAAAAAGGAGGAAAAAGCTATAAAAAAAGTGCTAATTGGTTTAATTGCTTTCCTGTTTGTATTACTTCTTATTACAACTTTTTATCAAACAGGATATGCTTTTATTCCATCAGACGACCAAATTTTAAAGTCGGATCAAATGATTTCTGAAAAACCTGCGTATGACCTTTGGGGCAAACTATTTTCACAAAAAGAGGCTGAAAAGCTGATGAAAACTGAGGAAGGAAAAGCTTTGTTGTCTCCTAAAAACGGAGCTGTAAAAATCGACAAGAAGTTGATTGAATTAGGCAAGAAAGCTTTTTATGAGGAAACATTTGGAAATGAGGTATATCTTACAGATATTATTGGCGCTTTTAACGGGCCAATAACATTAGAAAACATTCAAAAGGCTGTAAAAAAATTAAACGGCAAAGGAACGACAAATTTACAAGTAGAACTCGCTGAAACAATTACGATTAATGGAAAAACTTATAAAAAAGGAACATTGGTAAATACAGGATTAGATGTAGCAAAAGAATCAAATGAAATCTTAGGGGTACCGCTGAAAAAGGTAGATGGAAAATTAAAAGCTGGAATAAGCTGCGCTGCCTGTCACGCCACTGTTGACCGGGAAACAAAACAAGTGATAGAAGGTGCGGTAAATACAGACTTGAATGCTGGTTTACTCATTGCGATGGCAACTAATTCTGCTTCCTATTTTACGCATACGAACATCAAATCGTTAAAGAATTACATAAAAAATTCGGAGCGAATGGTCGTGACGAGCAATGGAAGTTCTGCACCTCTCCCTAATCCAAAAGCATTAGAGGAAGCTGTCGATGCTGTGTTTATTAAATGGCCAAAAGGAAACTTTGATTCAACGATTGACATGGAAAGCAATCCAGCACAAATTCCTGATTCTTTTACTTTTGGAGATTTTCCATATGGTTGGAGCGGACATGCAATGGCTGGACCATTTAAAGGATTAAGTACCTTTAATAACAATGTCCATGCCCAAAATTCAGATCCACTTACGCAATCTGAAATAAGCGAGGATCTATTTGGAATTGATAAAGAAGTTTATCTCGGTACGCTATTGCAAAATGCGGCAAATCCAAAATTCCGCTATACTCCTGATAAAAAGGAAAAGCCGTCAGAATTCTTCCATACAGTCGATCCTAACCCAGAAGCACCCGGTGTGAATGAAGCTGTTAAACCACCGTCTTTTCCAAAAGTAACATTAGCTGCTCCAGACGGGTTAATTGTCAGCTCACCCGGCTATATGTTTAACGAACAAAACAATGCAATGTCAGCATGGCAAAATACTCTTGTCCCTCCTAAACCGCGGGTAAAATTGGAAGCAAATGCGATCAAAGAAGGAGAAAGAGTATTTAATAAAGCTGGCTGTATTAGCTGTCATGCAGGTGCAAATTTAACGAATAACCGGATTGTATCTGTAAATGAAGTTAAAACAGAACCATCGAGGGCTCAATCATTGAAAAAAACGGAGAAAATTTTTGGTGACGCCTATTTGTATTCACCAGATACACCAGTTCCTGTACCAAAAGATGCCCGTGTGTTAAAAGTGCCTATTGATCATTTAGATCCTGAACAAATTAAGCTTGGATTTGCCTACGGAGATTCACCAGGAGGATATAAAACGCCAGCTTTAAATGGTCTCTACTGGTCAGCTCCTTATCTTCACGACGGAGGAGTAGCTGTAGGACCTGATGTAAACAAACATCTGGGCATACCAGGGACATTTGAAAAAGGGATTCTGCCTGATCCGGCAAACAGCTTATATGCATTAGTGGATAAAAAGTTACGAGAAAAAGTCATTTCAGCAAACAAAAAGGCTGGACTAAATGATGTTCATGTGTCAGGAATTGGACATGAATATTGGGTAGATGATTCTACAGGCTTTACTAAAGCTGAACAGGAAAGCTTAGTAAAATATTTACTCTCAATACAATAACGCTAGAAAGTATGAGGAGTTTGATTCAAAAGGCAGCAATAACCTTTTGAGTCAAACTCCTTTGCTTATACATGTAAAGATAATGATTGAATTCATTCATAAAAAAGCAACCTTTTTATGAAGCTCATCACGCTTAATTTTTGGATCATATTATTAATTTAAACATTTACTGAATCTATAAAAGCTTACCTTTGTGAAGCATATAGATTTGAGAATGTCCATCATCTGTTGGATGAGGGTCGCGTTCCTTTTCACAAAAGTGAGTCCACTTACAAACCTTCCAATTCTCGTTCATTTTTCCTTTAAAATAAGAATACACATCCACTACTTCATACTTATACTTTTTTATATAAGCTGAATTAAGAATAATGCGATTAATTTCTTGAATAAACGAATCAGCCTTCGTAAAGTTCGGATCACTTCCTCTATATGGATTATAAAGCGTCATCACATATATACTTGCTTTAGATTTAAGACGCTTTCGAATTTCATAAAGTATTTTAGGCCAATCATGTTGAAAAGATAAAACACCTAATGCTGCACATCTTTCATCAATAATGCTAAAATTGTCACCAGCCGCAGAAAGCAGATTGTTTCCACCGATACTAATTGTAATAAGTTTAGCTTCTTTTACTTTATGTTTCGTGTTAGGATCGATACGCAATTGAGAATAAAGTGACGAGGTTGAAAAGCGCGGAACAGCTAGATTATGAAGAATAAACTTTTTATCAATCATTTTTACAAGAAACTTGTAAAACAAATCCACATACCCACGGTTTTGGGCAGCTCCTAGCCCCCAAGCGATCGAATCACCTAAAGCAACATAACTTGACCTTGCTTCAGATCTATGCCAGGTACTAAAAACATTTAGCACCATTGATCACTAACCTTTCATTTATGTTTTAATTAAGATATTTGTATGCACCTGGTGCTTTATTGTTGTAAAGAGTTTAGTTTTTATTTAGCTATATTATATATAGGCTCCCTTTAACCCAATCAAGCAGATTAGAGTGGACTTTTATGATTTCTATCATTATAAAATTAACCTATTTTTCAGGTCGCGGACGGGTTGGATCACATATGATTGTTTTTACGTTTGAGACTTGTGCTAATTTCATTAAATAATAGCATCCCTCTCTCGCCATATGATCGACAATTAATGGAGAAAGATTGCCAAGCAATTGAGAAGTCATTCCTAACTCCTCCAATTCATCGAGAAACTCCTTAAATAACAGCATTTCCAGTTTCACTTCATGATTAAAACGATCCAAGACAGGAAAACTTGCAAGATTGGAGCGCATATATCCAGCTAATTCAATCGCTTTCAGATAAAAATTATCAAAATGTTTTGTAAATGATTCACTTTTTTGAATGACACTTTTTTCTATTGGATCAAGAGTGCGTACAATGGCGCTCGCATGAACAGAGGCATCTGACATCCATAAGAGGTGATGGTGTATAGAATGAAGAGCGGGAGGTGTTTTTTCCTCTATTAAAAATAAAAGAATTCGTGAATACTCTTCTACCTCATTAACCATATGATTCAGAAATGTAGGAGGAAGATATATCATTCCTGTAAGATGCTGGCGAATTAGTTCAAGTTTAAATAAACGAATTTCTGAAGCGTAATGATTTGCTTGTTTGTTTAATTCCATAAGCTCTGTACTTGCCAAATCTTGACGTGCGTAATGTAGTAATTGATCGAATGTTTTAATAAATTGAAAAGATAATTTAGTTTCTTTAATCGCTTTACGAGATAAAGATTCGAAGATAAAACGAGCATGATCACCTAAAACCTGTAACCAAAAGCGGTGTTCAAATAAAGCTGTTTCTTTATAGTTTAACTCGTTCAAATCATAAAACCCCCACCTATTTTTATAGAATGAAGTTGCTTGTGTTTTATTGTTTTACAAGGTCATACTGATGAAGTTCTCTAGTGGTCCTTTTTCCTATGTTAGCCATTGTTAGATCAAGATCAGAAATTAAGTTTTTTATTACTCTTCTTACCCCTTTTTCTCCGGCTGCAGCTAATCCATAAACATAAGGACGACCGATTAGAACAGCCGCTGCTCCAAGTGACAGCGCCTTTATGACATCCGCTCCTCGGCGGATGCCGCTATCCATAAGGACAGGTACTTGCCCTTGAACAGCATGATATATTTCCGGCAATGCATCGAGTGCTGCAACCGCCCCATCTACTTGTCTCCCGCCATGGTTCGATACAATGATTCCATCTGCACCGTAATTCAAAGCTAATTTAGCATCTTCCGGATGAAGAATTCCTTTAAGTAGGATGGGGAGATTTGTTAACTTTCTTAAAGAAGCAAGATCTTTCCACGTTAAACTAGGATTAAGAAGGTTTCTAAAAAATAAAGCAATCATGTCTTGAGGGTTACCGCCCGGAATCTTGGAAAGTTTAAACATAAAAACAGGGTCTGAAGTATAATTACTCAGTCCTATTCCTTGCGAGTAAGGAAAATAAGCATTACGGTAATCTCTTTCCCGCCACCCATACAATGGTAAATCTACCGTAACGACGATTGCTGAATAACCGGCCTTTTCAGCTCTATGAAGCAAACTAGCTGTTACATCCCAGTCTCTTCCTATATAGAGCTGAAACCAACGTACAGCATCCCCCATTTCCGCTGCGATTTCTTCTATAGTATAGGAGGAAACATAGCTAACAATGAATGGTGTCTTAGTGGAAGCTGCCGCTTTAGCAGAGGCTAATTCTGCTTGTACATGGAAAATAGATTGGGCGCCAATTGGAGCTAGAAGAATAGGACTTGGGAAGGTATGGTTAAACATCGAAACGGATAAGTTTCGATGTGACACATCAATCATCATTCGAGGTCGAATACGCCAACATTTAAATGCCTTTTCATTTGCTGCTATCGTATCTTCTGAACCTGCTCCTCCTTCTATATAGTCAAATGGTGCTTTTGCTAAAATGAGGCGTGCCCTCTCTTTCCATTCCTCGAATGAAATTGGAAGCTGATCATTAGCAGCACTGGAAAAATTCGCACCTTGATAGCGGCTTAGTTGAATTCTTGTTCTTTCGTTCACTACGCTCTACCCTCCTTTATAAAAAAGTTTCAGGATACATCCATTCTTAATAATTATGCCTTTTTACAATAAAAAAGAAATAGAATATTCCATTGACGAGTGTTGATTAACCAATAAAATCTAGTAAAAGACAACAAAAAAGGATACCTTTCCTGTAGAATTAATCTTTAATTAGTGATGCATAAAACGATGCCTGATAAGAAGGATGAACTGTTTCCCGTTCTCGTTTTCCTAAAAAGGTTCGAACAATTCCATCTCCTTCACAAGTTTTTGCCTTCTGCCACTGCTTCAGCTCTATAATCATCGCATTCTTCTTCCCTCTAGCATCTCGTCCGGCAATCATAAAATCAATTCTTTTTTCAGTAGACGGCAGTTTATATTCGAGTAATACATAACAATTCTCATTTTTTTATAAGTTTCCGAAATCATAACAACAAACAAGAATACACAGTTATTCGCAAGGAAAGTTTATAGTGATATAATGGAAGAAATTATTCATGGAAGCAGGTGAAAACATGAATACAGCTAAAGAACGACTCCTTAAAATTATTGATGAAATACCTGAAAATGAAGTAATTAAGATTTTAGATTTTGCTGAATTTCTAAAAGCTAAGAAAGAGAGAAAGTTGTCTCAGGATTTAACAAAAGCAAGCGAAAGCAGTCTTGATTTTTGGGATAATGACATCGATGATGAGGTTTGAAATGATGTATGAACAAGGAGACATTGTTTTAATACCTGTGCCATTTAGTGACTTATCCCAAAGAAAACAGCGTCCGGTTTTAATCATTTTCAATAATAGCTACAATAAAACAACAGAAGACCTCCTTGTTGCAGCAATTACTTCTCAATTAAAAGACCTTGATTATTCGGTGGTTGTTGAATCAAAAGATTTAGTAAAGGGAAATCTCAAATTAACTTCAGCAATTCGAGCAGATAAAATATATACACTGTCTAAGCAAATTGCAATTTAAAAATTTGGTCAAGTGAATACAGGCGTTGTAAACAATGTAACTTCTAAAATAAATGAGTTATTAGTTAATCAATAAAAATTAATAAGATTTAAAAAGGCTAGCCTCAAATCAGAATAACTGATTCATGAGGTCAGCTTTTTTATGTTTAATAACGAATAGTGACAGTCACGAGCTAAAATACTTGAAATTTATTGCCTTTGAAGTATTTTAACCCATTTTTTAATGTATTTAATTAATTGCTTTATGTATCCTCTTGCTTAGGACAGTGATCATGGGAATTGTAGTTTGGAAGACCAAGATTTACGAATATAAATAATAAGACTGCGCTAGAGTGCATTACATACAACACTCAACACAGTTTTTTTCTTGTTCTTCATTCAACTCATAGGTCTCATATGAACTTAATTAAAAAAGCAATAAATCTCTAAACAGACCCAATACTAACTGCATACAATGTACCAAACGATCGATGTAAGCTCTCTTATTAATAGGAACGCTTGAAGACATACAATAAGAAAAATAATAGGAAGAAGGAGTTGAAAAATGGATAAAAAAAGTGATTTACCATTTGTGAAGTGTGGTAAAGTGTTCAACCCCGACTTACCAACTCAGTTAGATCCAAGTGAACCTCCTATTTTATTAGCAGAAGTTCATGTAAATACAAAACGTATCGCAAGACCATGTGTCCTTGTTAAATTCTCTGAATTTATCAATGTTTCATTGTTAGGACTTAACCCAAAAATAAAAATCCTTTACCGACTTGTCAGAGAACAGCGGAAAATTAAGGATGCACAAATTTTACAGGAATGGGAATTTGAATTTGAAGCTTCTGAGGTACTAGAAATTGCTAATGTGGATACGAATCAACCTACAGTTCTTAACTTCTGTGATTGTTTAGATTTTAATGTTAGTGAAAACTTAACCTATAAACTGGAAATCGTTCAAATTGAAACGAATAGTGTGAGGAGCTACAATATTACGAATAAAAGTATTACAGCTACAGTTATTCGTGAAGCACCTGAGCACATTAAAAAGTCGAAAAGAAGTCCATATAAACAATAGGAGGTGGCCAATGTGAAGAAACGAGAATCTACTTCTAAACCTCAACTGTATATTAATCAAGGACATAAAAAAAGTTCAAGTGCAAAGAGGCTCGAATATAATAAACGTGTTGTACCTTTTGTGAAATGCGGCAAAGTATTTAATCCGGTCTTACCTCTTCAACTGAGTAAAGAAGATCCACCTGTCGTACTAACTCAATTAACCATTAATACAGAAAAAATAAGTAAACCATGTATTTTAATTAACTTTTCTTGTTTTATCACTTCCATTTTGAAAGAAGAACGGTTCAATGACTTAGTATTTAGATTGGTGAGAATGTGTACTGATCACTCGAATACAGAAGTTCTCCAAGAATGGCCGTTCAGAAGGGCATTTGTAAATAATACGAATATTAAAGAACCTCTCGTATTTAACTTTTGTGATTGTTTAAATACTGACAATGATCGTTGTTGTACTTACACAATCGAATTGATTAAGGCGAAGTTATCAGACAACTCTTCCTACAACATCACTCAAAAAAGTATGACTGCCCAAGTTTTTTCCAGTTCAGATAAGCTCACTTAAAAAGTATTTTAGGAAGGAGAATCACTCATGCAAACAATACCTTTTTTAAATTGCGGCAAAGTATTTAAAGTCAATTTACCAAAGAAGTTAATGAATAATGATCCACCTATAAATTTGGCTGCAGTAAAAGTAAATCCAAGAAATATAGAAATGCCATGTGTTCTATTTAATTACTCGCAAATTTTAGAGTTTGAGATTTTTGGTTTAAATCCATCACTAAGTATAGTGTATAGACTTGTTCGCAAGTCTAATCATACAGGAAAAATAAAAGTACTAGAAAAATGGACTTATAAAGCATCAGAGATTTTTCCTACTGTAGTACAGAATATTAAATCAATTGAGCCACTAGTGCTTAACTTTTGTGATTGTTTAGATGATCGTAGTAATAAATCATTCACTTATATAGTGCAAATAGAAGAAATAATCGTAAATAATGCGACTTTTAATATAACAAACCAAGAAATATCTGCAATTGTTAGTTGTGGAGAATCGGAATAACAGCTCTATTATTGACAAAAAAAGACTATGAAATATAGTTCCAATTACATTTTACAATAATTCGGTGTTTATACGTATCCGTTTTTTCTGGAATGCTCATTACCAGCATTCTATCATCTATTACAGGGAAGATATTTGATAAAATGGCTGCAAGATGGCTTATAATCAGCGGTTTATCGCTTATGTAAATGCCAGCCACTTGTCAAACTCGATAAGTGACTGGTACTAATCAAGACCTTTCATAATAACGATATGATTTTTACAACAAGCAACGTCATTTTGCACTTCTTCCAGCACAAGATCAAACATCGTTAACGAATCTCGAACTCGTTGATTACTTAAACTATAAAAAATATATTTCCCTTCCTGTCTTCCAATAAGTATCCATATCGATTTTTTTCAGCAATATATTAACCTCCGTTATATTAGATTCTTCTAATACGTTTTATTAACAACATATTAGAAATATCTAATATATATCAAAACTTATATCAAAAAACACACCTTTCTTATAAAAGATGTGTTTCTCTTATTGCACTATTCTGCGAAATATTCTATAGTCCTTGGATAAATGATTCGTTGTGTCTTTGTAGTGGCTTTTAATTTTTAAATGTTTTAAGATCCTAAAAGAAGGTGCAGTTGCAGCTATGGCCGTTTTTCTTGAAGTCGAATACTTTGACTGTTCGTATGGCTTACGGACCATTACCTCACTGTCTACGCTTAAAGACAAGAGTTATCCCTTGTCCCCCAAGACTCGCTATGAACGAATAGCTAATTCTTACTAGGCGGGAATCCCAATCGCTATATGTTGCAACCTAGGCTCAGGTGCTCTGCCAGTCACTTATCCAATTCAACAAGTGACTGTAACTTAAACAATTAAAAATTACCACTTAGCAATTGTTTCTGGACCCCATTTTGCAATAATTCTACCTCCAACCTTTACTTCCACCCTTGCATCTAACCTTTTACCATGTCTTGAAAAAACAAATTTTGGTTTTAAACCTGATACACTTTTTTGAATAACTACTGTGTTATGACCTTCCATCTTAATCGAGTCATAGCCAACCCTATGCTCATTAATATAAGACGATATTTTAATTTCATTTGTCCATACTTCTATTTTTACATGACAATTAAATCCGATTCCTAAATACTCAAATAAAAAAAGAGAGATATCTTCTTTAAGCAGTAATTTGTTTTCATGCGGTGGAGGTTCAACAGGTGGTGGCGATACATAATGAATAATAAATTTTTCCCACGGACCAATCCTATCACGATTAGCCACTAATTCTCTTCCTCCACCGCCTTCAGCGGCTACATATTTCCCATTTACTGCTTGTAATGCAATATATGTTTGTTGACGTGAAACATACTTATTGTAGTCATTATATTGTGGATAAAACCATTCATGATGACCTATATAGTGATTATAATAATAGTAGTGAACATAATCATGTAATTCTCTAGTCAATTCTTCCAAGCTATCAAAATGACGCCCTTTGACAAATTCAGTCTTAATAATTTTAAAAACAGCTTCTGCCACTGCGTTATCGTATGGACAGCCCTTCATACTTAATGATCATTGGATGCTAATGTCTCTAATGCTTCATCGATGAGCTTGTTTTTAAACTCATTTCCTCGATCTGTATGGAAGATCTGGATGTTGCGAAGATCTGTTTTTACGGACGCAAAGGCACGATAAACCAATAACGCATCTCTGTTTGGTCCAGCGCTGTAGCCAATAATTTCTCGATTAAAGAGATCGACAAATACACATATGTAATGCCACTTTTTATTGACTCTCACATACGTTAAATCACTGACAACAGCTGCGAATGTTTTATCTTTATTAAAAATCTCGATTTAATTCATTCGTTTGTTCGGACTCATTACTTCCATTTGAATGTGGTTTAAATTGAGCGACGGTGTAGGAAGAAACAAGCCCCTGCGCTTTCATGATTCGGCAAATTCTACGTCTGGACACTGTCTTCCTAAGCTGTTGTAATTCCTGCTTAATCTTTCGAGTTCCGTAGTTTTGCCGACTTTTATGAAAAATCTCAATAATAGCAGAAGTGATATCGGTTTTGTTCCTTTTCCAATTGGAAAGCGAAATTGTTTCTGTCTTCTATGTGCGAGGTTTGTGATGGGACTGGCTATTTCTTCTGGTATATCGTTATAATGTTTCTGACTGAACGTTGTTAAAGCAATAAAAAGAGCCATACTTTTTCTTAAAGTATGGCTCGCACATTCATTTAGATAGATAAAGGATCTGCGATATTTGTTATTCGACGAAACTCCACCTTTATTTATTTGTCTTCTGGTCTTTATTTGTTGTAAAGTAAGGGTTTTTCCATTCCATAAGTGCCGCGTAATTGCATGATTCCTCATCGTCTAGGTAGTCAGCTGCCGCTTTCACAGGTGTACGACCGCACCTGAGTAAAAAAGTAATAACTGGATCTTTTTTATTCCCTTTTACCACTTCATCCAAATATTGATCGGCAGTCATTTCATCTGCTTCTTTATGATAACCAGGCATTCTTCCTCCACCGAGTAAGCGTTTCAATCCTAAATGAACGACCACCTCATACATGGACTGCATGAGCCACTTCCCTAACCCATATTTTCGGTATGCAGGACGTACGCCGATATCGACAACGTACAATGTATTTCCATTTGGATTATGGTTCGTAATATAACCGTTATCTGTAATCTCTTCCCAAGAATGGTCTGGATGATTAGGATCATAATCGATCATTAAACCTGTCATCGAAGCCGCAATTTCTCCATTCACTTCCAGACATAATGCACCTTCTGGAAAGAGGTTTACGTGATTTGAAAGCTGTTTCGTATTCCACCATAATTCAGAAGGAAATGGCGGTGGAAAGCTTTCCTCTTGAATACGAATTAAGCTTGGAAAATCCTTAGATTCATAGTTGCGAATAACGGCTGGAATAGGCTTTTCATCTTTGAATACATAAAACTCCTTACGATACATTACGCGGCCCCCTTATACGAGAGTTTCTGTTTTTGTATTTTCCCAATCTGGATAAAGATCTGTTCGTCGATCACGCCAAGTCGTCACAGAACCATGTTTCCGCACTTGGTAGAGAAGTTCTAAATCAAGGTCCGCGGTTACAATCATATCTTGATTGATTTCCCCTTCTGCTAAAATCCCTTTTGGCGGAAATGGCACATCGTTTGGCGTAATAACTGCTGCCTGTCCAAAGTTTCCGCGCATAAAATCAACGGTTTGAAGCGATCCTACTGTACCTGTTGTTACAACATACACCTGGTTTTCAATCGCTCTTGCATGACTTGTATACCGAACGCGGTGAAAACCATGGCGATCATCTGTGCAGGAAGGACAGAAAATCACATCGGCTCCTTTTGCTTTTGCCATTCGAACAATTTCCGGAAACTCGATGTCATAGCAAGTTAACATCGCAAGCGTGCCTTTTTCCGTTTCAAAAACCTGCAGCCCATCCCCAGCCTTCATATTCCATTCATCCACTTCTGTTGGCGTAATGTGAAGCTTAGCTTGTTCGACAACTCTTCCATCAGGATAAAACATATGTGCTACATTATATAACTTGCCGCCCTTATTAATTACATGAGTACCAGCAATAATGTGCATCTTTGCTTTAATCGCAAGCGTCATAAATAAAGAACGGTATTGTTCTGTAAAATTCGGTAATTGTTCGATTGTTAAGGCCTCACCAAACTCGTTTTCAATAGACATTAATTGAGTGGTGAAAAACTCTGGAAATAAAATAAAATCAGATGAAAATTCCTCGGCTGTTTTTACGTAATGCTCAACCTGCCGTGCGAATTCATCAAAAGAACGAATTGTATGAAGGTGATATTGTACGGCTGATACTCTTAGCTTCATTCAAACCCCTACTTTCTATGATAAACTAGCAAACGATGATCAACATTGTTCACTGTTCAATATATATTTTTTTAATAAACTGTAATGCTATTATTAAATACATTAAGCTGATTAACAAGTACTCACTTTTTAGTTACTAGGTTACTTAAAAAACACTAAGGGAAATAAAAGTCTCTCTTTCACTTTAGCTCTATTTTGACAAGCAGTTCTCGTTGACTTATTCAATGCAATGATTCTATTTAAAAGGTGAGACATCACTTCGATGTCTCACCTTTTTTAAGTACCTAAGTATTTTTTTATAAAGAGGAGCTTTCTTCTTCAGAGCCCCCGATTACATTTTCCATATAATTTTTTCCCCATTGATACATCGAGTCAAGGATCGGCATGAGACTTTCTCCATGCTCTGTTAATGAATATTCTACTTTTGGCGGAACGACCGGATAAACTTCGCGATGAACAATACGGTCTTCTTCGAGTTCCCGTAATTGGTTCACAAGCATTCTTTGAGTAATGCCCGGTATGAGTGCTTTTAACTCACTAAATCGTTTCGTTCCCTCTTTACCTAAATGCCATAAAATAATCATTTTCCATTTACCGCCAATAACAGAAAGGGTTAATTCTTTTTCACAGTTAAACATTTTGTCGTCAAATCGTGACATTTGTTTCACCTCCGTCTCCATAGTTTATCATATAGTATACTTTTTAACACTATGTAAAAATAAAGTGCGTACTTCCTAAGTTTCATATTACAAATTATACTTACAACTACAGCAATTGCTGCAAGAAATAGACACTGCATAATAAAGCAGAAAAAAACATGAGGAGTGAAGTATAAAATGGAATTACAATTAGCGTTAGACTTAGTAAATATCCCAGAGGCACTCGAATTAGTAAAAGAAGTTGAGGAGCACATCGACATCGTAGAAATCGGTACACCGGTTGTGATCAATGAAGGTCTCCATGCCGTAAAAGCTGTAAAAGAAGCATTCCCTCATTTAAAAGTTTTAGCAGATCTTAAAATTATGGACGCTGCTGGCTATGAAGTCATGAAAGCTTCTGAAGCAGGTGCTGATATTGTGACAATCCTTGGCACAGCTGAAGATATGTCAATTAAAGGCGCGGTTGAAGAAGCAAAAAAACAAGGCAAAAAGATCCTCGTTGATATGATTGCTGTCAAAGACCTTGCAGAACGCGCAAAAGAAGTTGACGCACTGGGAGTAGACTATATTTGTGTGCATACTGGCTACGATCTTCAAGCAGTTGGAAAAAACTCGTTTGAAGATTTACAAACAATTAAAAGTGTTGTAAAGGATGCGAAAACAGCAATCGCAGGCGGCATTAAATTAGAAACACTGCCAGAAGTGGTTAAAGTTCAGCCAGACCTTGTCATTGTCGGCGGCGGTATTACTGGACAAGAAGATAAACATGCTGCAGCAAAAGAAATGAAAGAAATGATTAATGAGGCAGTGTTCGTGCAGCAATGAATACAATCCACTATTTAGAAGAAATCATAAAAGAGTTACGTTATTCACTCGACTTAATCGCTGATGAAGAAGCCGAAAAACTTGTTCATGAAATTCTTGAATCTAACAAGGTCTTTGCAGCTGGTGCCGGCAGGTCTGGATTTATGGCTAAATCATTTGCAATGCGAATGATGCATATGGGAATTGATGCGTATGTAATAGGTGAAACGGTTACACCAAACTTTGAAAAAGGTGATATTCTCATCATCGGATCAGGATCTGGTGAAACAAAAAGCTTAGTTTCCTTAGCTGAAAAAGCAAAAAGCATTGGCGGTAAGATTGCAGTCGTTACACTCTCACCAGAATCTACGATAGGAAAACTCGCAGATTTTACGATTAAACTGCCTGGATCACCAAAAGATCAGTCTGAAGGTAACTATAAAACGATCCAGCCAATGGGCTCATTATTTGAGCAAACACTGCTGCTGTTTTACGATGCAGTTATCTTAAGATTTATGGAGAAAAAGGGATTAAATACTACGAAAATGTATGGCAGACATGCAAATCTTGAGTAGATCCGAAGAATGTATGCAGCAAAGAATATGACTAAAAAAAGCTGTCCTCAAATTAGAAAAAACAATTCATGAGGACAGCTCTTTTTAAGTTTACTAACGAACGATTTGCTATGTTTATATAAGTTCCAGTCACCCGAACAAACGTTATTTTGAAAACATCTTTTAAATAAAGCTCCTTAATTCAATGTGCTTAAATAGAGATCCAATGAATCTTCCACTTCCATTGCGACTAACTTAATAAAGTCATCATAATCTTTTTGTGTATGGGCTTTATCTAATGATTCATAATAAGCTAGTCGATTTGCTGCTTTAATGACAATTAGCGGAAATCCATCTTTCAGCAATTCTAAATTCAGTAATAAACGCGAGTTGCGTCCGTTACCGTCTATGAAAGGATGAATTCCAACAAAAATTGCATGTAACATCGCTGCACGGGTAACAGAATGCAGCTGCTGTGTTTCTTGTTCATACCAATTTTATCGCGATAAAAACCTGCATACTCGTCATCAATACCCTTTAATACAATTCGGTGTAAATTTTTAATTTGCCATTCAGATAAAGGCTCCGATTTTTGCACAATTTCTTCTACATACCCAATCGCATCACGATGATTAATAACCTCTAAATGTTCCCGCATTGTTTTACCGCCAACGGTTATCCCATCTAGAATCACTTTTGTTTCATTAATTGTTAATGTATTTCCTTCAATTGCGTTTGAGTTATAGGTCCATTCAAGCAATAACTTCTCACGTATTTAGCTATTTAACTTTTAAAAGGCGCAGCGCATTTAAAATGACGATGATCGCAGCTCCTGTATCACTTAAAACGGCTAACCAAAGTGTAAGCCAACCTGGAAAGATTAAGGCTAGTGCTGCGAATTTAACGATTAATGAGAACCAAATGTTTTGTTTGATGATCGTAAGTGCTTTTCTGCTTAGCTTAATCGTGTGCGGCAGTTTTTCAAGGTTATCAGCCATTAAAACGATATCTGCCGTTTCCATTGCTGTATCTGTTCCTGCTCCACCCATCGCAATTCCTAAATCAGCTGTCGCAAGTGCAGGAGCATCGTTAATGCCATCCCCAACCATTGCTACTTTATAACCTTCGTTTTGTAATTGCTTGATCGCATCTACTTTATCTTCTGGTAATAGTTCAGCAAAATAACGACTAACACTTGCTTCTTTTGAAATCATTTTCGCTGTACCTTCATTATCACCCGTTAACATGACAACTTGGCTAACTCCGACTTGCTTCAACCCATTCAATGCGTGTACGGTAGTTGTTCGAATCGCATCAGCAACAGAAATAATACCCATGATTTCTTGTTGTGTACCGATGATCACTACGGTTTTTCCTTGACTTTGTATGTTATCTACTTTGGCCTTAACATCACTTAAAGAACTATTCATTTCTTCAAATAGTTTTAGATTACCGGCATAATAAATTTCTCCATCGATTATTGCTTGAACACCTTTACCGACGATACTTTTAAAAAATTCACCGTTTTTAGCCTGAACTCCCTTGCTTTTCGCATAGTCAACAATTGTTTTTGCTATCGGGTGTGTAGAATAATTTTCTAATGTTAGTGCTGTAGAAATTAAGTCGTCTTCTGACGCAGCTAACGCATCAACTTCAAAAACTTTTGGCTTTCCTTCTGTTAAGGTCCCTGTTTTATCAAATGCAATCGCATTGATAGCCCCAGCCCTTTCTAAGAACGTACCCCCTTTTATTAAGACACCATTCTTTGCAGCGTTTCCGATAGCAGAAACAATAGCAACAGGTGTAGAAATAACTAATGCACAAGGGCAAGCAACAACTAATAATGCAAGTCCTTTATAAACCCATTCTCCCCAAGTACCAAAGCCAAATAGTGGTGGCATCACGATTACAACTAATGCTAAAACAAACACGATAGGCGTATAAATGCTGGCAAACTTATCAATAAACGCTTGGGTAGGAGCTTTCTGTTCTTGTGCTTCCTCAACTAAGTGAATGATTTTAGCTATTGTTGTATCTTCAACTAACTTCGTAACTTTTATTTCAAGAGAACCACTTTCATTGATTGTTCCTGCATATACCGGATCTCCAAATTCTTTATCGACTGGAATCGATTCTCCTGTAATCGGCGCTTGATTAATACTAGATTCACCTTTTACAATCTCACCGTCTAATGGGATTTTATCTCCTGGCTTTACGATTAAAACTTCACCAACAGACACTTCTTCAACAGGTTTTTTAATCAATTGAGAGTCTACTTTAATCCAAGCCTCTGATGGAGCTAAATTCATAAGATTTCGAATTGAATTTCTCGTTTTCTCAATAGACATATTTTGAAGAGTGGTTCCTAAAGTAAACAACCAAACTACTGTGGCCCCTTCTAACCATTCACCAATTAAGGCAGCACCAATAGCGGCAGCTGACATTAGCACATTCATATCTAATGAACGACTTTTTATAGAGAAATAGGCGCTTTTTACGGGCTTATAACCGCTAATAACAATTGCTATTGCATACATTAGTGTTGTAAGTAAAGATGAAACTTCTGTAAAAGAACTAATAAAACCTAGTGCAATTAACATGCCCGAAGATAGAATGATTCCATTTCCTTCTCTGTTCTTTCTTGATTCAGAAGAATGACTATTCTTTGAGAGCAATGACGCTTTAAAACCGATTTTAGAAACTTCAGAGATAATATCTTCCACACTGTTCTCGTGTTCAACTTTCATTTTTCCTGTTGAAAAATTCACACTGACCCTTTGAACTGTTGGGATTGTATTTAAGTGGTTTTCAATACTTTTAGCACAACTACCGCAATCCATTCCATCTATTCGATATTCAACTATTTCACCTTTTGCAGCAGCATTTTTGCTTTCATTTGATTTATTTTCAACACCTTCATTACTGCAGCAAGATATACTATTTCCTTCATTCTCATCAACAGATACTTGGCTGCTGCAGCAGTTCTTAGAATACTCACCTTTAGAAAAATCTTCAATGTTCGAATTATTACTACAACAACTTGTTTTTTCTTTCACTTTAATGGGTTCTCTTTCATTAGAACTGCAGCATGGGTCTGCCATTTATTCCCCCTCCTAAACGATATGATTTTTACAACAAGCAACGTCATTTTGAACTTCTTCCAACACAACATCAAACATCGTTAACAAATCTCGAACTCGTTGATTACTTAAACTATAAAAAATATATTTCCCTTCCTGTCTTCCTACAATTAACCCGCAGCCTTTTAAACATGCTAAGTGCTGCGATATGTTTGATTGATTGCCGTTTAATTCATCGACAATTTGGGAGACCGTTTTTTCTTCTTCTTTAATACACTCCAGAATTTGAATGCGTATTTTATGTGCAAACCCTTGTAATAGCTTTACTTTCGTATCCATATCGATTTTTTCAAGCAATATATTAACCTCCATCATATTAGATTTTCCGAATATGTTTTGTTACTAACATATTAGCAATATCTAATATGTGTGTCAAAACTGAAATTAAAAAACACACCTTTCTTATAAAAGATGTGTTTTTCTTATTGCCCTATTCTGCGAAATATTCTATCTTACTTGGATAAAGATTCGCTTTGTTTTTGCAGCAGCTTTTAATTTTTAATATAGTTTTGAAACAGTAAGATATCACTCCAACACCGGGATTACAAAATTCATGATGTTGTTAGAAATAGAGCATATCAATTCCAATCAATTCCATGGTAGTTTTATTTTCCACATTCTTTGAATAATTCTTTCATTTAACACATGTTCATTAATAACAATTTGTAATCTGTTAGCCAGATAAAAAAACAATAAT
This sequence comes from Bacillus taeanensis, assembly GCF_003318295.1. Lineage (GTDB taxonomy): Bacteria > Bacillota > Bacilli > Bacillales > UBA6769 > Maribacillus > Maribacillus taeanensis. Next base: position 55,074 of record NZ_QOCW01000028.1, read on the forward strand.
TAAGTTACTGATAAAACATATATTCAACAGCACAATTAGGAACTTCAGACCAAACATCCGTTCCGAGAATACTTCTTATAAGTGGACCAAGAAGCTTAAAGTACCCGCTAAAAATCACATCGCCTATTAAAGATGTTAGTAGCTTTATATACAGCTGTTTTTCTAACAATATTTTGAAGTAAACTGCCAATTTACTTGAATAAGCAAAAGGAGCTGGAGTCGTCGGTAACCCCTTATTGAATTCAAGCACCCTTTAGTTGATGTGATTCATTTTTTCTCTAACTTTTTGAGAGTTACATCATTTCACTGTCCCCGTCCCATCAACCTCTTTTTCAAAGTTATCAAGCAATGCACGCACTTCATCTGTTGATTTCGTGTTCATCAATTGATTTCTTAATGCACCAGCTCCACGGAATCCTTTGACATAAATTTTAAAAAAGCGATGAAGCCCGGTGATTGAACGTGGCAGTGCTTCCGCATATTGGTCTTGAAGATCAAGCTGCAGTCTTAAAAGATCAAGGTATTCTTTACTGCTATGCTCTTTTGGCTCTTTTTCAAAAGAAAAAGGATTTTTAAAAATACCTCGTCCGATCATAACGCCATCAATACCATATTGTTCTGCAAGCTGCAGCCCAGTTTGACGGTCAGGAATATCTCCATTAATTGTTAGCAGCGTATTTGGTGCGATACGGTCACGTAATTTTTTGATTTCCGGAATTAACTCCCAATGCGCATCTACTTGGCTCATTTCCTTTCTTGTACGCAAATGAATGGAAAGGTTCGCAATATCCTGTTTTAAAATATGCGTTAGCCACTCCTCCCACTCATTTACATCGTTATAGCCAAGGCGTGTTTTCACGCTGACAGGCAGTCCGCCCGCTTTTGCTGCTTGAATAAGTTCTGCCGCAACGTCTGGACGCAGAATTAGACCACTACCTTTCCCTCTTGATGCCACATTCGGTACAGGGCAGCCCATATTAATATCGATGCCTTTAAATCCTAACTCTGCCATGCCAATGCTCATTTGCCGGAAATATTCGGGCTTATCTCCCCAAATATGTGCCACCATTGGCTGTTCATCTTCTGTAAAAATCAAACGGCCGCGCACACTTTTCATGCCCTCTGGATGACAATAGCTATCCGAGTTTGTAAACTCTGTGAAAAATACATCCGGTCTACCTGCTTTACTTACTACGTGACGAAAAACAACATCTGTCACATCTTCCATTGGTGCAAGTACAAAAAATGGTCGTGGTAAATCACGCCAAAAATTATCTTTCATTTCAAACTCAAATCCTCTCACTATGAATACAACTTCAAACTCTCGGTCAAAAAATATAAAGAAAAATGTTCCACTTCTTTTACACTTATATCATGCTTAATAACTTATTATCAAACACAAGTACATTTGGACATTTATAATTTGTGAAAAACTATTGTGAAATCGCAATGTTTATTTTAACGGAAATCGGTCCTGAATGGTATTTTTATAAACAAAAAATCCTGAGGGACAGGCAACTTGGCTCTTCGAATTATATTTAGAAAAGAAAACTTATGTTTGCTATAATAAGAAGACTAGATATTGTTCTTATTGTGCTGGCTGGTACGCATTGCTAAGTTAACGTTATAGTTGATAAACCATCATTAATTTACAACAGGAATTAATTCTTTAAATGAAGAATTTATAAATAAAGTTCAGCATTTTTGAAAAGAGGTGCGTACATGAAAAAAATTCAAATCCCCCAAGATGCTGAAGCGATTATTAGCACTTCAAGTAAAGGTGATCAATCAAAATGGCTCGTAGGAAATAAGTGGTTGAAGGAAAATACTCGCGGCTATGAAAACATGGCAGAATATGCTGCTTCTCTTGTTTTAGATAGCTCCACTTTACCAAAAACTTCTTTTGTTCCTTATGTACCTTGTTTAATTGAAAAGCACGATGGAACGGTTGTAGAAGGCTGTTATTCCATCGATTTTCGTGGTCATTTGCAGGAAGTAACACTTGAACGCTTATTTGAAGCAAATTTTGAAACAACGGATGAAATTTTAACTAATACCCGCTGCTCTACAGCCGATAAGTTTAATGCTATTATGGAAAAAGCCCACCAGTTTACAGGATTAGATGTTTCGGATAAAATTGCACAAATGCTCGCATTTGATGCATTTATTCTAAATGAAGATCGTCATACGAATAACCTTCTGTTTCTTTTTGATCATGGTTTAAGCTTATTATCGGATGTGAAAGATTATCCACTTGGTGTTGATCTTCAAATTTTAAAACGTAAAGTAAAAGCAAAACCCTTTAATAATAGCTATAGAAACAAAGTAGTCGATGCAGCAAGTTATTAATCTGCATCGACTACTTTATTATAGAATAAAAAGGGATTTTTCTAAGTGGAATCTATCTTTTTTTCTTATGTTATCATTATTTTCTCAATATACTTAAATATTCTTTCCAAGGCCCAACGTCCACCATGTATCTCTTAGCCATTACCCGTACGATTTGAACAGTGTGTGTTAGATCATGGACAACCCATGTAGAAAGCAATTCTCTTAACTTCACGACACCGAATGCAGGGTGTATACCTGTTAATTCAAGATGTAATTCGGGTTCAATAAGATCTTTAAGTTTCGTTATATTTGATGTTCTAATTGTTTTAAAATCATGCAGCTTTTGTTCAAGCGATCTTTCAGAGTTCTCATTTAAATGAGAATAACGATCAAATGGAGGGAATGGTTTATTTTCACCTTCTCGAAGAATCATTTCTAACCTTGGGATCCAATTAGTTTTCTCCCCATCAATAAGATGATCAATCACTTCAGAAGCATTCCAAGTTCCTTCGCCTTCATTGCATTTCAGCCAACCGTCGGATAAACCAGATAAAAAGACCTCCAATGTTTGTGGGGTGCGCTCTAGAATCTCAACTGCTTCCTTTATATTGAAATTCATATGATTACTCCTCTCTTAATTAACTCCAAAATACTTATATATGCTAAGTTTTGACTGCTATTTCGCTGCATGAATCAATTTTTTTAATCCCTCACGCAGTTGGTTTTCATTCGTATAGGAGTAGCTTAGTCTCATCCACGATGATAATGTTTTTAGAGGATCACAGACTGGACCAGGGACAAACGATATGGAATATGCCATCGATTTAGTTAATAATACTTCCGTTGATTGATCGTTAGGGAGCTGTACCCATAAATTTAGTCCTCCATCAGGGCTGTTCCACTGCCAATTTGTGTGATTCAATTCTTCCTCCATGATTTCTTTTCGAACCTGAAGCGCAATTCGCAGCTTATCTATATGCTGCTGCAATCTAGGCGATGAAAAGTAATGAAGAAAAATCTTTTGATTTAAAAGTGGTGAGCCGTTATCCGTTAAAGCTTTAACGGAAATGAGTGATTTCATGATCGATGATTGACAAATCATTGCAGCCACTCTTAAACCTGGAGAGATGTATTTACAAAAGCTCCGGAGATAAATAACGGTTCCAGACGTATCAAATGTGTAAATCGGAGCTGGCGGCTTCTTTTCAAAATAAATATCATGATAGGCATCGTCCTCAAGCAAAAGACAGCGATACTGTTCCGCTAGGCGCACTAACTCTTTTCGTTGTGCAGCTGGCACTGTATAACCGGTAGGATTGTGAAAGGTAGGATTAAGATAAAACAATCGTGGCTTATATCGTTTCATGTATTGTTCAACCTCGTCTAGATCGTATCCATCCGGGGTAATGTCGACTGTTAAAATTTTTGCTCCTCTCGCTCTAAAAATATCAATCGCAGCACTATAACTTGGTCTTTCAAACAAAACGGTGTCTCTTGGCTTAATAAAGGTTTGTGCAATAAGATGAATGCCTTGTTGTGAACCTGATAGGATTAATAGATTATCTGCATCAAGGACGGTTTTATACCGTTTAATAAAATAGTGAGCAAGTGCATCGCGAAGCTCCTTATCTCCCTGCACATTGGAGTAAGTTGCCAGAATCTTTGGATAAAGGTCAAATACTTTCTTTACATAATCTGAAAGGTAATGGTTCGGTAATAGATTAGGGTCGATTAATGCCTGAGAAAAGTTATAATCAACCTGTGATTGGTGTATTTCAGATAAAGAACTTTTTTGCACATAGGCTGAAACAATTGAATGGTCGCTGTATTCAGGTGGCACCGTTTCCTTCGATTGAACAAAATAGCCCACTTTATCTTTTACATAAATTTTGTTATGTTTTTTCAGCAGTTGATATGCCTTTAATACAGTTAATCGATTTATATTTAATTCCAGTGCTAATTGTCTAATGGAGGGAAGTTTATCATGCTCATTCCATTCTTTGCACTCTATTCGATTTAGCACATAATCATACACCTGGTTAAAAAGAAAGTCTTCATTTTTAGCGATTTTCCCCACGCACATTCCCCCCTCAAAGTATGGATTTATTTTATCACAGTGCCTAGTAAACTGGTCTATTTCTTATAAACTGTTCTACTCATCTCCTTTTATGATGTAAAAAAAGGAGGAGTTCTGATGGTGGTTGTTAGCTTTTTGTTTATGTGTTTTATTTTTGGCACAACATTTCTAGCCATTAAAATAGGGGTGGATTCAGGTTTGCCGCCATTTTTATCGGCAGGCTTTCGCTTCTTTGTGTCAGGTTTGATTCTTTTTACGATCATGGTCTGCAATAAGAAAACTACAAAAAGATTATTGATTCAAAAAGAGATGCTTTTAACTGGAGGCTGTTTAACCTTTGGAACATTTTCCACATTGTACTGGGCAGAGCAATATGTAACATCAGGGGTGGCAGCGGTCTTATCTTCTACAGGACCAATGATGATATTAATCATTCAAAGTATTTTTTTAAAACAAAAAGGAAATCGACTCTCATTTATTGGCTGTTTTATAGGGATGATTGGTGTGTCGTTTTTACTTTTTCCTAGTCTGACAATAAAAACGAGTTCATTTTGGCTCTATGGTTGTTTGGTGATTATCATTGGTGAAGTATTTTACGCAGCAGGGACGATTTATACGAAACAAGTGATGAACAGGTTTCAAAATACATCCCCAATTGCACTAAATGCAGTTCAAATGATGTATGGCGGGATATTATTAATCGTCTTATCATTCGTTACGGAAAGAGGACAGTTTGACATCAATATGAACCCAGCCTCAATCGGATCTCTTGTTTATTTAATCGTTTTCGGTTCAATGATAGGACACAGTCTTTATTATTGGCTTGTCGTACGAACAAATCCTGTCTTTCCATCTACATGGCTATTTATTTCACCAATTATCGCTTTACTATTAGGAGTCATTTTTTATGAAGAAGCTATTTCTTGGTTGACAGCATTAGGGGCTTTAACCATTATTACAGGCACAATTTTAGTGAATTTCCAATCAATACGAGGACTTGATAAGAAAAAGCTCATTTTTACTCGAGCATTAAAAAGTTAATTTTATAATTTTTTAGATTAACAGTCGAGATAAGAATCTAAGAGGACGTTTAGTTCCATTAAATGTTTGGTTTGTTTAATTAATAGAACAGCAGAAGGGAATCAATTGGATAAAAACATTAAAATAATAGCTCTTGTTGTCGTTTTGACTTTAGCTATTTTTTCCAGTTTTGATTTTAGTCCCCAAAATAGCAGTGACTGCTTAGAGACTGACTTAACATGTACCAATGATAGAGAACAATTTATTGAGAAAATAAATAATTGGATTCCCAACTTACCTTAAGTAGAATTAACCAAAGAAGTGAGTGGAAAGACAAATTTTATCCCTCATTATCAGGCAGTAAGAAGCCACCTAAGGATATAATCATGTTCGAGATGTCATAAGTGTGGGAAGCCAAAGAGAAACGGGTTCATATGAGGATTATAAATGCTAATTTAAATATGCACATAAGATGAATCAACAGTAAACGCAAGGTGCGATTGACCTTGCGTTTTTCTGCTTTATAATGATGGCGACTTCTCAAAACTCCTTTTAGTATACTTTCTTTACTGTTATTTTCCCAATCTTTTTACGCTCAATAGCTTCACTACCGTCGTCCGTGCTCATTTTTACCAACTCAAATGCAGGTGACACCTTCTTTTCCTTTAAATCAATAGGCGCTACTAAGTAATTAATAAAAAATGTTCTTTATCGATTCTTTTACTATCAGCATCCAAACCAAAACGATCAATCATTACATTAATTAATTCATTATAAACCAATCGCTACTTTTCGATCCTTTAGAAATCCAAACTGCTGCATGAATGGAACTGGTCTATCCGCTTTAGCAGGTGAAATGACTAATGAGATTATCATCATTGCTAAAAATCCAAATAGAGCAATTCAGCCAAATACCAATTTCCAGCCTTATGGCTCTGTGATAACTAAGCTTATGATTAACTGTTAGGTTCATCTCTTTGTATTGACTTATCGCCAGGTGCAAACCAGCCGAGTAGGGCAATACCAATTAACACTCCATAGAAGATCAGAGTCCAAACGGTGCTGTGTGGGAAATGATGATCTAAGACACCAATATCCTCATGGGCAAGGGTAATTACAGCCAGTTTGACACCGACCCAGGCAACAATTGCATAGGCTGTTGTTTCCAATGCTGGACGTTTTTCAAGAAGCTGCACAAACCAAGTTGCTGCAACTTTAATCAAGAGAAGACCAGCAATACCTCCAAGAAGAACAACAATAAACTGCCCTCCATCCATACCACCGAAATTTTCTAGCGGTGAATCTGGAAGCCCAAGAGCAAGAGCCACTGCAGCTAAGATCGAATCAATTGCAAAAGCGAGATCAGCTAATGCAATCTTCCCTACTGTGGGCCAGAAACCTTTACCAGCGGCTTCCTTTTCATCGTCCTTATGAATATTCTTATTTTCTCTCCCGAACCGTGCCTTAATGACATGCTTTAATCCTAGGTAAAGAAGATAAGCCGCTCCGATTGCCTGTATCTGCCAAACATTCGCAATAAAAGAAATTGCAAAAAGTGCAGCAAATCTGAAAGCGAAGGCCATAATGATTCCGTAATTTATAGCTCTTTTTTTCTGTTCTTCGGGTAAATGCTTGGCTATAATCGCTAGTACAAGGGCATTATCAGCCGATAATAATCCTTCCAATCCAATTAGAATTAATAATGTCCAAGCATACTCTAACCATATTGACTCCATCTACTTCTCTCCTTTCTATAGGTTTTCCTAATAAACAACAAGTACCCCTAGAGAATAATGCTAAAGATTATGGATCTACAATCTGAGTTGAACAAAGTACAATACAACATTAATCATTATCTTCCCACCTTAAGCTTAATTTTAGGCATTTTTGTTATTTTTTTTATTAAACAAACCTCCATCGTTACTAGAATAAGAAAAGGAGCTGCTGGAAGTACTCCATAATATTACAAAAACTCAGCTCATTTTCACTATGTCGTATAAGCCATTCATGATTTTTCCCTAGTATTCATCACCTGATAAAAACAGCCATACTTCCTTCTTGAAGTATGGCATCTGTAAAAACTTAATATAGGAATTAGCTGGATTACAGTCATTTACCGACACTATTTATGAGAAAGACCGATACTGGTTTCAGCTTTCTTCAGCTGACGTTTTTCCTTTAGAAGAATCACTCCAACTAAGCCAACCATGGAGAAGATAACTGAAGTAATGAAACCATAGTAATATCCAGCACTTATACTGCCCGAAACATCCTGAAAATGATCCAATACTTTCCCAAAAATACTCGGCAGCAGCACGGCACTTAGAAATCCGCCAGTATTGGCAAACCCGGAAACAATGCCGGCTTCTTTTAAAGGAAAAGATTGACGCACAGCAGCAAATGTTAAGGCATTTGCGCCATATGCAAGGCCAATAATAAAAGCTAGGGGGACAGGCAACTTGTCCCAAGTATTATTTTGGGCAGGAAACCCGTCCTCTTCGCTCTGAAGTTGATTCAAAACTTTTATTTTCTGAACAGTGCCGAGCGCTGTTCGTAAATATGATCTTGCCACCTATGAATCTATCAGTATCGTTGAGTGTTTTTATGTTCAGCAAGTTATCAAATCCCTTCATTTATTACCTCCTATTCAACGTGTTCTTTCCATTCATGATCTAATATACCCATTTCATACATACTCCAATATTCCCCGTCAACCTTTAACGAAATAGAAAAAGTAATGCTGATTATATTTGTTTAATATTTTCGCGGACATTGAGTGCGTTATTTACTGAAAATCGGCTTCCTTATTGATGAATAGAGGAACAGATGTCCGCGAACATCCTAATAACACTACTTTTGTCACAAATAGCGGAACGAAATCAGGGATATGAACAATCATTTTTTTATGAAATTCAGTGATATATATTTTTATCTCTTTTTTCTACAAAGGATGGTTGATCTATTGGTAAGGAGTCGTCTCTTCTTTGTTTGATAAAAAGCACCAATGTAATGATTACGGTTCCAAGCCAAACGAATAATAAACAGCTACCCAGGATAGGTAATATCGTTAGCTCAAATACAGGTCTGCTTAGTCCAGTTTGAATCCCTATAAGTAAAATCATAAGCATCCAAGCGATACTGCCTGAATGGAGCAGTCTTTTTTTGAAGCGGTTTTGTACCGGAGTTTTCTCTAAAAACCAAGCTGGCAAGATTAATGTTTGCAGCGCATGAAATCCAATACCATGTAGTACA